>CAWANC010000007.1:0-615469 GCA_963783155.1 uncultured Acidobacteriota bacterium | reverse complement strand
AGGGGTACGGGTTTGCCAGCAGCGATAGAGGACGCGAATCCATTTATAAGCCAGGGAGCGGACCGCGGCGTGGTGCGAAGCGCCACGCTGCCGTTGGCGTTCGTAGTAAGCCCGAGCCCACAACGATTTGCGCACGGAAGCGGCAGCGAATTCATGAAAGGTTTGGCGCAGAAACCTGGGACAGGCCATCCGCCAGTGCACCCAGTGCATCTTGCCGCTGGCTTCGGTAACCGGAGCGACGCCGGAGAACCGCTGCAGTTCCTCGGCGCTCTGGAAGCGGTGGCGGTCGGAGCCGAAGGCGGCAGCCAGACGCGGAGCCAGCGCCTCGCCCGCACCCGGCAGGCTGCTGAACAGGTCCCGGTCGGGATGCTGGCCGAACAGTTCCTCGAGCGCCTGATCGAGCTTCTCGATGGCGGCGATCACGGCTTCCAGTTGCGCGGCCAGCGTCTGGGCCATCAGCGCCGAGGCCTCCACCAGCGCCCGATCCCTGCTGAGCGGCTGGGCACGGTCCATCTCGCGGAACAGCTGCTTCAGGCCTTCGGCCGACAACCGCCGATGGTCGTGATAGAACCGGCGCAGTTGGGAACGGCGCGCCTGCTGCACCGCCTCCAGGGTGGGCCAGGTCTGCAGAAACTCGCAGGCTGCTGCACCGCGCAAGTCTCCGGCCCACTCCAGCGCTTGCGGGAAGTAGGTCTTCAGCAATGCGGTCAGGCGGTTGGTCAGGCGTGTGCGGTCGGCCACGGTGCGCCGCCGGTGTTCGACCAGCAGTCGCAGTTGCCGGGTCAGGGCATCGTCGGGTTGCCAGGCTCGCAGGCGGTCCCGATGCGTGCGCACCAGTTCCAGCAGCAGGCCGGCATCGGTCGGGTCGCTCTTGGCGCCGCTGGTGGCAAAGGCCTCGCGGTAGCGCGCCAGGCCCTTGGGCGGCACCGGATAAAGCAGCAGGAAATCGTAATTCATCAGCGCGTAGATCACCGCTCCCCGCGATTGTTCCAGCGCCAGGGCGATCCGGCCCTGCGGAAAGCGGGCTCGAAGTCCGGCGATCCAGGCGTGCAGGACTTCCGGTTTCTGTTCCACCGTGAACGATTCCGCAACCTCGGAACCGACGGCTTGCAGACGAATTTCATGGCTCTGGTCGGCCCAGTCCAGGCCCACCCAGGCCACAATTTCCAGGTTCGAAGCAGGTGCTTCCATCTCGATCCTCCTTGGCGAAGATGTCAGAGGACGCCCGTTCGGACCCCGCGCAGCCCTTATAGCAGAGTCATCGATATGACCACATCTGAGTGTGCGTTTCCGGTCCGAACGTCCCGCTCCGCTCGAAACTCTTTCGCCAGTCGTCGAGCGTCCGGGCACGATGTTCGTAGCGGAGCGAGGCGTTTCCTCCTTCGGCTGTTTTATCGCTTTGGAGTTCTTCTGTCGAGACTTAAACACGGGGCTGACTTCATTGCTGAGGTTCCGGTTGCCTTCGGCCCCCGGCTTAGAACTATAAGGGCACGACTTCAGTCGTGCCGAAAGAGCGGTCCCCATCCTTCGCGGGCTTTAGAGTCTGTGTGAAAACTGGTTCATTGACAGGTCTGTATAATGCGGAGAGGAGGCCGCGATGAAATTTCAAACTTACAGTCCGGATCAAGGATATTTGTTGCCGCCCGATGTGCGCGGGGTGCTGGGGGAAGAGCACCTGTGTTTCTTCATGCGGGAGGTGGTGGAGCGTCTGGATCTGCGGGCGTTTGAAGCGGACTATGAGGAGGAAGGGCGGCCGGCGTATCATCCGGCGCTGATGGTGAGCGTGTGGTTGTACGCGTATGCGCTGGGGGTGACGTCGTCGCGACGGCTGGAGCAGCGGGTGCGGGAGGACCTGGGGTTCCGGTATCTGGCGGGAGGGGCGCAGCCGGATCACTGGACGCTGAACGAGTTTCGGCGGCGGCACCCGAAGGGGTTGAACGATCTGTTCACGCAGGTGGTGGAGTTGGCGCGGGAAGCGGGGCTGGGTCGGCTGGGACACGTGGCCGTTGACTCGACGCGGGTGAAGGCGAATGCCTCGCCGAATCGGACCGACAGCGTGGAGAAGCTGCGGGCCGAGCGGTTGCGGGTGCGGCGGCAGATACGGCGCTGGCAGCAGGCGTGCGCGGCCGAAGACCCGAACGAGACGCCGGGGCTGGAATTGGGCGGCGAGGAGCGGCGGCGGCTGGAGGAGAAGCTGGCGGGGATTCCGGGGCGTCTGGAGCAACTGAAAAAGAGCGGGCTGAAACGGCGGTCGCTGACCGATCCCCAGAGCCGGTTTCTGAAGGAGCGGCGAGGGTACGTGCTGGGCTATACGGTGACGATGGCGGCCAGTGAGGACCACCTGATTGTGGAACAGCGGGTGAGCCAGAAGGCCACGGACAACGGCTTGCTGGTTCCGGTGGTGGAAGCGGTGAAGCGGCGCTGCGGAGAATCGCCGGGACGGGTCAGCGCGGACAGTGGCTTTTTTGTGCTCGCGGATTTGAAAGTTTTGGAGCAACAGAAGATTGATGCTTACGTGCCGGATTCGAATCTGGCGCGGATGCTGAACCGGGGTGGGCGATTGCGGTGCCGGGCTACGGACCCGGTGCACCGTCAGATGCGGCGTAAATTGCGCGGCCAGGCGGGAAGGGCGATTTACGGGCGGCGCAAAGCGCTGATTGAACCAGTGTTCGGAGTGCTGAAAGAACAACGGGGTCTGAAGCAGTTCCGGCGGCGGGGATTGGAGAAAGCAGCGGTGGAAGTGGCGCTGGCCGCTACCGCGTACAACCTGACGCGGCTTTGGAGCGCCCGACCGGCAGCCTGAACGCCGGCGAACCGGGCCCCCGAGGAGAAAATCGAACCTCGGGATAGCCAAAAATCTCAAAGCCCTGTCAACCCCGCCACATGAATAGGCTTTTTGCACGGCGAAGAGAGTTTCCACACAGACTCTGAAGCCCTTTAATCGATTCATCGCGGCGTCTCAGCGGCACGACTGAAGTCGTGCCCTTTCGCAAAATCACCCCGCGGGTGGCGCCCCGATGGATCGGGATGTTCAGCGAAGCTGAGTGGGGGCAAACAGAATTATGAATTATGAAGGATGAAAGAAGGCAGAAAGACCCCTCACCCGGTCGCCTTGCGCGACCGCCCTCTCCCCAAGGTAGAGGGCTATGAAATTTTTGTTGGGCGACCGGGCCACCGCAATGATTGCCATGGATCGGTTGGTATGAACACAGCCAAGTGCCTCTCGCTCCGCGCCACCCGCGATACTGAAAGGTGAGCATCTGCGCCAGCCGGCCTCGATCATATCGGGTAGCGCATACGTTCCGGGGTTTGGAATGTATGCGTAGCAGGGAATTCCTGCTACATCTATTAATGTTGGAAAAGTAGGGCCGCATACATCGCAAATGGCGCGACGTATGCGCCACCCGTGATCCTGCCCTCCCGCCCTGGTTCCGGTCCCCGGTTAGAATTTGCCACGGCGATGGGAATTGCCTAGAATGATTTGGAGTCGCCCGAGGGGCGGCAATTCGAGCACGGGGACCATCGCTTGGCTTGCCCCATCTGTGAAAAGAGAAAAGCAAAACGCTTCTGCCCGGCCCGGGCAGAGACGATTTGCACGGTCTGCTGCGGCACTGAGCGCGAAGTGTCGATTGACTGTCCTTCCGACTGCACCTACCTCCAGGAAAGCCGCAAGCACGATCTCGGCCGGCAGGAACCGAACTGGGCCAGCGTTCCTTTTGCCGATATCAAAATTCCATCTTCATTCGTGGCCCGGCACGAGCGGATGATTCTGGCGCTGGGCTATGCCATCTGCCTGAACGCCAGGGATAATCCGGCGGTCACCGATGCGGATGTGATTGCCGGTATCCAGTCGCTTGCCGAGGCCTACCAGACGCTTTCCAGCGGCATCTATTACGAGAAGCCGCCGGACTATGCCGTTCAGCGCGGGCTTTACGACGCCTTGAAGGCTGCCATCGAAAACTACAAGCAGACAGAAAGCCAGAATGCAGGGATTGAGACGGTCCGTGACAGCGAGATCCGGGACGCTCTTATTTTTCTGACCCAACTGGGGGCTACGCGCACCAACGGGCGTCCCAAAGGCCGCGCTTACCTTGACCTTCTCCGCAGCCAGTTTAAATCCGACGAATTTAAAAAGTCTTCTCCGGGGCTGCTGGTAGTTCCGTAGGGGCGCCTGCCCGCAGTTTGTTGCGTTGAGTTTTGGGCCAGACTCAGGAAAAATCGCCATTCGCAGAACGACGGTTGGGCGTGGGGCCGCGATGGCGACCGCAGAAGGACCATGAATCAGGTTGAAGATGTTCGCGCTGCTGCCGATATTGTCAAAATCGTAGGCGATTACGTTCAGCTCCGCAAGGCCGGCGCAAACATGATGGGTCTGTGCCCCTTTCATCAGGAGAAGACTCCGTCTTTTGCGGTTCATCCCGGCAAACAGATTTTTCACTGTTTCGGCTGCGGCGTCGGGGGCGACGTCTTCAAATTTATCATGCTGGTGGACAACCTGACGTTCCCTGAAGCTCTGGAACGTCTGGCGGATAAAGTGGGCATCACCCTGGTCCAGACCGGCTCCAGGGGGAATGATACCAAGTCGCATGAGCGGGCGGCGCTTTACAAGATCCATGAGGCAGCGGCCAAGTTTTACGCCGGTCAACTGACCGGCACCGGCGAAGGCCGTGCGGCCCGCGCCTATCTTCTGGACCGCGGTCTCGAGGACGAGGTGGTCGGCCGGTTTCTTCTGGGCTATGCTCCGCGCGAAGGCCGCGGATTGACGCGGCATCTGGATTCCCTGAAGTTCGATGAGGAGATGGTGGAAAAGACGGGACTCGTGCTGCGCGACGCCGGCGGCAACCGGCGCTTTGACCGTTTTCGGGGACGGATTATTTTTCCCATCGCCAACGAAAGCGGGAAGGTGATCGCTTTTGGCGGCCGCGCGCTGGGCGACGAGCAGCCGAAGTATCTGAATTCTCCGGAAACGCCGATCTATACAAAGAGCCGGGTGCTTTACCACCTGGACATCGCCGGGAAGGCGATCCGCAAACAGGATTACGCGATTCTGGTGGAAGGCTATATGGACTGCATCGCGGTGGACTCCGCGGGAATCGAAAACGTGATTGCCAGCTGCGGCACCAGTTTTACCGACGCCCAGATCCGCCTGCTGGCTCGCTATTCGCGGCGGGTGGTGGTGAATTACGATCCTGACTCCGCGGGGATAGCGGCTACGGAGAGGTCGTTGAATGCTTTGCTCGAGGCGGGTTTTGAAGTGAAGGTGCTGGCGCTTCCGGGCGGCCTGGATCCGGACTCGTTCATCCGGAAACAGGGAGAGGCTGAGTACCGGCGTCTGCTGGCGGCGGTGCCGGGGTATATCGATTACGTCACCGACCGCGCCATTGCCGAGCACGGCTTGAATACGCCGCAGGGCAAACTTGCCGTGGCCAACGCGGTGCTTCCTTATCTGGCCCGCATGCCGAATCCGCTCATGCGCAGGGAGATGACAGACCGGCTGGCCGCGCGCGCCCTGCTGGACGACCGTCTGCTGCGAGACGAACTTCGGCGCGCCGCCGTGGAGCGACGGACGGACGTGGTGAGCCGGCCCCGCGAGTATAAGGCCTCGGATGCGGAAAGGAAACTGCTGCGAGCTTTTCTGGAGAGTCCGGAAGTGTTGGATGAACTTCTTCCGGGCCTGGTGTCGGAGGGAGTTTTGAAAGGCCTGGTTGCCGAAGATGTTTTCCTCAAGCTGCTGGAAGCGCGAAACGCCGGCAAGCCGGTGGACGTCCATACCCTGGGGGAGAGCCTGAGCGCTGAAAATCAGCACCTGCTCCACGAGAGCCTGCTGGCCTCCGATGAAGTCCCCAGCCAGGAGGATGCGGTAAGATTTTCAAATGCGTTGCGGCGGAGAAAAATTGAGCGTGAACTGAGCGCCCTGAATCCTGTTATTGATGCCGCGGGCAAGGAGCAGGATTGGGCGCGGCTTTCGGCTCTGAACGAGAGTAAGGTACTTTTGATGAAGGAATTAGCGCGGGTCAGGGAAAACTTAGCAATCGAGAACAAATCTTCCATGAAATAGTATAGTATTACATCTATTTAGCGGCGGGACTCCCTGCCGAAAAAGGCTGGTTTCGCGACTGTGTTTCAGGGGTGGACGAATTTGAGAAGGTGCTCGGTTGCTACAGGTTTCCCGTTCAGGAAAAAAAGTGACTCAAACCAGAAATTGCTTCTAAACGGAGGCCGAAGCTTTGGCATTTGACGACAAGTATGACCAGGTTGGCAAGCTGATGACGCTCGGGAAGGAAAAGGGGTACCTTCTTTACGACGAGGTAAACGACCTTCTTCCTTCTGATGTGCACTCCGCTGAAGACCTGGATGACCTGCTTTCGATGTTTGACCATGCGGGCATCGAGGTCCTGGAGTCACCGAAGGCGAAGTCCGAGGACGCGGGGTCAGACAAGGGGGATGACGAGCCCTCCGAAGATGTTGAACTGGACCTGACGCCGGGGGCGCTGGACAAGACCAACGATCCCGTCCGCATGTACCTGCGCGAGATGGGGACGGTTCCCCTGCTGACGCGCGAAGGCGAAGTGGAAATTGCCAAGCGGATTGAGCGCGGGCAGTTGAAGGTGTTCAAAGCCCTGTCGCGCTCGCCCATCGTGGTCCTGGAGATGTTTGCGCTTCGCGAAGAACTGAAAAGGGAGCAGCGTTCGATCAAGGAAGTGGTCGTCTTCGACGACGAAGAACTCACCGAGGAGCGCATCGCCGGCCGCATCAAAGACCTGCTGGCCACCATCGACGAGATGGAGCGGCTGAACAAGCGGCTGATGCAGTTGAAGGCCAAGCGCGATTCTTTCCCGCCCAGCCGCCGCGGCAAAGACTACCGCCGCTTTAACCTGGCCGTTCACCGCCACCGGATCCTGATCTCCAAGCTGTTCCGTTCCATTGAATTTACCAACGCCGAGCGCAAGCGCCTGATCGAATGCATCCAGGATACCGCCGACGAAGTCCGTCCCATCGAGCGCGAGGCTTTGCGGCTGGAAAAGCGCCTGGACGCGGCGCGGGGCGGCAACGGGAAGGAACTGAAGAAAGACCTTCGCCAGGTGAAGGCTCGCCTGGAAGAATTTGAAAAGGGCAACCAGGCTTCATTGGCGCAACTGCGGCGGACTTATCAGAACATTCTGGTGGGCGAGCAGAAGGCCGAGCTCGCCAAGCGCGAGCTGATTGAAGCCAACCTGCGGCTGGTGGTGTCCATCGCCAAGAAATATACCAACCGCGGGCTGCAGTTTCTTGACCTGATCCAGGAAGGCAACATCGGGCTGATGAAGGCCGTGGACAAGTTTGAATACCGCCGGGGATACAAGTTCTCCACCTATGCGACCTGGTGGATCCGACAGGCCATTACGCGCGCCATCGCAGACCAGGCCCGGACCATCCGCATCCCGGTGCATATGATTGAAACCATCAACAAGCTCATCCGGACCTCCCGCCAACTGGTGCAGGAATACGGCCGCGAGCCGACTTCCGAAGAAATCGCCAAGCGGATGGATATTCCCGTTCTCAAGGTTCGGAAGGTGCTGAAGATTGCGCAGGAGCCGATCTCGCTGGAAACGCCCATCGGTGAAGAAGAGGATTCCCACCTGGGCGACTTTATCGAGGACCGCGGAGTCATTTCTCCGGCCGAGGCGGTGATCAACATCAATCTGAAAGAACAGACCGAATCGGTGCTGAAGACCCTGACGCCCCGCGAAGAAAAAGTGATCAAGATGCGGTTCGGCCTGGATGACGGCAGCGAACACACGCTGGAAGAAGTGGGCCAGAGCTTTGCTGTCACGCGCGAGCGAATCCGCCAGATCGAAGCCAAGGCGCTGCGCAAGCTGCGGCATCCTTCCCGCAGCCGCAAGCTCCGGGCCTTCCTCGACGCCGCCCTCCACGAGTGATTTCGGGCTGCAGTGAGCCGCAGAGTTTTTGTCCCGGAAGGTTTTCGTGCCGGCAGTCTGGCGCAAGCTTTCCTGTTCGCGCCTGGACAGTCCGTAAGAGTACGGTCGCAAGAGTAAGGCCAGCAACTTGAGCTTCCTACGGAGGATACCATGGCCGACACTGCTTCCCCTCTCGATGCCCCACAGGGCACTCCCTCGAAATTGTTCCTCTCCCGCCTGATCGGCGTCTTTGTCGAGCCCGGCGAAACCTTTGAAGCGATCGCCCGCAAGCCCGACTGGATGGCGCCGCTGGGGGTGCTGATCCTGGTTTCATTTGCCGTCGTGGAAACGATGCTGCTGAAGATCGGCGCAAGCCAGATTGCCCTGCAGGGCATTCAACGGAGCGGACGGGCGGCCGCCATGGATCCGGCACAGTTGAGCCAGATTGCCGAGAGATCCTCGACTGTCCTGCGCATCGTGATGCCGGCCGGAGCGTTAGTGGGAGTCCCCATTTTTTTGCTGATCGTCGCCGGATTCGGACTGCTGGTTTTGAACGGCTTTTTCGGCCAGCACGCAAAGTTCAAGCAGGTGTTTTCTGTAACCTGCTACGCTAACCTGCCGAGCATCCTGGGTGGAGTGATGGCGGTCGCGGTGATGCTGTTCGGTGATGTCGGAGGCTTCAATCCACAGATTCCGGCGCCTACCAATCCCGGATATTTCATGAATCCCCTGACCACGTCCCACGCTGTTTTTGCCCTGGCGAGCTCGCTGGACGTAATGATCTTCTGGTTTATGGCGTTGCTGGCCATCGGCCTTTCGAGAGTCGCGCAGAAGAAGGTGAAGACCGGCACAATCTTCCTGACCTTCCTCGGAGCGTGGGTGCTGCTGGTGGCTGCCAAAGTCGGGTTTGCTTTCATCTTCTCGGGAGGTTAGGTCCCGAAACCCCGGTCGAACATTGCCCCGCCTGTCAGCCTGTGCTAACAATAATTCTTTGGCCCAGTCTGCAACACAATCCCTGAATGGATGAACGCCGGACGCGCGTCCCGCGGAATAGGTTGGAACAAACACCCCATGGGACTGAAGTTTACCGTTGTCTCAAAAGACGAGAGCACCCGGGCCAGGACGGGAATCCTGCACACGCCGCACGGCGACGTGGAGACGCCCATCTTTATGCCGGTGGGCACCGCCGGTGCCGTCAAGGCCATGACCCAGGCGCAACTGGAAGAAGTGGGCGCGCAGATTATTCTGGGCAACACCTATCACCTTTGCATGCGTCCCGGGCACGAGCGGGTGCGCGAACTCGGCGGCCTGCACCGGATGATGAGCTGGCCGCATCCCATCCTGACCGACAGCGGCGGCTTCCAGGTGATGAGCCTGAAAGGACTGGGGAAGGTGACCGAAGACGGGGTGTGGTTCCGCTCCCACCTGGACGGCACTCCCCACTTTTTTTCGCCCGAAAGCGTGATGGAGTCCCAGCTCGCGCTGGGCGCCGACATCCTCATGCCGCTCGATGAGTGCGTGGATTATCCCGCCAGCCACGAGACGCTGAAACGCTCGGTCCGGCTGACGGGGCGCTGGGCGGAACGCTCCAGGAAATTCTTTGCGGAAAACGCAGGCCAATTGCAGGGCCGTGATTTTGCAGAGAGCGGAAGAGCCGAAATCGGACCGAGCCTGTTCGGGATTGTGCAGGGCGGGACCGACGAGGGCCTGCGCCGCGAAAGCGCCCTGGAAATTGTCGAGATGGGCTTTGAGGGTTACGCCATCGGAGGCCTTTCGGTGGGCGAGCCCAAGGATGACCTGTACGGGATGACCGAACACGTGGCGGGATTTCTTCCCGAAGACCGGCCCCGCTACCTGATGGGCGTGGGGACGCCGGAAGACCTGGTTCGGTGCGTGGCGCTGGGTGTCGACATGTTTGATTGCGTCATGCCCACCCGGAACGCGCGCAACGGCTGCGTGTTTACCTCCGAAGGCAAGCTGGTGATCAAAGGCGCGCGGTATGCGCAGGACACCGGTCCGCTGGACGCCAGATGCGGTTGCATGGTCTGCCGGCGGTACTCCCGAGCCTACATCCGTCACTTGTTTGCGGTGGGTGAGATTTCGGCTTGCATGCTGGCCACGTACCACAACTTGTGGTTTTACCTTGACATGATGAAGAGAGTTAGGCAAGCTATCAGGTTTGGAGGGTTTGAGAAATTCCTTGCAGGGTTCCTTGCGGGCCCTGAACAGGGGACCCGTTCGGTATAGCTTGGAAGCGAATTCGAAAGCGTTACCCGCAAACCCTGCTGGTTTCTGCATTAAGTGCGAGATCATTCATCCTTAATTCCAACTTTGATGGCTCGATTTTGTCCGAGTGTGTGCTAATTAATCGGATTGTTTTGGCGGCGGATCCCGGCGGTGGCGGGGCTTTGGCGCAGTTTCTCTTGCTGTTCGCTCCTCTTTTTCTGATCTGGTACTTCCTGGTTATTCTTCCCCAGCAGCGCAACCGCAAAAAGACCCAGGCGATGTTGTCCAGCCTGAAGACCGGAGACCGGGTGATGACCTCGGGCGGAATCTACGGGTTGATTACCGGCTTCCGCGGCGATATTGTACAGGTGGAGGTTGCCCATCAGGTGAAAGTGGATATCGCCCGGACCGCCATTACGGGAGTTCAGTCGGAGGGAGACGACCCGTCCGCGCAGGAGAAAGGCGGCAAAGGAAAGAAGAAGTAACGTTTCTGCAGGAGGCTCCCGGAGGACAAAGGATTTAAGCAATGGACCATAATCGGATTCGGAACCGTACGATCTTTATTCTTGCCGTCGTTATCGCCTGCGTCCTGGGACTCACCGGTTTTCCCAAGAACGTCACCAAACTGAAAGCCAATCTTGCCAGCCGCATTCACCTGGGACTCGATTTGAAGGGCGGCACCCACATGGTGTTGCAGGTGCACGTGGACGACGCCGTCAAGGTGACCACCGACCAGGCTCTGGAACGGTTGCGCGATGAAATGCCCATCCGGAGCATTTCCTACAGTTCCATCGAGCGGCAGGGCATCTCATCCATCCTGATCAAAGGTATTCCGGATTCAAAGTCGGGTGACCTCGATGCGCTGGTTGCCCAACAATTTTCAACCTGGAATCTGCAGCGCGTTCCCGGCCAGGTGGATTCGCGCCTGCTGAGCATGAAGGTGAGCGAGGCCAACACGCTTCGGAACCAGGCGCTGGAACAGGCCCGGGAAACCATCCGGCGCCGGATTGACGCGATGGGCCTGGTGGGACCCGAGGTGGCGGACTACGGACAGGGAGACTTTGAACTGGTGGTCCAGTTGCCGGGCGTCAGCGATCCCACCCGCGTCAAAAACATCATCCAGGCGACGGCGATGCTGGAACTGAAGATCGTCCGGGGAGGCCCGTACTCGAGCCGTGAAGCCGCGCTATCGTCATTTGGAGGCGTCCTGCCGCCGGGGACGGAACTGCTGCCGGGCAGTGCGGATTCATCCGGCAGCAGCACGAGCGGCGGGCAGACCTGGTACCTGCTGAACCAGGTGGCGGCCGTCACCGGGCGCGACCTGACGGGCGCCCAGCCTTCAACGGGCCGGAATGGCCAGCCCAGCGTCAATTTCACCCTGTCGCGCGACGGGGCCGTGCGCTTTGGCGAAGTCACCAGCAAGAATATCGGCAAGGGGCTTGCGATTGTTCTGGACAGCCGGGTGGTTTCCGCGCCCACCATCCAGAGCCAGATCACCGATTCGGGCGAGATCACCGGTTCCTTCACGCCCCAGCAGACCTCGGATTTGGCACTGATGCTCCGTTCCGGAGCGCTTCCCGCCTCGATCAGCTATCTGTATCAGAACACGGTTGGCCCGTCGCTGGGTGCGGATTCCATACGCGCCGGTATCATCGCGTGCATCGTGGGCTTTGTGGCCATCATTATTTTCATGCTGGTCTATTACCATGGGGCGGGCATCAACGCCGACGTGGCGCTGGTATTGAACCTGATTATTCTGATGGCTGCGCTTGCATATTTCCAAGCGGTCTTGACGCTGCCGGGTATAGCGGGCGTCATCCTGACGGTCGGCATGGGCGTTGATTCCAACGTGCTGATTTTTGAGCGCATCCGGGAGGAATTGCGCCACGGCAAGGCCGCCGGGGCCGCAGTGGCGGCGGGATTCGAGCACGCCTTCCGGACGATCATTGATACCCACGTAACTACGGTAGCGGCCGCGGCAATCCTTTTTGCCTTTGGGACCGGGCCGATCCGGGGGTTTGCGGTGACCCTGACCGTCGGTCTGATTGCAAACCTTTTCACTTCGGTGTATGTTTCTAGGACCATTTTTGATTACGTGCTGACGAGGCGCCAGAAGGGTGCAGCGCTCAGCGTTTAAATATTAGGGAACATTAACCATGCTTCCGGTGTCTATATTTACAGGCGGCGGACCAGGATAAAAATGGAATTCTTTCACGAACCCAATATCGATTGGCTGGGCAAGAAGTGGTACTTCATTAGTGTTTCGCTGCTTCTCCTGGTTGCCGGGCTGGTTTCGATTGCCGTCCATCACGGGCTCCTTTACGGAATCGAGTTCCGCAGCGGGACCCAGGTGATGGTGAAATTCGCAAAGGCTCCTGACATTGGCGCCATTCGCAAACAGCTCAACAGCCAGAACTGGCGCGGCGCATCGATCCAGACGCATCGGGGCTGCCTCGGAACATTCGGTGATGATCGAGCTGCCGCTGGAAGAAGGCGCAAGCGGGGGTGAGGCGCTGGATACCGGAAAGGCGGCCATCGTCAAGGCGCTGACGGCATTGTACGGCGGGGCTCAACAAAACAAAGAGGACTTCAACAACGCCTCTGCCACAACGATTGAAAACCAGCTGCTGGTTGCCGACCCGCTGGGCCTGGCTTCAAAAGGATTGGAAACCGCCACCAGCACTTACGACAATCTTGCCAAAGCCATGGTGAGTTTCCGCGACCACCCTCCGCAGAGCGGCCTGATCTCAGATTTCCAGCAGTTGAAGCAGGTGGCAGGCGTGACCCCGGCGGTGATCAATGTGCTTCAGAAGGAGTTTTACCTCTCGGGATTTACTCTTTCTGCCGGGGGGACCACGATTGTCGGTCCCAAGGTGGGATCCGACCTGCGCCGCGAAGCCGTTTATGTGACCCTGGCGGGGCTGGCTGCAATGTTGGTTTACATTTGGTTCCGTTTTGAGTTAATTTATGGCGTGTCGGCGGTGATCGCGGTCTTTCACGACGTTCTCATAACGATCGGCTTGTTTTCTCTTTTTAATAAGGAAATTACGCTTTCTGTTATTGCGGCCCTGCTGACGCTGGTGGGTTATTCGATGAACGATACCATCGTGGTGTTCGATCGAGTTCGGGAGAACCTGCCTTCGAGCAAGCGCGGGAACTTCATGGATCTGGTGAACCGCAGTATTAACCAGACCCTGAGCCGAACGATCCTGACCTCGGGGCTGACGTTTCTTGCAGTTCTCTCCCTCTACCTGTTTGGAGGCGAGGTCATTCACGGCTTTGCCTTTGCCATGGTGGTGGGAGTCCTGATTGGAACCTATTCGTCCATCGCCATAGCAAGTCCCATCCTGGTGTTCTGGCAGACCAGAACGGGAAGCGGGCGGGCGCAGGAGAAGCGTAAAGTATATGAGCGGGAAGTTGCTACTGCCAAAAGATAATAAATTTCTCCGGTTGAAAGCCCGGGAGGTTTGTCCGGCCCGGAGCTCTACGAAGAGAGGGGGTGGGTATTATGCTTGGTGACACGCTACTGGATTCGTCTGCAAACCGTGATTCTGTGCTGAAAGGCGTGCACTGGCTGGTTTCGCTTGCGATAGGGATCGCAGGATTTCTGGTCGGCTATTTTGGCTTCCCTTTGATTGAGACGCCGGAATTGAAGGTGCTGATCACCCAGTCGCTGATCATTGCAACGATCTTTTTCTGTTACGCGTTGATCCTCTGCTACGTTTATTCGGATACAAAGCATTTCAAGTTTCCGACTTGGCCGTGGATGATCATCGTGTTCCTGTTGAATCTTGTGGGGTTTGTTGCTTACCTTTGCTATTCTGCGGCCAAAACGGATGACTGGAAAAAGGCCACGCTGCCCATTGCTTATATCTTTGAAGTGATCATCATCGGCGTGATGATTATTGTTCCCTTGATGCAGACGGATGCCTTGCCCAAGGCGCAGTTGATGACCTTTCTGGCCGCGCCGCCGCCGCCGCCTCCACCGCCTCCGCCGCCTGCCAAGGCTCCCCCGGTGGTGATTCACCATGTCAGCGTGGCGGACTTGATGAAGGCCCCCACGGTTATCCCGAAGACCATCGCAAAGATCAAAGAGCAGCCGGTCGTGCAGTCGGCCGGAGTGGTCGGCGGCGTCTCGGGTGGCATGCCGGGTGGCTCGGCCGGTGGTGTTCTGGGTGGTATCATCGGCGGTGTCACTGCCGGACCGCCTCCGCCCCCTCCCCCGAAGGCGAAAACGCCTCAACGGATCAGGGTGGGTGGCCAGGTGGAATCCGCCAAGCTGATTTTCAAGCCTTCGCCGGAATATCCGCCCCTTGCCAAAATGGCCCGGATTCAGGGGACAGTGAGGCTCGAGGCCATTATTTCGAAGGATGGAACAATTCAGGATCTGAAAGTTCTGAGCGGCCATCCCTTGCTGGTCAAATCCGCTCTGGACGCGGTAAAACAATGGCGCTATCAGCCGACGTTATTGAACGGCGACCCTGTGGAAGTGGTTACGGAGATCGATGTAAACTTTACCTTGGCCGGTTAGTCGGCGGTATTTAAAAATCCTTGAGGAGGAAATAGACAAGCATGTTAGGAGCAAACCTTATTATTACAATGTTGCTGTTTCAGGATGCGGCCGGTCCCTCTTTTAACCCCCTGGATATGTGGAGAACCATGGGGTGGTCAGCCCGGGCGGTCGTTATCGTGCTGTTCTTCATGTCGGCGTGGTCCATCGGCGTGGCCATCGACCGCTGGATCGCTTTTCAGGCGGCCCGGAAACAGTCCCGCATTTTCGCTCCCGCGGTTGCCGGTGCCTTGAAAGACGGCAGGGTGGATGAGGCGATTTCAATTGCTGAGCAGAACAAGCGAAGCCACCTGGCCAAGGTGGTGACAGCAGGCCTGCAGGAATTTCAGGCTCATCAGGTCTCGGCTGAAATACCCGGTGAAATGATTGAGGCCTCAAAGCGCGCTCTGGAGCGGGCCTCGGCCATCGTCCATGCGGAGCTGAAGCGGGGCATTTCCAGCCTGGCCACGATCGGATCGACGGCGCCTTTCGTCGGACTGTTCGGAACCGTGCTGGGAATTATTCACGCCTTTCAGGGAATTTCCTCCAGCAAGTCAACCGGTCTTGGCGCGGTTGCCGGCGGAATCTCAGAAGCCCTGGTTACCACCGCTATCGGCTTGTTCGTCGCCATCCCGGCCGTCTGGCTCTACAACTACTTCACCAACAAGATTGAAGGTTTTGACGTGGAAATGGACAACTCCTCGTCCGAACTGGTGGATTACTTCATTAAGAACTCCGGAGGTAGGAAATAATGGCCCGGAAACGCGCATCACTGGGCACTCTGGCGGACATCAACGTGACGCCGATGGTGGACGTCATGCTGGTTCTGCTGATCATTTTTATGGTGATCACCCCCCTGCTTCAGAAAGGCGTTTCCGTTGACAAGGCGTTGACTCATAACCCGCGTAACATGCCCGATGCCGAAAAGACCGATGCCGTAGAGGTGGCTATTACGCGGGACGGGAAGTACTTTCTGAATGCGCAGCCTGTTGCGCTGAGTGACATCACGACACAGGTTGAAGATCTCATGTCGAACAAACTGAACAAAGTGGTTTTTATCAAGAGTGATGCTCGGGCGCATTACGGGGACGTCGTTTCTGCGGTTGACAACGTCCGTGCGGCTGGGATTGAGCAGTTGGGCCTGATTACCGAGGAGGTTCAGCCCAACGTGAACATCCCGCTGCAACCAGCACTTCCGTGACGTCCTGTTCGAGAACCGCCGGCTTGGGGCCGGCTGAAAGAGGGTATTTTTATGTCAATAGCCGTTGGCGGCGAAAGTGGCGGCACCATGTTGAACCTGAACGTGACGCCTTTCATCGACATTCTGCTGGTGTTGCTGATTATTTTTATGATCATCACGCCCTTGACCCCCAAGGGCCTGGATGCGCTTGTCCCCAAACCGGACAAGAACAAGCAAAAACAGGAAGTGATCGAGAGAACCATTGTGGTAACCATCGACACTCAAAGGACCGTGACCATCAATCAGACTCCGGTTGCGATTGGGGATCTGGGGCAGCGCCTGGTGGACATCTTCAAGAACCGGAATGATCACATTCTGTTCATTAAGGGTGATCCGAAGCTGCCTTTCCAGGACGTGGCTCAGCTGATTGACATTTCGAAGGGCGCCGGAGCCGACAAGATCGGGCTGATTACCAAGGCGATTGAGTCTCAACAGTAGCGTCTGGCGACACTGTAAATATTGACCTAGGGAGGATGGAAGATGCGACGTAACAAGCTGGCACTGCTGTGCGCGGTGTTGTTGCTGGCGGTCGTGGCGGGCGGCTGTAGTGCCTTAAGCGCGCTGAAGGCTCGAGACGAGCTCCACAAGGGAGTGGACTCCTATCGCAATGGGAAGTTCCAGGCAGCGATTGAGCATTTCAAGAGCGCGATTCAATTGGACCCTTCGCTGGTCAATGCGCGCTTGTACTTGGCCACCGCCTATGCTCAGCAGTACGTTCCCGGCGGGGATTCGCCGGAAAATATCAAGACCGGTCAACAGGCCATTGCGGCTTTTGAAGACGTGCTGAATCTGGACCCGAAAAATACTACGGCGCTGGCCAGCATCGGGCAGATTTATTACAACATGAAGGACTTTGAAAAGGCCAAGGATTTCCAGCGAAAACGAATCGATATTGAACCCAACAACCCTGAGCCTTATTACTGGATCGGGGTGATCGACTGGGCGCAGTCTTTCCAGGCCGACGGAAAGGTTCGCAAGGACCTGAACCTCATGATGCCGGATAAGAAGGGCAACCTTCCTCCCCTGCCTGAGAAGTACAGGTCACAACTGGAGGAGCAGAACGCCAAGTTGATCGACGATGGAATTGTTGCTCTCAATAAGGCGCTGGATTTGAAGCCCAACGACTTCAACAGCATGGCTTACCTGAACTTGCTGTACCGGCAGAAGGCTGATATTGATAAAAGCAAGGAGGACCGCGCGGCAGACCTGAAGCAAGCCGACAGCTGGCAACAGAAAGCCATGGAACTCCGGAATGCTGCGCCTGCGAAACCCTCAGCCCAGGGATCATAACCTTCCGCATCCAGTCAGCAGCTTACAAGGGGCCCTTCGCTTCATGTTCAAGAGGCGAAGGGCTTTTTTCTTGGTGTCGGCCGGGTCAGCTTTTGCAGCGGGCGCCGCTTGCGGACGGGTTGCCGGGCTGGCACCCATTGCCGGGTTGAACCGGGTTTCGGCTCGCCGGTTTGCGCCTGCCAGAGCTGCTGTCACGGACGATTGATTGGCGAAGCAGGGCGCCGGCCTGCTTGAAGACCCGAACTGCAGTGGCCTAGAATGGTATGGGTGACTATGACGCAGTTTGAAAGGGTTCTCAAGAAGGTCGAGTCCTACCGTCCCGGCGACGATCTCGCCGTGCTGCGCAATGCCTACCGCCTTTGCCTGGAGAAACACGAAGGCCAGAAGCGCCTGTCAGGCGAGCCTTACATTTCCCACCCCCTGGAAGTGATGAACATCCTTGCGGATCTGCGCCTCGACACGGTGTGTCTGGCAGCCGGAATGCTGCACGATGTGGTCGAGGACACGCCCACCAGCGTGGAGGGACTGGAGGAACAATTCGGTCCCGAAGTTGCCCACATTGTCGAGGGCGTTACCAAAATCAGCCGCATCCACTTCCTGAGCCCCGAGCAGCAACAGGCGGAAAACTTCCGCAAGATGCTGCTGGCCATGGTGGACGATGTGCGCGTCGTGCTGGTGAAACTGGCGGACCGCCTGCATAACATGCGGACGCTCGAACACCTGCCGCCTGAGAAGCGCCAGCGCATCGCCCATGAGACGCTTGAAATTTACGCGCCCATCGCCCACCGCCTGGGCATGGGGAAAATTCGAGGGGAGCTTGAGGACCTGGCCTTCCGGCATCTGGAACCGGAGGCGTACCTGGACGTCAAGAAATCCGTGGAGGGCCGGCGAAAGGTCAACGAGCATTTCCTTGCCGAGGTCCAGGGCCAGGTGGAAGCCAAGATGAAGGAGAACTCGATCCCCGTCAGGATCGAGGGCCGGATCAAGCGGCTTTACAGTATCTGGCAGAAGCTCAAGAGGCAGGATATCGCTATCGATCAGGTTTATGACCTGCTGGCGGTCCGCATCATCACCGACGACGTCAAGAACTGTTACGCGGCGCTGGGCGTCATCCACAACACCTGGCGGCCGGTTCCGGGCAGAATCAAGGACTTCATCGCCATCCCCCGTCCCAACCTTTATCAGTCGCTCCACACCTCCGTGATCGGCCCGCACGGCCAGCCCTTTGAAGTACAGATCCGCACCGCAGAGATGCACCGCGTGGCCGAGGAAGGCATCGCGGCCCACTGGAAGTACAAGGACGGACACGGGACGAGCGTCCAGGATGCCGAGCGCTTTGCCTGGCTCCGGCACCTGGTGGAATGGCAGAAGGAGATGCGGGACTCCAACGATTTCCTCTCCACCCTCAAGATCGATCTCTATCCCCAGGAGGTTTACACTTTTACTCCCAAGGGCAAGGTGATCGTCCTGCCGCGTGAGGCCACTCCCATCGATTTTGCCTACGCCATTCACACCGAGGTTGGCAACCACTGCGTCGGAGCCAAGGTCAACGGCCGGATCGTTCCGCTGAAGACCAAGCTGCTGAACGGCGACATCGTTGAGATCACCACCCAATCCACCCAGACCCCCAGCCGTGACTGGCTGGCGCACATCAAGACATCCCGGGCGCGAAACAAGATCAAGCACTGGATTAACATCGAGCAGAGCAAGCAGGCGCTGGAGATTGGCAGGAAGCTGCTTGAGAAAGAGGCCCGAAAGCACAGCATCGCGCTGAAAAAGATCTCCGCCGAAGACTATCAGCGCGTGGGCCGGGAATACGGCTGCGGCCTGACGGACGACCTGCTGGCCGGCATCGGCTTTGGCAAGTACTCGGCCCGTCAGGTCCTGTCGAAGCTCAGTCCGGATACGGGCCGCGAACCCGGCCAGCCGTCGCGGCTGACCAGCACCTTCAAGCGTGTTCTTGGCATGCGCTCCGACCTCGCTATCCAGGTGCACGGACATGGCGACCTGATGGTTTACCGGGCGAAATGCTGCAACCCGATTCGCGGCGATCAGATTGTGGGATACATTACACGGGGCAAGGGGATTTCCGTCCATTCCATCAACTGCCCGAACGTCCAGAACCTGATGTACGATGCCGAGCGGCGCATCGAGGTGGAGTGGAAAGGTCCCAAATATACCTTTTACCCTGTCCGGCTGACCCTGCTGACCACGGACCGCCAGGGTATGCTGGCAGAGATCACCGCGGTGATCAGCGGCGACCGGTCAAACATCCAGAACCTTGAAACACGGACCGGCGATAACCAGGCTTCCATCGATGTTACAGTGGACATCGTTGACAAGACGCACCTGGAGAAGATAGTGTCATCACTCCGGAAAATCGAGGGCGTTTACAAAGTTGAGCGCGTCCAGCGGACCTGAGACGGCCGCGCCCATCCGGGGTTTCCGGACCTCTGCCCTGGCGGGGAAGGATTTTGTGAAAACTGAACTTTTGATTGAAGGATGGAAGGGAGCCTGCCGCCCTGGTTCCGGGCCCTGTGGCTCCTTGCCGGTTTCTCCGGCTGAACGGCCTTTGTTGCGGACGTTTCTGCGCCGGAGGCCGCCCTCAGGCGGCTTTGGTGATCTTGCCGGCACGGATGCATGCCGTGCAGACGCGCAGGGTCTTCCGGGCCCCGTTCACGACGGCGTGAACGCGTTGGAGATTGGGATTCCACCTTCGCCGGGTGACGTTGTGAGCGTGGCTCACGTTATTTCCGAAAGCAGGACCTTTGCCGCAAATTTCGCATCGACGCGCCATCAAAAACTCCTTTGGAAATGGACAATATCTTGAATATGCAATCCCTAATTCTATCAGATGTACGCCGTGTTGCCTACCGCCTCCTGACCCCAAACGGATGGAGAGGGCGCAAGGTCCGGTCCAGCTTCCGCAGTCTTTCAAGCACGGCGCCGGGCCGTCGATTGATGGCCACTGCCGCCTGCCTGCTGGGGGTTGCAGGAATCGTGCTGCTGATGCCGGCCTGCAAGAGCCAACCCTCGGGTTCCGGCACCGTCTGGGCGCAGGTTGACGGGCGTCCTATCTACCAAACCCAGGTGGAAAAGATTTACCGCAGCCGCGCGGGCTCTACGGGCGAGGCCGGCGACCGGGAACAAGAGCTCAGCTACAAACTCAACATTCTGAATGAGCTGATCAACAACCAGATCCTGATGGCGCATGCCGCTCATTCAGACATCACCGTGTCCGAATCCGAAATCGACACCAAGATGGGACAATTGAAAAGCCCGTATTCGCAGCAGCAGTTTGAGCAGAAGCTGAAAGATCGCGGCATCACTGAAGATGACCTTCGAGACGAGGTTCGCACCACCCTCACCGTGAACAAGCTGATCAACCGCGACATCAACTCCCGCGTTTCGGTGAGCGACGCGGACATCAAGGCCTATTACGAGAAAAACAAGGCTTCGTTCGATGTTCCGGAAACCGAGTACCATCTGGCCCAGATCCAGGTGACTCCCGGGTCGAGCAACGAAGTGCACAACCTGAAAAACGACGACGCCAAAACGCCCGAGATGGCGCAGCGGAAGATTCAGGCCCTCTATGCCCAGCTTCGTTCGGGGCAGGACTTCGCCGCCGTCGCCCAGAATTACTCCGAGGACCCGGCCACCTCCATGAGTGGCGGCGACATGGGCTTCGTTCCTCAATCGTCGATCGAGGCCAATCCGATGCTGGAACGGATGGTCAAGCAACTGAAGCCGGGGCAATTTTCCCCGATCATCAACACCGACCACACCGGTTACCACATCATCAAACTCCTGGGCATTGAAAAGGCGGGGCAGCACCCCATGACGGACCCCAAGGTGCAGAGCCAGATTCGCAAGACGTTGCTGAATGAAAAGGAACAGTTGCTGAAGGCCGCCTATATTGAAAATCTGCGAGACAACGCCAAGGTGAAAAACCTGCTGGCGGCGCAGATTGTGAAAGAGTATCACTAGGCTCGTCAGCTATAGCTATTCCAGCCGCAGCAGCCGGGCGCCGGCTTCAATTCCAATCCCGTCCTTGACGTGCACCTGGGTGATGCGCCCGGCGCGCGGAGCCCGCAGTTCGTTCTGCATCTTCATGGCTTCAATCACCACCAGGCCCTGGTCCTGCGCGACCTCCTGGCCGGGCTCTACCAGCACGCCGACGATTTTCCCCGGCATGGGAGCCAGCACATCGAGCGGGCCGTCGTGCGCGGCCGCCTGCCCGGCGAATCGGCGCGTGCGCGGGTCGCGAATCTGGACCCGGAAATCGTACTCGGCGATGCTGACGACCCAGGTGTCGGGCTGGCCCGGCCGGCTGTCTGCCACGGGCTGGACGCGGGCTTCGCAGGACTGGCCATTGATCAGAATCGAATAGTGGCCCGGGCGGATTTCGGTCCAGTCGGCCTCGAGGGGCTTTCCGTCAATTGAGAACTGGGGCTTTTCGGCGCCGCCTTCGCCGTTGGACGGGCGCTCGATGGAGAGCCGGTGTTCGCTGGTCTCGGAGTCTTCGCGCAATTCGATTTCAAAGTTCATAAGGTCTCTTTCCCGGTTTTCTTACCGGCTGGGCCAGTGGTTCAACTCCTCCGCGCGGCCCGCTGTTTTCCATCGCGAGGCGCGGCCGTTCATCCGGTTCTCGCTGCCAGGCGAGTCCTGCCTCCGGCGCATTTCCAGCGCTGCCGCCAGAATGGCCACGCGCCCCAGTTCCGGCGGCGGCGGAATCTTCAGCGTGCCTTCGGCCAGCATGCGGTCAATAAATCCCGTGTCGAGCTGCCCCTCCACAAATTCCGGATGCGCCAGCAGTTGCCGGAAGAATTGCAGATTGGTTTCGGGGCCGGCCACTTCATATTCGCTCAGGGCGCGGCGCATGCGGGCCACCGCCTGCCGGCGGTCGGTTCCCCAAACCACCAGCTTGGCCAGCAGCGGATCGTATTCGAGCGGCACCCGCCAGCCCTGGTAGACGCCGCTGTCGCTGCGAACGCCGGGACCCGACGGGATGGCCAGCCGCGTGATGAGCCCGGGAGAAGGGAAGAAGCCGCGCGCCGGATCTTCCGCGTAGATGCGGGCCTCAATGGCCGCGCCGCGCAGTTGCACGTCTTCCTGCCGCCACTCGAGGCGCTCGCCCGCGGCGATGTGGATCTGTTCCTTCACCAGGTCAATGCCCACCACCATCTCCGTGACCGGATGCTCCACCTGGAGCCGGGCGTTCATTTCGAGGAAGTAGAAGTTGCGGTCCCGGTCCATCAGGAACTCCGCCGTCCCGGCGTTGGTGTAGCCGGCCAGCTTGCCGATGCGCACCGCGGTTTCCCCCATGCGGCGGCGGAGCTCCGGGTCGAGCATGGGAGAAGGGCATTCCTCCAGAACCTTCTGGTGGCGGCGCTGCAGACGAGCATTCGCGCTCGCCGAGATAAATCAGGTTGCCGTGGGTGTCGCCCAGAAGCTGGATTTCAACGTGGCGTGGCCGTTCGATGCGCTTTTCGAGATAGACGGACGGATCGCCAAAAGCGTTCTGCGCCTCCGAGCGGGCGTTGCGCCAGGCGGACTCAAGTTCGTCTTCAGTTGCCACCATCCGCAACCCCTTGCCGCCGCCGCCCGCCGAAGCCTTCAGCATCACGGGGAAGCCGATCTGGCGCGCCACGCGGACCACTTCCTCAAAGCTTTCCAGATTGGCTTCGGTGCCGGGAATCACCGGCAGGCCGGCGTTCATCACCAGGCGCCGGGCGGCCGTCTTGGAGCCCATCAGTTCCATGGCCTCGGGCGTGGGGCCGATGAAAACAATGCCGGCGTCGCGGCAGGCGCGGGCAAAATCAGGATTCTCCGCCAGGAATCCGTAGCCGGGATGGATGGCTTCAGCGCCCGAGCGCCGGGCGGCGTCCATAATGCGGTCAATGCGCAGGTAGCTGTCAACGGCGGGCGCGGGACCGATGGCGAGCGCTTCGTCAGCGTAACGCACGTGCAGCGACTTGCGGTCCACTTCCGAATAAACCGCCACGCTGCGAATGCCCATCTCGCGGCAGGCGCGCATCACCCGCACAGCAATCTCACCGCGATTGGCGACCAGAATCTTCTTGAACAATTAGTCTCCTGTTCCCTGGAACGGTTCAGTCTATCACCGCCGGATTTTTGGCGAACAAGGGCGGTATCTTCTGCATTCACCCCGGTGTAGCGGCGCTCTGTGACCACTGGCTTCGGTTTCCGGCGCATCCCTGAAAACCTGATTATACACCGCGGTTGGAGTCTTGGAACCCTCGCCCGCCTCAGCCACGGCGGGGTCCCCCCTCTCCCGCAAGCGGGCGAGGGTGGGCGGATGTAGGGTGGGTTGTTTTCCCATGGCTTGCGCCATGGGCTAAATTCTGCCGCCCCTGCCGGGGCTGGCGTTTGCGTCGCCCTGATTACGTTCTTGAATCCACTCTGCATTATACACGCGCTCGGTGGCTCGATATGCCCTCGGCCACACGTCAGTGGCGGAATGTCCCTGCTTGCAGATACAGGCAAGGATTCCGAAATGCAGCGCTGTAGGATTTCGCTTGCAGGATTTTCTCCGTGCCCTCTGCGCCTGGGAAAGCTGTAACCGAGAGCCTACAGAAGCTGCTCTGTACACTTCGTGTTGAGCTTATGGGCGATGGCGTTTGCGTCGCCCTGAACATCTCATGGCGTTCCCTCTTTGTGATCTCAGTTTCTGGAAGAGCCTTAACACAGAGGCCACAGAGGTTCGCTGTCCACTCCGTGTTAGAGCTTTTGGGCCACAGAGGACGCAGAGCCGTAACGAACGGCAGGGATGTGTTTGTCGAAAGCCGGCGTTAAAAGATTACAGCGGGATGTTGCCGTGCTTTTTGGGCGGCAGTGTGTCGCGCTTGTTTTCCAGCATGCGCAGGGCGCGGATGAGGCGCGGGCGGGTATCCCGCGGAGCGATGACGGCGTCCACGTATCCGCGCTCGGCGGCGATGTAGGGATTGGCGAAGCGGTCGCGATATTCCTCGGCCTTTTCCTTGCGGAGTTTTTCCGGGTCTTTGGCGCTCTGCAGTTCGCGCCGGTTGACGATGTTGACAGCGCCTTCCGGTCCCATGACGGCAATCTCGGCGGTGGGATAGGCGAGATTGACGTCGGTGCGGATGTGCTTGGACGACATCACGCAATAGGCCCCGCCGTAGGCCTTGCGGGTGATGACGGTAAGCTTGGGAACGGTGGCCTCGGCAAAGGCGTAGAGCAGCTTGGCGCCGTGGCGGATGATGCCGCCGAATTCCTGCTGGGCGCCGGGCAGGAATCCCGGAACGTCCTCAAAGGTGATGAGCGGAATGTTGAAGGCATCGCAGAAGCGCACGAAGCGGGCCCCTTTGACCGAGGCGTCGATGTCGAGGCATCCGGCCAGAACGGCAGGCTGGTTGGCCACGATGCCCACGCTGTAACCGCCCAGTCGCGCGAAGCCCACCACCAGGTTCCCGGCAAACCGCTCGTGAACCTCCAGGAAGTAGCCGTCGTCCACCACGCGGCGGATGATGTCCTTGATGTCGTAAGGTTTGTCGGACTCTGCGGGAATCAGGCTGTCGAGTTCTGCGTCGCTGCGATCCACGGGATCGTTTGTTTCCACGAAGGGCGGGTCTTCGCGGTTGTTCTGCGGCATGAAGGAAAGCAACTCTCGCACCAGCGCCAGGCATTCGGGATCGTCGCGGGTGACGAAGTGCGAGACGCCGCTGGTGGCGCTGTGGGTGCGCGGCCCGCCCAGGTCTTCCTTGGTGACGTCCTCGTGCATGACGGTGCGGATGACGTCCGGGCCGGTGACAAACATGTAGCTGGAATTTTCAACCATCAGGACGAAATCGGTGATGGCGGGCGAATAAACCGCCCCGCCCGCGCAGGGTCCCATGACGGCGGAAATCTGCGGCACCACGCCGGAAGCCAAAGTATTGCGCAGGAAGATGTCCGCGTAGCCGGCCAGCGAGGCAACGCCTTCCTGGATGCGCGCGCCGCCGGAATCGTTGAGGCCGATGAGCGGAGCGCCCACCTTCAGGGCCAGGTCCATGATCTTGCAGATTTTGGCCGCGTTGGCCTCGCTGAGCGAGCCGCCGAAAACCGTGAAGTCCTGGGCAAAGGCATAGGCCAGGCGGTTGTTGATGAGTCCGTAGCCGGTGACGACTCCGTCGCCCGGAATGCGCTGGGCCTCCATTCCGAAGTCGCGGCAGTTGTGCTCGACGAATTCGCCGACCTCTTCAAAGGTGGCTTCGTCGAATAGGAGCTCCAGCCGCTCGCGGGCGGAGAGCTTGCCTTCCGCGTGCTGTCTGGCGCGACGCTCGTCGCCGCCTCCTGCTTCCGCCTGCGCGCGCCGGCGGCGGAGTTCTTCGAGTTTTTCTTCAAGTTTCAAATGATAACCCTCTGAATTCACAGTTGTAACGACGCTCTTCGAGTGCCGGCATTTGCTTGAAGAAGAACCGGCGTTCGCAGCCCGCCGCCAGGTTCTTCCTCAGGGCTTCTTCGTCGTCGCAGTAGAACCCGTAAGGGCGCTTTCGCCCTCCGGCTCGCTAACGGTGATGCCACGTATTCCTGACCACACCTCGCAAGCCGCGATGGAGTTGCTGGGATGCTTCATATCGTACTTGACGCTGATGCTGTTGCCGATCAAGTGGCGCGCTTCGGCGGCAACAGCGGGCATCCTGGAGACATCCTGCGTCACCTCGTAGGTGACTCCCGCGATGTCATAGCGGTAAACCAGCAGAAGCGCCGTGTCTTCACCTTCCGGTTCGATCAGGCCGGTGATTTCGCCGTCGACAATGCGGCCCGTTCGGCCCAGCCCTAAACGGCGGAGGCGCTCAAGCTCAGCGGGATCTTTCTTTCGGAACAGCTTGAGATAAGCGAAGAGGCCGGCGCTGATGAGAACCACCACCGCGCCTGCGATCAGTCCAATCTCAAGAGGCGACAGGGTTTTCACCGTTGATTTCACCTCTTCAACTGCCGGTGCGTACAACCAGAATCTCAGTCCGGGAATTTTGCGGGAACGACCGCTGCTCCCGGTTCCGGCGGAATTATACCATTTTGCGCCCGGCAGCGCGTGGTGTGCCGCTCACTGCGCGCCCGGGGAGGGCGTGGCGACGCTTGCGGGCTCAGACTTCCTGCTCTCATTTCCGGAGAGGTCAACTGCCGTCACGGCATATTCGTAGACGTGGCCTGGCTCGACCGTGGTGTCATGAAAGATGGGCGTGGGCATCCCTTGTTTGTTGATGCGCTGGAACGGCCCACCCTCCGTGCTGCGGTAGACGTTGTAGCCGGCGAGGTCGCCCCCGGAACTCGCGTTCCACAGCAGATCGACCGAGCCCGCGGCATTCACCACTGTGAGGCCCGTGGGGACAGGCGGAGGGAACACATCGCGCGGCGTGAGGCTGACCGGCGCGGACGGCACGCTTTCCGCCGTCGCCTTGTCCAGCGTTGTTATGGCACTAACCCGGAAAAAATACTCCTGGCCGAACTGGAAATTGTTGTCCTCAAAGTGGTTTGAAGATGCTTTGCCCAGCAATTGAAACGAATCAGGCTTTCCCGTAGCACTCTTATAAACGCGATAACCGGAAAGGTGCGTGGGCGGAAGGCCGGTGAGGGTTTCAGCCGGCTGGTCCCAGGTGAGCAGCAGTAAATGCTGGGAGGCTTTCGCCACCAGATTCATCACGGGCCCCGTGGCATCCAGCAAGGTTGCCTGGGCGACGTTGGAGGGTTCACTCCTGCGCGGATGTCCGCGGAAGCCGTGCGTCAGGGCAACCACAGCGAATGAAAAAGTGGAACCCTGCTGCTGGCGGATTTCCTGGAGAGAAAATTGAAGCGGGTAGTTAACCTTGCCGGAGCGGGTGAAGGCGGCAAGCTGTTTCGGGCCGAGCGTGAGCCAGGGTGCGGCGCTGGTGTCAGGCAATGCGGGCGATTGGCCCGAGGCGGTCACTGTACGGAAAATGTTGACCGTGAGCGGCTTGTTGAGACTTTCGCCGTCGGTGGCAAGCTCGGGCAGGGTGAAAGCGATGTGAACGGTGCGGCCAATCTGGGCCGCGGCGAGGTCCTGGATCGTCTGCGGAATTTCAAGGCGCGGAGGCTGAGGCGGCGCCTGCACGCCACAACCGGAGAGGACCGCCGCGAGCGTGGCAAGCAACATCAGGCGCAAAGGACCCTGCCGGCCCCGGCAGGGAAGTGGCCTGGCTTTGTGGATGGCAAGTGTGGCGGGATCACCGCCGGAATCGGCCGTTCGCAATTGAAAGTTCACAGAATGTAGCGACTGAGATCCTGATCCTTCACAATTTCCGCGAGCTGTTTCTTGACGTAGGCTCCGTCAATCCGTACCGTCTTCTTCTTCAGGTCAGGGCCTTCAAAAGAGATTTCGTCGAGAAGCCTTTCCATGATGGTATGGAGCCGCCGGGCGCCGATGTTTTCCGTCTGCTCGTTGACTTTGGCGGCGAATCCGGCGATTTCATCCAGGGCGTCGTCGGTGAACGAAAGCTTGATGCCCTCGGTCTCCAGAAGCGCCACGTACTGCTTGACCAGCGCGCTCTTCGGTTCTTTCAGGATGCGGACAAAATCGTCGACGTTCAGGGAATGGAGCTCGACGCGAATGGGGAAGCGGCCCTGGAGCTCGGGGATCAGGTCCGAGGGCTTGCTGACGTGGAAGGCGCCGGCGGCGATAAAGAGAATGTGGTCGGTGCGGACCATGCCGTAGCGCGTGTTGACCGTGGTGCCTTCCACGATGGGCAGGATGTCGCGCTGCACGCCCTCGCGGCTGACGTCGGGGCCGGAGCCGCGCTCGCGCCCGGCGATCTTGTCGATTTCATCCAGAAAGATGATGCCGGACTGCTCGGCGCGTTCCACCGCGGTGCGCGTCACCTGTTCCATATCAATCAGCTTGTTCTCTTCTTCCTGGATCAGATAATCCATGGCTTCAGAGACGGGCATGCGGCGCTTCTTGCTGCGCTGGCCGAACAGGCCGGGAAGCATGTCCTTGATGTTGATATCCATTTCCTCGATGCCCTGCGAGGAGATAATTTCAAAAGCGGGGAAACTTTTCTCCCGGGTCTCGATTTCCACCTGGCGCTCGTCCAGCTTGCCTTCCCGGAGCTGGGCCCGCAGCTTCTCGCGGGTGCGCTTGAACTGTTCCAGCGCCGTGCGATAGCCGTCGTCCGGCTGGTCTTTGTCCGGGCGGGACGGCGTGGGCGGTGGCAGCAGCAGGTCCAGCAGGCGCTCTTCGGCGTTCTGCTCGGCTTTTTCCGCCACCTCCTCGATTTTCTCCTCGCGCACCATATCGATGGAAATTTCCACCAGGTCGCGGACCATCGACTCCACGTCGCGGCCCACATAGCCCACTTCTGTAAACCGCGAGGCTTCCACCTTGATGAAGGGGGAACTGGCCAGGCGGGCCAGGCGGCGGGCGATTTCCGTTTTACCCACGCCCGTGGGCCCGATCATGATGATGTTTTTGGGCAGAACTTCCTCCGCCAGTTCGGCGGAAAGTTTTTGCCGGCGCATGCGGTTGCGCAGAGCGATGGCGACGGAGCGCTTGGCGTCCTTCTGGCCCACCACGTGCTTGTCGAGTTCCGATACGATCTGGCGCGGGGTCAGTTCGTCCAGCATCGTGGCCGTTTCAGTATTCTCAGGCAAATAGAAAACCATTCCAGCTTCCTTTGGGTCCGGAGGCACTAAAGCTCCTCGATGGTGCATTGCTCGTTGGTAAAAATGCAGATCTCACCGGCGATTCGCATGGCTTCCTCGACGATGTCGCGGGCGCTCATTTTGGTGTTTTTCAGGAGGGCTCGGGCGGCCGAGACGGCATAAGGCCCTCCGGAGCCGATACCCACGATGCCGTCATCCGGCTCAATCACGTCGCCGGTGCCGCTGACGAGATAAGTGGTCTTCTTGTCCGCCACCAGCAGCAGAGCTTCCAGGTGGCGCAAGGCGCGGTCAGTTCTCCAGTCCTTGGCCAGTTCCACAACGGCCCGGCTCAGGTTGCCGTGGTACTCCTCGAGTTTGGTCTCGAAGCGTGAAAACAGGGAAAACGCGTCTGCGGTGCTGCCGGCAAATCCGGCCAGCACCTTCTCGTTATAAAGGCGGCGGATTTTTTTGGCCTTGTGCTTGATGACGCTTTCGCCCATCGTGACCTGGCCATCACCACCCATCACCAGGCTGCCGTTGCGGCGAACACAAAGAACTGTGGTCGATCTGATGAGTCGTTGGCGTGCCAAATGTCCTCCGCCCGTCATTATAGCAGATGGTGCTGGCTGTCACCGGGAGGGCTGGAAATAGTTTGCCGGAACGTCCACGTTGTAGCGGGCCTTGCTCCTGTAGGTCGCGCCGATCCGCTCGTCGTTCTTTTCACGGGCGATATTCATGGGCGTCATGATGCCGTCGAAGCGCTGGTAATCGTTGTAGTCGTCGGTGTAATCGTCCCAGTCCTGTGTGCCGGAGTTCGGGATCCGGTAGGTGACGCGCAGGGGAAGGTAGTTGGATTTGCGAAGATAAAGCTGGACGTGGGCCTCCCGGGCGTCGATGATTTCTATCACGTAGGCAGGCTGGTTGGCCACAAAGTCCACGCCGTGATCGAGGATCAAAACGCCGCTTTCTTTGATGATCGAGCGGAAGAGATGGTCCAGGTTGTAGCGGTTTGCAATTTCCCATTCCCTGACCTGGTCGGGGAGCTGGTGGGTCAGGCCGTACTGGTCCAGTTCCAGGGCTTCCTTGCCATTGTTGATCAGGGTTACAGGTTTGCCCTTGCCGTAGGTGAAACGGCGCTTGTCGGGCGGCACATAGGTGTTTTTGAAGGGCTCCACGCCGGCCATCTGGCCGTTGGAGAAGCCGAAGACGCGCCCCGAGGTTGAAATGCTCTTGAAGTTCAGAAAGGCCGGGCCGCCCAGCGCCTCGATGGCGTGGTTGAGAAGCTCCCGGGCCTTGGGACTGATGCGCGAAGGCACTGCGGTTGAAGGTGTCTGCGCCGGTTTCTGCTGCGCGCCGAGCGAGGCGGCATTCCCGGCCAGAGTGAGCATGATGAGGCAGGCCGCCATTTCCAAACTTTTTATGTTTCGATTACCCACAGAGAACGTTCCCTCCATTGATATTGATGATTTCTCCGGTCAGGTAGGTTGACATGTCTGAGGCCAGAAACAGAATGGGCATGGCGACCTCCTCGGGCCTGCCGAAACGGCCAAGCGGAATCGAGCGGATTGCCTTGCGCTTCTCCGCGGGCTTGCGGAGGACCGTCTTGGCCATGTCGGTCAAAACCCACCCGGGGGCCACAGCGTTCACCAGAATGTTGTGCGGGGCCAACTCCGTGGCAAGGCCTTTCACCAGGCTGATGACGCCGCCCTTGGCCGCTCCGTAATGCGAGTGGAAAGCTTCGCCGCGCTGCCCGGCGGTGGAAGAGACGGCAATAATGCGACCGCTGTTCTGCTTGGTCATGTGAGGCACGGCGCGACGGATGACCGAATATACACCCTTCAGATTGACGGCCATCATTTTGTCCCACTCGCGTTCGGTGATTTGGTCGATTCGCTCCGGATCGGGGTTCCAGATGCCTGCGTTGGCCACCAGAATGTCCAGCCGGCCGAAGCGGTGGATCGCCTTTTCAATCAGCTTTCCGGCGTCGGCCAATTTGGCGACGTCAGCGCGGACGGCAGTCACAGACCCCGGCGAGTTGCGGCAAGTGCCTACAACCTCCCGTGCAGCCTTGCTTGCCCGAAGGTAACTGAACACCACGTTGCAGCCGGCTTCAGCAAAAAGCTTGACGGTGGCCGCGCCGATTCCGCGCGAGCCTCCCGTCACCACCGCAACCTGATTTTCAAGACTGATCTTCATTCCAGGTTTGATGCCAGCTTTGCATCTTAAGTTATTTTAGACGAAGCCAAAACTCTCGCCCACTGCGCCGGGGCAGGCGCTTGCTTCCATGAGGCAATCTTATTACCGACACTTATTCTCCACATTTTCTGTTTCAGAAAAAGCATCAACACAGAGGTCACAGAGGGTCTCCTGGTACTCTGTGTTCAAGCTTCAGAGCCACTGAGGGCGCAGAGAAAAGCAGATGCAAAGCCTCCCCCGGCTCCGCAAGGATCATAGGGCTAAATCTGCCTGGGCGCTGTCAATCCTTCTCGGATTCCAACCCGGAAACAATCACTTCCCGCACGCGTTTCGAGAGACTGCTCGCATCGTGGACCGTGAGTCCGTCGGTGGACATGGGCTTATGGATGACCACCCGCACGCGGCCGGCGCGGATGTGGAGTGAGTCCGGCTTCAGGACTTGGCGCGATCCGATCAGCGTGATGGGCACAATGGGAACGCCGGAAAGGATGGCCAGATAAAACGTTCCGCTCTTGAAAGGAAGCATGGCGCTGGTGCGGCTTCGGCTGCCTTCGGGGAACACGACGACGGGGCGGCCCTCCTTGATCCTCTTCGCCGCCTGGTCAAAGCCTTTCAGCGCCTCGCGCGGGCGGCCGCGGTCAATCGGAATGTGCCCGGAGCGCCGCAGGTGCCAGCCCAGGAAGGGAACATGGAACAGCACGCGCTTGGCCAGGAAACGGAACTGTACAGGCAGGCTGGCGAACAGGATGGGGATATCCATGGCGCTCGGATGGTTGGAACAAAAGATGACCGTCTGATGAGGATCGACATTTTCCAGGCCTTCCACGCTAAGGCGAATTCTGCCGGTCTTGAGAATCAGCCATGACCACGTCCGGGCGCATCCGTGCTGCCAGCGGCCGTGGGCGTCAAAGAAGGAGCCGCAGAGGGAAAAAGTTCCGCAAACCGCCGTGTAGAGATAAATCAGGAGGTCGGTAAAGAGCAGAGACCGGGCATAGCTGAGAAAATTCCGCAGTCGGCCCCCGCTGGATGTTTGCAGAACGGGCGTCGGCGAGGTGGAATCCATGATGAAATCAGTAGAGCTCCGAAAGGACTTCCGGCGGCGCCAGGTTTTCCGGCGCCAGCCGCCCATCAAGAATCGCCTTCTTGATGGCGCCCACCAGAAACAGCGAGCCGGCCACCAGGACGATGTCGCCGGGCAGGGAAGCCTCAACGGCCTGTTCGAGGGCGCGCGACGGGTCCGGCTCAATGGCTGCCAGCCGGGGAACAGCCACCGCAGACTCGAGTATCATTTCAGGCAAGGCCGCGCGGTCAAGGCCCGGCCGAGTGAGGTAAACCGCTTCCGCCAGCGGGAAAAGAATACGGCTGATTTCCCCCACAGCTTTGTCTCGCATGCTGGCGTAAACCAGCCGGAGCCTTCGCTCCTTAAAATGGCTTCGAACGAAATCCGCCACTTCGCGGGCAGCGGCCGGATTGTGCGCGCCATCCAGCAGGATGAGCGGACGCTGCCTGATGATTTCCAGTCGGCCGGGCCAGGACGCTGCCTGCAAGCCCTCGCGGATGGCCTGCGGCGAAATGTGAAAACCCACACGATCCAGTTGCCCCGCTGCGGTTGCCGCCATGACAGCGTTCTTCACCTGGAACCTTCCTGCCAGTTGGAGCATGATCCCTCGCAGGTCGCCGCCGTCCATTTGCAGGTCGAAGCCATAGCGGCCGTCCAGGTGGAAAAGGTTATGGTCGGCCCCGATGCCTCCTGTTTCAATCAGTTCGACCCCGGCTTCCCGGCATTTCTGCCGGATAACCTCGCGGACTTCCGGATGCTCACAACCGGAAACCACCGGTCTGCCCGGCTTGATGACGCCCGCCTTTTCCGCGGCAATGGCAGCGAGAGTGTTGCCCAAGAACTCCTGGTGGTCAAGATCGACGTTGGTGATGACGGCGACCGACGCGTCGGTGACGTTGGTGGCGTCGAGGCGCCCGCCCATGCCCACTTCGAGAACGGCAAAATCCACAGCGGCGCGCGCAAAATGCTGGAAGGCGACGGCGGTAAGGTATTCGAAAAAGCTGGGACGGTGCGGCAGGACTTGCGCCTCGACCAGCTTTTCCACTGCATGGTGGACCGCCGTAAACGCGGCTGCAAATTCGTCGTCTGAAAGCTCCCGGCCGTTGATGCGAATCCGTTCATTGACGCGGATGAGATGCGGCGAAGTGTAGAGTCCGGTGCGGTAGCCCGCGCGTTCCAGGATGGCCGCCAGCATGGCGGAGGTCGATCCTTTGCCGTTGGTTCCCGCCACGATGGCAGTTGGGTAACGGCGCTCGGGATTGCCCAGGGCGGTGAGGATCGCCCGAATCGCATCGAGATCAAACTTTCTGCCGTGCAGTTCGTGCCCGCGGTCCCACAGGACCCTGAGGCACTCCTCAAATGGAATGGCGGCTTGGAATTCGATGGGTTCGATCATTTGCGGGGTGTGGCGGAATTCCATGCTCCCATAAAATCCAGGGTTTTTGAAAGATACGCTTTCAGCTCGGTGCGCGGAACGATGGCGTCGAGCATTCCGTGCTCCAGCAGAAATTCCGCCGTCTGGAAACCCTCCGGCAGCTTCTGGCGGATGGTTTGCTCGATCACGCGGGGACCGGCAAACCCGATCAGCGCCCGGGGCTCGGCGATGTTGAGGTCGCCGAGCATGGCAAAACTGGCCGTGGTGCCGCCCGTGGTCGGGTTGGTCAGCACAGAAATGTAAGGCTTTTTCACTTCGTCAAATCGGGCAAGGGCGGCGCTGATTTTTGCCAGCTGCATCAGGCTGATGGTGCCCTCCATCATCCGCGCGCCGCCGGAGCAGGAAACGATCACCAGCGGCAGCTTCTTCTCGATGCAGTGGTCGATGGCGCGAGTGATTTTTTCTCCCACTACGGCGCCCATGCTTCCGCCGATAAAACGGAATTCCATGGCGCAGGCGATCAGCGGCTTCCCGTCCATGTTGCCCTCGGCCACGCGGACGGCGTCCTTCGCTCCGGTCAAAATTTCAGCGGCCTTCAGGCGGTCGCGATAGCTTTTTCTGTCCACAAATTGCAGGGGATCGGGAGAGCTCATGCCGGCATCGTGCTCGGTATACTTGCCGTCGTCAAACAGCATGGCCAGGCGGGCCTCAGAGGTCATCTTGAAATGGAAATTGCATTTGGGACAGCACAGCAGGTTCTGTTCCAGGTCCTTTTTCCAGAGGATGCGCTTGCAGGACTCACACTTGATCCACAAGCCTTCCGTCTGGGCGCGCTTTTCCGCCCCCGGAGGCGTTTCAAGCGGCTTCTTTTCTTTTCGGAACCAGGTCATAAGAAAACCAATTCCATGCGCACCCTTCGCCGGCATTCATCAGGCGGGGCGCAACGTTCAGTATTCGATGCCGCGCTGGGCGAGGATGCCTTTCTGATAAGGGTGCTTCACCTCGCGCATCTCTGTCACCAGGTCGGCGCATTCAACAATGGAGGCGTGGGCATTTCGGCCGGTCAGAATCACGTGAACCATCTCAGGCTTTCGTTTCAGCGTCTCTACAATCCTTGCCGGGTCGAGCATCCTGTAACTGACGGCGTAATTCACTTCGTCCAGGATCACCATGTCGTACTCTCCGCCTGCGATGGCCTGGCTTGCAAATTGCCACGCTTCTTCCACCATGCGGACGTCTTCCGGGTCCGGCTTTTCCACTCCAACCTTGACGAATCCTCGTCCCATTGGCAGGATTTTGATCCTGTCGCCTCCCAGCATCGCGCACGTATCCAGCTCTCCGTAATGCCAGGAGCCTTTGATGAATTGTACCATCAATACCTTCAGCCCCTGCCCGATGGCCCGAAATGCCGTGCCCAGCGCCGCGGTCGTCTTGCCCTTGCCAGGCCCGGTAAAAACGATGATCAATCCTTTTCTGGATTCAGGCAATGCGAAATCCTCTCCTGGTGATGGGTGCTGAAAAAGGTCTTGCCGCCCGTCATCCTGAGCGTAGCGAAGGACCTCGGTATTTATTTCAGGCAAATACGGGGATGCTTCGCTTCGCTCAGCATGACAGATTGCGTTTGTCCGCAGTCAATTAATTCCGCTCAGCGCGCGTAGGGGAAGCCCCGCAGGATGGTGAATCCCCGGTAAATCTGTTCCAGCAGCATGGCCCGGGTCCAGTCATGCGTCAGGGTCATGCGGGAAAGCGAGAGCAGGATGTTGGCGTGCTGGCGGAAAGCCGGGGAGAACCCGTCGGCGGCGCCCACCACGAAGGCAATCTCCTTTGTTCCATGCACGCCCTGGTCGCCCAGCCACATGGCCAATTCGCTGGAAGTCCACTCCGCCCCCTGGGGGTCCAGAAGAACCCGTGTGCTCCTGCCCATTTTCTCCAGCATCCGTGTTTCCACGGGCGAGGCCTTTTTCGCGCTTCTGCTCCTGGCTTTCCGGGCTTCAGGCAGCTCTTCAATCACAATGTCGGTAAATTTGGCAATGCGATCGGTGTAATCCGCGATCAGCGCCCGCAGGTGCGAGTCTTTCGTCTTGCCTTCCCAGAGTACTCGAATGCGCATGGCGTCCGCCCATCTGTTGCTGCTATCACTTCTGCCGCCCTGGCGCCGCCGAGAGAAACGTCCCGGCCTTGCTCTTCAGCCCTTGGGCACTGTTACCCGCCGTGCCACTTTCCAGAGCCTTTCGAGGTCGTAAAACTCCCGGGCCCGCTCCGAGAAAATGTGGACTACGAAATCGAAGTAGTCCAACAGAATCCATTCCGACTGCGCATAACCTTCCAGGTGCGAGGGAAGCAAGTCCCATTTCTTCTTCAGCTTTTCCTGGATGGCGTCGGAAATCGCGCGGGTGTGGCGGGTTGAAGTGCCGGTGCAAATCACAAAGTAGTCTGCAAAAGAACAGATTTTGCCAACGTCCAGCACGGTCAGGTTCACGGCCTTCCGGTCCTGAGCGGCGCGGATGGCCTCACGCAAGTTCGCCGTCATTTTCCTCCATGGAGCTGGTGGGCTGCCTGGTACAGCCCTTCCTTCAGTATATATTCTTCCACCATGGGAGGCACCATGCCCTTAATGTTCTGCTTCTTCCGGATGGCCTCCCGTAAGCCGGTGGAAGCTACGGGAACCTCCACGTGCGGCAGGATGTGCAGGGTGGAGCGCCGCAGATGGATCTGGCGGGAATTTTTGCGAGGCCGCCGGTCGAGCAGTTCGCGCGGCAGGGTCCTTTCAACTTCGCGGCTGTCGAATCCCGGCCGGGACACGACGATAAAATCCGTGAGATCCAGCAGTTGCCGGAACTGTTTCCAGTGGGGCAGGTCAATCAGCGCGTCGATGCCGATCAGGAAGTAGAGATTGTCGCCGGGCTTCAGCATCCGCCTGGCGCGCCGCACCGTGTCAATGGAGTAGTGCGGACCCGGGTGCAGTTCCGGCGATTCCAGCGTGGAAGGGACGAATCGGGAATCCTCAGCGCAGGCCAGCGCCACCATCGCAAAACGGTGGTCGTAATCGATGAGGCCGTTTGAGGTTTTATGCGGCGGGCTTCCCGTCGGGACAAACAATACCTTGTTCAAGCGCAGCCGCTGGGCTGCAGCTCTGGCCGCCTGCATGTGGCCGGAGTGAATCGGGTCGAAAGTTCCACCAAAGATTGCAATTTTCACGCGGTCGTTAATCCTGCCAGCCGTTGGGCCGGTTTTAAAGTCTCAAATCACAACTCACGCGACTCAGAAACAGAGTCTTCGGAAAGGCTGGGCCTTGGAATTTCCTGCAGACTGGCCCACGCGGCCCGCTTCAGCTCGTCGAGGCCTTCGCCGGTGACGGATGAAATTTCATAGAGCGGGCGCTTCTGTTGCCGGCAAAATTCCCGCAGGGCAAACAGTCGATTGCTGTCGCCGACGGCATCCACCCGAGAAGCTACCATCAGCATCGGCTTTTTTGCAACCTCCGGGCTGAAACTCTCCAATTCCCTGAGAATAACGTTATAGTCCTCGATCGGATCCCGGCCCGTAAATTCCGCCACATCCACCAGATGCAGAAGCAGGCGGGTGCGCTCCACGTGCTTGAGGAAGCGGTCGCCCAGTCCCTTGCCTTGGTGGGCGCCGGCAATCAGGCCGGGGATGTCGGCCATCACAAAGGATTCTTCATCGTCCACGGCCACCACGCCCAGCGAGGGTTCGAGCGTGGTAAACGGGTAGTCGGCAATGCGCGGCCGGGCGGCGCTGAGCCGCGAAATCAGGGTGGATTTGCCGGCGTTCGGAAAGCCGACCAGGCCAACGTCTGCCAGAAGCTTCAGTTCCAGGCGCAGGTCACGCTCTTCGCCGGGAGTGCCGGGGTCGGCCCGCCGCGGAGCCTGGTTGGTGGAGGTGGCAAACCGGGCGTTGCCCCGGCCGCCGCGTCCGCCTTTCGCCACCAGGAAGCGCATGCCCTCGGTGATAAAATCGACCAGCTTGTCGCCGGTGGCGTTGTCATAAACCATGGTCCCCACGGGAACCCGGATCACCAGGTCCTGGCTGTTTTTCCCGTGACGGTCGGAGCCTTCGCCATGCCCGGCGCGCCGCGCGCGGAACTCTTTGTTGAACCGGAATTTCAGGAGTGTATTGAGATGAGCGGTGGATTCCAGATAGACGCTGCCCCCGTTGCCGCCGTCGCCGCCGCTGGGGCCGCCCCGCGGGACGTACTTCTCCCTGCGGAAAGCCATACAGCCGTTTCCGCCACCGCCCGCCGTAACATGGATCTTGGCTTCGTCAACTAACATCAGGAACTCTTCCGCCTCATGAGAGACAAGAATACCCCGCGCCCGGCCGTCAGGCGAGCAAGAAGTTCAGAATCGCTGGGTGATGTCTGAAACAGGAAACGCGGTGAGGTCCCGCCTGGCGAAGACAACCCACGCGCGCACGGGATTCAGTTTGCTGACGGGATCAGGATGCTGACGAAACGGCCCGCGCGGCCCTTGTCTTCAAACTTGACAACGCCTGAAACCTTGGCAAAAAGCGTGTCGTCCTTGCCCCTTCCCACGTTGTCTCCGGGCTTCAGCGGGGTGCCGCGCTGGCGAACCAGGATCGATCCGCCGCTGACCATCTGCCCGTCAAAGCGCTTGACGCCGAGCCGCTGGGCGTTGGAATCGCGGCCGTTTCTTGAACTGCCTAATCCTTTTTTGTGTGCCATTTCAAAAGCCTCTTCTGTGGTCTTGCCCCGCTGTTGCGTTTAGGGGGCGACGATTTCGTTGATCCGGACTTCACTGTAATTCTGCCGGTGGCCAATCGTCCGGCGATACTGCTTCTTCCGTTTGTATTTCAGGACGCGGACCTTGCTTGCGCGGTCATTGGCCAGAATGGTCGCCGTTACCTTGGCGTTTTCCACCAGGGGCGTTCCCACCACCAATTCCTTTTTGCGCACGGCAAAGACGTGGTTGAATTCCACGCCGGCCCCAGGGTCTCCCGGAAGTCTCTCGACTCGAAGCACGTCTCCCGGTGCAACTTTGTACTGCTTGCCGCCGGTCCGAATAATCGCATACATATACAGTCACCTCAGTGTTGTTGACAGAAAACAAGCTATTTTAGCGTTGATTGGCACGCGCTGTCAACGAGATGGACGCTTCCAGTTACGATCATCATCTCGAACGACTCTTGGTATCAGCGGGCTTGACCTTTCGGCCCGAACCCGCCGGTGGCCGCTGCGTTTTCAGGCGCGCCTTCAGCAACTGTGACTTCCGGTCCGTCCGCTTGCCGAGCTTTTGATTGATAAACCGGCCCTTGCCCATACATATCCCCTGGATTCAGTTTAAGCCCTCCTTCCAGGGATAGAAGCAGATCCTTCGCTTGCTGACTTTCTAATTTGCCGTAGAGGCGGCTTTACGCCGCCACTTGGCGAGATAAACTCGCCGCTACGAGTCCAATGACATGCGTGTTCTCGCCTTTACCTCAGCCAAGGTCGATTTCGAGCTTGGTGACCGAGGCGGGCTTGAACGTCCAAGTAAAGCGCGAACCTGATACCTCGGCCGGCGCTTCCGCTGGATGCACGGCGTCGGGATGCTCAAAGGTGTTGTGGGCGTGAATATCCGCATGGGTCAGCACCGTGGCCTTGCCCGACTGCGCTGAAGCTCCGCGCAGCACAATTTCCGTTGTGCGCTCTTCGCTGGCGTGCGGATTCACCACCGTTACCACCAGCTTCTTTTCTTTCTGATGGAGCGATGCCGAACCGGCCAGTCCCCAGAGCGTTTTACTTTTCCCTTCGTAGGTGTAGGAAATGGACGGAGCGTCGGCCACAAAGCGCAGCGAATGGCCGCCGCGATGCGCCTTATACATATCGAACACCCAGAAGATGGGCGTGACCGTGAAGCGGTCTTCCAGGGCCAGGAAGGACGTATGAATGTTGTTGATGAGTTGGGCCGCGTTGCACATGGCCAGCTTTTCCGCGTGGCGGTTGAAGATGTCGAGCGTGATGCCGGTGACCAGCGCATCCCGCAGCGAGGGCGGATAGCTGAACAGGTAGCGCGGGTCGATGGACGGCCCTTTGTGCCAGGCGCCCCATTCGTCCACCACCAGCTTCACGTGGTGCTCCGTGTCGATTTCTCCCATGGCCAGCCAGTGCTTTGGGAGGATGGAATCCATCACATCGGCCTGCCACAGCATCTGGTACCAGCCGGGCACGTCGAATTCAATGGAACTGCCCTTATTGGTGGTCCAGCAATAGTAGTGCAGGGAAAGGCCCCACATCTTCTTGATCTGGTCCCTGCTCTTGGCGGCCAGACCTTCAAACAAGCCGCGTGTCCAGTCCACGCCGGCATCGTCAATTGCCGTGCCCGGACCTGAACCAATGAGATGGAGCTTCAGGCCGAAGTTGGCTACCCAGGTGGTGAAACGCCGGAATTCGGTTGCATATTCCTGGGGCGTGAAATTTCCGCCGCACCCCCAGGACTCATTTCCAACGCCCCAGTAGAGAACGTTGTAAGGGTCCTTGCTGCCGTCAGCGGCGCGCTGTTGGGCCAGCGTGGTGGCGCCCGCCGGTGAATTGCAGTATTCCACCCACTGGTAGAAATCCAAAGGCGTCAGGCTGCGGACGTTGGCAGCGAAGTACGGTTTAGCGCCTGCCAATTGGCAGAAGCGCATGAACTCGGGTGTGCCGAAAGTGTTGGGTTCGTACTTCTGCGGGCCGTCCGGAGCTTCCCGAAGCTCGCGGGTGTTGGCCCAGAAATTGGTGCGTACGGGGCGTTCGGCCTGTGGACCGATCCCATCGCGCCAGTTGTAGCTGTCGGCAAAGCAGCCGCCCGGCCAGCGGTCCACGGGAACCTCCATCTGCCGCATGCGGTCCACCAGCGCCTTTCGGATGCCGCCTACGTTCGGGATCTTCGAATCCTTGCCCACCCAGATGCCGTCATAGATGCAGCCGCCCAGATGCTCGGTGAACTGGCCGTGGAATTCCGGAGCGATTCGCCCTATCGGCTCGTCGATCAGGATTTCGATGGACCCACCCGCGGCCTGAGCGGACCTCGGAGCCATGCCCGTGGCAGCCAGCGCCAGTGATGAAGAAAGAAATTCGCGACGTTTCATGGGTTTCACCTTCCTGGAATCAAATGGTTGTGCCGGCCAGGGCTCCGCTCCCATCGGCCCTTTATGCGCTCGCATTCACTGAAGCGAACCTACAACAACATAAGGCGTGTCGAATTGTCAATCACTCAGACAACTTCTTCGCTCAGGTTATAAAGCATTTTTGGAAACTCCTTCTTCTTACCGGCGGTGCCGCGTCCGCCCCGTCATGGTAATGCCACACCGGAACGAGCAGGCCGTGGCTGCCGCGGGTTGCGATGGCGCGGAGGTTGGGACGGGTTCGGGGCTGGTTTTGAGCAGGTCATCCAGCCTGATCTGCCCGCTGCTTTCTGCCTGAACGGGTGGCCGGCCGGAGGTGTCGTGCGCAGGTCCGTCCCCCGTGTCCGCTGAAAATTGTTATCCTGAAAGAGGATACCGCTGGAGTCGATGCGTTCTCCGGTCCCCTACAGCAGTATTGACTGAGAGGTAGAGGTGAAGTTTGAAGACAAAAGATAAACCGCGGAGGGAGCTGGAGGCGGAGATTTGCAGGACCACCATCACCGAATCAAGGAGGCTTTCGAGCGTCCTGGGCGCCAGAGTCATTCTGGCCAGCGAAGCCTTCCAGCGTACGGGCAGCTTTAAATTCCGTGCGGCATACAACGTGGTGATGCGGGCGGAGGCGGACCTTTTTGTCACGGCATCCTCGGGAAACTTTGGGCAGGCTCTCGCATACGCGTGCCAGTTGCATGGAAAGTCCTGCGTGGTGGTGATGCCCTCGACTTCGGCGCAGGTAAAAGTGGATGCCGTGCGGGGCTACGGGGGCAAGGTTGAACTGATAGACGTGACCGTCAAATCGCGCTGGGACCGCGTTTGGGAACTGGCAAAGAAGCATCCCGAGGCCTATGTCGCCAGCCCCTATGACGATCCCTTCGTGATTGAGGGGAACAGCAGCCTGGGAAGGGAACTGGCTGCGCTGGATTATGACTTTGACAGTGTCGTGGTCCCGGTGGGCGGCGGCGGACTGGCCTCGGGGGTTGTGGTGGGCCTGCGGAGTGAAAATAATCGCGTTCCGGTCATCGGAGCGGAGCCGCTGCTGGCAAATGACGCGGCACGGTCGCTGCGCGAAGGCCGGATTGTTTCCAACGAAAGGGAGCCGCAAACCCTTGCCGACGGGGTCCGGACGCTTTGCCTCGGCGACCGCAACTGGGAGATTCTGAAAACGGAGCTGAACAAGATCGTCGAAGTGCCGGAGGAGAAAATCGCCGAGGGTTTGCGGATGCTCTTCGGGCTGGCGAATTTGAAGGCGGAACCGACCGGCGCGCTTGCCCTTGCAGCCCTGCTGGCAGACCCGGAAAGGTTCGCGGGCCAGACTGTCTGCTGCGTGGTGAGCGGCGGAAACGTCGATCCCGAAGTCTATGCCCGCCTGCTGCTGGAGCGGCGATGCGCTGATTAAGGTCCCGTGAAGCCCAACCTTGGAGTTGCCGTCGAAAAGCGGGTGGGGGGAGGGTGGCGTGCTACCGTTGCTCTGCCGGGACGATGAACGTTCGGGACATCCGGTCATGCCAGGTCAGCCCTTCGGCGTCGACCGCCGCCCAGATAAACCCCATCATCAAGGCTGACATTGAAACCAGATAGCCGAAACCCCTCCAGAGGCAGTCCGAAAGCCGGGGCGGATTGCCTTCGAAGGTGATCACCTCGAGCCTGGCCCAGATGAGTCCCGGAGTGGCTGCGGCTATGGCTGTGCAGCCTGCAAAGTAGAGCATGATGAAGAACGCGCCGATCAGGCCTGTGGCGCCCAGTTGCAGCGGCTCAGAAGAGAAGGTGCCGCCGACTTGCCAGAAAATCAGCGCGTAGATCCCCACCGCTGACAACAGGACCAGAGCGTCAATCAAAGCGGCATAAAAGCGCATCTTCATCAGGGCGATGGGGACGGCGGAGGGTTCGTCTTCGTCGGGACCTCCGAACGAATTCTCGGAAGTTCCAAGCTCAATCTCAAGAGGTCCCGTCTCAGCGCCGGGGTCTGGTTGAGGCGGTGACGGCGGAGAGATCTCTTCTTCTTCTCCTTCCAGAAAGGCCGATTCAAAGCTGCCCATGCCGAACGACGGAGGGGCAGGGCGGAATTCGGGCTTGGGCTTTGGACGGCTTGCCGAACCCTCCGCGGATGGAAACTCGATAACGTGAGGCCGGGTCTCTTCCGGTTTGGGCGCAGTGGTTCCAAAATTCAGGTTCAGTGTATTGTGACCGGACTCCCCCTCCTGGTTCAGGCGGGCGCGGCGTTGGCGATATTCCTGCACGCGGTCTGCGAGTTCCGCCTGCCAGGGAGAAAGGCCCGGATGAGACCTGGGCTTTGGGGGTGGCGGCTCGGTTTCAGGTTGGATAGGGTCTGGCAGGGTGACCTGGGGTTCCAGTTCCACATCCAGGCTTCCGGATTCCTGTTCGCTCAGCTCCGTCTCGCCCAGCGAAGGTTCTGATTCCGGCTCGGGCTCGACCGGGCCTTTTGTTTCCTGATTGAAGCGGTGAAACAGCGGCGGAATTCCCTCAACCGGACCGCTCACCTGAGTGAAGTGATGCCCACACTTCCTGCATTCCTCTTTTCCCGGAAAGCTGATAAAACCACATTTAGGACATTTCACTGCGACTGGAACCCCCCCTTTGAACCTCCCAGCAAAGTTCCCGAAACATCTTAACAAATTCATGCGCGTCAAGAAAGGATTTGCGGGTAAAATACAAGTTTTGACAAATGTGATGGGCCTTATTGATTACTTTTCCAACCGGCAAAGAACTTCCCGACCCTGGCTGGCAATCCCGTTTGCCTTACTGCTGTTGTCCCTTTCTTTTGAGGTCTTTGGGCAATCGCTGCCGGGCGTTCCTTCGGGCCTGATGGGCCAGGGTTCTACGGTTGACGTACGTTCGGATTCCCAGGAAAAAAAAGGGGATGTTTATTACCTGCGTGGCCACGTGGTTGTGACTTACAGGGAAATGGAGGTCACTGCGGACCAGGCTTCCTACAATCAGTCAACCAATGGGGTGGTCGCCAAAGGCCACGTCAGTTACAGCGACCCGACAGCTCATCTGGAGGCGGATGAGCTTCACTACAACGTGGCCACCGGCAAGGGCTGGTTCCTGAATGGCAAGGGGTACGTGCTCCCGCATATGAAACATCGCCTGGGCGTCATGGAGACGGAAAGCCCTTTTTACTTACAGGCCAAAATCGTTGAAAGGCTGAACGAGCTTTCCTACAAGATCACCGACGGCCGTGTGACCACCTGTGCGTGTGAAAAGACAGGCTGGTCCATCAGCACCAGCAGTGCCTACGTGAAAGTCCATGACAAGGTGATTGCCCACAACAACGTTTTCCGTTTTCTTCGCGTGCCGGTGTTTTACGCTCCGATCCTTGTTGACTCCATTGCGCCTCGTCCCCGGCAGAGCGGCTTCCTGCTGCCTACCGTTGGCAACTCCTCGCAGAAGGGATTTACTTTCGGTGATGGTTTTTATTGGGCCATGAATCGCAGCGCCGACCTGACCCTGGGCGTGGTCAATTACAGCAAGCGCGGCCTGGGGGGCAGCGCCGAATTCCGGGCCCGCCCCAGCGCCGACAGCAGCTTTGATGTCAGCGCTTTTGGCGTAAACGACCAGGGGAACCCCAATTCACCTCAACTGCGGGCGCAGGGTGAAAGTATCCGGGCGACGGGCCAGGCGGACCACCTGTGGGCGGGATTCCGAGGCGTGGTCAACGTGGACTATGCCAGTTCGCTGGCCTTCCGGGAAACCTTTGCCAACAACTTTACCCAGGCCGTCACTTCAGAAGCGCGGCAGATGGGTTTCCTCACCAGGAATTTCAGCGCCTACAGCGCCAACTTTTATATTTCGCGTTATCAGAACTTTCTGTCCACCACGGGCGGCGCGGCCAACTCCATTACCATTCGGCATACGCCCAGCTTTTCGCTCTCCGGCATGGACAAGCAAGTGGGCCATACGCCCCTGTTTTTTTCCTTTGACACTTCGGCAGGAGCGGTGTCGCGTTCGGAGCCCGATTTTCTGACCCCCAATTTTTCCGAGCGCTTCAATTTTCATCCCGAGCTGACTTTGCGGATGAAACCTTTTCTGCACTTTCATGTCACGCCCTCGGGCGGCGTGTGGGTGACGCGATACGGCACCAGTCTCAGGACGAACCGTAGCGCTGTGGACCGGTTTATGGGCGATTTCAACCTGGACATCAGGCCGCCTTCGTTTGAGAAGGTTTTTGCCCATCCCATCGATGGCTACCGGATCAAGCATGTCATCGAGCCGGACATCCGGTACCGGCTGGTTCGGGCCACCGATCCGCAGGATATTATGGATGTGGTGCGTTTTGACAATCTTGATACCATGGCCGAAACGAATGAGATTGAGTATTCATTAACCAACTCCATCCTGGTCCGCAGGGACGTGGCCGGGGGCCAGCCGGTTCCACAGGCCCGCGAACTGCTTTCACTGCGTCTGTCTCAGATTTACTATTTCGATCCGACTTTTGGTGGCGCGCTTCAGCCAGGAAGGAACATTGTGTGGCAGCCCACCACGGCGCTGACGGGTTTTGCTTTTGCCCGGGGCCGGAACCTCTCGCCGCTGATATCCGTGCTGAAGCTGGCGCCCTCGTCCAGCTATGACACCGAACTGCGGGCCGATTTCAGTCCCAGTGGCGGGGGCGTCCTGAATGCCGGCATCACCTCCAATGTGCACCGGGGCCTGGTGGGCCTGTCCCTCACGGACTTTTTCATCAGCCGCACGGCGGCGCAGTTGACGCCGGTGTTGCCGACCACTTCGATTTCCCAGATCCCGTCCTATAACCTCCTGCGAACTCTGGCGACGTACGGGAACGTGGATCATAATGGTTTCAGCGGCGCCTTTGGAGTGGACTACAACTTTGTCGAGCGAGTCGCCCACCAGATGGTTGGCCAGGCAGGCTATCGTTTTTCCTGCTTTGCTGTCAATGTTGAATACCGAAGGTTTTCGCTGGGCCCGCTTCGCCGGGAAAATGAATTCCGCATATCTGTCTCCCTGGCAAACGTCGGTACCTTTGGGAACCTGCGGCAGAACGATCGTTTGTTTTAAGGCTTTCAGGCCGGGAAGTGCGTGAGTGCGCCGGCAGGCAGAAGAGGCTTGTCCGATGCCCGCGGCCCATTCCTGGTAGGCTTGACGAAGAAGGATAAGCACAATGGCATTCCCGATTCATCGACCCCGGCGTCTGCGCCGGACCGATTCCATTCGCAACCTGGTGCAGGAGACCCGGCTCACGCCGCGCTCGCTGATTTATCCTCTTTTTGCCTGCCCGGGTTCAAAGGTCAGGGAAGAAATCGAATCCATGCCGGGTAACTACCGCTGGTCGGTGGACCTGCTGGTGGAAGAGTGCAAGACCGTTTACGATCTTGGAATCCCGGCGGTGATCCTTTTTGGGATTCCTGAGAGCAAGGATGAGGTTGGTTCGGGCGCGTATGATGCGGACGGGATTGTGCAGCGTGCCGTCCGTGCCGTCAAGAAAAGTCTGCCTGAGTTGATGGTGGTTTGTGACACCTGCCTGGATGAGTACACCAGCCACGGCCATTGCGGTCTGGTGAGAGATGGTGAAGTGGAGAACGACTCCACGCTGGAGCTTCTGGCAAAAACCGCTTTAACCCAGGTGGAGGCGGGGGCCGACATGGTGGCGCCATCCGACATGATGGACGGCCGCGTAGGGCGCATTCGGGATGAACTGGACGCTCATGGCTTCAGCGCCATTCCCATCATGGCTTATTCCGCCAAGTATGCTTCGGCGTTTTACGGGCCGTTCCGCGAGGCGGCGCATTCGTCGCCCAAGTTCGGCGACCGGCGCTCCTACCAGATGGACCCGGCCAATCAGCGGGAAGCCATGCGTGAAATTGCGCTCGACATTGAAGAGGGCGCCGACATCATCATGGTGAAGCCCGCCCTGGCGTATCTCGACATTATTGCGCTGGCCCGCCAGGCTTTTGATGTTCCCTTTGCCGCCTACCAGGTGAGCGGAGAATTCTCCTTGATTGAGGCCGCCTCCCGCGCCGGCTGGGTTGACCGCAAACGCGCGGCCCTGGAGACTCTGCTGTCGATTCACAGGGCCGGCGCCGACATCATTCTCACCTACTTTGCCAAGGACGTCGCCCGATGGCTGGCATGATGATTCTGTATGGCCACCAGCACATTCCGTTTTCGAGGGACGGCCTCTGATGCCGGCTGTCCGCCCCCGCTTCGTTGTGAGGTCTTCGTCCGCCTTGCAGCGCAGCTACCCTTGGGGCTTGTTCAGGGCGGCCGCCTTTTGCCTTCTGATCGTCTGCGGGCTGTTGTTTCCGCCTGCCACCCGTGCCGCCACGCATTCCAATTCACTGGCGCGGCAGATCGATGCCATCCTTCACGCTTCGCCCGCCGGCCGGGGATTCTGGGGGATTGAAGTCGTGCGCCTCTCCGATGGCGAGATCCTCTACGCGCGGAACACGCAGCATCTTTTCCAGCCTGCTTCCAACATGAAGATGTTCACCACCTCGGCGGCTCTCAGCACGCTGGGGCCGGACTTCGTTTTTCGCACCACGGTTGAAAGTTCGACGGCGCCGGATTCCCAGGGCCGCGTGCCTGACCTCGTCCTGGTGGGGCGCGGCGATCCCAATCTGGGCAGCCGTGTGGTGCCTTATCAGTACAACTCGCCGGCGCGCCTTCCTGCCGATCTGGACTTTGAGCAACTCGCGGATCAGATTGTGGCAAAGGGCGTGCGCGAAGTCACCGGCAACCTTTATGCCGACGACACTTATTACGTCCACCAGCCCTACGGGACCGACTGGGCGGTGGATGACCTCTACTGGGAATACGGCGCTCCGATTACGGCCCTGGCGTTCAATGACAACTCCCTGAAGCTTGAAATCCGGCCGGCGGCGTTTGCCGGCCCCAGGGCGCAAATCCTGGTTCAGCCGGGTGACGGCTACTACAAGATTGTGAACGGCGTAACAACAACAGCCGCGGGGATCCCGGCCAAGGTTGAGGTCAACCGGACTCTCCGGCTCCATGGAACTCAACGTCTGGGGGCACATCCCCGTCGATTCCAACGGCGTGGACGAATTGATCTCCATTGAAAACCCGCCGCTTTTTATCGGCGATATGTTCCGCAAGCTGCTGGAGCAGCGCGGCGTGAAGGTGGACGGCCAGGTCGTGGTCCGTGAGGTTTCTCCGGCGCAGGCCGGCGGCCAGTCCGAGCCGCAGCAACTGGTGAACCGGGTTGTTCTGGCTGAACACGACTCTCTGCCGCTCAGCCAGGACGTCAAGGTCACGCTGAAGGTCAGCCAGAACCTGCATGCTGAAATGCTGCTGCGCACCCTGTCCCGCGTCGAGAACCATCAGGGAACTCTCAAAGACGGACTGGACATCCTCAACGGATTTGCTCAGAAGATCGGTATTGCTCCCGAAGCAGTTCAATTTGCCGGAGGCTCCGGCCTGTCGCGCGAAACGCTGGTGACGCCCGACGCCGTGATGAAGCTGCTGCAATCGAATGCGCGCGCAGCCCTGGTTTCAGGCGTTTTATGATGCGCTACCCATCGCCGGTGTGGATGGCACGCTGGCCGACCGGTTTCACAACACTCCATTGCAGGGCCGCATCCATGCCAAGACGGGATCGATGGAACACGTGAATGCGCTTTCGGGATATATGAATCTGCCTGGACGGCGGCGGCTGGCTTTTGTGATTATCGGAAATCATCAGCCGCTCAAATGGTCGCAGGCAACGAAAGTGATTGACCAGATCGCCCTTCAGATCTACCGGCAGTTTCGCGTATCGGCGATAGGGCATGGGGATTGCACTTTGATGAAAACGGTCACCATCTTCGGCAGTTCGATTCCGGGCCAAGGCACGGAAGTTTACGAAGAAGCGCGGCAACTGGGCCGGCGGTTGGCGGAAGCGGGATTTGCCGTCTGCAACGGCGGCTACGGCGGTTTGATGGAAGCCTCGGCCCGCGGAGCCAGGGAATCCGGCGGCCACACCATCGGCGTCACCTGCAACGTGTGGACGGCCACCCCCAACCGCTGGATTGTTGAAGAAGCGCGCACCTCAACCTTTATGGAACGGCTGCTGACGCTGATTGAGCGGGGCGATTCCTACATCGTGCTTCCCGGCGGCACGGGGACGCTGGCGGAACTGGCGCTGGTGTGGGAGATGATGAACAAGTCATCGCTATCCCGGTCTGTGGGCGGGCGCAAGCCGTTGCTGGTGATGGTTCCTTACTGGCAGCCGGTGATTGAGTGCCTGGAGCAGGAAACCGAACTGGCCCTGCGCTCGAACAAGGTCAAAATACCCGCCATGGACATCGTCACCATGGTTCATACTGTGGATGAGGCTGTCGCGCACGTCATTAAAGAAATTCAGGCAGGTCCTCTTCCCTAAAGGCCGTTTGCAGCCTTGTGCCATGAGCAATCTCGATTCCCCTTCAGCCACGCCCGACCGCTATTCCTGCCGCGTTCTTGAGTTTGAAGCGGTCAAAGACCTTCTGCGCGGATTTCTCTCCGGACCCATCAGCCATAGCCTGGTTGCGGAACTTTCTCCCGGCGACGACCTGAACACCATCTGCGCCGCTCTCGAGCGCGTGCGCGAGGCCGTCGATTTTATCCGAACAGGTTCGCGGCCCTCGCTGGGCGGGCTGGAAGATCCCGGCGCCATTCTTGGCCGGTTGCGCGTCGAAGGCGTCTCCTGCACGGCGCGCGAAATCCTCACGCTTCTTGCCGTGATGCGCAAGGGCCAGGAACTCCGGAAGAATTTTGACCGGGCGGCCTTTCCACACCTGGCCGATCTCGCGGGCGTGCTGCCGGATTTCCGTTCGCTGCTCGCGGAGATTGACGGCAAGATCCTTCCCGATGGCTCCCTCGATTCTTCCGCCAGCCCGGAGCTGGGCCGGCTGCGCCGCTCCATCGACCGCCTGCGGCACGACATCCAGAAAACGCTCGAAGGCCTTATGCGGCGGCTCAGCCGCGACAAGGTTTTGCAGGATGCTGTGGTGATGGTTCGCAACGAGCGGCTGGTGGTCCCCATTCGCGCAGAGGAAAAGCGCCACGTGCCCGGCGTGATTCACGGCGCCAGCTCGTCGGGCGCCACCGTTTTCCTCGAGCCCATGGAGACGGTGCCGCTGAATAACGAGCTGGTTGAACTGGAAGACCGCGAGTATGCCGAAACCCAGAGAATCCTGGGCGAGTACACGGAAAAACTCCGGCTGCGCCTGGCCGACCTGCTGGCCGCGGCATCCGTTCTGGCCGAGCTGGACATGGTTTTTGCCAAGGCGGGTTTTGCCGCGGCCTACGATTGCTGCATTCCGCAGGTCGGCGGCGGGCAGGGAATCGTGCTCGAAGATGTCCGCCATCCCTGGCTCGAAAAATCGCTGCGAAAAACCGGCCGGAAATCGGTACCGCTGCAGATTGCCCTGCAGGAGCCCAAAAGCATGATGGTGATCAGCGGGCCGAACGCCGGCGGCAAATCGGTGACGCTGAAGACCGTGGGAATTACCGTCCTGATGGCGCAAGCCGGACTGCCGGTTGCCGCCAGTGACGCGCAACTGCCGCTGTTTCATCGGGTGCTGGCGGACATCGGCGACCAGCAATCCATTCAGGCGAATTTGAGCACCTTCTCGGCGCACATCACCAGCATCCGCAACATGGTTGAGGTTGTGGGGCCGGGCGACCTGGTTCTGCTGGATGAGCTCGGGTCGAGCACCGAGCCCGGTGAGGGCGCCGCGCTGGCCATTGCGATTCTGGAACGCTTCAGGAAGTCGCGCGCCTTCACGCTTGTCACCACGCACCACGGACGGCTGAAAGCTTACGGCAGCGAAACCGCGGAAGCCGAAAACGCCGCCATGGAGTTTGACGAGGAAACGTTGCAGCCCACCTACCGCCTGCTGGTGGGCCTGCCCGGTAAGTCCAGCGCCGTGGATATCGCCGCGCGCCTGGGCCTGCCGCAGGACATTCTGGATAAGGCCCGCGAACTGATCGGGCGGGAGGAAGCCGAGGCGGCGGCGCTTCTCGAATCGCTGCACGAGCAGCGGGCCCTGATGGAGGCGGAACTTGCCGGCCTGCGCGAGCAGGAGAAACAACTACAGCGGCGGGCGGTGGAGCTGGAAGCCAGAGCCGCAGAGGACCGCCGCGCCAAGCTGAAAGAGCTCGACGCGCGCCTTGAAGAAACTTTGCGGGCGATGGAAAAGCACTGGGACGATGTGCTCGCTGAATTGCGTGCCCGGGTTGAAAAGCCCCGGCTGCCCAAAGGAGTCGAGCGCAGGGTCCTGGCGCTGAAGCAGGAAGCGCGCGAGGAATGGAACGTACAGGTCCTGAACGTTCTGTCCGAGCCGGCGCCGGAGGGCCGGGGCATGCCTGAAGCGCCGCCGGCCGTCGGCGACCAGGTGCGCGTGCCGAACCTTTCCATGCCGGGCACGGTGATTGAAATTGTTGATGACGATCATATCCAGGTGCAGGTTGGGAACCTTCACCTGCGAATTGCCAGGGACGAGGCGCAGATCATTTCCCGGAAATCGCAGCAGTCCGGGCATGCCCCGGCGGTTGGCGGGCGGCTGGGCATGCGGGTGGAGGCCGCCCCCGCCGATGTGCCGGAGGAAATCAACGTGATCGGCAACACCGCAGAGGAAGCGCTGGAAAGAGTGGACGAGTATCTGGACCGTGCTTACACCGCCGGGCGCGCCCGGCTGCGCGTGATTCACGGCTTTGGCAAGGGGATCCTGCGCAGGAACCTGCACGAAATGTTTGCCTCACATCCGCACGTGGAGAAGTTCTATCTTGCCGGCCAGGGCGAAGGCGGCGGTGGAGCGACCATCGTCGAGTTGAAGAATTGACAGGGTTTTCCTGAATCGTTCGTTTCCCTCGCGCATCCAATCAGTGCTGGTTGGAATAGAGCGCGGCGGGCGGCCCGCCGGACCCCGCTCTCATCATTGAGAAACATTAACAGGCTGGTTCATCCCAGCAGGCAGGGAAGGAGCGCAGATGGGATTACTACGTGACGAAGACGCCGCGGAGATCCGCCAACGGCTGAGCGCGATGACGGGGCCCGTAAAGATCATTCATTTTACCCAGGAGCTGAATCTCGAGTACGGACCTGAAACGCGCCAGGTGCTGGAGGAACTTACCGCACTGTCTGACAAGCTTTCGCTCGAAGTTTACGACTTTATCCTCGACAAAGAGAAGGTGGCCGAGTACGGAGTGGACAAGGCTCCCGCCACCGTAATCCGCAACGGGAAAGATTACGGCATCCGCTATTACGGGATGCCCGCCGGGTACGAATTCTCAACCGTGCTGGATGCCATCCTCGATGTTTCAAAAGGCGAGTCGGGCCTGGGTGCGGAGAGCAGGGAAAAGCTTTCGCACCTCAGCCAGCCGGTCCACCTCGAGGTGTTTGTCACCCCCACCTGACCGCATTGCCCTCAGGCGGTTCGCCTGGCCCAGCAGTTCGCAATGGAAAGCGAGCACGTCACGGCCGACTGCATTGAGGCTACCGAGTTTCCCGACCTGGTCAACCGGTATCGCGTCCAGGCCGTTCCCAGGACGATCATCAACCAGGAGCACGCGCTTGAAGGCTCGCTGCCGGAAGGCCATTTTCTGGATACCATCCTGGGCGCGGTGCAGCCGCCGGAAGAGGGCGCCCCAGCCTGACGTGTTCTGCCAACCCGGCGGGCGTTTACGCTGTAGGGCTTCCCTCTCCTCTTTAATACTTCAGCACCGAATGCACGTCGTATTTCGAGATTTTCTCTTTACCCTTCAGGAATTCCAGTTCAATCAGGAACCCCATGCCCGCCACGACGCCGCCCAGTGATTCCACCAGTTCAGCCACGGCTGCGGCGGTGCCGCCGGTGGCCAGCAGGTCGTCGATAATCAGAACCTTTTGTCCGGGGGTGATGGCATCGCGATGGATCTCCAGCGAATCTTTTCCATATTCCAGGCTGTATTCAGCCCGCGCCGTTTCCGCAGGAAGCTTTTTCGGTTTGCGCACGGGAACGAACCCGGCGTTGAGCCGATAAGCCACCATGGGCGCAAAAATAAAGCCTCGCGCCTCAATGCCCACCACGCGATCGATCACCTGGCCCAGGTAATGCTCGGCCAGGGAATCCACGGCGCCGTGCAGGCCGACGGGGTCTTTCAACAGCGTCGTAATGTCATAAAACAAAATACCCGGTTTGGGGAAGTCCGGAACTTCACGGATGAGTGCCTTGAGATTTTCCACGCAATGTCTCCTCTTTTGTGTGATCGGCTACCAGTCGCTCTCAACCACAAAGCGCCTGGCGCCGGTTTGGACCTGCTCTTCAAATTCCTGGACCTGATCGACGCGCGCGCTGCGCGGCCCTTCCGCGAGGTGCGTTTTGAATTCTTCCAGGGCGGCGGCGTTTCCAACCGCGTAGGCTTCCACGGTGCCGTCCGCGCAATTTTTAACATACCCCGAAAGGCCCAGGCGGCTTGCCACGTTCTCGGTAAAATAGCGAAACCCCACGCCCTGCACGCGCCCCCTCACCACGTATTTTCTGGCCAGTTTCTTCATGATGTTGCCCGGCCTGCCGAAGAGGCCTGGGCCGCCCCATTAAAGCTGAAATGTCCTGCCGCCAGAAATTTCCGAATGGCAGCCTCCCGCCGCTCCGCGTCCCATCCCAGGCGTTCGGCAAAAATCTCAGCCACTCTCGGAACGGCTTCGCGAAGCGCATAAGCGGCGTACCAGTTCAATCCTGAGCGGCGCAGGAGAAAGTCGTCAAGTTCCAGGGCCATTTCGTTCTCAATGGCAAAGGCCACCTCGGCGCCCAGGCATTCCGCACTGCCGGGAAGCAGTTCAGCAAGTTTGCGGTCAGAGCAGATAGGTTCCAGCACCTGTTGCCAGCGGGTTCCATAGGTCCGCACGATGCGTTCGGCCGCCGCTCGCGGAACATCGAACAGCCGTACGGCGTCCGCCACGGCATCCTTGAAGTAATGTTCAAAGTTGTCCGTGTGGCCGCCGGGGAGCGGCGCATTGCGGGTGGGATGCTCCGCCCATTCGCCCGGGGAACTGCCGGGCAGGCTGGCCACCACCTGGTCCACCAGCTTTTCACCCAGCGAGCGCGCCGTCGTCAGCTTGCCCCCGCAGACGGTGATCAGGTTTGCGGCCCAGGGATCCTGGTGGAATCGGTACTCACGCGTATTTTCTGAAGGGCTTGCGCCCGGCTGGATGGCCAGCGCCCGCAAACCCGCATAGGCGCCGATCACGTCGCTCATTGCGAGAGGCTTGCTGAGCACCCGGTTCACCGCGCGCAGCAGATATTCAACGTCTTCCGCGTCCGGCCGCACCTCGCCGGGGTCGGAGTCGTAGTCGGTGTCCGTGGTTCCCAGCAGCCCGTGGCGGTGCCAGGGCATCATCACAAAAATCCTTTTACCGGGCAGGATGGCCGCGAACATGGCAAAGTCTCCCGCGACGGGCGGTATCACAATGTGCGTGCCCTTGGTGAGGCGGACGGTTTTTGAGCCGTCATAACCCGGCAGCAAAGCCCGCACTTCATCCACCCAGGGGCCCGTGGCGTTCACCCAGAAACGTGATGAGATTTCAAAGCGCTCGCCGGTCCGATAGTCTTCCAGTTCTGCGGTGGTCACCGTGGAACCGCCATTTGCTTTTGGCGCGCCCAGTTTGAAACTGCGGATTTGTGCGTAGTTGGCGATGGCGGCTCCGTGGTCAGCCGCATCCACAATGTTTTCGACGGTGAGTCGCGCGTCATCCGTCAGGGAATCGTGATAAAGCGCGCCCGAGCGCAGGCCGTCAGGCTGCAGCAAGGGAACGCGGCGCAGCAGGTCCTCCTTGCTCAGCGTCTGGTGCCGGTCAGCGGATCCGAGGTTTCCCAGCAGGTCGTAAATGCCGAGGCCCAGCCGGATCTTCAGCGGGGAATAGGGGTCGCCGCGATAAATGGGAAAAAGAAACGGCACCGGCCACGCCAGATGGGGAGCCAGCTTGCGCAGCAGCCTCCGTTCGCGCCGGGCCTCGTGCACCAGCCGGAATTCAAACTGGTCGAGATATCGCAATCCCCCATGGATCAGTTTCGAGGATCGGCTGGAGGTGGCGCCTGCAAAATCGCGCGCATCCACCAGCGCCACCTTCATGCCGCGCAGCGCGGCTTCCCGCGCCGTGGAGGCTCCGTTGATGCCGCCCCCGATCACCACAAGGTCAAACCGGGCTCCCGATAGCGCCGTCATGTTCCGGTTCATGGATTCACGTCTCTGCATCAGTTGCCAATAACTAAATTGAGGGAAAGCCCATCATGTTGATGATTGGTGCAGACCATCCATCATACCGCAGATTTCGCACTGTTCCCGGCGATCGCCGGCCGCAACCGCGCGGTGCAGCGCCTGGACCGGAAAGGCTTCGCAGGCGGGCAGGTTTTACGGCGGAGTTGTTCAGGGCGTGGAACTTCTGCACACCCCAGGCGGGGAAGCTGTCAACCCGGACCCGGGCGGCAACCTGTCATGCGCAGGCCTGTTCTCCGATGAAACTTATGATGGCAGTCGCCCCTGAGGCTAACGCCTGCCCACGATGTAGTCTTCCAGACTATCGGCGCGAGCCTTGTTTTCAAGCGCAATAATCTTCAGCAGGTCCTGGATCGAGATCATCCCGCGGTAGGCGCCATCTTCAGCCATCACGAGCAAGTGGTAAATGCCGTACTTCTCCATCAATTCCAGGCACTTCTCGATCGATTCCTGCGGAGAGACTGAAATCAGGCGTGTGCTCATGATCTCCGACGCGCGGACCTCGTCAGGAAACCTGTTCTCTGCCGCAACCTTGTCAGAGATATCACTTTGCGAAACCACGCCGACCACTTTGCCCTGGCCGTTGCAAACGGCCACGGCGCGAACCTGTTGATCCCGGAGGTAACGAGCTGCAGCATGAACGGTGGTGGGCTCCGCAATCGAGAAAACCTCCCCTCGCGACTCGGTCAAGGTCGAAACCGTCATGGTATTCACCTCGGAAACGGATTTTCCCCTAATGCTAAGCCGGGGCATCAGCCATTGCAAGCAATATTCGCATGGCCCGTCGGGGCCGATGTCGGGGTCTTTCCAAAGGGTTCCTGCGAGGTGTGTTAAATGGAACGTGCCTGTCCGTTTGCGGGTTTCGGTGGCGGGAATGCTTCAGCCAGCGGCTCAATCAGGACCACAGCGTCGGCGCGGATGGCTTCTTCCTTTCCGACGGCATCGACGCCTTCGCCGGTCTTGGCCTTGATGCTCACCTGCTGCGCCTCGATCCCCAGCGCCTCGGCCAGCTTTTCCTTCATGGCGGAGATAAAAGGAGCCAGTTTGGGCCGCTCCAGGCTGATGGTGGAATCGATGTTGACGATTCGATAGCCGGCCGCGTCCAGCAATTCCCGGGCGCGCCGCAGGAACATCAGGCTCGAGGCGTTGTGCCACTCGGGCGAGGTGTCGGGGAAGTGCCGGCCGATATCTCCCAGCGCGGCTGCTCCCAGCAGCGCGTCGCAGAGGGCGTGGGCCAGGGCATCGCCGTCGGAATGTCCCACCGGTCCCTTCTCAAAGGGAACGTGGACACCGCCGAGAATAAGTTTCCGGCCGGCGGCCAGCCGGTGGACGTCGTTACCAAAACCGATTCGGTGTGTGGATCCGGAATGCAAAGTCTTTTCTCGCATTTTCCGCAGCCGTCTTCGGGCCGCGATCGTCAGGCTTCCATTTTACCGGGACGGGTTCCTGGCCGAGTGTTCAAAAGGTTGTAGGGGCGGCTTTACGCCGCCAGCCCTCGTGAAAAGCATTGAGCTCATGGCGGGGTGAACCCGCCGCTACTGCAGCGATTTTGCGCGGAGTTCCGCCTGTTCGTGTTCCTGCGCAAAAAAGAGGCGAGCCAGCGGCAAATCAGAAGGCTTGGTAATTTTGATATTCCGGTCGGAACCCATCAACACGGTGACGGTGCCTCCCAGCCGTTCCACCAGGCTGGCCTCATCGGTACCTTCGTAGCCGTCTGCTTCGGCCCGCTCGCAAGCATCTTTGATGACCTCAAACTGAAAGGCCTGGGGCGTCTGCGCCAGCACAATCCGCTCGCGGGGAATAGTTCCCAGAACCATCTGCCGCTCCACCTGCTTCACCGTGTCAACACTGGGGATCCCCAGAATCGCCGCGCCCGACTTGCGCGCCGCCTCCACCGACAGGTGGATCAATTCCGTGGTCACAAAAGGCCGCACGGCGTCGTGGACCACCACGATCTCCGTGCTGGAGGGAGCTTCCTGAAGCGCCCGGGAAACCGTTTGCTGGCGAGTGGCCCCGCCCGGAACAAGCCGCACGGGCTTTGCGAACTGCTCCCGCTCGATTTCAGCATGCGCCCGTTCCATATCCTCAGGCCTCAGGCTCAGGTAGATTTCGTCAATCGAATCGGCTTCGTTGAATTTCCGCAGGGTATGGACCACGATGGGCACGCCGTCAATGGAAAGGAACTGTTTGGGCGTTTCGCCGCCCATGCGAACCCCCGCGCCCGCAGCAGGAATGATGGCCAACACTTTCATAGCAGGAACCCGTTCCGCTCCTCCGGCCAGAACCTACGACTGGACCACCTCGGCGCGCTGTCGATTGTTCTCGTATTTTCCGAAGATCATCTTTCCGGCTGTCGTCTGCAACACGCTGGTGACGGAAATATCGATGGTCTTTGAGATCATCTTCTTCGCGTTGTCCACAACCACCATGGTGCCATCGTCAAGGTAGGCAACACCCTGGTTGTATTCCTTGCCCTCCTTGAGGATAAACACCCGCATGATTTCGCCGGGAAGTACGACGGGCTTCAGGGCGTTGGCCAGCTCATTGATGTTCAGCACCGGGACGTGCTGAAGCTGAGCAACCTTGTTCAGGTTGAAGTCGTTGGTCAGAATTTTCCCCTCAATCTTCTTGGCCAGCTCGATCAGTTTCAGGTCCACTTCGCGGACCTGCGGGAAGTCTTCCTCCACAATCTGCACCTGGACGGAAGCTGTTTTCTGGATGCGTTGCATGACGTCCAGGCCGCGCCGGCCGCGGTTGCGCTTTTGCGGGTCTGTCGAGTCAGCCACCAGTTGCAGTTCGCGAAGCACGAACTGCGGAAGGAGGAGGGGACCTTCGATGAATCCGGTATCGCAGATGTCGGCAATCCGGCCGTCGATAATCACGCTGGTGTCGAGGATCTTGCTGGTCTTCCTGCCCTGCCGCTCCGCGGAAAAGAGGCCGCCCATCGCCGCCAGGTTCAGCAGATCGCCCTTGGAGGCGCCCACCACAAGGCCCACGTAACCCAGCAGCATGAGCAGGGTAACCTGGACGTACGAAATAGACGCCTTCTCCAGCGACGTCAGGCTCAGCAGATGGCTGATGATCAGCGCGCCTGTTACCCCGAAAATTCCGCCAACCACTGCGCCGATCAGCCGTTTAAGGCTGGCCTTCCGCAGGCGCGTCTCGATAAAGACAAAGGCGAATGCCAGCGCTGCTCCAACAAGAGAAGAGATCCATGAAGACCAATGAAACGGCCGCAGGTGGTACGCCGCAGTGATAACGGAAAGAATGAATATTGCCCGAAGAGACGCCATTTCCCAGGACATGTAATCCGAGCTCCCTTCTGTATAATTCCGCGACAGATTTTGTAAGCATCTTGCCTCCGGATGGGGCACCCACAACTCTGCTGCGGCTCAGTATAGCACTACTGTGTCGGCTGAGGTCAATTAAGAAGTTCCCAATTTACAGTGAGGATGTGATCGAAAAAGGCAGGCTCCCAGAGGCTTTTTGTTCCTCGATTTTTATTTGCGAGACCGCGACTTGATCACGATTGGAGTTCCCAGAAATCCAAACTTTTCCCGGATGCGGTTCTCCAGATAACGTTCAATGGAAAAGTGGAGTTGGCCCTTGCGGTTGGTGAAGGCGATGAAGGTGGGCGGGGACACCGAGGCCTGAGTCAGATAATAAATGCGCAGAGGGCGGCCTCGAAGGGTGGGAAGCCGCCGGAGATCGAGTCCCTGGACGAAGGCGTTCATCCGGGCCGTGGGCACGCGGACACTCCGGGCCGCAGCCACCTCGGCGATCAGCTTCCAGAGGCTGGGAAGCCGCTGTCCTTTCAGGGCCGAAATAAAAGCGATGGGCGCGTAATCCAAAAATTTCATGCGCTGCCGCAGTTCCTTCGTGTAGTCGATGGTTACGGTAAGCCCCTTGGGGATGGCGTCGTATTTATTCACCACCAGGATCACGGAGCGGTGGCTTTCATGCGCGTAGCCGGCAATGTGTGTGTCCAGGGCGGCCACGCCTTCTTCGGCGTCAATAATAAACAGGGCGATGTCAGCCTGTTCCAGGTGCTTGCGAGCCTGGATCACGCTCAGCTTTTCGGCCAGCAGTTTGGTTTTCCCTTTGCGCCGGATACCGGCCGTGTCAACAAACACGTACCTTGCGCCGTCGTGCTCCACCTCCGCGTCGATGGCATCGCGCGTGGTGCCGGCAATGGGCGTCACGATGGAACGTTCCTGCCCGGCCAGGCGATTGAGCAGGGTCGATTTGCCGACGTTGGGCCGCCCGATGATGGCGATCCTGACAACCGTCTCCGGGCCGGCGTCGGCTTCTTCCTGCGCCTGCATGTCCGCGGTGACATGGTTGAGGAGATGGTCGACTCCCAGTCCGTGTTCGGCTGAAACAGGGAAGGTGTCTTCCACGCCCAGGCTGGCAAATTCCGCGGCCAGCGGATCATGCACGGGAAGGTCGATCTTGTTGACGGCCACGGACAAGCGTTTGCCCGTCCGCCGCAGCAGGGTGCAAAGTTCCTGGTCCAGAGGCAGCACGCCATCGCGCCCGTCAACCACCAGGACGAGGTGCGCGGCCTTTTCGATGGCCATTTGCGCGTGCCGCAGAATTTCAGCCGGAATGGTGTCGTGGTCCTGCGGGACGATCCCGCCCGTGTCCACCAGCCTGAAGCGCACCCCCTGCCATTCCGCCATCCCTTCAATGCGGTCGCGCGTCATGCCCGGCTCGTTGCCCACCAGCGCGCGGCGGCGGCCGACAATCCGGTTGAACAGCGTGGACTTGCCCACGTTGGGGCGTCCGAGAATCACGATGAGCGGCAACTTGGGCATAGTTTCCTTGACTGAGAATCCGTCGGCCGTCGGCCCGAAAGCTTCTGTGCTATTCTGGCCAATGAGCATCCAGCTCGGATTTCCAGTCTAACGGAGGTTGACGATTCCTGCCAGACTGACCCTCAAGCGGTGATGGGTTTGTAGTGTAGTGTCCAGGAAATGTCCGGACGATCGTGCGGACCGTAGCGCCGGCATCCTGCCGGCATAGGCCGCCAGGATGGCGGCGCTTCGTCGCGGCAGATAACATGGGTGTTAAAAGTCAGAGAACTACGGAAACGGCGTCGCTCGATCGCATCTTTGGAGCGTCGGGCTGGCTGGCCCGCCATCACCCCGGCTTTGAGCACCGGCCGGGCCAGTTGGAGATGGCCGAGGCCATTGAATCCTCCGTCCAGGACGGCCGGCACCTGATTGTTGAAGCGGGAACGGGAACGGGAAAGACCCTGGCTTACCTGGTGCCGCTGGTTCGCAGCGGGCAGCGCGTGGTCATTTCAACCGGAACCAAGAACCTGCAGGAGCAGCTTTTCTACAAGGACATTCCTTTCATCCGCAAGCTGTTTCCCAAACTGCGCGCCACCCTGATGAAAGGGCGCCAGAACTACCTTTGCCGGCAGAAGCTCTACGACATTGAAAAGCAGCCGGTGCTGAACGGCCTGGAAGAGGTCGACCTTTATCAAAAACTTCGCGAGTGGGAATCGGAAACCGAAACCGGCGACCGCACGGAAGTGGCGGGCCTTCCCGACTCGAGCGAGCTGTGGCAGCGCGTGGACGCCCGCCGCGAAACCTGCACGGGCCAGAAATGCCCGCAGTTCGAGCGCTGCTTCATCACCTGGATGCACCAGCGCGCCGCCGAGTCTGACCTGATCATCGTGAACCACCATCTCTTTTTTGCCGACCTGGCTCTCAAGCAGTCCGATTACGCCAGCCTGCTTCCGGACTACACCGCCGTGGTTTTTGACGAAGCCCACGAGATCGAAGACGTGGCCACGCAGTATTTCGGCCTGAAGGTTTCAAATTACAAGCTGGAGGAGCTGGCGCGCGACACCGAGGCCACTCTGAAGCTGAAGGCGCTGGAGGGCGGCGAGGTGCCCGGTGCGGTGCGCGAGCTGCGGCGGCGCAGCGAGCTTTTCTTTGAGCTGTTCCCGGCCGGCGACGGGCGGACGAATTTCGACAACCGCGAGAGTTTTCTCGACGTCCGCCGCGGCACTTACTCGGCGCTCGTCAACGCGCTCATCCGCCTCGAGACCGAACTGCTGGGCGTGAAGGACCGTCCGGAAGAGATCAACAACCTGGCGCGGCGGGCGGCGGAAATCCGCCAGGCGCTGGAAGTCATCATGGAGAGCAAGGACCGCACCCTGGTTTACTGGTGGGAGAGGCGCGGCCGCGGAGTGTTCATCGAAGCCTCGCCCATCGACGTTTCGCCCATCCTGCGTGAACGCCTGTTCGGGCAGGTGCGGACCGTCATCCTCACCTCCGCCACTCTCGCCGTGGGCGGAAAGTTTGATTTTCTCAAGCGCCGCCTGGGTGTGGAGATGGCGCGCGAAAAGATCCTGGAATCGCATTTCGATTTCAGCCGCCAGGCGATTCTTTACACGCCGCTGCATCTTCCCGACCCGCGCCACGCGGAGTTCCCGTCGCGCGCCGCCGCAGAAATTGTCAACCTGCTGAAGGCCACGGAAGGCCGCGCCTTCGTGCTGTTCACTTCCTACCAGCAGATGCGGGCCGTTTATGAGCAGGTGCGCCGGCGATCCCGTTATCCGCTGATGATGCAGGGTTCGGCTCCGCGCACCGCGCTGCTCGACAGGTTCCGCTCCACCCCGCACGCCGTGCTGTTTGCCACCAGCTCGTTCTGGCAGGGCGTGGATGTGCAGGGCCAGCAGTTGAGCGCCGTCATCGTTGACCGCCTGCCGTTTGCCGTTCCTTCAGACCCGGTGGTGGCTGCCCGGATTCGCCAGATCAATGAGGAGGGCGGCAACGCCTTTGTCGAGTATCAGATTCCCGAGGCCGTCATCGCTCTCAAGCAGGGTTTCGGCCGGCTGATCCGCAGCGAAACCGACCGCGGAGTGCTCGGCATCCTGGACCACCGCATCGTGAAGAAGCAGTACGGGAAAATCTTTTTTGACTCCCTTCCGCCTTACCGCCGCGCCGGACGGCTGGAAGAGGTCAGCGAATTTATGCAAGAATGTTTGTAGCCTTTTTAATGCGGTACGGAAAGGCCGCGGACCTCAGCACCGGAGGTCCGCGCTCTCGCTGCGGGTTTTCTGAAAAACCGTAAGCAGAGCTGTAGCGGCGAGTTTACCTCGCCATAAGTCCGAATGTTGTTGGCAAACGGGTGGCGGCATAAAGCCGCCGCTACGCGTTTTTCAACAACCTGCTGGAACTCCGGAGGATCCATGTTTGAGGTTTCGGTTGAATATTCCTTTGCCGCGGGCCATGCGCTGCGGGGTTACAAGGGAAAGTGCGAGAACGTTCACGGGCACAATTACAAGGTCCGGGTCTCGGTGGAGGGCGAAAAGCTGAATTCCATCGGGCTGCTGATGGATTTTTCAGACCTGCGCGCGGCGCTGAAAGGACTGGTCGAGCAGTTCGACCATCATTTCCTGAACGAGGTTGAGCCCTTCACGGAAACCAACCCCTCCGCCGAAAATCTGGCGTGCTACCTGGGAAATGAATTGCAAAGGAAAATCAAGGATCAGGGATTGAACGTCAACGTCGTCACCGTGTGGGAAACGGATACGACCTCGGCGAGCTATCGGCCTCCCTCAGGCTCCTGAGTGGAGAACGGCGAACAGCACTGAAGCCACAGCGCCAACCGACTAACGCGACGAGAAGGAAACTGTAGGGTGCAGGTGCGTGTTGTGCTCGTGCATACAATGCCCCGGGCACAAATAGACGTCCTGGCACCACGGGCAGCGCAGGAGAAGGTCTCTCTCACGGACTGTGCTGCAGCCGGAGCATCCTTCCAGCAGGTCAGCCACGACATGGCGTGAGACTTTCCGCCAGGTTTCCATCACTTCCCGTTCTTCTTTCAGTTTGTGAAGGTCTTCCTCGTTCATCATGGCCAGCGTCCCCCTTCCTCGCCACTTCTTAGTGCAACCAGCGTGCCAATCTTCACAATGATCGTTGTTAATTCTTCCAGCAATAACTCCTTTTGTTTCAACAAATGGTTTTTCCTGAAAAACCTCCGTGACCCTCTGCCGCCGGAAAACTATTTCCGATTTGTCACCCGACCGGCCCCAAAGTGTCACAGATTGGTATCAGTTCTCTGGCCTAGGGAGGAAGGGCCGGGAGGCGTCATTTGCGGTTTTTGGCCTCTTTCCGGCCCCTTTTTGCCGGGTTCCGGGCTCATCAGGCTGGCCGGTCGCGGGCCGGTTCCGGGTTTTCATCGGCTGAGCGCCCCCTGAATCCTGAGTTCCCCTCAGGAGAAATCCACCTTGACGTCCTGCCGGTCTTCTTCCGTGGCCTTGAAGAAGTCACGCTGTTGCAGGTTCATCAATCCGGCCAGGATCATGTCGGGGAACTGCTGGATGCGGATGTTGTAGGTGTTGACGCTGTCGTTCAAAAACTCTCGCCGGTCGGCGATCCGTTCCTCGATCTCCGAGATGCGCGACTGCAACTGCATAAAGTCGTTGTTGGCCTTCAGGTCCGGATAGTTTTCCGCCACCGCGAACAAACTTTTCAGCGCCCCGGTCATCATGTTGTCGGCCTGAGCTTTTTGCGGCACGGTCGTAGCATTCTGGTAGGCGCTTCGGGCCTCGGTCACCAGCTGAAAAGTTTTCTGTTCATACTGCATGTAACCCTTGCAGGTGTCGATCAGCTTGGGCAGTTCGTCGTGCCTTTGTTTCAGCAGGACGTCGATGTTGGCCCAGGCCTTGTCGATATCATTCTTCAGCCGCACCAGGCTGTTGTAGATGCTGACCGTGTACGCCACCACCGCCGATAGCCGCCAGCAGCAAACACCAGCAAAACCAGAATCGCAATTCCCATCGTCATCCTCCTGATCCGGATTTACAGCTCGCCGAAGAAGCCGGTAGCGGCGGCTCTATGCCGCCACTTGCGCCGAAAACTTTGGGCTGATGGCGGGGTGATCTGCCGCTACAGCCTCCTCCAGGCCTTTTTCAGCAACCTGTTACAGCAGTCTATGCTCGGCCATAAAAAGCGCCGCACAGAAGATGGTGAGAGCCGCTCCGCCCATCACCATCATCATGGAGCGCCAGCCGGCGCCCTGTTTCAATTCCTCCGCCGATTTTGAAGAAATCAGAAAAGTGCCGTCATGCTCGCCCTTGGTGATCAGATTTCTGTCGTTGTCGTCCTGGGGCCGGGGATTCTCAACGCAGGTTCCCAGCACGTCGTATTCCTGGTCGGGCTCGATGCATTGCTCCGTAAAGCGATAGCAGTTCGAATAGTCGTAACTGGCGGCGGCGTATTCCAGCAGTTCTTCATCGGTTTTGGCGCTCAGGGAAACATCGGACATGTCGTACGACCTGCCTCGCCCCAGCAGACTTGCCAGGGAGAAATTCATCGGCACATCCCCCACCACCCGCCGGCCGGTGACCGGAACATCCAACTCGGCTTTCAGCGGGTCCACACGGATGCGGCCTGAATCGTCGGAGAGAAAGAATCGCCTGCCGTTCTGGTCGGTGCGATAGTGCTTCCAGCCGTTGCGCCCTTCGTAGCGTTCAATCTTCACATGAAAGGCATAGCAGGGCAGGCCCCACACGGGGCTCGGAAACGGCGTGTCGCCCCCCGCGTGTCCGTGCACCTGGGTGATGCCCATGGCCACGCTGCGGATGGGAATAATCGGCGTGTCGGCCACCATCAGTCCCCTGCGGAAAAGGCGCAGGCCGCGAATGAAAAAGATGAGCCCGAATACGAACCCAGCAACCAGCCAGCCGTCAATGTTTCCATGGGCTTGCATCATGAAAGGAGCGAAAAACCGCCCCATCGTAGCTTGTAGGAGGGCAAAAGGCAAGTCAAAACGCCAGACCGTGCAGGCGGGGAGGGGTAGGAGAATTTCTTAACCCGGGGGAAGGAATTTCCTGAAAGCCGCTCACTTTTCTTGTCCCGAGCCTCAGCTTTCCAATGCCCAATGCCCCGAATCCCGCCCCGGCCGCGCCTTTCCCTCCTGCAATCCTCTGCACATCCGCGAACCGTTTTGCACGTGCAGCGCCGGCCTTCAGCCCGGCATTCAGTTTCACGGGCGGCGCATACGTCGCGGTGTTTGCGATGTGTGCGCCAAACGTAGCGGCGACTTTACGTCGCCAGTTCAGCCCGGCATTTAGTTTCGGTCGTAGCGCCGGTCTCCAGCCCGGCATGGTTTGCTTCCGGCTTGGCGGCTGTAGCGGCGGGCGGAGTTTATCCCGGCCGGGCCGCGTCCCGCAGGGCGGGACCGGGTGAAGGATGTTTTGCGAAAGGGCACGGACATTAATTTTAGGGGGGCAGGGCTTCAGCCCTGCCATAACAACCGCCCAACAAGAAACCAGGCCCTCTCTCATGGGGAGAGGGTGGACGCGCAGCGGCCGGGTGAGGGGTTATTTAAAACAATTGAATGATTGACCGAATTGCGATGGGGTGATTGGGAAAAGCGGTAGCCGGCCTTTGCTTTTGTAGCGGCGGCTTTAGGCCGCCATTGGGTCGCGAACGTGGCGAGCTAAACTCGCCGCTACGGCGCGCGCGGCTGGCGCAGATGCTCGCCTTGCAGCGTCTGCGATCTCGCGAAGCGAGAGGCTCTCGCTTTTCTTCATTCCACCCGGTCCATCGCGGCGGCCCCCACGGACTTTTCTCATCCTTCATCCTTCGCACTTCATACTTCTGCCCGTCCTTCATCATTCATAATTCTTTTCCCCCGCCATTCTAAACCCAATCAGCTTCGCTGAACGTCCCGATTAATCGGGGCGCCACCCGCGATTGCTACTACCGTGTATAATTTCGTTCCATGAAAACGGCAAAAGACACGTCGAAATCGTCTGGCTCTGAACAGTCACCATACCGAAAACTCGCAGAAAGCCCGTTCATATGGGGAGCCGTCGGTATGATCGCAGGCGCAACTATTTCCGTACTGCCCATGCGCGTTTTTTTCGTTGCTGGAGGGCTATTCATTGCCTGGGGATGCATACGGGAGCTTAAGAAGGGGCAGGCCGCTATAGCTGTCCTTATGGTCGCGGTTACTCTCGCCGTCTTCTACCGCGAGGTACCCAAACCACCCACAACAGACCAACTCGCCGGAACGATAGCGGCCAAACTAATCGAGTTGCAAAGCGAGCCACACCCGAAAGCCCCCCATCCGCCTACAAATTTAAAGGTAACATTTGTGCGCCGATCAGAGGCGGAGATCGTTGCGGAAAAGGTATTAGCATTGATGAAGGGGGCGAGGCAATAAAAGGCCGTTGCGCCACCCTCGGCTCGCGGCTGGCGCAGATGCTTGCCTTTTAGTATCTGCGATCTCGCGTAGCGAGATTCCTTTGCTGGAATTCATGTCCGGCAGCCCGTCGTTTTCGCTACGTTCGGAATCAGCAGGACGGTCGTGGCACCCCGCCATTCTAACCCCACTCAGCTTCGCTGAACGCAGATATTGAAAATCAATGTCTGCGCCAGCCGCCAGAAGTTCCGGGTTACGGATTATTGATTGGTGATTGGTGATTGGCGAATGGTGATTGCGCTGAAACGGGTGAAATTGGCAATCGCTCAATTGTAAATGGGCGCCAGGGCCTAGCGTGTGACGGCGTACTCGACTGAGCGGGGATTGGTGGTGCGCTTCGAGGCCTCGAGGATTTCAAGCCCCACGATGTTGCCGTCCTTGTCGTAGTCGAGGATCACTCCTGGCTTGTCCTCGTCGCTTTCCTCGACGGCAGCGTCGCTCAGCAGGATTCGGAGCACGTCCACTTCGGGGTCGTAGGTTACTTTCACGGTTTCCCCCAGTATTTCTCAATCCGCGTTGTGCGATAGGCTGTTACCACAACCGCCGGGTCCATAGAGTCGTCCACGATCGCTCTCAACAGAAACATCTTACCACCAATATCGCATTGGACTGATAGGCCTTCAGGTGGCCTCGCTCGGACACGATTTGCCCGGGACTCGCGAGAGTGGCCTCCAGGAGCGGCAGGGGAATCTTGCGCCTCTCGATTTCCTCTTGCGCGTGTCTGGAAAGCCGGTATCTCATATTCAATTCGATCACTGACGGTAGCGCAATCATCCTGCCATTAGCAATCTGCACGGTCGCCGGTAATCGGGAGATTACGCGCAACTATATACACCTCAGCAACTTCAAATGCAAAGGGAAAAGCTTAAACACAGTGGCGGGCGACGAGTGATGAGCCAATACATTTGTGATTTGCGATTGGCGATTGGGAAAACAGAAATTACGAATGACAAATTACGAATGACGAAACAAGAGGTTCTGAGTTATGGGTGGGAAAGGCAATTACAAATTACGAATGACGGATTACGGGTGACGAAACAACTGGTTCCGGGTGGTGGGGTCTGGTTTATAGGCGGCGAGTTCCGAGGCGCGGCTGCGGGGTGGGGCGAATCAGGCGAAGACGAGGCGGCCTTTGGGTTGGGGGATGGGGCGACCCAGTTCCCTGGCTGTCTCGATCCATTCCTGGATGACGACCTCAACGCTGGCGAGGGCTTCCTGGTAGGTTTTTCCGTCGGCGGCGCAGCCGGGAAGTTCGGGAACCTCGGCAATGAAAGCCCGGTCCTCCTGGCTCCAGTAGAGGATCACTTCATACCTCGGTTTTGACATTCAACTCGCCTCCCATCCGGTATTTCAGTATAACATGGCGGACCTGCTTCACTTGATACGGCTTCGCCTTGTTACCCCTGGGCTGCAGGTTCAGAATCTCGTCCACTCCGTCGTGGGAGAAGATGTGGTGACTCGCTCGAATCCGCTCGCTGAACCCCAGGCCTTGCAGCACGCGCCGCAAATCATCGAAGGAAATATTGGCGTCAGAGGTTCCGCGCAGAATCTTTTCAAGGGTCTTCTTCGCCGCCAACGGTCTCTCCTCCCGCAAGTGCGCATCCGTCGCGCCGCCTGCAAGCTGTGCGGCCGCCGATTAACGCGAAATCACGACCCCAACATATAACAGAAATTATGATTTATGAAGTATGAAAGGAGAACGGTCCCAGTGATAAGTGATGAGGGACGAGGAAAGAATGAGGGATTGGCGATTGGGAGAACAGAAATTACGAATGGCAAATTACGAGTGAGCAACCAGGCCGCGCAGACTCCGGGGGATCGCAGATTCAAGATTTCAGATTCAAAAAGGCAGGAGGCAGGAGGCAGAAAGATGAAGTGTGAAGGACGGGGAGAAGTATGAAGTGTGAAGGATGAAGGATGAAAAAAGGGCAGTGGCGAGTGACGGGTGACGAGCGAAGCTACGTAAAGCGTTTTTTCAATCGCTCAATCGCAAATCGGTCAATCATTCAACGAAGTGACCCCTCACCCGGCCGCTGCGCGTCCACCCTCTCCCGGCGGGAGAGGGCGTTAATTCATTAGGGCGCATTCCGTGACGGCACGGCTGAAGCCGTGCCCTTTCGCAAAAAAATCTCACCGCCGTCGAATCCCGCAAGGCGGAACAGCCTTTCGCCAAGGTAGATGGCTGGGGAGTTTTTGGGGGGCGCAGCGTTCAGCACGGATAAATCCGTGCCCTTTCGCGTAAGGAACCGACGATGCGGCCGCGCCGTAATGCCGGGCTGAAGCCCGGCCCTACGAAGACGCGAGCCCGGTTTTTCCAATCGCCCAATCGCAATTCGCTCGATCGCCAATTCCTTTGACAGCCCCTCACCCGCCGTCGCATCCCGCAAGGCGGGACAGCCTCTTCCCCCGGAGAGGTCTGTGAAGTCAAATATTTATGAAACTTTCGCACACATCGCAAAGAACTCGACGTATGCGCCAGCCGGGAGCGCGCTACGTGCTCTGCTTTTTTGCCGGAGCCGGGGTGAAAACGGCAACGCCCAGGGCGCTTTCCTTCGGATCTTCCCCGATCGTCACCGAGTAGGAGGGGCGAGCGTTGGCTACGCACTCGAGAAATGCCGCGTTCCAATTGACGTCATCGGAGACGATGACGCCCGGCAGACTCAGGTTGCGCGTGATGATATCGAATTCACGGCGCATGTTCCTGTAGGTGTGAAGGCTGTCATGCAGGAAAAAATCGACGGGACCCACCTGATGGACAATTTTCGGCAGCAAGCGCTTGCTCGGCCCTCGGGACAACCGCCATCGTTTTCTCAAGTTTTCCGGCACCAGACAGCCCTGGTAATGGGCCGCCTGCCTGGCAAGAGGGGGCAGGTCAATGCTGTAGAGCATCCCGCTCCCGTTCTCTTCGAGCGCGCCCAGGATGAAGGACGAGGTGACGCCGTAGCAGACACCGGTCTCCACGACCACCTGTGGGCGCACGGCCCGAACCACCGCGTAGCACAATCGCGCCAGGGCTGGGGAACCGTTGTAGATCATGCTGAAGGGTGCATCGGGGAGCAAGCGGTCCATGCCGGAGCGAACTTGCGCCGCGACTCGCTCCAATGCAGGCTCGGCCAGGATGGCCGTTAAATCCTTCTGAAGCATCTCTCCGAGTTGGCTCAAGGCAGCCGGCCATTTCTCCAAAGGGTACTCGGGCTGCTGATCGAAACGCGCGCCAAGCCGGTTTGCAACTCCGTCGGAAATCCGATCGACAAACTCTACAGGATGCCGAGGTAATAGAGATAACAGCTCGAGTGGTTTCATAGGTTTTCTTCCGCCTGAGCCGGGCCGCTTCGCTACACTTCTGCCGGCGGTGCGCAAATGGCATCCGTTGCAATGTGTGCGGACACCGATCATCAACAATTTAAGCCCTACACTCCGCTCAGTGCAAATGCCAGCGGCGGCAATTATCAATTGTGAATTATGAACGCGGGGTTATGAAGGTTGAAGTGTGAAGGATGAAGGACGGGGAGAAGTATGAAGTGTGAAGGATGAAGGATGAAAGTTCACGGCCGGTTTCAATCGCTCAATCGAAAATCACTCAATCACCAATTCCTTTGACGGCCCCTCACCCGGCCGCTGCGGGCCACCCTCTCCCGGCGGGAGAGGGCCTGGTTTCTTGTTGGGCGGTTGTTATGGCAGGGCTGAAGCCCTGCCCCCCTAAAATTAATGTCCGTGCCCTTTCGCGTGAGGGACCGACGATGCGGCCGCGCCGTAATGCCGGGCTGAAGCCCGGCCCTACGAAGACGCGAGCCCGGTTTTTCCAATCGCCCAATCGCAATTCGCTCGATCGCCAATTCCTTTGACGGCCCCTCACCCGCCGTCGCATCCCGCAAGGCGGACAGCCTCTTCCCCCGGAGAGGTCTGTGAAGTCAAATATTTATGAAACTTTCGCACACATCGCAAAGAACTCGACGTATGCGCCAGCCGGGAGCGCGCTACGTGCTCTGCTTTTTTGCCGGAGCCGGGGTGAAAACGGCAACGCCCAGGGCGCTTTCCTTCGGATCTTCCCCGATCGTCACCGAGTAGGAGGGGCGAGCGTTGGCTACGCACTCGAGAAATGCCGCGTTCCAATTGACGTCATCGGAGACGATGACGCCCGGCAACTCAGGTTGCGCGTGATGATATCGAATTCACGGCGCATGTTCCTGTAGGTGTGAAGGCTGTCATGCAGGAAAAAATCGACGGGACCCACCTGATGGACAAGTTTCGGCAGCAAGCGCTTGCTCGGCCCTCGGGACAACCGCCATCGTTTTCTCAAGTTTTCCGGCACCAGACAGCCCTGGTAATGGGCCGCCTGCCTGGCAAGAGGGGGCAGGTCAATGCTGTAGAGCATCCCGCTCCCGTTCTCTTCGAGCGCGCCCAGGATGAAGGACGAGGTGACGCCGTAGCAGACACCGGTCTCCACGACCACCTGTGGGCGCACGGCCCGAACCACCGCGTAGCACAATCGCGCCAGGGCTGGGGAACCGTTGTAGATCATGCTGAAGGGTGCATCGGGGAGCAAGCGGTCCATGCCGGAGCGAACTTGCGCCGCGACTCGTTCCAATGCAGGCTCGGCCAGGATGGCCGTTAAATCCTTCTGAAGCATCTCTCCGAGTTGGCTCAAGGCAGCCGGCCATTTCTCCAAAGGGTACTCGGGCTGCTGATCGAAACGCGCGCCAAGCCGGTTTGCAACTCCGTCGGAAATCCGATCGACAAACTCTACAGGATGCCGAGGTAATAGAGATAACAGCTCGAGTGGTTTCATAGGTTTTCTTCCGCCTGAGCCGGGCCGCTTCGCTACACTTCTGCCGGCGGTGCGCAAATGGCATCCGTTGCAATGTGTGCGGACACCGATCATCAACAATTTAAGCCCTACACTCCGCTCAGTGCAAATGCCAGCGGCGGCAATTATCAATTGTGAATTATGAACGCGGGGTTATGAAGGTTGAAGTGTGAAGGATGAAGGACGGGGAGAAGTATGAAGTGTGAAGGATGAAGGATGAAAGTTCACGGCCGGTTTCAATCGCTCAATCGAAAATCACTCAATCACCAATTTCTTTGACGTCCCCTCACCCGGCCGCTGCGCGTCCACCCTCTCCCGGCGGGAGAGGGCTTTAATTCATTAGGGCGCATTCCGTGACGGCACGGCTGAAGCCGGGCCCTTTCTCCTCGGACGACATGCGGCTGTTTTTTTGCGAAAGACATCTGAGTTGTTTGGGTCAAGGATTTCTTAGGCATGGTTCAACTCCGAGCCTCCCGGGTTGAGGTTGCGGCGGCCGCCAGCCAGAGCGGTGAGCGTCGCCGGCGCAGAGCTTCCAGGTAATGGTTTTCGTCGTAAGGGGTACGGGTTTGCCAGCAGCGATAGAGGACGCGAATCCATTTATAAGCCAGGGAGCGGACCGCGGCGTGGTGCGAAGCGCCACGCTGCCGTTGGCGTTCGTAGTAAGCCCGAGCCCACAACGATTTGCGCACGGAAGCGGCAGCGAATTCATGAAAGGTTTGGCGCAGAAACCTGGGACAGGCCATCCGCCAGTGGACCCAGTGCATCTTGCCGCTGGCTTCGGTAACCGGAGCGACGCCGGAGAACCGCTGCAGTTCCTCGGCGCTCTGGAAGCGGTGGCGGTCGGAGCCGAAGGCGGCAGCCAGACGCGGAGCCAGCGCCTCGCCCGCACCCGGCAGGCTGCTGAACAGGTCCCGGTCGGGATGCTGGCCGAACAGTTCCTCGAGCGCCTGATCGAGCTTCTCGAGGGCGGCGATCACGGCTTCCAGTTGCGCGGCCAGCGTCTGGGTCATCAGCGCCGAGGCCTCCACCAGCGCCCGATCCCTGCTGAGCGGCTGGGCACGGTCCATCTCGCGGAACAGCTGCTTCAGGCCTTCGGCCGACAACCGCCGATGGTCGTGATAGAACCGGCGCAGTTGGGAACGGCGCGCCTGCTCGCACCGCCTCCAGGGTGGGCCAGGTCTGCAGAAACTCGCAGGCTGCTGCGCCGCGCAAGTCTCCGGCCCACTCCAGCGCTTGCGGGAAGTAGGTCTTCAGCAATGCGGTCAGGCGGTTGGTCAGGCGTGTGCGGTCGGCCACGGTGCGCCGCCGGTGTTCGACCAGCAGTCGCAGTTGCCGGGTCAGGGCATCGTCGGGTTGCCAGGCTCGCAGGCGGTCCCGATGCGTGCGCACCAGTTCCAGCAGCAGGCCGGCATCGGTCGGGTCGCTCTTGGCGCCGCTGGTGGCAAAGGCCTCGCGGTAGCGCGCCAGGCCCTTGGGCGGCACCGGATAAAGCAGCAGGAAATCGTAATTCATCAGCGCGTAGATCACCGCTCCCCGCGATTGTTCCAGCGCCAGGGCGATCCGGCCCTGCGGAAAGCGGGCTCGAAGTCCGGCGATCCAGGCGTGCAGGACTTCCGGTTTCTGTTCCACCGTGAACGATTCCGCAACCTCGGAACCGACGGCTTGCAGACGAATTTCATGGCTCTGGTCGGCCCAGTCCAGGCCCACCCAGGCCACAATTTCCAGGTTCGAAGCAGGTGCTTCCATCTCGATCCTCCTTGGCGAAGATGTCAGAGGACGCCCGTTCGGACCCCGCGCAGCCCTTATAGCAGAGTCATCGATATGACCACATCTGAGTGTGCGTTTCCGGTCCGAACGTCCCGCTCCGCTCGAAACTCTTTCGCCAGTCGTCGAGCGTCCGGGCACGATGTTCGTAGCGGAGCGAGGCGTTTCCTCCTTCGGCTGTTTTATCGCTTTGGAGTTCTTCTGTCGAGACTTAAACACGGGGCTGACTTCATTGCTGAGGTTCCGGTTGCCTTCGGCCCCCGGCTTAGAACTATAAGGGCACGAGTTTACTCGTGCCGTAAAAGAGCGGTAACAACATGGGCTTCAGCCCCTGAAGGGCGGGTGCGGGCGATGGCTCCACAACCTGCGGCGGCTGAAGCCAGACCGTGTCGTGCATGTTTTCGGCACGGATGAATCCGTGCCCTTTCGCGCGCTGCTGGCAAGCCGTAGCGGCGATGCTCACATCCCCGTGGCGCCATAAAAATATCCCGAACGGGTGTGGACCTTGAGGCGGGGGCGGGTGAGCTCCACCTGGATGCGATGGAAGCCTTGCTGTTTGAAGGTGCTGGGAACGTAGGTGAGCACGTACTCGCTGTTGATGTCGAGCGCGATCTGCTGCAGCGCGTCCTGGAAGCGGCGCGTCTTGAGCGGCGTGTAGACGCTGCCGCCCGTGTATGCCGAATAGGTCGCCAGCACGTTCTTGCGCAATTCCGCCCGGATCACTTTGAGGGTGAGGATCACCGCCGGGCCGAAGTCGAGCACCGGCTGGCCGCCGCGCACCGAGGCCGGACCGCCCGGCGGCGCCTGGGCCGGATAGACCGTTTGGCTGAGCATTTTCTCGTTGTTCTGGAAAGCCTCACGGCCGGGCTGGAATCGAAGGCCGAAGATTTGCACGTTGGCGTCGCAGGCGGCGCGCACCACCTGCTCACCCTGTGCCGCGCTGCCGCGGTTCAAGCCATCGGAAAATACGATGATCACCCGCCGCTCCGCCTTGTTCTGGCGCGCCAGCATGCGGACGGCAACGGCCAGCGCGTCATTGAGCCGGGCTTTGGACCCTTCGGGCTTGATCCGCTGCAGAGCCTTTTCGAGCTTTGCCGGATCGGCGGAGAAGGGCTGGAGCGTTGTGACCTCGTCAGCATAGGCGAGGACGGCCGCGCGTCCTTTGCTGCCCAGAAGCATGCCGGAAATGAGTACGCCCAGGGGATGGACGCTCTTGAGAAATGGCGCCGCGTTGCTGTTGGCCTGCACCACAATAACGGCGGCGATGGGCTCGGTGGCCAGACTGAAATGCCTGATCTGCTGCCGGACGCCGTTGTCGAGCACCTGGACGTCGCTCTGCTTCAGGTCGTAAACAAAGTCGCCTTTGGGCGACCGCGCAGTGAATGGAACCACCACCAGCGGCGACGCCACGCGGATGGTTGTGCCGTTGGAGGTGACGGGCGGCTGGGCGGGCGGATTCTTCCTGGTTTGGGGTCCGGGCGCTGATTGCGCGTGAGCGAGCAGCGAGCAGGCGAGAAAGAGAATGCCGGCAATCGGGTGGAAGATTCGCGGCAGAGTCTGTTGTTTTAACGCGCGGGCCGGGCGAGGAGCAGGCCGGTTCTCCCGGCCGAATGGGGCCGGTCGGCGGTTGAATGCGCAGGCTGGTGGGCACGGTCATGGAGCCTCGCTCACCCTTGCTGCTCCCGCAACCCTTCAGAGGTGAAGCGGCCGTTCCTGAACATGCGAAATTGAGAACGCAGCTTCCGCCTGAAGAATCCGCGGCACGAACCTCGACGGGATGCCCTCCGCAGCATTATACCGTGGCAGGGCAGGGATGGCGGATTTGGCGCGCGCGCGTGGCGGCAGAGAGCCGGAAATGAGTGCGCCTTCTTCCATGCGGAGGTCTGTAGAAACGTGCAGGCGCGCCGGCCGGAAGCCGCCATCGGAAGGAAAGCCGCAATTCATAACTCAGAACCCGTCACTCGGCCGCTTGTCACTTTGCACTCGCCGCTGGCCGCCGGCTTCGCATTAGCCTTGATACGATAGGCTACAGTGGCCGAAATCCCCTCAAAATGGGACGTATGGGACGTTTTACCTGCAAAATTCCAAATATTGTAATCTATTGATAATACGTAATTTATAACTAACTTTCAGACTTGAGATTTTACAATTTTAAAAAACATGCTCAATATTGAAACAGTGAGTAATATTTACACTCTTATCACAAAATTCGCTTTGCCCTGATCGCGATTGACGCTTTTTCCACCCTGGACCGCCATTGCCGGCAAGGTGATGAGATTCTGCCTGAGTTGTGATATGGTGTTGCCGCTCCAGGCAGCCCTATGACGACAAGCCCAGCATCAGAGCTGCCTGGCCGAGGATGCCATGCGTAACAATCATGATGACAAGATCAGCTCGCCGCTCCTGACGCGGCGCAAGTTCCTTGAAGGCAGTGCCGCTTCCGCCGCAGCTCTCACGTTGCTGCCGCGCTCTGCGCGCGCAGCGGTTGCCGCTCCGGTTCCCGATGGCCAGACCATCAAGCTCGGCTGCATCGGTGTTGGCGCGCAGGGCACGCGCGTGATGATGGACTTTCTGAAGATTCCCGATGTGCAGGTGGTGGCCGTCTGCGACGTCAATCGCGAAACCAGCGACTACTCCGAGTGGGGCAAGGATGAAATCGTTAACAAGGAACGCAAGCTGCTGAATGATCTCTCGTGGGGTTCCGATTGGAAGGGTGCTACGTGCGGACGCGCGCCCGCTGCCCGCCTGGTGGACGCCTACTATCGCAACGTGCGCAAGCTGCCGAACTATCGCGCCTGCGGAAGCTACAACGACTTTCGCGACCTGATCGCCAAAGAGCACGACCTCGACGGCGTGGTGGTTTGCACGCCCGACCATTGGCACGCCTACATTGCCATTTACGCGTTGCGGCACGGGAAGCACGTCTTCAGCCAGAAGCCCATGGCCCACACCATCCACGAGTGCGCCCTGATGGCGAAGGCGGCGCGCGAGACCGGACTGGCCACGCAGGTGGCCGTGATGAATGAGGCCTCCGACGCCACGCGCCATCTCACCGAGTGGGTGGCAGCGGGCGTGATTGGGCAGGTGCGCGAGGTGCACAACTGGTCGCAACGTCCTTACTGGCCGCAGGGAATGGAACGCCCGAAAGAATCGCAGCCCGTGCCCGACGGCCTCGACTGGGACCTGTGGCTGGGCCCGGCGCCCGAGCGGCCGTTCAACCACGTCTACCTGCCGTTTGTGTGGCGCGGCTGGAACGACTTTGGCGAAGGCTCGATCGGCGACATGGGCAACTACAGTTTCGACACGCTGTTTCGCGTGCTCAAACTGACTGCGCCGACCAGCGTCGAGGGCAGCTCAACACCGCTCTTCCCGGAGACGTTTCCGCTGGGCGAGCTGGTGCACTGGGAATTTCCTGCACGCGACGACCGCGCGCCGGTCACCATCCACTGGTATGACGCGCAGCTCCGCCCGCCGCGCCCGCCGGAACTCCTGCCCGGAGAACTGCTGAGTGATCCCGGCGACGGTGAGGGGATGCTGCTGGTGGGTGACAAGGGCAAAATCCTGTGCAGCTTTGAAGGCCAGCACGCGCGCCTGATTCCCTCCAGCCGCATGAAGACATTCACGCCGCCGGACGACAATTTGCCCAAGTCTCCAGGCGCCTATCGTGAATGGCTCAACGCCATCCGGGGCGGCCCGCCGCCGCGCGCCAATTATGAGTTTGAGCAGAACGTGGTGGAGACGCTGCTGGTGGGTTGCATCGCCGTGCGCGCGGGAACAAAGCTCGAATGGGACGCCGTGAACAAGCGCATCACCAGCCTTGCAGAAGGCAAACCCGCGGACCTCGGGGCTGCCAACGCGCAGCTCAATCCTCCGGCACGGGCGCCGTGGAAGCTGGGCTGAGCTCCAAAACGTTTGCAAATACTTGACAGGTCTTTTGCCGTTGAACATACTCACGCTGGTTATTAAGGTAAGGAGGTTTTCATGTCCAAAGTATCAAGAAGAGATTTTCTGAAGTTCGGGGGCGCGGGTGCGGCTGCTGCCGGCTTCCTTTCCGCAGGCGCGCTGGAACTCCACGCGGATCCTCTCGGCTTGCCCATCGGTTGCCAGACGTGGCCCGTCCGCCAGATGATCGCCAAGGATTTTCCGGGCACCATCAAGACCCTGGCAGCGGCCGGGTTCAAGTCCATTGAACTTTGCTCGCCGATCGGCTATGAGGACTCCGGCTTTGCCGACGTCGGCAAATATTCCGGCGCGCAACTGCGCACGATCCTGAGCGACGCCGGCGTCACCTGCATCAGCTCGCACTTTGGGCTGGACGAACTGAGAAAAGACCAGGCTCGCAGCATCGCCTGGGCAAAGGATGTTGGCCTGACGCAGATGCTTGTCGCATCCCTCGAGGGCCCCAAAAATCCCACGATGGATGACGTGAAGCGAGCTGCCGACGAATACAACAAAATCGCCGAGCGGGCGCACAAGGCCGGCATCCAGCAGGGACTTCACAATGAGGGTTGGTTGGTCAGCCATGTTGGCACGCCAGCGGACCTACGACCTGTTGTTCAAGCTTCTCGATCCCAAACTGGTCAAGTTCCAGTTCCAGGTTTCGACCATTGCGCAGGGCTTCCACGCCGCCCGGTACTTCCGGAAATACCCGGGCCGCTTCATCTCCATGCACGCGCAGGGATGGGACGCTAAAACGCGGAAGATCGTACCCATTGGGCAGGGCACGCTCAACTGGAAGGACATCTTTGAAGCGGCCAAAGTCGGCGGCATCAAGAATTACTACGTCGAAATGGACCTGCCCATGATGAAGGCCAGCGTTCCTTACCTTCGCAAGCTGAACGTGTGACCGATGCGGCCGCGCCTTCTACCGGCCGAACACGTGGGGTAGCGTGACTGTCCGGTTATCTTCACCGATTTGTCTGACGGCGTGCGATGAGTGGCCCGTTCCCCTCGTGTTTGCAAGAACGACGCAAACCGATGCGGGAAAGCCCAGACGTGCCCGGCGGCGAGTGGAGGGACGGCCTGTAGCAGAACAGTGAATTGATGGGAGTCTTGCACTTCTTGCCCGGCTGGATTCAACCTTGAATTTCATACGCTATTAGCGTACAATTCTGTTTGTGCCCCATTGTGGCGTATTGCTGCCAATGGAATTTATTGAAGCGCCGGCTTTCACCCGGCACCTCCACGAATACCTTGGTGATGAGAGTTACAGGGAACTGCAGAGCCGGCTGGCGGCAAATCCGCGCGCAGGCGATGTGATGCCGCAGACGGGCGGGTTCCGCAAGATTCGTTGGGCTGACCCGCGCCGGGGCAAAGGCCGAAGGGGCGGCCTGCGAATGATCTATTTCTATTTTGAATCCGAACAGCAAATCTGGCTGATGACGCTTTATGGGAAAGATGAAGCCGCCGATTTGACCCCGAGGGAGAAAAAGGTGCTGAAGACCGCCCTGGGTGGTGAAGTCAAGGCGCGCACGCAAAGACGCGTGGCTCATCGGGAGCCAAGGAGGCAAGCGTAATGGCAAAGCGAAGCATTTTTAATGAACTCATGGAAGGCGTGGCGGCGATGAAAGGTCAACGCGAGGGCAAGATCACGCTCCGCACATTCAAGGTTGAGCCGAAGCCGCTGCCCATAGTGGATTCCAAGCTCATCAAGGATACTCGGAAGAAGCTGCACTGCTCGCGCGCGGTGTTTGCAAGAAAGCTGCGCATCAACGAAAGGACTCTGGAGAAATGGGAGCAAGGCCGCGCGCGCCCCAACCCGCAGGCCGCTGCGTTGGTGCTCCTGGTTCGCCGCTTCCCTGACACCCTCGATAGACTCGAACAGCTGGCCGCGGGATGATGCAACGGCCCCAGCGGGAAGCTTTAAGACGGCACCTTCTTCCGGAAGGTAATGGGGCTGAAGTTCGACTTGTGCGCCAGGCCGGAAAGAATCCATCAGAGGAGACCATTCCATGAAGCAGATGACAAGAAGGGAATTCATGGCGGTGTCGGCGGCGTCGGTCATTGTCACTCCGGCGGGGATGTCGGCGGCGCAGGCGTCGGAGCAGGGCAAGCCCTGGTACGCCACCATGCGGCGTTGCGGCCAGCTCAACCTGAACGAACGCGACCCGCTGACCCTGGACGTTGATGCCTGGATGGATTACTGGGCGTCGCTGAAGGTGAACGCCATCCTTATTAATGGCGGCGGAATTGTCGCTTTTTATCCTACGAAGGTCCCTTATCAGCATCGCAGTGAGTTCCTGGGCACGCGCGACCTTTTTGGCGAGCTGGCCGCCGCGGCGCGAAAGCGCGGCATCAGAATTGTCGCGCGGATGGACTGCAACTACACCTACCAGGAAGCGCTGGACGCCCATCCGGAGTGGTTCGAAAGAAATCGCGATGGATCGCCACGGCCTCAGGACGAATGTCCATGGCTCTTCAAGACCTGCATGTTCAGCACTTACTTCACGGAGCAGATGCCCGCCATTTACCGCGAGATGAACGCGCGCTACAGCCCCGACGGCTATTTCACCAACGGATGGCCGAGTACAGGCTCGCTGGAAGTGTGCTACTGCGCTGCGTGCCAAAAGATCTACAAGGAAAAGACCGGCGGAGTGCCGCCGGAAACAACCGACGCCCAAAGTCCGGTCTACAGAAAATACTACGAAGTTTACATGGACCGGGTCGCGGAAGTCTGGAAGCTGTGGAACCGGGTGGCGAAGGAGAAGAATCCTGATTCGGTTTATGTCGGCAACCTGGGCGGCGGAATTCGAACCGTCAAAGACGTCAAAAAGCTGGGCGAAGTTGCCGCGTGGTTCAACGCCGATCACCAGGGGCGTTCGACGGAAGCGCCCATCTGGGAATGCTCCCAACAGGGCCGCGTGGCGCAGTCCGTAATGGACGGCCGTACCATCACCAATGTGATTGGCTCCTATAGCACCAGCGATCCGCTGTGGCGGCATGCCAGCAAGCCCGCGGCGGAAGCGACGCTTTGGATGGCCCAGGTGACGGCCAGCGGCATGGTCCCGTGGTACCACCGGCTGGGCGGAGCTGTTGAGGACAATCGCTGGCGGGAAACCGGGCGCGCATTTTACGACTGGCTGGCAGCGAACGAAGCCGATTTCCGCAACCGGCGATCGCTCGCCAACATTGCTGTGCTTTATCCCCAGAGCACGATTGCTTTCTACCAGACAAACGGGACGCACGAGCGGCGGTTGAACGGCGAGCGGATTGACCCGACCGATTATCTTCAGGGGCTCTACTATGCGCTGCTCGAAGGGCGGTTCCTGTTTGACTTTGTTCACCAGGAAAATCTCACGCCGGAAGCGCTGAAGCCCTACAAAGCCTTGCTGATTCCCAACGCGGCCTATTTGCGAGACAGCGAGTGCCAGGCCATCCGGCGATACGTGGCGTCGGGCGGTTCCGTGCTGGCCACCTTTGAAACGTCGCTTTACAACGAGTGGGGAGTGCGGCGAGAAGACTTCGGGTTATCGGACTTATTCGGCGTTCACGTGGCGGGCGATCTGGTCGGTCCTGTCCGCAACAGCTATATGCACATGGACCGCCCGCACCCCATCGTGGATGTCTTCAAAGATACGGAGATTCTTCCCGGCACGGAATTTCGGGTTCCGGTCTCTCACTTGAAGCCCGAATCGACTTTCCTCAGCCTCATTCCGCACTATCCTGCGTATCCGCCGGAGATGGTTTATCCGCGCATTCCGAAAACGGAGGAACCCGCGGCTGTGTTCCGCCAGGGTTCCGGAGGTTCCGGGAGCGTCGTCTATTTCCCCGGCGACGTCGCCCGCACAGGTTGGAAATCGGGCAATCCGGACCTGAATCGGCTGATCGCCAGTTCCGTCAACTGGCTGATGAAAGGGCAGCCTCGTCCCGCAACCGTTGACGGGGCAGGGCTGCTGGAACTCTTTGCCTGGGAGACGGAACCTGGATGCGCCCTCCACATTCTCAATTACACGAATCCCAACACCATGCGTTCTTTTATTCGGCGGTTCTATCCCACCGGACCTCTCCAGATCGCGGTTAGTGTGCCGGGAGGGAAGCAGGTCTCCGCCGTGCGGGCGCTTCGCTCGGGCCGCAGCCTCCCGTTCAAACAAACCAATGGGATGGTGACAGCCGAGGTCCCTTCCGTAAGAGATTACGAGGTCGTTGCACTGAAGTGTTAGGTGGGATTCGAATCGCTCGGATCCCCGATTTCGAGCCCTGCGGTCGAAAGAAAATCCGCAGGCCGCAGCAACGGCGGACTGGACGAATACAGCATATTTACTTCATCAGGTGATTGTGCTAGAGTCCGGGTCCAGGTAGTCAGTCGAATTCAGGAATAGAGTCCACCTCAGTGGAAGGGGTGTCCCATATGAAGCCGGCGCGTCGGGTTTGTGAGGCCCTTATTGTCATAACACTGGCTTTTTCCCTCTCTTGTTCTTCAGGAAACAATAATCAGCCGAGCAGCGGTTCTGGAGGCGGACCTTCAGGCGGAGGCGCAGCGTCCGGCATCAGTCCGGAACAGTTTTATACGCCTCCCGGGGCGGTGTTTAAAGCCACCTACACCAGCAACACGGTCCGGATCGACTTCCCCACAGTCAAAAGAACTCTGAAGGCCGTGAGCCCGGACGGAAGCGCCCTGGTCTTTGACGCTTCTGACTCGCGTCTCCAGAATCTGAAGGCCGGCAATGTGCTCCTGCTCGAGCATCTTGGAGCCCGCCGGGTGATTGATGTTGAGAATGAAGGTTCTCAAATCGGGCTCATCACCGATGATGCTTCACTTCCGGAATTCATCCAGGATGGGCACATTCAATTCACTGTCCCCGCGAATTTTCCAGGCGATCAGGCAGAAGTTCGTCGGCCGGGCGATTCCGGCACTCTGATGGGAAGCGTGAGTGCTTTGCTCTTTCAACCCACACTCCTCTACGCCGACACGTCGAATACGGGCTCATACGGTCTGCATGCCAAGGGCACAGTCGACAAGTGGGAGTTTGAGGCGAGCGGGACCCGGAAGGGCGACGGCCTGACGATGACTCTCTCGGCCACAAAGGACCTGGGAGGCCTTAAAGCCAAAATTACTGCCACCGGAACCGTGGACCACGTTTCCACGTCATTCAACGCCAATATAAACGGCGGAAAAATGCAGGACTTTCAATACAACACTCCCATGAAGGGGAACCTGCACATTACCTGGGCCGCTCAGACCCTGGGGCAGACGATGGGCATTGGCGAGTCGCGGCTGGCCTTGCCGCCCCTCGCCAAGCAAGTGATTGATATTTATGGCCTCCCCTTCCTGTTCCAGGTTAATGTGAACCTCATTTTCAAGCCGGGTTTCGGGACTCCGCACGATGCCGCTTCCGGCGGCTTTGACATGGACTATGACGGCGCGGGCGGCCTGATTATTCATGGAGGCCAGAGTTCTACGAAAGGCAATCTCCAGGCCAACCCTGCTCTGCAGAAGACAACCTCCGAGTCTCTGGCGGCCCACGGCATTGTCCTGGCCGTCAATGCGCCCAAGCTCTCGATGTCCTTTGGCACGGACAGCTTCAAAGAAGCTCTCAATCAACTCCTGCCTCAAACCATCACGTCATGGTCCTGGTTCCAGCGGCTCCAGCAGAAACTGTTTTCCAAGAAGTTGTCCAAGCAGAAGGGGCCGGGTGACTTCTTTAAGATCAACGCTGGGGCCTATATTCAGTTGGTTTCGGAATTTGACTATACGGCTTCGGGCCCATTGAGCCTTGTGCCTTGCACCATAACTCATTTCAATATGTATGCGCAGGCGGGCGCCGACGCTCAAGTCCTGGCCATGAAGGGCACTTCGCCAACCGTCGAGTGGTTTAAGAGCTCCAAGACATGGAGGAACCCGGACAGTGATATTTGCGGGCCCAAGAGTTAAAGGAGGGATGCAGGAATCTCAAGTGTCCCATCGCACTGTACTGGAAAGAAGCCGCCAGCGTCTACACGCCGGGCAATCCCCATATCGTTCCAGCGGAGCACTGCATTGAGGTGACCTATGGCGGGCTTTTGCATCCATTGCGGTACGCAGCTTGGTGAGGGTAACGCGTTCTGCGCGAAATGCGGGAAGGCCTCGGGTGAACCGGAGCCTGCCGCGCCCGGGCCGCAGCCGTCCAGTACTCCGTCCCAATCCACATCGCCACCGCGGGTAGTCGGGACGACGCCCGTTTCTCCGCCCGCCCCATTGAGCGTCACTCCCCCTTCAACCCCAAAATCCTCAAACCTCTTTTTGAAAATTGTTGTGGGAGTGCTTGGACTTTTCGTCCTGGCCGGCGCGGTCGCCATCGGAAGCTGCATTTATATCGTTCACCGGGTCAAGAACAAAGCGGAGCAGGTTCACCAGGCGTACAAGGCTGGCGGTGGGCGAACGATTCCTGCATCCGGCAGTCAAGAGAAGTCGGAAGAAGCTAATGGCCTGGGGAAGATATTGGGAGCCATCAGCAGCGCTCTCCCGCCAACAGGCGGCAAATTGACAACGCACCCCGTGGAGGGCTGTCCGGACCAGGACCGGACGGGTTTTGACGCCTACCTTGCGGTGGCGGGCAAGGCTTCCATTCCGCTCAAAAAGGACCTGACCCTGGTAAGTATTTGGACCAACACTCACAATCGGCTTCGTGAGGTCGAGGTCCTGACGAAAGTTCAGGACATTACGGGAAGTGAAGTCGAAATAACTGAGCAGATGCTGCAACCAGGTGCGTCCCCGAGCGGCCGGAACATCTGCATTGCTGATTTGCTTCATGCCAGCGCCTATGAAACTGAGAGCGGAGTCGACTCGCCGCAAATAATTCGGGGCACGACCATGTTCAATTTAGCGCCGCCGGTCTTTCAGGACCTCAAGGCAGGACGGTCTGTGGCTTGGATGTACGAACGGACATGGGTTCGCAACGACGAATTGGCATCATGGCAGGCCAGGGGCCAACTGACCCGTGTGGAAGCCAATGATGTGCCCTATTCGGTTATCGTCAACGGGAGTCGGGTTGATCTGCCAGCAATTCACGCACGGGCCACGCTTAAAGATCAATGGAGCAAAGAGTGGGTGTATGAAGCATGGTTCCTGGACGATCCGGCAAACCCCATCGCGCTGAATCTGGTCAGACCCTCCGACAATTGGCACATCACCTATGTCAAGATTGACTTCCCCGTCGAGAAAAAAATCGAGACAGATCTGGCTCAAAATGGCCGGGCGGAAATCTACGGCATTTACTTTGACTTTGACAGTGCCACCCTGCGTCCGGAATCGGGGCCAGTGTTGAAAGAAATCGCCGAAGCTCTCCAACACAACACTGGCTGGAAGATCAAGATTGACGGCCACACGGATAACGCTGGAGGAGATGCTTACAACCTTCAACTCTCTCAGCGGCGCGCTGGGGCGGTGAAGCAGGCACTGATCAGGGAATCTGGAATCGCTCCCGACCGGATGATGCCGGAGGGATTTGGCGCTTCCCGCCCCAAGGCGTCGAATGACACCGTGGAAGGACGCGCACTGAACCGGCGCGTGGAATTGGTCCGGGAATAACGGTTCGAGGCCTTGAGTAAAGGGATGCTCTGGCGAGAAGGCGAGAGTAGGTAATGAGGACAAACGGCCAATGAATGCCGCCTGCATACAATGCGGAGCCTTGTTGTCACCGGGAGACGTTTTTTGTCAGAAGTGCGGTGCGCGCCAGATTAATCAAAATAGCGCCTCCGCTGCCCAGCGTTTTTGCACCAGCTGTGGGGCTCCGATCGCTTGAGGGGAATGCCTTCTGTGCGAAATGTGGTGCGCTGGTGGGCGCGCCTCCGGCTCAGGCGTCTCCCACTGGGCAGTCCGCGCCTCTGCCGCCTGCGGCAGCTCCGGGCCGGCATTCCATCCCGCCAACTCCTGTCCCGGCGCCTTCTCCAAGCGCCGCGCCACAGGCCGCGCCGCCTGGAAAATCCGGAAGCCTGCTGATAAAAGTCGTTGTGGGGATTGTGGGGTTTTGCTTCCTGGCCGGCGCTGTCGTCATCGGGGGCTGTGTCTACCTGGGGTACAAAGCCAAACAGCGAGTCGAGAAGGTCGAGCAGGCTTTTAAGCGGAACGACATCGCGGGAATGGTCCAAGCGGCAAAGGGAAGCAACTCTGCCGCCGCTCAGAAACTGCCCCAATGGAAACCTGCTCCGCCTGACCTGGTCTCCTCTCCAGGTGCAAAAATTCCCCTCCGCGTTTCACTGCGCATCGTTGTAGCTGGCACTGACCCGTTGCAGGGCGACTACGAATCCATTTTCATTGTCGATCAGGTCGACGAACACGAGGTGCACATTAAGGCTTCGCAGGAGTATCCCAAGCCAACGGATTTGGGAAGCTTGTTGGGGAAACCGGCTGGAAACAAGCAACTGGCCCAGAGGATCAAATGCGGACGCACCGTAACGCGTGCGGACCTTGAAAATTCGGCGGAGGACAGCGGCTATTTTTGCATGAAAGATCAGGAAAACAAGTTTCCGGGAACCACGGCGCTCGGGTTCTCCAGGCATACCTTGATGGAGCTGAAAACCCGCGGCGAAGCACCCTTTACAACGCACGAGGATCCCATCAAGGCGATGATCAGCACCTTCAAGAAGACCGCCACCGGCTCCGGAGATCCCACCGAGCTTCTAAATCGCCTGATCCCCGTGCCGGGCTCTCCGCCGCCCGCAACGCCGGCGACCCACTGCACCCTCCACCGGGTGGGAGCGGGCGACGTTGCCGTGCCGGTGATGGTCAATGATCAGCAAGTCCAATTGCCAGCCATCCACGTTGTATGCCAAAACGCCGGCGACAACGATCACCGCGAGGGCTATATTCTCGACGATCCGGACAATCCGCTGAGCCTGGCAGGCGAGTCCGGGTCTGAAGGGATTGTGCAGATTATCCGCATCAACTGGACGTCAGAGACGCATCCCCCCAACCGGATCGAGCAGGAACTGCAGAAGGACGGGCGCGCCAAGGTTTACGGTATCTATTTTGACTTCGCCAGTGACGTACTACGCCCTGAGTCGAAGACGGTCCTGGACGAAATCGCGGAGGTGATGCGGAAGCATCCCGACTGGAAGCTGCGAGTGGAGGGGCACACTGACAACATTGGCGGCGACCCCTACAATCTCGATCTTTCAAACCGTCGCGCGGCAGCCGTCAAGCAGGCGTTAGTCACGCAGTATCGCATCGAACCTGGAAGGTTCACTGCCGCCGGTTTCGGCGCTTCCCGTCCGGTTGCGCCCAACAACACGATGGAAGGACGAGCTCTCAATCGCCGCGTGGAACTGGTGAGGGAATAGCTTGCGGGCTGCGGACTGAAGACCGATCCGCCGCCGGGCGTGTGCGTGAATAATGCAATCATCGAATCGACGCTTCATTCAGTCTGAAATCATTCGGAGGTGACGGCATGAGCCAATTCTGTATCAGTTGTGGAAAGCCGATCGCAGAGGGTGCAGGATTCTGCACGGGGTGCGGCGCCCGGCAGTCCGGCACGGCTGCAGGAACGGGAACGCCTGCAACTCCAGCCGCGACAAAGAGCAGCCCTGTGCTGAAAATCGTAGCCATCGTCGTTGGAATCTTCGCGCTCATTGCGGTGATTGGCATCGGCAGCTGCGTCTTTATTGCCTACAGGTTTGGTCACAAGGCCGCGCAATATTCTGCGGCAATGAAAGGTAAGTCGTCCGCGCCGGACAATACGTATCATTCCGCGACCGGGATGCCCTATCTCCCTGATGCAATGACCAAAATGGGCGACACCATCACGAAGCCAACGGGGTCGTTCCACCTCTCTTTTAAGAAGGAGGATGCTGACGGCACATCCTTTGCTCTTGAGGAAGATGTGACCCCCAGCGCTATGACCGGCCAGGAAACCCAGGTCTATCCCAAAACCCAGTCGGCCCCTGGTGGAACCAAAGTCTTCCCACGCAACGCGACAGCGGGAACTCACGATTGGCAGATGACCGCGACTGCCATACAACTGGCTTATCTCAATCCCATGGACATCCGGGACGCGCAGGATAGCGTGAAGTACGTGACGACGGAAGAGGTAGGCGGTTATGACGCCCGCCGCTACGATTTTGATCTTTCGCAGCTTCCGGCCAGCGAAAGGGCTGGAACCGTCCTGGGGGGCAAATGGCTGGGGGGTGTTGTCAACAACGCTACCGGTGGCAAGAATGCGGTCATGAAGGACTACAACGTGAAGGGGTCCGTATGGCTCGCCAAAGACGACGGTCGAATGGTGAAATTCACCTACGACTACATTACGACCTATACCGACGGCACGCAAAAAACCAATCATCACCAGGGAATGGTGAGCAGGAAGTGAAGTGACCGGGAGGCTGGACCTTCCGGGGTCAAGGCAAGGGTGGCAAAAATCCAGTCATGGAAAAGGAGACGAAAGATGGCAAGCTGTGCAAAATGCGGGGCAATGGTGGCTGAGGGAGCGACGTTCTGCGGGTCATGCGGCACACCCATTACGGGAGGAGCGGTTGCACCCACGGCAGCCACTCCTCGATCATCTGGAATGGCACCAAACATTGCGGGGATGCTTGCCTATTTCACAATCATCCCGGCGATCATCTTTCTGGTGCTCGAACCTTACAACAAGGACCGTTATGTTCGTTTCCACGCATTCCAGTCGCTGTTTTTTCACGTTGCGTGGATTGTCGCCTGGATCGCAATGATCATCCTGGGAATGATCCTGGGCACGATTCCGGTGGTGGGACTGATCATTCATTTGTTGCTCGATCTGGCACTTTTCCTGGGGGGATTTGTCGTCTGGCTGATCCTGGTGGTTAAGGCCTACGGCAACCAGGAATTCCATTTGCCCGTGATCGGCAGCATGGCCGAAGAACAGGCTAAGAAATAGTGTGACGTTTCCGGTTTTATTGAATTTGTGGCTATCGCATCTTCCGCGTCGGGGATGGAGCCAGAGCGTTTCCGGCGCGCTTTGGGTTGATGGCCGCAGGCTGCGCGGATGCCTGCAATGCGGTCTTTGGCTTGGGGACGACCTGGCTGTCCAATAGACCGCATCTTTTTGACACGTCCCTTCGCACGACGTTCGGGCTCAGGAGCGGCACCGCTCAACTCAATTAGTCCAGCGGCTTAATGCTGACTTCTTTAAAGTAAACCCTGGATTCCTCGTTGTGGTTCTGGACGCCGATGTACCCCTTTCCCAGGACGACGACCGCGCTGGGCTCGTACCCGTATTTTCGCGGAAACGCGGGGGCGGATGTGTCCAGGCGCCGACAGTGACTCCGTGGATCTTGAAAACGACATGTAAACCCTCCACAGTGATTTCCAATGTGTTCTCTCCGTCCGGAGAAGGCGCAGAGTCGGTTGACACCATTTGTTCGCTCAGCTAAAATGAACGATACGATTATGGGCAAGGGAATCCACAGCGGCGCCTGTATGTGTTGTTGCACATTTGTGCCGGCGTGTGGAGGATAGCCCTCAAGAGATTTTCAGCTTAGGTTTTATCCAAACCCACCGTCGCAGAAAATGCCGGCGGTGGGTTTTTTAGTTTTGGGGCGGTGACATGATGAAAGCATCGAACGCATTGTGGAAGGAACGTCTCGCGGGACAGGTGCCGGAGGCGCTGTCGCGCGAGATTGATATTTTTGAGACGGAGATCAGCCTCAAGCAGACGGGCAAGCTCGACGACCGTGTTTTCGCGGAAACGCGTTTGCGCAGGGGCGTTTACGGGCAGCGCTACGACAACGGCGAGAGGCACGACGGGAAGAAGGCCCAGCAGATGGCCTACCCGCGAAAAGAGCTGCTGAAAGGGCCGAACACCGTCTGGGACGCTCCCGGGATGCAGCGCATCAAGATTCCCGGCGGAGGCTTGAACGCCGCGCAGCTTGAAACGCTGGCGGACCTGGCGGAGGAATACTCTGACGGCATCGCCCACGTTACCACTCGGCAGGACATCCAGCTCCATTACGTCCACATTGAGGATACCCCGGCGTTGATGCGGCGCCTGGCCGCCGTCGATATCACCACGCGCGAAGCGTGCGGCAATTCGGTTCGCAACGTGACCGCCTGCCCCTACGCGGGCGTCTGCCAGGATGAGGTTTTTGACGTCACGCCCTACTCGAAGGCGCTGGCGCGATTCCTGCTGGGCCATCCCGACGTCCAGAACTTCGGCAGAAAGTTCAAGCCGTCTTTCAGCGGCTGCACGCAGCACGCCTGCGCCCTGGCCAACATGCATGACCTGGGACTGGTGGCCGCCACGCGGACTGAGAACGGAGTAGAGAAGCGCGGCTTCGCCATGTACGTGGGAGGCGGGCTCGGCGCCGTTCCTTATCAGGCCAAGCTGTTTGACCCGTTTGTTCCTCCGGAAGAACTGCTGCCGCTGGCCCAGGCCATCGCCAGGGTCTATGCCCGGCTGGGTGAAAAGAAGAACCGCAATCGCGCGCGGATCAAATTCCTGATCCAGGACCTGGGGATTGAAAAGTTCCGCGAACTGGTCCTGGAAGAGCGCAAGGCGCTGGAGCCGGACCCGCGGTGGACGGAATACATCCAGGAGGCTCTGCAGGCCGAAGAGAAACCATTGAAGCCCGCTGAGAAGTTGCAGGGAACCGGGTCGGAGGCTTTCCAGCGCTGGCTCAAAACGAACATCCGGCCGCAGCGCCAGGAAGGATATGTGGTGGCCACGGCAACTCTGCCGATTGGTGACGCCACTTCTCACCAGTTGCGCGCGCTGGCGGATATTGCCCGGCGCTTCAGTTGCGAAAGCGTTCGCACCACCGTGGAGCAGAACTTTGTGGTCCGCTGGGTGAGCGAAAACGATTTGCCGGAGCTCTACGAAGCGCTGGCCACTGTTGGACTGGGGGCGTCCGGAGCCGGAACGATTGTTGACATCACCGCCTGCCCGGGAACCGATACGTGCAAACTGGGAATTTCATCTTCGCGGGGACTGGCGGCGGAGTTGCGAAATCGTCTGTTGGAGAAGAGTTTGCAACTGGATGAGGCGGTGCAGAATCTGCACATCAAGATCAGCGGCTGCTTCAACAGTTGCGGCCAGCACCATGTGTCGGACCTGGGTTTCTACGGTGTGAGCCGCAAGATGTCAGGGTACGCGGTGCCGCATTTCCAGGTGGTTCTGGGCGGCGAGTGGGGACACAACGGAGGTTCTTACGGGATGCCCGTGGTAGCCGTACCATCCAAGAACATCCCTGAAGTTGTTACTCGTCTGACCAGCCATTATCTGGCCGGGCGGCAGAATGGAGAATCATTTAAAGACTTTGTCAAACGGACCGGCAAGGTCCAGTTGAAAATGCTTCTGGAAGACCTGACGCGCCCGCCGGAAGACCAGGCGAACCGTTCGTTCTTCAGAGACTGGGGCGACCCGCGCGAATATACCCTGGGCGATATGGGAGTGGGCGAGTGCGCGGGCGAAGTGGTTTCCACTGTCGACTTTGACCTGGTTGCCGCCGAAAGGCAGCTTTTTGAAGCGCAGATTGCCTTTGAAAACGGCAAGGCCGGGCAAGCCGGAAAGATGGCTTATCTCTCCATGCTGCGGGCTGCCAGGGCGCTGGTGAAGAACGAATTCCCGCGTGTGACAGATGATCCTGACGAAATTGTGAGTGAGTTCCGAAAGCGCTTCTACGATACGAAGAGGTTCTTTGATCCATTCGCCGGCGGGAAATTCGCCCAGTACCTGTTTGCGGCGCACGAGAAGGCCGATTTGCCGCATACCGAGGATTCTGCCCGTTATCTGATGGACGAAGCCCACCTCTTCATCGAGGCTTCACACACCTGCGCCAGCCGGGCCGATGCCCTGGTTGCCGGTTGAGTTAAAGGACGACTGCCGTATGAAACTACAACACGTTAATGTGAAGCTGCTTTTCAAGGATGACGGGGGGATTGATCTCGAGCCTCTGATCCCGGTGTTTCACGGCTGGATCCAGGAGCAGGGCTGGGAAGAACTGCTGCTGGACGTAGCCGATTATCGACACGTTTACGCTGGCCCCGGTGTGATGCTGATCGGCCATGAGGCCAATTACAGCGTGGACAATGCCGGCAACCGTCCCGGCGTTCGCTACAACCGTAAGGCGGCACTGGAAGGCAGCAACCAGGACCGCCTGAAGCAGGCAGCCATTGCGGCCCTCAAAGCCTGCCGGCGTTTTGAATCGGACCCGCGCCTGGACTCGAAATTTTGCTTCAACGGCCAGGAAATTGAGATTTCCATCAACGACCGCCTGCTGGCTCCCAACAAGCCGGAAACGCGTGAGGCTATCCAGCCGGAACTGGATGCGCTGCTCTCCAAGCTGTTTGCGGGCGGAGACTATTCGCTCTCCTATCAGGACAGTCCGCGTGACCTTTTCTCTGTTTCAGTGAAATCTTCAGGCACTTTCTCCGCCGAAGAATTGCTGCAGAACCTTTCATCCTGAGCCCGCATGGGATTGACTGCTCCTGCCCGGGATCAGAATGCCTCCTGCCCAGCCGAACCTGCGAAAAATACCGGCGAGATAATTTTCGAAGGATTTGGGCAGAAAGGCTAAACGCGAGTACAATACTCTGGCCATGTTCCCTTTAGTAAATTGCCCGATCCGTACCCTGTGTGGTGCGCTGCTTTTGCTGGCTGCATTGCCGGGGCCCGGGTTTGCCCTGACTTCCTGGAACGGTATTCTTAAAGATAAAGCCGGAAACCCCGTCGCCCGGGCGGTGATCAGTCTCCATTCCCCGAGCGGCAAGCTTGACTATACTTCCACCACTTCAGGGAGCGGCGCTTTTTCCTTTAACCGCATCAGGGCGGGGGAATACCAATTATCCGCAAAAAAGGACAACAGGATCTGGTTGGCGCCGAAACTGCTGGTGATCAACGATGACTTGGCTTTGTCTGCGGGGTTGAGGATATCCTCGCCGCCAAACCGGCTTCAAGTGGTGGCTGAGGCCGACGGTTCTGTTCCCCGGGCAAGCGGGGGTGAGAACATTTCCAGCAAGGAAGTTTCCAGCCTGCCGCTCAACGAGCGCGACTTCAGCAAATTGCTGCTTCTGGCTGCCGGCACCATGACGGACACCAACGGGAGCGCCAACTTCACCCAGCAGTTTGCCGTGAATGGGCAGCGTGCCACGGCCACGGTTTTTGCCATGGACGGGATTGACACCACTGACCCGGAAATGGGCGGGGCAACCTTTCCCAATTTCAACGTCGATGCCATCCAGGAAGTCCGGGCGAGTTCCGGGGTGATGCCGGCGGAGATCGGCCACGGTGCGGCCAGCTATACCAATGTGATCACCAAGTCCGGCACCAACCGGCTCCACGGCGACGCCTTCGAGTTTGTGCGCAACTCGGCGTTTGATGCGCGGAACTTTTTTGACCGACAGGACGACCGGGACCCGCGGCGCATTCCACCCTTTCGCCGCAACGAGTTCGGTTTTACGATGGGCGGCCCCGTTGTGATCCCCGGGGTTTACAACGGGCGAAACCGGACCTTCTTTTTCGGTGAGTATCAGGGGTTCCGGCAGGTCCTGGGCACCACCCAGGTTTTTCCTGTTCCCACGGCCGCGGAACGGAACGGGATGGATACAACGGCGTTCCCCGGCGATACGCTGACCGTTCCCGTCAGCCCGAAGATTGTTCCGGTGCTCAATGGATACCCGATGCCGAATGATCCGCAGGGTTCTTACGGCGCCAGGACTTATGCGACGTCTTCCAAGGTCTTTACGGGAACCGACCAGTTTTCAATTCGTATTGATCATCGCATTTCAGATAAGTCGACGCTTTATGCGCGCTTCAGCCTGAACCAGATTACCGGGCCTCTCACCAACCCCGACCAGACCGCCATCGATCCCAGTTTTGCCATCGAGTTTTTTGATCACCAGCGGAACGCCGGGCTGAAATATTCGCGCGTCTGGTCGCCTCATCTGACCTCGGAAACCTCGCTGGGATATACCCGGAGCACCCCCTTCTTTCCTTCCATCAACCATACGCAGCCCGTGATCGGCTTTGCCGACGCGCTTTACGAGCCCTTCAATTCCGCCGACGGGTCGGTTATCGGGTCTTTCGGAAACCTTTTCCAGTTGAAGCACGACATGGCGTACACGCGCGGGCAGCACAGCTTCAAATGGGGTGTGGAGATCCGGGTCAACCGCGACGCCACCATCTGGGGCGTAAATCCCAACGGCCTCTATTCGTTTGGCGGCGGGACCGCCTATTCACCGGTGGCGATTGCCTCGGCGAGCGGGCAGCACAATATACAGCCGGGCGATCCCTTGCCGGATACCCTGACGGCCCTGCTGACCGCAACCCCCTACCTGTACACGATTAGTGCGCTTTCAGATATCACGCCGGGGGGAACCCGCTTTGATGAGGCGGGCGTGCGGCGGCAGTCGTACAATGTCTATTTTCAGGACAGTTGGAAAGCAACGCAGCGGCTGGCCGTGAATTATGGACTGCGATATGAAGTCAACAGCCGCATTGCTGAAGCCCATAAGCGGACTTCAGCGCCTCTCATCGTGGGACAGGACGGCGCCAGCGTGCCCTTCTGGACGCCTGGGGCAAAGCAGATTTTTGTTGCGAACCCGCAGCCTCCCTACACGATGGACTGGAGCGGCTGGGGGCCGCGCCTCTCGATCGATTACCGCCTCACCGACCGCACCGTCCTGCACGCGGGCGGGGGCATCACAACCCTGCTGACGAACCTGTGGCAGGACAACTTTCTGACCGGGAACATTCCTTTTCTGTTCACCCCCTACGTTTCCGCTGTTCCGGGGGTGGCCGTGCCCTTCAGCAACTCGGTGACCCCTGTGCAGCTTCCCCCCGTTTACACTCCCGACGGGCAGCCTGTATACCCCACCGGTAACACCGCTGACGTTTCGCCCAATACGCCTATCGATATCGGGAGATTCCAGAACGATCTGGCGGCGTCAACGCCCGGAAACCAGATCCAGCTGCTTTCAACTTTTGGCATTGCCAAGGACTTCCGCAACGGCTATATCGAAACCTATTCGGCCGGGTTGGATCACGATTTCGGGACCGTGAAATTCAGCGCCCACTACGTGGGTACAGAAGGCGTGCACCTCCCCAGCATATTCTCTCCGAATAGCTACAGTGGCGCCTCGCCGGCTTTTGCGCCCTTCACGCAATTCAACCCGGCGGGCCAGGCCATTGGGGGGATCGGGGCCGAAACCCTGATGACGACCCGTTCGCATTCCGTCTATCACGCATTGCAGGCCAGCCTCAGCAAGAATTCCGAGCGCTGGGGGCTGGGCTTCCAGGCGAGTTACACGTATTCGAAATCGCTCGATGATTCGAGTTCGGCACTGGGCACGCTTACGGGAGGACCTGGCGTCATTTTCCAGACTTTGCCGCAAAATCCCTGGGACCCCGGCGCCGACCGGGGACCCTCCTATTTTGACGTGAACCAGGTCTTTGCACTCAGTCTGATCCAGGCGCTCCCTGCTAGACCGGGTGAGTTTTTTACGGCCCCTGGGAAGGTCTTTCACGGAGGGATGGCAGTTTCTGAATATTACAACCTTGATGACAGGGCTGCCGTTTACCGTCTACTCCGGCGTTCAGCAGACGGGTGCAGGAACAGTGGGTGCCGACCGGCCTGACCAGATTGCTCAACCCACTTTTTCAACCAGCCGCGCCGTCCGGGAAGACTACTTTGGGGGTGGGGCGGACAATACTTCATACTTCAGGATTCCCATCAACGTGCCTGGAGGCACGGGACCCAACCAAGGAGTGCTTGGATCCCTGGGCCGGAACACCTTTCGGGGTCCCCATTACCACAACTTTGATGTCGCCTTGATTAAGGACACGTCTTTTGGAAAACGGGGCAACGGTGAGTTGGGAATTCTCCAGTTCCGCGCCGAATTCTTCAACGTTTTTAATCTGGTGAACTTCGGCATGCCTTCCAATACGCTCAGGGGCAGCGGCTTCGGGATCATCAGCAAGACTGCAGGAACTTCACGCCAGATCCAGTTTTCGCTGCGGCTCATCTACTGATTCTTTGGCTTTTCCATCGCATGCCGTACTCGAATTCACAGCAATTCTGTTCCCGGCGACAACACAAAGTTACCAGCCTGTGACGCTTCTGTGAGCCCCGGCCTCTTTGTCCCTCAAGTTTATGAATGCTTTTTCCGATCATGAAATTTCTGGGAAGAAATAAAGAGTGTTTCCCGGAAAACAGCCGATCGACTTGTTCAGTGCGGACAAATTGTCTTCCAGGCAGTGGGAAGGGGAGTGAAAACGCGTCCTGCCGGAGGGCTGATTTCTCTTGCTTTCCAAGGCGTATGGCAGAAGCTGTTTTGTTATCTTATTTGCAACTCTACTACTATAGATTGTTTTGGCAATCATCTCTATATGCAATATCTGGTATTTACCGTTTTGATAATTTTACTTGACAGCCCCCCGCTTCGATGAGGTATATTACGCGCTAGAAACACCGTGCTCTATCGCGTTGGTGGCCTTTGGGGGGGGACAGGATCAAGGTTTTGATCTGGTTGTCTCTGTCGTGAGGGCTGGTCGCCAGTGATTGCGCTCTCCTGCAAGTTATTTAGATGCGGGACGACCATCTCAATCGTTGTTGAGTCGACCGTCAACCCTAACACGATGAGGTTAGAGGCACCGTGAGCACTCAGATCAGCATTTTCCTTCTTGCGCAGAATCGCCTCCTTCTTGAGGCCCTTGCAAGAATCCTTCGAAAAAGAAATGAATTTGTTGTGGTCCAGGCCACTGCCTGTAATCCTGACACCGCCAGGTTGATCCAGGACTCCGCCTGCGAAGTGTTATTAATTGACTCTTCGGTAACGGATGTTTTTGGTTTCCAGCTGGTCCAGGATATTCTGGCGTCTGCGGACGGGCCGAAAGCTCTGATGATTGGCATGGAACAGGAGGAAGAACCATTCCTGAAATCCGTCGGCGCCGGGGTGGCAGGCTATGTCTTAAAGGAAGCTTCGGCCATGGATGTGGTGACTGCCATCCGGGCCGTGGCGCGGGATGAGGCGGTATGCCCGCCGCGACTTTGCCGGTCCCTTTTCCGCTATGTTGCCGGGACGTGCACAAACTTGCCCAGCATCCGGGTAAAATCCCGGTTAGGGTTGACTCGCCGACAGCAACAACTGGTGCCCTTGCTTGCCCAGGGTCTGACGAATAAGGAGATTGCCCTCCAGCTGAACCTTTCCGAACAGACCGTCAAGAACCATGTCCATCGTATGCTGCAGAAAGTAGGGGCTGATGACCGTCTTTCAGTGGTCGAGATGGTGAAGGTTAATCAGGTTTTTTTATAAGCCTCAAAACTCTCTATTTTCTTGTACTCAGGACATTCCCCGAGTGGTCTCATTAGACCGGAATTGGTACTTTAGCGGTTCAGCGTACTGGTACAGGTCTAACCGGATTAGCCCTTTAGGTCCGCCTCTTCTTTGAACCTTCCCTTCCGCGGGCATCTGTCGATAATCAATGGTGTACTGGAGAGCTGCATGACAAGAAACGTACGTGTGCTTGTTGCCAACCGGCCCAGGCTGATCCGCGAACTCCTTCTGGCAACGATCTCTGACCAACCGGACATCGAAGTGGTGGGTGAGGTCCAGAATGAAGCTGACATCCTTGGGGCCGTGGAGCAGGAGCTGCCGGACTTCCTGATTGTCGCGCTTGACAACCCGCAATCGCGCCCAGCCGTGTGTGACATCTTGCTCGAAAAGTTTCCCAACATGAAGATTCTCGCCCTGGCGCCGGAGCGCAACAGCAGCGTTTTCTATTGGGCGTCCATCGATATCCATTCCTTCAATGTGGAGGCTTCTGAAGAAGGGATACTCGGTGTCCTCCGGGGACCTGGAGGGCGAGCAGGGGGGTATCAGTGAGTTTCAGTCTTACAAACCGACGATGGCTTTCTGTCTGGCGCGCAGGGTTCACAAGGGGATTGGCGCTGCTGGTGCTGGCAGTGGCTGCATCCTCCCTCGCGCTGATGGCGCAGCAGCAGCAGCAAGTACAGCAACAACAGCAACAACAGCCGCCGCAGCAGCAGGCGGGAGAGCCCATGCCCCAGTATGAGCAGACGTGGCAGGACTTTGATGTTGCCCCCCTTTCCGACCTGGCAGAACAGAACTTGAACTATGTTGCGGCCTCCGCGCAGGAGATCCGTGCCGTGCTGCTCGATCAGCCGGGGCTGCTTGTGGAACTGCAGCACTGGGTGGCGCGCGACGCCACCGACCACGGGCAGATGGTGGACAAACAACAGATGAGCAGCCAGGGGATCTTCGACCGCCTTTCCACCGACCTCAAGTTTCGGGCTGTGGCAACGCGCCTCCTGCAGCGTTACGGCTACCTGACGCCGGAAATCAATCCCAGGTCTTCACTGGCAACGCGGCAGCAGATTGAATTCATGGCGGCGGAGAAGAGGTTGGAGCAGACGCCGGCCCCCCAGGCGTCGTCGGGGCCCTACCAGGGCCAGGGGCAGAACTATCCCGCCAACGGCCAGGGTCCGGCCATGGGCCCGAGGGCGCCAGGGCTCAGACAGTACCAGCAAGGGCCCGGACCCCAGCAGTATGGTCCTGGACCTGGCGGTCCGCAGAATCAGCCCAACCAGAACAATCCAGGCGATCAGATGTTGAACCTGCGCGAGGCCAGTCAAAACCTGGGCCCGCAGTCGTTCCCCGGTTCACAAAGCCCCATTAACGGACCGCTTCGCCGCCCGTTGATGCAGGCCAGCCTGGGTGCCGGGGACAACTTCGGCAATATGGGGAGCCTCGGTGGAACAAACAGCCTGGCCGGGACGGATGCACTGGGCGGCATGAATGGCGGTTCTGCGTTCGGGCAGGGAATCAGCGGCCTTTCAGCCTTTGCCGATATTCCGTCGCTCTCCACCCTGCAACCTGGCGCTGACGCCGGCCGTGCCCAGATGCAGCAGGATCTCCTCGAGCGGGGAGTGCAATCGCCGGGGCCTCCGGATGGAACCCTGGCCCGTCCCTGGCAATATTCTCCCTACTATCAGCAGACCGGGCAGACCTATCAGGAGGTATCGCCCCGGCCGCCCGTCATCCACCGCCCCAACCCGTATTCGGATATTCCCTCGCTTTACGACCTCTACGCGCAGGTTTCGCCCCATTCACCGAAGCTTGATCACTTCGGCCTGGATGTTTTTGAGAACGCTCCTGTGGATACCGCGGAACTTCCCATAGACCTGCCCTCGGGTCCGAATTACGTGGTAGGCCCGGGAGACGGGTTGAGCATCAGTCTGTGGGGAGGCGTGGCATCACGCATCTACCGGGTGGTGGACCGAGAGGGCCGCCTGTCGTTGCCGGAAGTCGGACCGCTCATGGTGAGCGGAGAAACGATGGGTGCAGTTCAGGAGAGGGTTCAGCAGGCGTTGCGGGGCCAGTTCCGAAACGTTTCCGCTGATGTTTCTCTGGCGCGCCTCCGCACGGTTCGTGTCTATGTGGTGGGCGAAGTCCGGTATCCCGGCGCCTATGACATTAGCTCCCTCTCGACGCCGCTGAACGCGCTGTTTGCCGCGGGCGGACCGGTAAAAGACGGCTCACTGCGGCAGGTCAAGCATTACCGGGGCAAGGAACTGGTCCAGAACGTTGACCTTTATGACCTGTTGTTGCATGGCGTACGCTCAGACCTGAAGCGGCTGGAAAACGGCGATACCATCCAGGTGCCGCCGATCGGTCCGGAAGTTACGGTGGAGGGCACCGTGCGGCGCCCGGCTATTTATGAGCTGCGCGGTGAAAAGACCCTGGCGCAGGTCCTCCAACTGGCCGGCGGCATCCTTCCCACGGCCACCCTGCGGCACATTGAAGTCCAGCGTGTGGAAGCCCATGAAAAACGAACCATGCTGGGCCTGAACATCCGCAATCCTAAAGGATCGGATGAGATCAACGAGAAGCTGCAGTCCTTTTCTGTGCACGATGGTGACATCATCCGCATTTTCCCCATCGCGCCCTATAACGCGGACGCCGTTTACCTGGAGGGGCACGTGTTGCGCCCGGGGCGTTACTCCTACCGTTCCGGAATGCGTCTGGGCGACCTGGTTTCGTCTTACTCCGACCTGCTGCCCGAGCCCGCAACTCATTATGCGGAAATCATCCGCCTGAATCCGCCCGACTACGCACCGAGTGTCGAGAGCTTTGACCTTGCCTCGGCCCTGGCCCATCCCAAGTCATCCCCGAAGCTCGATCCGCTCGACACCGTACGAATTTTCAGCCGGTTCGATTTCCACTACGCGCCCAACGTGACGGTGGGCGGCGACGTGCGGAATCCGGGGACCTACCGTACCTCGGGGGTGGTTCGCGTGCGGGATGCGATCTACCAGGCCGGGGGCGTTGCTCCGGATGCCTATCTCGATTCAGCCCAACTGGTGCGCAACATGCCGGACGGCAAGCTGAAGATCATGAATGTCAATCTGCGCGCGGCGCTGAACGGAGACACCATGGAAAACGTGCTGCTCCACCCGCGTGACCGTATTCTGGTGCATCGGAATCCCCTTCAGGCCGACCCGCCCAGTGTTTATGTGGAAGGGCAGGTTGAACGGGCGGGACGTTTTCCGCTGACGGCCAACCTGCGCGTCAGCGACCTGGTGGGTCTGGCCGGCGGGCTGAAGCGAAGCGCCGACCGGCAGACAGCCGAACTGACACGCTACAGCGTCGACGGTCCCAATTCCGGAGCCGGCAACCACGCACAAATCAACCTGGAGGCAGCGCTCAAAGGAACAAAAGACCAGAACCCGGTCATGCGGGACGGGGATGTGCTGACCATCAGGGAGGTTTCCGGCTGGGATGATGTGGGCGCGTCGATTACGATTCGCGGTGAAGTCAACCACCCGGGAACTTACGGGATCTCCCCCGGCGAGCATCTGAGTTCGGTGCTGGCGCGTGCCGGCGGGTTCACGAAGCAGGCTTACCCTTACGGGGCGATCCTGGAGCGCATGGAAGTCCGCAATATCCAGATGAATTCCTACCAGGAACTCATCGATCGCGTCCGCCAGTCTCAGAACGAGCTGCAAACGAAGATGACTGTTGAGAACGATCAGGACAAGAAAGTTGCCTTGGATGCCGGTTACCAGCAATGGCAGACAACCCTGCAGAACCTTCTTCACAATCCCCCCATTGGGCGCGTGGTGATCCACATTTCCAGTGAAATCCGCCGCTGGTCCAATTCACCTCAAGATGTCCAGCTGCGGGCAGGAGACAGGCTGATCATCCCGACCAGGCCGAGTTACGTCATGATCCAGGGACAGGTGTACAACCCGACGGCGGCCTCCTTCCATCCGGGGAGGAGCGCGAAATGGTATCTGAGTCAGTCTGGCGGGCCGACCAACCTGGCCAACAAGAAAGCGATTTTTGTAATTCGCGCCGATGGGAGTGTCATCGGAGCGAGTGGGTTTTCGTTATGGAGGGGCGATCCTCTGGGCGCCACGCTCTACCCCGGGGATACGGTCGTTGTTCCTGAGAAACCTGTAACGGGGCCGCCTCAGTGGAGAACCATCTTCCAGTCAGCGCAGGTCGTTTCTTCCATCGTAACGTCGGCAGTGCTGATTGCTCACTACTACTGAGGAGCAGGCCCAATGAGAGGCCGGTATTAGAGTCATGGCTTGTGGGTTCACAATTTTATCGGCGAGTGCGGCCCGGGCGGGACTTCAGTTTGGGTCGCGCGCTTTTGCACCATGGGGGCTGCTCCTTGCCACTTGGGGAACTTGAGAGTGCATTTGCAGAAGTCACTGGTTGTTATGTGTCTGATTTTGATTACATCGGCGAAGGCTCCGGGTCAGGCAAGCCCTCAGGGCAAGTCCGTGACCCCGCGGGCTGTGACGCCCGCCCGGCGCCACCGCCAGCCGGACTGGTGGGGGCGCCGCAAGAAGAAACCGCAAATCACTCCGACCCCGGACGAATACCGAAACCAACTGGGCCCTCCCCTGATGAAGCATATCGCGGGCGACCAGAAAGCCATCTGGACCAGCCCCGCTCACCTGCGCCTGCACGACGCCAACTGGCTGGTGCCCCTGGGGGGCCTGGCCGCTGCGCTGCTGGCCACTGACAGCGATACCAGCCGCCACCTGTCGAATTCTCCAACCCGCATCAGTGAGAGCCGGAGCTTTTCGAACATGGGAGCGGTGACTCTGATCGGCGCGGCCGGCGGACTCTACCTGTTGGGCAAGCTACGGCACAACGAGCATATGCGCGAAACAGGCCTGCTGAGCGGCGAGGCGATCATCGACAGCTATCTGGCCGCAACCGCCGTCAAGGCCGCCGCCGGCCGCGAGCGTCCCTACATCGGCAATGCCGAAGGGCGCTTCCGGCAGGGAGGGAATTCGTTTCCCTCCGAGCACGCGACTGCCGCCTGGTCAGCGGCCGGCGTTTTGGCGCACGAATATCCCGGTCCCTTGACCAAACTGTTTGCCTACGGTCTGGCGTCCGCCGTCAGCGCCTCACGCGTGACGGGCAAGGAACACTTTCCTGCAGACGTTCTGGTGGGCAGCGTGATTGGCTATCTGGTGGCTCAGCAGGTTTACCACGCGCACCATAATCCGGAAATCTGGGGCGGCAGCTGGCGGCTGCCCGGGCGCGGCCGCGATGAGGAAAACGACCGGCAGCCCAAGAACATGGCCTCACCCTACGTGCCGCTCGACAGCTGGGTGTATCCGGCCATGGAACGGCTGGAGGCGATGGGTTACGTGCGCACGGGCATGCTGGGCATGCGGCCGTGGACCCGCCTCGAATGTGCGCGCCTGGTGGAAGAGGCCACCGAGCGACGGAGTTCGATGGAAACGGACCCGCCGGTGGCGGACCGTCTGATCGGGAGCCTGCAAAGAGAGTTCGCCGGGGCCCTGGACCTGCTGGGCGGCGCCCGCAACCGGAGCCTCGAACTGGAATCCGTTTACACGCGCTTTACGGGGATTGCGGGCCAACCGCTCACCGATGGGTATCATTTCGGCCAGACCCTCACCAATGACTTCGGCCGTCCCTATGGCGAGGGATTCAACAGTGTGACCGGCCTTTCGGGCTGGGCTTCCTCCGGACCGTTCACGGCTTATCTGCGGGGCGAATACCAGCACGCTCCGGCAGGGCCGGAACTTCCCCTGCTGGCCCGGCAGTTTATCTCCCATGCGGACTACGGCCTCCCGCTGCCGCCGTCTCAGCTGTCGCCGTCGGTGGATCGCTTTCGCGCCCTGGACGCCTATGTGGCGATGAAGTTCGAAAACTGGCAGATATCGTTTGGAAAACAGAGTCTCTGGTGGGGGCCGGGCCAGGGCGGCTCGATGATGTTCAGCGACAACGCCGAGCCTGTGACCATGCTGAGAATCAGCCGGGTCAGCCCCGTCAAACTGCCGGGCATCTTCGGTTGGCTGGGCCCGGTGCGAACGGAACTCTTTGTGGGCCGCCTGAGTGGCCAGGAATTTGTCTACGGCGCGCCAACCGGGCTGCTCGGCAAGTGGAATCAACCGCTCTCCGATCAGCCGATGATTCACGGAGAAAAGATCAGCTTCAAGCCGACACCCAACCTGGAATTCGGGTTTTCAAGCACGGCGTTGTTTGCAGGAGCGGGCGTACCCTTCACCTCTAAAACTTTTTTACGCAGTCTCGTCTCAACGGCGAACGGCACACCGGGGTGCTTTGAGATCAGCGCAGTGTGCCCGCAAATTGATCCTGGCGACCGCCGGTCGGGGTTTGATTTGACCTACCGGCTGCCGGGCCTGCGGAACTGGGTGACGTTTTATACCGACTCCTACACCGACGACGAGTTTTCTCCGGTTGCCTATTTTGACCGGTCTGCCAACAGCGCGGGACTCTACTTTTCCCATCTGCCGAAATTGCCGAAGTTTGACCTGCGGCTGGAAGGCGTTTATACCGACAACCCGATCGGCAACGCCACCAACAACCTTTGTTGCGGTTTTTACTATTCCAACGGCCGCTACCGGAACGGTTATACGAATGAAGGCAACCTGCTCGGAAGCTGGATCGGGCGCGACGGAAAGGGCGAGCAGGCCTGGCTGACCTACTGGCAGGGTCCGCGCAGCTTCGTTCAGTTCCGGTACCGGCACCAGAAGGTGAGCCACCAGTTCGTTCCCTACGGAGGGACCCTGAACGACGGCGGAGTGAAGGCCAGCTTCTGGCTGGGACGCGAACTCAGCATCTCGGCCTCCCTGCAATACGAGAAATGGAACTTCCCGGTCCTGCGTCCGGGACCCACTTCAAATTTCACATCGTCGGTGCAACTCACCTACTGGCCGCGATGGCGGGTCCACTGAATGGAACTGAAGGGTGTGATGCGGACGTTTCTTAGAGGGAGCAAGGCTTGAGCAAGATTCCGACTGAAACAGACGTGGGCCGCGAGCGGACCTACGCGCCCGACGAAATCGTGATGGAAACCCTGGATATGGAATCCGTGCGCGAGTCTCGCGAGCGCAGCGTCATGCGGGTGAGACTGCTGTGGAGCAACCGGCGCCTGCTGGCGCAAGCCACAATTTTGGGGCTGGTGTTGGCGACGGTGATTGCCTTCCTGATTCCGGAACGGTACAAATCTTCAGCCGCGTTGATGCCGCCCGATCAGGGAGACAGTTCTGCAAGCACCATGCTGGCGGCCCTGTCGGGTCAGGTCGGCGGAGGGTTGGCAGGCCTGGCGGGGAACGCGCTTGGAATCCAGACGACGGGTGCACTGTTCGTCGGAATCTTACAGAGCGACACCGTGCAGGACGAGTTGATTCGCAAGTTCGAGCTGTTGCGTGTATACGGAAAAAAGTACATCGAAGATGCGCGCAAGACGCTTGCTGCGCATACGGCCATCTCGGAAAGCGAGAAAGACGGAATCATTACTGTCTCCGTAACTGATCGCGATCCGCGGCGTGCAGCAGCGATGGTTCAGGAATACGTCAACCAATTGAACTGGGTGGAAACCCACTTGAGTACTTCATCGGCGCATCGCGAACGGGTTTTTCTTGATCGGCGCCTCAGGGAGGTCAAAGCCAGTCTTGAGGAAGCGGAAAAGCAGTTCAGCCAGTTTGCCAGCCAGAAAGGCGCGATTGACATTCCTGAGCAGGGGAAGGCGATGGTGACAGCAGCGGCCACTCTGCAAGGGGAGTTGATTGCTACTGAGGCCGAACTCAAATCGCTGCGGCAGACCTATACAGACAACAACGTTCGCGTGCGTTCACTTCAGGCGCAGGTGAACGAGTTGCACCAGCAGCTCGTGAAAATTGCAGGCAAGGGAGTCAACGAGGACAGCTCGGCAAAACAGATCTATCCTTCGCTCAGGGAGTTGCCGCTGCTCGGTGTCACCTATGCCGATCTGTTGCGGCAGACCAAGGTGCAGGAGTCGGTTTTTGAAATTCTGACGCAGCAAGACGAATTGGCAAAGGTGAATGAGGCCAAAGAAATTCCGACCGTCAAAGTGCTCGATCCGCCCAGGGTGCCGCAGAGAAAGTCATTCCCACCGCGGCTATTGATCATGCTCCTTGGGGCAATGCTTGCGGCCATTTCCTGCACCACCTGGATTCTGGCCCGATCGGTCTGGGATGCTACTGACCAGAGCGATCCGCGCAAGGCGGTGGCGGCTGAGGTCTGGGCAGACCTGCGCGCAAGCCTGCCGTGGAGTTCACCCAACGGTTCGGGAACGCCGGCGGGCTGGTTGCGACGGAAGCTCCGCCGGGAAGGGAAGGCCCCTCCGGGCGGGAACGGAGGCGATAAAGGAAGGGAATCGGAGGGCGGATAGGCCGGATTCAGCTGAACCGCCATCTCTTGACAGGGACCAGGTTTGGTGCGGCTGGATGTAGCCTCTGGTGAAAAGTGGCCGTTTTAGAGGTAAAAATTACACGCTGTGTCAGAATTAGACACAAATTTGAAATGCGACAAAAATCGCGACTTTAAATTTAATTAACATGCGTATTTTCAATAACATACAAAATTACATTGTGGGAAGGGCAAAATCCCATACGTCCCATTTGGGGAGGTTTTGAGGAGTAATAGCCTACTATAAGAGGCTAACTCCAGCTCGGGAGGCGAAATGAGGGCATTCATTACCGGTCTTACGGGGCAGGACGGGTCCTACCTGGCCGAACTTCTGCTGGACAAGGGGTACGAGGTGTTCGGGCTGGTGCGGCGGAGCAGTGTTGAGAAGTTCGACCGCCTGGGCCAGATGGTTGACCGGCTGCAACTGGTGGAAGGCGACCTGACGGACCAGTCGTCGCTGGACAACCTGGTGCGGGAGATTCAGCCGGACGAGGTTTACAACCTGGCGGCGCAAAGTTTTGTTCCGACCTCGTGGACGCAGCCGGTACTGACCGGCGACGTCACGGGGCTGGGCGTGCTGCGCATGCTGGAAGCGCTGCACAAGCATTGCCCGAAGGCGAAGTTTCTGCAGGCGTCGAGTTCGGAAATGTTCGGCAAGGTGCACGAATCTCCGCAGACGGAAAAGACGCGCTTTTACCCGCGCAGCCCTTACGGCGCGGCGAAGGTATTCGGCCACCAGATCACCATCAACTACCGTGAAAGCTACGGCATGTTCGCCTGCGCCACCATCTGCTTCAATCACGAATCGCCGCGCCGGGGCCTGGAATTCGTCACCCGCAAGGTGACCTACCAGGTGGCGCGCATCAAGCATGGCCTGGCCGACCGCTTGAAAATGGGCAACCTGGACGCCAAACGCGACTGGGGTTACGCCGGCGATTACGTGCGCGCCATGTGGCTGATGCTCCAGCAGCCTGAGCCCACGGACTTCGTGATCGCCACCGGCAAAACGCACAGCGTGCAGCAACTGGTGGAGACGGCGTTTTCGACCGTGGGGCTGGACTGGCGCGAGTACGTCGAAATCGATCCCAAATTTCTGCGGCCGGCCGAGGTGGATTCTCTCTGCGGTGACGCTACGCTGGCCCGCGAAAAACTGGGCTGGAAGCCGGAAGTGGATTTCGAGGAACTCATCCGGATGATGGTGGAAGCAGACCTGGAAGTGGTTCGAAAGCTGTCGCCCACCACGGTCGCCAGCAACGCCTGACGGGGGATGGCTGTCCCCGGAGCGAGAGGGATGGGGGAATACATGAGGGCTGTGAGGTACCTTTGACTGCCGTGTTATTCCGTTACAACGAGCCAACCTATTATTGGTTTGGTCTCAGGCTGGGGGTCGCCAATCTCTTCAAACATGGTTGCAGTCTGGGCTGGAAGAGAACCCTGAGCCTGATCGCGCATCCCATTCCGATCCCCTCGCGATTCCCTGAATACTACTTTCTCGGCGAGACGATCGCACGTGCTCTTGCGGGCGCCGATCCCTCCCGGGAAGCGAAGGTCCTTGATGTTTCAAGCCCCAAGTGCTTTGGACTTTACCTGGCGTACCATTTCCCGGTGGAGGCGCACCTGACGGACCTCTACGAGCCCGCATTCCGGCAGGCCGACCAGCTGTGGACCGGCGTGAAGCACAAGGCCAGGGGAAGCGTGGAGTTCTGCCGGCAGGACGCCCGGGGCTTGAGTTACCCCGACAATTCTTTCGATATTGTTTTCTCGATGTCGGTGGTGGAACACATCGAAGGCTCGGAGGGCGACAGCCGGGCCATTCGGGAGATGGCGCGGGTGTTGAGGCCGGGTGGCATTCTGGCGGTGAGCGTTCCTTTCGGGGAGCGATACCAGGAGCAGGAGATTGTCGGTGTTCGGGCGGCTGCGGACAGGATGAAGGATGGGAAGCCGTACTTCTTTCAGAGAATCTATTCCCGCAGGGCGGTGGAGAATCGCATCCTGGCGGCCGCACCGAGCCTCCGGTTGCAGTCGTCGGTCAGCATCGCCAGGAGATTCTGGACCCTGCAGCGCCTGCAAGCCCGCCTGGGGACACTCCGAATTGCCTTAGGCTTTCTCTTCCCTGTGTTGTCGTCGCTGACGAACTCAAGCCAGGCGGGGATCATCCCGCCGCGGGGAAGTTACGGCCCGCTTTTCAAGGGGGATGAGTCCTATGGTGATCTGGTGCTCGTCTGGCAGAAGTCGGCGGGTTGCGGGTGCAACGATGTTTCAGCCCGGGGTGCTGCCGGATGACCCCTTCTGCCGGGAGCACGAGGGTTGCCGCGCCGCCTGCGGAAAGACCGAAACTGTCCGGGGCGGCTCTGCTGGCGGCTTCAGGAGCCGGCCGATGGATTCTGCGGCTGCTGTACCTGGTGACGGCAGCGCGCCTCCCGGGTCCGGAGCGTTTTGGCGTCGATGTGCTTCGGCCGGCCGTGCGGGAGATTGGGGCGGCCGCCCGTGGACGAGCGCTGCTTGATTTTTTGACGCGGGAGGCGGCAAAGGACCCGGCCCCGGACTGGAACCCGGGATGCCAGGCGGCCGATGTTCGAGTGGTTGATGCCGTTCCTCCGGGCGCCGCTCAACCTGTGAGGTGTTCTTGACTGACCGGCTCTTCCGTTACAACGAACCGAGGTACTACGGATTTGGCCTGAGGCTGGGGCTCACAAATCTTGTCAGGAACGGATTCAACCTCGGTTTGAGGAAAACGGTGGGTCTGGTGATGCAGCCTATTACCTCGCACGGTCGACTTGCGGAATACCACTTCCTGTGTGAAACCCTCTCGGAGGCTATTGAGAGATCCGGCGGGGCAAAAAAGGTGAGGGTTCTGGACGTGGGAAGCCCCAAGTGCTTCGGACTTTACCTGGCGTACTATTTCCCGGTGGAGACGCACCTGACGGACCTCTACGAGCCCGCATTCCGGCAGGCCGACCAGCTGTGGACCGGCGTGAAGCATAAGGCCAGGGGGCAAGTGGAGTTCTGCCAGCAGGACGCCCGGGGCTTGAGTTACCCCGACAATTCTTTTGATATTGTTTTCTCGATGTCGGTGGTGGAACACATCGAAGGGTCGGAGGGCGACACCCAGGCCATTCGGGAGATGGCGCGGGTGTTGAGGCCGGGTGGCATTCTTGCCGTGAGTGTTCCGTTCGGGCAGGTTTATCAGGAGCAGGAGATTATTGGCTTCCAGGGGGCGGCGCGCAAGACGAAGGACGGGAAACGCTACTTTTTTCAGAGAATCTATTCGCCCGAGGCGGTGGAGGGCCGCATCCTTCAGGCGAGTCCTGATCTGCAGCTGCAATCCGCCGTCAGCCTTTCAAGGAACACCCGGCTCGCCTGGTACCTCCACGGCAGGTTCGGAATTCTGCCCGCCCTGTTCGGGTTTCTCTACCCTCTGTGGTCTGTGGTGACCAACTCGGCCCGGGAAGGACTGACTCCTGCAACCGGCAGGTATGGCGCGCTGAACACGGCCCGCGACATTTATGGCGATGCGGTGCTGGTCTGTCAGAAACCGGCTGGTAATAAAAATAATGGTGACCGGCCTGATGCCCACTCGGGCGCAGTCCAGGGGACGTGGAATCGAGCAGACTCATGAACTTTCCAGTTACGGGCATCATTCTGGTCGTGCTGAGCGTCTATTTTTTCTTTTTTGCGCCCAGGATGCTGTATCTTTCGAGCGTCTTTTTGCTTCCCTTTACGGCCATGGCGGTGGTGAACATTGGCTGGGTCGGGGGCGAGAAGGGGATTGCCGCGTGGATTTTCATGGCGGTCCTGTGGATGGTGCGGACGGCCATCTCCCCCCGGCCATTCAGGCGGCAAGTGGGCTGGCGCCTGACCCGGAAGGTGCGGATGGAGCTCCTTTTGTTGCTGGCCAGCGGGTTGATTTCGCTGCTGGTCCCTCTGGTTCTAAACGGCACAGTCTGGGTGGAGTACTTCCAACTGACCAGCAGCAGGAAGATTCCGCTGCAGTTGGATATGCAGCGAATCACGGCGACGGGTTACTTTATCTTCGGCCTCATCTTTACGATTCTGGTGGCGGTTGAGAACTGCAACCCCCAGCGGTTTTTGCAGAGTGTCAGGGCCTACATTGTATCGGCCATCTTCGTCTCACTCTGGGCCTTTGTTCAACTCGGGTGCGTTTTGACAGGGCATGAGTATCCGGCCTCTCTCTTCAATAACAGCAAGGGGACTTCAGCGCAGTTTTACATCGAAAAACTTTCAGCGCTGGACCTGCACCGGATTTCCTCGGTTGCGACCGAGCCCTCGAAGCTGGCCTTCTCCATGCTTCTGGCTTTCATTCTTCTCATGATGGCGATAGGACTGCGGCGGCCGATCCTGTCCCGGCGATGGGACATGGCTGCGCTCCTGCTGGTGCTGGGGGCCCTGATGGTCAGCACTTCGACGACGGCCTACGCGGGCCTGGTGATTGCGTCGTGCCTGGCGGTATTGGTTCTGGCGCGCGCGGGCGCCGTGCGCTGGCTTTATGTTGTCACCGCCGGCGGCGTGGCGGCTGCCGGTGTCGCCATTGCGCTGACTGTCCCGCTGGTCCATAAGCTTGTGGAGCTGGTGATCCTGCACAAGGCGCAGGGTGGTTCGGCGCGGGAACGGGCGCACGCGGTGGCCCTGGGGGTTCACTACTTTACCCAGTACCCGTTGTTCGGGATCAGTTGGAACGCTGCAAACTCCTCCGATCTGGTTTTCCAGATGTTGTCGAGCCTGGGGATCGTGGGATTCGCCATTTTTGCGGCCTTTGTCCTGGGGGAACTTCAAATGTTGTGGCAGGCCCCGAAGCGGGGCAGCTGGTGGTCGGTGAGCCTGCTGGCGGCCGTATGCCTGATGCTGGTGCTGAGCCAGGCCACAGGGTTTCCGTTCGCCATGGGATTCGTCTGGTTTGCACTCGGACTGGGCGCCGCGGCGCCGTATATCGTTTCAAGACCTCGGGCGGCCGCGGTGCGGGTCAAAGGCGCCTACGGCGCCACCCGCCGGTCTGGGCTTGGGGGACCGGCGCCGGCAGCTCCGCCGGTCTGTTGATACCGCAAAGGCATGAGTGACAGCATGACAACTCGGAGCACCGGACACCATGGCGCACCTGGCCGAAACAGCCTTTCCGGCGCGGCCCTGCTGACGGCTGCAAGGGTCAGCCGATGGATTCTGCGGCTGGTGTACCTGGTGATTGCAGCGCGCGTCCTGGGTCCGGAGCGCTTTGGCGTCTATGTGCTTCTGCTGGCCGTGCTGGAGCTGGTGGCGGTGGCCAGTGGAACAGCGCTGGTTGATTTTTTGACCCGGGAGGCGGCAAAGGACCCGGCCTCGGCCTGGAACCTGGGGCTGCAGGCGACGGTTCTTCGGATGGCGTATGCCGTTCCGTTCGGTGCTGCTGGAATCTGCGCACTCTGGCTGCTCGGAAACCATCAAGGAACCCTGGTTGCGTTCTGCGTTCTACTTCTCCTGCTGATTCCGCGGGCCATCAGCGAGTCGGCGCAGGGCGTCTTCCGGGGATTGGATCACTACGTCATGGTCCTGGCGGTTGACTTCTCGATCGGGCTGGCCCTTGCCGTGGCGGGCATTTGGCTGTTGTTCCGCGGAGGCGGGCTGGGTTTCGCCGTCACCGCCGAGGTTGTATCTGCCACCTGCGGCGCTGCTTTGGGGATGGTGTTCTCGCTCCGGACAGGAAACCTGAAGGGGCGCTGGATACGCTGGTCCGAGCTGGCCAGAAAGACGTTTGCGTTTAACGTGTACCCGCTGACAACCAATTTGTATGACCGCGTGGATGTCATTCTGCTTTCCAGGTTGGCCGGTGACTATGCGACCGGGATTTACGGGATGGCCTACCGGGTGCTCGGGCCGTTGCAGATGATCCCTTACGGCGTGTTTTACAACCTGCTGCCCGGCCTTTCGCGGAACGGGTGGGTGCCGCGGGAAAAGCTCCGGTTCGAGAGAGCCCTGGGGGCGATGCTGGGCGTTGCTGTGCTGGCGGTGGTGTGCACCTTTGCTTTTGCGGCCCCGGCGGTCCGGCTGGTGCTGGGAAAGCAATACATGGAGTGCGTGCCGGCGATGAAGATTCTGATCTGGGCGGTCATTCCAATGTACATCAATTATGCGCTGAAAATCGGGCTGCTGGCGCTGAGCCGGGAGAAGGTCTTTATCGTGACCTCTCTGGTCTGTCTGGTGTTCAATGGCGGCGTGAATTTGATTTTTATTCCGCTGTTTTCCTGGCGGGCGGCCGCGGTGGCGACCATCGCCACCGAGATGGTGCTGCTCGTCCAGAACATCTACTGGATGCACCGCAGCATCAGAACGGTCCCGATCCCAAGGTTCGGATGGAGTTTCGAGGCTTGATCACCGCTCTTGACAGGACGGACGGCATCAGGTCCAGGGGGGCCGGCGGGGCGCTGCCGGCGGTGATGTTTGTCTTCGCGCCCCGGCGCGCTGCCAGGGTTGCGGTGCCGGTTCAGGGCCGTGTGATTGATCTTTTCTACCGGCAATACGGCACGTACGGGTACAGGGTTCGCGGCCTTCTCAGGGTGAGTTCTGCGATTTGCAGACGGGCCGGGGTTGCCGCCGGCCAGATCGGAAATACGGAGGGTCATCGCAGGTGCGCATAGCCATTAACACTTCATTCCTGAATGAGTGGGTCGGAGGGCTGACCGTCTATTCACTTTCGGTGATTGATTACCTCTGCCAGTGCGGTGACGAGGTCGTTGTCTACACCCCGGAATGCGTCAAGCTGAATGGTCACACCCCCTTCAGACGGCGGACGACCCCGGCGGCCTTGGGGTCCTCGGTCGGCGCACTGGGAAACACCCTGCGCGCCATGGTCTGGTGCCAGACGGCCCTGCCAGCCCACTTGCTGCGGGACCGGGCCGATGTCCTTCTCTCCACAACAGCGGAGGGAATGCTGGCTCCGGTGTGTCCACAGGTGGTCGTGGTGCATGACCTGCTTCCGCTGTTTTTCCCCGAAGAATATCCTCGATGGAAGCACTACTTCCGCCATGTGCTTCCGCGCTTGCTCAAGTCCTGCCGCCGGGTCGTTGCCGATTCAGAGAACACCCGGAAAGATCTGGTCCGGGAGCTTGGAATCCCGGAAGAGAAAATCGAAGTCGTCTATCCCTGGGTGAATCCCCTGTATTCCTCCGACGACCCCGGGAGCGCTCCCAAGGGTTACGAGCCGGAACCGTATTTCCTTTTTATCGGCGCCAGCATCCCGCGCAAGAACCTTGAAACCGTGATCCGGGCGCTGGCGCGCGTGCGCTATGAGATTCCGCATAACCTGGTGTGTGTGCTGGGCCTGAACTATGAGTCGAAACGCCAGTATTGCTCGCGGATGCTTGAGCTTGCTTCGGAACTGGGTCTTCGGGATCGGGTGCGGGTCCTCTCGCGTCTTGGGCAGAGGGAGATTCTTTACCTTTATCGCCATGCCACCGCGCTGGTGATGCTTTCGCAATACGAGGGGTTTGGGTACCCGCCCCTGGAGGCCATGGCGGTTGGAACTCCTGCCATTGTCAGTGATTCAACCTCCTTGGGCGAGGTTTCGGGCGCGGCTGCCCAGTGCGTTCCCTGCATGGATGTTGAAGCTGCAGCGGAAGCCATGCTGCGAGTTGCGACCGAGGCCGATTACAGGCGGGGCCTCTCGGAGGCCGGGATCTCCCATGCTGCGAAGTTCTCGCGCCAGGAGACGGGCCGGCGGGTTCTTTCCATCCTGCAGGAGTGTGCAGGATAAGGCCAGGCCCCGCCGGTGGCGGGGAAAACGCAGTGGGTGCCGGCGCCTGCAGGCGAAGTCTGGATTTGCCGCCCCGCAGGACGCCAGGGCTGGTTGGGGACAGGGCTGAAAGAAAGGTTCATCGGGCATGAAGGTCTTGATGATCTCAAAGAATCCGGTGGTGGGCGCCTACCACGCCAAGCTGCGCGAGATTTCAAGGCTGGGCGTGGAGCTGACGGTGGTTGCTCCACCAGGTTGGGATTCCCAGCGGACCGAGGATGTGAAACCCGAGGGCTATGAGTTTTTGATCGCCAGGGTCCGGTTCGCCGGGCCGGCTCTCGGGCGCCACAGGCACCACCTTCACTATTATCCCGGTATCGCGCGCCTGATGGAGCGGCAGAAGTGGGACCTGGTTCATATTGACGAGGAACCTTTCAACTTCTGCACTTACCACGCCTTGCGAGCCTGCCGGCGTGCGGGATTGAAAGCCGTCTTCTCGACCAGCCAGAACATCCTGAAGCGGTACCCGCCGCCCTTCAGTTTTTTTGAGAGGTCGGTGTTTGAGGCCACGGCCGGAGCCGCCGCCATCAGCCAGGAGGCCGCAAACCTGCTGCGCCGTAGAGGGTTCTCCAAGCCGGTGGCCGTGATCCCGCACAGCGTCGATCACAACGTTTTCCGCAAGCAGGACGCAGGACCGATACGGCAGAAGCTGGATCTCGACGGTCAGTTCGTATTTGGATATATCGGAAGAATTTCTCCTGAAAAGGACCTGGACACGCTCGTCAACACGCTGGCGCTTCTGCCCGGGAGCTGCATGCTGCTATTCGTTGGCAGCGGTCCGGAACAGCCCAGGCTCGAGGCCATGATCGAAAGTCTCGGAGTTTCGGACAGAGTGCGATGGGTGCCCTGGGTGGCCTCCGATCAGGTATCCGGGTACATGAACGCCCTCGATGTCATGGTTTTGCCGACGCGGGTCAGCGGGGATTGCACCGAGAAATTCGGGCGTGTCCTGATTGAGGCCATGGCCTGCGAGACCTGCGTGGTGGGCTCTGACTCGGGCGAAATACCCAGGGTGATGGGCGAGGCGGGGCTGGTTTTCCGCGAGGGTGATGAGCGCCAACTGGGCGAGCGGTTGCGGCGTCTGATGGAGGATTCGGCGCTGCGCGAAACGCTTCAACTCCGGGGCAGGGAAAGGGTGCTCGAACGCTTTACCCGCGCCAGGATTGCCCGGGAAACAGTTTCCTTTTACGAAAGGCTTTGCGGGGACCACGGATGAGAGTGGGACTGAACATTTCGGCCGCCTCTGAATGCTACACGGGCGTGGGCAACTACGCGTTCCAACTGGCAAGGAACATTGCCTCCGTTGCGCCGGACGATGAGTGGATCTTTTTCGGCGCAAACGTGCAGCTTGCCCCGCTTCTGGAACGGAGCAACGCGCAGGCTGCCGCGACTCAGCGGACTGGGCTGGCCCGCCTTCTGTGGGAACAGACGGGCCTGCCGCTGGAGGCGCGGCGAATGAAGGTTGACGTGTTGCACGGCGCTGATTTCAGCCGGCCGGTTGCTTATGGCGGCCGCATGATCAATACGATCCATGACCTCTCACCTTTTGTCGATAGCCGAAATTTCTCTCCGGCGCGGCGGATGTACAAGCGGCTTCTGATCCGCCACGCGATCCGCAGAAGTTCGGCGATTGTCACGGATTCAGAGTTCAGTCGCAGGCAGATCATGGAGCGTTTTTCCCTGGATGGCTCAAGGGTGTTTGCCATTGCGCTTGGTGTTATGCAGGGAAATGGTGTTGCGCATCCGAAGGGGGATCCTCCTTACCTGTTATTTGTTGGGAACCTGGAACACCGGAAAAACCTGGTGCGGCTTGTAGAGGCTTTCGGGCTGCTGCGGGAGCGGCGGCAGATTCCCCACCGCCTGGTCCTGGCGGGGAAGCTCGGGCATGGATGGGAAGAGATTCGGGCGGCTATCGAAAGAGGAGGAGTGCAGGACTGCGTGGACGTGCCCGGCTACGTGAGCAACGAGGACTTGGTGAAGCTGTACCCATCCGCCGAACTCTTCGTGTTCCCGTCTGTCTACGAGGGGTTTGGGCTGCCGGTGCTGGAGGCGATGGCCTGCGGAACTCCGGTGGCGTGTTCGAAGGCGGCTTCACTGCCGGAAGTGGGCGGCGATGCGGTGGCCTACTTCGACCCCCTGAACGTGCAGGAGATGGCGGCGGCGATGGAGCGCGTGCTGGATTCGCCGGGTCTGCAGGCGGAGATGCGCGAGAAAGGGCTGAAGCAGGCGGCAAAGTTTACCTGGGAAGCGTGCGCGCGGAAGCACCTGGAAGTCTACCGGCGGGTGCTGGCTTCGTGAGGAGCCTGGCCCATGGCGGCGTAAAGCCGACGCAACGTCTCGGATTTGCAGCGGGGGGTTGATCCGGCTATAGAGCAGCGTGAGGCCGCAACGACGATTTGGAATTGCTAATGAAGTTTCAATTTCAGCAAACCGAAATAAGAAGGAAGTAACCGTGAATGACTTGATTGTGACCCCCAGCCGGCCGGCCGTCGGAAAAGCGCGATTGCGTGTGGCGGTGGTTCAATTCTGGCTTTCCGGGTACGGCGGTTCCGAAAGGGTGCTGGAGGCGATTGGAGAAATGTTTCCGCAAGCCGATTTCTACGCTCTGGTGATTGCAGATGGCGGGATACCCGTATCACTGCGCGGACGGAATTGGACGACTTCCTTTGTCGACCGCCTTCCGGGCGCGAGACGATGGTACCGGCATTTTCTTCCGATGTTTCCGTTTGCCCTGGAGCAGTTTGACTTGAGAGGCTACGACCTGGTGATCAGTTCGGAATCCGGGCCGGCGAAGGGAGTGATCGCCCCGCCTGGAGCCTGCCACATCTGTTATTGCAACAGTCCGATGCGTTACATCTGGGATATGTATCACGAGTACCGGAAAGGAATGAATCCGCTGACGCGGGCGGCCTTCTCGCTGGCGGCCCACTACGCCCGGCAGTGGGACGTGACCACGGCGGCGCGCGTGGACCACTTTGTGGCGAACTCGCGGTACGTGTCGGGGCGGATCTGGAAATATTACCGGCGCCGAAGCACGGTGATCCATCCGCCCGTGGATGTGACCGCCGGATACCTGGCGGAGAAGACGGACGACTACTACCTGGTGGTGGGCCGGCTGGTGCCCTATAAGCGGGTGGACCTCGCCATTGAGGCCTGTAACCGCCTGGGGCGGCGGCTGCGTGTGGTGGGTACAGGGCCGGAAGAAAAACGGCTGCGAAAGCTGGCCGGGCCGACCATCGAGTTCGCGGGAAGGCTGGACGAGCAGCGGCTGCGCGAATGCTATGCGCGATGCCGGGCTTTCCTGTTTCCGGTGGAGGAGGATTTTGGAATTGCGCCGGTGGAGGCGCAGTCGTTTGGAAGGCCGGTGATCGCCTACGGCCGCGGCGGGGCGCTGGAGACCGTCATCGGGCTCGAGGAGGGCGGAGACCCTGGGGCGGCCACGGGAATCTTCTTCGACCAGCAGACGTCGGAATCGCTGGCCGGAGCCATCGGCAGGTTTGAAGAGATCGAGCGGGAGTTCAGCCCGGAATTCATCCGGGCCGGCGCGCAGCGCTTCAGCCTGGCAAGGTTCAAGGAAGAGTTTGGGAGATTTGCAAGCGAAAAACTGGCGGAATTCGAGGAAGAGTCCGGCGGATTGACGCCGCGGAAAGACCCGGCCGGCCTGTCGCGGGTTTCCGCGGGCGGCGCAGGAGGGTCCTGCTGATGGGTGATTTGTCAACAGTCCGCCCGGAAGCCGGGATGCCGTTGGTTGAGAAGGAGCAGGACACGGCAGCCGCCGGGGGAAAGCAATACGGGACGGCAGCCAAACCCTTGCAAAGGGCGCTGAAGAACGGACTGGATTTTGGGGGAGCGCTGGCGGGACTGGTGCTGCTGTCGCCGGTACTGTTGCTGATCGCGCTGTGCGTGAAACTGGACGATGGCGGGCCGGTGTTCTACCGGCGGCGGGTGGTGGGCAGGAAGGGCGAGTTTGACGCATTCAAGTTTCGGACCATGGTCACCAACGCTGAGGCCGTTCTGAACGCCGACCCGGAACTTCGCGAACAGTACGAGCGGAGTTTCAAGCTCCGAAACGACCCTCGGGTGACCCGCACGGGCAGGTGGTTGAGAAAGTACAGCCTGGACGAGCTGCCCCAGCTGCTGAACGTCCTGATGCGCCAGATGAGCCTGGTGGGTCCCAGAATGTTCACGCCGGATGAGCTGAAGCGGTGCGGCAAGGCGGGAGAACTCATCTTGAAAGTCCGGCCGGGAATAACAGGCTACTGGCAGGTGAATGGCCGGCAGAACGTTTCATTCACGGAACATGTGGCCATGGATGTGTACTACGTGGAGCACTGGAATCTGTGGATGGATCTTGGAATTCTGTGGAAGACGCCTCGCAAAGCCATCAGCGGCGAGGGCGCCTACTGAAAAGTGTAACAGCGCCGCAGGGCATTCGCCCTCATGCGGTGAGGTCACCGAGGTTGCCGGGGGGGGACAGAAGTTTCCTGCTGCCTCGGCCAGGAAGAAAAGAAGTCCGGCATGTGAAAGGAAACATCAGCCCCTGCCCACCAGGAGAAGCCATGTCAAGGTCAACTCGCGATTTCGGATTTATGGGGAGCCGGAGAATTTTGTTCCTGATTCTTGCGGCCGATGTTGTGTGGATTGTGCTGGGCGTTTATCTGGCCTATGAGTGCCGGTACGGATTCAGCGTGAGCATCGATGCGATGCGGGACTGTTTCTCGCTGTTTGGGGAAACCGCTGTTGCCGCAGTCCTGATCTGGACTTTCCTGGCGATGGTGATGAAGCTGGACGGATTCCAGGGCGGGTGGACTTTCAGCTCGGTGTTTTCCGACCTTTTTGTCGGCGTGTTTCTGCTGATGGCGCTGTTGCTGGCCAACGGTTATCTGACCCGCGTGTACCAATCCAGGCTGGTCTTCGTCTACTTTGGGTGCGTTGCCCTGGCGGGCTTCCTGGTCATTCGCTGTCTGGCGTGGCAGGCCCTGCGATCCCGGCGCCTGGCGGGCTCGCTGCGGCGAGTGGTGATCCTGGGCGGCGGCCGGCTCGCGAGAGAACTGACAGCCAAGATCAACCGGCATCCCGAGATGGGCTGGCAGGTGGTGGGCTACCTTTGCCCTGATCCGGAGAACGGCTTCCCGGCTGGCGCGGAGGAGGACATCCAGAGGATGCCGACGCTGCGTGTTGCGGATTTTCTGGCCGCTCACCAGGTGGATGAAATCATTGTGGCCATGGCCAACCCGGCCCGGCAGACGCTGAACCTGGTGGCGCGGTGCCGGCGGCTCGGCATCCGGGTGCTGGTGGTCCCGCAGGCGTACGAACTTTATATCTCCCGCCCGTCGCTGGCGGAGATTGACGGCCTGCCGTTGATTGCCATTGACCAGTACGATCTGCCTGCGGGAGGCCAGGCGATCCGGCGGCTGACCGACCTGGTGCTGGCGCCGCTGATGCTGGTGGCTGCGCTGCCTGCGATCGTGGTGGCCGCCGGAACGCTGAGGCTGCGCAAAGGCAGGGCCATCCGCAGAGAAGTCCGTTGCGGGAAGGACGGCAAGACTTTCTGGATGTACCGGTTGAATGTGGATCGTGCCCTGCCGGAGCTGCCCGCCTACGAAAAGCTGTTGGTTGACCTGGGACTCACCGAGATGCCGCAGCTGTGGAACGTGCTGCGGGGCGATATGGACCTGGTGGGCCCGCGGCCGGAGCCGCCGGAGCGGGTGAAGCACTACTCGGACTGGCAGCGGCAGCGGCTGAAGATCAAGCCGGGCATTACCGGCCTGGCCCAGATCCACGGCCTGCGCGACCAGCATTCGGCGGAACAGAAAGCCCACTACGACCTGCAATACATTCTGCGCTGGTCGCCTTTTCTGGATCTTTCGCTCATCCTGCAGACCGCCTGGACGCCGCTTTCCAGGCTCTGGAGGGGAAAGCCCGCGCAGCCTGACGGCTTGCCGGAAAATTCCCTGCGGCCGGCTAAAGCAGAAACACCCCTGGAGGAGGTTGCCTATGTTGATCACCCGTAGCCCCGTCCGAATCAGCTTTGGCGGCGGAGGGACCGACCTGCCGGCGTACTACGAGCAATTCGGCGGAGTCGTGCTGAGCATGACCATCAACAAGTACTTTTACACCGTGCTGCGGAAGAGGGGCGACGGAAAGATCCAGGTGATTTCTTCCGATCTGCGGACGCTGGAAACCTGGGAAAACATCGCCACCATGAGTTTCGAGCGCAGCGGCCTGGAAATCCCCCTCGCGGTGGTCAAGGAAGTGGGCCACAACGTTTCGGTGGACCTGTTCCTGGCGTCTGAAATCCCCCCCGGTACCGGCCTGGGCTCTTCGGCGAGCGTCTGCGTCAACGTTCTGAAGGCGTTGTCCGTTTATCTGCATCTGCCCCTTTCAAAGTACGAACTGGCGGAGCGGGCCTACCACGTTGCCCGAAACGTGCTGGGAAATCCGGTGGGGAAGCAGGATGAATACGCCGCGGTTTTTGGCGGGCTGAATTACATCCGCTTCGAAAGGGACGGAACGGTGAACGTGGACCCGGTGGAACTGGATTCAGCCCTGCTGGGCGAGTTGGAGGAGAACCTGTTGCTTTTCTTCACGGGCGCCACCCACCAGTCGCAGACCATCCTCGAGGAGCAGGAGAAATCAACCCGCGACGACAGCGGGCGGGCGATCGAGTCCCTCCACTTTATCGCGGCCCTGGCCGGCCGGATGCGCACCACTCTGGACGACGGCGACCTCCACACCTTCGGCACCCTGCTGGATGAAGGCTGGCAGGCCAAGAAGCGGATTTCCGGCAGGATTTCAAGCGAGCAGATTGACGCTCTCTATCGCATTGCGAAAGAGAACGGCGCCGTGGGCGGCAAGATCACCGGAGCTGGAGGCGGAGGGTTTATGCTGCTCTACTGCGAGCGGCCCAGCCAGGAGGCGGTTCGCCAGGCGCTGGCGGCCGCCGGGGCGGTGGAAATGAACTTCCGGTTTGACAGCAAAGGCGCGCAGGTGATTGTGAACGATCCTTTCATCGACGGCGACGAAACGGCCGGAGGCAGCTGGAGTTTCATTCCGTATGAGACGGGCGGACGGAAATCCCCGGCGATAGCCTGGAAGGAGTAGACGCCTCCTCCCGCGTGTCCCCCGGAGCTGATGACATTTCCCACAACGCACTGACTGGATGAACACCATGAAAGCATTCCTTTTAGCCGCAGGCCACGGGACCCGGCTTCGTCCCCTGACCGATACCACTCCCAAATGCCTGCTGCCCGTTCGCGGCGCGCCGATGCTCTCCATCTGGCTGGACCTTTGCCACCGGCACGGCATCTCCGACGTCCTGATCAACGCGCACGCGCACGGCGAGCAGATCAGAAACTACCTGGCGGCGCACCGGAACGGTGTGCGTACCAGGGTGGTGGATGAACCGGTGTTGCTGGGAAGCGCCGGAACGGTCCTCGCCAACCGCGATTGGGTGGCAGGGGAACGCTGCTTCTGGATCCTGTACGGCGACGTGCTGACCAACGCCGACCTGGGGCGGATGACGCAGTGCCATCAGGAAGGCCGCAGCCTCGCCACGCTGGGCGGATATGAGGTTCCGGATCCCGAACGCTGCGGCATCATGCAGGTGGACGCGGAAGGGGTGGTCCGGGGTTTTGTGGAGAAGCCGAAAACGCCCGCCGGCCGCCTGGCCTTTGCAGGGCTCATGGTCGCCGACGCGGCCCTGCTCAACCAGATCCCGGAAAGCCGGCCGGCCGATCTGGGATTTGACGTGCTGCCCCGGCTGGCCGGAAAAGCGGCTGCCTGGCTGATTTCTGACTACCTGCTGGACATCGGGACGCTGGATAACTACGAACTTGCCCAGAAAACCTGGCCCGGTCTTGACTGAAATGTCCGCTCGAGGAACGAATTCATGTGCAAAGGCGTGATTTTTGACATGGACGGCGTGCTGATTGACAGCCATCCGGTCCACAAGAAGGTGTGGGCGGAATTTCTCGCTTCAGTGAACCGGCCCGTCTCAGACAAGGAACTCGATTTTGTGCTGGACGGAAGGAAGCGCGAGGAAATCCTGCGGCACTTTCTGGGGAACCTTCCTGCAGAACAGATCAGGGCGTACGGGCAGCGAAAGGACGAAATCTATACGGAATCCTCAAGAAGGCTGAAGATGATTTCCGGGGTGGAGGAATTCCTCGGCATGCTGGAATCGGCGGGCCTTCCCATGGCGGTGGCCACCAGCGCCAGTTTTGCGCGCGCGCGCGGCACCCTGGATGAGCTTGGAATCCTCAGGCGCTTCTCGGCCCTGGTGACCGGCAATGACGTGGTGAACGGCAAGCCGGATCCCGAGGTTTTTGTGCGGGCGGCGGAGCGGCTGAACCTTGCTCCGCGCAGCCTGCTGGTGGTGGAAGACGCGGTTTCCGGAGTGAGGGGCGCAAAATCCGCCGGGATGAAGTGCCTGGGGATCGCGGCCGGCGGGCTCGGGAAGAAACTGCGCGCGGCCGGCGCCGACCACGTGGTTCCGGACTACCGCCAGATCAGCCTGCAGGAAGTTCAGCAACTTTTCTGAAGGCCAGTGCCTCCTGAGCCTCGCCCTCCCACAAATATCAACCGAAAAACCCCCGCAGCCGGCGGCCGCTTTTCTCCTCCCGGGTGGTTCGCAAAACGCGAGCTCTGTCATTTCAACTTGCCTGATGCGCCAGGAAAGTTGAAAATAACGGCTCATGGAAAAGCTTAAGCTCTACTGGTCTTTTGGCCGTCCTTTCACCCTGATTCCTCCCATGATCGGGATTTTTTCGGGATCCCTGATTGGGTACGGGGCGACGCACGTCCACTTTGTTTTTCACCACGTTCTGCTGGCGGTGCTGGCCGCGGGTGTTCTGAACGCGGCATCGAACGGCATCAACCAGATCTGTGACTTTGAAAATGACCGGGTCAACAAGCCGCACCGGCCGCTGCCTTCCGGGCGGATGACCTGGCGCCAGGCGTGGACTTTTGTGGCCATCACCTACTTCCTGGCGCTGGCCATGGTGGCCGTCATCAACTGGCAGATTTTTGCCATCTACATTGTGGCGGCGCTGGCCACGCTGGCGTATTCGGTGCCGCCGGTGAGGCTGAAGCGGAGTACGTGGGGTTCCAACATCATCATTTCGCTGATCCGCGGCGGGCTGCTGAAGGTGGCCGGCTGGGCGGCGGTGGCCACGGTGCTCCATTCAGTTGAACCGTGGTATATCGGGTCGATCTATGTGGTCTTCCTGCTGGGGGCCACCACCACCAAGGATTTTGCCGACATCGAGGGCGACCGCGCGGCAGGCTGCATCACCCTGCCGGTGAGGTATGGCGCAACGTTCAGCGCCCGGGCCATCAGCCCGTCGTTTATCCTTCCGTGGCTGATGCTGCCGCTCGGGTTGTGGCTGCACGTTTTGAGCGGAAATGCCACGGCGATTCTGATTTTGAGCGTCATCATGGTGGCCTGGGGATCGTATGTGGTTTACCTGATCAACGACGATCCGCGGCGGCTGGTGACGGAAGGAGAAAACCATCCCGGGTGGCACCACATGTACTGGATGATGATGGTGGGGCACCTGGGACTCGCAGTCGCGTACCTGATCGGCTAAAGTGAGGGTTGCGCCCGCAGTTGGCCGGCGGACACGGAAGAAGCGCTGGAAGCTGGTTTAAGACCTGGGCCGTGGGCTTCAGAGCACGACTGTTTTGATGAGAAAGGGCACGACTTCAGTCGTGCCGGGAAGGCACGCGCAAAGCCGCGGGCTTTAGCCCCTGGCGCGCTTTGCCATCCCTCAGCGGCTAAAGCCGAATCCGTTGGGCTGGCTTTACGGCACGAGTAAACTCGTGCCCTTTCACCGTGTCCTGACGGCAGCTTAATAGAGGTTTTGAAACAGGTTCCAGGACGATCAAACCATGATCCTTTTGACGGGTTCAAGCGGATATCTCGGATCGCGCATCGCGCACGCGCTGGTGGAACGCGGAGTGCCGTTCCGCGTGCTGGTGAGGAACCCGGACAAGCTGGGCCTGGTGCCCGCAGAGGCCCGTTGCGAGATTGTGGCCGGCGACCTGCGGGACAGGAAGGCCGTGGCCGACGCGCTGCGCGGCGTGAAGCAGGTGATCCATTCGGCGGCGCTGGTGAAGATGTGGGTGAGGGACCGCCGGGACTTCCGGCGGGTGAACGTTGAGGGATTGAAGGCGCTGCTGGAAGAAGCGGACCGGGCCGGGGTGGAACGCGTGGTCTACACCTCATCGTTCCTTGCCGCCGGGGCGTCCTCCAACCCGGAGGCCGGCGAAGGGCTCGAGAATCGCGGGCCCTATTCCAATGAATATGAAGAAACCAAGGCGCAGGCGCTCGACTGGCTGCGCGCCGAAGGTTTTGCGCGGTTCCCCGTGGTGGCGCTGCTGCCGGGAGTTATTTACGGGCCGGGGCCGCCAACCGAAGGCAACCTGGTGGGCGGAATGGTGCGCCAGTACGTGAGCGGAAAGTTTCCGGGGCTGCTGGGTTCGGGCGAACAGCGCTGGAGCTTCTCCTACATTGCTGAAGTGGTGCAGGCGCACCTGGCGGCGCTCGAAAAGGGACACCCCGGAGAAGAGTATTTCCTGGCCGGCGACAATAAAAGCCTGAATGACCTGTTCAGCGTAATCAGGCGCCTGACGGGCGTGACGTTTCCGGTGCGATACCTCTCCTTTGCCACCGGGAAAATGTTTGGCGCGGTGGAAGTGGCACGGGCGCGGCTTTTCAATCACCATCCGAAGCTGACGCCGGGCGTGGTGGAAATCTTCAAGCACGACTGGGTTTATTCCAGCCAGAAAGCCTGCCGCGAGCTGGGCTACCGCGTGGTTCCGCTGGAGGAAGGACTCAAAAAGACACTGGAGGCAGGGATTGGGTGACGCTTCGGTCTATAACGGTGTGGGAGGGCGGCCGATGATTTCCCCGCGCAAAATCGTCCACATCTCCATGCTGTCGTTCGCGCTGCTGCTGCCTTTCCTCACCTGGCTGGAGGCGGCGGGCGCGGCGCTGGCGGCGCTGGCCTTCAACCTCTTTATTCTGCCGCGGCTGGAACTCGACCTGGGCAAGCAGGCGGGCGGGGAAGCAGCAGCCCGGCCCGTGCAATGGACCGGCATTGTTGCCTACCCCGTTTCCGTGCTGGTGCTGATCCTGCTGTATGGCCGGCGCATGGAAGTGGTGGGCGCCGTGTGGGCCATCATGGCGCTGGGCGACGGTTTTGCCAGCGTGGCCGGCGAAACTTTGCGCGGCCCTGCCGTTCCCTGGAACCGCGGCAAGACGTGGTCGGGCTTTGCGGCCTTTATTGCCGCCGGAACGCTGGGAGCTTTGCGCTGGCCCGCTGGATTGATCCGTCGCTGCCCGAGTTGAAAGTTCTGCTGATCTGTGCCGCCACGGCACTGGTGGGCGCGATGGTGGAAACCCTGCCCATCGGCCTGGATGACAACGTCAGCGTGCCGCTGGTCTGCGGCGGGTTTATGTATTGCGCGCTGCTCATCGCAGTGGTCGGCCCTGGAGAGCAATCTGCCTTACCTCGGCGTGCGCGTCCTGTTGGCCGTTGGGATCAATGCCGTGTTTGCCCTGGCGGCGTTGTCGATTCGAGTCGTAAACCGGTCGGGCGCGGCGATGGGTTTCCTGATGGGCGCCATCATCTACATGGGCTACGGCTACAAGAGCTTCCTGGTGCTGCTGGTGTTTTTTGTGATGGGCTCGGTGGCCACTCGCCTGGGCTACGCGCGGAAGGCGGCGCGCGGCGTGGCGGAGGGGCGCAAGGGGGCAAGAAGCTGGCGCGAGGCTACGGCCAATACGCTTGCGGCAGCTTTCTTTTCCATCCTGGTCATCACCACCCACTACGAGGCGGCGTTCCTGGTGGCCTTCATCGCGGCGCTGGCAGAAGCCGCCGGCGACACCATCTCCAGCGAAATCGGGCAGTGGCTTTCCGGGCGCGCTTACATGATTACCACCCTGAAGCCCGTGCCCGCGGGTCAGGACGGCGGCATTTCGCTGCTGGGAACATTGGCAGGCATGGGCGCGAGCGTGGTGATCATCGCCGTGGCCTACGGGCTGGGACTGTGTGGGCCCGGCACCGCCGTGGTGGCGTTCGTCGCCGCCGGGGCAGGGAACTTGTTCGACAGCTACCTCGGCGCCACCATCGAACGCCGCGGCCTGGTCGGCAACGGCATCGTCAACTTTGCCGGCACCAGCTTTGCCGGCGGGCTGGCCCTGGGCCTGCTGCTGACGCTGCATTTGGTGTGACGAAGTCCACTTTCGAGGGCTTTGTAATGCTCGCAACCTTCCTCAGCATCCTCGATTGTACTCTCGTCCTGGGGCCCGTTCAGAAACGCCTGGCGCACCGAAGCTGCCTTTCATCGACCGTGGGGCGTGTCCCTTCGAGTGTTGCAATCATTACGGCAAGTGGACGGCCAGGCTGAGCCAGCGCGCGTATAAATCCTCGAGCAAGGAATCGGGCCTGGCGTTTACAGTTCAGGCCCCGGGCGAAACGGTCTATGCGCTGACCGGCCTGCTGCAGCACCCGAAAAGCCGGCGTCGTGATCGTAGAGGAAGCAGACAAGGTTTTACGACTGTGACGGTTCCGGCCGGGCACGACAGCTGTATGTACTTCATCTCGAGGGTGAGGGTGTGCCCTCTTCTGGTACAAGGGAGCTGCCCACAGAGGCGAACTCTATGCGAGTTCCGTCGGCAAGGGAAACGATGCTTACCCCTTTGATGTTCTATCATTGCCGCAAACAGAATGGTGGGTGAAGGTCAGGAACCGGCACGGGTATGCGGGCTGGATTCTCAACCCGCGAGAGTTCAGGGGCATGGACTCTTGTGGCGGTTAACCCGAAATCAGGTAGCGCGCTCCGCGGTTCTTCCTCTGCAATGTCTGGGGCAGTCTGTATTTCTCGTGAAAAGCCGCAGACCGCGAAGACGGCGGTTTGCGCTACCAGTCTATCGCTCTCGCTTTGCGAGATCGCCCCGATCAATCGGACCGCCAGCCCACGGTCAAAGAGACACGGCCAGGATGGCCGTGCCAAAAAACAGGAACCAAACTGAGTTACCGCCGAATCACGGATGCAGCGAGGCCGGGTAGGCTGCCAGCGAAATCATGTCGTCAAGCGTGAGTTTTGCGGTGACCGGCTTCATGAGCCGGCCCTCCGGGCCTGCTGTGCTGCAGGCCTCAGCGGCTGAAGCCGCGTCAATCAACTGCCCGCCAACGGCACGGCTGAAGCCGTGTGCTGGCGTGGTGGGTTCGGCTACAAATAGGTACAATTACTGGCGGGGTATAAAGGCCCGCACTCAGAAGGCGCGGAGTGTGGCTGCCGGCCACCGGCTTTGTGCGCAGCCGGGGTTTACCCAGTGGGACCGCATCCATGCCAACCGACGATCTTCATCAGCTTCTGCGCAGTGCGTTCGGGTTCTCCTCCTTCCGGCCGAACCAGGAAGCTGTTTGCCGTGCGGCCATCAAAGGGCGGGACATCCTGCTGGTCATGCCCACCGGGTCCGGCAAGTCGCTCTGTTACCAGTTGCCGGGCGTCTCGCGCAGCGGGACCACGCTGGTGATCAGTCCGCTGATTGCCCTGATGGAAGACCAGGTGGCCAAGCTCAAGGAGCGCGGTTTTGCGGTTGAGCGCATCCATTCCGGCCGCCCGCGCGCCGACCTGCGCCGTGTCTGCCAGGATTACCTGCGTGGAGTGTTGCAATTCCTTTTTATTGCGCCGGAGCGGCTGCGCGTGGCCGGTTTCCCGGAGATGCTGGCCAAAAGGCCGCCGTCCCTGGTGGCCATTGATGAGGCACACTGCATCTCGCAATGGGGGCACGACTTCAGGCCGGATTACCGCAGGCTGGGCCAGCACCTGCCGAGCTTGCGCCCGGCGCCGCTGATCGCGCTGACGGCTACCGCCACGCCCATCGTTCAGAAAGACATCGTGGCGCAATTGGGGCTGGTGCGCCCGGCGCTGTTCGTTCACGGTTTCCGGCGCTCCAACATCGCCATTGAGGTTGCGGAAATTGCACCTTCTCAGCGGCCCGAACTTACCCATCAACTGCTGCGGGTGGCGGAACGGCGGCCGGCCATCGTCTATACGCCCACGCGCAAGCAGGCGCAGGATCTGGCGGCCGAACTGGCCGCTTCCTTCCCCGCCGCGGCCTATCACGCCGGCCTCGATGCCGGGCTCCGGCAGCAGGTGCAGGCCGAGTTCCTCAAGGGGCGGGTGGAGGTGATTGTTGCGACCATCGCCTTTGGGATGGGGATTGACAAGGCCGATATCCGTACGGTGATCCATACGGCCCTGCCTGGCAGCATGGAAGCGTACTACCAGGAGATCGGACGCGCCGGGCGGGACGGAAAACCCAGCCGGGCCATCCTGATGCACTCCTATGCCGACCGCTACACCCACGACTTCTTCTTCGAGCGCGATTATCCGGACGTCAGCGTGCTCGATGGAATCTTTGCGCACCTCGGGGCCGCGCCGCAAACGAAAGCGGCGCTGCAGCGGCAGGTCCAGGCTGAGGAGGAGACTTTTGACAAGGCGCTGGAGAAGCTATGGGTCCACGGAGGCGCCGTGGTGGACTACGCTGAAAATGTCAGCCGGGGCGCCACCGGCTGGCGCGACGCCTATCTTGCGCAAGCAGAACAGAAGCGGGCGCAAATCGACCAGATGATCCGTTACGCGGAGAGCCAGCAGTGCCGCATGGCCAGCCTGGTGCGCCATTTTGGCGATCTTGCTGACGGGCAGAAGGCGTGCGGGACCTGCGATTTCTGCGATCCCATGCATGGCGAAGCACAACGGCTCCGGAGCGCCACCGGGGAGGAACATGCCTGGCTCTTGCGGGTAGCGGCCGCCCTGCGCAAGACCGGTGCAAGATCGACGGGCAAGCTTTACCTGGCGGTATGCCCCGGCCGTGAAATGGCCCGCAACGCTTTTGAAGAAGTGCTTGGGGCGATGGCACGGGCAGGCCTGGTACAGCTGATCGACTCGGTCTTTGAGAAGGATGGCAAGCCGATCCCTTACCGTACCGCCAGGCTTACGGATGCCGGTTACGCCGTGGACGAGCGGACGCCGGTCAACTTCCTGATGAAAGAGACGGTGCTTCCACCCGAAAAGCGCAAAAGGAAGAGGAAGTCCAAAGCTCCCGAGGGCCGGAAGAAGGCCCCGGAAGCCGCAGCGCGGCCTGAGGCGGCGGCGAACGCGAAAGGGGCGGAAAGCAGAAACGAGGCCCGCCTGGAAGCGGCGTTGCGCGCCTGGCGCCTGGCCGAAGCCCGGCGGAGCGGCCTGCCCGCGTTCCGTATCTTCAACGACCGCACCCTCAGGGCCCTGGCCGCCAGCCGCCCGGCAACCACCGAAGACCTGCTCGCCATCCCCGGAATCGGAATCAGCAAGCTCGAGAAATACGGGAAAGACATCCGCCGCGTCCTGCGCGGGAATGGCGATTAATGGAGCAGGCCGTGCGCAGCCTGCGTCATGCGGACTCTGCGGTTGTAAATTTGGAAACCGGCGAAAAGCCGCAGAGTTTCCGGGGGCCTAAACTCTGCGCTACCGGGCCGGCAGCTTGTGCTACGCGGGCTTGCGTGCGAAGACATTTGCGCCGTGGACGCCGTACTTCCGGGCGGTGGCTTCCTTGGTGGTGGCGCGGAAGCAATCGAAGCGCTCTACGATGGAAACTTCCTCAAACCCCATTCCATTGAGAACGTCGATCATCTCTGCCTCCGGCAGAGCGCCGGCGATTCAACCTGTCCAGAGGTCGATGTTATTGCGGGCGTCTTCAGAAAGTTCTCTATCGAGGAGGATATCGGCCAGGTGCAGGCGGCCGCCCGGCTTCTGTACGCGCCGGATTTCATCGAAGGCGCGCTGCTTTTCGGGCACGAGATTGATGACGCCGTTCGAAATCACCACGTCGACGCTGGCGTCATCCAGCGGCAGCGACGTGGCGTCGCCCTTGTAAACCTCCACGTGATCAAGGCCCACAGTGCGCGCCGATGAGCGGGCACGCTGGACCATGGCCTCGGTCATGTCAACTCCGATGGCCTTACCCGCGGGTCCCACCCGGCGACCGGCGAGCAGCAGGTCCATTCCCGCACCGCAGCCGATGTCCAGCACGGTTTCACCGGTTGCAATGGAACCGATGCGATGAGGGTTGGCAATGCCGGCGAACGACGCTGTCACCTCGGCCGGAAGCAAGGCCAACTCCGAAGGATCGTAGCCCAGAAACTCCGCCGCATAGGCTGGCCCGCGATGGAAATGAAATTCGCCGCCGGGCTCGACAGCCACCCTGGAATAGATGTTGGAAACTTCGGACCGCAACCGCTGCGTGTCCAGATCGACAGGGCAAGCGATGGCCATATGTGATGGTCCTCCAAGTAAGTTCATTTGCCAGATGGGGCCCCGATAGCTTCATCCTACAACCAGCCGGAGCACCCCGCAAGCAGTTAGATTCACGGATGTAGCGAGGCCAGGTAGGCTGCCAGCGAAATCATGTCATCGAGCGTCAGCTTTGCGGTGACCGGCTTCATAAGCTGGGCGTCCGGGCCGTTACGGGAGCCGCTGCGGAAATCGTAAAGCTGCCGGACGATGTAGCTGGGCGAGCGGCCTGCAATGGAGGGCACTTTGCCCTGGCCCCGGAGGCCCGGCCCGTGGCACATTTCGCAATTAATGGTTTTGCCCGCGCCGCCGGTTGTGGCCAGCGCCTTGCCTTTTTCCACGCTGCCCACCGGAACGTAGGCGATGAAGCCCGACGCGTCGTCGCGCATTTCCGTCAGGTCCTGGTTGATAGATGTTTCGATGATGCGGTGGCCGATGGGCTCGCTTCCGCCGCCCGCCGTGCGAACCAGCATCCAGCGCGCAGCGTGCGTTTTGGGAACGGTCCGGCTTTCTACGACGCGGATCCACGGTTTGGGTTTTACTTGTGAGAAGTAATCGGCGGCGGCTTTGATCTCCGCGGCGTTGGCCTTGGTTTCGTGAGTGGTCATGGCTTCAATCGGAATGGTGTTTTTTGAAGGCTTGCGGCGGCCGCTCGAGAAATCGGCCATCTGCTGCACGATGTAGGCCGCAGGCAGGCCGGCCAGGCTGGAATTTTCAGGGCGTCCCTGGCCGTTGGGCAGGTGGCAGAATCCACAGGCTGAAACTTCCGGCTTCCTGCCATGCGCCACAATCTCCGGCATGGGCGGGTGGCCGTCCGGATGCCAGTCGGGCGGAGCAAACGCGGCAGCGTCAATCTGCCGCTGGGTAAACGCCTGCCTGCTGCCCGGCACGTGGCGCGGAGCATTTTCTGCGGGTTTGGCCGGGGCAGGCGATGCCGGGGCCGGAGGGTTGCCCGTAAAAGCCCAGTACGGAGGAGGCTCGTGCCCCGGCTGTGCTTTGGTCTTTTCACTCGGGTTCCTGGCAGCGGCCGCGAACAACGAATGCGCAAATGGCCACCGAGGCCGCAGCGACCGGCAGCCAGGAGCGGCGGTGTAAATGAGCGAAGCGCGTGGACCTGCCGGTGCCGGCGGGCAATGGGCAGGCTGCCGTCCAGAGCTTGGGCATCTTCATCCGAAAATCCTCCGTGGTCCCTATGAATTAAAGGTACGAAGTGTAGCACAAGAACGAATGGGACCAGCGGGCGGGGCGACGCTTGCTTCAGGGCTGTTGATTTGGAATCCGCCAAGAATTGCTGAGTTCTCTGAGGATGAGACTGCCGGGTGGCAATTCAACGGCAGTTTTCGAGCGGTTCAATAATAAACTGTTCAGTGTGGTGAATGGCGATCATGTCAAGCCGTTCCTCGCCGATGGCGGTAAAGCGGTGCGGGGTTGCCGGTCCGATGACGACGATGTCACCGGCGCCGGCAACGACCTCCTTCTCCATCGACCACCATGGCCGCCTGGCCGGAGAGGACGATGCAAGTCTCCGCATAGGGATGCTGGTGCAGTCCCGGACCCTTCCCCGGCTCGAGGTTGCCCAGAAAGAATGAAACCCCGGCGCCGTAGGGCTCGCCTTCGAATTCGACGGCAGCGAGTTTGCCTTTCCGCTGATCGTTACGATGCAGGATGTGGAACATTCGTTCTCCTCCCGACGCCGGACTTCGTGCTGCGTGCCGCTAGGCCTGAGGCGGAGCCGGCGTGAGGCCGTACCGCAGCATAATGGCGATCATCTTTGCCTTGTCCGGCGGACCGCCGGCAGCCGATTTGACCACCTCGGCGGCCTCGCGGAAATACTCCGGGCCGATGGCCGCGGGCGTGATCACGCAGAGCGCCTTTACGTCCAGGGCTCCGTTGTTATCAAACCGGTGGACAGCGCCGCGCGGAATGCAGAGCGCCTGGCCAGGGCCCACGTCGATTTGCTTGCCGTCGACGGTCCAGGTCAACACACCCTCGATGCCGTAGATCGTTTCTTCGTAATGGTCGTGGCTGTGCGCAGGGGCAGCCAGGCGCTGGGCGGCCGGAACAAAGAGCTCGAACGCCGCGACGCTGCCATTTGAGTTCTCTCCGGTGATGAGGAACCGCACCGCGAGCGGCCCCAGGCGGATGGTTTCGTCGGCGGGATTGATGCCAGGGTCGATGGTCTCTTGTGCCATGTGCTGCACTCCTTGATAGTAAATGACATTTACTATGTTAGAATGTAAATGCAATTTACTAAGGATGTCAAGAAAAGAATGTCAAGCTCAGAGGTCAAAACTTCGGACATGCTCATAGGGGCATTATTGCGCGTTCCGGCCCAGGCCATCCATCGCCGTCTCATCAGCGAGCTCAACGCAGCCGGATTTCAGGAACTGCGTTTGCCGCATATGGCGGTGCTGCAGTTTCCGGGGCCGGATGGGGTCCGCCCGGGCGTTCTGGCCGATCGAGCCGCCATCAGCAAACAGGCCATGAATCAGCTCCTCGGCAGCCTCGAAGAGTACGGGTATGTCGTCCGGTCCAACGATCCCGATGAGGGCCGCGCGCGAATTATCCGCTTTACCAAACGCGGGCACGCCGCCTACGCAAAAATCCACGACATTCTCCGCGACATTGAGCGCGAATGGAGCGCCGAACTTGGCCCCCGGCGCTTCGCCCAGCTCAAGGGGCTGCTCCTGCAAGTCTGGGAAAGCCCGCTGACCCGCTAGCCGGCGGGATTCACGCCGGAAACCGCAGCTCAAAATTCTCAGAGCACGCGAACTTCAAAGTCGGGCATCACAAAACACCAGGCTGAGTAGGCGATCTCGCTCCAGGCCAGCTTCTGCGGGGGCGCGCCGGGAAACAGGGGAATGTCCACGGGCGTGAAGCGGACTCTCACCCGGATTGCTGAAAGTCCCTGCGTCAGGTCGCGGGAAATCAGGAACTCATCGTCGCGGAAGCGGCGGTCTGAATTTTCGATGACGTGCTGCGTTGCTCCCAACTCGCCTTTGGGATTGGAGTAGACGCAGGTGTTCGATCCTGCAAGGCGCCAGATGCCGGCAGATTTCCAAGCAGCAGCGTCATTTGAAACTTCGCTCGCGTCACGCACGAAGACCTCGGCACGCTGGTTGGGAAAGGAATAGTCCAGCGTACGGCGCAACATGACCCCGAAATTGTTGGGCTTTAATTGCAAGGTGAACTCGGACGTGCCGGTGGTGTGGCGGCCCATCTGCGTCTGCGCGGGATAGATTTCTTTTCCGTCCAGATGATCCACTCCCCATTCGTAGCGGGAGGTGATCTTGTACGGTTCGCTGGCATCGGGCGAGCTATACTGGTGAGCCTTTTCACTTGCAATGTCGCCCACGCTCAACTCGTCCGTGTTGACCAGAGAAGCGCCTGGCAAGCCGTACCAGTACGCGACGGTTTCATAATGCTCGGTGGAATCGTCAGTCCCGCCATGCTCGAACTGAATGCGGGCATTCCTTCCGAACGGCATCAGGTCCGCCAACAGAAAACGGTACTCGGAGTGAATCAGGTCCTCTTCACACTTCGCTTTGTCGGGACCTGGAGCGCCCACGGGATGCCCGGCAAAAGGCAGGGTTGTGATCTGCCCTTTTTCCCAGTAGTCGCCCCCACCTCCCCATTCCTCCGTCCCTGTCCCCTGCGCCTGGGGCGTCAGGCTGTCATCAAAAAAGAAACGAGGGTCGCCTTCCAGCGTGTTCAACTTTGCGCCATGCGAGAAGATCATGGACGTGCCGACAAAACTGCCTGACCAATCGCCTCCGCCTTCAACGCGGCGGGTATCGAGGAGCGAAAGGTCGCGTCCCATGGCCGGCTGGGGATGGTCACGATAGGTTGCGTGGAAATAGGCGGCGTGGTTGGCCGGAGCTTTGAACGGCGCGTAGCGGATGCTCCACTGCACTCCGGGGATCGATGTTCCGCTTTCATTGACAAGCTCAAATCGCGCCTTGCGGAAAAAAGGCATGGGGAAATAACAGGCCAGATGAATACGCTGGTCATCAAAACGAATATGTACGGGGAAGGCCTTGACCAGATATTCGCGGTCGTCGCGGTTGTAAAGCGTTCCAGCGCCAAAAAAGAGAGCGACCGGGGCATCAATGGAAGCGTCATGCCTTCCATCCCAGGTAACCCGCAATGTTGAGCGCCCGAACGCGATGGAATTTTCGCGAGGCACGGAAAGGTCCAGGGCGCGAACCGTGGAAGGAGCATCTTCTATCTCCGCAAAAGAAACGGATCCGCTGGCCGGGAGAACGAATTCGCCCTTCTTCTGGGCAAATTCCGGTTGGCTCCCGTTGGGGCCTTTTGCTGTTGCGAGAAGGTCTGCGCCGGAGTTCGCAATTAGATCGAGGACGTCCCTGGCCGGCTCCGAACCCGGATTCCAGGAGCGGATGGGTTGCGAGACCCTGGCCCCGCCGACATAGCGATGAAAGATGTAGTATCCCGTGCCGTAATGCGTTCTTTCGCAGGCCATTCGAAAGGAATGCTCAAAGGGGATCGGCACCCAGATTAAATCAGAACCCTGGGAGGTTGACCAGGTGAGGGCAAGCGGGGACGGGAAGAGGCGCGCCGGGAGGATGGCGGAATTTTCGACGGGGTGAGTGGGGTCGGGCGTGCTGCTGTCCTGGAGAATGTAATCCGTTCCGTCCACCTGGTAATGCCAGGGACTTCCGTGCCAGTGATTGTAGCGGGCGAAGTAAAGAACGCCGGGACCTTCAAGGTCAACCGTGACGTTGAAAGTGTCAGAGATCTGATACAGGTAATGGCTGGCATCGGCGCCCTCGTTTCCGCCGCTGCGGTCATACGTGCTGGTCATGTAGGCCCGAGCACCGATTCGCTGATAGGCCCAGCGATCCCACATCCGGTAGGCGTCGAGGCCTATGGGGATCACTGGCGGCTGGCCTGGCAGTTCTCGATTCGACGCAGCAACGGGAGAGAGAGAGTAGCTCGCACTCTTGCTGATATCGACCGCCCCGAGTGCAATCAGGGAACGTAAGAAGAACTGTCTTCGATCCATTGTTGAACCGTCCAAACTTTCGGGCATCGAAACGCTCTGCCTCGGGTCAAAGCTTGCGGACATGATTTTACATCCTGCTGCCCCGAATGGACCGGCTGATTTCCCGAAGGGAGTCTTGCCGGGCCACATTGCTGATCGAGCCTCAGGGTTCACGGGTGTGTGTTATTTTGTTAAGGCCAGAGCGCGGTGCGTTCGTCCCATTCCAGGTGGCAAAGGGAGGGTTCGATGACGATCGACAGGCGTGACTTTATGCAGGCCATTGCAGGCGGCGTGCTGATTTCCGGCAGCGCTGTCAGTAATTCCGCAGCGGCAGTTCCGCCCGCAGAAACGGCGGGCTGGTACGATCGCCCCATGCGCTGGGCGCAGCTTGCCTTTGTTGAGAACGATCCGGGCAATTACGAACCTGCATTCTGGCTTGACTACTTCCGCCGAATTCACGCAGACGCAGCATGCCTCAGCGCCGGAGGCTGTGTGGCGTTCTATCCCACCAGGATTCCACTTCATTATCGAAGCAAATGGCTGGGCAATCGGGATACCTTCGGCGACCTGCTCAAGGGTTGCCGCGGTCTGGGAATGAACGTGATTGCGCGAACCGACGCCCATGCCTGCCATCAGGATGTGTGCGATGCCCACCCGGACTGGATCATGGTGAACGCGAAGGGTGAGAAGGTGCGCCACTGGTCCGACCGTGACTTCTGGGTGACCTGCGCCCTGGGACCTTACAACTTTGAATTCATGACCTCTGTGCACAAAGAGATCATGACGCTCTATGGCGTCGATGGAATTTTCACCAACCGATGGGCCGGCTCCGGCATGTGCTACTGCATCCATTGCCGGGACAACTTTCGGGCGTTCAGCGGGATGGACCTGCCACGCACGAACGATCCGCAAAATCCTGCCCGGCGGGAATACATCGTGTGGCGCCAGAAACGGCTTTTCGAACTGTGGCGGGTGTGGGATTCTGCCATTCAGAACATTAATCCTGAATCCAGTTTTATTCCCAATGCCGGTGGCGGGGCCCTCAGCAGTCTTGACATGAAAACTATAGGCGAAAGGTCTCCGATTCTGTTCGCCGACCGGCAAGGGCGCAGCGGACTGATGCCGCCCTGGATCAACGGCAAGAATGCCAAGGAATACCGCGCCGCGCTGGGACGAAAACCGATTGCGGGAATCTTCAGCGTGGGGTTGGAAGATAAGTACCGTTGGAAGGATTCGGTTCAGAACGGTAACGAAATTCGGATGTGGGTGGTGGACGGCATCGCCCACAATTTCCGTCCGTGGTTCACAAAATTCAATGCCAAGCCTTTTGACCGCCGGTGGCTTCCTGTAGTGGAAGAACTTTACAAGTGGCACTACGAGAACGAGCCATACTTGCGGAACGAAGCTTCGCTGGCTCGGGTTGGCATGGTGTACTCGCAGCAGACCGCGGCGTTTTACGGTGGCGAGCAGGCGCGCGCCAAAGTGGAGAGCTCCTCGCTGGGTTATTACCAGGCCATGGTTGAGGCGAGGATTCCGTTTGAGATGGTCCACGACGAACTACTCGATCCCGTGCACCTGGCTCCATTTCGCACGTTGATCCTTCCCAACATCGCCGCCTTGTCTGACAAGCAGTGTGACCAGATCCGGCAATATGTGAACGGGGGCGGGAACCTGGTGGCGACATGGGAAACGTCGCTCTATGACAATTGGGGCGTGCGCCGGGAGGACTTCGGGCTCGCGCCGTTGTTCGGCACGTCTTTCGCTGGGCGCACGGAAGGGACCATGCAGAACTCCTATCTGACGCTTGAGAAGGACCCTGCGACCGGCCACTATCACCCGCTGCTGGCCGGACTGGAAGACGCAACGCGAATCATCAACGGTGTGAACAGAGTCATCGTAAATCCGGCGATGGCGGGTCCATATTCTCCGCTGATTGTTGTTCCGTCGTATCCCGATCTTCCGATGGAAGAAGTTTTCCTGCGGCCGGAGAAGACGAAGGAAGCCGGCGTCTTCATCCGCGAATTCGGGCGTGGACGGGTGGTGTATTTTCCCTGGGACGTCGCCCGCACCTTCTGGGAAGTGCTGAGCGTGGACCACGGGAAGCTGCTGCGGAATGCCGTGCTTTGGGCCACGAACGAGGAACCTCCCGTGTCGGTGGAGGGGCCGGGCGTGATGGACCTTTCCGTCTGGACGCAGAAGAATTCGATGACGGTTCATCTGGTGAACCTGACCAATCCCATGATGATGAAAGGTCCGGTGCGGGAGATTATTCCCGTTCCACTCCAGAAGGTGCGGGTACGCATTCCCGAGGGGCGGCGCATCGCGAAGGTCCACCTGCTGGTCGGGCAATCGGCAGTCCCGTACCGGCAGGAAAACGATGCTATTGAGCTGGAGGTTCCATCGGTTGGACTGCACGAGGTGATTGCGATTGACTTTGCGGCTTGAAGGGCTTGACGCCGGGGACGATTCGGAGTGGAATGGTACGGCCTGAAATTTCCTGGAGAATTCCTGCTGTTTGACGAGGAGGTGATATGAACAGAAGGGACGTGCTTCGGTCCGCGGTTGCGCTGCCTGCTTTTGGGGCTGCGTTGTCGGCCGCGGCTGAACAGAAGAAGGATCTGAAAATCACCGGAGTTGAGACGGACCTGCTGAAACCGCCTCCCGGGGAGGCCTATTACGACGCGCTACAGACCCTGAACGTGGACAAAGGCGCCGTGGTCCTTCGCATTCACACCAACGCCGGCATCACAGGATGGGCCAACAGCTGGTTCGGCAACCGTGGCGAAGGCGCGCGAGTTGTCCAGTCGATTCTGGAAAACGAAGTGAAGCCCGTGATTATGGGAAAAGACCCGGCGTTTCCGCGCCGCATCCGCGCCGAGCTGTGGAATGCCATGAACTACCAGGGCGTAACCGGTGTGGCGCAGTTTGCCCTGGCGGCTACCGACATCGCACTGTGGGATATCCTCGGCAAAAATGCAGGTCTGCCCGTCTACAAGATGCTGGGCGCTTACCGCGATCGCATGCCCGTCTATTCCATGTGTGGCTGGTATTACGACAACGACGGCGACCTGTCAAAGTTCAAACGCCAGATTTCCGACGCCATGGAACAGGGCTACAAGGCGGTCAAGATAAAAGTCGGGAAGTATTCGCTGGCCGACGACGAACGGCGCATTCGGCTGGCGCAGGAGACGATGGGGAAGGGAAAGCGCTTGATGGTGGACGCGAACCAGGTGTTCGACCGCTCGGAAGCCCTGTTGCGAGGCAAGGTGTACCAGGCGATGGGCTGCTTCTGGCTGGAAGAGCCGCTGCCGCCGGAAGACATGGAAGGCTTTGCCCTGGTGGCCCAGGCGCTCGATATGCGGATAGCCACCGGAGAGAACCTCAACACGAAGTATGCCTTTGCCGATCTGATCGCGAGGCGGGGCGCTGATATTGTGCAGCCGGATGACCGCCGCGCCGGAGGCGTGTGCGAGTGGATGGAGATTGCCGCCATCGCCGCTGGCTACAAGGTGGAGGTGGCCAGCCACGGCGGGGGCTCGACCAATTTGAACATGCTGCTGGCCATGCCGAATGCGATCTATATGGAATCCGGCGGCCCGCGGAAAATTATAGACGGCGAAGTTCCGGCGCCCGAAGAACCCGGCATGAGCACCGAGGTCAGCGCCGAAGAGATTCGAAAGTATAAAGTTGGATGACACCCGTGTCAGGAGTTTCATTCCTGGCGGGTAGAACCACTGATCCAACACCGCCGCGCTCGAATCACTTCTTTGCGCCGTGGATGGGATAGCCCTGCCAGATGTATTCGAGAGCTTCGGCCAGGGTCTGCCTTTTCACCGCGTGGTCAACGTGCCCGGCATTACGCGCAAAAACAAACTGATAGCGATATCGCCTGGCGGCAAGCACTTTGGCCATGTCTTCATTGGCTACGACCCAGTCGTGCATGCCGTCGCGCATGGCGTTTGGATTAAAAAGGTCCTTGTCGCCCACTTCCATCCAGATTCGGATCGGCTTGCGTGGACTGTCCGCGATCAGGTGTTCATGGAATTCCCACGCGCCATGCGGCGTCTTCGGGTTGTAAGGCCACTGCTGATTGATGAACGTGCCCGAGTAAGCGAGAACGCGGTGATAGAGTTCCGGGTGGTACCAGGCCATGATCAGGGCGCAGGCGCCGCCGGAACTGCCGCCCATCGTGGCGCGTCCATCCGGATCATGGGTGAGTTTGACATGGTACTTTGCCTCCACCAGCGGCAGCACTTCCTTCTCCACAAATTCCGCGTACCGGCCTGACAGGGTGTCGTATTCGAGACCGCGTTCGCTGCCCTGCGCATCTCCACCGCCATTGCCGATGGAAATGGCAATCATTGCGGGAACCTTGTGTTCAGCGATGAGGTTATCCAGGGCGGTGAACAGCATCGGATCGGGTCCGTCCGCACCGACGATGAAGGGCGCGACAGTGCCGGTCTCATATTGTTTGGGGACATAGACCGTCACCCGGCGAGTGTAAGGGGCGGGGTGGCTGGTGGTGACGATCAATTTGGCGGGATTGTGCGGGTCCGGTGTGCCAAACGTATTCGGGTCGCGCGCAATGCCGGGATAAAACCTGCTGTCTGCCGAACTCATGGTGAATTCATACACCGCTCCGTGCGGCACGCTCTGCTGCTCCGTCAGTTCCGGCGCGGGATTGTGGGTGGGCCCGATGATAAAGTTTCCGTCCGCGGTCGGCGGGGGGACGCGTCCATCGGGCAGCTCTTTGGCCGTGACGTAGCCGGGCGTGTGGGCATTTCGCGTTGGTGGCGTCGGTCTTTTCGCCGGCCGCCCCTGGGCTGATGCCATTCCCGACCCAGCCATGAAGCCGATCAAAAGTGCCAGGCTTCGCAGTCGATACACGGGGATTCCTTTCGGTTGTTGCGATGTCTGATTCCTGCTGGCAGGGAGTGAATACCAGACGTCGCTTCCCGATACGCCGAAAGCAGGCGCACCCCCCTGAGCAGGCAGGGAGAATATACCACTGAAGCTCGTGCCTAAAAAGGCTGGCTGGTGTTTGCCCGCCACTTCAGTATGATTCATCCAGAAAAGCGCACTTAGAGAATCGCTGAATGGGCTGCCAGCGCCGCAACCAAAAACAAGCCGGGTATCGATTACCGTGGGCCGGGATTGCAAGCTATAATAGGCGCCCAGGGAGGCTTTGCTATGATGACTCGACGTAGCGTGTTGAAAGCGATGCTGGCTGCCGCTGGGGCCGCCGGCACTACAGACCTGCTTGCCCAATCTGCTAGAGCTCCCGGTGGCCTGCCCAAAGGTTACCGCCTGGTCTGGCAGGATGATTTCAATGCCGATGGCCGGCCCAATCCAAAGAACTGGACTTACGAACACGGCTTTGTGCGCAACGAGGAATTCCAGTGGTATCAGCCGGAGAACGCGACGTGCTCCGAGGGGAAATTGATCATCGAATCGCGGCGGGAGAAGAAAATGAATCCCAATTACCGCAAGGGCAGCAAGGGCTGGCGCTCCAGCCGCCGCGCCGCGCAATACACTTCGTCAAGCCTGACCACTCGCGGCCTCCACAGCTGGAAATATGGTTATTTTGTCATGCGCGGCCGCATTGATACGCGCCCGGGCATCTGGCCCGCCTGGTGGACGCTGGGAGTTTCCAAGCCCTGGCCCGCCAACGGCGAAATCGATATCATGGAATATTACCGCGGAGACGTGAAAGCCAACGTGGCCTGGGAGAAGGCCGACGGCAGGGCCGACTGGGTCACCACGTCCAAGCCGATCAAAGATTTTCACGATGCGGACTGGTCCCGGAAGTTCCACCTCTGGGCCATGCACTGGACGCCCGAATTCATCCATCTTTACCTTGATGGCGCGCTTATGACTTCCGTGGATCTCAGCCGTACACACGACGCACTACACAAGGGCTTTAATCCGTTTCACCAGCCCGTCTATATGATTCTGAACCAGGCCATCGGCGGGCAGAGCGGCGGGAACCCGGAACACACGCAGTTTCCCTCCCGGTTTGAAGTGGACTACGTGCGTGTGTACCAGCGACCGGCATAGTCTTTCCGGAACGTCAATCGTGTGCCTGCCCTGGTACGATCAGCCAGGCGGTTGAAATGTGGCGGGCCCGGAAGCTGCTGACCTTTTCTCTGGTAGAATCTGGTTTACAAGGTTTGAAGGCAACCGATAGAATGCTCATTTGGGAGACGGGTGCGCCCGTCGCTTCGATATATGTCAGATATTCTCGCGATTTATCCAGGGTCCTTCGATCCGATAACCAACGGTCATTTTGATCTGATCCAGCGAAGCAGCCGGATTTTTGACCGCCTGATTGTTGCCCTGCTGACGAATGCGGAAAAGCAGCCGCTTTTCAGCGTCGAGGAGCGCGTCGAGATGCTGGAGGAAGTGACGCGCGACATGAAGAACGTTTCCGTGGACACCTTCAGCGGATTGCTGGTGGATTACGCCGTGCGGAAGAAAGCCCGGGCGATTGTGCGCGGAATCCGGGCGTTTTCCGACTACGAATACGAAATCCAGATGGCCCTGATGAATCGCAAACTCCAGCCGAAACTGGAGACGCTCTTCCTGATGCCGGCTGAATCTTATGCGTACATTAGCTCGAGGCTGGTGAAGGAAATTTCCGGGCGCGGAGGGTCCGTCAAGGGCCTGGTGCCGCTCCTGGTGGAGAGACGTTTAAGGAAAAAAATCGTTTCTACGATAGACGAGGTTTGATGCCATGCAATTTTCAGAACGTATTTCACGTATTTCGGTCTCATCTACTCTGGCCGTTGTCCAAAAGGCAGCCCAGCTCCGGGCGGGAGGCGTGAGTTTAGTGGACTTCGGGGCGGGCGAGCCTGACTTTCCGACCCCCGAAAATATTAAGCGCGCCGCCATTGAGGCGATCAACCAGAACTTTACAAAATATACGCCGACCAGCGGCATCAAGGAATTGAAGGAAGCCATCGTCGAGCGCCACGCCAAAGACTTCGGCTCCAACTACAAGATTGAAGAATGCCTCGTAACCGTGGGCGGAAAGCAGGCCATCTTTGAGGCCGTGGCCGCCACTATCAACCATGGCGATGAAGTAATTCTGGCGGCACCTTACTGGGTGTCGTATCTGGACATCGTCAACTATGCCGGCGGAAAACCGGTGATGCTGCAAACGCGCGATTCAGATGAGTTCCAGGTGCGCGCAGCGGACGTCGAAAAGCTGATTACGCCCAAAACCAAACTGATCGTGGTGAATTCGCCGAATAACCCCACCGGCGCCGTAATTCCGGACGAGGAAATGGAAAAATTGCTGGCGCTGGCGCAAAGTCGCGGCGTTTCGCTGATGTCCGACGAATGCTACTGCCAGTTCCTTTATGACGGCCGGAAGCCGTTTTCGCTGGGGCATTCGGGCGACCGTGAGCATCTGATCATCACAGGGTCGCTCTCAAAAACCTATGCCATGACGGGATGGCGGGTCGGCTTTGCGCTGGGCGCGAAGAGCCTGCTGAGTAACATGCTGAACCTGCAGAGTCATTCGACTTCGAACGCCACATCGATTTCTCAGAAGGCGGCGGTTGAAGCTTTGCGTGGGCCGCAGGATTCCGTCCAGACAATGCTGGCGGAGTATCAGCGGCGCCGCGACAAAATTGTGGCCGGCCTGCGGGCCATTCCCGGAATTACCTGCGCCATGCCGGCGGGCGCGTTTTATGTCTACCCGAATGTGGGCGCCTACTTGAAGAAGAATGGGGTGGCGGACTGCAAGGTGCTGGTGGACCGGCTGCTGGAAGAAGCCCACGTGGCGGTCGTGCCGGGGCCCGGCTTCGGCACCGACGAGCATGTCCGGCTCTCCTACGCGACTTCGACGGAAAACATCGAAGAGGGCCTGCAGCGAATGAAGAAATTCTTCAGCGAAATGTAAGACCCTGCCGGGGAATTGAAGCTGGGTTTTGCAGCACCCGCCGCCGGGCGGTCAGGGTTTTTAATTGAAGCCGCCGGGCTGCCGTCCGGCGCCGCCACACCACGTGAGCAGGAACCTGTTCAGCGCCCTGCGATGCGACCTATGCCAAAACTTGACACGCCACTCAAGCTTTCACCCATCTTCAAACCGAAAATCTGGGGAGTGGATGAGCTGACTCCGCTGTTTGAGTGGCCGGCGCCTGAGAAGATTACGGATGACCGCGGGGCTTCCGCCCAGCCGGGTGAGGAGAACCTGATCGGCGAAGTGTGGATCACGGACGAAAGTTCACGGATCTTGAATGGCCCTGCCTCCGGACTGGCCTTGGGCGAGGCTTCGGCGAAATACCGCAGCCGGCTGAATGGCGCGAACTGGAAAGACCGCCGATTTCCCATCCTCTCCAAATATATTTTCACCAGCGACTGGCTTTCGCTCCAGGTGCATCCGGATGACCGCTACGCGCGCAAGCATGACCCGGGCAATCTGGGTAAGTGCGAGATGTGGTACATCATTCACGCGGAGCCGGAGGCGGAAATCCTGCTGGGGATGAAGCCCGGGACGACATTGGAAAAGCTGAGGGAGGCGTGTGAGCGGGGCAAAAGCAAGGACCTCCTTTACCGCTTTCACCCCAGGGCGGGCGAAGCAATTTTCGTGCCGCCCGGAACCGTCCATGCGCTGGGCCCCGGGCTGGTGATTTTTGAAGCCGAGGAACACTCGGACATGACCTACCGGCTGGACGACTTTGGCAGGATGGGTCTTGACGGGAAGCCGCGCCCGCTTCATCTGGAGAAGGGCTTTGGCGTGATCACCCCCGAAGCGCCGCCGCTCCGAAGCCTGCCTCGCTGCGTGGTTCTTGAACCCTTTGGGTCCCGCCGATACATTCTTGCCTGCCCACACTTTGCCGTTGAGGAATTGAGAGTGAGAAAGACAGGACATTTCAAGGCGTCGGTGGAACATGCGGAGATGCTTTCCATTGTTGCGGGTGCAGGGCGGATGGAAAACGGCGAGGGATGGATGGGTTACAAGGCTGGTGATACCTGGGTGGTCCCGCCGGGAGCAGGGCCGTACCGCGTGGCGCCGGTGGAAAAGACGCGGGTCCTGAAGTTTTATGTGCCCGACCTTGAGAAGGATTTCAAGCGCCCGCTTTCCCGGCGCGGGTTCAAGGCCGGGCAGATCAGGAAAATTCTTTTTAGCTAGGGACTGATGAGCAAAACGCTGAAATCGCGAGGTTCTCTCTACGATCACGTTTACGTGGTGATTATGGCCGGCGGCAGCGGCACGCGCTTCTGGCCGCTGAGCCGGCGCAAAACGCCCAAGCAACTGCTGGATCTGTTTGGAGGCACCACGCTGCTTCAGCAGGCGGTGGAGCGCGTCAAGGGAATGGTGCCGCCGGAACGGATTTATATTTTTACCAATAGCATGGTGCGGCGTCAGATTGTCCGACTGCTGCCCGGCATTCCTGAACGCCAGATTGTTGCGGAACCCGCGCAACGCAACACCGCGCCCACCATCGGCCTGGCAGCCAATGAGATTCTGCGCCGCGACCCGGAAGGCATTATGGCCATCCTTCCTGCCGACCACGTGATTCGCAAGCCGGGCGCTTTCCGCAATGCGCTGAAGGCCGGCTGCCGCTGGGCGGCCGAGGAAGGCCGTTCGGTAGTTCTGGGCATTCAGCCGGCGCGCCCGGAAACCGGTTATGGTTACATCCGGCTGGGCGGGACCGAAAAGAACGCAAGAAGCGAAAAGATGTTCCGCGTGGAGAATTTTACCGAGAAGCCCGGGCTTGCCGCCGCCCGGAGGTACGTAGCCTCCAGGCGCTATCTGTGGAATGCCGGGATGTTCGTGTGGCGCGCTACAACGCTGCGGGCCAATCTCCAAAAATTTCAGCCGGCGATGGCGGCCGGCCTGGAGCGGATTGCCGAGGCAGGAGGGATTGACAACCCTCGCGCGCTGAAGCGCCTGTTCCCGCGGCTCGAAAAGATTTCCATCGATTACGCCCTGATGGAAAAGATCGAAAATGTGTTTGCCGTGGCGGCTGACATCGGCTGGAGCGACGTGGGAAGCTGGGCAGTGGCTTATGACCTGAGCGCCAGGGACGCAGACGGCAATGTGCGGCCTGAAGATTCGCTTTGCCTCGATTCCAGGGGCAATATGCTGGTGGGCGAGCGGAAATACTTTGTGACCATCGGCGTGGAGAACCTGGTGATTGTTGACACCGGTGACGCTCTGCTGGTCTGTGCGCGTGACCAATCGCAGAAAGTGGGCAAGGCCGTGCAGGAACTTGAACGGCGGGGCAGAAAGAATCTGCTGTAAGTGCGGAGGTGTTCTGACGGAATCGGCTGAGCAGATCAAATTCGGGACCGACGGATGGCGCGGAATTATCGGCGACACGTTTGTTTTTGAGAACGTGCGCCGGGTGGCGGCGGCCATCGCCCGCTATGTTTGTCAGGAAGGCCAGCCCGAGCGCGGCCTGGTGGTGGGATATGACACGCGCTTCCTTTCCGCGGAAGCCGCCCGCGAAGCCGCCCGGCAGGTTGCCGCGGAAGGCATCCCGGTGCTGCTGGCTGACCGCGCCACGCCCACGCCCGCCGTCAGTTATGCTGTGGTGGCTCGGAAAACCGCCGGCGCGCTGATGGTGACGGCCAGCCACAATCCGTATGTCTGGAATGGCATCAAGCTCAAAGCCCCTTATGGCGGCTCGGCTTCTCCGGACATCATGAAACGAGTTGAGACGTACGTTCCCGCGCAAGATCCGGCAAAGGATCGCACTTCAAAAGCAGTCGCCGCGGGGATTGAAATGGCCGACCTGGTGAGCCCCTATCTCGATCGAATCAAGACACTGGTTTCGCTGAACCGTATTCGAGAGAGCGGAAGAAAGTTTGTGATCGATCCCATGTTTGGCGCGGCGCGCGGATGCCTGGCACGGGTGTTTGAAGATGCCGGCATTTCCTTTTCCGAGATTCACGGCGAGCACAATCCGCTGTTTCCGGGCATCAACCCCGAGCCGATTGATCCGCATCTGGCGGGACTGAGCAAAGCCGTCGTGAAAAGCAAGTCCGACGCCGGTTTCGCTACGGATGGAGATGCCGACCGCATCGGCGCCGTGGACGCCCAGGGAAACACGGTGGATTCGCACAAAATTTTCTCAATTTTACTGAGACACCTGGTGGCGGAGCGTGGAGAGAAGGGCGAGGTGGTGAAGACGGTTTCGACCACCCAGATGGTTGACAAGATCGCCGCGAAATACGGCCTGCCGGTCCACATCACCCCTATCGGTTTCAAGTACGTCTGCGAGTTGATGCTGTCGCGCGATATCCTGATCGGGGGCGAGGAGAGCGGCGGGATTGCGGTGCGCGGGCATCTGCCAGAGCGCGACGGCGTGTTGAATTCGCTCTACCTGGCGGACATCATCGCGCAGAGAGGAAAGGACCTGGGCGAGCTGGTCCGGGAACTTGAAGAAGAATTCGGCCCACACTATTACCGCCGGGTGGACCTGGAAATCGATAAGGCGGACGCGCAGCGTGTTGTGGAGCAGGTCCGTGCCGGGAAACTGAACTCCGTCGCAAATTTCAAAGTCCTTTCCCTGGATGACCGTGACGGCGTGAAAATGATGCTCGGAGATTCCACATGGGTCCTGGTGCGGACCTCAGGAACGGAAAATGTCCTGCGGCTTTACGCCGAAGCCCCTTCGAAGGAACAGGTGACCGCCCTTCTGGACTCCATCGCTGATTTTGCCCGCCAGCAGTCGCGCTAGTTTTTTGCCGAATGTATTTAGCCATGAATGAAGCGCCGCGTGCCAAAGCCTACCATCGTGCCGGCCGGATCCTGGGTGTTGTGGGGTTTGCACTCGATCTCGCCCTGCTGCTGGTCCTGATTTTTGCCGGATGGACAACTGGCCTGCGGACTTTCGCGGAGAATGTGACGTTGCATCCAGCACTCGCCCTTTTGATCTACCTGATCCTGGTCGGACTGATTCTCCAGGTCCCGGGCTTGCCCCTCAGTTATTTGAAAGGCTACCGGCTGGAACACCGGTACGGGCTGTCAAACCAGACGTTCTGGAGCTGGGTGAAGGACCAGTTGAAAGGGGTTGGCCGTGGGTGGAACGCTGGCCGTCCTGGGCGTGGAGTTCATTTACTGGACCATCCGGAACTGGCCGGCTGCGTGGTGGATCATATCCGCCACGGCGCTTGTCGCATTCTTCGTCCTGCTGGCCAACCTGGCTCCCGTGCTGCTGTTTCCCATTTTCTTCAAGTTCAAGCCGGTGGAAGATGAGAACCTGACCAAACGCTTGCTGGAGCTTTCGCGCCGGGCGGGCACCCGGGTGCGTGGCGTTTTCGAATGGAAGCTGAGCGAAAAGAGCAAGAAGGCCAACGCTGCGCTGGTGGGCCTGGGCAACACGCGGCGCATTATTCTCTCCGACACTCTGCTGGAAAAGTTCAGCCCCGAGGAGGTGGAAGCGGTCCTGGCCCACGAATTTGGACACCACGTTCGCCACCACGTTTTTCGCATGATCGTTGTCCAGGCGGTGACAACATACCTGGGATTTTATCTTGCCAACGCCTGCCTGCTGAGGTGGGGATCGGTGCTCGGGTTCAGGGGAGTGGCGGACTTTGCAAATCTGCCCCTGCTGATTCTGGTGAGCATGGGGCTCTCCCTGATCCTGTTGCCATGCGTGAACAGCCACTCGCGCTGGCTGGAACGGCAGGCGGATGACTACGCCCTGAAGACGATTCCGAGCAAGGCAGCCTTTATCACCAGCATGGAAAAACTTGCCGAGATCAATCTCGCCGAACGCCGCCCCTCCGCCTGGATCGAATTCATCTTCCACTCCCACCCCTCCATTGAAAAGCGCATTGCCTACGCGCGAAGCGCTGCGGCGTAACACGTTTTCAGATCAACCTCTTTTCAGGCGAGCGTTCCCGGTGACCTGTCAGTTGAAACTCTGAAGCGTCCTGTGGATCAGAGGGCTTTTCAGGTTTTGGGTTGGGCCTGGGGCAGGGACTTCCAGATGGCATCCAGAACGCCGTTCACGAATTCAACGGAGTCTTCGCTGGCGAAACGCCGCGCCAGCTCAAGGGCCTCATTGATGACCACGGTGCCGGGGGTTTCGGGATGATGGAGAATCTCATAGAGCCCCATTCGCAGGATGTTGCGGTCGATGGCGGCCATGCGCTTCGTGCGCCAGTTCTTTGCGTGTTCGGCAATGGTGCTGTCGAGCGCGTCAACTTCACTGACGGTGCCTTCAAACAGGCTGCGCGCAAAAGCGTCAACGTCGGGTGCGAGATTGCGTCCTCGCATGAAGGTCAGGAGAACGTTGGCCGGAGGGTGCTGGCCCACCTCCCACTGGAAAAGCATTTGCAGAGCCAGTTCACGGGATTTTGTTCGAGAGCCCATCGTTGATTTACCTTTTCAACGCGTTCCGGCGCGCGGGTGGCAAAATTACTCGCCCTTGAATTGCGCCGGGCGTTTTTCCAGGAACGCCCGCGTTCCTTCCTTCATATCCGAGGTTGCACAGCAGAGGCCAAACAGGCTGGCTTCAAGATGCTCGCCGTCGGCCTCCGTCATTTCCACCCCGCGGTGGACGGCCTCCAGAGCATATCGAACTGCAAGGGGGCCGTTGGCCAGAATCTTTCGGATGGCTTTCTCGGCGGCTGGGACCAGTTCAGGAAGGCTGACCACCTGGTTGACCAGGCCGATTCGCCAGGCTTCCTCGGCACTGACCGGCTCGCCCGAGAGAATGATTTCAAGCGCACGGCCCTTGCCCACCAGTCGCGGCAGGCGTTGGGTTCCAGCGTAGCCGGGGATGATGCCGAGCTTGACTTCCGGCAGCCCAAAGCGCGCGTTGTCTGAGGCGATGCGGAGCGTACAGGCCATGGCCATTTCGCAGCCGCCCCCCAGCGCGAAACCGTTGACGGCGGCGACGACCGGCTTTCCCAAGTGTTCAATCCTGTCCATGAGCGCCTGCCCCCGCAGCGCGGTCTCGCGCGCCTCGGTCGGAGTGAGTGCGGCGAGTTCATTGATGTCTGCGCCGGCGACAAAGGCTTTTTCGCCTGCCCCGGTCAGGACCACGGCACCTGCTTCGCGCGCCTTGCCAATCCGCTCAAAGCAATCAGTGAGTTCCTGAATGGCCCTGTGGTTGAGCGCGTTCAGTTTCTGCGGCCGATTGACCGTCACATAGGCGATGCCTGCAAGAATCTCGTAAAGTAACGTTTCGTAACTCATCCCGACATGCTCCAGATGAACTTAAGAAGTTCCGCGACCCTCTGCAAGGTCATGGGACGCCGCGCAAGGAATTTTGCAGCGCTCCGCGATTTACTTCACTCCTATGATAGCAGGAAGGCGGGTTTTCGTTCGGCTGGCGCGGTGGTTTGCTCTGGCTGCCTGAAACGAAAGGAGCGGTGCTAGTGCGACTAGGAGACCCCCGGCTCTGCCGGAGGATCATTACTCTTCAAACCTGGAAAGCAGAATTGCGGCTTCCGGTTGTTCTCGCAGGGTTTCCATGGAGGTTTCAAGCCGGTTGACCATTTCGGTGACGGCGTCCACCGCGTCGAACCCTGGACCGAGGAACAGGTCACCTACCGCGGCACGGAAATGGGGTGGGACATCAGCGTCCATTTTTATCTGGCTCAGCTGTGCCTGCAGCTTTTCGACGACGACCCGGGAATTAATGAGTGGCGTGTCCGGAAGGCACAGGGCCAGGGTGTAAGGCCCATAACGGATTGCGATGTCGTTCTGGCGCACATGGGATGAAACCGTGCGGCCTACCTGCTGGATGTAGGATTGCATTTCCATGTCGCCGAGTTTTCTGGAGAGGGTGGCGGCATCCGCCGGCTCCATCAGGCAGACGGAGAGCGAACGTGACTGCTCCTCCGCGCGAGAGGCTTCTGCCAGCAGGCAGTCGAGGTAGGCGCTGCGGGGCAGGAGGCCCGTTGCAGGGTCCGTTCCGGCCAGCGAACGGACAAGGCGGCGGAGCCGGGTACTGTTCATGGCGATGGCCACTTGAGAGGCAACCGTCCTGGCAAGCATCTTTTCCCCGTCCGTCCAATGGCGGGGCAACTGGCATTGTTCCAGCAACAGCAACCCCGCCTTTTGTTCTTTATCCATCAAAGGAACCGCCAGAAGAGAAGCGACGCCCATTTTGGAGAGTTGGGGTGCGATAGGTTCCAGATCTTTTGCGTCAGAAACAATGTCGAGCGACCAGCCTTCGGGGCCGACGGCAGACAGCTGACTAAGAAAAGAGCAGACAGCGAGAGCTGCATCCGTGTCGGAGGGCGCCAGGCCCGGGGCGAGGTATTCGGCCGTGAGTGCGGTGGAGTCAGGAGGTCCGGCAGCGATCCAGCAACGGCTGGATCTAACATGCCGTCCAAGCTGCTCGGCCGCCGCGTGTAGGACGTCTTCAGGTGTTCCCTGGCGGTGGATGATGGCCGTGATGGACGAGAGCTTTCCCAGTTCTTCCAGCGGCAACTGTACAGCGTCTCCTCCCGGTTCGCCCGGATAGTCGGTCGCCGGGCGCTCAAACGGGGAAGGTTCAAATCCAGCCATTTCGTACAGTTCATTTAGGGACTCGTTTTCGAGATGTGCTCCGGGATGGAGCCGGTCGACCCGCTTGAGCGTCTCATTCAATTTTGCAGTCAAATGGTATCGATTGTACATTTCAGCTTCGATGATCAGGGGCTCAATCGCTCCCGGCGTTCCGAGCGCCGATTCATCCTCGGATTCCGAAGGGAGGACTGGAGCCAGCCCGTGCCCGACGCTGGGGGTGGAAATACGCCCGGCTATGTTCTTGTACCAGATCGCGTCAATGTGCCCTTCGAGATTGAGCAGGCGGTCGGCATGTGCGGCCCCATAGGGATCGACATCGAGAACGCTTTCCAGCGTTTCAGCCGCCTTGTCGTATCGTTCGCCGGCAAGGTAAAGGTTAAACAGCCTTGCTAAAGCCAGCCGCAGATCTCCATCGCGATTGACCTCGTTGTAAAGGGGGGGAAGCAATTCCAGCACCTGAAGGTTATTTTCGTCGGCATGATATATCTGTTCGGCCAGTGCAAGGAATTCATGTTTTTTCCCCTGCTGCCAATACATCTGTTGCTTGATTCCTTCCAGAAGGCCGAGGGCCCGCGCCGTCTGCCCAGCGCCCAGCAGACCCCGAACAAGTTGTTCCGTAAGGCCAATGGTGTCAGGATGGTCCCGGTAGAGTTTCAGGCAGATGGGTTCCGCCTTTGTGTATTCGCTCGCTGCCAGATAAGCGCCGCAGAGGAGCTTTAAGGCCGCCGTGAAGTCGGGCTTTGCCTGAGAAACAGGCTCCAGGAGCGCGATAGCTTCGACGGGGTGGTCGCGGAGAAGGCAGACTTCGGCTGCGGCAATGCATCCCTCCGGGTTGGAGGGGGCAATCTGGTGAGCTTGCTCTGCCAACTCGGCCCAACGACTTTCGTTTCCATTCCTGCGGGCGATGTATGCTGCCCTCAGCAAGGCCATAGCTGCCAGCTCCGGCTTGCCTGTTTCGCGGGCCACCTCCGCCAGTTCGGTGTGGGCTTCCAGGCTTTCGGGCTCCAGGTTAACCAGGTGTTGGAGGCAATCAAGAGCCTCGACGGCGTCCCCGTTGCGGCGATAGGCCGCCGCAGCTTCGCGGAAGGCGTCGACAGCTTCAGAGTTTTTGCCCGATTGCTCAAGCAGCGAGGCCAGTTTTGCCAGCGTCCGAATATCCTGTGGGACCGCCTTCAGGATCTTGCGGCAGGTCACGATGGCCTTGAAAATATCTCGACGCTCGATATAGAGGTCCGCCAGCAGGCTATTGTACCGGAGGGAATCTTCGGCCCGGCCAAACCTCAGAGAAAGGTCTGACGAGGTTCAGGAGAACAGCCTCATTGTTGGGCTCGTCTTCATTAAGTTGGAGATAGATTTCAAAAGCTGCATCAAATTTTTGCTTCTGGAGTAACTTTTCGGCCTTTTGAAAGAGTTTGGTTTTGTTGGCCATACCAAAATAGAAGTCGGCTGATGCGGGCCAAATCTGGAGGCCGATCTTTGGTAAATTGACAGAAGAGCTTGATTTTGTTAGATTTTCAAAGGGTCCACGAATGACAGTTGTAGGTAAAAACCTGCCGTCGATGCCGCCCCGCGAGATGTTTCCTGAGTAGGTTCCTGTCCGGTAGAGGCAAACCAAGAACAATATGACCGAAGCCCGTTACATTCGCAATTTTTCAATTGTCGCGCACATTGATCATGGGAAATCCACGCTTGCCGACCGCCTGCTGGAGTTGACCGGGACCGTTGCCAAACGGGACATGGAAGCTCAACTGCTCGACTCCATGGACCTGGAGCGCGAGCGGGGAATTACCATCAAAGCCCACTCGGTGCGGCTGCTCTACAATGCGCGGGACGGCCACGAATACCAGTTGAACCTGATTGACACCCCCGGACACGTTGACTTTTCCTATGAGGTCTCCAGAAGCCTCTCGGCGTGCGAGGGGGCCCTGCTGGTGATTGATGCTTCTCAGGGCGTTGAAGCCCAGACGCTGGCCAACGCGCAGCTGGCGATGAATAACAATCTGGAAATCGTGCCTGTTATCAACAAGATTGACCTGCCCGGGGCAGACCTTGAGGAAACCTGCCGCCAGATTGAACAGGCGCTGGCCATCGATGCGAGCGAGGCTATCCTGATCAGCGCCAAGCAGGGAACGGGCATTGAAGAGGTGCTGGAAGCGATCGTCGCCAGGATTCCTCCACCGACCGGCTCTCCGGAAGCACCCCTGCAGGCCCTGATTTTTGATTCCTGGTTTGATAGCTATCGAGGCGTTGTGGTCCTGGCGCGCGTGGTGCAGGGAACTCTGGTGCCTGGAATGAAGATCCGCCTGTGGTCCAACAATCAGATCTTTACGGTGGAGCAGTTGGGCATCCTCTCCCCGGCTGCGGTTCCTGTCAAGAGCCTGCACGCCGGCGAAGTGGGTTTTGTGATAGCCAACATCAAGCGAGTGGCGGACACCAAGATTGGCGACACGATAACGCAGGATGATCGCCCCGCCGGAGAACCTCTTCCGGGTTTTGAGGACATCAAGCCGATGGTGTTTGCGGGGCTTTATCCGGTTGAAGCCAGCGAATATGAGTCGTTGCGGGACGCGCTTGAAAAGCTGCGCCTGAACGATTCGTCGCTGTTTTATGAGCCGGAAAACTCGGTTGCCCTGGGTTTTGGTTTCCGGTGCGGCTTCCTGGGGTTGCTGCACATGGAGATTGTGCAGGAACGGCTGGAGCGAGAATTCAAGCTGAACCTGATTACCACGGCGCCGGGTGTTCGCTATCGCGTGACCACCAAGGGCGGGAAAGTCCTGCAAATTGATAATCCAACGCGGTTTCCCGAGCCCAACGAAGTCGCTAAAATCGAAGAGCCCGTTATTACCGCGCTGATACTGACCCAGAATGACTATCTGGGAGGCATTCTGGCCCTGGTGGAAGAAAAACGCGGGATCCAGAAGGGTTTTGAGTACGTTGCGCAGAAGCGCGTGTTGCTGACCTACGAACTGCCTTTGAATGAGGTGGTCCTGGACTTCTATGACCGGCTCAAGTCCGTTTCGCGCGGCTACGCTTCTCTGGACTACCATTTTTCCGGATATTGGGAGTCGGATTTGGTGAAGGTTGACTTGCTGGTGGGCGGCGAGCTGGTGGACGCGCTCTCCTTCGTCTGCCACCGGGATATTGCCCAGCCGCGGGCGCGCGCCCTCTGCGAAAAGATGCGGAAACTGATCCCTCGCCAGATGTTTGAAGTGGCTATCCAGGCTTCCATCGGATCCAAGATTGTCGCCCGCGAAAATGTTGCCGCTATGAGGAAGAATGTTCTGGCCAAGTGCTATGGCGGTGACATCACGCGAAAGCGCAAGCTTCTCGAAAAGCAGAAGGAAGGGAAGCGGCGCATGAAGCGCGTGGGGAAAGTGGATATTCCCCAGGAAGCGTTCCTTGCAGTCCTGCGCGTCAACGAATAGAATCTTCCTGCTCATCCTCGTGTGAGGTTCCCAATGCTTGAACAAGTCTGCAAAGGCCCCAGCGGCGTGCGGTCGGGCTGGCGGCTGCTGATTTTCGTCCTTCTTGCAGCCATTCCTTTTGTTACGATTCAGGTCCTGTTGGCTGTCGCCGGCTTCAGGCCGAACCTTGCCTATGGCCTTCCCCCTACGGTGATTTTGGTGGCTGAAGGCGTCGAGTTTCTTTGCCCGTTCTTCGCGGCGTGGGTGATGAGCCATCTGGAGAATAAGAGTTTGCGCGACTACGGGTTGCCGGCCCGGGAGGCTTTCGGGCGCAGCTTTTGGGTAGGCGCGGGCATCGGATTGATTGCCTTATCAGTTCTGATGGTGGGAATTCGGCTCGGCCAGGGCTTTTATTTCGGCGGTTTGGCGCTCGGCGCAAAAGGAATCCTTTACTTTGGTGTGATGTGGGCGATCGCCTTTCTTGCCGTGGGCTTCGCTGAGGAATTCCTCTTTCGTGGCTACGCGCTGGCGACGCTTTCGGACGGCATCGGGTTCTGGCCCGCGGCAATTGTGCTCTCCGGGTTGTTCGGGGCGGTCCACCTTCACAATCTCGGAGAGAATCCAACGGGGGCGCTGTCGGCTGGGCTTGTGGGGCTGCTGTTCTGCTTCAGCCTTCGCCGGTCGGGGAGCCTTTGGTTCGCTATCGGTTTGCATTTGGCCTGGGATTACGGTGAAAGCTTTATCTATTCGGTGCCGAACAGCGGGACCCTGGTCCAGGGCCACCTGCTGAATTCTCATTTTCAGTCTGGCTCTCCCTCCTGGCTCACGGGAGGGTCCGTGGGGCCGGAAGGCAGTGTGTTTGTCTTCATTGTGCTTGCCATCCTGTTTGTTGTTGTCGATAGGATGTATCCTGAGGTCAGATTTCCGGTGGGTTCTGCCACGGCTGATCTGAATCCGCCGCTGGATGCGGGTGCGGTCTCAGGCGTGCCCGAAACCGCTGCAGGGAGTGACTGACATGGAACTGAAAACCGTCAAGATTGACAAGCCTGCCGACATGAACTTTATCCTCGGGCAGTCTCATTTTATCAAGACCGTTGAAGACCTCTATGAGGCGCTTGTCCAATCCGTTCCGGAAATCAAATTTGGCATCGGCTTCTGCGAATCGTCCGGTCCTGCGCTGGTGCGCTGGACGGGCAACGACTTGAACCTGATCCGGCTGGCTCAGGAAAACGCCCTCGCCCTATCTTGTGGGCACTCGTTTATCATTTTCATGGAAAAGGCCTATCCCATCAACATCCTCAACGTGGTGAAGAGCGTCCCGGAAGTCTGCCGGGTTTTCTGCGCAACCGCTAATCCCGTGGAAGTGATCGTGGCTGAAACTGAGCAGGGGCGTGGCATCCTCGGGGTAATCGACGGCGCCAAAACCAAGGGCATCGAAACCGAAGCCGACATCAAAGCTCGCAAGAAACTTCTTCGAAAGATTGGGTATAAATTGTAAAGGTTTTTGAGCGAGTGGCAGTACAGGTTGATCGATCAGCCTAGGACTGCTGCTTCTTTTCGATTACCGTTGCACCAAGCTTACCGCGCGCCAAACGAATGGACAATTCATCGCCAGCCTCCACCTGGGCGGCGTCGCGCACGATTTTGTTCTGCGCGTCGCGTGTGATGGAGTAACCGCGGTTTAGAATGGTCAGAGGGCTGCGCTCATCGAGCAAGGATTGATAATGCTCCACGCGGTGGCGGCGTTCTGTGAGGATGCGGCCCAACCTGTCCTGAAGTTCAATGTCGCGTTCATGAACGGCTGCAAGTCGCAGCCGCAGTGTTCCATGGAGGTCATACCGTGTGACGCCGGAGGAGGTGCGCATCCAGGCCTCGCGGCTGGTGTGCAGCCGCTCCTCGACCAGCATGCTCATTTCAGATTCAATCCTGCCGAGTTGAGACTTCCGCTGCTGGATCTGCACCCAACGGACTTCCAGCAAGCGCCTGGGCTCAAAGCGAAGCAGTCGAGCGGTGAGCTCCAGCAGTTGCTGCCGGGCTGTGTCAATCCGCCCGCGAAGCGAACGTTCCATTGCAACCAGAGACTCGTCGATCCGCTGACCGCGTTCCTGGACCCGCAGGGGCAAAAGCTGAAAGCCACGGTGCATCCGCAACTCGGTCAGCCCTCCCCGCGCCTCGGAAATCCTGAGCCGGATGTTCTGCGAGATGTGACGAACCCGGTTATGAATCTCTGCCAGGAAATCCTCACGGCGGTGGACTGCCACTTCGGCCGCCGCGGAGGGCGTTGGCGCGCGCAGGTCAGCGACGAAGTCCGAAATGGTGAAGTCGGTTTCGTGGCCAACGGCGGAAATGACCGGGATACTTGAGGCGGCAATGGCACGGGCCAGGACTTCTTCATTGAAGGGCCAGAGGTCCTCCAGCGAGCCGCCGCCGCGTCCTACGATCATCACGTCGACGATGGAGTGACGGTTGAAATATTCAATGCCTTCTACGATCTCTGCGGCGGCACTGCTGCCCTGGACAGTGGCCGGGTAGAGAAACACGTTCATGTTGGGAAATCGCCGCTTGATCACTCGCAGGATATCGCGGACCGCTGCTCCACTGGCCGAAGTTACAACGCCAATAGCGCGGGGAAGAACGGGCAGGGGCTTCTTGCGGGCTGCGTCAAATAGCCCTTCGGAGGCGAGTTGTTTCTTCAACTGCTCAAAGGCAAATTGCAGCGCACCTACGCCTGCTGGTTCGAGGTACTCGACGTAGAGTTGGTACTCCCCGCGCGCTTCAAAAACGCTCAGCCGCCCTCGCGCGATGACGGAAAGGCCATCCTGTGGTTTGAACTTGAGATACCTCGCCTGATTGCGGAAACATACGGCCCGCAACTGGGCGGAGGTGTCCTTGAGCGTAAAGTAGTAGTGGCCTGAGGCGGCGGCACGGAAGTTTGAAACCTCACCTGTTACCCAGACGTCGGGAAAGCTCGTTTCCAGCAGGTCTTTGACGGCAAAGCTCAACTCTGCGACGGTGTAGAGCTTTCGTTCCGGTAGCAGGTTGAAGGGAATCTGGCTCATCTTTTTGCCCGCGGCTTTTCGGTGACCTTGCTAGTGCCGCGTAAAATGCGAAATCAGCCACAAAATCAATGTGACCACCGCGCTGATAAGCAAGCAGGTGGCCAACGGGAAGTAGAAGCTCGTGTTCTTGCCCTGGTACCGGATGTCTCCCGGCAGGTGCCCAAGGCCAAGCCATGAGATTTTTGAGCCCAGCAAAAATAACAGGCCAACCACCACCATCACACCGCCCAGAATCACCAGCACCTTACCAATGTCGGCGGGAAAACTATTGTTCATCAGCAGTCCTGCGCTGAAGGAGCCGGGCCTATCCAGGCCCTTCACTTTCCTGCAAAAAGAGGCTGGCCGCGCCGAAAATGCCGACGTCTTTCTGCAATTTGGCGGGCAGCAAAGGCGTATATTTTGCCTGGCGGTTGATGGTGTAATGGGGAATCGTTTTGCGGATTTTATCAAAAAGAGGCTTGCCAATTTGGGAGACGCCGCCGCCGATGACAATGGCATCCGGATCGAGCAGGGTAATCATCGAGGCCAGCCAAACGCCAAGAAAAAACCCCGTCTCTTCGATGATGAATTTAGCCACTTCATCGCCTTCCGAGGCAGCCTCCTGGATCATTTCCGGGGTGACGCGAGTGAGCTGGTTCTGGGTGCGTTCGCGCAGGAGGCTGGGGAGAGTGTGCTCTTGCACGAGCTTCACGATGGAGCGCCGCACCATGGCGGGTCCGGCCGCAAGCGCTTCAATGCACCCTGGCGTTCCGCATCCGCAAATGTACGGGCTGCGGTAGTCAATGGTGACGTGGCCGCCTTCCGCCGCAATGCCGTTCTTGCCGTGGTAAATCTTCTTGTTGATGATAATGCCGGTTCCTACTCCCGTAGAAACAGTGACATAGAAGACATCGTTATGCCCAACTGCGGCTCCGAACAGCACCTCTGCCAGCCCCGCAGCGTTAGCGTCGTTTTCAAGACGGGCGGGGAGCTTGAATTCCTTTTCCACGCGCTCAGTGAAATTGATGTTCGTCCAGCCTGGCAGGTTGGGTGGGTTAATCACCTCGCCGGTGCGTGGATTCAGTGGGCCGGGGCAGCAGATCCCGATTCCTTTAACCTGGTCGGCCCCTCCCCCCTGGTTGATCAGCCGCTTGATGACGGTCAGAACCTGGCCAAAGCTGGTTTCGAACCCTTCCTTAGCCCTTGTTGGAAGAGTAACCGTCTTGTCAAGGCGGCCCTTCTTGTCCACCAACCCTCCGGCGACTTTTGTTCCACCCACATCAATTCCGATGATCTTCTTTTCCATGATGATGAGGCCTCTGTTATTCGTGATTCAAGAAACGCGCCCTGATGCGTGCATCGCTCCATTGTACATCATCCCAAACCGGTGGCGGGTTCATCCCGCCATATTGATAATGCAGTTCTTAAAGCGCCATTTCATCATGCTGCCATGGGTCCCCGTGTGTTGCCATCGCTTCGGAATGCCGATCGGGCGCCCCTGCGGAAGCTTGTTCAACACTTATGCCTGCCGGGCTTTTTCTACACAAAATGAACAAAGCTTTCTTCCGGCCACCTGAGTGTGGGCTTAGCCGTTGGAAATACCAAAAGGAGGTGCAACAAGACCGAATGGGGCGGTGATCCCGAGCTATCGTAGGAGTAGTTAATCACGCAGTAAATAGGGAGTATAACCGATTGTAGATTTCTCTAACCTTCGGTAAGATGCAGGCAAACAGAAAGGCTATCGGGATGGTTTTCCCAAGGGAAGCGCCTTTCCGTCGGTTGGAGCCGACGAGGTACGACCTTGGGAATTATAAGGGGGGACGCAGCCCGAGTCGCTTCTTGCCTTACTTAGCGGCGAGCTATGGGAATGCCACTGACCAGCAAAGCAAAGGAATAGGACGGTAAGTATTCCTCGCGGAAGAAATTCACGCGATTTGCAATGGAGGCCATACTGGAATGCTATTCAAACAGATGTCTGAAACGAATGAAGTTGAGCGCCCTTGGCAGGCGGAAATTGATCGATTGCAGCAGACGCTCCAGGAAGTAGTGGAGGCCATCTCAAACCTCTCAGGCGTGGCACTGGCAGATGGGGTGGCCGGTCATCCCTCTGCTTCTCAGTCACCGCTGGACTGCAAGAGTCTAAAAGACCGCATCCGGAATGATCTCGAGTCTTTTGCGTCTACGACAGCTGCCGAAATGGCCCGGCAGGCGGAAAGGCAGACCCGCATAGCTTTGTCTGCGCTCCAATCCGAGGCCAGCGGGCAGGCCGAGCAGGCTGCCAGGGAACTTCGAGAAAAATTTAAGGGCCAGTTCGAGACGGGACAATTTGAGATCGGCATCACCCAACAGACGCAGGATCGCGTTAGCGAATTGGTGCAGAGGCGGACGGATGAATTTGCCCGTTGGGTCTGGCTGATGTGTAAGGGGACCGGGACTTCCATCCCTGTTGAGATCGAGAGGTTGTTGGAACCTTACGTCGAACAGGTGACTGGCCAGCTTTCAGAATCCTTTCGCCATCGGTTTGACGCCCAGTTGGCAGAGCAGGAGCACCAGGCGCAGCGCCGGCTTCAGGGAACGTTGAGTACCCTTGATGAGCAGGTCAATGCGCTGGACCAGAAAGCAAGAAGGATCTGTGAGCAGAATGCCGATTCAATCGCTATGTTTTCGGTGGACCGGCTGAACGGCGTGACTGAGGAAGCGATCAAGGGCTTTAGGAGCAGGATCCAGGAGGAATTCGAAAGCGATTTTGCCTCTTTCCATGCGCGGCTGGAAAGAACGGCAGAGGATTTACGGCAACAATTGCAGCAGGAAGAGGCTGAGAAGGCCGGGAATTTCAGCAGCAGAATCGCTCAGCTGGAGTCTGAGATCAAGGAAAGGACTACGGCTCAACTTACCGGACATATTGAACAGACTGCTGCAAATGTGATTGAGTCCTCTGTCCAGCACTTGCACCAACAGGTGACTGATACGCTTGAACACTCCAAGGAGGAATTGAAAGGATTCCTGGAGCTTCAGATGGAAGAGGCCCGGCTGAAGATCAATGGTCTCGGCCAATCAGTGCACGAATCCCTGGCGCAGGAAGCTGAACGAAGGGCCGATAGTCTTAAGAAATTGGACCTGGAGATTGCAGGAGTTCGGGAAAGGAGCCTTGCCGATTCGAGGGATCACCTCTCATCGATGGTACAGGACAGCCTGTCGTCGATGAGGGACCGGGTCAGGCAAATTTCCGATGGCCAGGTTGAAGAGATCGAAAGGCTTGTACGAGGTTCGCGGGAGAGTGAAGCCTCTCAGTACGAGAAGCAGCTGCGTGACATTACAGACAGCTGGTACAACAATCTGTTGGAGCGGATTCAGGTTGAGGCTGGGAATGCGGCCGCCAAAGTTTCGTCTGAGGTTAGGGCCAATGCGGACTCAGTGATGCAGGAGCTCTCCGATAAGGTCGATGCGTCAGCCCTGGTTTTGAGGGAAGAGACGGTTCAGGCAACCTCGCGGATTGAATCCATGCTGAAGAACTCCCTTGAGACTTACGAGAAGCAACTTGGCGAGGTTACGGGAAACCGCATCGATGAACACCGTCAGGTCATCCGGAAGAGCCTTTCCGATCTGCAAGCCCGTCTGGAACGGTCAGCTCAAATCCTCCGGCAGGAGATCGCGGGCACGCTGGAACGCGACCCACATGATTCAACCGCGGCCAGTTGAACGGGAAAACATGATTTCGAGCGCACATTGACCCCTTGGAATAACTTCAGGGCTTCTTTAGGGTTGTCCCCGTACGGCCCTTGCTCAAACCGATGTGCTCATGCGTATGAATCCCACCTCGCGGATGTGATCGACTACCAGCACTCTATTCTGCTTCTTGCAGCGATAAAAAGTCTGTTCCGAAACCCCCGTTTTGCGAATCAACTCCCAGACCGCAATCCGCAGTTCCGCCTGCTTCAAAATCGCCACGGTCTGTTCGGCGGAAAATCTCCTTTTCTTCACGGCAAAACCCGTCTTTTCCCAGGTCCAGATTTTACCTCACACAACCTTCCGATTGGCTCAAGAAGCCGAGGTCCCATCGCTGCACCAGTCCCAGTCTTAATTTTTCCCTCGTAAATTTGAGTGAGCAATTTTGAGCACGCGAGTGAGCAGTACTGGACTGACGCGCGAATTGCTCCAGGGTATAAGTAAAGTACCCGGAGATGCGAGACAGGATCTGGCGGCAGGAGGACACCAATAGAAGAAATTGCCTGTGGTTCTCATCCAGCTTGTTGCGCTCCTCGTGGGCTCCCTTTATGGGCTAGATCCCGTGGAGCGATCGTATTTATCAAGGAGGCGTTACGTGAAAATAAGTATTTTGAACCGGATGCTGGCGGCGGCTGTCATCAGCGCTGTGGTGTTAATGGGCATGGGCGTACCGTCCAATGCCCAGCAACAATCGCAGGAAGAGCAGCAAGCGCAGCAAGACAAAAAACAACAAAAGAAAGAGAAAAAGCAGAAAAAGGACCAAGCGCAGGCACAGCAGCAGCGAGGCCAAGGTAAACAGCAACAGCAGCCCGCCCAGCAGCCGGCGGACCAGAATAAACAGCAGCAGCAGGACCAGAACAGGCAGCAGCAACAGCGCGCCCAGCAGCAGCAGGACCAGAACCGGCAGCAGCAACAGCGCGCTCAGCAACAGCAGGACCAGAACCGGCAACAGCAACAGCGCGCTCAGCAACAGCAGGACCAGAACAGCACAGCAACAGCGTGCCCAGCAGCAGCAGGACCAGAACCGGCAGCAGCAACAGCGCGCTCAGCAACAGCAGGACCAGACGGCAGCAGCAACAGCGCGCTCAGCAACAGCAGGACCAGAACGGCGGCAGCAGCAACAGCGCGCTCAGCAGCAGCAGGACCAGAACAGGCAACAGCAACAGCGCGCTCAGCAGCAGCAGGACCAGAACCGGCAACAGCAACAGCGTGCCCAGAACCAGCAGGATCAGAACAGGCAGCGGCAATGGCAGCGGGACCAGAATTGGCAACAGCAGGTCCAGCAACAAAGGCAAGACCGGAATCAGCAGGAAGCCCGCCTCTCGCAACAGCGTCAGCAGGAGCTCATTCAGGAGCATCAGCAGCGTGTGAGCCAGTACCGTCAGGATCTGGATCAGCGGCAGCGTGTCGGGCAGCAGCATGAGGCAGAGCTTCAGGGGCAGGGGCGCACAGCGCAGTACCGTTATCAGCAAGAGTATCTGGGGCGCTTACGCCAGCAGGAGATGAATCTCCGGAACGATCGCCACGATTACAACAACGATCCCTACTTCTACACGGCTGCGAACTATCGGTACCAGCGTGGCGGACGGTACTACGAGACGAACCAATACGGCGCCAATATGCTGCGCGAGGCCGTCAACAATGGTTACCAGCAGGGCTTTTTTGCCGGACAGGCCGACCGTCAGGACCGCTGGCGCTCGGACTACCAGGGCTCGTATGCCTATCAGGACGCGAACTACGGCTACGGTGGTTATTATGTGTCCCAGGCCGACTACAACTACTACTTCCGCCAGGGCTTCCAGCGCGGCTATGAAGATGGCTACTACGGCCGCTATCAATACGGTCGCCAATCGGGCGGCACGTTCACCATCCTGGGCGCCATTTTGGGGTCAATCCTCGACATGGAAGTGAGTCACTAAAGACTTTGCCGGGGAGCTCAATTGTGGGCGCACGGCTTTCTTCGGACAGAAAGAGGGAGTGGAAGCCGGGCGTACCCCGGTTACGGGAGGGGACGGACCGACGGGCGGTTGCCTCTGAAAATAGGGAGGTCGACAAATCATGCCTATAATTCACATCTTCGTGGTTTTGATCGTGGTGGGGTCATTCAGCGTCAAACCCCTCATGGAAGAAAAAGGGACGACGATAGAGTCGGCATTATGAATTTCAGGCAAAAGGACTCATGCAGGAAATCCTTGTTTCGACGTGTCTGGAACTTGACTATGGGCCCTGGCATCTTCGTCTGGGTAGGCCTGGGTGTCCTCGCTTGGGGCTTTCCAGCCCTGGCTCACTCTCAGCAAGCCCGGGTCGTCCTGGGAGCGCAGACGGGTCAACCTGGCGCACCGGGAACGGCGGCATTAGTCGCCGAACTGCCACCCGATCAGCAATTGCCGGGGAGCGTCAGCGGGATTGTGACCGACCCAAACGGAGGAATCGTCCCGGGAGCCCGCGTCCGCCTGACGCATGAAGATCAATCCCCAATGCAAGAGGTGATCTCCGGCTCCGATGGGCTATTCTACTTTGACAAAGTCGCTCCCGGACCCTTTTACCTCACCGTTGTCGCTGCGGACTTCAACACGCAAACCGTCTCGGGAATCCTGCGTTCAGGGGAGGCCGCTATCTTCCCGCGGATCGTTTTGGGAGTGTCTTCCGTGGCCACTCAGGTTTATGTCACACTCTCGCGGCCCGAATTGGCGGAATTACAGTTTCAGGATGAAACCAAGCAGCGGGTGCTCGGCTTCATTCCCAATTTCTACGTTACCTACGCCCACAACGCAGTTCCTCTCACTCCGAAGCGAAAGTTCGAGCTGGCTTGGAAGTCGGCGCTGGATCCCGTCACCTTCGGACTTACTGGGGCCATCGCAGGAGTTCAGCAAGCGCAAAACAATTTCAGTGGATACGGACGAGGCACCCAGGGTTACGCAAAGCGCTACGGGGCCGCCTACGCCGACATCGCGACCAGCACGTTCATCGGATCCGCCATCCTGCCAATTCTCCTGAAACAAGATCCGCGCTATTTCTACAAGGGAAGCGGTAGCAGGGGGTCGCGGTTTCTGTATGCCGTCGCAAATTCGGTGATCTGCAAGGGCGATAATGGACACTGGCAGGCAAATTACTCGAACGTCCTCGGAAACCTCGCCGGAGGCGGTATTTCAAATCTCTACTACCCGGCGCAAAATCGAAATGGAATGAGATTGGCATTAGAAAACACGCTGATCAGCATTGGCGCAACTGCCGTCGTCAACGTTATTGAAGAGTTTTTCATTCCGAGGCCGGCACCCAACCTTCCTCGCTAGCAGCTGGCCAAACCCTGAACCACGCCTTTGGGATGACTGTCTTTGTTTGTCCCTGGACCCCCAGCCGGGGAGGGGGGCCACCGTCAATTGGTTTATGATTAACTATGGCTTTCGCTCAATGCGAAAAGTTCGACCTTCGCTGATTTTCCGCGATAAGTTCCCCCTCGCTTTCAAATTCGCTTTTTGGGCCTTAAGAGCCGGGTGCCTGAAACAGGCGAACGGGCGCCAGCTGGGTGCCGTGATGGTTGGTTTGTCATCGGGGGATGGATCTGCTTGGTTTGGATTGCGAGTTTCAAATTCAGAGTCGGATACTAAACAACCCACCGGGCAGCGTCAGAGCATGACAGCAGGAGTGAGCAATATTGAACATCCTTCCGACGCAAGAGGTGATACGCTTGCTTCGTTGCCGGAGGAGGGTCATAAGGTCGGGTGCGATTAAAATTGACACCTGCACGTGCTTATGTGAAAATTGACATGGCGTAAGCCTATGTCTCATTCAGTTCCGGAGCAGATCCGACTCGCGAGCTCATGCCGGGTCGCCGCCAATATCCGATTGCATCTGATGCCATGGGCCCATGCTCTTATCAAGGAGAGGAAGGCGATTATCGCAAGCAAAAGCAAATCTGCCGATAGACCCGCCTTCAGCAAGAAGAGGAAGGCTGTTACGGCAAACAGGAAGCGTCACTCCGACGTAGTGACCTCCAACCGGAAAGACCAGGCTGAGGCTGTTACGGCGCTGAAGAAAGGCCAGCCTGAGGTTATTAGGGCAAATGGGACAAATCATTATGTCGATTGGGATGCCCTCCTGGCTGGAATCAACGTCGGGAAGTCCGTTCTTGAATATACTGCGGACCGCATCATTTTCCGGCAAGGCGACCCTGCGGATGCCATCTTCTACCTTCGGCAAGGCAAGGTGAAACTTACGGTGACCTCCCAGCTAGGCAAGGAAGCGATCGTCGCTATTCTGGGCGCCGGGGAGTTTTTCGGCGAGGGATGCCTGGCAGGCCAGACGTTGCACGTGTCAACGGCTGTCGCGGTAACGGATTGCACCCTTGCCCGGATTGAGAAGGCGCGGATGGCGCGCATGCTGCACGAGCAGCACGAGATCTCGGAATTGTTCGTCACCCACCTGCTTTCACGCAACATCCGCTATGAAGAGGATCTCGTCGATCAGCTTTTCAACTCCAGCGAGAAGCGCCTGGCGCGGGTTCTCCTGCTGCTGGCGCATTTTGGCAAGGAAGGCCGATCCGAAGCTGTCCTTCCCAGAGTCAACCAGGAAAACCTGGCGCAAATGGTGGGCACCACGCGGTCGCGGGTCAGCCATTTCATGAACAAGTTCAAGAAGCTGGGCTTTGTCGATTACGACGGTGTCAGCGGCGGGTTGACCGTCCATAGCGGCCTCCTTAGCGTGATCCTGCACGAGTAGCCTCCAATCCTATGTCCTATGCTCATGCCCGTATCGTGGTGACAGGTATTGGAGCAGTCACACCTATCGGCCTTACCATCGAAGAATACCGTAAGTCATTAATTGCCGGCCGTTCCGGTGTCGGCCCGATCAGCCTGTTCGACTGCAATGTCGCTGACCCGGCCACAGGCGAACCCCAATTTGCGACGCGCATTGCTGCGGAGGTTAAGGGTTTCAAGCCGGAGCTCCATGTGTCCAAGCCGCAGCGCTATGACAGGGCGTCCCAATTCGGCGTGTGCGCCGCGCAGATGGCCGTGGAAGACGCCAGTCTCAAACCGGAAGACCTCAAATCGACCGATACGGGCGTTTTCGTGGGAACCGCGGTGGGTGACATGGAGACGATCGAAACGGGAATGACCGTTCTTCACTCGCGCGGAGCCCGGCGGCTGCTGCCCACCTATCTGCCCAAGGTGTTGCCGAGCACACTGGTGACCAATCTGTGCATGTATCTGGGCACGCAGGGCCCTTCGATGGGGATTTCCTCCGCCTGCGCCAGTGCGACCCATGCCGTTGGCGAAGCCTACTGGTGCATCCAGCGTGGTGACGCCGAGCGCATGGTCGTGGGAGGCGCAAACGCCGTGATCACGCCGCTGACGGTTGGGGCGTTCACTGCCATGAGGGTGATGTCCCGGAGGAACGAAAGCCCGGAGACTGCCAGCCGCCCGTTTGACCGGGAGAGGGACGGCTTTGTGCTGGGTGAAGGGGCAGCTTTAATGATCCTGGAAACGCTTGAATCGGCCCGGAAGCGAGGTGCAAAGATCTACTGCGAAATTATTGGCTATGGTGCTACCGCCGATGCTTATCACCTGACAGCCATGAACCCGGAATTGGCTCAGTGCGCCCAGGCCATGCGAAAAGCGCTGCGGCGCGCGCAGATTGACCCGGACAAAATCGACTACATCAACGCCCACGGGACCTCGACGCCGACAAACGACCTTGTCGAGACGGTGGCCATCAAGGAAGTGTTCGGAAACCACGCGGCCAAGATTCCGATCAGTTCCACAAAGTCAATGATCGGCCACCTGATGAGCGCGAGTGGCGCGGCAGAGCTTGTCGCCGTAATCCTGGGGCTTCAAGATCAGGTGGTCCACCCTTCCATCAATCTGCAGAACTCCGATCCCGCCTGCGATCTTGACTATGTGAAGGAAGGCGCGCGGCCCCATCGCATGGAATATGTTATGAAAAACTCCTTCGGGATGGGAGGACACAATGCCTCGCTGGTCTTGAAACACTGGCAGGATTAGACGCCATTCGTCATCCCTTTCGGGTTGTAAAATCCTGCCAGAGCAGCGCACGGCCGCGGTTTAGATTGGTGAGTTCCTCCAGCTGCTGCTTCGTTTGAGAGAGCCCTGCCCGTCTCACACGTTAAAGCAGAGGTGGTTTGACAACGGACCCTGATCGGGAGGCCGTCAGCCGGGTTGCTTGTAGGCGACAAAGACCTGCCGGCCATGATAGAGGCCCTGTCGGACGACGGGGTCACGCTGCAGGGCTGCCCGGCCATCAATGTATTTTCCGATGTCTTATGATCGAGATACTGGCGCTGAGTGTGTTCAGCTGCGACAAATCGCGCTTAGTTTCGTTCGGCGTGTGATGGTTTTTGATAACCCTTCTCCCGGAGTCAAATTTTGCCGAAATCTACACTCTGATCGCCCAACGGCTTTTGTATCTTCTGCTGATCGGATTTTGGATTGAGGCTGTCCCATTGTAAGATATGACCATCAAGACTCCTTTGGGCAATATCGTAAGCAAGCGGACGGTGCTATTGATCATAAAATGGACGGCTGCCGCTGATGCAAAAAGACCTTACTGATCCAATCGCGGAATTTTCCACGCTCGTCGAAATCCTTCGCTGGCGAGCAATTCAGCAGCCTGACCAGCGGACCTATACCTATCTGGTCGATGGTGAAGCAGAAGGGGATCATCTGACCTATGCGGCGTTGGACTGCCAGGCCCGAAGTCTTGGGGCGCAGCTCCAAAGCTACCGGGCAAGTGGAGAGCGGGCGCTGTTGCTTTATCCAGCAGGTCTCGAGTTCATCACCGCGTTTTTTGGTTGTTTATATGCCGGGGTAATTGCCGTTCCTCTGCCTCCGCCTAATCCGGCTCAGCCACAGCGGACCCTCCCCAGGCTTCGGGCCGTCATTAGCGATGCGCAGCCTTCCGTGGTGCTCACCACGTCAGCGATTCTCTCCAACATTGAGGGTCTGATCACGCAAGCTTCCGAGTTGCAGAAGTTGCGCTGGCTGGCCACCGACAAGGTTAGCGGCAGCCTGGCGCAGGAATGGCGAGACCCGACCGTGACCAGCAACACCCTGGCGTTGCTCCAATACACTTCAGGCTCCACCGCGGAACCGAAGGGCGTCATGATCAGTCACGGGAATCTCCTCCACAATTCGGATTATATAAACCGCGTCTTCGCTCTCGTCCCGGACAGCGTCACCGTCACCTGGCTGCCGGCCTTCCACGACATGGGACTGACCAATGGGATTATCCAACCGGTGTACAAAGGCCGTCCGTGTTACCTGATGCCGCCGGTATCCTTTCTCATGCGGCCGATACGGTGGCTCCAGGCCATTTCGCGCTACAAAGCCACGATTAGCGGCGGGCCCAATTTTGCGTATGATTTGTGCACCCGCAGAATTACTCCCGAACAACGTGAAACGCTCGACCTCAGCAGTTGGGATGTGGCTTACAACGGCGCCGAGCCAGTCCGCGCCGACACCATGAAACGGTTTACGGCGACCTTTGCCTCGTGTGGTTTCCGGCCCGGCGCCTTCCATCCCTGTTATGGACTCGCTGAAGCCACGCTGCTGGTTTCCGGCGGTTCTTTAAGAGATGAGATGTTCCGCACGATTCAAGTGGCAGCGTTTGAACAGAACCGCATCGTGGACGCCCGTGCCCAACAGCAGAATGTGCGGACACTTGCCGGCAGCGGCCACATCCTGCAGGGTACCAAGGTAGTCATCGCTGATCCGGAATCACTGACCGCTTGTGCGCCAGATGAAGTGGGCGAAATCTGGGTGTCCGGCCCGAGCGTGACACAGGGGTATTGGAACCGGCCCGAGGACTCAGAACGCTCCTGCCGGGCCTGCCTGAAAGATACCGGGGAGGGGCCGTTTCTCCGCACGGGGGATTTGGGGTTTATGAAAGATGGCGAGCTGTTTGTCACCGGCCGCCTGAAGGATCTGATCATCATCAGCGGTCGCAAGCTTTACCCCCAGGATATTGAATTGACAGTGGAACAGAGTCACCCGGCCTTAAGGCAGGCTTGCAGCGCGGCGTTTTCGTCTGATGGCGCCGGCGAAGAACATCTGATCATTGCCGCCGAAGTCGAGCCCCGGTATCGACCGGCAGTTCGCAAGCCGCCGGTTGGGGAAGAGCGCGCTCGTCCAACCGGGCGATTGCCGCTGGATGTCGAGGCAGTGGTTCGGGCCATTCGGAGGGCGGTGGCCGAAGCGCATGATGTGCGAGTCCACACGGTGGTGCTGCTCCGGGCTGGGCGCATTCCCAAGACCACCAGCGGCAAGGTGCAGCGCCATATTTGCCAAGCCAGTTTCCTGAAGGGGACGCTGGAAAGACTCGGTGAGGAGTGAGCGATGGCTGAGAATTCTGCCAACGCGGAAGTCATCCAGGCGTGGTTGGTCTCCAAACTTTCCGAGCGGCTGGGAATCGAGTCTCACGAGATTGATATCCGGGAGCCCTTCGCAAGCTACGGACTCGGGTCAACGGAGGCGGTCAGCCTGGCTGGTGAACTCGCCGAGTGGCTGGGACGAAAACTTTCTCCGGCTCTGGTCTATGAGTACCCCACCATCGAGACCGTTGCTCGGCATTTGGCAGAATCACCGGACGTATCGGAATCAGCGGCAAGGGCTGGCCATGGCCGGGAGGCGAAAAACGAACCGATCGCCATCATCGGCATCGGCTGCCGGTTTCCCGGTGCGAACGACCCTGCAGCGTTCTGGCAGTTGCTGCGAGACGGAGTGGATGCCATCCGCGAAGTTCCCGCGGACCGCTTCGACCAGCAAGCGTTTTACGATCCAGATCCGGCGACCCCGGGCAAAATGAACACCCGCTGGGGCGGCTTTCTGGGGCAGGTGGATCAGTTCGATCCCAATTTCTTTGGCATCTCCCCTCGGGAGGCGTTGCGGATGGACCCCCAGCAACGCCTCTTATTGGAGGTGACCTGGGAGGCATTACAGGACGCGGGGCAGGTGCCCGAGCGTCTGGCCGGCACCCAGGCCGGCGTATTCATAGGCATCGCGACCAATGATTACGGCCGGCAGCAGTGGAATGATCTCGAGCATATTGATGCCTACGCCGGCACCGGCAATGCCATGAGCATTGCCGCCAACCGAATCTCGTACCTGTTCGATTTCCGCGGGCCGAGCCTCGCCATCGATACGGCCTGTTCCTCGTCACTTGTTGCTGTCCACCTGGCCTGCTGCAGCCTGCGGAACGGCGAGTCTACGCTGGCTCTGGCCGGGGGCGTGAACGTGATTCTCTCGCCGGCGATTGCGATCAATTTCAGCAAAGCCGGCGCCATGGCGCCGGATGGGCGCTGCAAAGCGTTCGATGCCCGGGCCAACGGCTACGTTCGCAGTGAGGGCGCCGGTGTCGTCGTGCTGAAGCCCCTCTCGAAAGCCCGGGCGGAGGGTGATCCGATTTATGCCGTCATTCGCGGCAGCGCCGTGAACCAGGACGGACGGAGCAACGGGCTCATGGCGCCGAATCCGCTGGCCCAGGAAGCGGTCCTGCGAGAAGCCTACCGGCAAGCCGCCGTCCCGCCCGGCAAGGTTCAATACGTCGAGGCCCACGGCACGGGCACACTGTTGGGCGACCCGATCGAGGTGAAAGCGCTGGGCGCCGTGCTGGGCGTCGAACGTCCACCGGGACGGCCCTGCGCCCTGGGGTCGGTCAAGACCAACTTGGGCCACCTTGAGGCCGCCGCTGGTATCGCGGGCTTGATCAAGGTGGCGCTGGCGCTCCTGCATCGAAAGATCCCGCCAAGCTTGCACTTTGAAAAACCCAACCCGCATATTCCTTTTGACGAGCTGCCTCTCCGAGTGCAAACCAAGCTCAGTCCATGGCCCGCGGAGTCCGGTCCAGCAGTGGCTGGAGTCAGCTCATTCGGCTTCGGCGGCACCAATGCTCATGTGGTTCTGGAAGAGGCGCCCCCGGCCATGATAGGAATGCCAGAGGCAGAACGAAAAATCGGCACGCACCTGCTCCCTCTGTCGGCACGTAGTCCGGAAGCCCTCCAGTCTCTCGCCCGCGCCTACCAAAACTTCCTTGCCACCCCGGAGTCTGCGGTGTCGTTGCCGGATATCTGTTACACAGCCAGCGTGCGGCTCAGCCACCACGAGCACCGTCTCGCTGTTAGCGGCAATTCGCCGGCGCAACTGGTGGAGAGCCTGGAAGCTTTTGGGCGGGGCGAGGCTCGTCCCGGCTTGTCGTCTGGCCGCAAGCCTTCCGCTCGCCGGCGAAAACTTGTTTTTGTGTTTCCGGGGCAGGGAAGCCAATGGTTTGGCATGGGACGACGGCTGTTGGAGCAGGAAGCCGTTTTCCGGGAGGTCGTCGAACGCTGCGACCGGGCGATGCGACCCTACGGAGATTGGTCTTTGCTCACCGAACTTACGGCCACCAATGCCGCCCAGTCGCGGTTGAACGAAATCGATATCATCCAGCCGGCCCTCTTTGCGATTCAAGTCGCCCTGGCAGCCCTGTGGCGCTCGTGGGGTATCGAGCCGCAGGCCGTGGTGGGCCATAGTTTGGGAGAGGCGGCGGCCGCGTACGTCGCCGGTGCGCTGAGCTTCGACGATGCCGTCCGGGTCATTTGTCATCGCAGCCGGTTGGTCAAGCGCGCCATTGGCCAAGGGGCCATGGCGGCAGTGGAACTTTCCATCGAGGAAGCACGGCGCGTCCTGGCCGGCTCCGAAGACCGCGTGTCGATCGCGGCCAGCAACAGTCCCACCTCGACGGTGTTGTCCGGCGATCCGGCCGCGCTCGACGCCATTCTGGATCAGTTGCAGCGTCGCGACATCTTCTGTCGCAGGGTGAAGGTCGATTTTGCCTCGCACAGCCCCCAGATGGAGCCGTTGTGCGCCGATTTATTGCAGGCTTTGGAAGGGCTGCAGCCGCAGGCTGAATCCGTGCCGATCTACTCGACGGTGACCGGCCAGGCGAGCCATGGGCCGGATTTCGGTCCGCTCTATTGGGCGTGGAACATGCGAGAGCCGGTGCTCTTCTCCACTGCGGTTCAGCGCCTGTTGGAAGATGGGCATGACATCTTTCTGGAAATCAGCCCGCACCCCATTCTGCTCAGCGCCATGCAGCAAGGGTTTCACCATTTCGGACAGGAAGGCGCCGTGCTTCCTTCTCTGCGGCGTGAGGAAGATGAACACACGGTCCTGCTCGGATCGCTGGGCGCGCTTTATACTTTGGGATACCCGGTCGACTGGAAGCTGATCTATCCCGCCGCAGGCCGGTGCGTTCGACTCCCGATCTATCCGTGGCAACGGGAGCGTTGTTGGCTTGAGCCCTCAGCAGGGGACACCGACTCTCACCGGGACCAAGTCTCTCGGATCGGGACGGGAACCATCCTTTGCTGGGCCAGCACTTCAAATCGGCGCATCCTGCGGGAACCCACTTCTGGGAAACCACGCTGGACAAGAATTCCCGGCCTTATCTGGATGACCACCGCATCCAAGGCGGCGCGGTGCTGCCCGCCTCGGCCTATGTGGAGATGGCCCTGGCCGCCGCGGTTGAAGTCTTCGGAGCGCAATCCGTTGCGCTGAAGGATATCGAATTTCACAAAGCGCTTTTCTTGCCCGAGGGCGGAAGCCATACGATTCAGGTGATCCTCTCTCAGGGAGCAGATGGAGCGGCATCCTTTTACATCTACAGTTGTCCGGGAGGCGTGGTGCACTCCAGTAAATCATGGATGCTGCATGCCACCGGCAATATCTGTCCTCAACAGGACAACAGCATCATCACCGCGGATGCCGGGCAGGAGACGCTCACGGAAATGCAAACTCGATGCGCAGAGAAGATCTCCGGCGAGGATTATTACCGGAGACTCCGCGAAAACGGCATCCACTACGGTCCTTTCTTCCAAAGCATCGCCCAGTTGTGGCGGAACAACGGAGATGTGTTGGCTGAAGTGCAGGTGCCCGACGGGCCGGAGGCAGACTTCGAATGGCTTTCAAATTCACCCGGCAATTCTCGATGCCGGGTTACAGGTTCTCGGGGCTGCGGTTGCGGCGGAAGCGACTGAAAACGGCCGGCAAGGAATCTACCTGCCGACCCGCATCGACCAGTTCCGGGTTCACGGCCGTCCGGACCGTCATTTATGGAGTCATACACGGGTGCAGCATCGCGAGGCGAATGCCACAACGGGAGAAGTCCAGCTCCTCGATGAAGCGGGACGCGTGGCGGTCGAGATTCAGGGACTTCGCTATGAATACCTGGGCGAAGACACACAGCGCGCGGCTGTCGATAATCTCGACGACTGGGTCTATGAGTTCGAGTGGCAGCCCAAAGAGCGCGCCGCAGGAAAACCTTACGCGCCAGCCAGCCGGGCAAGCTGGCTGATCTTTACCGACAGCGGTGGCGTCGGAGATGCGCTGTTCGCGCTGTTGGAAGCTCGGGGCGAACGGGGCATTCTGGTCTCTCGCGGGGAATCGTACGAGCAAACGGACGGCGAGCATTGTCGTATCCGACCTGAACGATCGGACGACATCAGCCGGCTCTTCGAGGTGGTTCTGGCATCAGATCAGTCTGGCTGTCGTGGAATTGTCCATCTCTGGAGTCTTGATGTTACTTGTCCAGAGGGCACCACCGTGGCGTCGCTGGATGCCGCTCAGACTTTGGGCTGCGGCAGTGTCCTGCTGCTGGTGCAAGAACTGGCTCAAATGGAATCGCCAGACCTTCCGCGACTGTGGCTGATCACGCAGGGTGCTCAAGCGGCCGGAGAAAAGCCCGCACCGTTGTCCGTTGGTCAGTCACCGCTTTGGGGATTGGGTCGCGTCATTGCGCAGGAACACCCGATGTTCTGGGGCGGGCTAGTGGACCTGGAACTCGGGGCATCGCTGCGCGACGCTGCCGCTCGGCAGTTGTGGGCGGAAATCTCCAGTCCGGATGGAGAGGATCAGCTTGCGTTTCGCGAAGGGAGGCGATACGTGGGCCGTTTGGTCCGCCAGCGCCCCTCGGCTATACAAAAACCTCCCCTCCGGTGGCGGGCGGACGGCAGCTATCTGATCAGCGGAGGACTGGGCGACCTCGGCCTCCTGGTCGCGCGTTGGATGGTCGAGCAAGGGGCGCGGCGGTTGATCCTTTTGGGACGCACCCGGCTTCCGCCACGCTCGGACTGGAGTTCGGCAGAAACAGGAAGTCGCCTGAACCGTCAAATCAACGCCATTCGGAAGCTGGAGTCTTTGGGAGCATCTGTGCATCTGGCGTCGGTCGATGTGGCGGATGAAGGAGAGTTGAGCGGCTTTTTGGAGAAGTTTCGCACGGAGGGTTGGCCGCCGATCCGGGGTGTCGTGCACGCGGCGGGAGTGCTGCAGGACGGACTGCTGGTGCAACTTGATGCGGCGGCACTAAATACGGTTTTGCGGCCCAAGGTGATGGGTGGCTGGCTGCTACATCGCCTGCTTCAAGCTGATCCCTTGGACTTCTTTATACTCTTCTCTTCAGCGGGTTCCGTCCTGGGCCAGCCCGGCCAGGGGAACTATGCTGCCGCCAACGCTTTCCTGGATGCGCTGGCACATTACCGGCAAGCCCAGGGCCAGCCGGCCCTGAGTATCAACTGGGGCGCCTGGGCCGGTGAGGGATTCGCGGATTCGGTTGGGGGTAAGCGTCTGGCCACGCGCCTTGCGCTCCTGGGAATCAGCAGCATCGCACCCAATCAAGCGTTGGAAATGCTGGGACGACTGCTCGTGCAAAGCGCAACCCAGGTCGTGGCGGTGCCGGTCAACTGGAACAATTATCGAGAGTTCTATCCGGCCGGCAGCGCCTCGCCGCTGCTCTCTGAACTCGCGCGTGAGGAAGCCGAAGCCCCGCGGCCAGCGGGCGGCAAGAGCCAAATGAGGGAGGCCTTTCTCGCGGCCAAACCAGAAGAACGCCGGAAGTTGCTGCACTCCTATCTGGGTGGGCAAGTGGCCCGGGTGCTCGGACTCAGCCCATCCAAGCTGGATGTCCAGCAACCCCTCAGCCATCTCGGACTGGACTCCTTGATGGCCGTCGAGCTGAAAAACCGGATCGCGGTTGACCTGAAGGTGAACGTGCCGGTGGTGAAATTCCTTCAGGGCTTTAGCGTTGACCAAGCTGTCACGCAGGTGCTTGATCAACTCGCAGCCGAGGTCGCCAACCCGGCGATGCCTCTGGCAACGGCAATTACCCAGCAGAAGGAGCACCTAGACCAGGGGAATGCGGAACATATGCTGGCAAACCTTGGTCAGCTTTCGGATGAGAAAGTGGATTCATTGCTCACCGAAATGTTGGCCGATGAGAAGTTTAGTGAATGAGCCAGACCTCCCAGCGAACAGCCGATCTTTCACCCAGTGAAAAGCGCACCCTTCTTGCGCAACTCCTGCGGAAAAAGGTGAGCGGGGCAAAGTCGTTTTATCCTCTTTCCGATAATCAGCAGGGGATCTGGTTTCTGTCCCAGTTCGCGCCGGAAAGCGCGGTTTACAATGTCAGTTTTGCAGCGCGCATCTGCTCCGAGGTAGACATCCCGGCTTTGCGGCGCGCGTTTCAGGCGCTGGTGGATCGCCATCCTTCCCTGCGGACCACGATTGCGGTGCACTCCGGCAAGCCCGTTCAACAGATCCACGAACATCAGCCGGTCCACTTCGAGGAGACCGATGCCTCAACCTGGCGCGGGGATGAGTTGCAGACCCGGCTGGTCGAGGAAACGCAGCGTCGGTTTGATCTGGAACGCGGGCCGGTCATGCGGGTGAATCTGTTCTCTCGATCGGCACAGGAACACATCCTGTTGCTGGTCATTCATCATATCGTAGTCGATTTCTGGTCCCTGGCGGTGATCCTGAATGAACTCGGCGTGCTGTATTCGGCGGAAAAGGCCGGGCGACCAGCGGTGCTCCCTCCCCTTGATCTGCAATACACGGACTTCGTTCGTTGGCAGGCCGAAATGCTGGCGAGTCCGGCCGGCGAGCGGCTCTGGGACTACTGGGAGAAGCAATTGGCCGGCCCGTTACCCGTGCTTAATCTGCCGACCGACCGGCCGCGACCGCCGATTCAGACGTTTCGTGGCGCGGAGCACAATTTCACTCTGAACGATGAACTGACCAGGCGGCTGAGGGCGCTCGCCAAAGCCGAGGGGGCGACGCTGTACATGGTCCTGCTGGCGGCGTTCGAGCTGATGCTTTACTACCACAGCGGCCAGGAAGACGTCCTGGTGGCTTCTCCTATGGCCGGACGGAGCCGGGCGGAGTTTGAAGGTATTGTGGGCTTCTTCGCCAATCCGGTTGTCCTACGAGCGAATCTTTCCGGGAATCCAACTTTCCGGGCGTTTCTGGGCGAGGTGCGTCAGACGGTGTTGGCGGCTCTCGAACATCAGGATTACCCCACTCTGCGTTTGGTCCAACGCCTCCGGCCGCCTCGGGATCTCAGCCGATCACCGCTCTGCCAGACCATGTTCGTGCTGGATAAACCGCACCGGGTCACCGAACGGGCCGTACCGGCATTGACAGGGGGCGAGATCGGGTTACGGATGGATCTTGGCGGGTTGGTAATGGAGTCGATCCCTCTGGGGCGCCCGGCCGCGACGATGGATCTGGTTATGCTGATCATTGAGGCGACCGGATCGCTTTCCACCTCGATCCGCTTCAACACCGACCTGTTTGACGCAACCACCATCGCCCGGATGGCGGGGCACTTTCACGCGCTGCTGGAAAGTGTCATACGCGATCCGGACGCCACGATCGATGGATTGGAAATTCTGACCGATGCTGAGCGCCAGCAACTATTGGTCGAGTTCAACCATACCAAGACCGATTACCCCCAAGACAAGTGCCTCCACCAATTGTTTGAGGAACAAGTCCAGCGGACGCCGGATAACGTGGCCGTCTTGTTCAATGCTGAGCAGTTGACGTATGGGGAGCTGAACCGCCGTGCCAATCAACTGGCCCATCACCTGCAAACGCTGGGAGTCGGGCCCGAGGTGTTGGTGGCCATCTGCTTGGAGCGCTCGTTGGAGATGGTCATCGGGTTGTTGGGCATTCTCAAGGCGGGCGGCGCCTACGTACCTCTGGATCCTGCCTACCCGAAGGAACGACTATCGTTTATGGTGAGGGATGCGGCGGTGAAAGTTCTGCTGACGGACAACAAGCATAGGAACTTGTTTCCTTCCGACAACGACCCGGCAATTTGCCTGGACTCCGACTGGCCTGCTATCGCGCAGGAAAGCACCAGCAATCTCAACTCGGCGGCGATCCCTTCGAATCTGGCCTATGTGATGTATACCTCGGGATCGACAGGGGAACCCAAGGGAGTGATGGTTCTTCACAGCGGTTTGGTGAATTATCTCTCCTGGGCCGTCAAAGCGTACTCGGTAGAGGCCGGGAGCTCGGTCCCAGTACACACTTCGATTTCTTTTGATCTGACGGTTACGGGTTTGTATACGCCATTGCTGGCTGGGGGACGAGTCGAGATCCTATCAGAGGATGTGGGCGGGCAAAGCCTGATGACAGCGTTGCGGCAAGGTAAAGACCGCAGCCTGGTCAAAATAGCTCCGGCTCACCTGGAACTGCTGAGTCAGCAAATCAGTCCGGAAGAAGCGGCAGGCAGGACTAAGATATTCGTCATCGGCGGCGAGAACCTGTTGGCCGAGAGCCTGCGCCTGTGGAGGAAGTTTGCTCCAGCGACACGTTTGATCAACGAGTACGGGCCTACGGAAACGGTGGTAGGCTGCTGCGTCTATGAAGTTGGAGTTGACGATCCGGGTAGCGGCGCCGTTCCTATTGGTCGACCTATTGCCAACACGCAGCTGTACGTTCTAAACCGCTATATGAACCCTGTGCCGATTGGTGTGATGGGCGAGTTGTACATCGGCGGGGCTGGTGTGGCGCGCGGATATCTGAACAGACCGGAACTGACCAAGGAAAGGTTCCTTGACGATCCATTTTCCAGCCGGAGTGGAGCACGTCTGTACAAGACCGGAGACCTGGCCCGCTATCGGCCCGACGGGAACATCGAGTTTCTCGGCCGTGGTGACCAGCAGGTGAAGGTTCGCGGTTTTCGCATCGAGTTAGGGGAAATCGAGGCAGCGCTTCGCCAACATCCGGTCGTGCGGGAAGCTGCCGTCCTGGCTCGGGAAGATCCACCGGGAGGCCCTTCGGCTTCGCTCAGGCGAGAGAAGCGGCTGGTGGCCTATGTCGCTGCTGAATCCACCGCTGAAGAGTTGCGTCGCTTTCTCAAAGACAAGCTGCCCGAATATATGGTGCCGGCTCACTTTGTCTTTCTCAATTCCATCCCTCTTACCCCGAATGGCAAGATCGACCGAAAGGCACTGCCGGCACCCGACCGAACACGACCCGAACTGGACAAGGCATTCGTGGCGCCCCGTACTCCTACAGAAGAGCTGCTGGCGGAGATCTGGGTCGAACTTCTCCACCTTGAACGGGTAGGGGTCCATGACAATTTCTTTGATCTTGGTGGCCATTCCCTCTTAGCAACCCAGGCCGTTTCCCGAATACGCGAAGCCTTCCAGGTGGAAATTCCTCTGCGCCGCCTGTTCGAGGTCGCCGACCGTGGCCGGTCTGGCTGAAAGCGTTGAGGCCGCCCGTCAGGCCGGGCAAAACCTATTGGCGCCACCCATCGTGCCGGTTCCACGGAACGGAGATCTGGCTCTCTCATTTGCCCAGCAGAGACTCTGGTTCTTCGATCAGTTGGAACCAGGCCTTTCGGCCTACAATATTCCAGGCCGCTGTCCGCCTCAAGGGACCGCTCAATTTCGCGGCGCTGGAGCGGAGTCTCAATGAAATCGTCCAGCGCCACGAATCCTTGCGCACCACCTTTGGGAAGGTGGAGGGACGCCCCACGCAAGTGATCGCCAAGACCTTGACGATCAAGCTGCCGATTGTTGACCTGCGGAATCTGCCCGCCAGCGAGCGGGAGACCGAGTTGCGGCGATGGGTCACCGCAGAAGCCCAGCGGCCCTTCGATTTGTCCAAAGGCCCGCTCATACGCGGTACCGTTATACGGCTGGGCGACGAGGAGCACGTCGGGCTGCTGACCATGCACCATATTGTCTCCGACGGTTGGTCAACGGGAATACTGGTTCGAGAGTTGGCGACCCTCTATGTCGCCTTCTGCGCCGGCGGCTCCTCACCGCTGCCGGCGCTGCCCATTCAATATGCGGACTTCGCCCACTGGCAGCGGCAGTGGTTGCAGGGTGAAGTCCTGGAAACCCAGATTGCCTATTGGAAAGAGCGCCTAGCCGGCGCTGCCCCTTTTATCGATCTGCCCACGGACCATTCCCGGCCGGCGGTGCAGACTTTCCGGGGTGTGCGCCAATCGTTGGTGTTGCCCAAGCACCTGAAGGTTGGGTTCAAAGCGCTCGGTCGGCAGGAAGGCGTCACCCTCTTCATGGTAATGTTGGCGGCGTTCAAGGTTTTGTTGTATCGCTACACGAGTCAGGATGACCTCGTAGTGGGCACCCCGATCGCCAACCGCAATCGGGTGGAGACCGAAGGGGTGATCGGATTCTTCATCAACGCACTGGTAGTGCGCACGGACCTTTCCGGCAATCCCAGTTTTCGGGAGCTCTTGCGGCGGGTGCGGCAGGTGTGTTTGGGGGCCTTTAGTCATCAGGATTTGCCCTTTGACCGGCTTGTAGATGAATTGCACCTGAAGCGGGACTTGAGTCGCAATCCGCTTTTTCAGGTCATGTTCGTGCTGCTAAATGCTCCGCTGCGACCGCTCGGGTTGCCGGGCTTGGCCCTGAGTCCTGTCGAGGGAGACAGCGAGACGGCTCAATTTGATTTGACCCTGCAGATCATAGACACCGAGCAAGATCTGACAGCCGCCTTCGTGTACAACACCGATCTGTTTGAGACGGGCACGATTGCCCGGATGCTGGCGAATTTTCAGACTCTGTTGGGGGCCATAATCGCTGATCCCGACCAGCGCCTTTCGGACTTGCCGCTCTTGACCGATGCTGAGCGCCACCAGCTTTTGGTCGAGTTCAACGATACCAGGACCGATTATCCCAAAGACAAATGCCTCCACCATTGGTTTGAGGAACAAGTCCAGCGGACGGCGGACAACGTGGCCCTCGTTTTTGAGGGAGAGGAGTTGACGTATGGTCAGCTGAATCGCCGGGCCAATCAGTTGGCACACCGGTTGCGTAAGCTTGGGGTCGGTCCTGAAGTGTTGGTTGCCGTTTGTGCTGATCGCTCGGTGGAAATGGTGGTCGGCTTACTTGCGATTATGAAGGCGGGTGGCGCTTATGTGCCGATCGATCCGGGGGATCCGCGGCAGCGGATGGCTGTCATGCTGGAAGACGCCGAGCCCTCTGTGCTGCTGACGCAAGAACACCTGCTGGACATCATGCCGGAGCACAGCATCCCAACCATTTGCCTGGACCGAGATTGGCACACCCTCATCGAGGAACCGATCTCGAATCCGCCAATGAATGCGACTGGCACCGATCAGGCGTACGTGATCTACACCTCGGGATCGACGGGCAAGCCTAAGGGCGTTCCCAACGTACATAAAGGCATTGTGAACCGGTTGTTGTGGATGCAGGATGCCTATCACCTCGACGGCAGCGATAGTGTTCTGCAAAAGACTCCGTACAGTTTCGATGTTTCCGTTTGGGAGTTCTTCTGGCCGCTGATGACTGGGGCGCGTTTGGTAGTTGCACGTCCCGAGGGACACAAGGATCCCAACTACCTCGTGAATCTGATTATCGACCGGAAGATCACGACCATGCATTTCGTGCCGTCGATGCTTCGCATCTTTCTGGAAACCGAGGGCGTGGAACAGTGCAAGAGTCTGCGGCGAGTGATCTGTAGCGGGGAGGCCCTGCCTTTTGAATTGCAAGAGCGCTTCTTCCAGCGCCTCGGGGCGGAATTGCACAACCTCTACGGCCCAACGGAAGCCGCCGTCGATGTCAGCTACTGGCAGTGCACTCCAGACACTGGCCTCTCCATTGTGCCCATCGGAAAACCAATCTGGAATACTCAGCTATATATTCTCGACAAACATTTGCAGCCCGTGCCCATAGGGGTTGCTGGGGAGTTGCATATTGGAGGAGTCAACCTTGCACGCGGCTATTTGAAAAAGCCAGAGTTGACAGCCCAGAAATTCATTCCTGATCCATTCGGACGGGAAGCCGGAGCGCGTCTCTACAAGACCGGCGATCTGGCGCGATTCCTGTCCGATGGAAACATCGAGTATCTGGGACGCATGGACCACCAGGTCAAGATACGAGGGTTTCGCATCGAACTGGGAGAAATCGAAACCGCCCTGATGGGATGTCCCGGAGTGAAGGAATGCGTGGTCCTGGCTAGGGAAGATGCGCCGGGCGAGAAGCGGTTGGTGGCCTATGTGGTCGCGGAGTCCACGGGTGATGAGCTGCGTCGCTTTCTCAAAGACAAGCTGCCCGAGTATATGGTGCCGGCGGTCTTCGTGCTGCTTGATGCCTTGCCCTTGATGCCCAACGGGAAGACTAGACCGCGGGGCACTGCCGGCGCCGGATCGATCCAGGCCGGAGTTGGAGAAAGCTTTCGTCGCACCCCGCGATGACCTGGAACTCCAGCTCGCGCACATCTGGGAGGAGGTTCTGGGCGTTCGGCCGGTCGGGGTGAGAGACAACTTTTTTGAGCTGGGGGGGCACTCGCTGCTGGCGGTACGTCTGTTCGCCCTCATCGAAAAACGGCTGGGTAAAAAACTTCTGCTGACGGCCGTCTTTCAGGGAGCAACGGTTGAGCATCTCGCCGGGGTTCTCCGTCAGCAAGCCACACCCGGCCCGCAGTCCTCGTTGGTGGCCATTCAACCTGGTGGCAGCAGGCGGCCGCTCTTCCTGGTGCATCCGGCTGGCGGACACGTTTTCCCCTACGTTCATCTGGCGCAGTTTCTGGGTCCCGACCAGCCCTGCTATGGTCTGCAAGCCAGGGGCTTGGAAGACGGACAAGACCCCCACACGCGGATCGAAGACATGGCGGCCCACTACATCCAAGCCCTGCAGACCGTGCAGCCGGCGGGGCCGTACCTTCTGGGAGGATGGTCCATGGGAGGAGTGGTCGCCTTCGAGATGGCGCAGCAACTTCACGCGCAAGGTGAGCGGGTGGCGTTGCTTGCCATGCTGGATGGTCGGATTCCCACTCCCGATGAGATCGTTTCCGGAGGAAGATACTGCAGCGATCTTGTTGGTCGAGCGTTACTTCGGCATGTCGTTTGGTCCATTAGCGTCCCTGGCGGAGCTTCCCAAAGACGAACAGTTGGCCTTTGTGCTGGAGCGGGCAAAGAGCGCCAACCTGGTTCCCGCGGAGCTGGATGTTACCCAGGCTCGCGGCTTTATGAGGCAACTCAGGAGCGACCTGCGCGCGACGCAGAACTACGGACTGCGTCTCTACCCGGGTCGAATAGCCTTCTTCAAGGCGAGTGAAACGCTGGAGGGGGCGTCATCTGACCCGACGATGGGCTGGAGTGAATGGGCCAGTGGCGGAGTGGAGGTCCACTTCGTTCCGGGCAATCACGCCAATCTGATTTACGAGCCTCACGTTGAAGTCCTGGCTGAGAAACTGACGGCTTGCCTCAACCAGGCGCAATCCGCGGAAGCGGAGGAAAATGGAGCAGCAGGAAAGATCGATCAATGACCACTACAGCCGCCCTTGACTCCTGGATTGCCTGCCGCAAACCGAACCCACAGGCTCGCCTCCGTCTGTTCTGCTTCCCATACGCAGGAGCCGGCACCTCGATTTATCGCACCTGGCCGGCTGGCTTGCCAGCGGACGTTGAGGTCTGCCCGGTTCAGTTCCCCGGCCGGGGAACCCGGCTGATGGAGACTCCGTTCGCTCAGCTCTGGCCTGCCGTTCAGGCCCTCGCCCAAGCCCTGGCGCCGCTCCTGGACAAGCCGTTTGCTTTCTTCGGTCACAGCCTGGGAGCATTGGTTGGCTTTGAACTCGCCCGCCAGCTCCGGAGAGAGTCTGGTGTTCAGCCGGTTCGCCTGTTTGTCTCTGCGGATCGCGCGCCGCAGATCCCTCATCGAGGCCGGCCGATCCATGCCCTGCCCGAGGGGGAATTCCTGGACGAATTGCGTCGCCTGAACGGCATTCCCCCAAAAGTATTGGAAGATGTGGAACTCATGCAGATCATGATTCCGGTCCTGCGGGCAGATTTCGCCGTTTACGAAACTTACGTGTACTCAACCGAGCCTCCTCTCAATTGCCCCATTTCCACCTTTGGCGGCTTGCAGGATGACAGGGTGAGTCGCGGCGATCTCGAGGCCTGGCGAGATCAAACGAACCTATCCTTCTCGCTGCGGATGTTTCCCGGTGATCACTTCTTCCTGCACACAACCCAGCAACTCCTTCTTCAGTTGATTTCCCTGGAACTGCGCGGAGACGGGTGAGAACCACCACATGAAAGCAGCACCTATCACATCTCCTGTTCCTCCGTGGCGCGCTCCACCAGCAACGCTAGTGTTAGGTAGCGATGAGGTTCATGTCTGGCGAGCGACTTTGGACCAGACCCCGTCACGGGTGCAGAGCTTCCTCCGCAGCCTTGCTTCGGATGAACATGCGAGGGCTGAGCGGTTTTATTTTGAGAGAGACCGCGAGCACTTTATCGTCGCTCGTGGAGTGCTCCGGGCCATCCTCGGCGGCTACTTGAATCGAGCGTCAGAAGGCCTATCCTTTTGCTACAGCTCTTATGGGAAGCCTGCCCTTGCCGGAGAATCTGGAGGGAATGCGATCCGCTTCAGCGTGTCCCACTCCCGCGGAGTCGCCCTTTACGCGGTCACTCGTGGCCGGGAGGTGGGCATCGACCTTGAGCGCATCCGTTCTGATCTGGCAATCGCGGAGATCGCAGGGCGGTTTTTCTCACCACGGGAGATTGCGATGCTCCGGACACTCCCAAGCGAGGCGCAGAATCAGGCGTTCTTTCGCTGTTGGACGCGCAAGGAGGCCTACATCAAGGCCCGGGGCGAAGGCCTTTCACTGCCCTTGGACCAGTTTGACGTGTCGCTGGCTCCAGGGGAACCGGCCGCACTACTTGGCAATCAACGAGACCCATCCGAAGCTTCCCGTTGGTCTATTCGGGAACTTACACCTGCACCCGGCCATGTCGCCGCTCTTGCCGTGGCAGGACACGGCGTGGCGTCTTACCTGTTGGCAATGGCCGGACCCGAATCGGTAATTACGCTGAATGCCGCAACTTGTTTTTGTTCCGAGCCCATCTCTCGGCGAGCCGTTTGATAATCCAATAAGCAAGCAAGGTAACGGGAGTGGCGATGATGATCGAGCCAACGAGCATGGCGGTGTAAACATCCCAACCATTTTGCAAAACGACCCACAGCCGTGCCTGATCCAACGCCAGCGGATGCTGCACCGGGAGAATCAATTTTCCCAATCGATATTCAGCCAGCCAGATCAAAGGCAATAGCGGGATATAGAGAATCGCTGCCGTCGCCCCGGCAACCGCGGAGACCACATTCCTCTTCAGCAACCATGCCACCACCGTTGCCACGATGACGGGGGATGGATTGAGCGGCAGGAAACTGGACAAAGATGCCGATGGAGAAGCCGAATGCGATTTGGTCGGGCCGGACATTGAGGTGCGACAACTTATGCCAAAACGCTCGGGCTCGTTGTTTCAGGTTGAGTCTGACCATGGCTCAGGGCGTCGGAGTGGCCAGCGCCACATCACTGGCAATCTGGCCGTCATGCAAGCGAATCAAACGCCGCGCCCGCTCCATGACTTGAGGATCATGGGTGGCATAAATGAAAGTCGTGCCGTGAGCGCGATTGAGTTGTTCCATCACTTCGAGGAGAGCCGTCGCTGTCACCGAGTCAAGATTCGCCGTGGGCTCGTCCGCCAGGATCAGCGCCGGCTCGGTGACGATGGCTCGCGCCACCGCCACTCGCTGCTGTTGTCCGCCGGACAACTCTCCGGGACGACGATCTTCAAGGCCGCCAAGGCCGATTTCTGAGAACAACTTTTGCACTCTTTCTTTCCGCTGCTCCACAGGAACACCCTGCAGGAGCAAGGTGAATTCAGCGTTTTCCAGGGCAGTCAGGACCGGCAGCAGGTTGTATGCCTGAAACACGAAGCCGAGGCGTTGCAGCCGCAGACGTGCCAGCTCCCCGGAGGATAAGAGTTGAAGGTCCTTCCCTTCCACCAACACCTCTCCGGATTCAGCTCGGTCGAGCCCGCCGATGATGTTAAGCAGCGTGGTTTTGCCGGACCCGGACGGCCCAGCAATCGCGAGAAATTCTCCGGGGACAACCCGTAGACTGATCCCTCGCAGTGCCGGAACCTCGAAGGGCCCTGTGCGGTAGATCTTCTTTACATCCTTCAGTTCCACCGCCCACTCAGTCATGTTGTCCTCCAAACCATGATAGAACGGCACTCCTTGCCGGGCACCGCACCGCCCGCGGCCCCTTGCCCCGAGCAAAACGCCGGACCTGGAGGGGAACACGACGGGTGGGATCCTGCATCGTGCACTTCCTCGTGACGGCGCCACGATGTACTGCGCCGACCGTCGGTTACGAGACGGGCTGGGCGAGAAGTTACGCTAAAACACCTTCAATGCGCCGGGCAGCGCGGTGCGCGCGGCCTTGAACGCCGGATAAAAGGAGATGACGGTCGCTGTCAGAAACACAATGCCGACGGACGAAACGATTCGCGCCAGGCTCAAGCGCGAGTAGATGATCGGGTCAAAAACGAGAGCGGTGGGGAGGCTGCTTTTGAAAAACCAGCGCAGATCCAACCCGGCAGTGGCGAAATAATGCTGGGCGCTTAACCCCAGCACCAGGCCCAGAACGAGGCTGATCGTTGTGAGCGCCAATGACTCGCCAATGATCATGACGGCAAGCTGCACAGGCCGCAGTCCCAGCGCCGAGCAGAGACCGAATTCATAACGCCGCTCAAGGACTCGCATGAGAATCGTGTTGAGGACCCCCAACCCGACCATCGCGAGGACGACACCGTTCATGACATAATTAAAGGCCTCGTCCAACAAGAAGAGCTGAGCCACTGCCGGCATGGCTTCCCGCCAGGGGAGGATTTCAACCGGGACCGCCGTGAACTGCTTCCGCAAGCTTTGGGCCACCCTCAGCGAATCACCCTCCCGTTCCAGGAGGACCGCGACCTGAGTGACCCGGCCAGGTACTCCGAGCAGTGTTTGCTCCTCGGTCAACGGCAACTGGATGACGTGGGCATCGATCGCCCGGACGCCCGTGCGAAAAATCCCGCTCACCCGCAGCAGAGAACTCTGCATTTCACCTCCGCCGGCGTCCGCCGATTTTGCGCCGGGCGGTTGCGCTGCTTGAGTCATGAGCACGACTTTGGACCCGACCTTCACCGCAAGCTTGCTGGCCAACTCCGCGCCAATGACAAGGCCCGATTGCTGGTTGTCATTGAGATATTTTCCCTCGACGATCCGCTGTGGAATCAGGGATACGGTCCGTTCCTCTTTGGGGATGAACTCCCATTATGCTCACCCCACTAGAGTTGGCTGCGGAACTCAGCAGTCCAGAGGCCAGCAGCCGCGGACTCATGCCTCGGACAACATGTTTCAGGGCTTCGGTATGCAAAAACTCCCGGGTCCTGGACACCACGCCGGCTGGCAGCAATAATTCAAGAGAGGGGTTGTCTTGATACCCCTGCGCCTGGAGGACCACGTTCCCGGTGCCGAATCTCACCGCGTTGGCAACCATCTGCTGCTGGCTGCCGTCGAGCAAGCCCAAAGAAACCAGCAGCAAGGTCAGACCCAAACCCAGGGCCAGGGCCGTCAGCAGGGTCCCGCGGGGATTGCGCCAGAGGTTGCGCCACCCGAGTTTTACCAGCAGAAGAATACCCATTGCCGCTAAACCTTTCGGAGCGCTTCCGTAGGCCGAAAGCGAGCCGCTCGTATCGCGGGATAGAGGGCCGACACCAGAGCTACCAGGGCCAGCCCGAGAGCGGCCTGTGCGTAGGCCGTTACATCCTGCTGCCCGTGCCAGATCGGGCCCACCACGACGCCGCCCAGAGAAACCGCGCCTCGATGGCCACCCAGGTTCAGACCATGAGCCTGCAGATACCAAAGGAGGGGCGCCGCAAGCACTGCTCCCAATACCAGACTGGCTCCCGCCAGACTTGCCGCCTCCGCCACGATAAGGCCGACCACCTGAACCGGACGCATTCCCACAGCCATCAGCATACCAAGCTCACGCGTGCGCTCGATGATGGCCATGAGCATGGTATTGACGATGCCCATGGCGGCCAACAGGAAAAAGATGAAAAAGAGAATAAAAGTAACACGATGATTGAACTGCACGTAATCAGCCAGTTCCGGCGCCAGTTCCGGCCAGGCGCTCACTTGAACCGGCAGGGTTTTATTCAGCTGTGCGTCAAGGGCCGCCGCCGCCGTAGTCGCCGCGGTGATGTCATCACCATGGAGCTTGATCCCAACTTCATGGATCCCTCCCGGCGGCAAACGCAAAAGCTCTTGCAAAGAAGCGAGGGACATGACCACCAGACCACGGTCCATGGAGTCAAGCCCCGTATGAAACATTCCCGCTACCGTGTAGAGGTCATTTCCCGTTGAACCATCGGCCGCCGGCGCCAACAGGACGATTTCTGACCCCACCTTGGCCCCAATCGTGGCGGCGAGCTTATCTCCCATCACCACACCTTTGGGCATCCGTCCGGTCAGGTAGCTCCCTTTGACCATCCGAGTTTGCAGCACAGTAATCTTGTGTTCCTGATCGGGAACGACGCCGAGCAGTTCCACTCCAGCCGATTGGTGGGTCGCACTGGCCAGGCCGTAACCGTACACCCGGGGACTTGCAGCTTGAACCTGGGGATTGGCGGTGATGGCGGCAACCAGCGAGTTGACGTCTGTTCCGTCTGGCCCTCCCAAGGTCTGGTCAATGGGACGTTCCGGGTAGTAACCCGGGGCATGCACCTCAACATCTGAGAGAACAAGGCCCGTGCCACTCTTGATCATCTGCTGCCTCAGCCCGGCCATCAGGCACGCAACGAATAGCAGCATGGCGTAGCCGAAGCCGATCGCCGCCATGGCGATCAGCGTCCGCCGGGGATTGCGCCAGAGATTGCGCCACGCAAGCCGCACCAGCCGACCACTCATGGTTTTAGATTCCTCGGGGAAAAGATCGCCTTGCTAATCGGCCGGTTGAAGATGATCTTTTCATACGTGACCGTCGTCTGATCAACCGTCTTCTTACCGGCCTTGCCCTCGGATTGCATGGTCAGTTGCGTCGGAATGAGCCTCCCGCTCACGGTTTTGTACTCGGAAAAAGTGAGGACCCGGACCAGATTCCCATCCTCGTCAAAGTACCGCTGCCAGACGGGCATTCGGTCGGATTGGCGGACCTCCAAAGTAATCTTTCCCCACACCACCGCCGCGGACGGTTTGGGTGTCAGGGTATATTCAGACACCGCGATGCCATTGCGCTGTCCTTCAAAAGAGACTGCAACCTCATAGTCGTTGGTGAGGCGGCTTTGTTTCACCAGATCATTGAGGGTGAAGTTGCTGCCCATCCAGGAGGTCATCATCATCGAAGGGCGAAGCCTCACCGTGCGATTCGCTTTCGGCAGATAGTACCAAATGTTGTTGCCCTCTTTCAGAATTGCTGTACCCGCATCTTCCTGCGGGCTGCGAATCCGGAGGAGGATGTCCGACTCGTCAAGGGACCAGAAGTCCATCGAGATCTTCCGTTGGCGGCCCTTCCTGGTGATCTGCATTTCCATTGTGGCGATGGTGGATTGGCTGGCAAACAGCCGGGACACCCGGTCTACGATCTCCCGCGCCTGTTGATCGTTCGCGCACTGAGAGACTTGTCCCCAGCACAGCCATGTCAGCCCCAGGCAGATCGCTACGATTCCTTTTTGCCATTGCATTAAAAAGTAGGTTATCTGGCAGGGGCGGGAAAAACAAGCGAAAAGGCGCTGAGGTGCCCGAGTTTTGGTACCACATGAAGAGAGACAGTTAACATCACAAATCTGCTCCACTGAAAATTGTTTCCGCTTCATGGCAAAAGCTTCTCTTGGTACCCTGGATTTTGACGGAAGCTAACTCTCAAATTGGTTCAAAAATACCGGGGTCGGTCAAGAGGCTCGACGTGCACTGCACCCAGGCCAATGGTGCCAATCAAGAATTCGTACACTTCGGGAAGTGCAAAAAACGCAATGCGAAGCGAATTGTCCCGCTTACTGCACGCGTGAAGGCAATGATTGAAGAGCCACATCCGGGTTCGAAGGGGTCGGCCTGGGTCTTCACAAATGGACGCGGTGGTCCGCTTTCTCGGTTTACACTTCGGGACTAACACGCGGTCCTTCGAAGAATGCTCCGATTACCAAAGGACGCAGTGATCTACTCCTTTCGGCATACCGCTCTGACGCGTCTTGGGGAGAGCGGGAGAGACGCCTTCACGACCATGCAGATTTCCGGGCATTCCAGTGTCGTCATGTCGCGGCGCTAACTACACCTCAGCCTCGCATCAATCGAAGCGGCCTTTGACCGCCTGGAAGTGCTGAACGGGAAAGCGCAGAAAGAACTGGCAGAAGGTGGGAAACAACTACTCACTATAATTTCCACTACAGTGGATAATCTTCACGTTGACGATAATAGGCAAGCCATTTAGTATCAATACGGAAGTGCATGTGGGCTGGTGTCCGCCCGGGACTTCAAATCCTGTGGATCCGCCTCTGGTGGATCGGTCGGTTCGATTCCGACACACTTCCGCCAAGCTCCCGGGCCCGCGTGCTGATCGTTTCCCGCGGGCTGAAACTCTGACCCACTGCAATTGAGTTCATGCCAATGAGTCCCAGTAAACCGCCTAAGAAAGAGCCGTTCAAAGGATGGAAGGAAGTGAAGCGCCAGGCGCGCGAACGAGTCGGCCGGCCGCCACCCACCCGCCGCGAAGAGAATCCCCGCGACAAACCGCCCAAGCACAAGAAGCGGGTTATGGAGGATGATCAAGCGGCCCCTTGAGGGTATGCCGGCGCGTTCCTATCAGATGTTAGGCTGTGGTATGGTTCGCTGAGAATGAGATTTCAGCAGGGACCTTTTAGCATCAAGCTAGTGGATGTGCTTGACCTTCTTCTTCATGTAATCCATTAACAAATACTGGCCAAGTGTATAAGGGGTAGTGAAATAGGCTTTGCCGCGGCATATCTCCGTGACCTTCTGAACGAAGCTGACAAGGCCATAGTCGGAAGCCAGCATAAAGGTGTTGATGAGAATCCCGTTCCGGCGGCAGCGAACCACTTCATGCAGTGTTTCGGAGACAACCAGCGGATCGAGACCGAATGCGTTCTTGTAAATCCGGCCGTCCTCGAGCGTCAGAGCTGAAGGCTTGCCGTCGGTGATCATCACAATCTGCCGCATGTCTTTTCGCTGGCGGGAAAGGATGCGCTGCGCGAGGCGCAGGCCTTCGCGAGTGTTGGTGTAGTAGGGGCCGACCTTAACGCGCGCCAACTGCTGGAGCGGAATCTCTTCGGCTGAATCGTGGAACAGCACCATGTGCAAAGTATCACCGGGAAATTGCGTCCGGATCAGGTGGGTCAGTGCCATGGCCACCTTCTTGGCCGGAGTAAATCGGTCCTCGCCGTAAAGAATCATGCTGTGGCTGCAATCCAGCATCAGGACCGTTGCGCAGGAACTCTGGTATTCGCATTGTCGAACCTGCAAGTCCTGGTAATCCAGCTCAAGCGGCATGGTGAGGCCGTTGCGGTTGATGGCCGAAAGCAACGTGGCATTGACGTCCAGATTGAGAGTGTCGCCAAATTCATAGCGGCGGCTCGATCCATCGGACTCAACTCCGGTAGCCATTTCGCGAGTATCATGGCGGCCGAAACTCGATTTCCCAAGAGATCCCATGAGCTCCTTCAGCGTCTTGAAACCGAGAAAGTCCAGCGCCTTGTCAGTGATTTCAAACCTTGTCTGTCCCTCACCCTGCCCCATCTGGCCCGACCGCGGCTCTGTGACAGCGCCTTGCTGGGATTGTTCAATCGAGACGTAGCCTTCGTCAGCCAGCTGCTGGAGCATTCGGTCGAGAGCTTGCGAAAGGGTAGAGCTTTCGGGATTCTCAAACATTTCTTCGAGGATTTCATCCGAGATCATCCCCTTCTGTTCCAGGGCCTCAAGCAACGCTTCGCGCAACTTCTCCATCGTTTTTTCGGAGTCCATCTCGTAGACGCCGTAATACTGATTGAAGAACCCGCTGTCGAGCAGATAGTCCTGAAGCATCTGCATCAGATCTTCGGCGCTCAAGTCTTCAAACGGGTTCGGGATGTGCTTACCGTATTTGATGTACTTCATTGGAACTGACCCTCTTGATCCGTCAGGCGGGGCAGGCGGCGCAAACCCCTGGTTAGTTCAACGGACGATGGCGGCGGCCGACCCCTTCTGCAGGCTCGCTGATGGGTTCGGCGGTCCGGCGTTCCACGTAGAACCCCAGTTCCTCGTTGCGGCTGATCTTCTTGAGAGCGTAGAGCCCTTCCAGAATGAATTCTGCCCCCGAGACCAGCAGCGCGGGATCGTCCTTGGGGTTCATGCCGAGCGCCTGTGTTGTTTCCAGCAGGCCCTGGATCTTCTTGAATTGCCCGTAGAGCTCCGCCGTGGCGGCGTCTTCCTCATATTTCAGGGCCCCGCCAAGCTCAAACCACTGGACCAGGGATTGCAGCGGCACGTCATCAAAGTATTTCTTGAAAACGCGAGCGTTGGCCTGCCGGATGACGTCGCGCGCAATGTTTTCGGCGCCCCTCAACTCGCCTTCGTATTCAAGCTCAAACTTCCCGGTTAATGAGGTCAAACCGGCATAGATATCAGAAGGGCGGGGAACTGCTAACTTTTCGCCTCGGGTCAGGGCGCGACGCTCAGCGTTGGAGATGACGTTTTCAAGACACGTGATGGGCATCCGCTGGCTGACCCCGCTCCGCTTGTCTATTTTTTTCTCTTCCCGGGCCTCGAACGCGATGGTCTCGATCAGTTCGCGGATAAAATCGGGAACCTTCAGGCGGAGCGCTCCGTCCCGTTCGCTCCAGGCTTCCTGAGAGGTAATGGCGATACCGTGTTCGAGAGTCGTGGGATAGTGCGTGCGGATTTCAGAGCCGATCCGGTCCTTCAGGGGAGTAATAATCTTGCCTCGCGCCGTATAATCTTCCGGATTGGCGGTGAAGACCAGCATCACATCAAGCGGCAGGCGAACCGGATAGCCCTTAATCTGCACGTCCCCTTCCTGCATGATGTTGAATAGCCCCACCTGAATCTTGCCTGCAAGATCGGGCAGTTCGTTGATGGCAAAGACGCCGCGGTTGGCTCTCGGCAGGAGTCCGTAATGAATGGTCAGCTCGCTGGAAAGCGCGTGTCCGCCCCGTGCCGCCTTGATGGGATCGAGGTCACCGATAATGTCCGCGATGGTCACGTCGGGAGTGGCCAGCTTTTCCACGTATCGCTGGTCACGTGGCAGATAATCGATGGGCGTCGCATCGCCTTGCTTTGCAATCAACTCATGGCAGGCACGGCATATGGGATTGAGCGGGTCGTCGTTGATTTCGCAACCGGCGACGAACGGGACTTCTTTATCCAGCAGGGAAACGAGCGATCGCAGAATTCTACTCTTGGCCTGGCCTCGCAATCCTAAGAGGATGAAATTGTGGCGCGAAAGGATGGCATTTGCAATCTGCGGGATGACGGTGTCTTCAAATCCCACAATACCGGGGAACATCGGTTCCCCATCGCGCAGTTTGCGGACCAGGTTAGCGCGCATCTCATCCCTTACACCCTGACTGCGATAGCCGGATTTCTTCAATTCACCTAAGGTTTTTGCTTTTGCCATAGCCCCTCTCTACCTCTGATTATACGCATTCTACCCGACTCAACTCAACGAAGTAATCCTGATCTTGGTGTGCAGAGCACAGGCAAGGCCTGCCTGGCATGCCACGCTTTATAGTTAGATGGATGTCCTCAGCAGGTTTTCCGTTGCCACGCAACCACAACTTGCTGCAGGGTGCGCGGCAGATTTGCTTTAAGCGTCATGTATAATATGGAATCGAACCGAATGAAGGCGCTTACCCTGGAAGCCATCGGGCGTCCCAAACACAAAGGAAAATGGAGTACTGATGTCCACGCTGACAAAGTTGCTGCCCGAGGTGCTGGCCAACTACGAACCGGTCATAGGCCTGGAGGTTCACGTCCAGCTCCTCACCAGGTCAAAAATCTTCTGTTCGTGTTCGACGCACTTTGGAGATCCCCCGAACCAGAATACTTGCCCGGTGTGCCTGGGCCTGCCCGGTGCGTTGCCGGTCCTGAACCGTGAGGCGGTGACGATGGCTGTGAAAGCGGCGCTGGCGCTGAACTGCCGCATTAATCCGCGCTCCCGTTTCGCGCGCAAGAATTACTTCTATCCGGACCTTCCCAAGGGATACCAGATCTCGCAATACGATGAGCCGCTTTCCGAAGACGGCTGGATTGACATTGAAGTAGCAGATGTCAAGAAGAGGGTCGGGATCACACGCGTGCATATGGAGGAAGACGCCGGCAAGTCTCTTCACGAAGGATTTTCAGATTCCGGGGAAAAGACCTATATCGACCTGAACCGCTCGGGCGTGCCGCTGATTGAAATTGTCAGTGAGCCGGACCTGCGTTCGCCGGAGGAGGCTTACGACTACCTGACCCGGCTGAAAACGCTGATGCTTTACCTTGAGGTTTCTGACTGCAACATGGAAGAGGGTAGCCTTCGGGTTGATGCCAATGTCAGTGTGCGTAAAAAGGGCGCTACAGCCTTTGGAACCAAGACCGAGGTGAAGAACCTCAACTCTTTCCGGTTTCTGCAAAAGGCGCTGGCCTATGAAGTGGAGCGCCAAATCGAGGTGCTTGAAGGCGGCGGCGAAATTTCTCAAGAAACGCGTCTGTTCGACAGCCGCGAGCAGCGTACCTACGGGATGCGGTCAAAAGAATTTGCGCACGATTATCGGTATTTTCCCGAGCCTGACCTTCTGCCGCTGGCTGTGACAGAGGATTGGAAGGAAGAAGTTCGGCAGTCTCTGCCGGAGCTTCCCCCTGCGCGGGAGCAAAGGTTCCAGACCGAATACGCCCTGCCCCGGCAGGACGCCAGCGTGCTGACGGCCTCGCGGGACTCGGCAGACTACTTTGAGCAGACCGCGAAGGCCTGCGGGGAACCCAAGCTGGCGGCCAACTGGGTCCTGAATGATTTGAGCTATTTGCTGCAGGAGAACGGCAAGGAGATCCGTGAAAGTCCGGTAAGGCCGGAAAACCTGGCAGGACTGATTAAGCTGATTGCCGGGAATACGATCTCCGGAAAGATGGCCAAGGACGTCCTGGCAGAAATGTTCAAGACGGGAAAGTCGGCGAGCCAGATTGTCAGTGACAAGGGGCTTGAGCAGATTACTGATCCTGACAAGATTGCAGTGGTCGCCCGGGAAATTATCGCCGCCAACCCCAGGCAGGCAGAGCAATACCGGCAGGGCAAGACGGCCACGATCGGATGGTTTGTGGGCCAGGTCATGAAGGCCACGCGGGGGCAGGCGCAGCCGAATCTGGTGCAGGAAGTGCTGAGAAAAGAGCTTTCGTGATTGTTCATCGCTGCGACCCTGGCTCGCGCAAGGGTAAAGTTTCTGGAGTGGCCAGTTCTGCGGGGCTGGTGTCCTATGATCTTGAAATCGTTTTCCTCACAAGTGTTTGCGCTGGCGACCATCGTCCTTCTCGGTCCCGGCCTGTGCTGTGCTAAGTCGCCGCAGACAACCGGAAAGAGAGGCGCGGCAGCGCGACGTGCCGGTGTCCGATGGAGTGCCGCGGCAAAGGAACAGTTCGCGGCCGGCCAGAAACTGGAAGCCAGGGGATCGCTCAACGAGGCCGTTGTTCACTACCAGAAGGCAGTGGCGCTTGAGCCCAACTGGCCGGAGGCCCACGTTGCCCTCGGCAATGCATACAGTCAGCAACACAAGCCAAGCAATGCCATGCTGGAATATCTTCGGGCGACCCGCCTGGACCCTGGGAACTCCGATGCGCACTACAATCTGGGTACGCTGCTTCGCGCGGAGGGGAATCTCAACGGAGCAGCGAAGCAATTTGAAAAGGCGCTTCAAATTGAACCTGACAATGCCGGCGCCCATAATGACCTGGGACTGACCTACGCCCAACAGGGGAGACTGCTCCCGGCGATTGATCAATTTCGATCGACGGTGAAGCTGAAGCCAGGATGGGCCATCGCGCATGACAACCTGGGTAACGCACTGGCGATGGCTGGTGATTTGAATGGAGCGATGACCTCGTACCGCAATACCATTGCGTTGCAGCCGGGCTGGGCCCAGCCCTACAACAATTTAGGTAACGCCCTGCGGCAGGCCGGGAACCTGAAGGCCGCAGTCGAACAATATCAAAAGGCATTGCAGCTGAATCCCAGGTACGCTGCCGCCTGCAACAATCTTGGCCTTGCCCTGCAGCAGGAGGGAAGCCTGGACGACGCCATCAAGCAATATCACCGGGCCATCCAATTGAATCCTGATTACTCGACTGCCCACAATAATCTTGCCACGGCGTACTACAAGAAGAAAAACTGGAATGGCGCAATTGCTGAGTACGGACAGGTATTGCGCATCAAGCCGAACGATCCCGCAGGGCACTTCAATCTTGGACTGGCGCTCAAAGCCGCTGGCAACCGGAAGGATGCTCTGGAACAATTTCAGCAGGCGCAGAAACTTGATCCTGGCAATCCACAATACCGCGAGGCCTATGAATCGCTGATGAAAGCCTCGATCGCACCGGGAACAAACGCGCCTGAATCCGGCGGTGAGACGCTTTCAAAACCTGCCGCAAAGGGATCTCAGTAATTCAGGAGAAGTGTTTCTTTACGAGAGGAGCCGACCATGCTGAAAGTTGGAGACAAAGCGCCGGGTTTTTCACTTCCATCCGATTCCGGAAAGCCAATCAAGCTGAGCGATTTCAAGGGCAGTACATTAGTTCTTTATTTTTTCCCCAAGGCAGACACCCCCGGTTGAACACGGGAAGCTCACGAGTTTCGTGATGCCAGAAGAGAGCTGGATAAGCTTGGCGCCAAAGTCGTGGGGATGAGTGCCGACTCCCCGGAAAAACTCGCAAAGTTCCGCGACAAATATCAGTTGAACTTTCGACTCGCCAGTGACATGGACCACAAGATCCTTGAAGCCTATGGCGCCTGGCAGGAGAAGACGCTTTACGGCAAGAAAAGCATGGGGATTGTCCGGTCAACCTACATCATCGATCCAAAGGGCGGGGTGAAAGCCGTATTCCCCCGCGTGAAAGTTGACGGGCACATCCAGCAGGTTTTGGCTGCATTGAAACTTTAAGCGGAGATTGTCCGCTGCTATTTTCCAAGCGCTGAGGCCAGGGACGGGCTTCGCTGATAGCCCAGCGAGGGGTGGTGGCAATAGAAAATTCTGACGGAGCGGTTGTCGAGGCAGGAGATGTCCGCCGGCTCCTCAACCCAGCCCTCCGAGCCCATGAAATTGGAAAAGGACTGAACCTCATCCGGGCCGTGCTCCAGCAGAAACCGTTGGACACCCAGATACGCGTCCTCGCCCAGCACTACCAGGGTTTCCATGTTCGGAAACAGAGAAAGTTCATTTTGCAAATGCCGGGAGCAATAGTGCATCGCTTTATCCGGCACGCGCGGGGCGGACGTGTGGCACCGGATGACGTCCGTGAGGATAAATCTCTTCTTGAATTCCGCAAACGTGCTTATGCCAAGCAGATCGTAGAGAGCTGTCACAAAACGGTTGGGTCGCCCATTGTTTCGATAGAACGAATTATCAACACGCGCCGTGGCGTGGCGTCCAATCACAGCCGCCCGGACTGAACTGAGATCGGGATAGTCGCGCTTGATGTAGCTGGCCATGAATTCCCGCGGCGGAAGAAGAATTGTTGATATTGCGGCGCAGTCACGACAGCCTTCTATCTTGTGCATCACTGCTTCTGCGTCGATACCGGGGGCTCTGGCTTCCGTAGTAGTTACGGCCGGGGCGGAGAGAGCCATTTGCAAAAGGTCTTCCGGAGAAGTTCCGGCACGGCCAAGGATAGCGTTGTCAATCAGCCTGACACGATCTATGCGCGCCGCCACCAGGGCAAGGGTGCCTGTCGTGATGCGGGAAACGGGTTCAAACGATAAGGGATTGACAATCGCGAGGTAGTCGACCTTTACCGGGGAACCTTCCTCGAAAATGCGTCGCATTTCCTCCAGGATTTTCCTCGCGTCGGATTCACCGGAATGCACCAGTTCTTCGGCTCTGCGGAGGCTTCGAGAAAGCGCAAGGGCCGACTTTCGCTGTGCTGGTTTGAGATCCCCATTGCGTGAACTGATCGCCATGCCATCCTCGTCCCTCACGATGGGGCATAGTACCAGGCGAACATTGAGGTTGAGGTCCTCTACCAGACGGCGGATCATAATAGTCTGCTGAAAATCTTTCTGGCCGAAATACGCCATGTCCGGCTGCATGATATTAAAAAGTTTGACGACCACGGTAGAGACACCGCGAAAATGTCCCGGGCGTGCGGCCCCCTCGTAAATCTCCCCCAGTGGTCCCGGTTCCACAAACGTCTGGAATCCCTCCGGGTACATTTCCTCCATGGACGGCGCAAAGACGGTATCAATGTTGTAAGAGCTGAGCAGTTTGAAGTCTTTATCAAGATTGCGCGGATAGCGCTCGAAGTCCTCTTCGGGTCCGAACTGGGTGGGATTCACAAACAACGAGGCTACCACGACATCACATTGTTGTTTGGCCTGGCGGATCAGGCTGATATGGCCTTTGTGCAAGGCACCCATCGTGGGAACCAATCCCACGGATTTACCGCGGGAACGGCTTTCTCGCGTCAGGGCCTTCATTTCGTTAACAGAAGTGATCAGGCGCATAAGCTGTTTCAGAGCGTTGTCCGTGGCGGGCAACGCACTCGGTCAAGGTCTGAACCGCTTGCTCATTTGCGATAACGACAGGGCGCACGGAACAGACACCTGAAATTCTTTGTTCAGGAACGAGGCTGGCCGGAAACCTCCTTCGCAAATTGCTCCAGGACAGCCACAGGGCAGTGATAAGATTCGCTGTCGTCAGGATACCGGCCTTTCACGACGTCTTGCTTGAAACGCGAGAGGGCATTGTGCAGGGTGCTGTGAATATCCGCATAAGGCCGCACAAATTTTGCCGGGTGCTGAAATGTAAGTCCGGCAAGATCGTGGAATACCAGAACCTGGCCGTCGCAATCGGGACCGGCGCCAATTCCGATGGTTGGAATGCGCAACCGGCGGGTGATCATTGCCGCAAGTTCACGCGGGATGGCCTCCAGTACCAGCGCGAAAACGCCGGCGTCTTCCAACGCCTGGGCGTCCGCCAGGAGTTCGTTTGCCGACTCCAGAGTTCTGCCCTGGACGCCATAACCGCCAAACCGATGGACCGATTGCGGCGTCAGGCCGATGTGCCCCATGATCGGGATTTCAGCATTCACCATCCGCCGGATCAGGCGGGATCGCTTCCGGCCGCCTTCAAGCTTGATGGCCTCGGCTCCGCCCTGTTTGATGAAGCGCAGGCTCGTCCGCAGCGCGTCTCGTTCTCCCAGGTGATAGGAACCGTAAGGCAGGTCTGCAATCAGCAGTGCGCGGCGTACACCGCGGCGCGCCGCCCGGAGATGATGAAGCATTTCGTCAGATGTTACAGGAACGGTGGAGTCATAGCCCAGAACCACCTGGGCCAGGGAGTCGCCCACCAGAAGGATGTCAATTTCCGCCTCGTCCACCAGGCGAGCGGTCGGATAATCGTAAGCGGTGAGGGCTGTAATTTTCTCGCCGCGGAGCTTCCGTTCAAGCATTAAAGGGACGGTAATTTTGCTCACGGCCTGTGTTGTGGGGTCCATGGCACTACCTCCTCATCACGAAATCAGGGCGCGGTGACAATGCCTTTGCACGCCCCTGGCAGAAATAAAAAACCTCTCGGTCACAGTACAATTCGTTCTGGAGCCGTTGCAACATGACGCCAGAAAACCCCTTCCGGGGATCAAATTGGCTGGACTGAGAGGGTCGAAATGATCTAGATCCCCAACCCCGGGTATCAGCCGAGGGAGGGGAAATGCGGCTTTCACCTTGGTTTCGACCGTCTCAGTCCTTAGAAGCGGATCCAAGCGGTAAAAAATACTGGGTACCTCGCACCGGCTGCGTCAGTCGTTGGAGCAACTGCTTCAAATCTTCGTTCCGGTCGACAAAGTCGATCTCGGACGTTTCAATCACCAGCAGGTTGCTGGAACGGTAGCGGAAGAAGAAGTGTTCGTAAGCGTTGACCACTGCCTCAAGATAATCTTCCGAGATGCGGCTCTCAAAAGCGACGTTCTTCTTCTCAATCCGCTTCTTCAGCATTTCCGGTTTCGCCTGTAAGTATATCACCAGATCAGGAATAGGGACCTGCTCAGCGAAAATCTGATAATACTGCTCGTAAAGCTGCAATTCCGCGTCGCTCAGGTTGAGATAGGCAAAGATCTTGTCCTTCTCAAAAATGTAGTCGCTGACGATGGTCCGGTTTGCAGAGCCTGAGACGTCGAGGGCGTGGTACTGCCTGAAGCGTTCCACCAGAAAATACATCTGGCTCGTGAAGGCCGCGCCGGACTTTTCATGGTAAAACCCCTCGAGAAAGGGGTTTTCGTCCACGTCGCGCATGCGGTCGGCGTTCAGGCGATCGGCAAGGATGTCGGCCAGGGTGGTTTTCCCCACTCGAACCGGGCCCTCAACGGCGATAAATCGCGGCGGTTCGTAGGCTGGTATTTTAGCCACGGCTGACCTCCCGGACGGGAGCGGCGGGTCCCTGTGAAAGTTTCAACATGTTTTTATCCAGATACCTTCTCTATGAAAAATGGTGGCGCTTATTCTACATCCCCAAAAAACTCTCTGCAGTTGAAGTCCTGCTATTGTTCGCCTGTGTCGGCCGGCGATTGGATGCGAATCACCTGGCTGGCGTCCGCCGTTTCGCTCAACATTTCCGTCACGGTCCGCTCGGTCACCGGATGCCGAAGCCCGGGCGCCAGTTCGCCCAGGGGTATCAGGACAAACCTGCGCTGGGCCATGCTCTCATGCGGGATGTTCAATGCCGCGGAACGAACCACCACATTCTCGTAAAGCAGGATGTCGATGTCAATCGTGCGCGGCCCCTTGTTGACGACGCGCCGCCGGCCCAGGCTGTGCTCCACCCTTTGAACGGCCTTCAGCAGTTGCAGTGGAAGAAGCTCCGTCAAAACCTCCGCCACACAGTTGACGAACCATGGCTGCTGGCGGAACTCCACAGGCTCTGTGCGATAGAACGAAGAAACGCGCCGGACTTCCAGGCCTGCCGCAGTTAGCGAATCCAGCGCCTCTTGGATGTTTCCAGACCGGTTGCCGAGATTGGATCCCAGAGAAAGAAAAACTCGCTTCATCGATTGGAATTCAGGCGTTAAACCTGCCTTGCCCTAACTTTCAAACAGCCCCGGTGATTTCCCCGGCATGGACATCTTCAGGTGCCGGTACGCCGGCTCATTGGCCATGCGCCCGCTCCGGGTGCGGCTGACAAACCCCCGCTGGAGCAGGTAGGGCTCAACCATATCCACCAGCGTATCGACTTCTTCGTTCAAAGTGGCGGCCATGGCCTCCACACCCACCGGCCCTCCCTTGTAAAGGCGGATGATCGTGGAAAGAAAGTTCCGGTCCAGATCGTCCAGCCCCTGCTCATCCACGCCTTCCAGCTGCAAAGCCTGGTGGGCAATCTCCGTTGAAATTTTGCCGTCCGCCTTCACGTCGGCAAAGTCTCGAACCCGCCTGAGCAGCCGGTTGGCGATGCGCGGCGTGCCTCGCGACCGCCGGGCTATTTCTGCGGCTCCGGCGTCATCGATGGGAACTTCCAGGATCTGGGCTGAACGCAGAATGATCTTTTTCAGGTCTTCGACGGGGTAGAACTCGAGATGGAAGAACAGGCCAAACCGGTTCCGCAAAGGGGCTGAAAGGTTTCCGGCCCTGGTCGTCGCGCCCACCAGCGTGAACCTCTTCAGCGGAACGTTGATTGTCTTCGCGAACATTCCCTTGTCCACCACAAAATCAACCTTGAAGTCTTCCATGGCGGGGTAGAGAAACTCTTCGATGTTTGCCGGCAACCGGTGGATTTCATCAATAAAGAGGATGTCACCTTCGCCCAGGTTGGTCAGGATGCCCATCAGGTCGCCGGTTCGTTCGAGAGCAGGACCGGAACTGGAGACGATCTTGGCGCCCATGGCGTTGGCGATGATGTGCGCCAGGGTGGTTTTGCCCAAACCCGGCGGGCCGTAGAGCAGCGTGTGCTCGGCCGGTTCCGAGCGCTGCCGCGCCGCCTGCAGAGCGATGGAGAGTTTCTCAACCGTTTTGCGCTGCCCTACATACTGCTCAAGCGAGGGCGGCCGCAGGGTCTGGTTAAAAGCCTCTTCGTCCTGCGAAATTAAATCCGGCGATACTAATCGAACTCTGGACATATCTTATGAGTGTTACTGATCCCGCCGCTGCATTCAACTGTTTGTTGTTTCCTGCCGCTGTTCAAACACCTTGCGCAGGAATTCATCAATCGATTTCACGTTCTTATGCCGCGAGAGGATTTCAGCCGCCATCCGCTGGGCCTCGGAGTGCGAGTATTCAAGCTGCTCGAGCACCTGGATGGCCTCCATCTTCAGGTCCGAGACGGATTCGGTTTCGACCGAAAGCGGCTGGTCGCTGTGTGCCAGGGCAAACTTCGCCATCTTGCCGCGCAGGTCGGTCACAATGCGCTCGGCGGTCTTGGCGCCGATGTAGGGCAGCTGCCTGAGCAATTCGGTGTCGCCGCGCTCAATGGCCAGCGCGATTTCATTGAGCGGGCGGATCAGGCATTTTAACGCCCGCATAAAGCCGACGCCGGGAACCTTGGTGAAGGTCTCGAAAAACTCGCGGTCCAGCGGATCGAGGAAGCCCACCAGCTTGGGCGTCAGGTGGCCGCCGGCCATCCCTCCGTCGATGTAATGAATGGTGTAAAGCGTCAGTGGATTCTTCCGCTCGCGATCCGCAGCCTGGCGCAGCCGGGCAGCAATGCCCGACGGCACAAAAACTTCATAGCAGAGCGAGTTGATCCGCACCAGCAGGGAATTGTGCGCGATGCGGTCATAAAGAACTTCGCCGGTGAGTTCGGAGATCAGAGAATGACTCCTTCCATGAATGTTGCCGCGCCCGTTTTCGAATCGTAGCGGCGAGTTCACCTCGCCAATTAGCGGCGTAAAGCCGCCGCTACGCTCAAATTAGGACAGCGCCACGCGCCCGGGGCATGACACGGACTGCACGCCTCATTTTACCGCAGCCTTCCGCCCCTGAGCCGGACCCCGTTGGTGGGAACCCGAAGCGTATTCATATAGCATAACGCCACGGCCAGGGCATCAGCGACGTCGGGCGGGCGCGGCGGCGCGGGCAGTGAAAAATGCTGCTGCACGGCCCGCTGCACCTGGAGTTTTGAGGCGTTCCCATTGCCCGTGACCGATTGCTTGATTCGTTTGGCCGGCATGGGAAAAACCGGAACCCGCGCCAGCCGCGCGGCCAGGCAGATCACCCCGCGCGCATGCCCCATCAGAACCGCTGTCTGGGGATAGTCGGCGTGGCTGTAAACTTCTTCCAGGCAGACGACCTCCGGATGGAATTCCGCAACTACTTCCTGAATGCCCTTGAAAAGTGTCTCCAGGCGCAGGGGCAGGTTGTTCCCGTCGGCGCGCGGCAGCCGAACCACTCCCGCTTCCACCAGGGCAGTCCCCTGGCGGCGGCGCTCAATGATGCCGTAGCCGGTGATGTTGAGTCCCGGATCGATGCCCATGATGCGGATCGAAATGGCGCCGTTTCCTTCCATGCGCTGAAATTGTAGCACGTTGACAAAACCCTGAACGCCTAATGTCTAGGCCGAGGGGCTACGAGCAGTGGGAGGCGGTGCGCGGTTTCCGCAATTCGGGAATTCCCGCCGGAATGTAGCCATGGGGACGGAGAAGGGGGACAGGTGTGGGCGGGACCGCAATCGAGGATGGGTCTTTCCGGTTCGTTCTTTCGCCCTGGTTTATTTTCAACAACATGGCCCGGTTCGTTTTTGGGTTCGTTTTTCCGCAGGAACTTGTTTTCAACAACTTCCCGGCTTCGTTTTTGGGTTCGTTTGGGTTCGTTTTTGGTGCCGATCGTTTATTATCAGTAACTTCTCGGGTTCGTTTTTTAAAAAACGTGTTTTTTTGTCCCACAATTTTAATGCCAAACCTTCCTGATGATTGTTTTCAATAGGTTGCGGCCACATTGAGCGTCCAGCCAGACTCCTTACCCTTACGAACATATCCCGCCACCACTGACAGCAAGGCTACCATGCTAGGCCACAAAAGTCAAGTACAATTTGGGGATGTCAAGCCGGGTGGAGGAGATTGTTCTTGACAGGAAAGCGAGAGGGGGCATAATCTTGACTGTTTTGTACAGTATGTGCGTGTTTCTATATGCGAATGGTTCGCAAGAAAGAGGAGCTGTGCAAACGTAGAGGGCTGGCAGTTTGGCTGGCCCGGAGAGTTAAGCAGTTTTCGGCAGGAAAGAAGGGGGCTTCCGGCGGCATCACTTTTGGCGAAGGGCCGCGCGGAAGCCCGCGATCGGCAACCCGCAGGCTGGCGACCGCTCCCATTCTATGGCCGCCAGCCAGGGTTTTTCAAGGAGGATAACTGATGGTTGGTAGTGGCCAGGGTTCTTGTGTATTCCCCTTCAGGTGGCTCGTGAAGCAAATTGCTCCCTGTTTCGTCATGGCATGGCTGGTGTGGGCTGGCAGCACGACGATTGGTCAAGGGCAGGAATCACCCTATTTCGTTACCTACGACCACCACATGGAAGAGCCCGGCAACCTGGAAATCGAGTTTGAGCCCACCACGGCCCGGCCGAACGGCGGCAATCGCTTCTTCAGCGGCCTCACCGAGTTCGAATATGGCACAACGGCCTGGTGGACCACGGAATTCTATCTTGAGGGCCAGAGCACTGCAAACGACAGCACGGTTTTCAGCGGATATCGCATTGAGAACCGTTTTCACGTGCTGGCTGGGGACCATTGGATCAACCCCGTGCTGTATGTGGAATTTGAGAGCGTTTCCGCCGACAAGACGTTAAAGGAAGTGGTGGGGTTTGACGGCCAGGAGGACGGGCTGGAACCTAACAGCATAGGGGGCGGGGAAACTGAACACGAAGTGGAAACCCGCGTGATCATGAGCAGCGATTTCAAGGGTTGGAATATTTCCGAGAATTTTATCGGCGAAAAGAATCTGGCCCACGAGCCGTGGGAGTTCGGGTATGCGGTTGGGATCAGCCGGCCGCTGGCGCTTGCGGCTTCTCCATACGCTTGCAACTTTTGTCCTGAGAATCTCCGTGCCGGATTGGAAGTTTATGGAGGGCTTGGGACCGCCGACCGTTTTACGTTCCACGACACCTCGCAATATATCGCGCCGGTGCTGGCCTGGTCGCTCCCGGACGGGCCGACATTTCGGATCTCGCCGTCGTTCGGGCTGTCGGACCCTGCTTACGGCTTTGTCCTGCGCCTGGGAGTTTCCTACGAGTTTCCGGGATTTGGCCGCAGCGTGCGGAAGTTCTTCACGGGGAGGGCAAGATGACGTCGAGGTCTGTGATGGGCCGGTTGTGGATTGTGGTTCTGTTTTCGTCCGCGTGCGGCCTGCTTGCCGGAACCTGTTTTGGGGGCAGGAAAGAAGTCGGGAAACGCTCGCGCCTGGCTTCCGTCTTCAGGAGCGCACCGGCCGCTGCAGCAAGGCTGCAGAATCCCTACCGCGGCGATGCGAAGGCCGTCCTGGCAGGGAAGAAGCTTTTCCGCCACCACTGCGCATCCTGCCACGGCAACAACGCTGAAGGCCAGGGAAAGGCCCCGCCCCTACGCTCTGGCGCTGTGAGGCAGGCGCCCGACGGCGTGCTCTTCTGGTTCCTGAAGAAGGGCAACCTGCGAGCGGGCATGCCTTCATGGTCAGGTCTTCCGCCCCAGCAGCGCTGGCAGATTGTCAGCTTCCTGAAGAGCCTGCGGTGAAGATCTCCTTGCATTACCAGGAGGTCGGAGCTTCAGCTCCGACACTGCCAGGCTCCCTCCGGTCAAGGGCTCCAGCGCCTGATGCTTCAGGGCCTAAAGGCCTCATATGTTTTGGCCTTTTGTTTGTCGGACCTGAAGGGCCGACCCCCTATTGCGGCCGCAGCCCGACAGACCAGGACACTTCCCTCCAGCGGGACCGGTGCTGCATATGGAAGCGGGCGACGCGACCTTCAGAAAATGAGTTCGCATCGGTTTGAAGCGCTACGCTAAGGAGCCCCTGCGCGGCCGGTTTTCCGGTCATCGACCGGCTGTCGGGGCTCGGCGCCCGAAGGTGCGGCGCGCAGGTACTGGGCCGGCCAGGTGGTGGGATATCCCAGCTTGCGCGCGGCGCGCAGGGGCCAGTAAGGATCGCGAAGCATTTCCCGAGCCAGCAGCACGATGTCGGCCTGGCCGCTGCGGATGATGTGGTCAGCCTGGGCAGGGGCGGTGATCATCCCTACCGCCCCGGTCATGATGTCTGCCTCGTGCCGGATGCGTTCCGCGAAGGGCGTCTGGTAACCGGCGCCCGCGGGAATGGCGGCGTGTGGCAGGTTGCCGCCGGAAGAGCAATCCACCAGATCGACGCCCAGCGGTTTGACCTGCCGGGCAAGTTCCACGGACTGTGCCGGGTCCCAGCCGGCTTCTTCCCAGTCGGTGGCCGAGATTCGGAGGAAGAGGGGAGAGTTTTCAGGCCAGACATCGCGGACCGCCGTCACCACTTCGCGCGTCAGGCGGGTGCGGTTCTCAAGCGAGCCGCCGTATTCGTCCTGGCGATGGTTGCTGAAGGGAGATAGGAATTCGTGGATCAGGTACCCGTGCGCACCGTGAATTTCGACGATGTCGAAACCGGCCTGGAGGGCGCGGCGGGCGGCCTGCGCAAAAGCTTCGGTAACGGAACGAATGCCCTCAATCGTCAGCGGCTGCGGCCTGGGATAGTTCTCGCTGAAGGGATCGGCGCTGGGCCCGGCAACCAGCCAGCCGCCCTCGATTTCAGGAACGGCGCCGTGGCCTCTTCCCGGCGCATAGGTACTGGCTTTGCGGCCGGCGTGCGCCAGTTGGATTCCGGCGAGCGCGCCCTGCTGATGGATGAAGCCAACGATGCGCGAAAGCATCTCGATGTGGCCGTCGTCCCAGATGCCGAGGTCCTGGGGACTGATTCGGCCTTCCGGAAGAATGGCGGCGGCCTCGGTCATGACCAGCGCTGCTCCTCCAACGGCCCGGCTGCCCAGGTGGACCAGGTGCCATTCCGTTGCGTATCCGTTGGCGCTCGAATACTGGCACATGGACGAAACCGCGATGCGGTTGCGGAGTGTGGCTCCGCGGATGGTGAGCGGGTCAAACAGATTCGACATTCTTCTTCTCCTCGACTGCATCGGCGAATGATTCCAGTGTAAGAACTTTGGATGCGGCGGCCTGCGGCGACGTTTCAGGAGACTTTCGCGCTTACCGGGGAGCGGGAGTCCGGGGAATCTCGCCGTACTTGCGAAGGTCCCGGGCGCGCGAACGCCTGGACTGCTGTGCTGCGAGCAAAACCGGAAGCTGAAAAAGAAGAAGAATGCCGAAGACGGCTTTGTACACGTTGCACCACCAGAGGAATCAGTATCCGTCTTGAGCCACCCGCTAAACTTCAAGCCCGATGGAGCGCATCAGCTTGAGCGCGTTGCTGGTCTCGACGACGCCCGGGGTCAGCTTGTAATCAAAACGGAGCTGGCCGTTTTCCAGGTGATCTTCAAAGTGGAAGTTGGCGGCCCGCGATCCCAACTGGTCGACCATTTTGGCCAGCGCCAGGTCGTGCGTGGTGACCAGCCCAATCCCGCCGCGCTCCACCAGGTTCCGGACGAGGCCTTCGGCGCCGATTCGCCGGTCGTGGGAATTGGTGCCGTTCAACAACTCGTCCAGCAGGAACAGGACGGGCAGAGGCCCGCTGGTCAATTCGGTGATCAGCTTGAGGCGCGTGATCTCGGCATAAAAACGCGAGATGCCACCCTGGAGCGAATCCAGAACGCAGATGGATGCCGCCACGGCCAGGGGCGACAGGCGCAGGCGTTTGGCGCGCACGGGCGCGCCGCATTGGGCCAGCACGGCGTTGATTCCGATGGCGCGGATCAGGGTGCTTTTGCCGGCCATGTTGGGACCGCTGATGATCATCAGGCGCAACTCTCCGCCCAGAGTCAGGTTGTTGCGTATGGCTTTTGATTCGGGAAGCAGAGGATGGGCGAAGTCTTCGGCCTGGAACAATCCCTGCTCAGCCGATGTGAACTCGGGGAAGACGTCGGCCGGGTGCTCGAAAGTATAACCCGCCAGAGCGCAGAGGGCTTCCATCTCGCCCACCGCCCGCAGCCAGCCCCGGATGGACGGCCCGAATTTTGTGCGCCAGGCATCGATGGCGAAAGCGATCTGGAGGTTCCAAAAGACAAAAGGATTGAGGGCTGCTACAAACATGTTGCGCCGCGATTCCATGTATTCAACCATGCGGCCCAGGCGTGAGATGGCCTGCGATGGGACTACGCCCCGGGTCTTTAGAGCGGCCTGCAACTCGACGAGCATGGGCGCTGAAAATTCTTCCCGCTCCAGCCTTTCCAGGACCACGGCAAGCACCGCAAGGTCTTTCGAGACATCCTCTGTGGAGGGAAGCTTTCGCCCGCCGGAGCTGGTGTGTATCCCCACATCCGGAACGATCTGCCGGACGCGTTCGCTGAACCGGGAATTGAAAAACAAATTCACCGCGCTGGAGGCGAGCGCCAGCTCCCACCAGCCCCAGCCGAACCACGCCGCCATGCTGAACAACCACACGCCTGCCAGAACAAAGGCCGCCGTGCGCGCCAGTCCGGACTTCAGGATGGGGCCGGCTTCAGCCCAGGCCGCCAGAACATCGGGATGCACTTCGGAACGGACATCTTCTCCCCTGACGGCCAGGTCTTCGCGCAGACCCAGTCTTGTGCGCAGATCGGTGACGGCGGCCTGGCGCGCGTAGATTTCGTCAACAGAAGCGGGCGCCAGCAGCCAGCGCGCCAGAGCTTCTTCGCCGGTGGCGGTGCGGGCGGTAGAGAGAAGCTCGAACAGCGATCCCTGGCCAAAAAGGTCGAGGTCGCGCGAGTAGGGATGAGACGGGTCGAGGAATCGCTCACCTGTTTCTCCTGTGCCCATCCAGCGGTTGTCCAGACGGGCCAGGCCTCGCTCGTAGAAGGCGATGGCACGCTGGCACTGTTGCAACGCCCGCAGCGCCCGCGAGTGGACCGTCTCAGAAAGCGCCAGCGCCGCGCCCGGCACCAGCGCCCATAAAATGGATACCGAGCGCGAGTCCAGGGCCAGAACAATGACCACGAGCCCTGCCAGGGCAATCACCAGATTCACCCGGCCGAGAGACTTATGCCGGCGGTTGAGACGCGACTGTGACCGGCGGAGAGTCTCCACTCGCGCCGCGTATTCGGATTTGGGGTCTTGTGGCATGTCGTGGCACCAAGTGTCTGATTGTACCGCATGAACGCCCGCCCGCCGGTTGCGATGCTTGGGGCAGGGAACTATTTTGCCTCATGATGCGTATCCTAATTATGAAAGGGAAAGCAGAGAGGGCAGCGATATGTTTTGCAACAACTGCGGTTCAAGCCTGATACCAGGACAGAATTTTTGCAGCAAGTGCGGCAAACAGGCCGTGGCTGAAGTGACCCCGCTTCCACCTGCACTGCCGCCCGAAGCAAGAAGCACGCCTTTGCCGGCGGCCCGGCCCAGGATCGAAAAACACACGCGGATCCTCGCCATCCTCTGGTTGGTGATCTCAATTATCGGCCTGGCCCGCGGATTTGGAGTCTTCTTCGGCAGCAGCATCGCCATGCACTTCATTCCATTCCCCATGCGGCCCTTCATCTGGCCCATTGCGGGAATGATCGGGGCGTTTCTGCTGGCAAGTTCAGTGGCAGGTTTCCTGGCGGGATGGGGATTGTTGAATTATCGTCCCTGGGCCCGCATGCTGACCCTGATTCTGGGAGTCATCTCGCTGATTCACGTACCGCTTGGAACGGCGCTTGGAATTTACACGCTCTGGGTCCTGCTGCCTGCGGAATCTGAGCGGGAATACCGGCGCCGGGTGCAGAGCGCATGATGGATCGGCGCGGTTCCATTGCGGTGTTACCTTAGCAGGGCCTTAAATTGTTCGGGGGAAATATCGGCAAACCGGAGAATAGAACGGAGTGTGCCGCGATCTAGTTCCTTGTGGTCAGGGACGACAACCTGCGCGTAAGGTGAATCCCGCCGCAGAATAATGTGGCTGCCCTCCTGCCGCTTGAATTCAAAGCCTGCGCGTTCGAGAGCCTTTCTGCACTCTCGTCCGGAAACGCGGGGCAGCGTACTCATACCGCCATCACGAGCACTTCGAACCGTTCTTCAGGCACGGGCAAGCCGTCGCTTTCCAGTGCGGCAATGTAACCCCGGATCGCTTCCCGGATGTTTTGCGTGGCGTCTTCTTTTGTCTTCCCCTGGCTTATGCATCCTGGAAGGCTTGGACACTCAGCCACCCAATAACCCTCTTCGCCGGGATAGAGCACAACTTGACGCATAGGCCAATCTCCTGCACCCATTCTAACATCAGAATGGCTGCATTCCTGATGTCATCTTGCAGGTATGTCCGCCTGGTGTTCATCAAAGTCTATTGTGGAAACTGGTGGCCGGTGGTTCGGTTTTTGAATCAGGCGTAAATGCCGCGCAGCTTCAGGATGGTGGCGACGCGGTCAATGGCCAGCATGTAGGCCGCGATGCGGTTGTTGACGTTGTGCTTTTCGCCGAAGTGAACCACGTCGTTGAACGCAGCCACCTGGATGTGCTTGAGCCGCTCGTTGACCATGCCTTCAGGCCAGGAATACCCCTGGCGGTCCTGGACCCACTCAAAGTAGGAGACGGTGACGCCTCCGGCGTTGGCCAGGATGTCGGGCACAACAAACACCCCGCGATCGAAGAGAATGTCGTCCGCGGGTGGCGTGGTGGGACTGTTGGCCCCTTCCACCAGGATGCGCGCCCGGATGCGGCCGGCATTCCTGCTGGTGATGACGTTCTCTGTGGCGGCGGGAAGCAGAATGTCGCAATCCTGTTCCAGAATTTCCTGGCTGCCCATGCGCTCCGAGCCCGGGAAGCCTTCAATCGTCTTGTTTTCCTTGGAGTATTCGAGAAGTTGCGGGATGTCCAGCCCGTTGGGGTTGATGATGCCTTCGTGGATGTCGGCGACTCCGATGATTTTGTACCCGGCTTCGTGCATCAGCCGGGAAGCCTGCGAACCCACGTTGCCGAAGCCTTGGACGATCACCCGCGTCTGCTCGCGCTGGCGCCCGAAGCGCTTGAGCGCCTGATCGGCGACAATCATGCAGCCGCGCCCGGTGGCTGCCGGCCGGCCGCGCGAACCTCCCAGGCCGAAAGGCTTTCCGGTGACGCAGGCTGTGACCGTGTGGCGAACGTGCATGGAATAGGTGTCCATGATCCATGCCATCGTCTGCTCATTGGTGTTCATGTCCGGAGCCGGGACGTCGCGCTCGGGGCCGATATAGTCGAGGATTTCCGCCGTGTACCGGCGGGTAATCCTTTCCAGTTCGCCCTGGCTCAGGTGTTCCGGATCGCATATGACGCCGCCCTTGGCGCCCCCGAAGGGGATGTTGACCACGGCGCATTTCCAGGTCATCTCGGCCGCAAGGCCGCGGATTTCGTCCAGCGTCACCTCCGGCCCGTAGCGCAGACCGCCCTTGCAGGGGCCGCGCGCAATGCTGTGCTGGACCCGGAAGCCATCAAAGACTTCCAGCCTGCCGGTGTCCATCATTACGGGAATGTGGACGATAATCTCGCGGTTGGGGGTGCGAAGATACTTGAGGATACCTTCGTCCAGTCCAAGTTTCTGGGATGCGATGTCGAAGCGCGCAGCCATCGAATCGAAAACGCTGAATTCTTTATCGGTATCTACTGTGGACATGGGAGCTCTCGCATTTGGCAGGTTCGCCTTCAAGGGAAGTATAGCAGATGGGCAGGGGGGGGACTATACCGTCAAGCGCCCGGATGAGAAGACTCTAGGAAGCCGGACTGGGGGCGATGGCGGGACTCTCGGTGCGAGCCTTTGCGGAGGAGGTTGTTGATGCGTGAACCAGCTTCCAGGCGCTCTTTTCGCGCAGTAACCGGCTGACCAGTGCAATGTGCATGGCGTGGCCGGCACGGTCGGCCACAACGTGTCCGATCAAGGGCCGTCCGAACATGACCAGATCACCCACCAGGTCCAGAATCTTGTGCCGGCAGAACTCATCAGGAAAGCGCAGACCCTCCGGATTCATGACGCCGGTTTGCGTCAGGACAATGGCATTTTCAAGCGAGCCTCCGCGCACCAGGCCGCTCTGCCGCAGCATTTCAACCTCGTCGATAAAGCCGAAAGTTCTTGCCGGAGCAATGCCGCGCTCATAGCCGGGCAGGTTCATGGTGAAGGTCCGCTCCTGCTCGCCAATCAGCGGGTGAGGGAAGGAAATCCGGTAAGTGATCCTGAAGTCTTCGGCCGGGTAGATGGCGATGCGCTTCTGTCCGTCCTCCACCTCGACGGGCTTTACCACTTTCGCCCATGCTGTTCTGGAGCGTTGCTGCTTCAGGCCCGCCTGCCGGAGCAGCTTCATGAAGGGAAGCGCGCTGCCATCCATAATGGGAACTTCAAGATTGTCGATTTCGATGAAGACGTTGTTGATGGACGACGCCGCAAGCGCGGAAAGCAGGTGCTCAGTGGTTGAGATGAGCACGCCTTTCCTCATCAGGCTGGTCGCGTAGCTGACCCGGGCCACGTTCTTTGCCATGGCCTGGATGGGAAATCCGTCCAGGTCAACCCGCTTGAAAACAATACCGGTGCCGCTCGGGGCCGGCAACACGCGCACGTGCACCGGAACTCCCGTGTGTAGACCAATTCCTTCTGTTGATACCGGCCGTGCAATCGTATATTGGTGACCCAAGAAACCTCCCGCAGACGGTTATCATATAAGCAAAACTCTTGCCATACGTACTGTATTTGTAAGTTATGCGATAACAGTATGTTGCAGGGATGGATCGCGGTCAAGGCCTGGCAATATGTGGCAAAAATACCACACTTTGGTAAACATTAGCCAACACCATTCTGGGAATCTGATGCCCGAATTGCTTTTCCTGTAGGATACAATGCTGAGATTCAGGGAGGAAAAAGCGTGGCGGAAATGTCTAAAACAGGGAAATTGGTTCTGATTGATGGGATGTCGTTGTTATTTCGGGCGTTTTACGCCCCCATGCAGACCACGCTGACCTCTCCCGGAGGGATGCCGACCAAAGCAATCTACATCTTCCTGCGGACCATCCGTAAACTGCTGAAGGACTACAGGCCGGAAAAAGTTGCGGTGGCGTTTGACACAGCGGCCCCCACGTTTCGCGACGAGCTTTTTGAGAAGTACAAGGCCGGCCGTCCGCCGTTCCCGGAGGAACTTAGCGTCCAGCTTCCCTATGTGCACCGCTTTTGCAAAGCTCTGGGGCTTCCGCTGGTTGAAATGGAAGGATTTGAGGCAGACGACCTGATCGGAACGCTGGCCCGCCAGACTGCCGGGTTGGGCGAGGAAGTCTTTATCGCTTCCGGCGACGAGGACCTTTTTCAGCTGGTTGACGACAATGTGAAAGTGCTGAAGCCGGGACGCTCATCGTCGAACGGCGAAACGGTCTGTGACGCGGCCAAGGTGAAAGAGATTATCGGGGTGGAGCCCGGCCAGGTGGTCGACTGGCTGGCGCTGACCGGCGATCCCAGTGACAACATTCCGGGCGCTCGTCCTTTGCCCGGCCGCGAACCCCTGCAGACGGAAAGCGGAAAGAAGCGGAGCTACATCGGCCCGAAAGGCGCCACCGAACTGATCAACGAATTTGGGACCCTGGAGGCTGCGCTTGAGAACTACGAAAAAGTAAAGCGGCAGAGCTACCGCGAAGCGCTGCGCGACTTTCGTGAGGAAGCTCTGCTGAGCCGCGAGCTGGCCACCATCCGCACGGATGTGCCGCTCGACATTGTGCCGGCAGACCTGAAGCCCACACCTTATGACGTGGACGAGGTCCGCGCATTGTGCCAGGAACTGGGCTTTGCTTCTCTCTTGAATGAACTGCTCCAGGAATCCGGCGCGGAAGAAGCTCCGGATGACGATGAGTCGGTTGAGCTTCAATCTCCCGATGAGGTTGAAAAGCTGGCTCAAGGCCGTACCGGCGGGTGCGGAGCTGGCCATCGCATTTGATGTGGAAGGCGAAGAAGGCTTTGCGGGCCGGCTGGCGGGAATAGGTCTGTCAGACGGCAAACGTGCCGGGACGATCGCCGCGGAATCGCTGGAGAACGCAATGGGTGCGCTCAAAAGCGTGTTTGCCGGAGATGCCCACGCGCTGGCAGTCCATAACTCAAAGCTTTTCCGGATGATGCTTTGCAAACAGGGGATCGGGCTGGAAGGTGTGGCGCACGACACGATGCTTTATTCCTATTTGCTGAATCCGCTGGCCACCAGCCATACCCTGGAATCCCTCGCTCTCCTGCGGCTGGGGAGAAAGCTCAACGGTTCGCTGGGACTGGCCGCGCGCTATACGCATGAGCTTGCCGCGATAATGAGCCCGCAGGTTTCGCGCGAAAACGTCCGGGAACTTTATTCGCAGATTGAGCTACCTCTGGCTGAAGTGCTGGCCGACGTTGAAATGATCGGGGTGAAGATCGATCCGACGATTCTGGCCCGTATGTCGGAGGAATTCGCCGGCGAGCTGACTGGACCTGACCCGCGAGATTCATGACCTGGCGGGGGAACCTTTCGATATCGACTCGCCGAAGCAGCTGGGCCAAATCCTTTTCGAAAAGCTGAAGCTGCCCGGTGGGAGAAAGCTGAAGAAGAGCGGGCAGTATTCCACTGAAGCCTCGGTGCTGGAATCGCTGGCGGAAAAGTACGACCTGCCGCGGAAAATCATCGACTACCGTACCCGGGCAAAACTGAAGTCGACCTACGTGGACGCCTTGCCGAAATACATCAACCCCGAAACCGGCCGGCTGCACACGAGTTTTAACCAGACGGTCGCCCGCACGGGGCGGCTCTCATCCTCGAATCCCAATCTGCAGAATATCCCGATCGGCGAAGAGTTCGGACTCCGGATCCGCTCGGCGTTTGTGGCTGAACCCGGATGGATGCTGATTGCGGCGGACTATTCGCAGATCGAGCTGAGGGTGCTGGCGCACATGTCCGGCGATCCGCGACTGATTGAAGCCTTTACGCGGGGCGAGGACATCCACGCGCGCACCGCGCAGGAAATTTTCGGCGTTCCAGCCGGGCTGCAGAACCACGAACACCGGCGCATGGCCAAGGCCATCAACTATGGGGTGATTTACGGACTCAGCTCTTTTGGCCTCGCGGCCCGGACAGGCTCAAGCAGGACCGAGGCGCAGCAGTTTATTGACGCCTACTTCAAGCAGTACGACGGGGTTCGCACCTTCCTGGAAGCCCGCATTGAGGAAGCCCGAACAACCGAACGCGTTCGCACGCTGTTTGGCCGCATGCGTCCCATCCCGGAAATCAACAGCCGGGACACCATGGCGCGCAACCGCGCTGAGCGCGAGGCCATGAATACTCCCCTGCAGGGCACAGCCGCCGATCTGTTGAAGCTGGCCATGGTGAAGGCGCACGAGCGGCTGAAGCGTGAGAAGCTCAAGACCCGCATGATTCTGACCGTCCATGACGAGCTGGTTTTTGAGTCGCCGGAAGGGGAAGTGGCTTCTGCCGGGGAAATGATTCGGTCGGAAATGGAAGGGGTTTACCCTTTCAAGGTGCCGCTGAAGGTTGATATGGGAACGGGAAAGAACTGGAAGGAAGCCAAATAGGGGCAGGGCGGCAGAGGCTTGTCGGCCGCCTGGTATTCGGGGCATTTTTCAGACTACTGAAGGAGGCGGACTGATGGAGTCCCTGGATGCATTGCGACAATTGTTTGAATACGACTACTGGGCCAACCAGGAATCGCTTCGCAGCATGACGCCCCTCGAAACTCTGCCGGAACGGGTGCTGAAGATCGCGGGCCATATTGTGGGAGCGCAGCGCGTGTGGCTGGGACGGCTGGAAGCTCCGGGCAGCGCCGCGCCCGCACCCTGGCCGGCGGTGAGCCTGGAAGAAGCGGGTGCTGCTTCCAGTGAAATGCGCGAGCGCTGGAATTCCTTTTTCGGCAATCTGACCCCTGAGCACCTGGATGAAGACCTCGTTCACCGCAACAGCAAGGGTGCTGAGTTTCGCGCTCCGGTGCGGGACGTCCTGATGCAGCTTGTGATGCACGGCGCCTACCACCGGGGCCAGATTGCCGCCGCGGTCCGCAACGCAGGCGGAACGCCCGCCTCAACCGATTACATCACCTGGGTCCGCCGGCAAAGGACGAAATAGTCCCGATCCTGCGAACCGCTTTCAGAGTCCGGGCGCGCGGCGCCTGACGGTGGTGAAGGCGATCGGTCCCATTTTCATTCCAGTCTGTAACCAGCAATGGGTACACCATAAAGGCTCATCTTCTATCGAGTCCAGCCGATAGGAAAATTAAGGCTTGAAGGGACGCTGTCGAGTTTGAGAGCGGCGACCTTCAGCCTTTCGATATGGTTTCCTGAGAGGGCAATGATGCGGAGACTTTGCTTGCTGCTGCTGATAGCCGGATTGTCTGCGGGGCCATTGTTTGCCGGGCAACGGTGGGGGCCCGGCTCGGCAATGTTGAAGGTTCGCCAGAAGCAGGAACTGCGGGCTTTGAAGTTGAAGCAGGAGTACGCCAGGGAGTCGTTGAAAAATTCCCGTCTGCCCAAATCGGTCCGGACGCAGCTCAGGCATGAATTGAAACGGGAAAGGGTGAAACTCCGCCAGCGGCAAAAGGAAGAGCGGCAAACCATGAAGGACCGCGAAAACGTGTTAAGCCAGGGAATGAAGCAGCTTGGTTTGGAATAGTCTATGCGCCCTGGGATTGAAGCCGGTGAAGCCATCCTCTCAAAGCCAGCAGATCCGAGGGTGCGCTCGTGAGCCCTGCATGTGAATGTTTCCTCCTGCCTTGAGCCTACCCTCCTCCCTGATCCCGACAAAACCTTGTTCAAACCTTTCTGGTAAACTAGGGATGAACTCTTTCAATGGAGGCTTGTGATGAGGCATCTCATCTGGGGCCTGGCCATGTGTCTGGTATCGATCCCGGTGCTTCAGGGCCAGCAGGCACCAACCCTCGGTCCTTCCCGGCCGTCTCTGGAAGGTCCAGCCAACACCCGGACAGCCAACCCACGCAGGCTGATGAAAATGCGGCGGGTTTACATTCAGCGCATGGACCAGGACCTGGATGTCAAACTCGCCGATGACATTGCACACGTTTCCTGGCTGAAAGTGGTGGACAAGCCTGAAGAGGCCGACTCCATCGTTCGAGGGACATGCTTCAGCCTGCGCCGCCTGAAGCTTCTGCATGCTGAGGTCTACATCAGCGATCGTGTGACCGGGAAGTCCATATGGCAGGACGTGATCCGTGTCCCTTATGATTCTGCTGCTCCGAAGAAGGCAGTGGACCGGGCTGCGTCTGACATACTGGAGCATCTGAACGAGAGCATGCACGCGGCCGCCAAGCAATAAATCCTGTTCCGGGCTGCAGAGATGGGGTGGACGTCGCTGCGGCCAATCTCCTGCAAAGTGGTATCCTTTCCTATGCCTGATTACCGAAAACATTTCGCCGAGTTTGGCGAGACGACCTATCTGAACTGTGCCTATCAGGGAGTGTTTCCCCTCACGGCCGTGGCGCGAAGCCACGAAGCGATTGACCTGAAATGTCATCCGGAACGAATGGACCCGGCCGAGTATTTCGGTCTTCCCGAGCGTGTTCGCAGCCATCTGGCAGCGATTGTTGGCAGCGATGAAACAGAGATCGCCCTCACCAGCGGCGCCACTCAGGGCGTCGGCGTGCTGGCGGCCGGACTGCCCCTCGGGCCCGGGGACGAAGTGCTTGTTGCCGGCGACAATTTTCCCGCCAATCTTTTCACCTGGCTGCACATGCGCCGGAAAGGCGTGCAAGTACGCCTTCTGAAAAATGGGGAGAGTCCCCTGCGGGTGGAGGATGTGGCAGAAGCCTTCACGCCCCGTACGAAAATCCTGGCGCTCGACTGGGTGAATTATTCCACTGGGAGACGGATTGATCTGGCCGCGATGGGCGAGCTGGCGCGCGCGCGAGGCGCGTTGTTTGTCGTCGATGGGACGCAAGGTGTAGGGGCACTGGAACTGAACGTCCATGACCTTCCGGTTGACGTTCTTGCCGTGGCGGCGTACAAGTGGCTGCTGGGACCCTACGGCACGGGTTTTGTGTATGTTCGGGATGAAGTGTTAAACCGCCTGGAGTTGAAGGTGGTCAACTGGCAATCTGTGGAGGGTGCAGACGATTTTGACTCTCTGCCGGTAGATGACATTCAGATGGTGTCCGCCGCCAGGATTTTTGATGTTCCCGAGACTGCCAATTTCCTGAACCTTTCGGGGATGGAGGCTTCGCTTGAATTTGTCCGAGGGGTGGGCGCGCGCGCTGTCACCGGGCATTGCATGAACCTTCTCGACCATGCGGCGGAAGGGTTGCAGGAGCGCGGGTACGTTCTGTCCAATGACGACCGCACCCAGCATCCCTCTCCCCTACTGTGTTTCCGGTGCCAGACACGCGAAGCGACGGACAAGTTATATGAGAAGCTGAAAGCGCATCATGTCGAGGTCAGCCTGCGTCACCACCGGATTCGTATTTCGCCTTATCTCTACAACAACAAAGAGGACATCGACCGCCTCCTGGCAATAGCCAGCTAACAGACCGGCTTTATGAGTGGGGCGCCTGCACCGAATCAGGCAGCCCCATGGGTCCTGCCGATTGCCCAAGGCGCAATCCTCGCTCGCCTGGCGCGGACGGCCTGCGGGGATTCCCCTGTCAGAGCCTAGCGGGTTCTTCATGACTATTCGCGACTTTAAGCCGGCTGACTTGCCAACCCTTTCGGAAATTGATCGAAAGTGTTTCCCGCCTGGCGTTTCCTATTCGCGGGAGGAACTGGCTGCGTTTATCGCCCACCGGTCAGCCAGGACGTGGGTGGCGGAAGACGAGGGCTCGATTGTGGGTTTTGTGGTGGCCAACCGCGAGCCCCCCCGCGTTGGGCACATTGTCACCATCGACGTTCTGGAAGGTTCACGGCGGCAGGGTACGGGGAGCGGGTTGATGAAGGTGGCTGAAGAATGGGCCCGCAAGGCCCGGCTGCAACTCATCTATCTGGAGACCGCGGAAGATAACCTGGCGGCGCACCGTTTTTATGAGGGTCGTGGATACCGGAAGGTGGATAAAGTGGAAGGGTATTACAACAACGGCCAGGCGGCCTGGGTGATGGTGAAGCACCTCAAATAGCGGGCCGCCGGCAGCGGAAAGGGGCGCTGCAGGCTGCCGCAGGATTTTTTGCCGCGAGTCCGATTCCGGTCATTGACGAGCCCGGTGATTGGTATAATCCTCGTTACACTTTGAAGTCCCCTGCACGTTCCAGAGGTCTTTATGGCTGTCAAACTTGGAGCTCGCGAACGAAAGATCATCGTCATTGCCATCGTGGTGTCGGCAGTGTCGCTGCTGATTGGCATCCGGTATTTTTCCCGGGCGTTTCCGGAAGCTTCGCTCACCCTGCGAGTCAACCGCGCCGACTCCCTCCCGATTGCAGAAACGTTTCTCTCCTCCCACGGTTTCAAAACCAGCGGATACCGGCACGTCGCTATTTTTACATACGACGACGACGCCAAGACCTATCTGGAGCGCACGCAGGGGCTGGCCACGATGAACAATCTGACCAGCGGCCCCATCCATTTGTGGCGCTGGTCGCATCGCTGGTTCAAGCCCCAGCAGAAAGAGGAATTCAGGGTTGACGTCAGCACGCAGGGCCAGGTGGTGGGCTTTGACCATGAAATTCCTGATGCGGAGCCGGGGGCCTCGCTGAGTCCGGAGAAAGCGCAGGAGATCGCGCAACAATTCCTTGAGAAAACGATGCACCGCGACCTTTCCGGTCTTGAGTTTCTGGACACTCAATCGGAAAAGCGGCCTGCGCGCGTGGATTACAGCTTTACCTGGAAACAGAAGAGCATCAACCTGGGCGACGGCAGCTATCGCATTGAAGTGGATGTTGATGGCGACCATGTCGCCGGTTACAGCGAGTATGTCAAAATTCCCGACCAGTATTCGCGCGATTACGAGAGCCTGCGTTCCCGGAATACTTCCGCGCAATTAGTGGACGAGGTGTTCTGGATTTTGCTCAGCCTGGCGATGCTGGTGATCCTGGTGAAGCGGTTGCGCGACGGTGACGTTCCGTTAAAGATGGCGTCGGGATTTGGCATGGTCGGAACGGCCCTCTACTTTCTTCAGCAACTGAATTCCTTTTCGCTCAGCCAGTTTGGCTATTCCACCACGGATTCCTATTCGAGCTTCATGGCGGGGTATTTTCGAAATGCGGTGTTGAGCGCGCTTGGTGTCGGGGCCTTTATTTTCCTGATTGTGGCCTGCGCCGAGCCTGTTTACCGGGAAGGCCTTCCACGTCTCATGTCCATCCGCCGCACGTTGAGCTGGCGTGGGTTGCGGTCGCGTTCTTTCTTCATCGCCAACGTCGTGGGCATCGCCATGACGTTTTTCTTTTTTGCTTACCAGACGGTGTTCTATCTGGCCGCGGATAAGCTGGGCGCCTGGGCCCCGGCCGACATTCCTTTCTCAAATCTGCTGAACACGCGCATCCCCTGGATTGCAGTGCTCCTGATGGGTTTTCTTCCGGCGGTTTCAGAAGAATTGCAGTTCAGGGCTTTCGGCATTCCGTTCCTGGAAAAAATCTTTCGCTCACGTGTGGCTGGAGTGGTTGTGGCCGCGTTCATCTGGGGGTTTCTCCACTCTGCCTATCCCAATCAGCCTTTTTTCATTCGAGGTGTCGAGGTGGGTGTTGGCGGGATCATCGTCGGCGTCATCATGCTGCGCTTTGGCATTCTCGCCACGCTCATCTGGCACTATTCGGTGGATGCGCTGTACACCGCTTTTCTTCTGCTGCGTTCCCCGAATGATTACCTTCGGATCTCAGGCGGATTGACAGCCAGCATTATGTTGGTTCCGCTTGTTGTAGCCTTGATCGCCTATCTGCGGAGCGGCACCTTCTCTGACGAATCCGAACTGACCAACGAAAGTGTGGGGCTCAAGCGGGCGCCGGCCGAAGAAGCCTCAGCAGAGGGTGAAAGGTCCGTCAGTTATCAACCTCTCAAAACGTCCCGCATTCTTGCAGCAGGGCTGCTGGTGGCGATTTTTATCGGGGCCGCCTTGATTCCCGTCTATCGTTTTGGCCGAGACATCAAGCTGCGCTTTTCCCGGCCTGAGGTGATGGGTACGGCCGTGGCCTATCTGGAAGGGCAGGGAGTTCAGGTGCAGGAATTCCGTCGCGCCGCGTGGCTTGTCGAAAATGTGGACCCGCTGACAATGCGGTACCTGTTGCAACACCTCTCCATCAGGGAATCAGAGCAGCTTTACCAACGGACGACCCGCCTGGAACTCTGGGAGATTCGCTTCTTCAAGCCCATGCAGAAGGAGGAATACCGCGTCTTTGTCGACCCCTCCGACAACCGGGTATTTGGTGAACAGCATATTCTGGATGAAAATGCGCCGGGGGCAACTCTCTCCGCTGATGAAGCCCGCTCACTGGCAGAAGATTTTCTGCAGCAGAAGAACTATCAGATCTCAAACTTTGAGCTGCAGAATTCTGAGTCGAAAAAGCGCAAGGCTCGTGAAGACTACATGCTCACCTGGCAGGCAAAACCGGACAGTCCGCTGAATGTGGGGGATGCGCATTTCCGCATTGCAGTGGATATTGCGGGGAACCATGTGATCGACACTTCGCGATACTTCAAGCTGCCGGAACAGTGGACGCGCCAGCGCGAAGCGTCGCAGCTTGGAAATTCCATATTGCTCGGACTCGAACGCCTCATGGGGATTGCCGTAGTCGCGCTGATGATTATCCTTTTTGTCCAACAGGTTCGCGCGGGAAAAATCCCCTGGCGACGGGCTCTCTGGGTGGGAGCAGCTCTGGCGGTGTTCATGACCCTGGCGGAACTGAACGGGATTCCGCTGATTGATCAGAGGTATGTTACATCCATCTCGCTCAGTAATTTCTGGATCAGCGTCGGTGTCGGGCTGGCGGTGGTTCCGTTGTTGCTGGGCCTTTTCGGCTGGCTGGCTGTGGCGCTGGCTGCGAGCCTTTATCCGGACGCCTGGGGGATATTCCGCGGCGCGGCGCGGCGAGTATGGCGGCGAGATGCGGTGATCGCAATCGTCCTCAGCGTGGCGGCCGCAGTGGGAATCTCGCAGCTAATCGGCTTGATCTCCAGCCGCTTCCATACCTTTGCCCCGGTGTCCATCGGCATCTTTTCCGGCCGGATGGACACTTTCTCACCGGGCCTTGGGGTGCTGGTGCACGCCCTCATCTATACGGTTCTGGGAGCCGCCGTGGTCGGGATCCTGATCCATCTGGCTCGCTCCGGATGGCGTCACCGGGCGTGGTGGATCTGGCCGATTGCGTTGCTGATCCTTGTGAGCCTGGGGCCTTCGGGCGCGCATTCCGTTCGGGAGTATGCGGCCGGATGGGTGATGGGCTTTCTTCCCTTTGCCGCCGCTGTCGCTATTGCAGGCTGGTTCTTTCGGGCGAATATTCTTGCCTACGTCGGGGCAATTTTCTGCCTGCAAGTCGCGGCGCCGCTGGTTCAATTATTGTCGCAGCCTGCGCGGTTTTTCCGCTGGAACGGGGCCTTGCTTCTGGTGCTGAGCCTCCTGGTGCTGGTGTGGATGCTCGCTGCCGGGAGCAGAGTTCCCCATGCTGAAGGTCCGAGCGCGGACTGAGGCACCTGAGGCTGGGGTTTCGCCCTACCGGCGCGGGCGCGTATTTTCAGTAGACATCCTTGGATTCCAGCATCTGGCTCTTGCCGTTCTTCCATAGCGCGTACTGAAGATGGAACTGAGGGTTCATCGATGCGGCACCGACCTCGCCGTGAGTGTTCATGGCGATCACTGCGCAGGCGGCTTCCTTGTTCTTAGCGTCTGCTTTCACCATGCTGCGAAGCAATTCCTCACAGGCCTCTTGTGGTGACGCCCCGCGCGCCATCATCTGAACAATCGAGACGCTGGTGCAGTAATTGCTCATCAGGTCTCCATCACCCGTGGCGGAAGCTCCACCTGCGCGGTCGTCGGCGTAGTACCCGCAGCCGACCAGAGGAGAATCCGCGACCCGGCCGGGGATTTTCCAGGCTAGTCCGGAAGTGGAACATCCGGCCGCAATGTGCCCTTTGCCGTCCGTCGCCACCACGCCGATCGTATCGTGATTTTCAGGGCCTAGCCAGAAAGTCTGGTGGTGAGGGTTGGCTTTCCATTCCATCCACTTCTTCAGGCTGTTGGGAGTCAACAACTGCTCAGGGTGGTACCCCATATTCCGGGCAAACTCCTGGAGACCGATGCCTCCAATGGTCGTGTGGCTCGTTTTCTCAAGCACCAGACGAGCCACGGAGATTGGAGTCTTTACACCTCGCAGACCGCAGACGGCGCCGGCACGGTGGCGGGTGCCGTCCATGATGCCGGCGTCCAGTTCGACGATTCCTTCGGCGTTGGGCAGGCCGCCGTAACCAACGCTTGTCACTTCCGGGTCCTCTTCAGGAATATTGATGCCCTTTTCGATGCCATCCAACAGACTCCCTCCCTGGTGGAAGACCTCGGCCGCGCGATTCACTGCGGGCAGACCGTGTTTCCAGGTCGCCAGAAAGACGGGCCCTCCATCCGGCTCGTCCGCCTGCGCCGGAACGCCGGCCAGAGCCCCGGCTGCGGCGATTGATTTCATAAAATCCCTGCGATTAACATTGTCCATGATGTCTCCTCATTAGTCCTTCAATTGGCGTTTCCGAACCTTACGGGGTGAACTCTTGCCCCATCCTCCTCCGCCCGGAGTTTCAATAGTAAGAATACTTCCTGCCGGCACGCGCACCACGGTTTTGGAAGGCAGCTTGTGGGCCCTGCCTTTTGCTATCAGTGTGTTTTTTCCCGGTTTGCCCGGACGCCCGCCAGCCAGGCCGTAAGGCGGAAAGCGCCGGCGATCAGACAGGATGCTGAGGCGAACATCCGTGAGAAACTCGATCTCGCGAATGATGCCGTCTCCCCCGTGGAATTTTCCGGTGCCTCCCGAACCGCGCCGAATCGACGTTCGCCGCACGCGGACCGGGAAGTGGGATTCAAAAGCTTCCACGGGCGTGTTCAGAGAGTTGGTCATGTGCGTGTGAATGCCGCTCAGGCCGTCTGCCGTTGGCCGGGCGCCCATGCCGCCGGCGATGGTTTCGTAGTAGGCAAAAGGCCCGCCGGTGCGGGGATCGATTCCGCCGAATGACAGATTGTTCATGGTACCCGAACTCGCCGCCGGAATGCGATGGGGCAGGGCCCGGGCCAGGGCTCGCAACAGGACGTCCACAATTCGCTGGGAAGTTTCCACGTTACCCGCCGCCACCGCCGCAGGCAGGCGGGCGTTCAACACGCTGCCTTCGGGCGCGATGATGTCAACCGGCTCCAGCAACCCCGCGCAGGCGGGAACATCTTCACCCAGCAGACAACGGAACACGTAAAACACCGCTGAAGTGGTGATAGCCATAACGGCGTTGACGCCGCCACGGCACTGCGGCGAGGATCCTGTGAAGTCAACGGTTGCACGGCTTCCCTGTATCCGGATGGCCACCTGCAAGCGCACGGGTTTCGTGGAATATCCGTCATCGTCCAGAAAGTCTTCAGCGCGATACGTTCCGTCGGGAATCCGGCTGAGCGCGTGCCGCATCAGGCGTGCCGAGTAACGCTGGAGGGCGTCAAGGTAGAAGTCCATTTTGCGGACGCCGTACTTTTGGGTCATTTCCTGGAGACGTTGTTCGCCCAGTCTGCAGGCCGCGATCTGCGCCGTCAAATCGCCTTCGCGTTCCGTCGGAGTGCGCACGTTGGCCAGCAGCATCGACAGAACATCCCTCTGGGGCTCCCCGTTGCGCACCAGCAACACCGGCGGGATACGCAGTCCTTCCTGGTAAATCTCTTCGCTGAGTCCCATTGAAGCCGGCTGCGCGCCTCCGATGTCTGAATGGTGGGCGCGACTGGCCACATAGAAAACCGGCTTGGGATTCTTCGGCTGTCTGCCCGCGCCGGCGAAAACCGGCATGACGCATGTGAGATCGGGAAGATGAGTGCCCCCGGCAAAAGGATCATTGAGGACGGCGATGTCGCCGGGACCGAGCGGCAGGCGCTCGATGGCTGCAGCCACGGACCTGGGCATCGATCCGAGATGCACGGGCATGTGATCGCCCATGGCCGCAACGTCTCCACTGCCGTCAAACACAGCGCAGGAATAGTCGCGCCGCTCTTTGATGTTGGGTGAGAAGGCGGAACGGCGCAGCGCGGCACCCATCTCTTCCGCCACCGAGTGAAAGAGGTTCTTGAAGATTTCGAGTTCTGCCGGATTAATCCGCATGGTCAGTCAACTCCAGGTTCCCTTCGCTATCCACCCGGCACTGAAAGCCGGGCGGCACTACCGTGGTGGAGCTATATTCCGCCACCACCGCCGGGCCGTTCAAGCGCATGCCGGGCGAAAGCCGGTCGCGGTCGTAGAGTGGAGTTCGGTGGAAGCGATGGCCAAACCAGACTTTCTTCTCCTTCAGGATTGCGTTGCCAATCCGGCGCGTCGTGCCGACGGAAGGCCTTGAAGTCTTCCGCCCCGCAGTCGGGACCGTCAGGCGCAGCCGCAGATTCACCACCTCAAGCGGCTTGCCGGCATGAGCATATCCGTAAACCTTTTCGTGCAACCGTTCAAATTCTATTCGGAACCGCGGCGAGAAGGGGACCATCAATTCATAAGACTGGCCCGCATAGCGGACTTCAAGTTGCTTTTCCACCAGAACCTTGCCGGGCGGAAAATGGTCGCGCCGGAGTTCCGCGCGGGCTTCCCGTTCGAGCTTCCTGAACCGCCGCTCAAGATTGTTCAGAAACTGCCGGAATGGAGCCGGACGACCGGCCCTCGCTTCGGCCGGGACGGCCATCAGGACCGACTGCGAAACGTCTTTCACCGCGTCTGACCGCAGGATGCCCAGGGCAGAAAATGTCCCTGGATTCTGGGGGATGATGATGCTGGCCACTCCGAGAGACCGGCCGAGATCCGCGGCCTGCAATCCTCCGGCGCCACCGAAGCAAATCAGTGTGAAGTCGCGAGGATCGTGGCCGCGCTCGACGGAAATCACCCGTAGCGCCCTTTCCATGTTGGCGTTGGCCACGGCAATGATTCCGCGGGCCACCGCCAGCGGGCTGCTGAGGGTTCCGCTGGTACCGTGTGGCTTCATTCTGTTACCACGAATGAATGTTTGGAATGCTTCCTCGGTGGCCTGCCGGTCCAGGCGGAATGTGCCGCCCAGAAAATGATCGGGATCGATCCTTCCGAGAATGAGGTTGGCGTCTGTAACGGTGGGCCGCTGCCCGCCGCGCCCGTAGCAGACCGGGCCGGGCGTTGCCCCGGCGCTCTCAGGCCCCACCCGCAGCGCGCCGCCCGCATCCATGCGCGCCAGAGATCCGCCGCCCGCTCCAACCGAGTGGACATCGATTACCGGGACCGCGATGGGGAGTCCTCCCAGGGTGGTTTCGTTGGTGATGCGCGCGCGGCCCTCGAACAGGCAGACATCGGTTGAAGTTCCGCCCATGTCAAAGCTGATGGCACGCCGGATTCCCAGGCCTTCCGCGAGCCGGACGGCCGCGGCAACGCCTCCGGCCGGGCCGGAAAGAATCGTTCGAACCGGCTCTCGCGCCGCGTGCCGGGCGGTTGTGATGCCGCCGCTCGATTCCATCACAAATACGCGAACGCCCGGCCGCTTGGCTCTTTCAACGCCTTTGCGCCCTGCCATGGAGAACCTCCCGGCGGCTTGCCGGTCCAGTCCGGACAGGTAGGCGCCGATACGCGGCATCAGGTAGGCGTTGATGGCGGTGGTTGAAAGCCTCTCATACTCGCGGAACTCGGGCAGGATCTGGTGGGAGATAGAGAGCGGAAGCTTAAGCTCGCGAAGCGCGCGGAGCACCACCCGTTCGTTCGCGGGGTTTGAAAATGAAAACAGTAGACACACGGCAATGGATTCCGCGCCGGAACGGGCGATCGTGTCCCGGAGCCTGCTCAGTTCCATGGCTGGAAGGGCGCAGGAGAACACTGCCGTCAGCCGCGAGTACGCTCGCGCAATCCGAATCGCATACGGCGCGGGACCAGCGGCGGATCGCGGCGCACATCCAGGTCATAAAGGCGGGGCCGTGCCTGGCGGCCGATTTCAATCAGGTCTTCAAACCCTTCGGTGGTGACCAGCGCGACGCGTGCGCCGCGCCGTTCCAGCAGACTGTTGGTGCTGACGGTTGTGCCGTGGATGATGTCGATGGTGGCGTGGGGCGCCTGTCCAAGCAGGCGGCTCACGCCGTCCGCAATTGCCCGGCTGGCTTCTTCCGGCGAAGAGGGCGAGCCGGAAAACACCTTGATGACTCTGACGCCGCGGCCATCCGCCACGACGCAGTCCGTAAACGTTCCGCCTGTGTCCACTCCAACGCGCATAGGCTTCATTCATCGAATGGGTCGGATTCTCACGGCCGGCCTGGGGGTAAACCGGCCGCCTGTACCTCCCGTGTCAATTCAAACCGAAAGCTTAACAGAAGGTATGCGGGTTCCCGCAAGTGGAAGTGTTCAAATCGCGAATTGAAGACGTGTGGATCAGCGCCGGAATTCGGTTGAAATCCACCGGCAAAAGTTACTGATTTTCTACGCCGGGTGATTGCCCAACGGGAAGGATGCGTGCGCATTCAGCGAGGAGTCATCGCGGAGGCCCCTTGCGAGCTTGTAATAGCCTGCGGCTGCGATCATGGCCGCATTGTCAGTAGAGAGACGCGGAGAGGGAAAGAAGGCGTGGAAGCCATGCTCCTCGCCCGCCTTTGCAAATCGCTCGCGGAGCAGGGAATTGCAGGCTACGCCCCCTGAGACGAAAACGGTATGGGTTCCTTCCGCGGCTGCGGCGGCCACGGTGCGTTCAATCAGATCGGTGACGGCAGCTTCCTGGAAACTTGCGACGAGATCGAGCGTGGCCTGGGAACAATGTGCGCGAAGTTCTTCCAGGGTTGCTGCATCGGGTGAGGCGTTGCGCCAGGCGCGCCGGTCTTCAGCCTCGGCCACCAGCGGCGTTCCGCGCACGAGATAGAGGACGGCGGTCTTCAGTCCGGAGAAACTGAAGTCGAGCTGGTTGCCCTTCATTCGAATACGCCCGAATTTAGACTTGCGCGGATTCCCATAACGCGCCAGGCGGTCGATGACAGGGCCGCCCGGGTAGCCAAGCGCCAGAAGTTTGGCGACTTTGTCGAATGCTTCACCAGCCGCGTCGTCTCGAGTCTGCCCCATCATCTTGTAGGAGAATGACGGGCATCCGCCCTCCGCGGGTGTCTCCGATTCCACGCGGTACAGAATGGTGTGCCCGCCTGAAACCACAAGAGTGATGTTGGGGAAACCGGCGACCGGGACGGACTGGTCCCCCTGCCGCTCCATCGTGTTGTGGAGCAGAACCGCGTGGATATGTCCCTCGAGATGGTTGACTCCAACCAGCGGTTTGCGCAGTGAAAGCGCCAGTGCCTTGCCATAAACCAGTCCCACCAGCAACGAACCGATCAGGCCGGGACCTTCGGTAACGGCAATAGCTTCGATGTCGTCCAGCGTGGTCCCTGCCTGCTGGCAGGCCTCATCCACGACAGGCGAGATTTTCTTCAGATGTTCGCGTGACGCAAGTTCCGGCACAACTCCGCCGAACCTTTCGTGGATTTTGATTTGCGATGCCACAACGTTTGAGAGGATGCGCTTGCCGTCTTCCACCACAGCGGCGGCTGTTTCATCGCAACTGGATTCGATTCCCAGGACGAGCATAATCATTCATCTTAACACGCGCGCGAATGTTGCATGAACGGTCAGTATGTTGGCTGGACTGGCCCATCAGCGATGCAGCGAGCCGGCCCCTCTAAACTTTGACTGTCCCGCGCAAAAGGCGATAGACTGACCTTTTTTGAAGGCTCGATCCAACAGTACCCTCACGGAGATGACGATGAAAGTTCGCAAAGCTGTGCTGCCTGTGGCGGGATTGGGCACCCGCTTCCTGCCGGCGACCAAGGCCCAGCCCAAAGAGATGTTGCCGATTGTAGACAAGCCACTGGTTCAATATGCCGTAGAAGAGGTGGCGGCTGCCGGAATTCCTCTGACCATTTTTGTAACCGGACGCGGCAAGAGCGCCATCGAAAACCACTTTGACATTTCTGCCGAACTTGAGCACGAACTCGCCGGGCGTGGGAAGGAGCCATTGCGGAAACAGGTCCGGCAGATTTCGTCTCTGTGCAACGTGGTCTATCTGCGGCAGAAGCATCCGAAAGGCCTGGGACACGCGGTCCTGATGTCACGCGACCTGGTGGATGATGAGCCCTTTGCAGTGGTGCTCTCAGATGATGTGATTGACAGCAAGGTTCCGTGCCTGAAGCAGATGACGGAGGTGTTTAGCGAACTCAACGCCAGCATTCTGGCTATTGAGCGCGTGCCAAAGGCGACCGTTGGAAGCTATGGTATCGTTGCCGCCGACCCGGTGCGCAACTCCAAATGGAACGGCCGGTTGTTCCAGGTGAAGGACCTGGTTGAAAAGCCTTCACCGGCCGACGCCCCCTCCAACATGGCGATTATTGGGCGCTATATTCTCACCCCCAGGATATTCAAGAAGCTGGCCTCAACCCGGCGGGGCAAGGGAGGAGAAGTGCAGTTGACCGACGCCCTTAAAAGTCTGCTGAAGGATGAACCGGTCTACGGCTTTATCTTTGAAGGGAAGCGCTATGATGCAGGTGATAAACTTGGCTTTTTAAAGGCCACGGTGGAGTATGCGCTGAAGGAACCCACCATGGGCCGGCAGTTTAGGAAATACCTTAAGTCATTGAAATTATAGTGGTTGATGGTTGCCGGGCCTTTCCGTGCCATTGTCTCCCACTGCTTGTTCAGTGCGCAAAGGATTGGACATGCCATGAAAGACGAACAAGCTGCTTTGCGCAAGCACGTAATCTTTCTGCTCAATGGCGGTGGCGCCCACGTTGATTTTGATACCGCCATTGCCGGGCTCCCCGCAAAGCTGCGCGGAGCCAGACCCCAGGGGATTTCCCACACGCCCTGGCGGCTGCTTGAACACATGCGGATCGCGCAGTGGGACATCCTGGAATTCAGCAGGAACCCCCATCACGCTTCGCCTGATTTCCCGGAGGGCTACTGGCCGAAGGGCGACGCCCCTGCCAGTGCCGCGGCCTGGGCGAAATCCGTCAAAGCATTCCGGCACGATCTGAAGGAAATGGAGCGTCTGGTTTCCAGCCCTTCTACAGACCTTTATGCGCGCCTACCGCATGGTGATGGGCAGACGATTCTGCGGGAGGCCCTGCTGGTTGCAGACCACAACGCTTACCACCTGGGCGAACTTGTGGTGGTGCGGCGTTTGCTGAATGCCTGGCCACGGGGATGAAGAAGCGGGCCCTACTCACTGCCGGAAGCTGCTCCTGCCCCGGAGCGTCGCGTCCCGGTCGCACAAAACTTTCCGGTTCTTCTAACTGCTGGTGGATGCCTTGGAATCAGAGGGCTTGCTCTTGGCAGGGGAAGACTCGGCCGCCGGAGGCTTTGCGGAAGAATCGCCGTCCGACTTGCCTGACTTCTCAGGCGACGATTTCCGGGCGTAGTCCGTGACGTACCATCCCGTCCCCTTAAACTGAATTGCCGGAGCGGACAACAGACGCGTCAGGTCTCCGCCACACTTTTCGCAGGTTGCTAGCGGGGGATCGCTGAACTTTTGAATTTTCTCAATTCGCGACCCACACTTTTCACATCGATACTCGTAGAGAGGCACGGTCACCTCCTGACCATTCGGAAACTTATTATAGCAATGACGATCGGTTTCGGTAAAGTCGTTGTGCGCTGGAGTGCGGCCGGCCTCCTCACGATTCCCGCCAGCGCGGGAGCGTCCGGACCGAGGCCTCAGGGCTTTTATACCGAACAAGTTGTACCCGCGCAGTGCAATTGGTACACTGGTGTGCGGCGCGCAGCCGTAAAAATACCGAAGCGAGACGATCCTCATGAAAAGCCCAATGCTTCCGGCCCGCTACCCGCCCTTGCATCTTCCGGCTGGCAGGCTCTACGTTGTGGGAACACCGATCGGCAACCTGGAAGACATCACCCTGCGGGCTCTGAACACGCTGAAAGCTTCGGACCTGATCGCCTGCGAGGATACCCGCCACACCCAGAAACTGCTGAACCACTACGAAATTCGGACGCGGACCATCAGCTATCACGAACACAATGAGATGACGCGCGCGCCGGAACTGGTTCTGCAAATGGAGCAGGGAAGCGTGATCTCCCTCGTCTCTGATGCCGGCTCGCCGGTGCTTTCCGACCCCGGCTTTCGGCTGGTCCATCTGGCCGTCCGGCACAAGATCCCGGTGGTTCCGGTGCCGGGTCCCTCGGCCATGGTGGCGGCGCTCACCGGCGCCGGCCTTCCCATGAATGAATTCATTTTCACGGGATTCCTGCCGGCCAGAAAGTCCGCGCGCCGCAAGGTGCTGACGGCACTGGCCCCGTTCGAGAAAACGATTGTCCTTTATGAGGCGCCGCATCGGATTGTTGAATCCCTGCGCGACGTTCATGAAATTCTCGGCGACCGCGAAGTCGTGATTGCGCGGGAAGTGACCAAAGTCCACGAGGAATTCCTGCGAGGGACGGTGGCGGAGATTCGCGATCTCCTCGAGAAGTCGCCGCGGAAAGGCGAGCTGACGGTGATCCTGGGGCCGGGCGCAGCTCCGCAACCGGGCGACGGGAACGGCCAGTCCGTCCGGGCGGAGGTCGAAAGACTCAGGGCGAGCGAAGGCCTCGATGAGCGCAGCGCCCTGAAAGTTGTAGCGCGGGCTCGGGGCCTCTCCCGCAGCGAAGCCTACCGGCAGCTGCAATTGGAAAAGAGTACAGAGAAGGAACCTTCCTGAAGAGGGTATGCGCGAAAGAGTGGCGGCGGGTTAACGCCGCCATATGTGATGGGTGATTTGTGAGTGGCGATTGAAAAATGAATGATGAATTTTGATGGATGAAATGATCGCGCCCAGTTCTGAGTTCAGGGTTCTGCGCTATGGGTTCTAAAACTTCAAACCTGTAATTTGAGATCTTAACCCGGGTGGAAGCGCATTCCACTGCGGCGTCTTCTCCAAAATCAAAAGCCGCAGATTTGAAGCACAACCCTGTGCGACTTCTGCTCCAGGACTGAAATTCCCACCATTCTACGAAAGAGTCTCCTCTGGGAGCTGCGTGGCCCGAAAAGCTTCAAGGCGGAGGTCTTGTAAGACCTCGGCGCTGTCTGTGTGAAGGTTTTTAAGGCAGAGAGGACACAGAGGCGTCGCTGGAGCAGACCTGGACGTTTCACCAAGCGTCATTTTATTTAGTAGACAATCTACCACTCTAGTGGTAGATTATCTTCTACTATGGCAAAGCAACCTTTCCAGGACCGAATCGAACTTGTTTACGGTTCGCTCGACATGCTCATTCTGCGCACCTTGCTCTGGGGCCCGGCGCACGGGCATGGCATTGCCCAGTCAATCGAGCGGACGTCAGAAGAGATGCTCAAGGTGGAACATGGGTCCCTCTATCCTGCGCTCCAGCGGCTGCAGCAGGAAGGCTGGATCAAAGGCGACTGGGGTGTTTCCAAAAACAACCAACGGGCAAAGTTCTACCGCCTCACCGCTGCGGGACGGCGGCAACTGGCGGCGGAAACTTCGCGTTGGGAGCGCTTTGTGCAGGCTGTTTCTAGCGTCATGAGCCCTGCCGAACCCGAGGAAGGGAAATGAACTGGCGGCGGCAATTTGCCAAATTCAGCGCGGTGATTCGCCGGCGGAAGCTGGCGGATGAGATCGATGAAGAGGTCCGCTTTCATCTTGAGATGGAAGCGCAGGAAAACCGCGAACGCGGCATGCCGCCCGATGAAGCTCACTATGCCGCCCTGCGCCGTTTTGGCAACGTGACCCAGGCGCAGGAGAGGAGCCGCGAAATGTGGGGATGGTCATGGCTCGAAGCATTGCTTCAGGATGTCCGCTACGGCCTGCGGCAGTTGCGGCGAAATCCCGGCTTCACCGCCGTTGGCATTCTCACCCTTGCTCTGGGAATCGGCGCCAACACTGCAATGTTCAGCGTGATCGACGCCGTTCTGTTGCAGCCTTTGCCCTACGTGCATCCCAGTCAGCTCGTCTCGGTTCGGCAGCCATTGAGCCATGCGCCTGATGCGAAGGTGTCCTACCCCAACTTCTTTGATTGGCGCTCTCAGAATCACGTCTTCTCCAGCATTTCGGCATACCGCGAAAGCGACATCACGCTGACGGGCCTTGGACAGCCGGTTGACCTGCCCGGGGCAATTGTCACCTGGGACACGTTCCGCCTCCTTGGAACAAAGCCTGCCCTGGGACGCGGGTTCCTGCCCCAAGAGGAGCAAGCCGGATCCCATGAGGTTGTGCTCAGCCACCGCCTATGGCAGTCACGCTTCGCGTCTAATCCCAGAATCATAGGGGCTCCCATCGCTCTCAATGGCAAGAGCTATACAATTGCCGGAGTCATGCCATCTGGATTTCAATTTCCCATCGGCGCCGAGACGGTCGAACTCTGGACGACCATAGAAAGTAAATCGCCGATGGCCACCGACCGACGTGCGCACATCTTCAACGTGATTGCCCGATTGAAACCAGGCGCCACCCTAAGTCAAGCCGAAGCAGACATGGGGGTCATCAGTCGTCGCCTGGCAAAGGAGTATCCCAACACGGATGGCGATTTCAAAGGGGTTATCGTGGAACCTGAGCTCCGTCATGTGGTGGGAAGTATCCAACTGGCTTTGCTGATCCTTCTCGGTGCCGTGGGATTTGTTTTGCTCATCGCCTGCGCAAACGTGGCAAGCCTTTTGCTCAGCCGGGGCGCTGCACGCAACAAGGAAATTGCTATCCGGTCTGCACTCGGCGCGGGCCGCCATCGCGTCGTCCGCCAAATGCTTACAGAAAGCTTTCTGCTATCGTTCCTGGGGACAGGGCTGGGCCTCCTTGTGGCGGCTTTGGGAACCGAAGTTCTGCTACGCCTTACGCCTGTCACGATTCCCCGCGCATCACAAGTGGGCGTGAATGGCGATGTCCTCTTGTTTGCCATTGCCCTGGCTCTTGTAACGGCTATGATTTTTGGCGCAGCTCCGGCCCTACAACTCTCGAAGCCGGGCCGCGTCGAGGCTCTCAAAGAGGGGGGACGCAGCAGTTCGGAGGCGGCCCGCCACCGCCGGCTGCGGAACGGCTTAGTGATCGGCGAGACGGCGGCGGCATTCTCCCTTTTGGCGGGTGCGGCCTTACTCATCGCGAGTTATCTCGCGTTACAAAAAACCGATCCTGGATTCAACCCCCACCAATTGTTGACCTTTACAGTCCAATTGCCGGCGGGACCCGGCCATTCGAGGTCCGAGATGGTCCCCTTTTACACACGGCTATTGGCCCGCCTCCGTCAGACATCGGGTGTCCGTTCGGCAAGCGGCGTCGTTCCACTTCCGGAAACTGACCATTGGAGCCTCGGTTTCGAAATCGAAGGGCACCCAGTTGCCTCGGCTATGCAGCCTATAGCCGGTTTTGTTATGGCCGGTCCGGGGTATTTTCACACGATGGGCATTCCCATACTGCGGGGTCGGGAATTTACCGAAGCGGATAACGCAAAGGCTCCGCTTGTCACGGTTGTCAGCCAGGCCTTCGCCCGCCGTTACTTTCCCAACCAGGATCCCGTGGGAAAGCGCATCCAACCCGATGCTTCGCCGACGGGCACCCCTCCTTGGCGCCAAATCGTGGGTGTCGTTGGTGATGTCAAAGATCGAGGCCTGGCTGGTACCGCGGAACCTGTCTATTACGTTCCCTATGACCAGCTCCCCCTGTCGTCAACGCTGACGCTCATCGCGCGCGCAAAAGGTAATCCGCAAGGGCTGGTGAGTTTGGTGCGCAGTGAAATGGCGTCGGTGGCCCCCAATATGCCTCTCTATAACATCGAGACCATGGAGCAGTACCTTGCGTCATCTTCGGCCCAGGCGCGCTTCAATACGGTCCTGCTCGGGATTTTTGCCGGCCTCGCGCTCCTGCTGGCGGCCGTGGGACTTTACGGCGTCGTCTCATACTCCGTCTCGCAGCGGACGCAAGAAATCGGCATCCGAATGGCGCTGGGAGCGGAAAAACGCGATGTCCTGCGAATGGTGGTGGGGCAGGGACTCAAGCTGGCACTGATTGGGGTTGCCATGGGGATTTTCGGGGCGTTGGCGTTGACGCGATTGCTCACGAGCATGCTTTACGGCGTCAAGCCCACAGACCCGCTCACCTTCATCGCGGTCTCGCTGGTTCTGATCGCGGTCGCTCTTCTGGCGTGTTACATCCCGGCGCGGCGCGCGGCGAAAGTCGATCCCATGGTGGCGCTGCGCTATGAGTAGCAGCGCGTTTAACGCGCCATTTTTCATTGGCGATTGGTGCGTTGCGATTGGTGATTAAAAAGAATTATGCATTCTGAATTATGAAGGATGTAATGACTGCGCCCAGTTATGGGTTCTGAAATGTCAGATCTGGAATTTGAGATCGTCAATCGCGCCGGTGAAACTGCAAACGCTACAAAGCGAGTGTTGGCGCCACGCGATGCGACTGCTCTGCAGGAATCATACACTTTCGCTTTGTGAAATCACAGCCGCCGCAAGGCGAGAGTCTGCGGCACCCGAGGACAGGATATTCCCAAAGAAATCGTCGACGCGGGCGAGGACTTCGTGGGGGCTTTGGGCGTTCTGGACGCTGCGGCGCAGTTCCGCTCCGTTTCTCACCCCGTGGGTAAACCAGCTTGCGAACTGCTTCATCTTGCCGATGGCCCCGTGCATTTCTTCTTCAACCAGCATGGCGTAATAATCGCGGATCAGTTGGTAGCGGTCGGCGTCGGAAGGCTGCTCATAGTGGCCGGTGCGGGCAAACGATTCCATCTGGCGAAAGATCCACGGATTGGTGGGCGCGGCGCGGCCGATCATCACCGCGTCGCAGCCGGTCTGTTCGCGCAAGGCGAGTGCGTCCTCCGGCGCCATGACGTCGCCGTTGCCGATGACGGGAATTTTAAGGCTGGCTTTGACCTCCGCGATGATGTCCCAGCGGGCGCGGCCGCTGTAACCCTGCAGGCGGGTGCGGGGATGGATGGCGATGGCTTCCACTCCCGAATCTTCCGCCAGGCGCGCCACTTCCAGCGCCACAATCTCCTCGTCGCTCCAGCCCGAACGGATCTTGGCGGTGAAGGGAATGCTGACCGCGGCGCGAATCTTCTGGAAAATGGTCTTGAGCTGAGGCAGATCGCGCAGCAGGCCGGAACCGCCGCACTTGACCACTTTCTTGGCCGGGCAGCCGAGATTGAGATCAACAATGTCGAAGCCCAGGTCCTCGATCATGCGGGCGGCGTCGGCCAGGTGGTCGGGGTCGGCGCCGAAAATCTGGGCGGTGATGGGGCGCTCTTCCTCCGTGTAGTAGAGGTAGCGGCGGGAGCGGAGATTCTGACGGACCATTGCTTCGCTGGAAACAAACTCCGTCATGATGAGGCCGCAGCCGCCCAGGCGCTTGATAAAACGCCGGAAGACGGTGTCCGTGATGCCGGCCATGGGCGCCAGGATGTGGGCGGGGCGGACCGGGACGTTGCGAATCTGGAGTTCTTTGAACAGCATAGTTCGGCTATTCATTGAGTATAGCGGCGCGGTCGGCAATTGCAAAGCGCATCTGACCTTCGGCCGCCAGCTCGTTTCCAATCCAGGCTTCGCCGCGCAGCTCGCCGAGTTTTTCACGCAGTTTCAGCACGCGGGCTTTAAACTGCACGACGTCGCCGGGTACAACGAGCCTGTGGATGTGGGCGGCGGGTATCTGAAGGATCATAGCGATTTTGCCGGCCATCTGGGGCCGTTCCAGCACCAGGATGGCTCCCAGCTGGGTAACGGCCTCCAGCAGAAGGCCGGGCGGCACCACCGGCGACGAAGGCGAATGTCCCAGCAGCATCGCTTCATTGGCGGTGAAGTTCTTGACGCCTTGAATTTCAATACCCGGCGTGAAAGCGGTGACGCGGTCCACCAGCAGAAACGGATAGCGGTGCGGCAGCGTGCGCTGGATGATGGATTCGAAAGACGGGTTTGCTTCCTTTGATGTCGGGTTCGTCATGGCCTTTTTGCCGGCCTTCAATGGAAGGCCTGCGAGTTCCTGAAACACTTTCCGTGCCAAGTCATCCTGAGCGGAGCGAAGGATCTGTTTTGCTCATTTTCAGTAAGAAACAGCAGATGCTTCTCCCGCGTCGCGGGATCAGCATGACGGGCGGCCCATTCAGCACCCTGCTTAGAACTTCAGGGTTCCGGGTTTTGCAGGAGCGGCTGCGGGCGGCGGGGCCGGCTCGGAGGGCGGCTTCAGCAGTTCCCGGCCGAGCGGCCGGCTGCGGGCGGTGAAGTCGCCGGGACGGTCCTTGTCGGCTTCATACTGTTCGCGCATGGCCTCGAGTTTGGAGTCGAGGTCGTCCAGATAGTTCACCGCGAAGGCCTCCATAAACATGGGCTCCTTGGGAGAGCCGAATTCCAGCCTGCCGTGGTGCGCGAGGATGATGTGCTGCAGGCGGTTCCACAACTCGGGCGGAAAATCCGGAACCTCCCGTACCTTGTCGCGAACCATTTCCACTCCCATGCTGATATGCCCGATCAGGTTGCCACGCGTTGAATAACTGAATCCCCGGGTGAAATTGAGCTCCTCGATCTTGCCGAGGTCGTGCAGCAGAAGGCCGGCGAGAATCAATTCACGATCCAGGAAAGGATAGTGGTCGCAAACGCGGTCGCCGAGGCCCACCAGTGAACTCACGTGTTCGATGAGCCCGCCAATGAAGGCATGGTGATAGCTCATGGCGGCGGGCGCCTGCCTGTATTTTCGAGCAATGTCCGGATCGTTGAAGATGCGGAGAAGCAGGGTTTGCAGCGGTCCCTGGGACATCTTCTGGATCCGTTTGAGCAAGCCTTTGAAGAGTTCATCCGGGTCCTGAGTGCTATGCGGAAGAAAGTCGGCCAGGTTGACGTCGGTCTCGCCGCACTTCGCGATCTTGCGCAGGGAAAGCTGCGGATTGCCCTGGTAGACTTCCACCCCTGCGGTAACCCTGACCACGTCATCGGCTTCAAAGTGCAGATCGGTGCTGTCGCAGTCCCAAAGTTTCGCCTTGATGGTACCCGTGGAATCCTGAAATTCGAGATCGAGGTAGGCGCTTCCGTTGCGGGCAGTCTTGCGTTCTTTGGTGCGGACCAGAAAAGTCGTGGTAACGGAAGTTCCGGGCTTCAGATCGGCAATGTAGGCTTCTTTCATCAGTTTGTGCCTCAGCAGGTCAGTCGCTCTGATCGCCTCCCGGGGGCGCGCCCGTGTCCACAAAACCAGGGGCCAGGCGAATGTAGCTTTCTGTTCGCAGGGTGGTCAGAAAGCCCCGCATCCCACCCTGCACCTTCTGATCATAAAGGTAATTCATCACCTGGTTGGCGATCTGGTCGAAGGTTGGATGCTGTCCCACGCGCCTTTCGAGAACTTTGAAAATCATGTAGCCATACTGGGTTTTGATGATCGGGCTGACGTCGCCGACATCAACTTTGGCGATTTCCTTGGAAATCGCGTCCGAGATGGTGCCCTGCTTGAAGAAGCCGACATCGCCGCCTTCCTTGGCACTGGCGGAATCCGAGAGTTCCTTGGCCACGTCTGAAAACCGGGCGCCGCTCTGGATTTCGCTCCGGGCCTTCTGGGCCAACTTCTCGGCCTCCGCAGGCGTATGCTTCTCTGTGGAGACCATGATTTCCGACAGGTGAACTCCGGGCGGAGAATCAAACTGCTCTTTGTGGGCCTCAAAGTATTTCTGCGCATCCGCGCGCGTCAGGATAATCCGTGAACCAACCTCTCGCGAAATCACCTGTTGCATCTCGAGCTGCCGCTTGATCTGGTCTTTGAAGTCCTCCCAGTTCATGCCGTCTTTTTCGACGGCATCCTGAAGGGCCTGAAGTGACTTCAGGTTGTACTGCTGCCGGACCTCGTCCAGGCGTTTGATGACGTCGGTATCCACGCTGATGTCGTCGTCTTTGGCTTTCTGGACCATCAGGTCCTGGTCAATCATGTCGCGGAGCAGATCCTTGCTCTTCTGGCTGAACTCCTCCTCAAGCTTCTGGCCGGAGAGCTGCTGGGCCAGTTGCGCATGCAGCTTCTCGCGTTCTTGGTCATACTGGCGCTGGGTGATGATCTTGTTGTTGATTCGGGCAATAATGCGCTCCACCAGCACGGTACTGGCGTTGGCGTGGGGAACGGACACGGGAAAGGCCATGGCCGCTAAGCCCAAACACATCAATAGATTGAAAGTCTTTCTCGGCATAATGTTCACCCCACACAGAACCTTACTTTCAGGTCCGGAATTCATGTTCCCGCCTGTGCGTTTGCGTGTTCCTGCGAAAATAACCCACAGTAAATTATGTTAGCCCCCGAGCTGCAGTTCCAGCAAGATGTTTTCAATATCTTTTAGAACGTCTCCGCTGCCGTCGGTGATCTGCATCCGGAGGACGCCGTCGGGCTGGAAGGCCACGCCGCGCTGATTTTTGATGATCTCCATCAGCCTCTCGGGAGTGACGGGCGTCTGCTCATGGAAGCGCATCAGGATTTCGGCGCCTTTCCGTTCCACGGTGTGGATCATCAACTGTTCGGCGCGGGACTTGACCACGGCATAATTCAGCAGCTGTTTGACGGGAAGTGGGACCGGGCCGTAGCGGTCAGTGAGTTCGGCTTCCACGTCGCGCAGCGCCTCCTCCGTCTTGAGCGCGGAGATGCGCTTATACATCCGCAGGCGCTGGCGCTCGTCGGTGATGTAGCTTTCGGGAATCTTGATGTTGATGCCCAGGTTGACGGTGGTGCGGACTTCGGGCCGGGAAGGGTCTCCCCGGAGGTCGTGGACCGCCTCGTCCAGCATGCGCAGGTAGAGATCAATGCCGATGGCGTTCAGGTGGCCGTGCTGCTGCTGTCCCAGAACGTTTCCGGCGCCCCGCAGTTCCAGGTCCAGTGCCGCCAGGCGGAAGCCCGCGCCGAGGTCGGAAAACTCTTTCAGCGCCGCCAGGCGACGCTTGGCAATGGGCGTGAGCGTGTCCACGGCGGGAACCAGAAAATAGGCGTAGGCCCGCCGGTCCGACCGCCCCACCCGGCCGCGAAGCTGGTAGAGGTCTGAGAGGCCGAAGCGCTCGGCGTGGTTCACGATCATGGTGTTGGCCCGCGGAATATCGAGCCCGTTCTCCACCAGGGAGGTGGCCACCAGCATATCGTACTCGCCATCCATGAACTTCAGCATCGCTCGCTCCAGTTCGCGCTCGTGCATCTGGCCGTGCGCAACTCCAATGCGCGCCGCCGGGACCAGCCGCTGAAGCAACGCGGCAATGGTGAAAATGGATTCCACGCGATTGTGAACAAAATAGACCTGGCCGCCGCGTTCCATCTCATGCAGGATGGCGGACTGGATGAGACCGTCGTTGAAGGTGGACACGGTGGTTTGAATGGCCAGCCGGCCGCGGGGCGGGCTCTCAATCACCGAAAGGTCGCGCAGTCCGCCGAGCGCCATGTGCAGGGTGCGTGGAATGGGCGTGGCCGACATGGTGAGCACGTCGACGTTGGCCCTCAGCTTTTTCAATCGCTCTTTGGCCGCCACGCCGAATCGCTGCTCTTCATCCACAATCATCAGTCCCATGTCCTGGAATTGAACGTCCTTTGACAGCAGGCGGTGGGTCCCGATCACGATGTCGACTTTGCCGGCTTCCAGGTCGACGAGAGTTTTCTTCATCTCCGCCGCGGAGCGGAAGCGGCTGAGCATGTCAACGCGTACGGGGAAGTGCGACATGCGCTGGCAAAAAGTGGTGTAGTGCTGGAAGGCCAGGACGGTGGTGGGCGCGAGCACGGCGACCTGCCGGCTTTCCTGGACCACTTTGAAGGCGGCGCGCATGGCAAGTTCCGTCTTGCCGTAGCCCACGTCGCCGCAGAGCAGGCGGTCCATCGGTTCCGGAGTTTCCAGGTCGCGCTTGATGTCGGCGATTGCGGTGAGCTGGTCGGGTGTTTCCTCAAACGGGAAAGAATCCTCGAACTCCTTCTGCCAGTTGTTGTCAGGAGCGCAGGCCGCTCCGCCGCGCATCTTTCTCTCGGCGTAAAGCCGGAGAAGCTCTTCGGCCATGTCGCGCAGTGCGCGCTGAACGCGCTTCCGGGTTCTCTGCCACGTGGTGCCGCCCAGGCGGTCTAGGCTGGGCTTTACTCCTTCGCCGCTGGAGCGGTATTTCTCCACCAGATCGAGGCGCTCCAGGGGGACGTAGAGCCTGGCGTCGTCGTGATAGGTGAGAAGCATGAAGTCGCGGGTGGAGTCGCCCACCGGAAGCTGCTTGAGTCCCTGGTAGACCCCGATGCCGTGATCGACATGAACAACGTAATCGCCCACCTTGAGATCGCTAAGGTCAGAAAGAAAGCTGGACGCGCCGCCTTTCCGGCGGCCTGCCGAGGCCCAGGCAAAATCGCCCAGAATGTCGCGCTCAGAAAGCAATAGGAGATGAAGGTCGGGGAAAACGACGCCGGCTTCAATTTCGCCTTTGGCGATGAGCAGGGCGCGGGCCGCTGGTTCGTCTACAGCCGGGGCGGCCTGTTCGCTCCCGGTTTTGCCGCGCGCCGCAGGCCAGCCGACATTTTCATAGGGTATTTCGTAATCGGAAAGGATCTCGCGCAGGCGGTCGGCCTTTGCGGAGGTCGGGACGGCCAGGACAACCCGTTCTCCCTGCTCCACCTGGGTTCGAAGCTGTCCGGCCATCACTTTGAGCGAGGCTTGGTATTTGGGCACCGGTTGCGTGTTGAGAAAAAAACGACGGCCATTTTCCAGCACACCCGCGGGAGTCCACGCTGCGGGTGTCTCTTCGATGGTGAGCTCGCTGAGGGAAACAGCCGGAAGGTCTGCGATCGCCGCCTGAAACTCCTGGCCGGCCAGAAAAAGTTCGTTGGGCTGAGGCGGCTGCGGAGAAACGTCCCGGACGGCATCAAACCCGCTTTGCAGGCTTTCGAGAAAATCCTCCAACTGCGCCTGACGGTCAGCGGGCTCGTCCCAGACCAAAACGGGCCGCTCAAGAAGGGAAAACAGCGTGCCGGGGTGTGGTTCCACCAGCGGCACGTAGAACTCCCAGCCGGGAAAGGGTCCGGAATAGGAATCCGACCAGCCGGGAGGCAGGCGGGCTTCACGGCCCTCCGGGTTTCGGGCTGCCAGCAAGTCAACCAGCCGGTCGAAAAAATCTGTGGGCGGAGCCGCTTCCGAGAGGGGAAGAATCATGATGCTTGCAATGCTCTGACGGGAGCGCTGGCTTGCGGGATCAAACTCACGCATCGACTCGATGGTGTCGCCGAAAAATTCCATTCGAACGGGCCATGAGGTCTCCGGAGGGAAAACGTCCACGATGCCGCCGCGAACAGAGAACTGGCCTGTGGTGGAGACGGGCTCGGCGCGCTCGTAGCCCACTTTCAGCAGGTGCTCGGAGAGGTCTTCGGGCGCAAGCTCGTCGGAGGTTTTGATCTGGAGGGCCAGTGAGCGATAAAACGGGACCGTGCGATAGCGCATCATCGCAGCGGGCAGCGCGGCCGCCAGCACGCGGACCTGGCCGCAGGCCGCCCGCCAAAGCCCCACGGCACGGCGCTCCAGAATGTCAGGATGAGGCGAGCGCGCTTCATAAGGCGAAGCGTCGAACGCGGAAAGGGAAATGGCCGTTTCGCCTGCGCCGGGTTCCAGCCAGTCGAGAGTGGTGGAAGCTGTCTTGATCAATCCTTCTGCGGCGTCGTTGTCGCCTGTGATGACGATAACCGGCCTTGCCAGTTGATAGGCGACGGCCGCCGCCACGATGCCCAGGGCCGGGCGGATCAGGCCCGAAATCGAGACTCCGCCCCCGGCGGCTGGTTCCTGCATCCGTTCCTGTACCGCCCGGAACCCGGGATGTTCGAGAATCGACTGGAGTAATGGTTGAATGGAGGACATTAACCCTGGGGGCTTTCAGCCAAAAATCTTCTGCACGGCGTTGACGATGCCCGTCGTGGAAAAACCGGGAACGGCCGGCATTGAAACCACGCGGCCTCCGGCTGCTTCAACTTCCGGGCGCCCGACAATCTCGTTTGGACCCCATCCGGCGCCCTTCACCAGCACGTGGGGCAGCATGCGGGCGATCACGGCCTGCGGTGTGGGATCGTCAAAAATAGTGACGTAGTCCACTGCCTCGAACGCCCCCAGAAGTTCGGCGCGCTCTTCCTGCGGGAAGATGGGACGCCCATCGCCCTTCAGTTCGCGAACGCTGCGGTCACTGTTGACGGCAACAATCAGCCGGTCGCCGAGCTTTCTGGCGTCGGCCAGGTAACGCGAGTGGCCGGGATGCAGCAGGTCAAAGCATCCGTTGGTGAAGACGACAAGGTCGCCGCGGGCCTTGTGCCCGTCGATCACGGCGTACGCGTCGTCCAGGTACAAAACCTTTGAGCTTGCGAGCCGGTTTGCCGGCGTCCTGGAATTCACAGGGTTATTCTAGCATGGGCGGAACCTCTCTACTTGACCCCAGCGATGTAAGGAACTTACACTGCGAAAAATCCCGTGATATTCTGGCGATGGAAGGGAAGGAGCGCGAGGGTTGAGGACGATTACCATCGTAGGAGGCGGACCCGCAGGCGCCATGACCGCCACGCGGCTGATGCAGGGAAAGTCTCAACCCCGTAACGGCGGGGCCCCACCGCGCGTGGTCGTCTTTGAAGAGAATCCCGGATGGGAAAAGCCCTGCGGAGGCGGCTTGAGCCACAAGGCGCTGAAAGAATATCCCTTCCTCTTGCAGGCCGCAGGGCCGGCGAACCCCGTGTGGAAAATGGAAGTGAGCGCTCCGGGCGGCGTGACGGCGCGATTTAGTCTCCGCAAACCTCTTGCCATCTACTCCAGAAGGGAACTGAACCACCTGCTGCTGGAAAGAAGCCGGAACGTGGGTGCCGAGCTGGTGAGCGACCGCATCATCAGAGCGGTTCGGGTGGGAGACCGATGGCGGCTGAAGGGACGGTCAGCTTGCTACGACGCCGATTTTCTGATTGTTGCGGCCGGCGCGCGCAGCGGGCTGCGGAACCATCTGGCGGGACCCCTGCGGGCGCAGGATTTTATGTTGACCTTCGGTTATTTTGTTCCGGGACGCGAGGACATGCTACGGGTTGAATTTTTCGAGAATTTTGAGGGCTACGCCTGGTCGTTCCCGCGCGCGAACCATCTTTCAGTGGGAATCTGCGGCAAAGTGGGACATGTTAAGATGGCGGAGCTGCGAAAAAAGCTTTCCGGGTTTATGTCGCGCTTTGGCTATTCGACCGAATCGGCCCTGGTTTTCAGCCACCTGCTGCCTGCACTGGGCCCGGAAAGCTGGGCCGGCATCCGGCTGGAAGGATCTGGATGGGCGCTGGCCGGAGACGCCGCCGGGCTGACCGATCCCGTTACGGGCGAAGGCCTTTATTTTGCGCTGCGGTCAGGAGAACTACTGGCGGAATCGATCCTGAAGGGTAGTTCCTACGCGCGAAGGGTCTGGAACGAGTTCGGCAGGAAATTGATGCTGGGCGCCCGCATCGCTCCCAAGTTCTACTGTGGCGAGTTTTTTGGCGCCAGCATGACCACGCGCATGGTCCAGTTTTGCAGCAGGAGCAGGACCTTTTTGAACCTCTTCGAGGATATGGTAGAAGGTAACCAGGCTTACCTTGGACTGGCCGGGCGCGTGTTCAGGAACCTGCCCCGGTCGCTGGTGGAGATGGCAACCCACTCCGTCTGGAAACGGGTGGGAACTCAATCCGCCGAGCAGGCATGAGGCAAAGTTGATCCCCAATAAAATAATGCTGATCAGGATGGTGACGTGCGAGAGAAATCTGAAGAACTGTTTCGAAAAGCAAAAGAACTGATGCCCGGCGGCGTCAACTCGCCGGTGCGGGCATTCCGGGCCGTCGGCGGCACGCCGGTATTTATGGCCAGCGGCCGTGGCGCTCATGTGAAGGACGTTGACGGCAACGACTATCTGGACTTTGTGTGTTCCTGGGGACCGTTGATTCTGGGCCACTGCCACCCGGAAGTGATGAAGGCGCTTGCCGCGGTTCTGGAGACCGGAACCAGCTTTGGGGCTTCAACGGCGGGCGAAGTGGCCCTGGCAGAAGAGATTCTGAAGGCGTTCCCGTCCGTTGAACGCGTGCGCCTGGTGAATTCCGGAACAGAGGCTATCCTCTCGGCCGTGCGGCTGGCGCGGGCGGCAACCCGGCGCGACAAAATCCTCAAATTCGAAGGGTGCTATCACGGCCACTCGGACAGCCTGCTGGTGAAAGCCGGGTCCGGGGTCGCGACGCTGGGACTGCCGGACAGCCCGGGCGTGCCCCAGGTGCTGGCGGAGTTGACGCTGACCATTCCATTTAATGATTTTGAAGCCCTGGAAAGCGCTTTCAAGACGCACCGCGATCAACTGGCCGCGGCGCTGATTGAGCCGGTGGTCGGGAACATGGGAGTGGTGGCGCCCAAACCGGGGTTCCTGCAGCGCCTGCGCGCGCTGACCGAAGAGCAGGGAACAGTGCTGATTTTCGACGAGGTGATCACCGGCTTCCGGGTGGCTTACGGTGGGGCGCAGCAGTTTTATGGAATTCGCGCGGACCTGACGACGCTGGGCAAGGTGATTGGCGGCGGGTTGCCAGTGGGGGCCTACGGTGGGAAAGCTTCGCTGATGGAACTGGTGGCTCCCAGCGGACCGGTTTATCAGGCCGGGACCCTTTCCGGAAATCCATTGGCGGTGGCCGCGGGGGCAAAGACCCTGGAAGTGCTGCGGCGACCGGGAACGTACGAACGGCTGGAGGCGCTGGGCAAGAGGCTGGGGGATGGTCTGCTGGAACAGGCGAAGCAGGCCGGAATTCCACTCAGCGTAAACCGGATGGGCTCCATGCTGACGGCGTTCTTCAATTCCGCGCCAGTGACGGACTATCCATCCGCTAAAGCATCTGATTCTGCAAGGTTTGCGACCTTTTTCGGAGAAATGTTGAGCCGGGGAGTTTACTTTCCGCCCTCTCAGTTTGAATCCCTCTTCGTCTCCACAGCGCACTCGGAAGAAGAGATTGACCGGGCCGTGGGTTCGGCCGGCGAAGTTTTTGGAGAAATGGGCGCGAGGAGTTGATTCCCCTGCGTTAGGATTCCAGGAAGTAATTCCGGCAGGCCTGCCTCACGGACGGGCCATCCAGCCTTGGCTGTACTCCCTGGTATTTGGCGGCCCAGCTGATATGCTGTGCAATGTCGCGAGGGTAGCAGGCTCGGAGCGGCTGCTGGAGAGCGGCCAGCAGGCTTAAGACGCCATCCACCACCGTCGCGTCATAAACCAGCTTGTAGTCAGTGCACACGCGTTTGAAGATTTCGTGGAACTGGCCGGGTGGCACGTAATCCACCTTAATTTTGGTCTGGATACGGCGTAGGAAGGCTTCGTCAGCCAGCGATCTGGGGTCGAGGTTGGTTGCAAAGGCGACAAACAGGTCGAAAGGAATCTCAATCTGTTTACCTCCCGCCAGGTTGAGGAAGTCGATTCTCCGGTCCAGCGGAACGATCCAGCGATTGAGCATGTCCTCCGGGCGCATTCTCTGGCGGCCGAAGTCGTCCACCACCAGCACGCCGTTGTTGGCTTTCATTTGCAGGGGAGCTGTGTAAAACTTGGTCAGAGGATTCATCTGGAGGTCCAGCATCTCGAGGGTCAACTCGCCGCCGACGACAACGCGCGGCCGCTTGCAGAAGACCCACCGCTTGTCATGCTCGCCCAGTGACTCTTCCTCTTCTTCGAATCGCCCGTGCAGATGGGAGTCGTAAACCGTGATGATCTGGCCGTCAACTTCAACGGCGTAGGGAATCCAGACGCGGTCGCCGTAGATCTTGGGAATGCTTTCGGCCATAGCCGTCTTGCCGGTTCCGGCGGGCCCGTAGAGAATGATGCAGCGGCCGGAAACCACGGCCGTTCCCATCTGATTGAGGGTCTCCACAGGGAGGACCAGGTGGCTGAAGGCCTTTTCAACCTGCGGAGGACGGACTTCGGCTTCCCTGATGCTTTGGGCGTGGATGCGCGCAACATAATCATCCAGGGACACAGGCGCAGGACCGTAGTAATGGTTCAGGTTTAAGAGTTCAAGCGCACGGTTACGTCCTCCGGAAGTGATGGCGATCCGGTGAACGGCCCCCGTCATGCCCTTCACTTCGCAGAGTTGTTCTTTGCGAAGCCTCTCAAAAAGCAGCTCCACAATGGCAAAGCTCAGGCACATCTTCTTGGCAAGTTCGAGGAGACTGAGTTCTCCCTCGTAGTAGAGGATTTTCAGCGCCAGGTCCTCAAGCAGGGCGCGGCGTATGCCAAGGTCCTGCAGTGTTTTCGGAATCTCAAGTTCAGCACTGATCATGGGTTGCTTTCCTCTATTGGCGCTCTGAAGATGCCTTGAATCCGATGAATGTCATTGCGCGGTTTCAAAGATCCTGCGGCCAGTCATTCATTCAGCAAGGCCCAGAGGCCTGAAAAAGATCCTAAGGGCACTTCTGCCCGCCGGCGGGGCGAAAACCTTTCAGCAAGGCCGACTCTTGATACAAGGAGATGCCAGGGTACATCTTTCCGTAGAATTTGCTGTCGCGGCAATAATAAAGGCCGGACCTTCTGTTCACCCAGACTCTGTGTTTCATGTCTGCCGTTGGAGCTTGGGGCTGTGGAGCAGACATTGCCTGCAAATCTGCCACCAGGGTTGCCGGCGCGGTGCGATACTTTACCAACGAGGGTGCGATAGCTGCCAGCAGCGCGAGAAGTACGACGATGACAATCGCGGGTGCGTAACGATTGCGCGACGATCCGTTTGGACCTCCGGAATTTGGGATTTGGACAATTTCTGCCATGGTCGATAAAAGGGCCTGCCGCCCTGGTTCGGATTGCCTGACCCGCCGGCCTGCGCTCTTCGCGATGAGTTGCGCCCCTGCGAATGCGGGTGCAAGCCTGCCCGATCAGCCGAACAGTTGCCTCCGTATGCCGTTTGCCAGCCGCGCGGAAAAGCTCGGCACCGCGTAAAAGAGCCGCCTAGGCCCTGACGGTGGTGCCGTTCTTTGGTATGCTTTCCGAAGGTTGGGGCGGGACCACGGAGCGTGATTTCGCAGGCGTGGGCAAAGGCCCGATTTCAAGGAAGTCTCCAACGTGAGTTCGAGTCCTGAAAATAGTGTGAGGCGGCAACTCGAGCACGCTGTCGGCCTTCAGAATGACCTTTGAGATCCTAAACGGGCGGACGTGCTCCTCGATGTGGACTACATGGTTGCTACGATCGAGGAAAACGATGTCGATTGAGAACAACATGCCGATGGTATGCACACCATAGGAAGGAACGATCCACAGTCCCTGTCCGGGCCGTGCCCAGCGGCTGGTTCTTCCCAACAGACCCACAAGTCGACCCAGGTAGCTGTCGGCTACTGAAGCATTCGTAGCGACGAACGCTTCGCGAGTCTTATTGTAAACGTACACCCGTTTCCGGTTATGATTACCCACGCCTAATACTCCCACTCAAGCTAACGGTGTCGCAACTAGTCTCGAGATGCCTGCCGTTTACGACGCCAGATGATGATGTACAGCACGATAACTGCTCCGATACCGGCAATGATTCGAATGGTTGTAGCATCCATTTTTCTTTCCTCCAGGCTTATTGAGTTTGAGGTGAACCAACTTCTATTGCTTGAGTTCGTCCCCTTTGATGGTCAAGGTCTCCTTAATGATGCATTCCGACAAACTGTCGGAAGATGGTAATGATTGCGGGCCCCAGGATAACCACAAACAGAGCCGGAAAAATGAAAAACACGAGCGGTGGCACCATTTTGACCGGTGTCTTGGCCGCAGCTTCCTCGGCCCTTTGCCGGCGCTTCATGCGCATGTCGTCGGCATGGACCCGCAGGGATTGCGACACGCTGGTTCCGAAACGGTCCGTCTGGATCAGCATGGCAACCAGGGCTTTGATGTCGTCCACTCCAGTGCGGGAAGCCAGTTCACGCATGGCTTCAATCCGGGTTCTTCCAATGCGGATTTGAGCGTTGACAAGATCGAGTTCGCCGCAGAGTTCAGGGTGAGTAATCCGCAACTCCTGAGAAACTCGCATAAAGGCCTGGTCAAGTCCCAATCCAGCCTCGATGCAAACCACCAGCAGGTCCAGGGCGTCGGGGAGCGCCTTGCGCAGGATGGTCTGGCGCTTTCTGACACGGCGCGAGAGCCACATGTCGGGCAGAAGAAACCCTGCCGCCAGAGCGAGAATGTAAATGAACATCGCATTGCCTGATTGCGTCAGGCCAGAAAAGTAAGCGGCGAGCAGGAAGACAATGGGCAACAGTACCTTGGCACCCCTCAATGCCATGAGGGCTTCCGGCCGCCGATAGCCGGCCCTCACGAGCATCAGCTTCGTGCTCGACATGTCTTTTGAGGAGGGAAGCAGTTTCCCGACATCGCTCAGAACGCGAGTGGCCTTTTGGGTCTGCTTTTGGCGGAACGTGACTTTCCGTTGCGCCGCCAGAGGCTGCCAAAGTCTGGACAATCGGTCTGCGATTGGGAACTCACCGGGCGAGAACGCGTAGACCAGTGCGCCCGCTACCACCACAATCGCAAAAAATGTTAAACCTACCGCTAGCCAAACCATTTTTCTTACCCTCAGTCGACTTAAACGTCGATGTTAACGATTTTCCACAGCATCAGGGATCCGACAACCTGCAGAAACACTGCGGTGCCTATGATGTAGGGGCCCATCGGATCAGTAAACAGCGGCTTCATATAGGTCGGATTGAGAATACGCAAGACGAATCCCATGATGGGAGGCAGTGAAATGAGAATGGCTGCCGTTAAACGCCCCTGGGCGGTCTTGATTTTTACTTCGCCAAGAATTCGGAACCTTTCTCGAACCACGTGTGAAAGGTTGTCCAGGATTTCCGCCAGATTGCCACCTGTATCCTTTTGAATCAGGACCGCTGTCACAAAGAAACGAACGTCGATCAAGGGAATGCGTTCGGAAAAGTTCAGAAGCGCATCCCGCAAGGGAAGGCCGAAGTTCTGTTCTTCAAAAGTGGTGCGAAACTCACCGGCCACCGGTTCGGGCAATTCGGTTGTAATCATTTCGAGGCCCGTTGAAAAAGAATGGCCGGCGCGGACAGCGCGACCCAGAAGGTCGATGGCCTCCGGAAAAACCTTTTCGAACGCTTTCAGCCGGCTCCTGCGTTTGAAGGCAACGACTCCAATAGGAATGAGCGCCCCCACGGGGATGAATAGGAGAGCCAGCATGGAACTGTCCGTCATTTTGTTGCCGATCAGAAATCCTGCAATGGCCAGGATGGCGCTCAAAAGGATCAGCCTGCCCGGCTTGACCCTCATTCCAGCCTGTCCAATATAGTTTCTGAGCTTGTCGGACCACTTCCATTTCAGCAAAATCCGGTGGATGGCGGGCACATCGCTGAGAAGCTCGTCGCGAACCACCTTCAATTCGAGAGATTCGCTGCCGCGTTTTGCGCTGCGCTCGATTGCGTCCAGGCGCTTTGCAACAATCTTATCCGGAGCTGAGCCGCTTGAGGTGGCAAAGAGAACGCCTCCCACCACAAGAAGAATAATCAGGAATGTTAATCCGGCTAATGCCAGCGCCATGATGATCTCCTTACCGGACGCCTGCTACGGGCGATTGCTCAAACATCTCTGCGGGCAGGTGGATGCCTGATGTTACCAGGCGCTCAGCGAACTTCGGACGAATACCCGTCGGGACAAACTGGCCCAGAACTTCGCCGTTTTCGCCGATGCCCATTTTCTTGTAGACAAAAATATCCTGCATGGTGACCACTTCGCCTTCCATTCCGGTCACTTCCGCCACGTTGGTGACCCGCCGTTTCCCGTCGCTCAGACGGGTGACCTGGACCACCACGTCGATGGCGGAAGCAATCTGCCGGCGAATGGCCGTGTCGGGAATGTTAAGGTTTGCCATCGCGACCATCGTATCGAGGCGGGAAAGGGCGTCCCGAGGAGAGTTGGCGTGGATGGTGGTCAGCGAACCGTCGTGGCCTGTGTTCATGGCCTGCAACATATCGAGAGCCTCTTCGCCACGAACCTCGCCGACGATGATGCGGTCGGGGCGCATACGGAGGCAGTTGATCACCAGTTCTCTCGCGCGGACCGCGCCTTTGCCTTCCACGTTGGGCGGGCGGGTTTCCAGCCGCACTACGTGGTCCTGGTGGAGTTGCAATTCCGCGGCATCTTCGACGGTGACGATCCGCTCGCGGTTGGAAATGAAGGACGAGAGCACGTTGAGCAGCGTGGTTTTTCCGGCGCCGGTACCGCCCGATACCAGAACATTCAAACGCGAGTAGACGCAACCCCGCAACAGCTCGACCATCTTTGCCGTCAGGGAATCATTTTCAACCAGTTCGGTGGCAGTCAGGGGGTCACGTCCAAAACGACGGATGGAAAGGACAGGCCCGTCGATGGACAGTGGCGGGATAATTGCATTAACACGAGATCCGTCAGCCAGGCGGGCGTCCACCATCGGGGAGGACTCGTCAATTCTGCGGCCCACCGCTGAGACGATACGGTCGATGATGGACATCAGGTGTGCATCGTTCCGGAAACTGGCTGATGTCCGCTCCAGCAGACCGTTCCTTTCGATATAGACGCTCTTGTAGGTGTTCACCAGAATGTCGGAAATCGAGTGGTCTTTCATTAAGGGCTCGAGAGGTCCCAGCCCGAAGACTTCATCGAGGACTTCCTGAGAGAGGCGCTCCCTCTCCGTTAGCGTCATGGGGGCGTTTTCTTCAGCCGCCAAGGCCTCCACCATTTCCGTGACTTCCGCTTTGACGGTATTGCGGTCAAGCTGATTGATGCGCTCGAGGTCCAGTTTCTGGATCAGCTTGTGATGGATGGCGACCTTGATGCTACTCAGGTCATTGCGTGGCTGATTTGGCATGCCCATGGTTTAGTTACCTCTTTGGGGAGTTTGAAAACAGACCGAAAATGGTATTTCCTTTCTTTTCCTGCGGGGCTGCCGTGACGCCTGTCAGGCGGGTGGCAAGCTGCTGGAAGTTTGAAACCAGCGGATTATTATGGTTGCGGTTCAGAGGCGTCCCCAGATTGATGGCTTCGCTCACCTGCCGGAAATCATTCGTCAAGCGTGCGAAGATCGAGAGCTTGGCCCGTTTCTCAAAGGCCTTAATGGCATCCTCGTCGGTCCGGTGATAACGGTTGATGATGACGCGGCAGTGATCAGGTTCGACTCCCCAGGACGATAGTTTCGTCAAATGCTTTTCCAGGGTCCAGAGGGCGGGAACGTCGGCCTCCGCCACCAGCAATACCATACGGGCCATTCGCAGAAGGGGCCGCGAGTGCAGGGAATAGCTGGAACCCATGTCCATGATCAAATGGTCGCAGCAGCTCTGGGCCACATTGACCACCCGGAGCAGGGCCGAGGTCTGGATATCTTCCCACTCATCCGGGTCGGAGGCTCCGGCAAGAACTTCCAACCCGCTCTTTTCGTGGAGTGTCAGCAAGGCGTTGAAAAAATGGCTGTCGAGCCGCTCAAGGTTCTGGGTCGCGTCGCGGACAGAAAAGCGGGAACGGAGATCGAGCAGGAGAGCAACGTGCCCCATGGGCCGGGCGAGATCCATCAGAATAACCCGCTTTTGAGTCAGGCGGGCCAGCTGTGCGCCCAGGTTGACTGACACGGTGGTCGATCCAACCCCGCCCTTGGCGCCCATCACGACAATGAGCTTTCTATCAAGCGATTTCTCACCTGGAGCCTGCTCATCGCGAATCCTTTTCAGGGCACCTTCCAGAGAAATTGTGTCGACGGGGTGAGCCAGGAATTCACGGACACCGCTGCGCATGGCCTGCATCAGCAGTTCCGGATCAGGCTGTTTCAGCGGTGAACAGGCGACAACAACCACAGACGGGCGAAGGCGTCGGAGATGCGCAGCAAAGGCCAGAGAGACTTCGGTCCCCCCTGCAAGGTCCAGGATCACAAGATCAGGGATGTTTTCACCCGGCGCGGGATGTTGCTCAGCGGAGGGCGACCATTCAACCACCGATTCGGTCAGGCCCGTCTGCTCAACACATGCACGCAGGTAAGATGTGCTTTTGGCGTCTGTAGCGACAACAGCCGCGGTCAACATGAATGATTCCTCTTTCCAAACTTCTGCAAAGCTCTAAGAAACCTATTGGCCAGAACCCTGACCCTGTCCGCTCGTTGCCGGCGGCAGGAACTTCATCGGGAATTGAGGCCCCCCGGGAACCTGGCCAGGTGGCAACGGGTGAACAATTTGCGGTGTTACGAGAACGAGCAATTCGGTTTTGTTTTTGTTCAGGCTTTCGCTCTGAAAAATCTTGCCCAAAAGGGGTATGTCGCCCAATCCGGGAATTTTCTGCAATGTTTTGGTTACACGGTTGTCCATCAGGCCAGCAATCACAAAACTCTGTCCATCCCGCAGTTCCATCTCTGATTGTACCCTGCGGACAGCGAGAGCGGGGACGGTAAACCCGGTAATCGTCAAAGCATTGGCATAGTCGAGTGAACTGACTTCCGGCGCCACCTTCAGATGAATCTCGTCGTCTGCAAGGATGGTCGGAGTGAAGTCGAGCTTTATTCCAAATTGCCGAAACTGAATGGTGATGGCAGGAACGCCGCCGCCGGCACCCGTCGACTGGAGCATTGGAAACGGAAACTCGCCGCCCGAAAGGAAACTTGCCTCCTTGCCGGATTCCGTCAAAACATTGGGTTCGGCCAGGATCTGGAGAAGATTCCTTGTCTGGAGCGCCTGGATGGTGGTGGCCAGGTTAATATCCGGGCGGAAGACAAACACGTTCAGCAGGCTGCCCAAAGTATAGCCGCCAGTACCCGCCGCCCAGCTGGCCTAGCCCGGGTGGGGAATATTGTCCGGTTGAAATCGTCCCGATATTCTTTGCTCCCGGAAGGCTCATGATGTTGACGCCCAGCTGCCTGATAGCAGAGCGGTCCACTTCCGCAAAGCGAACCTTCAACAGGACCTCTCCAGTGGGTGGGGCCGGCACGGCCAGCAGGCTGACAACGCTATTCTTATTGGGCACCATAGACTGCGCCAGCTCCAGAATCTTATCGGCAACGGCGGCAGATGAAACATGGCCCGATAGGGTGACAATGTTTTTGCTGACACTGACCTTCACCGGTTCATTCGGAAAGGTGCTGCGGATGTCTCCGGTGAGATCCAGAACGTCCAGATCGACATAAACATCAAACGTCTGCATCTGGCCGGACTGGCCCCAGATCACCAGCGAGGTTGCGCCCGCCGTCTTGCCGTTCAGGAGAATTTCGGTCGGGCTTACAACCACGGCATCGCAGATATCCGGGTTCGCAAGTGAGACGCGCGTAATCTGGGCCGGGGATGTGACGACCAGCGAACGATCGACAATCAAATGCAGCGCTTCCGGGCCACCCGATGGGGCGCCCTGGCCCTCGGCCTGCTGGACGCTTGTGCGGGTATTGATCTGTGCTGCCCCTGCTAGAGGAGAGGCATAAACAAGCGCAACAAGCGCTGCCGTCAAAAGAACCAGACTAGTGACTGCGGGAAGGGAACGTCTTTCGATTCTGCTATTTTTTCTTGTCATCGGCTCCGCCTGAATTTAGCTTGAATTAGCTTATTGACTCGAGAAAGTTTGGTCAGTCTTCTTGTTGCCCTTGATTACTTCAACTACATATGGAGCTGGCCCGGCTGGCTTTTCGGGACGCACAGAGCGCCGCGGCGCACGATGCCCGCCGCCTCCACTGCTAACATGAGGTTGCGCTCCGCCAAGCAGGAGCACCGACTTAAAGACCGGAATTGGCTTTTCAATGAGCTTCGTGTCAATCGTGTTGCGCAAAGCCAGATGGATTCGATTGTCCGTACTGGCCATCGTAAGCTCATCAGACTGCTTCGGCGTCAGCAGTAACGTAACGACCCCAACCGTATGAGGTTTGCCCTGCGTGTCCTGTTCCACGGTTTGTCCGGCGGCCAGGACTCGAACATCCTGAATAATGGTGCGGGTCAGGCTGTCATCGGCCCCCTGCGGTGTGCCAGTGGCCATCACGTCGACCATCGTCCCCGGCATGGCAAAGCCGGAAACGCCGACGACGTCGTCGACTCGGACGGAAACGGCCCTCATGCCGACCGGAATGGCGGCCGGCAGCCCGACCCCGGCTTCTTTGGGCGCCAGCTTGGCTTCCAAAATCGCCTCGTTCTTGGACACCGGCGCGATCACGGACCGGCCAATGCAGTCCTGGATGCGACTGAAAGATCCCGCAAGAGGAGTGTCCTTGGGCCAGGTGATCAGCGTCAAATCCTGCGGGGTCAAGGGAGTTCCTAGAGCGAGGGGGCGCGATGCAACAACAACATGTGAAACCTCTACGGGTTTGACAGAAGATGCATTCTGGATTTGGCGGTACACAAAACGGCTTGCGATCACAGCGATCACAATTGCCACGACCAAGGCGATTAAAGCTCGATTCCTATTCATATTTCCTTCCTCGGTACCTCAAAAGGTCAGCAAACTCGATTTTGTAAACACAACAAATACCATGGCCAGCGCTATGGCAACCCCAAAGGGAAGCCGCAACGCGCCGGGATCGTCCAGAGTCACGAGGGATTCCCGCGCACCCATGCCGAATGTTGCAAAAGTCCGGATGAGGACGGCCAGATTCCCAAAAGTCTTCTTGACGCGGCGCTTTCGAACAATTTCTACGATAGCCATCATGCCGGCAATAAAAATACTTGCGAGGAGGACATTCAGGAATTTCCACGGCCCGAGGCAAGCTCCCAGCGCGATCATCAATTTCAAGTCGCCTGCGCCAATGCCTCGCATAATGACCGGAACGATGAGCACGGCTATGGCAATGCCTGCACCTTCAAGCCCGCCCTTGACTCCAGTCCATCCTGAAACGACTCCATTGATTCCCAGGCCCAGAAGGAATCCCGAAACTGTGAGCCAGTTGGGGATACGGCGAAAGCGCCAGTCCAGCCATCCTGCCCAGAGGGCGATGAGCAGACCCAGAGCCCACACCGCAACCTGATTCCACATCACGTCATGCATCGCTGGCATTCTTTAGACCTTGTTCAGAGTTGGGGAGGGTAAATGGTTGACCAGGTATTGAGAACTTAGTGAACAAGGCGGGCACACCAAAAGCCCTGTCCTAGGCATCTATAAAACCCAGAACCCATCGTTCAGTCGTCCCCCCTCCGGGGTTGTTGCCGGGAATTGGCTCCATTCTGTAGCGTCATAAATCTCTGGCCTGTAAACGCTACATGTTGCACATTTCAGAAACCACTCACCAGCCGAGGAAGCTCGGAGCTTTCCTCAGCTGGTGATTTGTCTTCCATAGGACTAGCTGGCAGCCGTCAGGTTGCTCGCTGCTGTTGAGAACACATTGTTGATGGCACTTCCGAGTGTCCCCATGACCGTGATAGCGGCCAATGCGATCAAAACCAGAAGCAACGCGTATTCCGTAAGATCCTGGCCTTCTTCTTCCTGCCACAGCCTCTTAAGTAGCTCCGTCATCAGTAAAATCCTCCCGTGAGTTGAAGTTAGGGTGATGTCTTAGTACATCGTACCCACATTGGCTTATAGCACTTGGCGTGCCAAATCCGTTGCAGCAGAAAGGTATAAATCTAAAAAAATAAGTCACATGAAATCAATCAATTGCGTTTCCATTGATAGCCGGGAAATAAATTCTGCTTCTTGCACCGATTTGACCGTTACCTTTTGTGGACGCCACATGTGTGCTTAGATTGCTTTCTGGTGACGCTTTGTATTCTGGAGGCTGGAGTTGGGTTACACCCGCACTGTTGGAAGCGAGTGTTTGGGTTTTGAGTGATTTGGCGGTTACGGACGATTTCTGGATGGTTTGGCAGTCCACAATGTATATCCATCGGTTAAAGCCCATGGGTACTTTACAGCCGTTGGATGTCAGCGGGAAGTGATGCCGCCCGTCTGCCAGGGGAGCTCATCTGCCTTTAACTTGCTGGATTTAGGGATATAAATGTAAAGTCTGTCCTGGGGAAACAGCTTCGTCGGCTGGGGGACTTGCAAGGAATCGACCACTCGGTATTCGCTGGCAATCGCATCGCGCGCGTCTTTCGTAAGATAGTAATTCAGCCAAATCGGGTCCGTTTTCTGGTTAAGATCGAAATCCAGCACAATCAGGGAGAACCAGCCCGCCCGAATCTGCTTCACGAGGTGCCTGTCAGAGACGACGCCCCACCGGGCGAGGGTCTCAGTCGTGAACAGATCGGAAAATGGCGTATCGAAGCCCGCCTGGACCAGGCCGCCGCCACGTAGGCCAATAGCCCGGGCATGGGATGGAAAGTTCCGCCGAAAGTAAGATTGTACGGCAGAGAGTTGTTCAAATGCCTTGGGGCTTGGAGCGGGCGGGGTGTACCACTGGCCTGCAAAAAGGGCAATTGCCAGAAGAAAAAGAACTTCCCCAGGAAGAGACCCTTCCTCGATTCGCTTGGCCAGCAACCCCGGCATTAGGACGCTGACCAGGAAGAGCGTATCGAAGAAGTACTGGATGAAAGCCGTTGCCTTTCCGATGGTCACTATCCCGATGACAACTGCACAAACCAGGTAACAGGTGAGCATTTTGTCCGGGTGCTTACGAAGATATTCAAAGGCCAGCAAGACAGGTACACCGAACATTAAGACGTAGACCAGGACACCGATCTTGAACTGGTACCAGGAGAAAAGGGCTGATTGGTAGAAGAAGAAATGCCGCCAGAATTCCTGACCGGGGAAGACCCCCCATTGGAAAATCCCTAGAAGGCCAAAGCCACACAGCGCCAAAGCCCCCAGAAACTGCACTAACCGGCGATAGCGCTTTTCAAGGAGAAGAAACACCATCACGGCCAGCGGCCCTGCAATGTACTGCGGTTTGTAGTAAAAACCCAGGCACATCAGAGGCGCTGCAAGGAGGATGGCGCTGTTGTTGCGGAACCTGTACGCAACCAGGAAGCCCGAGAAAAACAGCAGCAACGCAACGCTGTCAGACAGCGCGGAGATGCCGTGATAAGTCACCACTCCGTAGGACAGAAATACCAGGGGACTCAGGAACGCGGCCAGTCGATTCCGGGTGGCCCAGAATGCGAGCAAGCTGCAGCATATCGCAATGCCCAGGATGGCCAGCGCTGAGAGAAGACGAAGGGGCAGATACGATGGGTCAGCTGGATTGACCAGCCGCGATCCGAGCAGGTAGTAGAGTGGTCCGTAAGTGGCCCCGGCAAAACCCTTGTCCGAGGGTGGTGCATAGATAGGAGTCCCCTGGCGCAGCCGTACCATTTCCGCCAAGGCGCATCCTTCGTAACTTTCATCTCCCGGATAAATAAGCCGAGTTCGCCAGGTCGAAAGGTTTCGAACGACGAAGAAACCTGCCAAAAGGAATGCGGCAAGGCCGAACGCGAGTGAGCGTTTAGATATCCCTTTCGTCAGGAGAGTGGATGTCTGCTTTATGGTTGCCATATTGAATGTCTATCTACGCCGTGAGTGAGCACATGACTCACGACGACGGTCTGATTGGTGTTTCTCCTGTAATGACGACGCTTTATCCCCGCGAGGGCGTTTTGTAGTTTCCTTTTCCGAGATAGGAGTCTTCAGCCCTCATCAGTGGGCCGAGTTCCAACCACGACGTACTGGGCTCCCAACGGACACCAGTAGAGGTGCGGCTCAACTCGTCGAAGCCAACGAAGCCAACGCGGAAAGAAGACAATATAATCGGAAGCGGTGTTGAGGCCCGCACAGTGAAAGTAATGAGCGCTTTCCTTCCGCCGGAGCAGAATGGCGTCTTCATCAAAGACGCATTGCGCGACCGCCAATTGCATCAATGGGTTGAAGGGATTGTGTTCGAAAACGACCAATCTCCCGTCCGGTGCCAGCCGAGAAGCCACATCGGCGACGAGGTTCTGACGGTTCACAGGCTTGACGTGGTGCAGAACGTTTGCCATGACAATGAGATCATATGTAGAACTCAGGGAATTGGGGTCGGACTCAAAGGATCCCTGGGCCACGAGTGCCGGGTTGACACGGGCAATGCTTCCTGGCGAAGGGTCGAACCCATCGACCTGCGATTTGGGAAATTGCAGCTTCAACTGGGTCGAGAGCATTCCGATGCCGCACCCGTAGTCCAACACCCGCCTGACATCAGGGGATACCAGCCGAGCCAGGTAAGACGCCTTGTAGGCGGCAAAGTATTCGGGCTTCTCCCCTGAGATCTTGATGCTGTGGGCAAGGAGTTCTTCGTATTGGCCGGCGTAAGAATCGAATTCTGCCGTTGAGATGGCTTCTTCCTTTCTCATTGGCCTTTCTTGGATCTCTCTATTTCGAGTGCCATTAGCGCGCTCCCGCAGCGCTGTCATTTGCGTCCGGATGAATTTTTGACGCCTCCACTGCCTCTACAGGCCGGATTAGCGGCTCCCTGATGAAGATCGAACCTAACGGGTCTTTGTAGATCTCCTTCCAGTCAGACCGTGCCCGGAGCAGAGTTGCCAAGGCGCTCTTACGTTGAATGATGCACGAGTTGACGTGGTAGGATCGCAAAATCGCCAGGGCATCGGGATGGATGTCCTGGACGCTGATGTAATCTTGGAACACGCCAGCCTGCTCATAAAAATCTCCCCGGCCATCGATGAAGACCTTGTGCTCCGGCCCCAAAGCCCAGAGCAGGTACCCTCCAAATCCATAATCGTTGTACATCGGACCAGGCACGGAATGCTGCCGCAGGTACTGGACGGCCGCTACTGGAAAATCCTTGGAGATGCGCTGGTCCAGTTCCTTCCTGGATGGGACCCCCCTGCCAATGGCCAGCACGATTGCAATAATCAGCACAGCATTAATTATAGGCTTGTCTTTCTCCGGCTCGTAGCGGGGCGCCCAACGTGCCAGCAGGGCGGCCACCACGGGTGCGAACACGAGCGCGAACAGGATAACAAAGCGCGTATGGACGCAAGTCATATAGGCCGTAAATAAAACAAGGAAGAGTTCTTCAACTCTGTAAGTCAGGCGATACGCAACCTGGGCCAGCAGAAAGCCAAGCAGGAGGACCAGCATCACCTTCGGCTCCCACTGGCTGAAATTGAGTGGCAGCCACTCCTGGATGTGCGCCGACTGCTGCGGAAAAGAGAGGGCTTTCTCGATCGGAAAGATGAAAGCCTGGCCTCCGAAGGGGGTAAAGCGGAAGCGTTACGGTACCCAGCAGAAACACAATTCCATATGGATTCTCTGGCGCGGTTGCCATGGCTCCATCGTGAGGCCGCCCAGCCTGAAGGGGGCTAGTCCGCAGACCCAATAGAGTCCCAGCACGCAAAAGCCCAGGATAAACGAACCATGAGTATTCACCCAGATCAGGAAGAGCGGAGGCAGAATCCAAAGTGACTTTTGCAAGCCCTGCTTGTAACGCTCCAGGCAAATGAGAGTGATGAGCAGGAAGATATACCCCAGCAATTGGGGGCGAAGGGTAAAGCACATTCCAGCCAGTGGGATGATAAGGACAGTTGCTGCAAGCGCCGCTTTGGAATTGCGGCTTCGCAGACCAGCGTAATAATACACCAGAAGCAGGATGATGCTGGTCAGTCCAAAGAGCAGGGTATGCAGACCCCTGAGTGCGGCGATTTTGTAGGCAATAGCCAGCATGACCTCGCCCAGCCATTCATAGGCCAGTGGATGATTCCCGTAGGCGGTGAAGGAGTAGATGTCAGCTCTCAGCCAGTGCCCTGTCAGCAGAATTTCCTGGCCAAGTTTGAGGTGCCACCAGGAGTCCGGCTCGATCCGGAATGTAGGTAGCATGATGACAGCGTTAAGGGCTACCAGCAGGGCTCCCATGAGCACAGGAAACGAAAAGCACTTCTGCAGCGCGCGCCGGAACACTGATTGCTCCTGTTCTTGAACCGGAATCATTGTTTCAGTTGCCATCCGTAAACTCCAAACAAAACACCTCGTATTTCAGCTGCCTGCGGCCGGCATTTTTCGCTTTGCAGTGCTGCCTTCCGCCGGGGGGCCAGCAGGGCCATTCACTTCCTGGGCTCCCACCCCTTCCCGCACGAAGACCGCGCTGATTCCGTCTCTGTAAACTTCCTTCCATCCGGGGCTTGATGCGAGCAGAATCGCAAGCGGGCTGTGGGGTGGAATCAGGCAGGACCGCAGGTGATATTTCCGCAGCAAATCCTCCAGGTCGGGTTTCAGGGACATGATGGACATGTAGTCGTCAAGCACCCCTGAATATTCATAAATGTCCAGCCGACCGTCAATAAAAACTCTGTCTGAAGGGCGCCGGTTCATGATCAGGTAGCCGCCCCAGAAGAAATAATTGAATGTTGGGCTCATGGCTGGATGGGCGCGAAGGAACTGAACAGCCTGGCCCGGCATCTCGCCCGCAAGTTGCTTTTGCAGCCTGGCATTCGAAGGGAAGAATTCAACGATCCCCGCGATGATGAGTCGCGACCAGGGCGAAATTCAAGACGGGATGATCCTTTTCTTCCGAGTAAGGAGGAAACCACGGTGCGATCAATTCGGCCAGCATGGGTGCGAAGACCGGCACAAAAAGCAACATGAAACGCGCATGGATGATGGTTCCGGCGGTAGCCACCAGCAGGAGCGCCATATCCTCCAGGCGAATGCGCACCCGCCACGTGATCACGAACATCCAGAAGGCCAGGATCATCAACAGGAACAATTTGCCGTAGGATGACGCCAGGGCCAGAGGCTGCCATTCCTGGATGACCTGAATGATCATGGGCTGGGAGCCGGCCATCTCCAGCGGGTAGGCGGCCAGTTGGGTTCCGTACGGCGTAATGACCGAGGCGACGAGGCAGAGGAGGGCAATCAATTCCAGCTGCCGGCGTTCACGTGGCGTCCACCGCTGGCTGTAAAGGCCTCCGGCCTGGAACTCCTTCAGTCCGCTCAGCCAGTAAATGCCCAGAACGCCAAACCCCAAGACAAAGGTCCCATGGGTGTTGGTCCAGAGCAGAAAAATCAGCGGCAGGATCCAGATGCTCTTCTTGAACCCCTGGCGAAACCGCCTGAGCACTATCAGCGTAACGATCAGAAAAACGTAGCCCAGCAGTTGCGGGCGCAGTGTCCAGGAGATGGCGGCCAGCGGCAGCAAAACGGCGCAGGCGGCAAAAGCCGATTTAGTGTTCCTGCTGCCGAGATAGGCAAGATAAAAGAGGGCCAGGATAATCACGCTGGCCAGCGCCATCATCAGGACAGCCAGTCCCTGCAGGTTGCCGGCCCTCCAGGCGAGGGCCATGATGACTTCTCCCAACCATTCGTACGCAATCCACGGACTACCGTGGGCCGTGAATGAATAGATATCGTGCGTCGGCCAGGTGTGTGTTTTCAGAATCAGTTCGCCAACTGTGATGTGCCACAAGGTGTCGCTTTCCACCCAACGCAGCGGCTGAGATGAGGAAAAAAGCGCCTGGTGGATGTTGGTGAACGTCACTGCAAAAGCGCCGCCAAGCAGCAACGCCATCAGAAATGTATGGAAGGAGAAAACCTTTTTGAGCACTGTCGTGAGGGTAGAACGCACCTGTGCCGATGAGGCGTTGCCGGCGCTGCGCGCAGGAACCGTGTTCCCAACGGTTGGGTCTGATTCACCGAATGTATCGTTTCGATTGAGCATCGTTCAATTTGTCAGAAACCACTTCCCTCTGCCCTGGGGAGCTTATGCTTCAGCAAGCTGCCGATTCCGGCCCTTCCCCGTGGCGTTCAAGTTGGGTCGCGGAGACGGCCTTGTTGTCTGACGGACAAAAATGGCGCTAAGGGTGTCCTTGTAGACCTCCTTCCAGTCGGAACTCGCAGCCAGCAAAGTGGCCAATGCGCTGTTCTGCGGAATCAGGCAATAATTGATCCTGTAGCTTTGCAACATGGCGAATGTATCGGGTTTCAGCTCGACGACATCTGCGTAATCAGAGAAAAGGCCTGCCTGGCTCGTAGATATTACCCCGACCGTCGATAAAGACCTTATTCATCGGAGCCATCGCCCACACCAGATAGCCGCCAAAGATGTAATCGTTGAACATGCGGCCCGGAATGGGATGCTGCCGCAGAAAGCGGACAGCCTGAACCGGGTAATTCCCGGCGATGTTTTTTTGAAGGTGCAGCCTGGGACGGGAGGAAGCACACCATGGCGACAAGCGCTGCAAGCATCAGTCCGGCATTCACGACGGGCTTTTCGGCCGTGTGATCGTGAGCAGGCGTCCAGCGGGCAAGAATCGAAGCCGCCAGCGGCGCAAAAACAATCACATAAAAAATGACAAACCGAAAGTGCACGAATGTGGCGTAAAGCACAATGGAGAAGAGGGCGAGCTCTTCCACGCTGATATCGCAGGCGGAAAGCCAACTGGGCCACGATAAAGGCGAACAGGAGAACCAGAAGGAGTTTAGCTTGCCAGAAGTTCGTGTTGATGGGTTGCCATTCCGTGATGTGGGAAAGGTTGAGTGGCAATGCCGTCAGAAATTCAAGGGGAACTGCCGCCGGCCGGGTGCCGTAGGGCGTGAGGGGAAGGACCGCCACGCTCAACAGACCAACCACCTCCATGTGGAGTTGCTGTTCCGGCCGCCAGCGGACCGCGTAGAGCCCGCCCTGAGAAAAGTCGATGAGACCGCTCAGCCAGTATAGCCCCAGCACCATGAAGCCAAACACGAACGTGCCGTGAGTGTTGACCCAAAGCAGAAAAATCGGAGGCAACAGCCACAGATGTTTCTGTTCGCCCTGTCGGAAGCGTTCCAGCAAAATGAGAGTGACGAGGAGAAATAGGTAACCAATCAACTGGGGCCTAAGAGTAAAGGTTAGAGCTGCTAAAGGCAACATAAGAAATGTTGCAAAGAACGCGGCACTTGAGTTCCGGCAGCGCAACCAGGCGAAGTAGTAAATGAGAAGGACGATGATGCTGGTCAGCGTGATGAGCAGAACGTCCATTCCGCGCATGCCGCCAAGCCGGTAGGCGAGCGCGGTTATAACTTCGCCGCCCCATTCGTAGGCGACTCCGGGCATTCCATGAGCGGTGAATGACCAGGCATCAACCATTGGCCAGTGGCCGGTCTGGAGAATCGTTTCACCATATTTGAGGTGCCACCAGGTGTCCGGATCGAGCCGCAACCCGCGCTCGATGGCATAGGTGGCGGCCACCAGGATGGCGCCCAGAAATGCGGGAAAGGAGAAGCACTTCTTCAGGAGTGCGCGCGGGCGCGAGGATTGGGAGTTCTGAACCTGCCCGTTTGTGGTCAGTGTCGTCCCGGGTGCGGCCATTCCTAGTTCGAACCCCCTGATGAAGTCTGTAGAGTATAGGGGTTCCGACCGGCCTTGCCGGAACCGCCGTCCCTGACGTACAGCCCAGCCACGTCATCCTGGTAGACCCGGTTCCAATGGGTATCCGCGCCAAGGAAGGTTGCCAGAGGGGTGCCACGCTGAAGCAGACACGACTGGATGCCGTATCCTCTGAGCAATTGTTGGGTTTCCGGGGCGAGGTTGACGATCCGGCGGAAATCGGCGAACACGCCGGTGCGTTCGTAGAGATCTCCTCGTCCGTCGATGAAAACGCCTTGACGCGGCATCCTGGCCCAGATCAGGTACCCGCCAAAGCCATAGCTGTTCAGCATGGGCCCCGCAAGCGGGTGTTGGCGGAGATAACGAACGGCCTCGACGGGATAGTTTGCCGCAACTTCTTGCTCGAGATCCGCCCTGGAAGGGAAGTATCTGACCCAGGCGACGGCCATCCCCAGAATCAGCACGGCATTCAGCGCGTACTTGTCGATGTTGCGGTTGTAAGGATCTACCCAGCGGGTCAAAAGCCCGGCCAGCAGCGGCGCAAAGATAATCGCAAAGACGATTGCAAAGCGAACATGCACGCAGGTTTCATAAACTGCAAAAATGAAAAAAGCCGTTTCCACCAGACTGCAGCGCAGTCTGAGAGTCAGGATCGCCAGCACAAAGAGGATGACAAGGGCGAGAAACAGTTTGACCTGCCACTGGCTGAAGTCTGCGGGTTGCCATTCCTGGATATGTGCCATATTGCCGGGCAGGGAAAAGGCGTACTCGACAGGTACCGTGGCTAGACGGGTTCCATAAGGGGTTATGGGAAGCATCAGAACGCACATGAGCGCTGCCAGTTCAAGACGGATGCGGTCACTGTGCGCCCATCGCTCTGTAAAGAGGCCTCCCCAGGAGAAGTCCGCGAGGCCACAGGCCCAGTAAAGTCCCATGGCCATGAAACCCAGCACAAAAGAGCCGTGTATGTTAACCCAGAACAGGAACACAGGGGGCAGAAACCACAGCGCCCGTGCGATGCCCCTGGCGGAACCGCTCCAGGCAGATGAGCGTGACCAGGAGGAATATGTAACCGAACAGCTGGGGGCGCACCGTCATGGACAGCATGGCCAGCGGCGCTACAGCAAACGTTGCGAGGAACGCGGCCTTGCACTCTTTGCACTTCAGCCAGGCGTAATAGTAGATCAACAGCGTGATCAGGCTGCTCGACGCCACCAGGAGCAACTCAGTTCCCCTCAATCCTGCCCGGGCTGCCAGTGACATCACGACGTCGCCCAACCATTCATAGGCAATCCAGGGTGCGCCCCGCACCGTGAACGAGTAGGGGTCGGCGATTGGAAAATGGTGCGTGGCCAGAATGTCGCTGCCGGCCTTGATGTGCCACCACGTGTCCGGGTCAAGGCGGATGGAACGCTCGGCGACAAATACCCCGCTGACCAGGATGGCTCCCAGGAGTACTTGAAATGAGGAGACCTTCTGCAGGAGTGTTCGCAGGCGAAATTCCTTGAGTTCAATACCTGTGGCGGGAACCGCAGGGAGTGACGGTTCAGGCTCCGTAACAGTAATGATCGTGTCTGGCATGGTAGATGCTAGCTCAATGAGTTAACAGGGTCTGGTTCCGCCTGCGGCGGAGTCATTTTGCGATTCTTTCGGTTACATTGATGAAGGATGGCCTGTTCTGTTCGTTGAAGCCCAGCCGCTCGCGCACAAAATAGAGAGGCCTTCGCTTCGACTCCCCGTAGATTCGACCGACATATTCGCCGATGATTCCCAGGCAGATCAGTTGAACGCCGCCAATGAATAACACGGCAATCAGGGACGAGGTCCAGCCTCTGACCAGGTGAGCAGCGAAGAAGTGCGCATACAGGGCGTAAAAGATGCCCAGAATGGCCAGGCCCGAGGCCGCAAAGCCTGTCCAGGTGGCAAGTCTCAAAGGCGTAATGGAGAACGAAAGGATGCCGTCCGTTGCCAGACGCAACATCTTGAAAAGGGGATATTGGGTGGCGCCTGCGTAGCGGACCGCGCGCGTGTAGGGAACCGCCACCTGCGAAAAACCCAGCCAGCTCACCATGCCCCGCACAAACCGGTCGCGTTCCGGCATGGAAAGCAGGGCCTCTACGGCGGCGCGGTCCATCAGGCGGAAATCGCCGGTGTCGAGCGGAATGCTCGTGTCAGACAGGCGGTTGATGATCCGGTAGAATGACTTGGCCGTCCAGAGCTTGAAGGCCGTCTCTCCCGGGCGATCGGTTCGAACTCCATAGACGACGTCGAAACCTTCGCGCCAGCGGGCAAGGAATTCTCCAATCACTTCCGGCGGATCCTGAAGGTCGGCGTCAATGATCACCACAGCATCGCCTGAGGCGTGTTCCAGTCCAGCCGTAATGGCCACCTGGTGGCCGAAGTTTCGAGAGAGCCGGACCACCCGCACGCAACTGTCGCCTGCCTGCAGTTCATGCAGAACAGCGGCCGTCCCGTCCGTGCTGCCGTCATCAACATAAATGATTTCAAAGCAGGTGATGGCTTCACGCGTGAAGGTCTTCGGCTCGCCGACCGGTTGCGGCCTGAGGTCTGGCGTGGAATATCGGACCGTGCCTGCCGATACCAGAGCGGTGGTGAGTTGCCGGTGGGCTTCCCGAAGCCCTGCTTCTTCGTTCTTGCACGGTACCACCACCGAAAGCAGGGCCGCTTGCCCTTCGGCGGACTTTGGAGCAGGCGATCCTTGTAATCGAGGGCGTTCAAAGAATGGGTGATTCATTTTGGACCCTCATGATGACAGAACTCTTTTGCCCGTTGCCACTGGTTGGTTGCCTCAGCCGGCGTCAAGCAATATGATAAAGCAAGTTGCGGGCCAATCGACGCAGATTCAATCCAGAGAGGGAATTTAGAGGGTTATCTGATTAATTATTGGCGTGTGCACGAGAGGTTACGGCCTTTTGTGTCGGTGAAATCCAGCTAACCTCTTAAGCATCAATAAGTCATGGTATCTGCCGGAGACAGGCCTTGCCCCCAGATGTCACCAGAAGTAGACATGCGCGCGGGCCACTCTGAAGGTTGCAGGGGATAATATCCGCGGCTATTTGCCCGTCAAGCACCATCCTGACAGGGCATCTCTCAGCTAATCTGAAACAGAAAGCCGTCCTGTCGGCCCGTGGCCCAGACAAAGACGGCTTCCCACAGTGAACGGGGTTTGGAGGTTGTTCCTTACCATCGCCGGCTACTGAATCAGGCGCACGGGGATGGGCGAACCGCCTCCAGTGGAAATTGTGGTGCCGCCGCTGCCGCCGCCGCTGCCACCGCCGCCGCTGCCGCCACCAGACCCGGCAGCGCAGGAAGAAATGTTCATAACTTTGGCGTAGACATTACCCTGATTGGAACCGTCTTCATATTGGACAAACAACTGGATGAATCCGGTGATCGTTACAGTGGTGGTTGAAGGGCACGAGCTTCCGGGACACAGGACCGTCCCATCATATATGGGGATCGTGACAATCGAGTCGGAACTGTCGGTTACTTGTCCTGCCAACCCATAGGGATTGTTGGTGCCTCCGGTAATCGTCCAGCTTGCGGGATCAAAGGCGTCCATGCCGGAGGGGCTACCCTTGCTCCCGCTCTGATGGATCAGACAGTCAACTCCCTGTTCAGTGGGCCCTACCATGTTGCCGGTAATGGGCTGGATTACCTGGGTGCCACAAACGATCGTATTGTGATTGCAGCACTCGATGTTCTGGCGATAAAGCGACCCGCTGCCTGAGCCCCCGCCTCCGCCCCCATTGGCGCAGGACGGGCAATCGCTGGCAACCGAACCCGCTGGAAGAAACACCGGCCAGAATTTGCCTGGGGCGGCGGTGGCACCGCTGGTGGGGTCGCCCGGCTTGATCAAAAGTTGTTCGCCCTGGACTCCGCCGGAAGAAATCGGACCAGGATGCTGAATATCTCCACTCGTTGGATTAATGAAATAATCATAGCCGGTACAATTGGGATTGCCTGGCGTAGCCGGGTGCTGCTGATCGCAGTTCGGCAGCAGCCAGGGCTTGAGGCATTCTGCGCCCACATTTGTGGTCGATCCGGAGGGATTGAAAGCTTCCGCTTTGGCTGTGGCCGAGACGTTCGCGGTGCTGATGCCGAAAATCTTGACAAAGAAAGTAGGCATGGGGTTGCTGTGGCTGGTGTCCCGTGAAGCCATAACCTGGATTTGCGGGTCGGAGGCGCTTGTTGAAGGGAAGGTTACGTCGGCATCCGTAATGCCCGGGGATATGCCGGCAATCAGGTTCAGGTTTCCCACCGCTTCCGCCCTCTGCCTGGCAATCGCCTGGCACGAGGTTGAGATTGTCGAACCTACGTTTGACGTACACCCCTGGGTGACAAGTGACTGGGCTCCTGCCAGCGCCGCTGCGTCCGCAGCACGCTGCGCCTGGCTTCGCCCGACGTATAGCGAGGCGAGATCGACGCCCAAGCCTGCCATCCCCAGAATAAATATCATCCCCACTGCGATCAGCACAATGCTGACGCCACGTTCATTGGGACGTTTTCCAGTCAACTTTTCGCATGCTCTCATAGCTTCCTGCTCCTAAGGGTTAAGGGTTCGCCATCATGGCATCGGTCTCGATACGGATAGGGTCGGCAAAGGATGCCGACGGAACTAACAGCTTGATGACCTGGTCGAAGCCAAAAGTCCAGTCGTAGGGGTAATAGAGTGTTACGCGAGTGGCCGGGACTGTGACCAAATTGCCACTGTTGGGGTCGGTGTACGTAACCTTGACATCCCGTTCGATCTTCAGGCCGTAATTGGTCCCGTTACGGGTTGTATAATAAGTTCCAGTGCAGGTTGCCGGGCACGGGTCGTAGCTCAAGGTGCTGCCAATGAAAGAGGTATTAACCCCCGCGTCTTGCAGGTAGGTTTTGACATCTTCCTTGATAGAATTTACCGAAGCCGGGTTGCTCGTATTAGCATCCTGGAAATTTTCGGAACCGCCGATTCGGGCGCCCTCGCGGACCGCGTTGGCGAGTTTCTGTTTGAGGTTATAGGCGTGCGAAAAATCCAGCAGGCCCACCACCAACACCAGAATCAGTGGAAGCGCCAGGGCGAACTCAAGCAGCTCCGCGGCTTCTGTCTCCCTCACGCGCCTGGCAAACTTTAACGCCGTGACGGACGACGAAACCCGCAGCTTAACTGCCAGACCCGAAACGGCGCACGATAGCTGCCGGGTTAAAGAAGTTTTGATCTTGGAATTTGCTGTTAACACGGACCCTACTCCTCTCCACTCAATAGCTGGTTCCCACCGGGCACGTTGCAGGCTGGTTTTCCAGCCGCATCTGAACCGTCGTTGAAAGGTTGATAGTCGATAAGTTAACGCTGGTGAAGGGAAGCGAAAAAGTATAGGGGTACACATAGGTAAGGCGCACACCACAGATGTGCGGCACCGTATTGCTGGGATCCAACTGGACGTAGACGATTGAGGCACTCTGGACCTTCGCCGTGTCCAGATTAGCCGATTGCAGAACAGGATTGACGAAATTGGTCCAGATGTTGTTGGCGGTGTAGGTGGCGGCTCCAGGGCAATACGCCGAGTCAGCGCAAGGAGTCAGTACCGCTGCTTTGGCTCCTTCTCTTGCCGCCCGGGTAATAGTTTGATAGACGTTCCAGGCGCGGCCGAAGCTGACGATCCCCAGCAGCAACATCAGGAGTATGGGGATGACCACAGCTGCTTCTACCAGTTCAGCGCCTGATTCCTCTTTCCAATTTGTAACCAGTCGGACACTAATACGTCTAAGCCGTGTCCTTGGCAAATGACACATGCGCCCCCATTCTACCCCTCCAGCGTAGAGCATAATGCAATATCCCCTTTAAACATAACTGTTTCCTCCCTACGCCTTGACACATAAGAGCAAATCTGTGGCCATAAAAGTGCTTTAACGGGCCGGAATAGTCCGAACCCCCTCAGATATCCCTTGGTATTAGTATCCGTAAACTTACCCATTGTCAATAGGGTAAACCCCTTAACCAGTATCCTCGGTATCTCCAGAGAGGCTCGGTAGCCACGCCCATCCATCTCTCTTTACGCTCGAATCTTCTGAAAGGCCGGCAACATTTCGAACGGTTTGCTGGTGCTGGCGATGGTTTCGCCCAGCTGCTCAATTCTATCTTCCGACATGTGGCCCAGCAGCAGGGAGGCGCGCTGGAGGTAATCAATTCGCTCCGGAACAAGCCCCATGATCCTGGCACAGGTAGCGTCCACGGCCACGGGATCGTCTCCGGCTACCAGAACTCCGGATGCCTTGGGCGTTCCCTGGATGGGACCGTTGCCTTCCATGCCTACGATGCCGTCTACAATGGCAAAATCCGGCCGGACCGTGCTGTTGATGTCCAGAATTGACTTGCTGATGCCCGCCCAGTGAAGCACGTTCTTGGGCCATCCATAACAACTTCCGGGAACAATGCCAAACATGTTCTTCAGGGCCAGGGTGACTCCGACCCAGTGGTGGGTCTTCATTTTAGGCATGGAAACCACAAAATCAGCCGCCAGAACCGTCTTCGGCAGGAATAATGACTTCAGCCTGGAGGCGCGTGTGCGGGTTCCAACCTGTGATACCTCATCAGTGTTCAAGTCGACGAACGACCGGTCCAGCGGGCCCAGGTAGTCTCTCAGGCGCAGTTCTTCCAGAATCCCTTCCGTATCACGTTCATGCCCCGGCCCTTCGGCAACGATCACGGACTTTGCGCCCAACCGCAGGAACGCTTCCCGTGCAGCCCGGATGACCACCGGGTGGGTGTTGATCATCCCTTCCATATCGGGTTCCACGAAATTCGGTTTCAGGAGCACCGACTTGTCGCGCACGGGCGGCCGAAGTTCCTGCAACGTTTCCCAGAGGATGGCTTCTACGTCGGACTCGTAGCTTGAAACGCTCCGGATTGCCACCGCGGAGGGCGAACGATTAAACGGGGGTACCAGGCGTGTGTTGGAATAACTCATATCGCGTCCTGGGCCTGTGATGAACAACCCAGCCACCAGGGAAGATCATTGAGGGCAAGCGAGGCCCAGGCCATGACCGGAATGCTTTGCAGGAATTGATTGTTGCTATAGAAATCGCCCAATTGAGTTTTAATGGCTTCTGCCGGCCGGCCATAAACTTTGAGGCAAAGATGGGCCAGGGCCAGAGATGCCGGGCTGCGGAGACTCTGATAGCGCTGATGCAGCCATTCCACGCCTTCCAGGTTTGCGGCACGGTCTTTGTGATATCTCAAAGCAAGCAGGGCCCATACAGTTGGTGAAATCCGGGCGACCCCGGGAACACCGTAAACCAGGGGATTGCCGGCATTCCATCCGCCGCCGGGGCAGGCGCGGTCATAGAGCATCTTTTCACCCAGTTGGATGCGCTTGACGGCTTGCGAAGGGCGATCCTTGGCAGGGACATTCTGGAGCAGGATCAGAGCATAGGCTGTGGGTTCCACCCAGCTTGCCGTGTTGGGCGTCCAGCCCCATCCTCGAAGTGAATGGTCCTGGTGAACCACCGCGTCAGGCTTCTGCTGCCACTGCCGCAAACGCCACAAAAGGTCACCTTCCGCCGGCCATGTTTTGCTCAGCCAGCTTGCTCCGCGGATGACAGCATCCTTCGACGGGCCATTCAGGCTGATGAGAGCGAGGCATGCCAGTGCGGACACCCAGCATCCTGGTTCCTTGCCGGAACCCGTGGGCCATGCGCCCCCTGCCATCTGCGCTCGCCGCAGCCAGTCGGTCGCGGAAGCGAGTGTTTTGCCGGATGACTCTTCAAGAGGCTGCAGGGCAAGAACGGACCATGCAGTCGGTTCGGTGGTGCTTGGGAGTTCGGGCCGGTACCCCCATCCGCCATCCGCGTTTTGGGCACGCCGCAACAGATCGGGAAAGAAATCTTGGGCCGGGGTCTGAATGTCGCGCTCCTGAGTCGAAAATGCGTATCAGTCAGTACCTGCGGACATTCCTGATACCCGGGATCGGAGAGGTTACATGATATGTTCTTGCGAAGTCGTCTCTTCAGCCTCCACAACTCCCAGTTCATCGTTGTCCACCTGAATCTGCAATTGATTGATCAGGCGGTGTAAATATCCACGTGCCACGCCCAGGGACCGGGCTGCATCGACCTTGCGGCCTCCGCACTCGCGCAGAGTCCTCAGAATCAGACGCCGCTTAAATTCGCGAACCTCGTCTTCGTAGGACCTGCCGACGGAAGCCTGTGCGAAGTCCCCTCGCAGGCTATTGGGCAGATGCCAGGTTTCTATCGTGGACCCTTCGGCCATCACGACTGCGTGCTGGACCGCATTTTCCAGCTCCCGCACATTTCCGGGCCATTGGTATTCTTCAAGGGCGTGGATGGCCAGAGGTGAGAATCGGGTCGCGCTTTTTCCAAACTGTTGTGTGAACCGTTGCAGGAAGTGCTGGGCCAGAACCGGAATTTCGTCACGACGTTCGCGAAGGGCCGGAATCTGAATTTGCACCACGTTCAGCCGATAGAAGAGGTCCTTGCGGAACTGGCCTTCTTCCACCATGGTCTCCAGGTTCCGATGCGTAGCGCATAGAACCCGCACGTTGGCTTCAATGGGTGTATTGCTCCCCAGTCGCTCGAACGAACGCTCCTGAAGCACCCTCAGCAGCTTGGACTGAAGGCCCAGGGGAAGGTCGCCAATTTCGTCCAGCAGAAGCGTTCCGCCATGGGCTGCCTCAAAACGCCCGCGGCGCGTTGTGATGGCGCCGGTAAAGGCCCCCTTTTCATGCCCGAAGAGCTCATCGTCCACCAGGGTTTCGGGAAGATTGGCGCAGGAGAATGCCACCAGGGGACCGTTGGCGCGAGGACTGATGCGATGAATGGCGCGGGCCAGAAGCTCTTTTCCTGTGCCGGTTTCGCCGGATATCAGCACGCTAACGTCGCAGGGCCCGACCTTGCGGGAGGTCTCGAAGACCTGGTGCATGGGCTCAGACGTTCCAAGCATTTCTCCAAAGCGCCCTGCCGAAAGGTCCCGGGAACGGAGGTCTGCCAGCTCCTTTTCTATTCTTCGGAAGCGGCATGCCCGCCGCAACAGGAGCCGCAGGTCCGCCATGTTGGGAGGGCTTGAGAGTGTGTCGTAAGCGCCATTCTCGATGACGGTCCGGGCGAGGCTGTCGTCGGAGTCGCCGACAATGGCAATCATGGGGGTGGAGGAATCGAGCTTTTTGATCTCATCCATCAAATGGAGAGTTGCTTCGGCGCTCTCTTCTTCTCCACTGTCGTGCAGATCCAGCAGGACGACGTCGCACCATGCCTGCTCTTCTGGAGTTACTTCAAGATCATTCTGTTCGCTGGTTCGGACTTCGTAGCCAGGTCCGAGGGCTCTTGTGACAACTTCTGCGAAGGGACCGTCTGAACTGTGAAATAATACCCGGATAGCTTGCTCACACATTAGCTATACCCCGCTCTTCAGCTGCTTGAGATCATCTGCCATCTGTACATTTCGTGAATACTCACGTGTACAGTGCCCAAATGGTAAATCTCATTGCTTCGATTTCCCCCCCAGTACACATGTTTTACTGTACTTGTATGGTGCTGGCAATGGTACTTAAGTACGATGCTGAGATTCTGATCAAAACCAATTGCTGCAATGATCCTTGTACAACCGGAACGTTCCTGGCAAAACAATACTTCATTAATCGGCTCAACAATCTTAGCAAAACTTTATGAAAGCCAATGGCTTGGTGGACTTGCCGATTCGCCCATCGGTTGGCGGTTTGCACGGCAGGACTTCTCCACCCGAAGCAAGCCGGCCACGAAATTCGGGGTTGCGGGCAGGGAATTGGGCTTCCTGCGCATGATCCATTTTACCTTGCGCCTTGCGGATTCTACAACGTGCTAATCAAGGGGTGCCTAATTATTAATACCCCTGCCCAAATTTGCAAGGGGGCGCGTAAAAATATTCAGGCTCCCGGTATCCCGGGCTGAATTGGATGCCGGGCCAGCCTTTCCCGTCACATTCCGATGTTAGCTGCATCACAGCAAGCCTTTCTCGCTTGTGATATTGCTCACCTGCGAGGCAGATTTGGCACCGCCATACTCGTTTGGCGATCCGGTCTATTTAGAGGAGCAACCCCCATGAAGGAAACCCTTCGATTCAAACTCAATGGAAAACCCGTAAGCCTGGAAGTCGATCCCAGCCGTAAGCTGTTATGGGTTCTGCGCTACGACCTCAAGCTTACCGGGGCAAAATATGGTTGCGGAGAAGCACTATGCGGAGCCTGTACGGTGATGATTGGGCGACAGGTGGCGCGGTCGTGCTCGGTCGAAATGAAGGAAGTGGCAGGGAAGGAAGTTACCACCATTGAAGGACTGGAACAAAACGGCAAGCTGCACCCCTTGCAGGAAGCTTTTGTTCAGCATGACGCGTTGCAGTGCGGGTACTGCACACCGGGCATGATCATGAACGCCTACGGCCTGCTGCTCAACAATCCGCGGCCTTCACGCGGCGAGATCATCGAGCAAATGGAAGGCAATCTTTGCCGCTGCGGAGCGCATGTGCGCATTGTGGCGGCTATCGAGACGGCCGCACGGCAGATGGGAAGGAGTGCGTGATGAAGACTCTTGATCAAAAGCCCCGGCCACTGGAAGAAGAAAACCTGGAGCTTGACTTCAGCGATTTAACGTATGATCCCGGGCCGTCATTCCCGCTCAACCGTCGCGAATTCCTGAAGCTGGTGGGCGGTGGAATTCTTGTTTTCGCCACGGTTCGCTGCTCATGGGCTCAGGAGGGTGGGCGTGGTCGCGGCCAAGCTCTTCCCGAAGATTTCAACGCCTTCCTTCGGATTGGGGAAGACGGTAAAGTCACCGGCTATACCGGAAAGATTGAAATGGGCCAGGGCGTCATCACCTCGCTGGCACAGATGCTGGCGGATGAGCTGGATGTTCCATACGATTCCGTCCAAATGGTGATGGGCGATACGGCCCTCTGCCCGTGGGACCGCGGCACCTTCGGCTCGATGACCACACGCTTTTTCGGCCCTCCTTTCCGTGCAGCCGCTGCTGAAGCAAAGGCCGTGCTGGTGGAACTGGCATCTGAAAAGCTGGGTGTGCCCAAAGAGCGGCTGAAAACCAGGGACGGTGCCGTCTATGTGGTGGGAGGCAACAAAAAAGTCACCTACGGTGGGCTCACCAAAGGGAAGAAGATCATGCGGCACGTAAAGGGCGCTCACGTGGAGACGGCTGCCGACTTCACTATCGTGGGCAAGCCCGAAATCAGAAGAGACAGCATCGACAAGGTGACCGGCAGGGCCCTTTATACCGGTGACATCAAGGAACCGGGAATGCTCTGTGCGCGCATCCTGCGGCCGCCTGCTCATGACGCCAGGCTGGTCAGCGTGGATACCTCCGGCGCAAAGGGGGTTGAAGGTGTCGAGATCGTCCACGAAGGCGATCTGGTGGCTGTGCTGCACCCGGAACCTGAAATTGCGGCAGGAAGCGCTGGGGAAGATCAAAGCCCAGTTCGACCAGCCCAAACCTTACGCGGACGACAAGACGATTTTCGAGCATCTGCTGAAGGTCGCGCCTGAAGGTGAAGTTGTCGCGTCGGGCGGGACCCTCGCGGAAGGACGGAAGGCCGCTGATTACGTGGTGGACGAGACCTATCTGAACAGCTACGTGGCACACTCGCCGATGGAGCCCCATACGGCGCTCGCGAAGATGGAAGGCAACAAGCTGACCGTCTGGGCTTCCACGCAAACACCTTTCCCATTGCAGGAGGCTGCAGCCTCATTGCTGGGCATGCCATCGGCGAACGTTCGCGTCATCACGCCCTTCGTGGGCGGAGGTTTTGGCGGCAAGAGCGCCATTCGGCAGGCGCTGGAGGCTGCCCGGCTGGCCAAGTTGACCGGCAAGCCGGTCCAGGTGGCGTGGACGCGCGCCGAAGAGATTTTCTATGACACGTTCCGTCCAGCCTCGGTGATTAAGATCAAGGCCGGAGTTACGAAAGCAGGCCTGCTGACATTCTGGGATTACGGCGTCTACTTTGCCGGTGGAAGAGGCTCGGAGCAGTTTTACGACATTCCGAACCATCGAACCATGGCATTTGGATCGGGATGGAGAGCGCCCGAAGGTGCGCACCCGTTTGCCACCGGTCCGTGGCGCGCCCCGGCCAACAATAGCAACACCCATGCCCGGGAATCACACATTGACCTGCTGGCCGCAAAGGCGGGAGTTGACCCGATCGAGTTCCGGCTGAAGAATCTGAAGGACGAGCGAATGCGGCGTGTTTTGCAGGCCGCCGCGAAACAATTTGGCTGGAAGCCGGCGAAATCACCCAGCGGGCGCGGTCTTGGGCGTGGCCTGCGGGACGGACGTCGGCGCCGTGGTCGCCCACATCGCGGAAGTTGCCGTGGACAAGGCCACAGGCCACATCCAGGTGAAGCGCGTGGTATGCGCTCAGGAGATGGGGCTGTGCGTCAATCCCGAGGGCGCCCGCATTCAGATGGAGGGCTGCATCACCATGGGTCTGGGATACGCGCTGACCGAAGAGCTTAAATTCACCGGCGGGGACATCCACGACAAGAACTTCGACACCTACACGATTCCGCGATTCTCCTGGCTGCCCACGATCGAGACGGTCATCCTGGACGCAAAAGACAAACCGCCGCAGGGCGGCGGCGAGCCGGCCGTCATCTGCATGGGAGCGGTGATTGCCAACGCCGTCTATGACGCCACTGGCGTTCGAATGCTGCAACTACCCATGACGCCGGAGCGAGTCATGGCGGCGCTATCCCGCGCCTGATCAGCAACCTCGCCGGGTGATTTCCCGCACGCCGTCGATGAGGCGGTCGACCTCTTCGCCTGTTGTGTAGCATGCGCAGCCGGCCCGCACGACCCCTTCATTTTTGAACCCAAGACGCTCCACCACCGTGGCGGCATAAAAATTTCCGTGCGAGACAAAGACTCCCTGTTTCGCCAGGTGGGCGGAAACATCGGCGGAAGGAACTCCCCGGACAACGAACGACGCGGTCGGCGTGCGGCGTTCCGCGGGGGTGGGTCCGAATACCCTGACGCCCGGGATGTTCGAGAGGCCGTTCCACATCTTGGTGACCAGCTCGTGCCCTCGCGCGTCGAGCGAGGCCAGTGCTGACTGTAACTGCTCGCGCCTTGAAACTCCTGCGGCCAGCGAGGCGAGAAAATCCACGGCGGCCGCTGCTCCGGCAATTCCTTCGTGGTTCAGCGTACCGGTTTCAGCCCGTTCCGGGGCGTAGTCCGGTGCCGGTAGCAGCTTGGGGAAGTCAATTGATTCCAATAGTTCCTTTCGCCCGTACAGCACGCCTATGTGCGGGCCGTAAAATTTGTAGGCGGAACAGGCCAGGAAATCGCAGCCCCAGGCTTTCACGTCGGTGGAAATATGCGGAGTAGAGTGTACGCCGTCGGCGAAAAGCAGTGCGCCGGCGCTATGGGCAATTTCAGCCGCGCGGCGGACGTCATTGATGGTACCCAGAGCGTTCGAAGCCACGCCGACGGCCAGTACCTTCGTCCGCTTGTTGACCTTGGCTTCCAGGTCCTGCCAGTCGAGCTGGCCTGTCTCCGTGATCATCCTCACTGTGTGGACCGTTACGCCGCGTTCTTTTACCAGTGCACGCCAGGGATCGACGTTTGCGTGGTGGTCCAGCTCCGTTACGATAATCTCATCGCCGGGACCATAGGCGTGCCCGAGCGACCGCGAAAGGTGGAACGTCAGGGTGCTCATGTTGGGGCCAAAGACGATTTCGGACGGGCTTGCGTTCAACAGATCTGCCAAAGCCGCGCGGCCGTTGTGGATGGTTGCGTCGGTCTCGTTGCTGGTGGGATATCCCCAATGGGTGTTGGAGTTGTGATGATAAAGGTATTCGCTGATGGCTTCGACCACAGGGCGGGGAACCTGTGTTCCGCCGGGGCCGTCAAAATACGCCACCGGATGGCCGCCTTCGTACCGCGCGAGCGCCGGGAATTGGGCGCGAATGCTCTCGACGGGTGCGATGTTGGTCGGGTTGGCTGCAGTGTTCATGATGACTCCCTGCCCGGCCGCCTGAGGGCGGCGCAAAGACCCATGTATTGTAGTGCCGGGCACCCCGCGAATCGAGAGCCTTCTGCGGTCGTCCCGAATCTCAAACGGTCAGGCCGCCTGTGCCGGGGCTAATATCGCCGGAAGAGCAGGAGCGCGACAAGCATCCACGGATAGATGGATTTACCAGTCGGGCGCCCAGTGCTCATCGCACACCAGATAGCAACGGGCCGAGGCTGCTCTTTTCGATCAGGCTGCGCAGTTGACGTTCTCCGTCTGCCGTCAGGTTTTCACGTGGAGCCATGCACGGTCCGCAGTCGAACCCCTGCCACTTCAGAATGGTCTTCACGGCTGAAAGCATGGGGAATTCGAAGGTGATTCGGATGAGTTCATTCAACTGGTCCTGGGCGCGCCGGGCTTCATCCCATTTGCCGTTGAGCGCGCTTTCATAAATCCGCAGGGCGAGCTCGGGAACGAGGTTATAAAAGGTTCCGATTCCTCCCCATGCGCCCATCAGGAGGCCGGCGGCAAACACCTCGTCGCGCCCGTTCAAAATAACTTTTCCTGACTGGCTGATCTGGTGCAGCTTGTAGAGATCGAAGTCGGTGAACTTCAATCCCGCCACGTTGGGGATCTCGCACAGTTCCAGAAGATGGTCGAGCGTCACCGTAAGCCGGCTTGCTTCCGGATAGTAGTAGACCAGCAGGGGAAGGCTGGAAGCCCCCGCCAACTGCTGATAGTATCCGCGCAGCTCGGCATAGCTGTAGTTTCCGGCCGGCGGCAGGCTGCTGACGGCGCTGGCGCCGATGCGCTCGGCGTGGCGGGCAAGCTCGATGGCGTCTGCCAGGCGCGCGGCGCCCACGTGCAGAATCACGCTCCGGTCTTTGGGCGAGCAGCAGACTGCCGTTTCCGCCACCTGCTTCCGCATGCTGACCGGCTGCAGCATGCCTTCACCGGTCTGGCCGCAGACGTAAACACCGTGGACCCCGGTCTCATAGAGTCGTGCCAGCAGCCGTTCAAACGTTGCAGCGGCAAATTCTCCGTTCCCATCAAACGGTGTAACGATTGCGGGAAAAACTCCCCGGAAGCGATGCTCCCACTCTTTACTGGACGGCATGATAACTAAGTCTCCCTCGGTTGATGACCATTCGTTTCGAGCTACTTTGCCGTGAAGTGATCGGCGCCCTGCGCGAGCCACCTCAGGTTGAAACGCGCAAACTCAATCTCCTCGTAGGCGTTCGCGGTGCCCCGCTCATAGAGCAGGCCGATCGTCCCATCCTGCAAGACCGCCAGCGACGAGTAGGCGGAAGGCCCTGCGTATACCATCCGGGCCACCGGCCAGGTCTTTGCTTCGTCATCGCTCAGGCGGACGGTCATCCGGTCGCGCCCCGCTGTATCGGCGGGGTTTGAAAACAGCAGGCGGTTTTTGCCAGTCTCACGCGCAAGCGTATAACGAATCATGCTCGCCTGACAAACGGGCTCAATCAGGGCGGCATCCAGGCGGACAGGAGACCAGGTAAGGCCGCCGTCGTGGCTCGATGCGATGGCACGATGCTGTCTGCCTGCATAACTTCGCATATTCAGCAGCAGGGCGCCATCGGCCAGCTGAACCACGGCCGACTCGTTGGTTTCAGGTCCGGCGCTGCCGCCGATCTTCCACGTTTTGCCGTGGTCGTCGCTGTAAATCACGTGGGAATAGAGATGCGTGTGTTCCCGCCAGCTTGTGATCGCAGGGAACCACCAGGCGCCCGTTCTCAAGCTGAATGCCGTTGCCAGGCCCGGTGGCATACCAGGTCCAGTTGGATTTCTTCGTCGATGAGGTGATTTCTTTTGCCGCGGCCCAGTGCGCCCCGTCGTCACTGCTGTGCGTAATCCACACCGTGCGTCCGCCTTTGGGCGATCCCTGGTCGATCTCCTTCTCCGTCAAGCCGGCGGGGTTGGCGGTCAGCAGCAGCCAGATGACGCCCGTCTTGCGGTCCTCCACCGGAGCGGGGTTTCCCGCCGTGAAGCCTGGAAAGCGCACCACCGCCTGCGCCGGCGTCCAGGTCTTTCCATTGTCAAGGCTCCGCCTCAGAACCAGGTCGGTGGGCGCTGAATCGCTGGCAGACCCTGAGCGGGCTTCGCAGAAGGCCAAAAGAGTGCCCTTGCCGGTTGCGAGCAGCGCAGGAATCCGGTGGACAAAGTAGCCATCGCCCATTGCCTTATAGACGGCACTCTGCCTGATGAACGGACGGGCCGCGTCAGCGCGGCACGGCCCCAGGAAGCAGGCCGCGAAAATACAGGCCGCAACCTTCTGTGCAAGCGATTTCTGATCGATCCTCATCAGTCGCTATTTCCCGCAAGATTGGGTTCCGCATACGAAGCGCCATGCAGCGCCTGCGGAGTCACATTCCGCAATACGCAAATGCCCTGCAAACAGCATGGCAGAATCGCAAGCGCCGCATTTTATCACTGCTGGCGCCCGGAGGCTTAAAGTAGTGTCCGCATTTGAGTGTTAGCAGCACAGTTCAGGAAAAATCCCCGCGCTGAAGTCTCGATGAAGTCTAGCTGGTTGAAATGATTTAAAAGGATGGTACGCCTGGAGGGATTCGAACCCCCGACCTGTTGCTCCGGAGGCAACCGCTCTATCCATCTGAGCTACAGGCGCACACAAAATGAGTGTAATGTCTTGGCCGGAAGCGGTCAAGGGTTGTGCCGTGTGCTTCGCGCCACCCAGTATTGAGGCTCAGCCGGTTCGATTGATGGCGGGCCGTTGAGGGTCCAGGTAATAGGCCACCAGCGTTTCCGGCCAGAAGGTCACCCGGACTTTTTCGATCTGGCTGGTGGCAAACAGCTTGCACAGGCCGTTTGCCGAAAGCAGTGCCAGTTCCTGCGTCTGCCCTTTGGGGATGTGGGTGCCCAGCAGGCGGTTGTAGCGGCGCTGCAGGTTTTCCGGCATGAACTGGATGAAGGGCAGGTGATAGTGGCTCTCAAAGGGATACCAGTAGTTCGGAGTGGTGACAAACCAGCTTTTGCCCACCCGCATCACCTCCTTTGCGAACTGCTGCTGCCGGCCCGGTCCCAGGATGTGTTCGATGACGGCGTTGGAAAACACGATGTCGAAAGACTTGTCGGGAAAGGGCAGGGAGCATCCGTCAAAAACGATATAGGTGGGCTTGGGGTAGGCTTGGCGGGCGCTCTTTACCTCGACCGGAGCGTACCCGCCGGCAACGATGCGCGATGGGTAGGGGTAGACATCCTCAAAGGTGTAGCGCAAAAAGACCTCGCCGCTCGCGCCAATATCCAGCACGCGCTCTTCCGGACGCGGCTGGAATAGCGATTCGAACAGCTGGAACTTCTTCGTCCTGGACTTGTGGCTGAAGCTCTTCAGTACCGATTTGAAGTAGGAACTGACCATGTTGCGTAGAGCCGATAGTTGCGCGCAAACAAGGCGCTGCGCCTGAATGAATTGCGATCAACTATCTTGCAGCAAATCCGGCCAAAGCGCAGCATTTAGTTGACATTTTTGTACGCCGAGGTCAATTCGGATGGCGTCGTAACCGTTCTTCTCTTGCGGTGATTGGCCCGAAGGCCCTAAAATCATTGGAGCCACAAACTTGCCGAAACGGAATCCCCAAGCAAGTTTGCTTTACCTGTTGTGACACGGAGAGGTGTCCGAGTGGCTGAAGGAGCACGCTTGGAAAGCGTGTTTACGAGAAATCGTAACGTGGGTTCGAATCCCACCCTCTCCGCCATTTACCTTGCGGTACGTGGCTCCTTCCTATGTCGAGAGGTACAACCAACAAATTTTGCAGGACTGATTCGAAATTGCACTGACTTGCGAGAGAATTGTGCGCCGGGCTCTATCCGCGCGCCAGCAGGCTCATGATGCCTTCCACCGGAATGCGCAGCCAGGACGGCCGGTTAGCGAGTTCGTAACGGACCTCGTAGAGGGCTTTTCAAGAATGAAGAGGTCGAGCAATCGCGCGAAGGTTTCGGGATCGGCCGGGCAGGACGGACATCCTGCGATGGTTTTCTGATAGCCCTGCATGAAGGCGCCTGACGATTCACGCTCCCAATCGAGAGCGTGTTCTTCAAGGGTTTTGATCTTTTCCGGATCGCCCGCTCCGGCTTCAAACAGCGCTGACCAGGCGGCATAGTCGAATGAGCGCAGCATGCCGGCGACATCTCTGAGGGGGCTGTGTTTGGTGCGCCGCTGCGCGAAGGGACGGGCGGGCTCTCCCTCGAAATCGATGATGTATAAATCCTCCCCGGCCACCAGAACCTGTCCCAGGTGGAGGTCGCCGTGGAAGCGGGTCTTCTTAAGGGTTGAGCCTGATGCCAGTTCGAATCCGGAAATCAAACTCAGGATCCGCTTCCGCTCCTCGATCAACGCCTGCACGCGCGCATGCTGTTCCGGCGGCAACATGCTTTCAGAATTGGCAAGCAGTCCGAAAGTTGTTTCCGCTTCGAATTGGATTTGCCGTTTCCAGCCGGCGACATCGGCGGCGGTGATGGGCTCGGGCTGGAAAGCGGCGTCGCCGCTTTCGATCGCGAAGGCCCGGTGGAGCTCCGCAACGCGAATGCCGAGTCGCTGGGCAAGCGCGGCATAAGCCTCGTTACCGTGTTCGTCCACGCCGCCCTGCAGGATGCTGCTGAAAATGCCCTTCAGGTGGCCGAGCGTGAATGCCCAGCCGTCTCCCTGGTTGGGAACAAAGCCCTGCATCACAGCGAGCGCGGTTGGCTGCTGCTCGCTGTCGAATTGCTCAATCGAGCCGAGCAGTTGCGGTGTGTTGCGATAGCCGGCCACGTCGGTGAGGTAGCGCCCCATTTCGAGTTCCGGCTGGATTCCGCGTTCCAGCTTCCGGTAGGCTTTCAGCACCATCGTTTTTGCAATCAGGATACTGGAATTACTCTGCTCAGCGCCGAGCCTTCGGATGTTCCGTTCATCTTCTTCCTGCAAGGGGAAGCAGGAGTGGGTGTGGGTGAAGCGCAGGTTGCCGCCAGTGCCTGCCAGCATCGTCTTGTCTCCCGCGGCCCGCACCAGGTCCGCAATAAAACGGGCGTCGGCCAGCGCATCCCGCAAGGTTCCGGTTTGCGCGCCTTTGCGGATGCGGGCAATCACTTCGGTTGAGCCGGCTGACGTCTCAGCGGGCGATGGCGAATCCCAAACGGCGGCTAACAGCACAAAGTAATCCTCGGAACGGCCATCCGCCAAATGGACGCGGAATGTCGCAAGCAGCCATTTGCCGTTGCGCCCCGAAAGGACAAAGCGGCTTTGCAATTCTGCACGCTCAATCTTTGTGCCTTTTGAAGCGAACCATCGTTGTGTGGAAAGGTACGCAGGCAGCGCCTGCTGCTCGAACTGCTCGCGCGTGGGTCCGCCCTCCAGGCTCTGCCAGTCTTCCGAAAAGTCCAGGATTGGCAATTCAAACATTTGTTCGGGTCCCTGTGACGTTTCCAACCGGCGCCTCCATGTGAATGTCGCTGTTGATTGCCCCTTTTTATATAATTAACCAATCAAGCGGCCATTGCAAACGGCAGTGCGATGCTCGAAGCGTGGGATGGCCAGGCAATTAGGCTTAAGCCGTCGCCGGGCTGCTATGCGGGCCCGTCCGGCATTGGGGTGCATGGCCGTGCACCGCTCTCTGCCAGGGTTGCCGGGTTGTTCGAACTGCGGCGCGGCGCGGCCTGACTTCTTTCAGGCTTCTGGCAATGGCCAGGGCCACAAAGCCGAGGATCAGCGTGAAGATTCACGAAAGGACGATGGTGCGGGGTTTGCGGGTGGTTCCTTTCCACTCGCCCGTGGCAAATCCCCAGATGTTCGAGGTAATGATGATAGACGACATGAACAACGGCCAGCCCAGAATGGGACCGATGGCGTGAAGGTGCGAGGCCGAGGCGCCGTAGATGGCAGTGCTGCCGAACCACAGCACTCCCATGACGGCGCCAAAAAACCAGTAAGCGTCTGTTCCGCGCAAGGCGTAGCGATGGAAACTGCGGTTCTTTCGCCAGAGATAGATGCAATAGATGAGGTAAGGAACGAGCGCGGCCGAGACCAGAGGCGCCCAGATCACGTTCGCCTGGCTGGTGGTGCTGACTCCAACCTGGAGAGCGCGCCGGGTGAGCGGAGTGCCAAAAGCCAGACCGAAATTGATCAACGGAGATCCCAGCCCGGCCAGAATGCAGATGATCAATCCTGTCTTGAAGCTGATCCTTTTTTCGCCTTCCTTCAATTCAGCCTGCGGAGCAATCAGAAATTCCTTCTCTTTTTCGCGGCCCGCAACGGCGCACAGCACGATGCCGACCAGCACCAGTCCTACGCCAAGGAAAATGGTTTCGCCCTTGGGAGTGGGGATGGTCTCCGGCTGCAGAAAGACCAGCGGCACCAGCGAGCCGAGCGCCGTCGAGAGGCCGATGGCGATGGCAAAGTTGAGCGAGATGCCGATGGCCGCGATTCCCAGGCCGAAAAAAATCTGCGCCAGCCCGAATCCCAGGCCGAAGAGAATCACCAGCCACATCGTGTGGGCGGAGGCGTGCGCATAAAAGCCGGCGACGTGCGGGACGGTGGCAAAAACCAGGAACCAGGGAAAGAGCAGCATTGCCACCACAGCCCAAACCGCCCAGATGTTTTCCCAGTTCCACCTGGTGACATATTTTGTGGGCGCGGCAAAGCTTCCGTTCAGGACGCCGGCAAGCGCCGAGAGGAAGATTCCGATTGAGACATCTGACATGGCCTGGTTCACCTTTTGCCAGAAAGAGGCTCGACGTTCGCTGGCTTGGTTTTAAGATCACCGGCTCGCGGGCTTTACCCTGATCATGACGACCCCGTGCTCCATGACGTCGGCGGAGTAGCTGCCATTGAACTCTCCAAGGTCCTTGCGAGCCCACAGGTCGCGAACTGTGGCGCTGCCGCTGATGCCGATCTCGCTGAACCTGACAGTGAGCTTGATGGTGGACTGTTCGCGATTGAACAGCCCGACCGCCTTGCTGCCGTCGGCCAGAGGTTTCATCCAGATCTCGATCGGACCTTCCTCCCACACGCGGTGCCCTTCGACGCCGAGTGGATCCTGGTCAACGGCGATCACTTCAGGGTTGGTGAGCATGGCAAGCGTTTCCGGAGTCATCTGCGTCAGATCATTGCCGGTAATCAGCGGCGCTGCCAGCAGGCACCACAGGCTCATGTGCATGCGGTATTCTTCCGGCTTCATGCCGCCGTTGCCGATTTCGAGCATGTCCGGATCGTTCCAGTGTCCGGGGCCGGCCAACTGCGCCAGGCCTTCCTGCCCGAATCCAATGGCTACCATGCGGTTGTAGTCGTCCTTGATGTCGCCGCTGGTTCGCCAGAGATTCGCGCCCGTTGACTGCGCCCACGTCCACACCCGGCCGCGTCCGTGGATGCTGTAAACGATGGGCCGGCCCGCCGCCAGCAGCGCCTGGTGCATCTTTTCGAAGGCGCCCGGATACTGTTCCGGCTGATACACAAAGCGCGCCGTGCACCAGTCATACTTCAGGTAATCGACGCCCCACTGCGCGTAGGTTTCGGCGTCCTGCTTCTCGTGCTGGTAGCTGCCCTCGTAACCTCCGCAGGTTTTGGGGCCGGGCGAGGAATAGATCCCCAGCTTCAGCCCTTTCGAGTGGACGTAATCGGCCAGCGCCTTCATGTCGGGGAACTTCGAGTTCGGGTGGATGACGCCTTGGGAATCGCGCACGCCCTCCCAGCAGTCGTCGATGTTGATGTACTCATAGCCGGCGGCCTTCATGCCGTTTGTAGCCATGGCGTCGGCCTGGGCGCGAACGATAGCGTCGCTCACTTTGCAGGCAAAGTGATTCCAACTATTCCACCCCATTGGCGGGGTTTTTGCCAGTTGCGACTGGGCAAAAACGGCCGGCGAAAAAGCGACGATGGCCAGCAACGCCATGAAACAACATGGAGATATAAGTGACCGGCACTTTTTGCATGTTTTGTCTCCCGCTGCTTGTTCAGTGGCCAGGGTCTTGAACAACCAGACGCTGACGATTTTCCGCCCTCCCCTGGGCTAGTGATGTCTCACCGGGACGAGCCCGGCGCGTTTGGCTTCCTGGCGCGGATAGTGGGGTGAAATGGGAATGCTTTCCCGCCGCACCATGAGCTTGCCATTTTTCACCCACTGGTCGCCGCGAACCTCCAGGTGTTTCACCATACGCGCGCGCCACAATTTCAGTTTGTCCTGGTGCGCGGCCTCCGATGAAATGTCTTTCAGCTCCTGCGGATCGTTATCCAGATCGAACAATTGTTCCGAACCGTCGTGCGCGTGGAAGATGTATTTCATGTGGCCGTCGGTCAATGCGTTCCAGTGGACCAGCGGGCTGTAGCAGATATCGTGTTCCATGTCGATATAGGGCCGCCATCCATCGGTTTTGCCGTCGGCCAGGCGCAGCAGGCTCATTCCGTCCAGGCTATCGGCGATGTGCTCGAGCGCCCCGGCCGCGTCGAGGAAGGTTGCCATCATGTCGCGCAGTTCGGTGGGCTGGTCGACAACCCGCCCGCGCCCGCCGCTCACCAATCCTTTGGGCCAGCGCATCAGCATGGGGATTCGCGCCGACGACTGATAGGGCTGGCACTTGCGCCACATGTAATGGTCGCCGAGCATGTCGCCGTGGTCGGAGGTATAAACGACGAGGGTGTCTTCCATCATTCCACGTGCGTCGAGTTCTTCCAGCATCTGCCCGATCTGTTCATCCACATAGGCCACCTGGCCGTAATATCCCGCGCGCGAGCGGTGCACCTGTTCCTTGCCGAGATCGCCGCACCAGATGTCGAGCCCGGGCCCGCTGGGCTTCCGGTTTTTTCCCGACCACTCGCCGTGGAAAGCTTCCGGCAGATCGGCATCCATGTACTGGCGCATCAGTCGCTCCGGCGGAATGTACGGGCTGTGCGGCGGAATAAATGAAACCTTCAGGAAGAAGGGCTGGCGGCGGTCGTAAGTCCGCAAAAAGTTCACCGCCGAGCGGCCCACCCAGCGCGTCCGGTGCAGGCGCTCCGGGTAAGGGAAGCCGCGGCCCTGGTAGGCGTTCCAGAAGTCTTTCCAGCCGAACCCGCAGCCGTCCACCACTTCTGAAAACGCCTCGGTGGCGGATGGCCCCTTGATGTTGGGAGCATTCTGCCAGAAGAACGAGTGGTAGTCGGACTGATAAATGTCGGGGATGTCGTGGTGCTCGTCGTTCAGCATCAGGTCGTAGCCGTGCGACTGGCGCGGCGCGTCAAAGTGGTTCTTGCCGATGGTGGCCGTGTAGTAGCCGGCCTTGCCCAGCTCCTTCGGCATCTCATGGCGATATTTGGTGGCGATGGGCCAGCCGTCCATGCCCAGCAGGCCGTGGTTCCAGGGCGAGAGTCCGGTCAGCAGGCCGGCGCGCGCCGGAATGCAGCTGGGCGTGGCCGTATAAGCGTTGCGGAAGCGCACGCCCTCACTGGCCAGCGCGTCCATGTTGGGAGTCCGAATGGCGCGATTGCCGTCGCATCCCATGCACTCGCCGCGATGCTGGTCGGCCATGATAAAAAGGATGTTCGGCCGGTCTTTGCGGCGCGGCTGCCTGTTCCGTGCCTGCTCCGGGCCGCGCTTCAGTTCTGCTGATTCGACGGTAGGCGGCTCCTCAGCTCGCGCCTTTCCTGCGGCCTGCATCGACGCTGTGGCCGCCACCGCCATTTTAAAGATGTCCCTGCGGCTCAGTTTCCCGTCGTTCGATTTTGCCAAGCTGCCTCCTTCTTGCCCGTCATTCTGAGCGCAGCGAAGAATCCCGGCATCTAGTGTCGCGTTACCGAAATAGGTGAAACATGAATTCGCTTTCGCGGGTTGCGGTAGGTCCAGCGAAAGGGCTGGGCGTTGCGGTTGTAGAGCCGCACGTAGCTCAGAATCTTGCTCACCAAATCGACGACGGAGCGGAAGATGCCCCGACGGATGCAGTCCCGGCTGATCATGCCGAACCATATTTCCACCTGGTTGAGCCAGGAGGAATAGGTCGGCGTGAAATGAAATTGGACATGAGGATGGCGCTCCCGCCAGGCGCGCACGGCGGCGGTCTTGTGCGCCGAGAGGTTATCCAGAATCAGGTGAATCTGTTTCCGCCGTTGGCCTACCACCGCCTCGTCCAGAAAACGGATGAACTCCTCACTGGTGTGACGCGCCACGCAGCGGCTTTGCACTTTGCCGGTGTGAACCTCCAGGGCAGCCAACAAGGAGACCGTCCCGTGCCGGACGTACTCGACACTGTGCCGTTCCGGCTTCCCCGAGCGCAACGGCAAGGCCGGTTGGGTGCGGTCCAGGGCTTGGATGGCCGTCTTCTCATCCACACAGAAGACCACCGCCTTCGCCGGGGGGTTCAAGTACAACCCCAAGATATCTTTAGCCTTGGCTTCAAAGTCCGGATCGGGGCTGGCCATGTAGCGCTGGAGGCGGTGCGGTTGCAGTCCGGCCTTGTGCCACACGCGCATCACCGTCACATGGCTGACCCCTACGCGTCGGGCCAAGCGCCGGCTCGACCAGTGGGTGATCGGCCGGGCGGGAGAACGCTGCGTCGCCGCCAGGATCATGGCTTGCTTCTCCGTCGTCAGCTTCTTCGGTCGTCCCGGTCGCGCCGCATCCAGCAGACCGTCCAACCCCTCCTGCTGGAAGCGCTGCTTCCAATACACCACGCGGCGAAGACTCATCCCCGTCGCGGCTTCGACCCGGCGCACCGAAAAACCTTCGGCCAGCAACAGCAGCACCCGGGCTCGGCGCACCCAGCCCGCCGGCGAGCGTGTGGAGCGAATGACCGCCTGCAAGGCCTCCCGCTCTTGAGGCCGCAGGCGCAAGGGCTTTTGCGAAGTGAACATGAGCCCTTATACCATACAACGGCTCATGTTGCACTTATTTATGTAACATAACACTAGCGCCCGGACGCTCCCCCTCTTTCCCATCATTCCGATCCCGCACAGCGCTGTAGCGCAGAGTTGTTCTGTTACTCTGCGGCCTTTGGGTTTAGGGAAACAAACCGCAGAGTAATCCCGCACAGCGGGACAACTCTGCGCTACCAAACCGGTTCCCGTCATTCCGATCTCGCGCAGCGGGACAACTCTGCGCTATCAGGCTCCGTTCCTGTCATTCCGATCCCGCAACGCGGGAGAGGAATCTGCTTCTGCTCTCGTTTGCCGTTCGCCCGCGTCACCGCAATGCGGGTCCTCTTTATTGCGAGAGGGCACGAGTTTACTCGTGCCGAAACAGCGTGCCTATTTCCCTGGGCTTCAGAGTCTGTGTGCGAACTTGATTTTTCGCTGATACTTCACCCTCCGTGTGGTGTGCGAGGTCGATTTATGAACCTGGATTCAACCGGAGTTGCTCACTTGCGACCTTCTGCGGGTTTTCCCGCGAGCCTAGCCCGCGCTCTGGGATGCGGCGCGCCACATCCGGGTCAGGTTGTAAGCTGTGGTGGCCAGCGACCACTCGATCTGAACCTTCTCCAGGCCCCGACACCGGAATTGCCGCATCCCCCGTTGTTCTTTCAGCACTCCGAAGACCGGTTCAATCAGCCCTTTGCGCAATCCGTAGATCGCCCTTCCCGCCGGGCTGCGCAACTTTTGCCGCATCCGCCGATGCACCGGGTCCCGCGCCCGACCCCGCAAGCGCCCGCCCCGGTTCAGCACCCGCGCCAGGTTCGAATCCGGCACATAGGCCTCTACCTTCTGCTTCTCCAATTCGCGCAGGCAACCCAGTGCAAAGAAGCCGCTGTCGGCGCTCACCTGACCGGGACTCTCTCCGCAGCGCTGTTGGACCGCTTCCACCGTCGGCAGCAGGGCGGCGCTGTCCGTGGCCTCCTGCGTGATCCGCTGCTCGACGATCAGATGATCCTGGCTGGCCGCCAGGGTCGCCGTGTAGCCCAACACAAACCCCTGCCGCGTCTTCAGAAAGCGGCTGTCCGCGTCGGTCGTCGAATGCTTCTTCCGCTCACTCTTGCGCAATTCCTTCAGGCGGCCGGGGATTTCCTTCAACCGCTCTTCCAACGCTTGCTGCGTTTCCGGTTCGAGTTCCAGGCCCGCCTGCTCGTTGGGGTCGTCCGCATTGCAGGCCTGTTGCCAGCGGCGAATCCGCCGGCGAATCCGTGCCCGCTCGGCCCGCAGTTTCTCGACCGTCTCCACCCGGTTCGGCGAGGCGTTCGCCTTCACCCGCGTCGAGTCCACCGCCAGGTGGCCCAGCCGTCCCAGCCCCGCCGCCCGCGCCAACTCCACCACTTGCGTGAACAGATCATTCAACGCCTTCGGGTGCCGCCGCCGAAACTCGTTCAGCGTCCAGTGGTCCGGTTGCGCCCCACCGGCCAGATACCGGAACCCCAGGTCCTCGCGAATCCGCTGCTCCAGCCGCCGCGACGACGTCACCCCCAGCGCGTAGGCGTACAGCCACACGCTCACCATCAGCGCCGGATGATAGCCCGGTTGCCCTTCTTCGCTGTAGGCTTGCTCGATCCCCCTCAAGTCCAACCGCCCCACCACCCGCCGCACAAAAAAACACAAATGGCCCTCCCCCAGCACTTCGCGCACGCTGGGCGGCAACAATTCCGCTTGATCAGGACTGTAGGTTTGAAATTTCATCCGCACCCTCCTGATCGCATTATCTACTACCTGTCAACCCGTGGTTCTCACACAGACTCTTCAGCCCCTGTGTTGCGTAGCTTTTGCCTTTGTAGCGCCGCCGTCCCGGCGGCACTTTTCACGGCCGGCAAGATGCCGGCGCTACGGAAGTCCGTCACTCTAATATGCAATCCTCATTAAGATAACCCCCCAGAGGCTAAAGCCGCCGAGCTTTGCGCCCGCGTATGGCACGGATGAATCCGTGCCCTTTCGCAAAATACCAGACGCCGCCGGTGCGAGCCCCCGTTCCCATCATTCCGATCTCGCAACGCGGGAGAGGAATCTGCTTGTCTCCTGACTCCCGGTGCTCCCTTTCATCCTTCACACTCCATCCTTCTGTCTCCTGCCTTCCGCCTTTCCCCTGTTTCCTACTTCCCATTTCCTACTTCCTGCTTTTTCCCCTTGCACCACCCATCGCGAGGCCGCATATTATCACAGGCCGGGCAGGGCAGAGATGTTGTTTGGCCTTTCGGCTTCTGCCTAGTCCGGGGATGGCGTGCTGCTGAGTTTTACTCATAGCTGATGGCGCGATGTTTGTCCTACTTTCACATGTTCTACACGGAGTCAGACAAGACGGTTTTAGACGGCAGAGGGAGAATCATTTACTTTAGTGTCCCCAGGTTCATCTCGGACATTGCAAACGGGAACGATTGCTTCGTATGTGGTGCAAAGCCGGGCAGCGTTCGCTTTAACGACGAACACGTTATTCCGGACTGGATACTCAGGCGGTTTGGGCTTCATGGCAGGAAAATAACTGTTCCAAACGGGACGATGATTCCTTATGGACAGCTCAAGGTTCCATGTTGTGAGGAATGCAACGCCGCAATGGGGGAAGGGCTCGAGCGCCCTATCAGCGACCTATTTGCAGCCGGGCCGGACGCCATACGCCAAGAACTAAACGACAGGGGACCCTGGCGACTCTTTTGTTGGTTGTCGCTTATCTTCCTAAAGACCCATCTCAAGGATAAATACCTGAATCTCAACCGTGACATCCGAAGGGGGGAACTTAAAATCGCCGAGCTTCATAGCTGGGAGGATCTGCACCACATACACTGCGTCTCCCGAGCCTTCTACTCTCGCTGCGATCTTTCTCCCGAAGTGGCTGGCTCAATGCTCATATTGCCGGCAAAGGTACGGCCACATTTTGAGCCCTTCGACTACGGCGATCTTTCTTTTGCCCAAACCATGCTTCTACGGATGGAAGAAACTGCAATCATTACCGTCTTTAATGATTCCGGGGCGACGTTGTCCATTTTCGGTGATCACCTGAGTAAGATCGAAGGCCCGGTCTCACCCCTCCAGCTCCGCGAGCTGGCGGCGGAGCTAGCTTCACTAAATATTCAACTCGCTGAAAGGCCAAGATTCGCTTCCGATTTCAACCTTCTCACTGAGGAATATAGGATCATTGCAGAGCGGCCCGAATACTGGAGGCTGGAACAATGGGACCCCGAGGTCCGAGCCAAGATAATGCGCCATATTTGCGAGCCGCTGCTTTCAAAGCTGGAGGACAAGGAACGGATCCTTGGGTTAATTGACACCGGACGTTACACCTTCTTGGTGGACGATGACGGGCGGTTCATTCATAATCACATGGAACTCGCGCCGCCGTAGCAAGCGGTTCTTTCATCAGGTGAAGACGAAAGCCGCAGACCGCAACGGCGGCGGTCTTCGCTACCCCGCTAAGAGGCCAGATAACAGATGGCTAAATTCCTTGACCACATTAAGCTTTTCACCGACGGTGGGGCCCGGGGCAATCCGGGTCCCGGCGCGATTGGTATCCTAATATTGGACAACGACAACCAACAGCTTCAAACCCACAAAGAGTGCATTGGTCACACCACGAACAATCGAGCTGAGTATCGTGCCCTTGTGAGGGGCCTGGACCTGTGTGCGCAGTACACTCGTAAGCGGGTCACCTGCTTCATGGACAGCGAGCTTGTGGTGAAGCAGATGAATGGAGATTACCGCCTGAAAAATGCGGAACTCCGAGATCTCTTCCACAACGTAAGGAAATGCGCACAGGTGTTTGAGCAGGTTACTTATCAGCATGTCAGTCGCAATAACCCCAATATGAAGAAGGTTGACCGATTGTTAAACGAAGCCCTCGACGGGCGCTGACGGCCCGCGGCTTCAGCACTTCTACTCGCATGTCGCGGGCTGCGTACTGTCCAGATGTTGGCGATAGGGGCGGGCTCCGATAAGAGCCATTAAGTACACGGCCGTTGGCGGATTGCGAATTATTCAGTCGGACGTTGTGCTCCGAAGAAAAAGGGGGTGCGTCTTTTGATTGATGGACCACGATTGGCTGCTGATTTCCTGTCCTGCGCCCCAGAGCTGGGCTTGACGCTCTCCGTCAATTCCATAGAGCACGAGCTTCAGCGAGCACCACATCGTCCGCACGGGCTTCCGACCGGCAAATGCGCTGTGTATGTTTTCTCTTTATCACGTCGAGCGGGAAGCCTTTGCCCTGCGGGCCCAAACCGAGCATTGAAAGTCGGGCGAGTGGGTCCAAACAGCAACGCTCGATTCCTGTCGCAGCACTATAATCCGGATTCCGCCGGCAGCAACCTTGCACGGTCGCTTCTACGTTCCCCCCACCATTGGACATACCTTGGTATTGACAGCTTGGATAAGGAGTCGGTCGGGCCGTGGATCAAGGAGCACACGGACCGAGACCACTTCTACGTGACGGCGGCCCTGCAGGGTATCCTTCGCGACCTCGAAGGATTCATCCGCGGCCGTGTGGGGCCTGTGTTTGAGGGCTACTGACACCCACCGCGCCGCCGCATATTATCACAAGCCGGGCAGAGCAGAGGCAGAAGTATGAAGTGTGAAGGATGAAGGATAATAAGGAGAGGCGGCGGCTTGGGAATGACGGGGCGAGGTTGGCTACGCGGCTGGCGCAGAGGCGGTTTCCGTCTCTGCGATTTCCTCTCGCACCACCCCTCGCGAGGCCGCATGTTATCACAAGCCGGGCGGGGCAGACAGCGAAGGATGAAGTGTGAAGGATGAAGGATGAAAAAGGGCAGGGGACAGGAGACAAGCAGATTCCTCTCCCGCTGCGCGGCCTCGGAATGACGGGGACGGGAAGACAGTAGGCAGAAAGCAGGACACAGAAGGATGAAGTGTGAAGGATGAAGGATGAAAAAGGGACAGGGAAGTAGCAAGCGGGTGGCGCATACGTTCTGGTGTTTGGAATGTAAGCGCCAGCAGGGACTTCCCGCGACGTCTACTGTTGCCGGAATAGAAGGGCCGCCTACCCATCGCAAATGCGGCAACGTAACCGCCCCCCGCGATCGCAGACTTCGCGCGGAACGCGAAATCTGCGCCACCCGCCAAATTCCGGGAAGAATTCCCGCATTAACCGCAAAAGAGCAAATGCAGAGATCCTTCGGCAAGCTCGCGCTCTTCGTCGCCCTGGGCTCCTCAGGATGACAGGAAACGAGCCCGACTACAGAGAAAAGAACCGCAGAGTAATCCCGCAGGGCGGGGCAACTCCGCGCTACCAAACCAACGCTTTCCAATTATCCCATCGCAAATCGATCAATCGGCCAATTCCTCTAACTGCCCCCTCACCCGTCCCGGCGCTGCGGGACACCGTCTCCCCTGGGTAGAGGGCTTCAACGTTTTGGGGCCCGGCACATGCCGCCCTGAAGGGCGGCGCTACCAAACTCACCCGGCCGCTAGACGTTCAGTGTCTTCAGGTAGGCGACACTCTGCACGGTGAGATCCCAGTCCATCTCGATGAAGTAGTTCTCGACTCCGCCGGTCCTGGCTGCGGCAAAAATCTTTGCCCAGTCCAGGCTGTCCTTTCCCACCGCGAGGCCGGGGGCACGGCGCCTGCGCTGTCCGGCGGGTGGACGCTGCCCGGCTCGCGGGCCCGGCAGCGGTGCGTTCAAATCCACGCCCTGCAAATGCATGGAGATGAAACGACCGGGGTACTTGTTGAAGTACATCACCGGGTCTCCAACAATTCCCATCGCGGACATCTGGAATTGCATCTTCACCAGCTTCGGATCGAGCAGTTCAAGCAGGACTTCGTAGGTGAGCCGGCCGTCGACCTTGGAGAGTTCAAACCCTTCGTCGTGCAGGAACTGCTGAATGCCCGCCCTGGCCGCCACCTCGCCAATCTTGTTGTACTCGTCCGCCGCCTTCTTGACGGCATCCATGGTGGTGACGCCGTCCTTCACGGGACCGTCCAGGCTGGCCGTACCCATCTGCGTCATGCCAATGCCTTTGGCCCAGTCAATCGTCTCCTGTTGCTTGTTTCGGAGTTCATCCAGGTCAAAGTGGGCGCTCGGGCACTTCAGCCCGTGGTCTTCCATGATCTTCCTGGTCTGTTTCGCGTCCGTGAGGCTGGCGAACTCCTCGTACCCGGGCGAGCACAGCTCCAGGCTCCCAACTCCCAGGGCCGCCATGTCCTTGCACAGCCCCGCAAAGTCACCATCCTTGATCCTCTGCCGGTGGGGATAGGTCTGGCTCCCGATAGGCAGCCCGAGCGGATCGGCGCGAAGTTCCCGGGCGCCGACGCACAGGAATCCGGCCACTGCGGCATCCACCGCCGATTGCTTGAAAAACTTTCTTCTTGAAATTGCAGACATGTGCACCTCCACATTGATGCAGGCGGGCCTTCGAGCGTGCCTGGTCGCTACGCGCTCGTCAGCTTCCACCCGTCGCGATATTCGCGTGTCAGGTACTGGTTGGCGTCGGCGATGTTAGTGAACTTCATGCTCTCCCGGTCCCATAGCAGCGCCGGCGCGCAATGGCCTTCATTAAAGATCTTTCGACTGTAGCGGATGGCCGCCCCAGCCAGGGCAATGGTTTCTGAGCAGTTGGCCGCATTGAGGAAGTTGCCCTGCGAGGCCGGGCCTCCCTTGAACGCTGCAAGCCACTCGTTATCGGCCGCGAAACCGCCGCGACGGCGGCCCTGATCCGGCTGGGGCTCCGGAATTCCCTTGCTGGCGCGATAGGCCCGCATCTTTTTTGCCGGGATGATTTCGTCGTTCAGGATCATTCCCTTGTCGCCGACGAACAGACTGCCTGTTGCGGGAATCGACTTGCCGTCTTCCAACAACTCGTCGGGCGTGTAGGGCCGCATTCCGCCGTCGTACCAATAGAGCTTGATGGCCGGCCACCGCCCGTGGGCGGCGAACTTGAAGCACAAGCGGTTGGCGTACGGAAATGCAAAGTCATTCATCTTGACGGTGCTGACCTGGTCGTTGATTTCGCAACTGGAGCTGCCTTGAGCTTCAATGCTGTACGGGACCGGCAGGTCGAGCGCCATAAAAATCGGCCAGAGGCTGTAGTTCCCCATGTCGGCGATGCTGCCGCCTCCAAATTCGTACCAGCCGCGAAAGACGGCAAAGGTATAGCGGGGATGATACGGCCGATCGAGCGACGGCCCCAGCCACAGATCCCAGTCGAATCCCGGCGGGGACCGGCGGCCTGTCGGTGGGAAGACTCAGAGCCTGCGGCCAGAAGGGGCGGTCCGTCCAATTGTGAACTTCCTTGAGCGTGCCGATGGCGCCGTCCTGGATCATATCTCGCACGTCGTTGATGGGCCGGTGCCAGGCGAGCAGATGCGTGGCCACTCCCGTCTTCCGGGCGGACTCGACCACCATCCGGACCTCCGCCACCCGGTTGGAAAGGGGCTTGTGCATCAGCACGTGTTTGCCTTTCTTCATGGCGGCGATTGAAATGGTGGCGTGCAGGTGGTCGGGCGTCATAATCTTGACGGCGTCCAGGTCCTTCTCTTTTTCCAGCAGTTCCCGGAAATCGGCGTAGGAGGCGACGCCCTTGAAGTTCTCCGATGCCCGCTTCTTGGCGTAATAGGTCTCGATGATTTCCTTTGCCATGTCGCGGCCGGCGCGGATGCCGCTGACTCCGGCGTCCCAATTGGGGTTTTCCAGAACCCGGCGGACGCTGTCACGGATGCCGTTCTTGTCCCAATCAATGTAGTTCGTGCCGTCCTTGACGGGATCGCATACGGCCGTAATCTGCACGCCGGGCGTGGCGATCAGCCGCAACATCTCTCTGGTTCCCTGAGTGCCGCATCCGATGTAGGCCAGGGTAATCTTATCGCTGGGAGGGACATATCCAGGCCCGCCCAGCACATGTCTCGGAACAAGAGTCAGAGCCAGTCCCGCTGCTGCGGGGGCAAGGAATTCACGACGGTTGATTTTGCCTTTGGGATCCATTCCGAATCTCCTTTGCTGATCGCGAACAGCACTTGGCAGGTGGTTCTGCCCGCCGACGCGAGCTCGAACCTGGACCGGGTCTTCGCAATGTCCCGTGCCTCCACAGTGTGAAGGGATTCTACCACCTGTTCCTGCGACGGGCTCAACAATTTACTTCGGCGCCCCAAGCTCCTGCGGCAGCCGGAGCTCCGCGGGTGCCCCATCCATCGCGCTTTGTGCGAAGTACGCGCCACCCACGCGCGCCGCTAGTGAGCCGCGCTCCGCTTGTGCCTTTTACTTCGACGCGCCTGTCTGCCGGAGCATTTGAAGGCGTTTGGCTCTGAACTCCGAGCCCGCGCTCCAGGTGGGAAACTTTGAAGCGTTGGCGACGCGGTAGCCGACCGAGAAGAGCAGGTCGAGGTCTTCAACTGTGCCTGAGAGGTCCCAGTCCGGCTTCACCTCATCGAAGGGCGTGTGGTAAAGACGCGAGGTGTACTCGTCGCGCATCTTCAGGCCCCAACCCGGCGGCCGGCTGATGAAGTCGGTCCCAGAATTTGCATAGAGCGCAGGCACACCCTGTTTTGCGAACTCAAAATGGTCCGAGCGGTAGTAATAGCCCTTTTCCGGCTCAGCGCCGGGCTTGACCACGCGTCCCTGCCGTTTGGCCACCGCCTTCGCGTCGTCATCGAGGGTGGACATGCCCAGCCCGAGGACCGTGATATCCCTGGTCCTCCCGTAAACGTTCAGCTCGTCCATGTTGATATCCGCCAGAGTCGTGGTGAGCGGATAGAGCGGGTTCTCGGCATAATATTCGGAGCCCAAAAGCCCCTTCTCCTCAGCGGTTACGGAAAGGAAAAGAATAGATCGTTTGGGCGGGGGCTGGACCCTGGCAAAGGCTTTCGCGAGTTCGATCAGGCCGCCGACTCCGGAGGCGTTGTCTGCGGCGCCGTTATAAATCCGGTCGCCGTCGACCGCGGGCCCAATGCCGAGATGGTCCCAGTGAGCAGTGTAGATGACGTACTGCTTTCTCAGCTTGGGGTCGGAGCCCTCCACTTTGCCGATGACGTTGTAGGACTCAATGGTGCGAATCTTGTTGTGCAGGGTGAGCCCGGCATTGACCCCCAGAGAGACGGGGCGAAAGTTCGGGTTGACCGCCGACTTCTTGAGCGCATCGAAGTTTCTGCCGGCAAGCTGAAAGAGCCTGGCCGCCTGCTCCCGGGTGATCCAGCCTTCGACGGCGCAGCGTGAGCGGTTCCTGTCGGCGCGGACCAGATCGAATTGCTCTCCCGTATTGCTGCTTCTTACGACTCCCCAGGGATAGCCGGCCGGTCCGGTTTCGTGGATGACCAGGGCGCCCGCCGCACCCTTCCTGGCGGCGATTTCGTACTTGTAGGTCCAGCGGCCGTAATAGGTCATGGCCTTGCCCTTGAACATCCGAGGGTCCAGCCTGGAGGGGTCGTGCGGGTCCGGCACCGCGGGATCGTTTACCAGCATGACCAGGATCTTTCCTTTTACGTCCACACCCTTGTAGTCGTCCCAGTGGTATTCAGGCGCCACCACACCGTAGCCGACAAAGACGAGCGGGGCATCCACCTGCACGGTGGGCTCCATGCGCTTGGTCCAGGCGACAAACTCATCCCCGTACTTCAGCTTGCTTGTCTGGTCCGACCCGTTTTTTGTGAAGACCAGCTGGGCGCCGGGGTCCGCCGTAATGCCGACCATCGGGACCTTTTGCAGGTAGGTGCCGTTGGGATTGCCGGGCTCGAGGCCAATCTGCTTGAACCTTTTTTGCAGATAAGCCAGAGTGAGCTTCTCTCCCTCTGTGGCGGGCGCCCGGCCCTCAAACTTGTCGGAGGCCAGAACCTTGATGTCGTCCAGCAGCGGCTTCGCGCTGATGTATTTCCATCCGCTTGCTTCGCCAGTGGCCACCAGCTCCGAAGCCCCAAGCCAAAGCGACGGAGCCAGAAGGACGAAACCAAGAATCGCTGCCGGAATGACCCCCAGCGCGGCATACCCCAATAATTTTCGAACTTTCCTCATTGCCTGGCCTTTCCCGGACAAAATGAAAACACCCGAGCTCAATGTCGGGCCGGTTTGCGTCGGCTGGCGCATTCGTTTCGCTGTTTGGAATGTATGTGGATTCTGAGAAAATACCTTGCACCACCGCTAGCCAAGCCGCATGTTACCACAAGCCGGGCAGGGCAGAGGTCGAAGGATGAAGTGTGAAGGATGAAGGATGAAAAAGAGCGGCGGCGGCTTCGGAATGACGGGGTGAGGTTGGCTACGTAGGAGGCACCGGCAAAGAATCGAACCGCAGAGTAATCCCGCAAGGCGGGACAACCCGGCGCAACACCGCTTGAGCTCTGCTGCAAATAGACGCGGCGGCGTTGCCAATTGTTGTGTCGCACGGTAGTGTGAACTGGGTAGGGGGGCCGCAGTGCATGGGAAACACAGACGACGGCAGGGATTCCGGGAATCTTCTTTGCGCTTACATCAGGCAGAGTCCACGGATGGCCGGGGCGCTGGCTTTTGGCGTCTCGACGTTAGTCGTGCAATATTTTGTATGGCGCCCTGATGCGAGAATGAGCGGCCTGGCGCCCGCTCTCACCCTCACGGTGGCGCTTTGCCATGCCATCGCCGGAGCCATGACTGGCCCGCGCCTGGTGGACCGTACGCGGACTTCCACGGCGTCGCGTGCCGGTCTTGTTGGGGCGGTGACGTCGTTGCTTGCCATCGTGCTTTTTGCTTTTCTCTTTACGGGGTATCTGTTCGCGACGGATGTCCATCCGGTGGGAATCATTTCCTATGTCACCTTTCCTATTTTGACGGCGCTGTTTGCCTTCGTGGGTGATGGCTGGGCACTTCTCCTCGTATCGATCGGTGTCGGGTGGGCCCTATACCGCGTGGCCACCCGTCGATAAACGTGGTCGGCGCATATGTTTCGTTGTTTGGAATGTATCCGGCTTTCTGGCCCTTCCCTTGATAGCGCCGGGCTTTAGCCTGGCATTTTTCCTTCAAGATGCCGGCCTGAAGGCCGCCGCTACAAAACTCGGGCTCGGAATGACGGGACGGGAAGACAGAAGGCAGAAAGCAGAAGGCGGAAAGCAGGGATGGGGAGCCGGGGCTACGGCTGGGCGGGGTGAGAGTCGGCTATGGCCTTCGGGTTCTTGCGCTTTGCGATGTTTTCGTCCGCGCCAACATTGAAGAGCTTGAAGTCCGAATATTGATGATCATTGCGAAGCGTTTTGCCACCCCAATTCACGGTTACCGTCACATCCTTCGGAAGCCACAGCCTCTGAGCGAGCTGCTTGAAGTAGACTTCCTGGTAATCAATCCGGGTTGTCTCTTTGCTCAGCCGGACTTCCGGCAAAGGCTTTAAGAGGTCGGTCAGCAGACGGACGATCTGATAATTTTGCGCGTCAATCCAGACCAGCCCTTGTTGGAAGGTGGGAGCGGAATGTTTGCCGATGGTGAAACTTCCGACCAACTTTGCCTTGATGGGAATTTGAGCAAAAGCCACCACATAAGTTTCGTGACCGTCTATCCTCTGGCGGCCCAGGTAGCGAAACTCTGACCCGGACTGGTAATCCGGGTGAATGACCAGTGCCGCCGATACGAAACCGGAAGTCAGCATGTAGCGGCCGTTCAGGGCATCCCGCGCTCTCCATGCCGGGTTGGCGCTCTTGCGGTACTCGGTAAAGCCGGGAACATGCGGGTCATGCGGCATCAGGCAAAGGTAACGGAATTTCTCGACGGCCTCATTTGACACCTTGCCATTGTGGCGAAGTTGTTGCTGGCGAACCTCCTCCAGCGATATGGAGTCCTGGAAACCGTGATAGAGCGCGGCGACGTTCTTTCCCGCGGCGGCCAGAATTTCTTTCAGATCGTCCTGGCTTTTCGCGGGCTCCAGTCCCTTCAGATGCATCTGCTGGGGGGAGTCATGAAGAAAGTCAATGGGCGCTGCCTCTCTCGCCGCCTGCTTCATCTTGCCGTTGTGGGTTTTGGCGTAAAGAGCCTCCACCTGCTTGCCGTTTTGAACCTCTGCCCACACCTGGCGAACCTCCAGCGGCATCTTCTTCACGGGTCTGCCATTCAGATAACGGTTTATTTCCGCATTGGCTGCATCAACCTTGTATTCCCCGAGCAAGGCCTGAATCCACAACAGGTAGGCGTCCTGGCCGCCCCCGGCCGCCACCGAACTCTTCAGGCAGGCGTCGGCCTGACCATAATCATGCATCTGCAAATACGCGCGCCCGAGTTCCTGCAAAACGAGTCTGTTTCCGGGCTGGCGGCGGTTCGCTTCGGCAAAGAATCCGATCGCGGTTTGGGGTGCGTGCATCCAGCTTCGCATCACCCCGGCCAGCACCAGCGCTTCCAGGCTGCCGCCCATGGGGTTCTTCTCCCTGGTGGTCAGTTTGATTGCCGCATCGGTCCGGCGCGCCGCGTCGTCCCAGTTTCCGGAGTCAAGTTCGGCAAGCGCCAGCATGGTCAGGCACCTGGCGCACTCCGGATTATGCCTGGCGACATCCGTAAAATCACTCAAGGAGCGGTCGGGGCGCTTCTTCTCAATGAATTCCTGGACTCCCCTGGCGTACTTTTTTTCGCTCTTGGACGCCAGTCCGTCCGCAGACCCCGGCGATCTCAGCCGCGGCAAAAGGTCGGAAAGCAGGTCTTGCTGGGAAAGCAAATCCGGATCGGGTTCTTCCGGCCGGAGGGTCAAGGGAAGCAAAACCGGCTTCGGGAAATCGGCATAATCGATCAGCTCGTGAGCCGTCTGATAGCCATGCTTCTTAATGGTGAGCCACACTTTGAAGTCGCCGGAAAACGCGCCCTTCACATTGTAAACAGTCTGGAACTCACCATTAGCGTCCGTCTTGAAAAAGCGGGTATCGCCGTCCAGCCCGGGGCTTACACGTACTTCGGCGCCGCGAACGATATCCTGGTCAACGGTCATCACCTTGCCCGCAACCACGTGATACCGGGCGGCACGTAGATTCAATTTGTTCATTTCGAACTGCTGGGTCAGGTCCCCTGGCGCACTTGATCCGGCAGCTTGGAATCCTTGAGCCCTCAACAGCCCAGCCGCTAAACAAAATGCAAATCCCAGTGAGAAAATGCGAAGGACCCATTTCATGTGAGGCATGAGTTAGATTCCCTCAGATCCTTTCGCCTTAGACTTGCCTAAGACCTTACCAAGGTTTTCCCCAGTATTCAAGCGAAGGGATAACCAGACCACGATAAGCGGAAAGCAGGTGCCAGGGGTCAGAAGGCTGGAGAGTGAAGGATGAAAAAGTGACGGGGAAGTAGGAAATAGGAAGTAGGCGGAAAGCAGAAGGCGGAAGACCAGCAGATTCCTCTCCCGTGGCGCGGGCTCGGAATGACGGGAACGGCAAGACAGTAGCCAGTGGGCGGAAGGCAGTGATCAGGAGAGCAGGAGCCAGGGGAGAGAAGTCTGAAGGGTGAAGGATGAAAATGAGCAGCGGGAACCGGGATACAAGCAGACCCCTCTCCCGCTGCTTTGTGGTTATGCGCCACTCACGAAGGCGCGCTGCCTGGCCTGTCAAAAGATGGAGATTGAGATGCGAAGGCCGGGACGTCTCGCGTTGTAGAGGAAATATCCACCATCGACGTACTCGACGTAAACGTCGTCGTCACGCCTCCAATCGCGCGGCAACGGCTGAGCGTATCCGAAATTATAGCCGCCGTAAGCGAAGCGGTGGTAGCCTTCCACCTCCCTGACGTGCGTGACACGGAACCTGTGTTCACGGCCAAAATGCGCGCGGTAGCGGTCATCGGAGATGCGCCCGTAATGGCCGCGTTTGCGCTCCATCTTTTCGTGGCGCCTGGCCTCTTTGCGCTCCTGCTTTTCGCGCTTTTGCATTTCCTTGTCGCGACGATGTTCCTGCCGGTCCTGGGCCCTGGCTTTCACGCCCGTTCCCATCAGCCACACCGTGCTCAGCACTGCTGCCACCACCATCCGTTTCAAGAGATTCGTTTTCAAGCCACACCTCCTTGGCGTTCAGATCGTTTCGTCTGACTTGTTCTACGAAAATAGCCCACGGCGAGCGCAACAGGCACAAAGTGGGATGCAGCCTGTTCCTTCCCCGGCCGTTCCTGTTCCCAACGACCGGCCGTCCCCCTCTTCTGTGTTTATACACCAATTGCCTTTGCGTGTCATCAGCCTGCAGCGGGCCGCGGAAGGAAGAATGCAGAAAGCGGAAAGCAGTAGGCAGAAAACAAAAAGCGGAAGGCAGAAGGACGAAGTGTGAAGGATGAAGGATGAAAAAGAGCAGCGGAAATCAGCAGCGCCGGCGGGGTGACGCAGGTCATTGTGTTCCGACCCGTCATTTGCTACTATTTCCGCCGCATTCGATCCCACTCAGCGAGGGTCTTGAACTATGTCGCGAACACGTGTCGCTTTCCTGCTTGTCTTTGCAACCAGTCTGCTTCTGTTTCCTGCGGCCCGGGAACGGGTTCCCATGGCCTCAAGGCCTGGTACGTGGATTCACTGGTCAAGGTCTTTCCGGGCGACGCCGTGGGCGCCGGCCAGTTGGCTCCGGCTGAATTTGAGGCAGCCCGCAATCAGCACGTCAACATCCAGGTTGCGCTTCGCTCGACGAATGCGTTCAGTGCAATCACTGCACGACTTGAGCCGCCGAAAGACGGCAGCGGCCACACCATCGCGCCCTCAAATGCCAGCATTCGCCAGGTGGGTTACGTGGTGGTGGGCTCCCACACGCCGAAGTCGCCCGCCGATGAACTGATCGGCACAACGCCGGGCTGGTACCCTGACGCTCTGCTGGCGCTTCCGCTCGATCTCGAAGCCAACCGCACACACTCCATCTGGATTGAGATTCACGTGCCGGCGGACACCCCGCCGGGCGATTACCAGAGCGCCGTTGACATCAGCGCCGGTCCGCAGACCCTGGCGCACCTGCCCTTCCATCTGGAAGTTGTGGCAGCGACCGTTCCGGAAAAGGAGACCCTCAGCGTCACCAACTGGTTCACACTTGACGACCAGCGATCGCAGCAGTTCTTTGGCGTGCCGGCCTTCTCTGACGGCTGGTGGAAGCTGGTGGACAATGTGGCGCATGTGTTCGCAGCGCATCGCCAGAACGTCATCATCACTCCTTTGATGACATTGGTGCAGCCGAAGGTGGCGGGCGGAGGGCTGCAATACGATTTCAGCAATTTTGACCGCTGGGTGGAAACCTTCAAGTCCGCCGGCGCGATGAAATACATTGAAGGCAGCCATCTGCTGAATCGGCCCTACTACACGGCGTCGCTGGGCGTGCGAAGTTTTTGAACGCCAGGGGAGCAAGGTAGTCACCAAGACGCTGCCGCCGGATTCGCCCGAGGTCCACCGCTTCCTGGCCGGTTTCCTCACCGCTCTCAATAAACATCTTGAGAGCAAGGGCTGGAAAGGGATGTACCTGCAACACGTGCTGGACGAAGCGCACGGGGACGAGATTCCTTACTATGGCAAGATCGCGACGTTCGTCCGGCGATACCTGCCCGGTGTGCAGACCATTGACGCCATCGACGCCCAGCAGATTCCGGATATCGTCCGGAGCGATTGCGACATCTGGGTTCCGCAACTGGGCAAGTTTGACAATGCCGTCGACCTGCTGGAACAGAGGATGCAGAGCGGACATCCCGTCTGGTATTACACCTGCCTCTACCCGCAGGGGAAGTACATCAACCGCCTGATGGACTTTCCGCTGATCAAGTCGCGGTTGCTGCCCTGGCTCGACTTTCGCTACAACTTCACGGGGTTCCTGCACTGGGGAGGAAATTATTGGACTCCCGAGCCCATGCTTGACACCCAGCCCGTGATTGACAACAACACCGAGCTTCTGCCTTCCGGCGACGCGTTTATCTATTATCCCAACCGCAAGGACATGACGTTTGACAGCTCCATTCGCATGGAAACCTTCCTGGCCGGAATTGAAGACTACGAGCTGCTGACATCAACTGCAGGCGTCGAACCCCGCTGAAGCCAAAAGCCTGGGGTCGAGCGCCATCTCATCGTTCACGGATTACGTTCGCGACCCGGCTGCTTTTCGGAAGATTGAGTCCAAACTCCTGGCTGCCGCGTCAAAGCAATAGGCGGCAGCAGGCAGAACGGAAAAGTGAGAAGGATGAAGTGTGAAGGATGAAAAAGGGGCGGGGAAGTAGGCAGAAAGCAGAAGGCAGAGAAATAATTACCTCATCACCCCCCGTCGTATCCCGCAGGGAGTCGTTCTTCTCTTTTGATCGTTCGGGTGGTGCCCCGGAATCTCAGGCTGGCATCACCGAAGCCATGATAAACACGGACTTTCGCTGAATTCGCGAGGGGTTTGCCGTCCATGCTGCGCAAGGTGAAGAGCGGCGTGGCCGCGTCGGAATATGAAATGCCGTTCCACGCCAAAGAGTGAAAGGCGACGAAGGCAGGCGACTCGATCAGGAAGCCATTCGGCGGCAGAATAATTTCACCGCCGGCCTTTGACCTCCATCGGAAATTGTCCGTGCCGGCATTCACCACGACTTCAGTCTTGCCGGAATTCCCCAGGAAGATCGTATGCTGCACTTTTCGGTCCCGCGAGAGAAACTCATGGCTGGCGAGTTGCGCCTCCGCAGTGAGCTCATGAAGGGGGGAAAGAATTTCATAGGTGTTCTTCACAAAACGGTCGAAGGGGTGAAGCCCTTCCGCCCAACCGTTATCACCGCGTGTGAAAACATCCTCACCACTTGAAGGAGCCTCTCCTGCCGCGCGGCGCATTTTGGCTTCCGCGTTGGAGTCTTTCCAATAGAGATGATGGGGGACGGCGTGATAATTGAGCGTGCGCCCGATGCTGATGTGGTAGAGCACGTACTCAGCCGACTTCATAATGTTGTAGCCGTATTTTCCGTAGAGGGCGATGCTGTCTCGAAAGACGGTCTCAAATAATGGGACGGAGCTTCCGCCCGTCTCCGGCAGCAATTTCTTATTGTGAAAATAACTGCCGTTCACCCCCGTCAGCCCTTCAAAGAAATCGGCATGCGGGATGGCCCATTCGCGGCCGTCTTCGCTGCCGAAGATGCCGAAGACGCCGCGGCCGTAGTCGCACAGCTCCTGCTTGCACCGCATATCATCCGGCTTCTGCAGGGGATGATGGGGATCGTAGCATTCGAAAAGCCCCGCCGCGAAGGTGGTGTCAATAAAGTAGGAATTGGCCTGGGTCAGTTGTTTGACTGCCGGAAGATTTTGCGGCCGCTGCGCCAGCTTGATGGATTCATGGGAACAGACGAGGTAAGCCTGGCCGCCCCACCAGACCCCGCCTTTCGCCAAAGTACCATCGCGATGCTTCATGACGAGGCTTTCGCTCCAGGAAGGAGAATCACGGTAGATGTCCTGGTAGTTGTCATGAAGGCCAAAAACGTATCCCAGCTTCTGGACGCGGCGGGAACAATCGGCCAGCCCTGCCGCGCCACCACACTCCGGCGCAGGCGGCATGATGTCGGGGTGCTCATTGTCGTAACCGCGATGTGTCCATCCTCCCAGGATGTAAAGGACCCGGTCCAGTTTCAAATCATTTTTCAGATGCTCCGCAACCTGAGCCGCTTCGTCGAAGGTCCAGTCCACCTCCAGAAACTTCTGTTCGGTGCTGGCCGCATTCATCCGCCGGTCAAGGCAGGCCCACAACTTGAAATTGATGGCACCAAACAGCTTCCTGCGTTCGGGGACCGCGGCTGTTTTTTGCGACCACGGCACCAGCATTCCGCGTTCGGCGGCAAGCGGCCGATAGGCCTTGGCGATGGCCATATAATCGCCTTTGCCGGGGAACAGCACCTGAAGCGAGCGCGCGGATTTCTGCAATCGAAGGGAAAGTGAGAGCACCTGTCTTCCGGCGAGTTCTTCAGATTCCGGCAACTGGCTCTTCACCCTGGCTGTGGTATAAGGGTCTTCCCAGGTGATCATCGCCGTGGCGCCGTTCTTTGCGGCCCCCACCCATCCCATGTGGCATCCTTCGTAAGCGTAGGTATCAAAGTCCGTGCTGAACTTCCGCCGGCTGGTCGCGGGAATCAAAAGGCCCATCCGGGCGGGGACGGCGATGGAACCCTCTTCGGTGTCGGTGGTCCAGAAGGCATCGTCCAGCAGCCATACGCTCTCCACCAGGGAGGGATGGGACGCCCGGTAACTCAACTGCAGACCCTTCCCATCCCTGACAGGCTCCACCATCACGGTTAATTCCAGATCCGTCTGGCCTTCAGCCGCCCCTTCGCCTTGCCCGGGGCGCGGCCGGAAAATGATCTTGAGGCCATGCTTTACTCGACGCGCTTCGCAGGAGCTCAAGTCAGCAGGGCTGTCCTGGCCGTTAACACGCAGCGCAACTTCGCCGAAGCGCTGGCGAAACGGGTTGGAGCGCCACGTCACGCCCGTTTGCTGGTCCAGCAGTTCGTATCGTCCTGTGGCCTGCAAGATTCGAAAGGCCCAGAAGGGGGTTTCCAGAGTGACAGGAGTCCGGACGTCGCCAGATGCTCCCGCCTTTGGGTCCGCAACGGCTGCGAACCCGGCGGTTCCGCCGCTCAACGCTCCGAGCGCAATCAGCTCCATCGCCTTGCGTCTGTTGATTGCCATGCTTTTGTAGTGCCGACCTTCAGGCCGGCACGTGGCGGTCAGAGAATGCCGGGCCAAAAGCCGGCGCTACGCCCATGCCGGACGAGGGCTCCAGCCCCCACAGGACGATTGCACGCCTGCATTCGGCCGCGCGCGCCTTGAATTCTTCAAGCTTGCATTCGTGAACGGCCCCATGAGCGATCGGTTGAACCGTGTCCATTGCCTGCTCCTGCGCTGAAAAAGTTTACGGGGATTTTTGTCAGTCCCAAGCGGGCGGACCGCCTCCGCCCGCGCTGCCAGTCGCTATGCTTTGGGGGCCTGGCTGAAAATTTCAACCAGCCGTTTGGTGATGAGTTCAGCCTCGCCTTCCTTGAGCTGCCACATGGCAAAGCCGAAAACCTGCGAGTCTCTGTTATGCCGGCCGTGCTGCCCTCCATTGGGAGGTTGTTCACCATTGTTCCAGGCGGTAGGTGCCGGCGTAATGGAATGAGTTTCGGGATTCCACATGAGGTTGCCTTCCTGAACATTGTGTTCGGTGTCGCCTTCAGGCCAGCGTCCTTCCATGCCGCTGGCGCCGCTAAACTTGGCGCCGATAGCGAGCGGGCGGGTGGCGGCCAGTTGATCCATCACCTCACGTCCGGTGAGCTTGACCTTGTCCGGATCAATCCGCCAGCTGTAGTAAGGGGTCACATTGCCAAGGCCGTTGGGGTCATAGCGCCGCGGGAGCTCGGTGACTCCAAACTTGCTGAGCGCCCTGGTGATGAGCTGGGCGTCATGGTCGAAGCCGGCGACTGACTTGGCGTAGTCCTGATGGACGAAAAGTTCCAGGGCCTTCAGGAAGGCGAAGATCTCCTCTTTGCCCACCTTGCAGGGACGTCCGATGGTGTCCTCGTTCGGGCTCATGTTCATCTGGGCATAGTGGCACAACTGTTCCTTGCCGATCAGCAGGCCGGTGGCCTGCGGGCCCTTGATATCCTTGCCGCCGCTGAAAACCACAAAGTCCCAGCCTTCCTGCGGCAGGGTCCACAGCCGTTCAATCGGCGGCACGTCGGCGGCCGCGTCATTGAAGGCGTAAACGCCGTGCGCCCGGGCAATTTCCAGGATCTCCTTGCCGGAAACTTTTCCGCGGTCTTCATTGATGTGCAGGAAGTGGATGGCCAGTGTTTTGGGATTGATCGCGTTGATCATCTCCTCTTTCGTCTCCACTTCAACCAGTCTCGCGCCCGTCTGGCGGATCTGGTGATCGAAGGGATTGCGATGGGCTTTCTGAATGATCACCTCGGTTTTGGGAAACCCGGTGACGTCGGGGCACGCCTTGATGCGCGGCGCCAGGTCTTCCGTCATCATGCCGGCGTAGGCCACCAGAATCCCGGCCGCCGCCCCGCAGGTGACCAGGCCGGTGTAACCGTCGGGCCAATGGCACAGCCTGGCGATCCATTTGCCGGCGGCCACTTCCAGGTCGTTGATGCTGACGCAGTGCTCATTGCCCAGTCGATAGAGCTCCATGGCCTCCGCAGGTATGACCGACCCGCCAATCACGGTCAGCGTGCCGTTGATGTTGACCAGGGGCGTGACGCCGAGCTCGGCCCAGACGTCGCCGGTGGAACCCAGCCCGCTTTTGATGGGTACAACCGGTTTGCCGTTGATTGACGAATTGGATTCTTTTGCGAAAGACAGTTCCCCTGGCAAAAGCGCCCCCCCGCTGGTGGCGGCAAGAGTCGATAGAAATGAACGCCGGCTCCATGCCGACTTGGAATCACTCACTGGTTCCTCCCTTTTTCCGGCCCTTTATTCGTTCCTGGAAGTCACTGGCCGTTGGATCAGTTCTGAAGGTTCCGTCGCCGCTGGAAGCAGACAGGCGAATAACAGAAACATGACGGTGACCAGATGGTTCGGAACGGCCTCGCCTTGCTGTTTGTTGTGGACCCCCGCCAGCAGCGGCGGTCGTTATCAAGTTGTAGCACATTTTTGGTCCTGCCTCGCGGCCAAAACTCGGAACTCCCCACTCATAACCAACAACCCATGGCCCATCATTTCCCTTTTCGCTGCTTCGCAATGGGTAATTGATAATTCTCAGGCTGTGTTGGGGTCAGAACTCTGGAAAGCGCACACATCGCCGAAACATCAATAAGTGCGCCACCCGCGCCACTCCTAAACTTCGTGATTGGTATTTTGTAATTGTTGCGGTATTTTTGTGGTTTCAACCGCGCGATGATGAGGGCATTGCAAACAACGCAAACAGCGTTCAGGGTGCGCGTCCTGGAAGATCGCGGGGACCAAGAACGCTTCGGCTCCAGCCGGGGAGAATCCGGCGGAATTTTATTGTTCAATAAACTCAGTGAGACGGAAGGAGAGCTATGAAGAAATTATCTGTTGCTTTCATGATGTTGGTATTAGCGATGACCTGTTCGATGCTCATGGCTCAGCAGCCGGCAAGACACGGGCAGATGCATCGCATGCAAACTCCACCTGCCACAGGCCCCATGCTCCAAATTGCAAATGAGCTTTCCGATGCCATCAATAAACAGGACGCAGCCGCGCTTGAAAAGATGCTGGCGCCGGATGCGGTGTACCTTGACGAAGACGGGCACGCTCCGCCGGCGCGGGCGTGGGTCCACAAATTAACAGCGGGCACATCTCCCAGGCACATCACCATTTCGGCGACTCATGGCCAGATGTGGGGCGATGCAGGATGGGTTTCGTTTAACTACACCCTCACCGAACAATTCCGGGGCGAGCCGAAAACCTTGATAGGGACGGCCAGCATCGTGGCCCGGAAAGCGGCGGACGGCGACTGGCAAATCAAACTGATTCACGGAGCACTGGAACAGAAGGTTGCCGGCATTACGCAGTAGCAGGGAGCCCGGAGCGCAGAGTTGTGCGGAAAGAGCATGGCTCTGCGCGGCCGGCGATCAGGCGGCGGCCGCCGGGGTGAGAGTGGAGAGGAGGAGTTTTATATGGGTCCAACGATCTCACGAAGAAAATTGATGCAGTCCATCGGGGCGGCGGCTCTTGCGCCTTCCGGGATTGCGGCGGGAATGCTGCCGGGCAATGACAACGAGACCCCGACTGTGGCGGGCTGGTGTCCTGAAGGTCCCGGCACGCCGAAGCTGAGTCTGGGGATCGACTCGCAGGCCGGCGCGACGGCCATGCTCCGGTACAAGCAAATCGGTATCGATCACGTCCTCATGGGCGGGCCGCAGATTCCCTGGACGGAGAGCCAGATCGGGTCCATCCTGGCCCGTTTCAGGCAGGGAGGCCTGACGGTGGGCAACATGATGATCGGAGGCTTCCCCAAAACCATCTACGGCAGGCCGGGGCGGGACGAGGAAATCGAGAACGTTCAGAAATCCATCCGCGCGGCCGGCCGGGCAGGGCTGCCCGTTATCGAATACAACTTTTACGCGCACCGCCTGGTGGAGGGGTATTACCGGAAAACCGGGAGAGGTGGCGCGGGGCTGACGGCGTTTGATTACGACCGGGTGAAGGACCTGCCTCCGCTGCCGGCTGAAGGCGCCCACACCCTCTCAGAAATATGGAAAAACATCACCTACTTCCTGAAGGCCGTCATCCCGGTGGCTGAGGAATCGAATGTGCGGCTGGCGTTGCATCCCAACGACCCTCCGGCGCCGCTGAGCCGGGGATCGCAGCAGATCATGGGAACCCTGGCGGGCTGGAAGCACCTGATCGAGATTGTCCCCAGCAAGGCGAACGGCATCACCTTTGATTGCGGAGTGACGCGGGAACTGGGACAGGACCCGGTGGAGGTCTGCCGCTACTTTGGCAGCCGGGACCGCATCAACCACGTGCACTTCAGGAACGTTCGCGTGCAAGCGCCGCACAAGAAGTATTCCGAGGTGTTCCCGGACAACGGACAGAACAACATGTTCGCCGTGATGAAGGAACTGGTACGGCAGAAGTACCCGCGGCTGATTTTCCCGGAGCATCCCCGGCAGCTGGATGTCGATCGAGAATTAAAGGCGCGGGCCCCGTACTACCCCGGCGGCGGCGGGTACGTTGGCTATGTGTACAACGTGGCATACGCCCGGGCCATGTTCCAGGCCGCCCTGATTTCCTCCTGACTGGGGGCGCAGGAGCCGCAGCCGGGAGGCAGGCTGGGAATTCTCGCAAATGCCACAAAACGCTCCGGCTGCTCCGGCTGCTCGCTTTTTTCCGAGGCGGCATAGGGAAAATCGCGGACATAAAAATCGCATATTCGAAGGATATACCTCTCGCATCACTTGACGGAAAAAGCTATAATGCCAGCGTCTGTGGCAGATACAAAAAGAATAACGAGCGTGCATCGCACACGCTCAGGAAAGCATTAACCTGGCTTCCCGTTTTCGACGGCCGTGACGCTGGCCGAGAGATTGAATCTTGGGAGGGGAGAAATGTCACCGGGTATAGCTGTAGCCGTTGTTCCAGAAGATTTTTACCGCAAGCCCAATGGGGTTCAGTTCAGGAAGTCCTTCCCCAAGCGGCAAGACGCAATCGAGTACGCCGAAACAAACGGCTGCCGGATGGTGATAGCCTGCGAATCCGGGAGCCGTTATGATGTGCTGTTTGAACCCGGCTCGACTCCCAGGCTGGCTATCAGTTTTGACCTTGTAGTGGACAGAGGAGAAATGGTGGCCGTTCCAAGCGTAAGGCCCTCCGGCGGCAAGTTGTCTGATTTGCTCACAGCGTCCGCATCCCAGCACAGCCAGCCTTCCTTGAAATTAGGCCTGGAATTCCGTGCACACCTGGCTCATGGCCTGATTTCCAGGCGCGGCCTATTCAGATAGGGTTTTACCCCCGAGGAAGAGAAGGACCTCAAGCGCGGAGGTTCGAGCTGCCACCTTCCTTCAGCATGAAGGTGGACACTACCCGCTTCTGCGCACTTTGATTTCGTCGTGAACGATGATCGACATCACGACGAGGACCCACACGGGGAACACGGCCACTCCCGGAATCGCTTCGGCCACCAGTCCCGGCAAAAGCGCCCACTTTCGGCCCAGAATCACGAACAGAGCTCCTGCGGTTGACAGGTCAAGCAGCCACTGAACCGGCATAGCTATCTCAGCCCAGATGGACAGGAAATCCGATACAGCAGCAACTGCAAAAGCCATGGCGGATCTCACCCGGGAGAGACGCCTGGCCGGCCCAAGCTCCTGATTCGTGCTGACGAGGACAGGTTGATTTTCATTTTCCATCGGCTCTCCCATTGACCTGCGGGCGGCGCATAGGTTCCGCAGCCTGATGGGTCTGCAATACTTTGATGCTAGCAGATAACCCTGGCTTGCCCGGAAATTGATTATGCCCCCTGACGGGGCGCCGGAAAGCGGAGGGCGGGAGTCTGCAAGGTGAATGCTCTTATCGCAGAGGCGGTGGCTGCGGCCGAAGAATCAGCAGACGGAGAGTCGCAAAAATCCAGCCGACGGAACTTCCGGCAGATGCGCCGCAGGGCCGCGGTTTATGATTCGCCACGCAGGGCACGCCTTGCCGCACGGGCCGCGCGGCGAAAGGACGCGGAGTTGGAAACCCAGCCGGCGCCGCCCGCTCAAAGCGGAGTGGAAGCGAGCCAGTTGGAAAGGCAGCGTTCAATAAAGCCCTCAGCCCAGAACTCCACGCGGGCGTTTTTCAGGCAGAGATACAAGCTGCGACCGTCCTCTTTGCAAAGATAGACGGTCCATGGAGACACGAGATTCCACATCTGGAGCTTGCGGCACAGCAACTTGCTCTCGTAGGGATCCAGATTGATCGAGGAAAGGGCTTGAAGATCGGGCGCTGACGCCTCTTCGGCGGAGGTCCCGGTGTGATCGGGCCGGTTGCTGCCCAGGATCATGCAGGATGCTTCCGCGCCGGTGAGAGAGTGGATCTCGGTCAGCCGGGATAAATGGAGCGTTTCGTCTGCCTGCCCGGCCAGAAGGGTGTTTCGCACTTTGTCTGCGCCTGCGGCGGACGGCCACACCTCGGTGATGTCAGACTCCAGGGCTTCGATGAGCTTCCGCAGGGTGTCCACATTGATGCAGCGGATTCCAGCCTCAAAATCCTCCAGCGTGTCGGGGGCCATCTGCGCGGCCTCCTCCAGTTCGTGTTTTGTCCACCCCTTTGAAAGTCGAAGCCGATGAATTTGCTTCCTGATGTGCGAATTGGTCAAGCCGCCGGGCGCCCCAAAAAGATCTGGCGTCTGATACGGCATGTGAGATGTCGCCACGATTCACCCCTCCTGATACCGTTCCTTGGTCGCGTTCCGAAAAACTGATATGGCAAGTGTGGAGCCATCACGACTTCAGGTCAATCCATGAAGTATCCTCAAACAGGCACGGAAAAACCCTGAAAAAGAGGTGGAAAAACCCGTAAGACCCCGATTGGGAGGAAATCAGGCGACTTTTCCCACTCTGGTTTTGACCGGCAGGGTGAACCACCGCAAGAATGCTATGATGGAAGGCACTTTGGGCCTGCCCTCGCTTTGCGGGATGGCAGGCGCTATAATGCCGGCAACGGCGCCAGCCGCCGAAATCAAGGAAGAATTACGGGCCTCAATCCCGAAGGTTCGTTATGCCACGCAACGTTTGAAAAGGAGAGAGGACGATGGGTAAGATCAGCAACACCTGGGATCTGGTGAAGCAAAGTTTTGCGGTTTTGCGCGAAGACGAGGAGTTGATGCTGCTGCCGGTGCTCTCGGCTATTTCCTGTCTTGCCGTCACGGCCTCGCTGCTGGCAGGGAGCGGGTTTTTCTATTACCCCGAAATCAAGGCCGCCATTGCCCAGCATGGAGGCTGGCATCCCAGCAACAACCTCGTGGTCGGCGCCATGTTCGTGTTTTATCTGGCCAACTATTTGGTCATCATCTTTTTCAACACAGCGCTGGTGAGCGCGGCCTCCATTCGCCTGGAGGGCGGTGATCCCACCGTGCGCGACGGCCTGCGCGCCGCTTGGAACCGCCTGGGAGTTATCTTCCAGTGGGCGCTGGTGGCGGCCACAGTGGGCGTGATCCTTCGGATGATCGAAGAGCGCTTCAGCCTGATCGGGCGCCTGGTGGCGGGCCTGGTGGGCCTGGCCTGGACGCTGGCAACCTTCTTTGTGATTCCCGTACTGGCCTTTGAAAACGTTGGACCTGTGGAGGCGCTCCATCGCTCGGCGGAACTGTTCCGCAAAAACTGGGGCGAGCAGGTGGTGGGAACCTTCAGCTTCGGGCTCATATTCACCCTCCTGGCGTTGCCGGGAATTGCGCTGCCCTTCCTGGGCGGGACGATTGCCGGAGGCATAGGAGTCACCATCGGCGCCTGCGTCATGGTCATCTACTTTATCTTTCTTGCCATCGTCAGTGCATCGACGCACGGCATCTTCCTCGCTGCACTCTACCGCTACGCCACCCAGGGCGAAATCTCACCGGGCTTCAGCGCCAACAGCCTGTCTTCAGCCTGGCAGCCCAAGACGCGATACTAAGGAATTTGGAAGCAGGTCGTTGAGGTTGGCGGCAGATTCTCTCCCCATGAGCAGGAGAGAATCTGCCCGATGAATGCTGAGGGCTTCAATCTCCGCAAGTGAACAACGGCTGGCCGGGAAATGTGCAGGTCCGCACAACGGGCTAGCTGGCTTGCGGAAGAGACGTGCCACCATTTGACGGCGGGCGCCTGGTCGAAGCTGAAAAGCGCTTGATGAGATCGGCGAAACCTGCGAGTGCGGATCGGCTCCGTCCGGCGGATTGGGCCTGCATCAATTGCTCCTGTGTTATTTCAATGACCTCGGCTTCAGCTATGGACGTGCAAACCTGTTCAGGATCCTGCAGCACGTCAAACTGCGGGCCCGTCCGCCTGCTGTACTGCACGATGAGGTTGCAGCCGTGCCGGCCGGCATACTGGACGGCTTCTTCCCGGGTCTCCAGGCTTTCAATGTACTGAACCTGAAAAGGCCACTTAAAATGCGAACTTTGCAGAATTTTGATAGTGCTGTTTGAGTTACCCATGTTTCCCTCCCGAGAACTATTGAACCAGTAATTACCGGTACGAACAATTGGACTTTGGTACTACCACCATCGGTTGGTGGGGCTGTGAGTCCTATGTGGAGCCGCGGGCCGGGGAGTCTCGGCTGGCCGGTTGAAGGTGTGCCGGGAGCGTAAAAAGATATTCTTTTTGACCAGGATTCGGCCGCAGTGGCCATAGGCCTGCGGGCAGCGGTCAGCGCAGGCGGTCGAAGACAACTTTGCCGCCGACGATAGTGCGAAGGGCCTGGATCCCCTTGATCTCATCCACCGGGCAGGAAAGATAATTCCTGTTGATGACAACCATATCGGCCAGCTTGCCGGGTTCGATGGAGCCCTTCTTGTTCTCCTCAAAAGAGAGCCATGCGCCGTTCAGAGTGTACATCCGGAGCGCCTGCCGGCGGCTGAGGCGCTGGGCGGGGTTGATCACGGTTCCATCCACCGTCTTGCGCGTGATGGCGATCCACATGCCGAGGAAGGGATTGTAAGGATTGGTTGAGGTGTTGGGGTCAAACCCGATCATATGGTCGGAACCGCCCGCCACCACGACTCCGGCGCGGAAGAGCGAGGCCAGGGGAATAAAGTTTGCCATGCGGGCGGGGCCAAAAACATTTTTGATGGCCGGTCCGTCAAGGTAGAGCCACGCCGGCTGGCAATCGAACGCGACCCCCATATCCCGGGCCATCTGGATGGCGCGAGGGTCGGGGAAGTTTCCGTGCGTCACCGTGAAGCGGAGATCACGGATGGGCTTCTCGCGGTTGGCCGCCTGATAGGCCTGAAGAAGAAGATCGGTTGCGCCGCCGCCCGTGGTGTGCGCGGTCATCTGCCAGCCGAGTTCGTCCGCCGTCTTCGCCATGGCCACGAGGTTCGCTTCCGGGACGCGAAGCACCCCGCGATAGTTCGGATCGTGGTAACCATAAAGTCCTGTGTTGGGGCCGTAAGGCTTTCTCAAATAGGCGGTTCCCATGCAGATGCCACCGTCTGCGAAGGTCTTCAACGTCCCGACGCGATACCAGTTGTCTCCCCATCCGGTCACAAAGGGAATCTGCAGGATCGAGTCGCGCACCTGTGCCGGCGTGCCCTGCGCGCCGATGACGTAAGTCACATAACAGCGGGCGGTGAGCTTTGACTGGCGATGGAGGACCTGGTAGGCGCGAAAACCGGCCGGCCCCTCGGCACGGTCAATGATGCTGGTGATGCCCACCCTGTTGTAGTGCTGCAGCATGGTTCGAAGCCCCCAGAGACGGTCCTGGAGAGTGGCGGGCGGCGCAGCCCGGAGCGGCGCCAGAAGCCCTGGAGCGCCCAGAACGAGTCCGGTAGGCCTGCCTTGCGCGTCCTTGATGATTTTCCCGTCCGCGGGCTGGGAGGTGCCGGCGGAGATGCCAAGTTCTTTGAGCGCCGCTGAATTCAGCACTGAAGCGTAGCCGTTGTCCACAATCACCGGCCGGTCTGCCGCGGCTGCATCCAGCTCCGCGCGGGTGGGGTAACGGCGTTCCTTAAGGCGGGTTACAAAAACGTGCGGGACCAGGATGATCTCCCGGGTTGGCAGCATAGCGTCCCGACGCCGGATGTAGGCCTGAATATCCGCAATCGAGTGCAGCGGCGGCACCTGGCTGTGGCGCTCGCCAAGCGCTGCTTCAATGGGATGGCAGTGGCTGTCAATGAGGCCGGGCAGCACGCATCGCCCGTGCAAATCCACCTTGACCGTGGCGGGACCCGCCGTGCGCAGTACGGCCTGATTGGAGCCGACGCTGGTGAATCGGTCCCCGCCAATAGCCGCGGCCTCCGCCACCGGATGGCCTGTCCACAGGGTGACGATGACGCCGTTGTAATAAATGGTGTCGGGCGGTTTCTGCGCCTGCGCAGCGGCGGCCAGAAGGAAAACACACACCGACATCATCAAGATGGATCTGCCGGAAGCGCCGGCGGAAAGCCGTTTTGCTGATTTGGGCATGGTGACCTGGTCCCGGGAAGATGAATTGGCCGGACGGCAAAGCTCGCGCCGACGCACCACCATAACATAATGGAGGGTCGCAGGGGGCGGTTTCAAGGAACAAAGATGGCAAAAAGCGGAAGGCCGCGCGCTGAAGGCGGATAGCTGAGGGGCGCTGAGAGATGAGCCGGCAGTGGGGCCGATTCCTGGACTCGACAGACCTGGGGAACAGCCGCTCAAAAAAACGCGAACCTCACAACAGGAGATCCGTGCTGCTCGGGGCGATTTTTGCTGCACCCAAACTTGAAGGGAAAGATGAATCGTTCAGAATCAACTTCGCTTCAGCCGTGGGGCGGGGTGGAACCGCCACGGAAAAGCCGCGGGTCTCACAACCGGAAAGGCGCCCCACTCGGGGGCCACCGGCTGGCGAAGGGCGGAGGGTGCGGCGTCTTAGTGCCGCGAAGCGGGGGCTGCGGCATCATCCATCCGCTTGGCGAACCCGAACATGCCCATGAGGCCGCGTTTCCTCTGCCCGCCGGATTTGGCTTTCTCCACAGCGGGGCCCTTTGCGGATTGCCCGGACCCGGCTTCGGACGTCCAGCGCGATTCCGGGTCGATCATGACGTCGAACTGCGGGCCATTCCTCTTTTCGTATTTGACGATCAGATTGCAGCCGTGCCGGCCGGCATATCTGATGGCTTCATCGCGGTTTGTGAGGGTTTCCATGTACTGAATCTCGGCTGTCCATTTGAATTCAGAACTGGTAACAAGTGCTAAGGTATTGTTTGACTTTCCCATAATGTCCTCCCCATAACTAGTGAAACAGTAACTGTTTTATCTGGCAATCGGCCATTGGTACTACAACCATCAGCCAGCGCCTGCGAACGGCGTTCGAGCCAGCCAGAAGCGGCGCCAAAGGCAGGCTATTGAAGTGACGGGCAACACGGGCAACACTGGAATGGCTTTTGTGGCGTCCCCGGAATACGGGCATGCGTGGCACGCCGGCATCTGACGGCATGCCACACCCTCCCCATATCACTGCGATGGGGTCGAACAATCAGTGAAGCTGAGAGGCGTTGGAATGGCGTGGTGGCGCAACCGCCTCGATGCTGCGCCGAAGTGTGCCTTCGATATCCGCCTGCTGGTAGCGGGCGGCGGCCTGGCGCAGGCGCGGCGCTACCTGCCGGACGTGGAAGGTCCCAACGGCGGTGGCAAACTGTTCGGCCAGACGGAGGGTCTTCAAAATCGCGATGCTCCGGGCGCGGCGGCAGGCGGAGTGAATATCGGCCTGGCAGCGCCGGCTAAGTGCGTAGCGCAGCCGTGGGGTGACTTCCCGGGCGTACAGGACCGAGGCCTCCGCGGCAAGGCGTCTGGCGATGTCAGAGACGCTCCCCTGCGAGTGTCTGTGCCATCCGCGGCGCAAAGCAACTGCAGGGTTCGACCACCAGCAGTGGCTGGCGGTGGAGCGGCAGAAGGGAACGATTTCCCAGTGGTAGAAGGCGGCGGCACGGTCGGCCATCCGCCTGGCGTGTATGCGGCCGGCGGAAAGAGAATAGACGATTGTTCTGCAGATGTCGGAAATGGATGAGCGCCAGGAAGAGCGGTGGACGCCAAAGCTGGAGGGCCAGGTGTTTCTCCTCCGCGCGTGTCGCATGGCGCGCTCAAAAGCCGCCCGGCGGCGCCTGCTGAAGGCCTGGCGAAGACGCGGGACGATTTCCGTGACGCAGAGGCTTCGAACGGCGGCTGCAAATCGCCTGACGAACTCCCAGGCCGTCCTGATCGTCAGGGCGGTCCAGCCCCCGATGTAAGGTTCTACCAGAACTTCTTCTGTTTTGAGTAATTCGAGGTTGAGGTCGGCCGTGCATGAACTGTCCGGGTCCAACATCACGTCGAACAACGCGAAACTGCCCTCGTTTCGCTCCACGATCAGGTTGTATCCGTACTGGAAGGCATAATCAATCGCTGAGGCGCGCGTTCGGAAGGATTCGATGAACTGGACACGGGGTCGCCAGCGGAAAGAATCGCTTGGAATAATGGCTAACGCACCGTTTGTTCCGACCATGGTTTTGTCCCCCGGGTGTAAATTGAACCTTGAAATAACCTTCCCGGCAATCGGCCATTAGTGCTACAACCATCGGCTACAGAGTGGGCAATAGTGCTAGCTTTACGGTTAAGTTACAGTTAACTAAGGAATTACTTAGTATTTCAGCAGGCGCGCGGTGGAGGTAGGCTGAAGAGAAAAGGTGAAATTCAACGGTTGAAAGGCGAAACCCTGGCGAAGATGATGGAAGGAAGGAACTCAAGCGGACGCCGCGGGGCTACGGGCGGCCCATACTAATGAGAGGTTCGCTTTGGTTCCGAGGCTAGTTTTTGCCTGGGAACACGCGTGGCGACAATCTTTCGGCAGTGGCCTGGGGCTGTTTGCTGTTGGAACATCGGCCGTCAGAAGGCTGATAGCCTGCCGTGAGAGCGTTAGCCTGCGACATCAGCTGTCCCGGCCTGGTGCCGAACAGGACATCAGTGCGGCAGTAATAAAAGCCAAACTGCTTTTTGACCCACACTGTGACGCGGGCGCCCGCCTGCGATGTTTTCGCCGCTTGCCCTGAAATGAGAGTTGACGGGTCCGTGGAATCTGGAGAGGCATTTGCGGGGCCGGATGCCTGTTCAGTCCCGGAGGATAAATTGCCCGTGGACGCCAGGTTCGCCTTGCTGCCGGAGCAGGAATGGTAGGAAGGCTGCAGCCCGTTGGCCAGAGCGTCGGCTTGCGTCATCAATCGCCCGGGATTCACGCCGAACAGGGCATCGCCCCGGCAGTAATAAAAACCAAGCTGCTTTAACCCCCAGACCCTCACGTCCTTGCTCGGTACCGGGGTTCCCGGCTGGTTTTCTGCAACCGGAACGGACGATTCTCCGGCGTTCGCGGAGGCAATAACCGCCTGGCTGTTTGCACAGTAGCTGGAGTCGACGGGACGGTAGCCCGACGTCAGCGCATTGGCCTGCGTCATCATTTCCCCCGGCTTGTCGCCGAACAGAGTGCCGCCCTGGCAGTAATAATAGCCGGATTGCTTTTTCGCCCAAACGCTGACGTCTTCACCCCCCCTGGGCAGGGAAGTTGGTTTTTCCTTGCGCGAAAATGAAAAGATACTGGCCAGGGTGGGGAGATCATCCGTCTCAGTCAGCCAGACCCGGATGGGGGATAATGTTATGAGGAGGTACCCGATAAGCAGCAAAATACATGCGGGAACCAGGGGATTTGAAGTTATCGGAGAATGGGTTGAGGGAGACGGTTTGTAGTTGGCGCCCTGGGACCCGCCGCGCGACTCGAGGAACTTCCCTTCACCCAGGCTGAAAATGAATTTCGTGGCCAGGCTCAGGGGTTTTTCCAGGATATCGAATACCTTTCTGCCGTAAAGGTCCATTTTGCGCGTCCTTTATCACAAGAAATAGGTGCTTTGAAACCTCCTGTTCGCGAGAACTTTCCTGCTGCCGCCGCTTTGCGCGTTGCTGAAATCTTGCGAACCAGCCTGCGTCTTTAAGCTGCTTTGTCAGCATCCTGCAGGCAGATGCCGGTGTAGGACCTGGCCCCGCCAACCGTATCCGGCTGCCGAGCGGAGCCCCCAAAGCTGGTCCCGCCTACGGAGGAGATCCTTTGCGCTGTTACGTTTAGTGGGTCCCATCGAGGTGACCATGTTCATAGCCGGAATGGCCATCACTGGTGCCTGAGCCATTGCCGCCACCGCCTCCGGAGGCGCCTCCATTTCCAATGCCGTTCCCATTTCCACCGCCGTTGCCGTTTCCACCAGCGTTCGAATGCCCACCGCCATTGCCATTCCCACGGCCATTGCCGTTCCCACCAGCGTTCGAATGCCCTCTGCCGTTGCCGCTTCCACCGCCTGTTGCAGGTTCACCAGGCGAGCCAACGCCGCCGCCCGAACCGGACCCGCCACCCGAAGTAGGCTGCCCGGCTGAGCCAGACGTTGCTGCCGGTGCTTGTCCTGATACAGTGGCCACAGTTGAGGATGCGTTTGCATAGTTGGCTTTCAGGGTGGCTCCCATGACTTGAAGGACCGCAATGACCGCCACGCATATCAGGATGAACATCAAAGCGTATTCAGCCGAATCCGCTCCTTCTTCCTCGTGCCATGATCGTGTGAAGAACTTCTTCATGCATTCCTCCTTTGCATTCCGGGCCAGCGCGGACGACATTTGTCCCCCGGGTCTGGTGTTTTCACGTGACAAGAGTCAGGCTCGCAGCATCGAACTTACGAAGCCTGGTCAGAGTCTGGTCTCTCCGTCCCTGCTGAAGTGCCGCGGATGGGCTTGTGGCCGGTGCGCTTCCTGGACTGAAAATCATCCCCGCTGTTTCTTCAGAAGGTTTGAAGCAATCTTCCCGCCAGGCCATCGCCTTTAGCTTAGTTTCCTGTGCCGAACAGCTCTGCAGCTGCCCCTGACACCATCTGACCTTTCCAAAGTAAGGTCTGCATCGGGAATGTTCAATTGGGCGATTCCAGCAATATTTAGAATGATTGCCCCGGTGGATGATCGGGCACAGTACCTAGGGACTACGGTAATCTCTGGAGCCATGCTGAGGAGGTTTGCGCATTCAGCCACAAAGGTTTGCACATTATGCGCATCTCTTTGCAACCATGCTTAATGGCGCCCGTTGAGATACCAATTTTCAGGTCGGACGGTTTCCTGATTCGTTTAGCACAGAATTGCGGAACACCTCCGGCCCTGGCTGCTAGCCATCGGTGGTATAAACCCCAGGTGTTGTGAAAGGGTATTCAGAGCAGCAGCGCAGCCCCGTTTGGGAATTTCCGTTGATAGGTGGTTACTGCGGTGATACTCTCGCACCGGCAGCGGGGGCGCCGGACGGTCTCCGGGAACGGAATCCTAAGGGGAATCCACCTCTCATAGAGAAGACTCTTGTATTTCTATTTTTCTTGCGTCGACGATGGCTTTGCCGCGGGCGCGCTGGAAGCCGCCCTCCGGGCTTTCCAGGCACTAGAGTGCCGTGAAGTGGACCCTGCGAATGCCGCGCGGAGGCCGCCGCAACGATGCCGTGATTGTTGGAGCGCGATTTCCAGCTCCTGCGGAATGAAGGAGAAATGAAAGTGGGATATTCGCGTCGCGACATGCTGAAGAGCGGTCTGGCTGCCTCCGCTGCCTTGCTGGTGCCGTCGTACGTGTTGGCATCCACAGGTGATGGATCGCCGCAGGCGATGGCGCTGATTCGTGAGCGTTATGTTGCGTCTGTGCTGCCCACGGGTCCGAACCAGATCCCGGAAGCTGAAGGAACTCGGCGAGCAGTATGCCGAAAAACTCGGGCCCGACGGGAGCTGGTCTGACGTTGATTACCAGAGCGAGACGCAGTCCAGATGGATCGCCGCCGAGCATCTGAACCGAACGCGGGTGATGGCCATGGCCGCGGCCCTTGACCGCCAGGGCGGCCATCCGGACCAGGCGCTCGAGGCAAAGGTTCTTGGCGCACTGAAGTATTGGACCCTCCATGATTATCAGAACCCGAACTGGTGGTGGAACCAGATCGGCGTGGCCCGGCTGGCAGGCGAGATTGCCTTCCTGATGCAACCGCAGCTTTCCCCGGAGCAACTATCAAAAGTCGTCGAATTCATGAAGCGCAGTGACTGGCGGAAAGGCGCGTGGACGGGAGCCAACCTGACCTGGGGTGTGGCGATTGAGATCGTGCGGGGCTGTCTGGAAGAAAATCCAGACACCGTGGCCGAAGCCTACCACCTAATGTATCAGGAAATCAGGATCGTGCGCCCGGCGGAAGAGGGAATTCAGCAGGACTATTCATTCCACCAGCACGGCGCCCAGCTCTATAGCGTCGGGTATGGTCTCGCCTACGCCATCGACGTTGGGCGTTTCGTTGCCTTCGCCTGGGGAACGGGTTTCCAAATTCCTGCGGACAGGATGGCGATCCTGAATTCCTATCTGCTGGACGGCGAGCAGTGGCTGGTGCGCGGTGACATCATCGATTACAGCACGGTGGGGCGGGAGGTGACGCGGAAGGGAAAGGTAGTGGCGCCAGGCCATTCGACGGTGAGCGGGAATTCCGTCGCAAGTCCGGGTGAAAGCCTCCCCGGGGTTGTGGCCATGCTGGGGGAATTGCCGACGCTCCGGCAGAAGGAGTTGAGAGCCTTTTCCGCGCGATTGCAGCAACTGAAAAATGCGCCGGTGTTTGCCGGCAACAAGCAGTTCTGGTGCTCTGATTTTATGGCCCATCGCAGAGAGGGTTTTTACACGTCTGTGAAAATGTTGTCCAATCGGATGCTGAACGGGGAAGAGGTGAATCACGAAGGGAAGAAGTCCCAGCACCTCTCGGACGGCGTCAACCTGCTCTACCTGACGGGCGACGAGTACAGGGACATTTTTCCTGTCTGGGACTGGACAAAACTTCCTGGCGCCACCGCCATCCAGGGTACCCTGGAGATCGGTGGTGACAACCCTATCCACGCGCGAGGAACAACAGCCTTTGCGGGAGGCGTCTCGGACGGCAAATATGGCATGGCGGCCATGGACCTTGCCCGAGGCAATCTGAGCGTAAAGAAAGCGTGGTTCTTTTTTGACGACGGTTATCTGTGCCTGGGGGCGGGCATCCGCCTTGCAGATGATACTGAGCACAGCGTTGCGACGGACGTGAACCAGACTCTGCTTGCCGGCGATGTTCTCACAAGCCAATCCCGGCAGCCGCTTGCGGAGGGTGCGCACTCGTATGAGGCCGGGAAAATTGCCTGGGTTTACCACAATGGGGTCGGGTACATCCTGGGACCGGACTGCCGAATTTCTCTGACGAATGGTCCGCAGACCGGAACGTGGCGGGAGATCGGGAGCGGCTCCGGCAAACCCGTTACGCTCCCCGTATTTAATCTCTGGATCGATCACGGCTATGCGCCGCGTGCCGGAATCTATCAGTACTGCGTTCTTCCGGGAGCATCGGTGAAACAGGTGGCGGCCCGCGCCAGAAGTCCGCTGATTCACGTTCTTTCCAACCAGGAGGGCGTTCAGGCGGTCTGGCATGGCGAACTCAAGATCGTTATGGTGGCGTTTCGCAGACCGGGATTCCTGGCAACTCCCATGGGCCGCGTCGCAGTTGACCATTCATGCCTGCTGCTGGCGAGGAAGGTTGCGGACGGGTGGAAAATCAGCGCATCCAACCCCGAAAACCAGCCTCTGACTCTTCATGTTGAAGTCGGAGGCCGGAAGATTGCGATCGATTTGCCCGGCGGCAATTTCGCCGAATCGGCTGTGACCTCAAAATTGAGCGCTGCGTGAGCGGGCTCAATGACTTGATTTCAGTTCTCCCCTGTGTCCGTAGGAGACCTGCCAAGCGATGCAGAATGGGGTCGCTTCGCAAGGTTCCATACGTTACAATGCGAGCGTCTTTTCCTCCCGGGGAACACGCGCAACCTAACGCGATACCTGCTTGTCAGGATTTTGAGGACGAACCGCATGAGCACGATCAAGAAGCTTATCTGGCTGCTGGTGGCAGGGCTGGGAGCGCTGGCTTTCGGAATCGTTGCCACCTCGCGGGGCGAGCCCCTCAACGCCGTATGGCTGGTGGCTGCGGCGGCGTGCATCTTTGTGCTGGGCTACCGCTTTTATAGCCGCTTCATTGCCTATCGCGTCCTCGAACTCGATGCCAGGCGCGCCACGCCGGCCGAGCGCAAAGACGACGGCCGCGACTTTACGCCCACCAACAAGTGGGTTGTGTTTGGGCATCACTTTGCCGCGATTGCCGGTCCCGGGCCGCTGGTAGGGCCAATTCTGGCCGCGCAGTTCGGCTATCTGCCGGGAACGCTCTGGATCCTGATTGGCGGAGTGCTGGGCGGCGCCGTGCAGGATTTTGTGACGCTGTTCTGTTCCATCCGGCGCGACGGCAAATCGCTGGGCCAGATGGCCAAGGAAGAAATCAGCTCCACGGCGGGCTGGACCGCGCTTTTCGGCGTGATGCTCATCATGATCATCCTGATCGCCGTGATTGCGCTAGTGGTTGTGAATGCGCTGAAGGGCAGTCCCTGGGGGCTTTTTACCATTGCCGCCACCATCCCCATTGCCTTCCTGATGGGCATCTATCTGCGCTACTGGCGGCCCGGAAAAGTTCTGGAATCTTCCATCATCGGGGTCACGCTGGTGATGGCGGCGGTGGTGGGCGGGCGCTACGTGGCGGAGTCGGCCACGCTGTCACACTGGTTCAATTACAGCGGACCAGCGCTGGCCTGGATGATCATCATCTACGGCCTGGCGGCTTCCATCCTGCCGGTGTGGCTGCTGCTGGCGCCGCGCGATTATCTATCAACCTTTGTCAAGCTGGGAACGATTCTGGCGCTGGCGGTGGGCATTCTGGCGGCGCGGCCGATGATGCACCTGCCCGCCATCACGCGCTTTGCCGACGGCACGGGCCCCATCTTTGCCGGCAAGATTTTCCCCTTCTGCTTCATCACCATTGCCTGTGGCGCCATTTCGGGATTTCACTCGCTGATTTCCAGCGGCACCACCCCCAAGCTGATCACTAAAGAAACACACGCCCGCATGATCGGCTACGGGAGCATGCTGATGGAATCGTTTGTGGGCATCATGGCGATTGTGGCTGCCGGTGTGCTTCAGCCGGGTGTCTATTTTGCCGTCAACAGCCCGGCGGGGGTTGTGGGCGAGACCGCCGGCAAAGCCGTGGCCACCATTTCCGGCTGGGGATTTCCGGTGACCCAGGCGGCCATGGCGGATTTGGCTTCAAAGGTGGGCGAGATTACACTCTTCAACCGTACGGGCGGCGCGCCGTCGCTGGCCGTGGGCATGGCGCACATTTTTTCCAACGTGCTGGGCGGAACGGAAGTGATGGCTTTCTGGTACCACTTTGCCATCATGTTTGAGGCGCTTTTCATCCTGACGGTGCTCGACGCCGGCACGCGCGTGGGCCGCTTTATGCTGCAGGACCTGCTGGGCCACATCTGGAAACCGCTGGGGCGCACCGGCTGGTATCCGGGGGTGGTGCTGACCAGCGTGCTGGTGGTGGGCGCGTGGGGTTACTTTCTCTACCAGGGCGTGGTCGACCCGCTAGGCGGCATCAACAGCCTGTGGCCGCTCTTCGGCATCTCGAACCAGTTGCTGGCCACCATCGCCTTGTGCGTGTGCACCACCATTCTGATCAAGATGAAGAAGCTGCGTTTTGCCTGGGTGACACTGACGCCGCTCGCGTGGCTGGTGGCCGTGACCATGACGGCAAGCTATCAGAAAATCTGGAGCCCCGACCCGCGTCTCGGGTTCCTCTCGCACGCGCAGATGCTGGCCGACCAGATTTCGAGCGGGGGGATTCCAGCAGCACAGATCGAGACTACGCAGCGGCTGATCTTCAACAGTCGCCTCGATGCGGCCGTCACCCTGGTGTTTGCCGCGCTGGTGATTCTGATTCTGTTTGAATCGGGGCGGCAGTGGTGGACCTATGCGGTGGGGAGCAGGGAGCCCGTCCTGCGGGAAGCGCCGGCGGAACTGTCGAGGCTGGAAGCTTGAAGAGAGGCGAATAAGCGAATGGCTCTAATGGTGAATCTGCTGAAATCGGTCTGGAATTACCTTCGTGAAGTGAGCGGAGAAAATGATTACCCCCGCTACTGCGCATGGATGGCTGCTGAAGGCGGCGATCCTATGAGCAGGCGGGAGTTCTACGACCACCGGCAGCGGGAGAAATATTCGCGCCCGAACCGCTGCTGCTGAAGTGGTTTGCGTGGCTTGCGAAACGAGTTGAGCTCGATTTCAGGGCAATGGGGAAAAGACGATGCGAGTGGTTGTGATAGGCGGAACTGGGCATACGGGAACGTATCTGATTCCCAGGCTGGTTGAGGCGGGTTATGACGTGGCGGTGATCAGCCGCCAGCAGCATCCACGCTACCCGGCTGATGGAATTGGCTGCCAGGCCGCGTGGGAGGCCGTCGAATGGATTGCAATGGACCGGGCTGAGGCAGACGCGGCCGGTGACTTCGGCGCGCGTGTGGTGGCGCTAAAGCCCGACATTGTGATTGACATGATCTGCTACCAGCCGGAAAGCGCGCAGCAGCTTGTGGACGCGCTGCGCGGGCACGTTCAGCTGCTGGTCCATTGCGGCAGCGTCTGGGCCGGTGGCGCCAGCCTGCAGGTGCCGAGCACGGAGAGCGAACCGCGGCGGCCGATCTGCGATTATGGGCGGCGCAAGGCCGCGATCGAGGAATACCTGCTGGCCGAGGCGCGTCGGGGGGGACTTCCTGTCACTGTCCTGCGCCCGGGACACGTGGTGGGACGCGGATGGGTGCCCGTGAATCCAGCGGCCAATTTCAACCCACAGGTTTATTCCGAACTGGCCAGGGGGAAGGAGGTCTGCCTGCCCAACCTGGGCATGGAAACGCTGCATCACGTCCACTGCGATGACGTGGCCCAGGCCTTCATGCTGGCCCTGGAAAACCGCAACGGCTCAGTGGGAGAGGCCTTTAACGTGGTTTCACCTTCGGCGCTGACGCTGCGAGGCTATGCGGAAGCGGTCGCGGGGTGGTTTGGCAAGCCGGCGAAGCTTTCATTCCATCCGTGGGAGGAATGGAAAAGGACCGCCTCGGAGGGAGACGCCAAAGTTACCTGGGACCACATTCTCCATTCCTCGTGTTGCAGCATTGAGAAAGCGCGCAGGGCCCTTGGCTACCAGCCGCGCTACACATCGCTCGAAGCCGTCAAAGAGTCACTCGACTGGCTCATCCAGAACGGCAGGATCGGGGTGTGAGCGGTCCCTAGCCGTTCGGGCTGTCTTCTAGGGGCGCGCCTGTGCATGAGGAGGGAGCGCCCGGCCAATCTGTTCCGGAATACTTGCCCAGAACATGGCCAATGAGGAGAACGACAGGAAACAGGATTCGCTGGATGATTCGCGGCGGAGCCACAACTGCCTGGGTGTGGCGGTGGCGCCACAATAGGTGGGCCAGGTAGAAAATCGAAGGCTTTCCCGAGGGGCCCGCGTTAAGGACGGCAAAAATCCCTTGCAGGAAGCGGTCCAGGTCGCCCGCCGGAATAGCCCGGCCACTAAATTCCAGGAGAACATCTCCGGCGTTCCACCACGCATGCACAACTCCGGGAGCGAAGCTTGCGCTTCCTCCGGCTGGCACAAGAATCTTTTCATTTCCGACCCGAGCTCCAAGGGATCCAGCCTTCACCGTGCCCTCCTCACGCAGGTCGAAGTGCACGTGAGGCGGTGGGCCGTTCGACTTCGGCGGCAGATATCCGTCGATGGCCAAAACGGTTTGGCCATCGGCGTCATGCACGCGGCGCATCCGCAATATCTCTCCGGTGTGCAGATTCTCCAGTTTCAGGAAATTATCCGCCGGCGCATTCGAAGTACTCATATCAATTGTATCCCTGCAAAAAGGCATCGTTCTCGATGGTATCCGCCGACAATCTTCCTGCGGCTGCGATTGTTCGAGAGAGATTCAAGCGTATGTTAAATCTGATAGGTGGCTTGCCCTCTGCCGTTCCTGGATATCCAAACCCTGTGATCAGCAGATTCTACCATTCCGGCGCAATCGCAGGCCACAAATTCGGCTGAAGTACGTCCGTTGATAACAATTGAAGTCAGGGAGGAAGATTGGCGTTGCTGGACTGTGGCGCAGTTCTATAATGGTGCAAAAATCAATTGACCGGGAGGGTGCCATGGCTGAAAAACTTACCGGCAGGAAATGTGATCGCCGGGCCTTTCTAAGGAAGGTTGCTGCCGGGGGCGCACTGGCGTCGGCCATAGGCACGCCAAAGCTGGCTGGGCAGGAGACCGCGCGCGGCAGCGGAGCCCCCGGGGAAATGCCCACGCCTGTCTTCCGGGCTGGCGAGCGACTGGTTGACAGGTCGTTGTCGTCGGGCGACGCTTACGCGCGGTTCGATGCCCTGAAACAGACCGGGACCTGCGGCACCGGCCTGATCGAGCAGCAAGTCGAACTGGTGGGTGGACATTTTCGATTGGCCAGGTTGCGCAACCTGCTGACCGGCAGCGAGTATGTTGAAGGGGCGGGCTCGGACGAATTCCATTTTTCGTTCGGGGGCCGGGAGTACACGGGTGCGAGCGGCGGATACGAGCTGGTGAATTATGGGATTGTCCGCATGCCAGTGCCGAAAGCGTCGCCCGGCATCGAGCCGGGAGTCACGCTGGTGGTGAACCTGGAACATCCGCTCTTTGCCATCAGCCTGCATTACGACGTCTTCGCTTCAACCCCGCGTACGCAGTTGGGCATGATCCGCAAATGGTATCGGGTGACGAACCGCACGCAACAAGTGCAGCCGATGACCGAGATCAGCATGAACCGGCTGCGTTTCCGGCCGGAACGTTCCACGCGATTCACGTTGTATCACTGGGTGGGCGGCGGTGCGGGAAAAAATACCAACCAGTTGCAGTCGGAGAGTTTCAGCCACACCAAGGCTCGGACTTTTTTTTCGATGGCGGGCCACCCGGACTACCGGACCGACGATGTTTACGACGGCAGTTCCAGCTACCACCCCTACTTTGTTCTGGAGGACGCCCAAACGGGCGACGGCTTCTTCCTGGGCTTCAATTATTTGGGTCCGTGGTCGGCGCGGATATGGAACCCAGGCGGCCTGAACGAGGGCGGGTTTCCGATTCAGTCGCAATTAGAGCTGCACACCGAGCCGCTCAAACCCCGTGGAACGTTCGAAGCTCCGAACAGCTTTATTGGCGTTTACAAGGGTGATTTGGATGCGGCCAACGAGCAGTTGCAGGAGTGGCAGGCGACTTACAAGTGGGACTACACTCGCGAGAAGTATCTTTTCAGAAGCACGATTTACAATACTCACTGGAATGACCCGGCCTACAAGCAGAAGCCGGCATTGCACAAAAAACTGATGTGGGAGATCGCTGATCGGTGCCGGTCAACCGGCGCGGGAATCGCACATGAGGACGATTTCTGGTTTGACCAGCGTGGCCGGGGCGTTTGGGAAGGCATCGAGTGGAGCGAACTGGTCAGCTATCTGCGACAGTCCGGGATCATTTTCAAACTGTGGATGCCGCCCCAGCACTTTGCTGCGGGAACACCGGTGGACGTGGAACATCCGGACTGGAAGCTCGTCCCCAAGGTTCCCGACGGCGTCACCGTCTGGTACGGCCTGGGATTCTGCGTTGCCTCGCCCGGCGCGCACAATTACATGCGCGAATTCATGCTGCGGCGCGAGAAACGCTACGGCACATTCTTCTGGAGGGTGGACGGGTGGATTGAGGCGCCATGCGCTTCTGACGGACACGGGCACCCGCCCGGGCAGCCGTTCGTCGGGCAGTATCATAGCTACCTTAATCTCCTGCGGGAGGTGAAAAGCGCCAACCCGGAGATGGGCATTGAGGGCTGCAATTCGGGTGGGGAATGGGCCAACTGGGACAAGTTCGAGCTGATCGAGGACCAGCAAGGCTCCGATGGTGGCGGCCCCGACGATCTATATTACCTGAGTTACTTCTGGCCCATTACCAAGATGATGGGATTTGGAGGGGATTACAGCCGAATGGACGATGCGACGGCACGACGGGAAAGCGTGATGCGCAGGTTCCTCCAGAACGAAGGCATCTACGACCGCTACATGCGGGTCTATCACCCGCGCGCCGACAATGCGCCGACGCCACACACATTTCTTGAATTTGCTAACGGGACGCGCACCAAGGCAGTCATCATCCAGCGTGTCCGCCATGCGCGGGCGGGCGGGGGAGCGGCGGCAAAAGGCGGGGCCGTCGTCTACCCAAAGGCCCTGGTTCCGGAGACCCAATACAGCGTAGCATTCCGCTTCAGCAAGGATACGCACACAACCAGCGGCGCGGAGTTGATGAAGTCCGGCATTCGATTTGCTTCCGAGAATCAGCACGAAATGATCCTGCTGAACCTGGATCGCGCGCCCGGACGAGGCACCGATCACACGGCTCCCACGGCACCGGGCAAGCCCGTGAAAAAGATGGAAACCTGGAATGAGCGCAGCGGCGTTGCCTTGCGCTGGGAGCCGAGCCAGGATGACGGCCTGGTATCCCATTACGAGGTGTTACGCGAAGGCAAAGTTATTGGCCACGCAGCGATTGGCACCTTCTACTTCGATCCGGGGGGAAGTCTCGACAATCGCTACGCGATCGTGGCCGTCGATGGAGACGGCAACCGTTCGTCGGGCAAGGAAGACACCAGGGAATAGACAGATTTCTAATGAAAAGCAGGCAGGCATCGCAACCCAATGTCCTGGTGCATTCGAAACAGGAGAAAAAATGAACCGAGCCGCCGCTCTCCACGAGCGCCGGGACCGCCGCCTGGCACGGACCTTTCTGCTCGCTGGCTTGGACGAACTGAATTATCCAAACGTGCCGCCGGCCCTGCTGGCGGTCAGCGCCCTGGTTTCTTATAGCGTGGACACCCGGGATTACCACACGGAATCGGCCCTCTTCCCAGGCGCCGTGGGTGGATTATGGATCGCGGTTTGTTGGGATGGTACGGTCAGAGGCCGATGAACCTGGCGATTCAGGGGCATGGGGCAGCGGCTTTCGTGGCTGCGATCAGATAGCCTTCAAAACGATGGCCGTCATATCGTCGTACTGGGGTGCATCACCGGCAAAACTGTTGGCCGCCTCAAAAACAAAGTGGAGCAATTCCAGCGCGGAGCGCGCTCTGTCTTCCTGACACACCTCGACGAGCCTCTCCACGCCAAATTGGGCCTGGTCGTTGTCGGCAGCTTCGGTAACCCTGTCCGTGTAAAAGAGCACCGACTCTCCGGGCTGCAACCGGACGGAATGATGCTCATAGCTGGCATCGTGAAACATTCCGGGTGGCCGCCCACCGCCTCCGATCGGGTAGGCGCCCGCGGGGGTGATATGCAGCGGGAGCGGGAGCCCTGCATTCCCGAAGGTGAGCGTTTGGGTGGCAGGATCCAGCATGCCGTATTGCAAGGCACAGAAGCGGCCTGGCAAAGCGTAGAAAAGCAACCGCTGGTTCAAACGCTGAAGAAGCGTTTCGGTTGTTTCGCCTCGTTTGTTGAAGCCACGCAACATGCCCGCGGCGAGTGCTGCATAGAGCGCCGCAGGGAGTCCCTTGCCCACCACGTCTCCGAGGTAAAAGTCCAGACGGAGGTAGGGCAGGGTGAAGTAGTCGGTAAAGTCTCCGCCAACCCGGCTAGCGGGGCGGAAACGGCAGGCGATTTCGAATCCGTGGGCAATGAGCGGCTCCGATGGAATCATCGCCTGTTGCAACTGGTGAGCTTCATCAAGATCGACCTCGTATGATCTTTCGGCGGGCGTGGTCACAAGAATGTTATCGGAAGTTTTTACGAGAATGTTGATTTGGCAAACTCCGCCCGTTCCCAGGGAAAGGTCTCCGGGTCCGCGGGGTATTTTCCTGAATGCGTTCTGCTGGAACGTCTCGCGGGTGGCGCAGGCATCGCGGGTTGTGCGATGGGTGCGGGCAGGCGGCGCTAATCCATCTCCAGTGTTTCGAAAACAGGGTCTTTGAGGCTCTGGATAGAAGTTTTGCCGGTTGTCTCCAGTTCGAGCACGATGATTTCATTCGCGCCTGCCCTGAGCCAGGGCGCGGGGCAAAACAGTGTCTGCTGGGGGCCGATCTTCCAGAAGCGGCCCAGGTGATGGCCGTTGACCCAGACGTGTCCCTTGCCCCAGCCGCGCATGTCGAGAAAGGTATCGCCCACGGACGCCAGCTGGAAGCCACCGCGATAGAACCGCGGTCCGCGCTTGGGTTTCGGCGAGAATTGCAGTCGGGCCAGATTGTCCAGAGGGAGAGGAAAGATCTGCCAGCCTGTCAGTTCCTTTCCGTCCAGTGTCACCTTTTCAGTGATCCCCTTGCGGTCAATCACCATCTGCGGGCCGTAATTAATCCGGCCCATGTTCTCAATCAGGATATCCATCGGCTGCGCGGGGGCCAGGTTCACGTCTACGGCGTTCTGTTTGAAGCGGCGGTCGAGTTCCGCCAGCTTGCTGTCACCCTGGTAGACCAGGGCGTAGTCGCTCATGCTGGTAATGTTCAGCCGGCCTTGGGTGGGGCGTTCGGGTGACCAGCGGTAAAGAATGAACCCGAAAGACTGCCCTGCAGACTCCATTGGCATCGGCGTGTCGGAGAGGATGGGATCGCCGAGCAGGCTGTCCAACCGGGCGCAATCGGTCAGATCGAACCGAGGAATAGAGATCATCGGCAGCGGGGCCGGCAAGGGAGGAATGCTTGTTGCGGGCACGTGCTGGTGGATGAGTTTCTGCAGGTCAAAATATTTGGGGCGCGGGCGGCCGGCCTCATCGAGCGGGGCGTCATAGTCGTAGCTTGTGACGTCGGGCTGGTACGCCTTGGCGAAATTCGCTCCATTCATAAAGCCGAACGACGTTCCTCCGTGAAACATGTAGAGGTTGAACGAGACGCCGTTTGAAAGCATCCATTCCACGCCTTCCATCAGGTTTTGATTGTTGCCATGGTGATGGATTTCTCCCCAATGGTCAAACCAACCGGGATAGAACTCGGCGCACATACGCGGGACGTTGCGGCGAAAGTGAGCAAAATGCTCAAACTGTCTAGCAGGGTCTGAACCAAAGTTGATGAAGGAAAGAACGCCGGGCAGGGTGCCGCCCGAAAGCATGCGGGGTGTGGGGCCGTCAGCGGTGAAGAGTGGCACATCAAAGCCGGCGTCGAGCAGCATCTGACGGATCGCACCCAGGTAGGTGTGATCGCTGCCAAATGAGCCGTACTCGTTTTCCACCTGCGTCATCAGGATGGGGCCGCCGCGCGTGATCTGCAGCGGAGCCAGCTCCACGCCGACGTGCAGCATGTAGCGGCGCGCGGCGCTGAGGAAGCGCGGGTCGCTGCTGCGGACCCTGATGCCGGACGTGGCCAGCAGCCATGCGGGGAATCCTCCGAAGTCCCATTCCGCGCAGCTGTAAGGTCCGGGACGAAGAATCACCCACAAACCTTCTTCCTGCGCTGTGCGGATAAAGGTTGCCGCGTCGTGCCGTCCCATAAAAGTGAACTCGCCGGGCTTGGGCTCATGGAAGTTCCAGAACATGTAAGTGGAAACCGTGTTCAGGCCCATGGACTTCAATTTCTTCAGCCGGTCACGCCAGTACTCGCGAGGGATGCGCGCGTAGTGCATCTCGCCGGAAAGGATCTGGAATGTTTCGCCGTCCAGGAGAAATTGTTCGCCGTGCCAGCTGAAGGTGTGTGCCGCGCCCTTTGAGGAGGATGCTACTGAGTTCTGCCTGGCGCGCAGGAACAGCGGACTCAATGCTTCCAGCCCCGCGGCCATTGCGGCCGCTCCCAGAAAACCTCTTCTGTCCAGCTTTCCTTTAGAGCTTCCGATATCCACGTCCAGATCCTCCGCACATGCCTGTGAAGAATGGCCTCCGGGCTGGCGCCCGCGCCTGGTTCATTCCTGTTGCAGTATTCTATTGCTGTATCATAATAACCGCGAAATTCATTGCAACCAAATACCGATTGAAACGGCTTGTCCGGGAAGGGAAACCGCAAATGAAGACAACCAGAAAGAAGGACCGCAAAGCACTCCGCAGCAGCGCCTGGTTTGGCGGGAATGACAGGTGGGGAGTGGGGCACCGCGCCTGGCTGCGTGCTGAAGGATTCAGCGAACGTGTATTCCAGGGGAAGCCCGTGATCGGCATCTGCAATTCCTGGAGCGAGTTGAACAATTGCAACGCGCACCTGCGCCAGGTTGCGGAGGCGGTGAAGCGCGGCGTGTGGGCCGCGGGTGGATTTCCTCTGGAGTTTCCGACCATTTCGCTGGGCGAGATGCTGATGAAGCCGACGACCATGCTTTACCGGAATCTGATGGCCATGGATGTAGAGGAGTGCATCACGTCTTACCCGCTGGACGGCGTGGTGCTGCTGGCCGGTTGCGACAAGACGACACCGGCGCAACTGATGGGAGCGGCCAGTGCCGATATTCCCGCCATCATGGTGACCGGCGGGCCGATGCTGCGCGGCATGTGGCGCGGACAGGAACTGGGTTCGGGAACCGACGTGCGTCGGCTGTGGGAAGAAGTTCGCGCCGGGCGGTTGAGCGAAGAGGCGTGGTGCGAGGTGGAAGCATGTGTCTCGCGAAGCGCGGGCCACTGCACGGTGATGGGTACGGCTTCAACCATGGCTTGCGTGGCCGAGGGACTGGGCATGATGCTGCCGGGCTCGGCGGACATTCCGGCTTCGGATTCGCGCCGGCTGGCGATTGCCGAAAAGAGCGGTGCGCGCATTGTGGAGATGGTTCATGAGGGGTTGCGGCCTTCGCGCATCATGACGCCTCAGGCCATTGAGAACGCGATCTGCGTGGATATGGCCATCGGCGGCTCGACCAACGCCATCGTGCACCTGGTGGCAATTGCGGGGCGGCTGGGCATCGACCTGCCGCTCGAAAGATTTGACCGCCTTTCGCGTACCACTCCCGTGGTGGCCAACGTCCGGCCCTCAGGCCGTTACCTGATGGAAGATTTCAGTTATGCGGGCGGAATCGCGGCGCTGATGAAGGAAATCCTGTCACTGCTGCACGGGAAGATTGTGACCGTGACGGGGAAGTCGGTGGCGGAAAATCTGGCCCAGGCGGCCACCTTCAACCGGGAAGTTATCAAGTCGCTGGACGAGCCGCTGCGGCCGGAGGGCGGCACGGCTATCCTGCGCGGCAACCTGGCGCCGGCGGGAGCGGTGATCAAGCAGTCGGCCATCTCGCCACACTTTGCCCAACATAAGGGCCGAGCGGTGGTGTTTGAAGACAATCTCGACCTGATCAAGCGGCTTGACGATCCCAAACTGAATGTGGACGAATCAAGCATCCTGGTGCTGAAGGGTGCGGGGCCGAAAGGCGCTCCGGGGATGCCCGAGTGGGGCCACCTGCCGATACCCCAGAAGCTGCTGAAGGCCGGCGTGCGCGACATCGTTCGGCTCAGCGATGCTCGCATCAGCGGGACCAGTTACGGCACCATGGTGGTGCACGTTGCTCCCGAAGCCGCAGCAGGCGGTCCGCTGGCCGTGGTGAAAGACGGCGACTTGATTGAACTTGACGTACCTGGAAGACGTCTGGAATTAAAAGTATCCAATAAGGAATTAAAGAAACGCTTGAAGTCTTGGAAGGTGCCTCAGCCACATTACGTGCGCGGTTACGGTAGGATGTTTCTGGACCACATCCTCCAGGCGGACCAGGGATGTGACTTTGATTTCCTGAAGGCAGTGAATGGGCCGGAAAGGGTTGCGCCACCCGTGAAGTTCAAGAACCCGGGGATATAGGGTCAAGGGAAATTTAGGGCCGAAAGTGTTTTTCCGGGTTGCGTCCCGATCTAACCGGGCGTGCTCAAGAGGGAAGGAACTCTTCAGGCCGTAGACGAATCTCCTTGGGGAGTCATGATTGTGGGTGGCGTCGCAACCTCTTTGTGCCCCCTACTCTCTGAAGATTCTGGTCTTGTCGAAGAAGTTGTGACCCGCCTTCCTCAAGCAATATCCGCATTTATGGTAATATGGAGTCTCGTGCTAGCGCGCTAGCCAACGGCAGGCACTTTTCGCCTGTGGAAAAGGCGTCGGAGTTTTAAGCAAGCTATGTACACTGTGCATGCGAAATGGAAGGAACTAACCGTCGTCTTGTGTGCCGTTGCGCTCGCGGCCATAGGCGCTATCCTTTATCTTCACAACAGCCATCCGCGCCCGGGCAAAACCGCCGTGCGTGGCCGCATATCGGCAGCCCACCGCGCGCTGCCTGCCACCCTGAATCGGGCGTCGTATAACGCAAAGACGCTTAAGCTGGCGAACCTTCCGCCACGTACCGGGTGCGCGCCAGCCGCCGCTGCTGCCTCAAGGTCGGACCGCAAAAGAGTTTACCGGGCCGTCTCGACATCCGGGCCGGCGAGATTGAACACGAAGGAGGCCGTGTTCCATCCATGCCCAGCGCCGCTGTGGCCAGTGCGGGCCCCCTATCCCGAGGCCGGTGCCGTGCTGCCTTTTAAGCGAATAGTCGCGTATTACGGCAATTTTTATTCACGGCGCATGGGAGTTCTCGGTGAGTATTCGCCGGACAAGATGCTTTCCATGCTCGCATCGACGATGAAAGAGTGGGCGGCGGCAGACCCGTCGACGCCGGTGGTGCCGGCCCTGGATTACATCGCGGTTGCCGCACAGAACGTGCCCTGGAAGGATGGGAAGTACCGGTTTCGCATGCCCTCGAAACAAATTGATAAAGCAATCAGCATGGGGGACCAAATCCATGGGCTGGTGTTTCTGGATGTGCAGCCCGGTTGGAGTACTGTGGAGGCGGAAGTGCTTCGTCTGGCTCCATACCTCAAACGGCCAAATGTAGAGCTTGCACTGGACCCGGAGTTTGCGCTTACTGAGGGTAAGCGGCCCGGGGCCTGGTTCGGCACGATGAATGCGGCGGACATCAACCTGGCCGCGCGGGTTCTGGCGAGAATCGTGCGGGAAAACCATCTGCCTCCCAAAATTCTCGTCGTCCACCGTTTCACCGAGCGCATGGTGACGGATTTCCATGCCATCAAGCCGCTGCCGGAAGTTCAGATCGTAATGGATATGGACGGGTTCGGGGCACCGGCTTTGAAGACCCACACCTACGAGGCTTACATCGCCAGGCAGCCGGTCCAATTCACAGGATTCAAGCTGTTTTATAAAAATGACCTGAAAATCGGCGGCGCACTCATGACGCCCGCGCAAGTGCTGAGCCTCTCTCCGCGGCCGAGCTTTATTCTCTACCAGTAAGCGAACGCCGGCCTGATTGGCCTGTAAGAACGAGAAACAGATTCCTCGATTGCCTCGGAATCAGCTGCACTACGCCGCCGTGACGTGCTCCGCTTCCTTGCGTGCGGCGCTAAGAATTTGAAGGGGATCGCCAACGGGCATAAACTCCATGGCAATGTAGCGGTCGTACTTCAGTTCCACCATTTTCTTATAGATGTTGGCGTAATTAATTTCGCCGGTGCCGGGCTGGTGGCGGTGAGGAACGTCGGCGATGTGGAAAAGACCGACCATGTCGATGTTCTTCTCCATCTTCTCGATCAGGTTGCCTTCGGCGATCTGCTCGTGGTAAAAGTCGTAGAGGAACTTCACCTGCGGGTGATTGACCGCCCTGATGATGTCGAATCCTTCCGCCACCGAGGTGAGAAAATACTTTGGATTTTCTTCCGGATCGATGTTCTCCACCAGAAGGGTGACATTTTTCCCTTCCACTTTTTCCGCCGCCCGTTTGAGTCCCTCGATGCAACTTGCGTGCTGGTCAGCGTGCGGCATTCCCGGTACCACGTTGCCCGACATGACGATCAGGCGCGGGCATTCCAGCTTGTCGCAAACCGTCATCATACCCTCAAGATCTTTGAGCATGGCCTCGCGCTCTTCCGGATCTCCAACGCCGTGATGCATGCCGGCTGTGGTGTCGAAGGTGATGCCGAGCTGGTGTTTCTTGCGGTTGACGCGGGCGTAGTCGGCGTCCGACCAGTGTTCGAATTCACGCACCAGTTCGACGGCGTGATAGCCGGCCTCGGAAACCTTTTCCAGCCGCTGCTCGAAAGGCATATTTCTGAAGACCGTCCAAAGCATGATGGAAATTTTATAAGGCGCGGGCATGGCTGCGTCTGCCGCAGACGCTGTCGAGGCGCCGGGCAGCAGGGAAGGCACGGCCATACTGCTGACACCAGCTCCGGCAAAGATTCGATTAAAGGTGCGACGATTCATCGGAACTCCCCTCGGAAGTTGAAATGGCATTCATGGGTGAACTTGCCGCCGGCAGAAAAGAGATCAAAGTCCGCTGCACGGCTGCTTTGCGCAAGACGGCGACTGCACCGCCTGATGATACAGAAGGGCAGTGGCGGACGCAAAGGGAAATTCCTGCAGCGGAATTTGAACGTCATGGCTCGGTGGAGTGACCGAATAAATATGAAAGCGATTGTACTTTCCTCTTGAACATCGGCCGGGAACGTGACATCTTGCTTTTTCTTATATGGGGGATTCGGGCGGTCCCGCTGGGGTTTTCGAGGGCGGCCTCAGAACTGGACGTCTGAAACACCAGATGTTGATGTGCGGGGTGGAAGACGGGTCTCATTGCAGGTCATACGGGTTGATAGATCTCCAACTTAAGGGTGCAAGATGATTCATTGTGGCGTTCTTCTTTTGGCATTTCTGGCGGCCCCGGCAACCGCGGGGAGCAAGATCATGAGCCTCCGGCCGGTGGACCTTGCCATCATTGTCATTTACTTTGTCTCCGTCCTCGGCATCGGCTTCTATCTCAAGAAGTTCGCCATGACCGGCGAAGACTTTTTTGTCGCCGGCCGCGGCATGTCCTCCTGGGTGGCGGGTCTGGCGTTTATTTCCGCAAATCTGGGATCGCTCGAACTGCTGGGCTGGGCCGGTAACGCCTACCAGTATGGCATTCTGGCGGCGCACTGGTATTGGGTGGGCGCGATTCCCGCCATGCTGTTTCTTGCGCTCATCATGATGCCATTTTATTACATTTGCAAAACCCATTCCGTCCCCGGATACCTCCAGTTGCGTTACGGGCACGCTACCAGCGGGCTCAGCGCCGTTACCTTCGCCGTCATGACCATCCTGATGTCAGGCGTCAATATGTATGCGATGGCCGTCGTGATGCAGGTGATTCTGGGCTGGAATATTCATTTCAGCATCTGGGTTTCCTCGCTCACCGTCGGTGTCTACGTGGTGCTGGGCGGGCTCTATTCGGCTATCTTCAACGAAGTGATTCAATTCTTCCTGATCTGGCTGGGGGCGCTGCTGATCCCAATTCTGGGCCTGATCGAGTCGGGCGGCTGGTCCGGGATGGTGGCAAAAATCCACGAAAGGTTTGCTGGACAGGACTTCACGCACATGTGGGGGCCCATGGTGCACCCTTCGCAGAACCCTATGGGCGTGCAGTGGATGGCAATCGTCTTTGGCCTGGGGGCGGTTCTCTCGATGGGCTATTGGACGACGGACTTTCTGGTAGTGCAGCGCGTCATCGCGGCGAAAGATATCCGGGCGGCGAAAACCGCGCCCATCATCGGCGCGTTCTTTAAGATGGCCGTCCCGTTCATCGTGATCCTGCCGGGACTGCTGGGCCTTGCGGTGCTGCCTTACCACCTCTATCCCGCCAATATGGCTACAGCCGGACAACACACCTTTGACCAGGTCCTGCCGCTGATGATGGCACGCTATCTGGGCCCGGGTCTGCTCGGCCTGGGTATTACGGCGCTGATTGCAGGTTTCATGTCCGGTATGGCAGGGAACATCAGTGCTTTCGCCACCGTGTGGACTTACGACCTTTACCGGCCTTTCATCAAGAAGGACGCGACCGACCAGCACTATGTCGCCATGGGACGTTGGTGCACGATGATCGGGCTGTTGGTTAGTATCGGGGCTGCTTATATTGTGACCCACTTTGGAAGCCTGATGGATTACGTGCAGGCATTGTTCAGCTTCTTCATCGCGCCGTTGTTCGGCACCGTCATCATCGGGATGCTCTGGAAGCGCGCGACGAAGAAAGCGGGGTTCTGGGGCCTGCTGGCGGGCATCACCACCGCGATTACGATTTTTGCGTTGATGCGGGGCCATCCGGAGCGTGTCGCCTGGTTCTGCTTTTACGCCGGAGCCAAGTCTCTGGCACAGCAGATGTGGCAGGCGCTTTGGGCCTTCATTGCCGTTTTGGTTGTATCCGCGGTGGTGACGCTGGTGACAAAGCCAAGGCCCGAGTCCGAGTTGCGGGGCCTGGTGATGGGCCTGACCGACATCCCCAGCGAAGGCGACCTGCCGCTCGTCAAGCGGCCGGTTTTCTGGGCGGGTGTTTGCTTCGTTGTATTTCTGATTTTACAGTGGATTTTCAGATAACGAAGGGTAGGAATCTATGTGGAATAGTGGAATCATACTGAAATCGAGAACAGGGGAGTAATAGAATGAGCGAAGAACGTCATATGATCCCCGTCTGGTTCTTTGCCGGGATTTTGCTTTTTATATACGGCATCCTGATTTTTGTCAGCGGGCTTGTGGAATGGTCGCATCCCCCGGCCACTGTCCTGGCCAACCTTCACGCACCGGTTTGGTGGGGCGCAATCATGATCGGGATGGGCGGACTGTTTGTGAAGCTGTTCCGGCCAAAGAAGGTGAAAAAGTGAAAGGTTCGCAGGTCTGGGGGGAGGGCGGGCCCGTGATGTGCCCGCGCCGACTCACCCTTCACGAGAAGTGCTTCTGGCCCGCCATATAGGGCCTGCCGTTCAATTCGACGCAGGGATAAACAAAATAATTGACAGGCGGACCGGATTGCTTCGGTGCGAGATTGATATCGCGGCCGCCGGAAAAGCCTGCTCAGTTCGGGTCAATGATGCGCGCAAGGAACTTGGCGCGCGGTAGGTTGAAGACAGGTGCAGGACCGCGAAGGCGGGCCTGCTACCTGCTGACACGCTGTAATTCCTATGTTAGGAAGACCACGTTGGCAGGGGTCCCCACGGGCGTATACTGGCCGGTAAAGGTCAGAGCGCCCGTCTGTTTATTGACGCTGAACGTGGTGATGTTATCGGCCTGCTGGTTGCAGCAGTAAAGGTAATCCCCTGCGGGATCGATGGTAAAGCTGCGCGGGTAGTCGCCACGGGTCCATTCCTCGCCAGCGTATGTCAATTTGCCATCCTCGCCGATGGAAAAATAGGCAATGCTATCATGCAGGCGGTTGGCGCCGTAAATGAACTTGGAGTCGGGGGAAATACGAATTTCGGAGGGAAAGTTGGTGCCGACAAAGCCTTTGGGCAGGGTTGAGATAATCTGCTTCTGGGTCAGGCTGCCGCTTGAAGCATCGTAGTCGTACGCGACCACGGCTGAACCTTCCTCTTGAATGCAATAGAACCATCGGGCATTGGGATGAAAGACAAAATGGCGTGGGCCGTCGCCTGGAGGTGCTGAGGCCGAAGGAGGATTGCTGGGCGTCAGCTTGCCTTTTTCAAGATCCAAATTCCAGATCAGAATTTTGTCCATGGCGAGATCTGTGGAGAGGACGCGCTTGCCGATGGGGTCAGACTCAATCATGTGTGCGTGATGTGCGTCGTGCCCGCTGATGGCAAAGCTTCCCGGGGGGGCGCTGGTGGCTTGCAGGGGGCCGAGTGGGCCTTCGTGCTGGTGGACGTCGGTGGCGGGACCGAGTTCGCCGCTGGAAAGGATGGGTAAGACGGCAATGCTTCCGCCCCCGTAGTTGGCGACAAAAACGTAACGGCCGGAAGGGTGGACGCTGATGTGCGCCGGTCCATCGCCCTCGGAACTGACAGTGTTGAGGAACTTCAGGTGTCCGGTGGAACGGTCAACCGAATAGGAGCTGACGGCGCCGGACTTTTTGCCCTGATAGTGGTGGATTTCATCACCGGAGTATAGATGGGTCCCGGCAGGGTTGAGAGCAAGCCAGGAAGGGTTCCTTGGACTTTCAGTCAAATCACGCCGGGTAAGATTACCGGTAGCAGGGTCCATTTCAAAAAGGTAGATGCCCTGGCCGCGGCCGCGGTGTCCCTCCGGGCCCTCGGGAGAACTATATGTCCCTACGCAGACCAGCCGGGACTTTCCTGAGGGCCTCGCCTGCTCGGTTGTTTTCTCTGCGCCCTGGGGCCCGCACGCAAGGGCGGGGCCGGCCATGGCTAAAGCGGCGGCGCTCTTCAGGAAGTTACGGCGCGATGGTTTGGACAAAAGGTTATGATGCAACTGCTGGTCTTCCGATGACATGTGAATCCTCCTTTGACTGTGGGCGGCAATAGACCTGGAAAGGCAAAATTATGCTGTTAACCGGCCAGGAACGCAAGCACGGATTGTAACGGGAAACAACCTGGCTGTGCAATGACGACGGAAGATTACTGTTGATGAGGGTGCGAGACCGGGAATCCAATCCCGTGCTCTTCATTCACCTGCCGGCTGGCAGCGATGTTGAAATCAGCAAGCGGGAACTTGCGGGCTGTCTGTTTGCTGAAAACCCACAATGTATCACCCAAAACGGCGTAGTCACGAACTTCCATCTCGTGGCCGTCGTGGAAAACAAAGACGGTGGCAGGGAATTCGTGCCGGGGGAAAGGTTGGCCTTCCGGCAAGGGCTGCAGGGGGCCTTCAGTGCGAGGCGGCTCAACGGATTCCTGCGCGTATTGCGGCAAGTTCTGCTGCTGGCGTAGCAACTGCACCTCATCCGCCAGGGTCTTGATCTGGCTGGAAAGATACTCTTTTTCCTGAGCGGCAACCTCCGCCTCGACGTCACCGTGCGCAATGAGTGAAGCCTGCTGGTATTGCTCGTCGAGCGGCGGCCACAGGCTGGGATAGAAATAGGTGAACGGATAGCTTGATGGATAGCCAAAAAACTGCGGGAAAACCACTGAGCGGGAACCGTCAAACTCGCGAAATCCGGACGGACCATCGCGGAAGGGCGCCGGCCGAACCCAGGTGCCAGAGGCGGCTGGTCCAGTCGTTAAGATGATAGATTGGCCTCTCAGGGCCAGTGGGGAAAAAGCACCCGCCAGGACCATCGCAATGGCGAGCAAGTATTTCATGGATGAAGTCTAGCACAATTGTGAAGTGACGGCGGATGAAAGCTTAACGCATAAAACCGCTCATGCTGGTGGTTTCCTGGCAGAGTTTATCGTTAAGCGGATCGTCAAGGGCCAGAATCTTGCGCAGTTCAGGACTGAGCCTTGCCTGGACTTCCGGTCGCAGGAGTTTCTTCTGGTACTGTTGCTGTGGTTTGTCCCATCGAGTGTAAAAGACGTGCAGCGCGCGCCGGGGAAAATCGGTGCGGTTGGCCGTTCCCCCGTGCCACATGTGCGCGTTCATCACTACCAGCGTTCCGGCCTTGCCGGTCACCAGAATTTCATCCGGATGGGGAGTTGAAGGATCGTCGAGGACCTCCTGGGGCCGTTTCCCGGAACGGTGCGTGCCCGGGACGCATCGGGTGGCACCATTTTCGGGCGTAAAATCGTCCAGCATCCAGACCGTGTTGCAAACGGAGAACCCTTTTTTGTCCGGGAGCGCACCCACGTCCACATGAAGTGGCTGTGAGAAGGAGGAATGAGGATTCGCCGCACGAAAGTTGACGCTCCCCAATTTGAAACGCGGCCCCAGGACGTGCTCGGCCAGTGCCAGAACTCGCGGAATTATGATGGCTCGTTCGAAAACCTCTCCCTTGTCCACAAGGTTGGCCAGGCGCCGGGTGTGCGGCTCCTGTTTGAACTCTGAACCCGCCGCGTCACCTTCCTGGGTCAGCAGTTCCCCGGTCCGCGTGCGCAGAGCGTCGAGGAAGTCTGGCGCGATAAAGTCTTCAAGAACAACAAAGCCGTCGCGATCAAGTTGCTCGATTTCAGTGCTGCGCATGGCGACATTCTACCGGGTTTAAGGGGGATGTTACACGTGTTTTGTGGTTCGAACAGGTAAGGCTCACGGGCGGCATCGAGCGACGACCAGGGTGATGTCGTCGGCCTGTTCCTCGGCGCTGAACGTCTGGACAGCCTGGATGATGGAATCGAGCAGCGGCTGGGCGCTGAGGTTATGGTTGGAACACAGGGTCTCTACCAGCCGCGACTCGCCAAACTCTTCGCCGCCAGAATTGGCGGCCTCCGTGACTCCGTCGGTGTAAAGCAGCAGCGTATCCCCCGGACCGAGGCTGGTTTCGGATACATTGCATTCCCAATTTTCAAAAAGTCCGAGGACAGTTGAAGTGGATTCCAGACGTTCGACATTCGAGGGCGGATTCATGGTGGTTGTGCTGCCCTCTTTGCGCAGCAGCAGCGGCGGCAGGTGTCCACAGTTGACATAGCGAAGGCGGTGTGTTGAATCGTCGTAATCTGCAAAAAAGAGTGTGGCATAGCTGTTGTCGCTGGTGTTTTCATAAAACAGACGATTGACCGACCTTAGAAGCTGACGGATGTCGTCAAGCGCCATGGCGTACTGGCTGCGCAGGTTGGCTTGCAAATTTGCCATCAGCAGCGCGCCAGACACTCCTTTGCCTGCAATATCCGCCAGCACCAGCGCCAGTCGTCCAGGACGCAGTTCCAGAAAATCGTAATAGTCGCCACCCACTTGCCGGGCAGGGGCGCAACCTCCCGCATACTCCAGCGTGCGCAGATCGGGAAACTTCTGCGGAAACAGGCGGGATTGCACCTGGCGGGCAAACTCCATTTCCTGGGTGGCGCGGCGTTCCGCCTCAATGCGTCCGGCAATCTCTTCGCCCAGCCGAATGCTTTCCAGCGCGATTCCGGCCTGGGCTGCTACCGAAGCCAGCAGCTGCTTGTCTTCCCTGGAATAGGGTTCTTCAGATAGCCGTGGCCCTAGCACCAGCAGGCCCAGCAACCGGCCGTCACGCCCAAGGATGGGCACCAGGCAATCGGGGTGGAGGGGTGCCAGCAGAAAAGGGTGGGGAAGCTTTTCTTCCTCCTCGTTCATGATGTCCCATGGCCGGGCGCGTTTGCCGGCTTCAGCCAGCGTCGGATCGTCGGTTGAAATGACGGCGAGCGAAGCTGGGACCGCAGCGCCCATTGCGGAAAGTTGATGGCTGGCCGTTTCCAGGTAAACCGCCAGCGAGCTTGGTCTCAGGGCCTGTTCCAGGTGTTGCTGCAACAGATCTGACAATTTTGCCCTGTCAGTTGCAGTTCGGGAAATTTCGACCAGGTTTTCGAGAACCATGCGGGCGTCATACGAGTTGCGAAAAAAAGCGCGGTCGATTTTTTCTCCGACGCGCTTGTGGACCGCCATTCCTGCCCAGAGCAGAACGGTACCGAACCCTGCTCCCAGCGCGATGCCGCCCGGAACTCCTCCGGCGGCGAGAAGCTCAAGGTAAGGGGCCAGGAAAAGCGCAAAAACCAAAGTGACGCCAATGCTGACCAGGGCCAGTAGAATCGTAAAGCCGCGGAGGACAAGCAGGTAACGAGCGCCTCGCCGCAGCAGCACTGGCACTTCAAGGACGCGGTGCTTGAGGACCGCATAGGCGAAGGAGAGAGGGAAAAGAAAGAGCAGCATGACCAGCGTTACGCCTAACACCAGTGGCGGATGAATTCGAAAGAAATCACCGAGGGCGGTCAGGATCGAGATCGGGAGGACTCCCACCAAGGTTCCCCAGAGAATCACGCGAATCTTGCGGCGAGCCTCCGGCGTAGGCGCGGTGAATCCGTTCCCGAGCAGTGCCACAAGACCCAGCGCGGTGAATCCGTAATTATAAAACAGCCGGACGACGTGGGAGTTGTGCCTGCCGATCAGCGCTTGCACCACAGCGGGAGCTTGAGATGTGCCAATCCGCAATCCCGGCAAAGCGAATGTGATGCCGATGGCCACGCCCAGCCACTTCAGCCACGGAAGTCTGCGGTCCAGGAATGACCGGGCAGGGAACAAGGCGAAAAAGCAGTAGAAAATCGCCCCCAGCAAGGTGCTGAAAATAGCCCGATAAGCCGTCGCAAATGAGCGAAGCGGCGGGTCCAGACCCGCAAACAGATTTGGGAATGGTGGCGCGGCGGCAAAGCAGGCGAACATAAAAGCCAACAGCCAGGCGTTGCGGTCTTCAAGCCGCATAAACAAGACAGGTAGACCTACAATCAGGAACACCAGCGGATAGGTCTGCATAATTTCCTGGCCCAGGCGTTCTGTAAGGCCGGCTTCACGGGATGATGACCGGCGCACCCGGAAAGTCGCGGTCATTTCCACGGGAGAAGATTCCCCGGGTCGAATGACAGCGAGCTTCACTTCGTTTCCAGGCTTCTGTCGAGACCACACATCAAAAATCATGTGACGGTCTTCGATGGGATGGTCATTGATACGCGTGATACGGTCTCCCGGCTTCAGACCGACTTTTGCTGCCGGCCCGCCGGGCTCGACGCTCCTGACACGTTCGGCGTGCTGCGCCCCGATATAATCAAAATCAAAGCCCAGTTCCACGCCGCTCTGCCAGCGGATGGAGTACATCCACAGCGCGCTGTAAAGTACAATTGCAGCGCCAAAGACTACCGCGAGCGCAGCCAGCACGGGCTTCGGGAATGGGAGGAACCTTTCCATGCTTGTATATACCTATCATGTTATACGGTATTTTGGCAGGTGGGGTTTCTGCAGGGCGGGGAACCCACAGTGAATTTGACAGACGTTTGACAAAGTGCCGGTACTGCGATTGGGCATGCGGGAAGTATCCCGCCCGCACGCAAGGACGCGAAAATCACCAAGGCGGTCAGTCGCCGGGCAGACCCCTGATTACACTTCAGGGATGCCGAGGTCCTTGGACCCAAGCGGCGACATCTTCGCCTGAGGAGCGTATTGCTCCAGCAGGTCAAGCGCGATGCGGGCGCGGCGAACGCGTTCGCGCCCCATCCTGGCCGCCAGATCTTCAATGTGGCCGCCGGAAGGATAAATGTCGGGAGCGTTCCGCAGCCCGAACTTGAAGTAATTGGGCGCTGCCACCTGGATGATCTGCGGCATCTCGTAGTAGCGGATGAAACCTCCGAAGTTGTCGGGGACCTCGATGTAAAGGTCGATGGGAATATTGACTGCCTGGCGAATGGCGCCGATCTGTGCGGGTGCAAGGTCGGTGGGAATGTTCAGCGTGCTAACACCCGCCTGCTCAAACAGCCGGGCCGTGGCGGGATTGGCGGCCGGCAGTGTGACCGAGCTTTTGATGACCAGGTTTTTGGGCAACTCACCTTTCTTCTTCATCTCATTGATCACCCAGATCAGGCCGAGGTCGGCGGGAAGAATGCTCCGGATTCCCAGATCGCAGGCGCGCCTGACGTCTTCAATGGCGTAGACCAATTGGTCGGCGCCGCGGTGCTGCAGTCCGATCACCTTGCCGGCCGCTGAGGCGGTCTGCGCCCCAGTTTCGAAGGTGGCGCGCGGTCCGACGAACAGGCAAACCTCGATGCGCTGGTCGTGGCCGATGTGCGCCATCTCCGAAATTTCGGCTTTTGTCAGCAGCATGACGCCGCTTCCCTGGCTGACGCGATGGATGGGAACGTTCAGGTCCTTGGCCGCGTCCAGCACTTCACGGAAAACGCGCGGGCCCTCGACGCTCGGAATCTCAAAACGGAATTGCCCACCATCCTTGAACCTGAGGGGGGTGGGCTTGAGCGCGTGATTGTCTTCAAACGGCAGCTTGAGCTTGGCGAGAAATTGTTGTGTCTTTTTCATGGCAATCTCCTGGTGAGGTCTCAGATCCTGCTCATTGCGTATATTTCAAATAAACCGTGCACGACTCCGTATAGAAATCGAGCGCCATCGGACCCTGCTCGCGCATGCCGAAGCTGGATTCTTTGGTGCCGCCAAAGGGAAGCTGGTATTCCACACCGGCCGTGGGCAGGTTGATGGTGATCAGGCCAGCCTCAATCCTGTTGATGAACTGGTGGACGCGCGTGAGGTCGCGTGACACGATGGAGGCGGAAAGCCCGAACTGGACGCCGTTGGCCAGGCGCATGGCGTCTTCAAAGTCATTGGCCGCCATCAGCCCCAGCACTGGCCCGAAGACTTCTTCCTGGGCGATGCGCATCTCCGGTTTGACCTCGTCGAAAATCGTGGGCTCGACAAAGAAGCCCTTGTCATAGATGCCTCCGGTCAGGCGATTTCCTCCGCACAGCAGTTTGGCGCCTTCCTTTTTGGCGATTTCAATATACTTCAGGTCGGTTTCAAGCTGCTTCTCATCCACCGCGGGACCAATCTGGATTCCGGGCTCAACGCCGTTGCCAACTTTCAGGGCTTTGGTTTTCGCCACCAGCTTTTCAACCAGCGGCTTGTAAATGTCCTTTTCAATGATGGCGCGGCTGCAGGCGGTGCACTTCTGCCCGGTCGAAAAGAATGCGCCATTGATGAGAATGTCCGCAGCATAATCGAGGTCGGTGTCTTTGAGAACGACGGTGGGGTTTTTGCCGCCCATCTCGAGTTGCACGCGGACCTTGCGGCCGGCCAGTTTCTCATGCAGGGCGTTGCCAACGCCGCACGAACCCGTAAAGGAGATGGCGCGGATAGAGGGATGTTCCACCAGGGCGTTGCCGGCTCCACTGCCGCTTCCGGTAACATAATTCACCACGCCCGCCGGGATTCCGGCTTCAACCAGCGCTTCCACCAGGCGGTAGGGGCTGAGCGGCGCCAGCGATGCCGGCTTGATCACCACCGTGTTGCCCGCCACCAGCGCCGGCGCCATCTTCCAGGCCGGAATCGCGCTGGGAAAATTCCAAGGCGTGATCAGCCCCACCACTCCGAGCGGTTTGCGCATCATGTAGCAGAAAACGTTGGGCCGTTCGGAGGGAATCTGGTAGCTGAAGGAACGGGCCCCCTCGCCGCCGAAATAGCGGAAGATATTGATGGCGCGCTTCACCTCTCCCTTGGCTTCCGGCAGGGTTTTGCCTTCCTCGCGGGTCATGTCTTCAGAAATCTTGTCGAGGCGGGACTCCAGCAATTCGGCGGCCTTGAACAGATATTCGCCCCGGCGCGGCGCCGGCAAGGCGGCCCAGGCGGGTTGCGCTTTGGAAGCTTCGGCGCAGGCGGTTTGTATTTCTTCAGCACCGGAAGCCTGAAAGTGTCCGAGCACTTCGTCGGTGTTGGCCGGATTGATGTTGGGGAACGTCTCCTTTGATGCGCATTCAACCCACTCGCCGGCGATCAGGTTTCGATAGACTTGTGGCATAGAACCTCCCTCTTTGATGATGGCTGGAAATGAAGACGCGGAATATTCTGAAAGCGATCCGTTCCGCCTCTGAATGCTACGTCTAATTTCTGCTGCCGGCAACGCACTGCTTTGCCATGAAACGAGCGCCGCGCCATTTGAGGCGACGGGCTCAGGGCGAAACCGGCGTGCAAAACTGTTGTTGCGAAGTTCGGGTCAAGTGTTGCCGCTTCCGTCCTCTGTGAGGTTTGCAAAGAGGAAGAGCGACTTGTTCTTGCTACCATTGGCCAGTCTTATATCGTACTATAAAGTTCGCGAGATGGAAGTTTGAGATATTGAGGCACGGGTACAAAGTGAAAATTGAAACGATTGTGACGGCGGTCATCTTCTTCAGTGTGGGATTTCTGGCAGGTTTCATTTACAAGTCGCAAGGGCAAGGGAATGTGCCCGCAGCGGCGGTTGCTGCCGCGAGCGCCGGTGCATCTTCTGCCGGGGCGATGGGCGCCGCAGCGGGGGCCGACATTGATCCCGCCACCGGTCTTCCCAAAGGGCACCCGTCGATGGAAGAGGCGCAGACGATCCAGAACTACGAGCAGCGCGCCCGGCAGAATCCTCAAAATTCCCAGATTCCATTGGAACTGGCCAACTACCTTTATGACAAACGCAATTACAACATGGCCATTGAGTGGTACCAGAGATCTCTCAGGTTAGACTCCGGGGACATCAACGCGCGGACAGACCTGGGCACATGTTATTTCTATACTGGCCAGCCGCAGCAGGCCATCCAGGAGTATCAGAAGGCACTTGTTTTGAATCCGAACCATCAGCCGACCATCTTCAACCTGATTGTCGTGAACCTTGAGGGAACTCACGATCTGCAGGCTGCCAAAAAGTATTGGAGTGAACTCAACCGGAAAAACCCGAATTATCCGGGGTTGAAGGATATCAAGGGGAAATTGGACGCGGCCCCGGGGAGCGCAGGCTCCGCCATGAGGCCTTAGCGGAGACAAGACATCCTCCCCCCGGTTGGGCGCCGTCATATCTACCGTGGCACGCTTAATTGAAGTCATCATGGACCTGGTCTTTTTGATTGGGATGGTGTATGCCATTTCCAGGACGATCCGCGGCATTCTGGGCGGAGCGCCGAGGGGACCCAACGGCCCGCGCCGCAGCGGGAAAAAGGCGGCACCCAGTGCAACCCAGGGCCGGACGGCCCGAGACCCTGTGTGCGGCATGTTTGTTTCGACTGAAGTGTCACATCGTCTGGTGGAGGACGGTCATGTCGTCCACTTCTGCTCGAAGAACTGCATGGAAAGTTACCAGAAGCGGAACGCCCGGGCGTGACTTGCGAGCACCGCAGCTTGCTGGCAGCAGGTGCCTCCGGCGAGTATTCCTCAGATTCCTTCCCTGTTAATCTTTTCTGGCCCGTTCACTTATCAATTGTGTATCGGCAGGAGTCTGGTATAATCCTGCCCGCTTATGGCTATTCCTGAGAAGCGCTGGCAGCACATTATTCCGGTCGCGTTCATCATGTACACGATCGCGTTCATCGACCGGACGAACATTTCTCTGGCCCTGCCTTCCATCAGCCACGACCTTCACATGAATCCGGCCCAGGCCGGCAGTGCAGCCGGCATCTTTTTCTGGGGCTACCTGCTGCTCCAAATTCCGGGAGGCTACCTGGCCGAGCACTGGAGCGCCAAGAAATTTATCGGCATTCTGCTGGTTTGCTGGGGCGCGGCCGCGGTGGTCTGCGGGCTCGTGCGCAACTGGGAAGAGTTCTGGGTCATGCGTTTTGTGCTCGGCATCGCTGAAGGCGGTGTGTGGCCGGCCACTCTGATACTGTTGTCGCACTGGTTTCCTCGGGCGGAGCGCGCCCGCGCCAACGCCTACTGGATGCTGTGCCTGCCGACGGCGGTGGTGCTTTCTTCGCCGGTTTCCGGCTGGATACTGAGCCGCTGGGGCTGGCGGGTAATGTTGATTTCCGAAGGGGCAATTCCTTTCGTGTGGTTGCTGATCTGGATGATGTTTATCTCAGATCGGCCGCACCAGGCCAGGTGGATTTCAAGTGAGGAGCAACAGTTCCTGGAGACCACGCTCGAAAGTGAAGATTCGGATTTAAACCCTGTGACACCGGAACCCTTCCTCAAACTGATGCTGCGGCCGCAGGTGCTGCTGTTGGTTCTGATCTACTTCCTGATCAACAGCGGCAATTACGGATATCTGTTCTGGCTGCCGAGCGCGCTCCACAGCGAGAAGCGTTTGAGCGACATTGCAGTGGGCATTCTGTTTTCGATTCCTTTTATTGTGACCGGCATCGGCATGGTATGGATTTCGCGGCATTCTGACAGGAAACGTGAAAGGAAAAGACACGTTTCTGGTGCGCTGGTCTGGGGCGGCGTGTTCCTGTTGGCCAGCGTACTTCTAAGCCCCCATTCATTCGTTCTCTCCTTTATCGCCATTGTGGCGGTGGGCGCAGGATCGTACGGGTCGCTGGGTCCCTTCTGGGCCATCCCTTCTGAAACATTGCCGCGGTCGGTCAGCGGCTCGGCAATGGGCCTGATCAATGCCCTGGGAAACCTGGGCGGCTATTTCGGTCCTGTGGTTGTGGGCTATCTCAACAAGCAAACTGGAAACTTCGTGGCCGGGTTTGCGGCGCTCGGCGTTGGCTTTATTGTAGCCGCTATGCTCACCTCGCTGGTCCACTCTTCGAAAACAACATCACCGGCAGCAGCCATGGAAGCCTGAGAACTTTCCGCGCGAATCGATGAGTTGTTGCTGCGCACTCGGCGCAGCTGTCGGCCGGAAGAATAACTAAAAGGAGAAATCAGGTGGGTAAAGATCATACTGTCGATTTCAACGTGGATGACGTCTGCCGGCGTTTTTCAGTGATCTATACGGGGGCCATTTCAGACGTATTGGACGAAATGGGCCACCGCAACCAGGTGCTGCCCTCCTCCATCCAGGCGCTGACGATGGACCAGCGAGTGGCCGGCCTCGCCATGCCGGTTGAAGGCGAGCCGACAGCCAGCCAGGACCCAGAGGAGATTTTTATCCCCATTCTCAAAATGCTCGGCGACCTGCGGAACGGCGATGTGATCGTCTCCCAGCCGCATGACAACGTCAGCGCGCATATCGGGGAACTCTCCTGCGAGACGGCCAGGTTCCGCGGCGCCAGGGGAGCGGTGATCGACGGCGGCGCGCGCGATATCGATTACATTCTCAAGCTTGGATTTCCCGTTTTCTGTCGCTATCGGACACCTTCCGACGTGATGGGAAGGTGGAAGCTGGTTTCCTATGGCAAGGAGATCAGGATTGGAAATGTAACCGTTCGGCGGGACGATTTTATTGTGGGCGATAAAGACGGAGTCCTGGTGATTCCGTGGGAGATCACGCTCCGGGTGCTCGAAAAATCGGAAAAAGTGGTGAATACTGAAAACCTTGTCCGCACCGATGTTCTTGAGGGTGTGCATCCCGTGGACGCCTATCGAAAATATGGCCGCTTTTGACAACCGCAGGTAGTTTGAGCAACGGAAATGCTTCAGGGGTTGGGCGACATCAACAAACATATCCTTGACTTAGGACAGCGATAGGGTGTACGAAGGTTGGCTGGTTCAATTCAGAACTGGATGTTGCGAGCACCCGGGCGGAGGAATATGTTCGGCGGAGTTTTGTGCCCGCCGGAGAAGCCGGGTTCACAGCTTCCATGCATAAAACGGACACCGCGCTGAATGCGGGAGCCAAATCTCTTCAATTTTTCGATTGCAAATCAACAGGAGGCCAGGATGTCGGATCGTAGAACCTTTATGCAGCAAGTTCTGGGAGGCGGTACCGCCATGGCGGTTTCAGGATTGGTGCCCGCGGGGCGCATTCTGGGGGCCAACGATCGTGTCCGGTTTGGACTGATCGGCGCCGGCGGCCGCGGCACGGCCATTTTCAAGGCTGCCATCAAGGCTCCCAACACCGAGGCAGTTGCGGTGGCCGATGTATATACGCGGCGGCTGGATGAGGCAAAAGCTATCGCCCCGGGCGTGAAGACCTATTCCGATTTTCGCCGTCTGCTGGACGACAAGAGCATCGACGCGGTATTGATCGCGACTCCGCAGCATCAGCATGCGCTGAATTTTGTGCCTGCCATCCAGGCTGGCAAGGACGTGTACCAGGAAAAGACCATGGCCTTTAATCCTGACCACGCCCGCCGGATGCGGCACGCGTTTCTGGATTCAGACCGGGTGGTGCAGGTAGGGATTCAGTCCACCAGCAGCCAGGCGCAGGTGAGGGCGCACGACCTTGTTCACAGCAAGCCGATGGGCAGAATTTCGGCCATCCACGCTCACATGTATCGCAATGCGCCATACGGCGGGTGGAAGCGGCCGATTCCTTCCGACTGCAATGCCCAGCATGTGGAGTGGAAGAAATTTGAGGGAGAGGCCGCGCTTCATCCTTTTGATCCCAACCGATACATGAATTGGCGGTTTTACTGGGACTATTCCGGCGGCAACGTTTATGAAAACATGGTTCATCAGGTGGGCTTCTGGTTCAAGGCGATGGATCTGCACATCCCCGAACGGGTCAGCATGACGGGCGCCAATTATTTTTCTCCGGACATGCAGGTGCCTGACACCATGGATGTTACCATGGCGCTGCCGGAGAAGATTTTCTTTACCTGGAATTCCGGTTTCGGCAGCAGCTTTTATGGCGCAGACGAAGTTGTGCTGGGCAGTGATGGGGCCGTGTCACGTGACCAGAATCATGACACGGTTTCCTACGTTCCCAAGCGGACGCGGCACGGCGGTGCTGCTGCCGGCAGCAAGGGAGCATCTTCACCCGACATTGTGGGGGGCGGGGACGAAACAGAACTTCACATGCGGAACTTCTTTGATTGCGTGCGCAGCCGGAAAACTCCGAACTGCCCCTTTGAGATCGGTTTCCGGTCGGCGATTGCCTGCCGCATGGCCGTAGACTCCTACCGGCAGGGGCGGGAAGTCCGCTGGGATGCCGAGGCGGAGCAGATCGTTTAATCCTGTCCGGGAGCGCAGCGTTTTTAGGCAGGGACCGGAGCGGTTCGGCTCCCGAATAAGTTTCATGCTTTCCAAGAGAGAAGGGAACAATGACAGACAAAATAGCGCGAAGAAGATTTCTAAAGACAGGCGGGCTGGCGGTGGCCGGCGCGCTCTCAGTCGGTTGTGCGCCTCAGACGGAAAACAAGCCGGCGGCGGGCGGGGCGGCCCAGCCGGCATCCACCGAATTTGCCTCGCACGAGCCCCGGCTTCTGCCCGGCTGCTGCGCCTACTCCTACCACGACCACCTGGCGAAGGGAACGATGACCTATCCGGAGTTTCTCGACAAGGTGGTGGAGATGGGCTCGGTGGGCGCGGACATGACGGTTTACTGGTTCAAGTCCACGGACCCCGGCTACCTGGAAAACCTGCGGCACCTGGCCTTCAGAAAAGGCATTCCTTTTTCGGGCGCAGCGTGCGGCTCCAGCATGGTTCAGGCCACTGCCACCGAGCGGCGCAAGGTGCTGGCGGAGATCAAGAAGTGGGTGGACGTGACGGACCAGCCTGGGAGCTTCGCACTTGCGGATCTTCGGTGGTCCGTTGCCGAAGGGCGCCACGGTGAAGCAGGGAACCGACTGGGTGGTGGAGGTTATGAAGCCTGCCTGTGATTATTCCGGCAAGAAAGGCATCACGCTGGGCATTGAAGACCATCAGGGTGTGACGCAGAACGCCGATGTCTGCCTTGAAATCATGCACCGGGTGGATTCGCCTTATGCCGGGATCAATCTTGACATCACGAACTTCAAGACCACTCCCACGCAGGACGCCTATTCCCAGATCAAGGCCTGCCTTCCCTATGCCACTCACGTACACGTTCGCGACACCTTCGAGGAGGACGGGGCGCCGGTGGACCTGGATCGTGCCTGGAGGCTGTTTGCCGAAGCCGGCTATAAGGGCTTCATGTCGGCCGAGTATGAGGGCAAGGAAGACTCCCTGACGGGCGTCCCCAAGCTGATGGACAAGATCAAGACGCTGTGCCGGAAGTACTCAACCGTCTGATCCACACGCTGGGGGCGACCTGGGTGGGCAGGCGAATCGATCCATATGGCGGATAGAAAAGGAATCAGCCGCAGGGATTTCTTTAAGAAGAGCGCTGCAACCGGTGCGGGCATTGCCGCCGCCCAGGCCGTTCCTTCCGCAGTTGACGCCGGCGGGCTTCCGCCAGCAGAGTCAAGAGGCCGGAAGGTCCTGATCATGTCTGACATGGAAGGCGTGGACGGGATCTTCAGCTGGGCCGACCAGTGCAACCCACTGAAGAGTCCCCGCTGGCAGGAAGCACAAAACTTGTTGACGGGCGAGGTGAACGCGGCCGTCGAAGGGCTGCGGTCCGGCGGCGCCACTGAGGTGGTGGTGTGGGACGGCCACGACGGAGGTGATTCGCTTTCCGCCAGCGATATTCATCCCCAGGCGCGTCTGCTGATCGGTTCGCCCATCCCTCCCATTCGTGAATTCGACTCCACTTTCAGCGCTATCGTCTTTGTGGGCCAGCACGCGATGGCCGGGGCGGAACATAGTGTGCTGCCACATTCCTATTTCTTCAACATCCAGAACCTGTGGGTAAATGGCAGGCTCGTGGGCGAGATTGGAATTCGGGCCATGGTTGCCGGTGAGATGGGTGTTCCGGCCATCATGCTGGCCGGGGACACGGCAGCGTGCAAAGAGATTCGGGAATTGATTCCACAGGTGGAATGCGCAGAAGTCAAGGCCGGAGTCAGCCCGACGGCTGGCTTCACGCTGCCACACCCTGCCGCCTGTGATCTAATCCGCAGCAAGGCGGAACACGCCATGAATCGCCTTGCGGAATTCAGGCCTTACCGGGTTGAAGGCCCGATTGATGTGAAAGTGGAGTTCACCACCTCCGGCGCTCCGGGGCCCGAGCCTCGCCGGGCCAGCCGGCGCATTGATGAGAGGACCGTGGCCTACACGGGCAAAAACATCATCGATGCGTGGTTCAAGTTTGGAAGGTTGTAACGCGGTTTCCGGAAGCCCTGCCTGCCCTGTTCTCCATCACAATCCAAACCGGCTTCCTGACGCGTGCCGTTCAGGCCTGCACAATCTTGTCCCTGTGCTGCGATACGTTGCCGGTCGCGTTCCGTGTATCGACAACAAGCTGGGCGTGGGTTGCGATGAATTCATAGTCGTAGGACGAATGATTGGTGGTTATGAGGACGGCGTCGTAGCTTGAAAGCGATTCCTCCGTCAGCGCGACTGACTTGAGGCCCAGGTCGTACTGCCGCATCTTGTGCAGGCGCTCAAAGTAGGGATCGTTGTAATCGACGCTGGCGCCGCGCTCCTGCAGGAGCTTGATGATTTTAAGCGACGGCGATTCCCGCAAGTCGTCCACGTCCTTCTTATAAGCGACGCCGAGCACCAGGATGCGCGCGCCATGGAGGCATTTGCTGCGCTGGTTTAAAGCCTGAGCGAGCCGTTCGATGACGTGGAGTGGCATGGAGGCATTGATCTCCCCGGCCAGCTCGATAAAGCGGGTAGGGAACTCATATTCGCGAGCCTTCCAGGTGAGGTAAAAAGGGTCGATGGGGATGCAGTGCCCTCCCAGGCCGGGACCCGGATAAAAAGCGGAAAAGCCAAACGGTTTGCTCTTAGCCGCCTCGATGATTTCCCAGATATCCAGCCCCATGCGCTGGCAGAGGAGCTTCAATTCATTCACCAGTGCAATGTTAACGCTGCGGTAGATGTTTTCGAGCAGCTTGGTCATCTCCGCGGCGCGGGACGAGCTGACCAGCACAATCTGCTTGAAGGCTGCTTCGTAAAGGACCTTCGCTGCCATGGCGCTGGCGGCGTTGACGCCTCCCACAACCTTGGGAACCTGGTGGGTCTTGAAGGTGGGGTTGCCGGGATCTTCTCTTTCCGGCGAGAATGCCAGCAGGAAATCCGCATCCGGCAAATTGGAAACCGCCGCCCGTCCGCCTAATACCGTGTAGGGCACGACCGGGCAGCGCAGGCCCGCGCGCTGCAGTATGGGCAGGACAACTTCTTCTGTGGTGCCGGGATAGGTTGTGCTTTCCAGCACCACGAGCTGGCCGGGCCTCAAGTGCGCGGCGATGGACTCCGTGGTGCGTTGGACGTAGGTCAGATCGGGTTCGCGATGGTCGTCCAGCGGAGTCGGAACACAGATGATGATGGCATCCATCGCCTGTAGTTCCGAGAAATCCGTTGTGGCCTTGAAGTATCCCCGGCTCAGGGCGTCTGAGATTTCGGCTTCGGGAATATGCTTGATGTAGCTTTTGCCCTGCTGAAGGCTCGTGACTTTGACGGTATCAATGTCAAAGCCTGTGGCGGAAATTCCCTTGCTTGAGAAGAGCAGGGCGATGGGCAGGCCGACATATCCGAGGCCCACAATTCCCACCTGGACTGTCTTTTGCTGAACGCTCTGCTGAAAGGCCGCAAGCATACCGTTTTCCACCGGAACTGTGTTGTCTGCAGTCATGATCGTGTGTCCGCCTCTCTGGTTTAAAACCTTGATTATAAGTCCTGCGGATTTCCAACTGCAAATCCTGACTTGCTGCTCGCGGAGTTTGAGCGCCCGGAGTGGGCGGGAAGTTCGAATAAGAGCGATGGCCGAAGGCCTGAATCCATCAGCCACCGAAGCTTCGCGGGAGGCCCCGGCGCTTACAGGCCGAAGGCGACAATGCTTGATCCTGCCGCCACCGCGACAAACTGTCTGCCTTCCGCCGTATAGGTCATAGGTGACGAATGCCAGGCCTCGCTCATGCTGAAATGCCACAATGGACTGCCGGTTTTGGCATCGGCGGCGGCAAAGGCGCCGCTTTCATCGCAAAAAAAGACCAGGCCGCCTCCGGTGGCCAGCAGCCCTCCCCACGTTTGGCCGGGTCCCTCCTGCGGCCATTCCCAAACCACCCGTCCCGTTTGGATGTCAATCGCGCGCAGATATTTCTTCCCGGGCTCTCCCGGAATGTCGTGGGCCATCTGGTCGTGAAAAGGCTTTCCCTTTTCCCACACCGCCGATCCTTTGATGTAGATGCTGCACTTTTCCAGGGCCTGGAGGTAGAACAGGCCCGTGGCCGGGCTCCAAGCCGGAGACATCCAGTTGGTTGCTCCCTCCGGCGCCGGGCACACTTGGGTTCCTTTCAGCGTGGGCTGAGATCCGGGGAGCAATTGGGGGCGGCCATCGGGTGCAATCCCGCTTGCCCAGCTCAGCTTGTGCACAAACGGTGTTGCCATCAGGAACTGGCCGGTGATTCGGTCAAGCACATAGAAGAATCCGTTGCGGTTGGCCTGCAGCAGTAGATGCCGTTTGCGGCCTCGGAAGGGCGTGTCCACCAGCAACGGAGTTTCCTGTGCGTCCCAGTCATGGAGGTCGTGCGGAGTGAACTGGAAGTACCAAATGAGCTTGCCCGTTTCGGGTTTCAACGCGATCACCGAATTCGAGTAGAGGTTGTCGCCCTTGCGTTCGTCGCCATTGAAGTCCGGGCAGGGGTTTCCGGTGGTCCAATAGAGGATATCGTTTTCAGAATCATAAACACCCGTCATCCAGGTGGCAACCCCGCCGTGCGGAAATGCGCGGCCCACCCAGGTGCTCGCCAGGGGATCTCCGGGCGCGGGCATGGTATAGAAGCGCCATACCTCTTTCCCCGTTGAAGCGTTATAGGCGACGACGAAGCCGCGCGCGCCCAGGTCTCCAAATCCTTCTCCGGTGATGACGAGGTTGCCCACCACCAGCGGCGCGGCGGAAATCCTGTATTCATCCCGGTAATCGGCCACCTTGACGTCCCAGACCAGACCTCCCGTCACCCAGTTCAGCGCCAGCAGGTGCGCGTCCGGCGTCGCCATAAAAATCTTGTCGCCCAGCACGGCCACTCCGCGATTGCCCGCCACAACCTCGCCGCCTTCTCCATCTGCAACATCGCGCCGGTAGTGCCAGACCTCGCGTCCGCTGGCAGCATCCAGTGCGTAGGCTTCGTTGGGGTTGGTCACAATCATCATGCCGCCGATCACCACCGGAGTTGTTTGCAGCCCCTGGGCGCCCTGCAGTGTGAATGTCCAGCGCGGAGCAAGCCGGCTGACGTTTCCGGTGTTGATCTGATCCAGCGGACTGTACCGGTTGCCTCCGGGGTCGCCATTGTAGGTGGGCCAGTCGCCGGGACCTGGCAGTGGGCTTTTCGTTTCTGCGTGGGGATTCCTCAGGGGCGGCGTCGGGGAGCTTAAATAAGCCAGCAGGTTTTGAAGCTGAGTCTCGCTGAGGTGAACGGGGGGCATCAGCGGCTTCTTCTCCCGTTCAATGTGGAGAATGCCGCTCCGACGCAGGAAGTGGAAGTTTCCCTGAAAGTCCTGTATCTGGAGGTCATAACTGCTTTCGTTTCTGGCAAAGCCGCGCCATGAACTCCCGTCCTTCAACTCCACCGAAACTACCTGATAACCGTGCGCCCCGCCCGGATTGCGCAAGGACTGTTCGATCCTGCGGACCGTTTGCCTCCGGCCCAGCGTCGTGAGGTCCGGTCCTTTCACTCCCCCATGTCCATAGATCATGTGGCAGCCGCCACAGCCTCCTTCGCCCCAGAAGTAAGCTTTACCCCCGGCCGCATCGCCACTAATTTCGCTGCCTGCCGCCGGAGCGTTGAGCGAGTAAACAAAGTTGACCAGCGCCGCCTCCTCCTGCGCTGGAAGGTGAAATGGCGGCATGCCGCCCGGTCTCCCGGTGCGAATGATCTGGAGAATCTGCTCTTTTGAGCGGGGGGAACCGAACAGGCTGGGACCTCGTTCGCCACCGCGCGCGTCGCCGCCGTGGCAGACGGCGCAGTTCGCCTGATAGCGGGGGCGCCCTGTTGCCGGGGACGATTGCGGGGAGCCGGCCGCAAAGGCCACGGAGACTGCGGCCCAGAAACAAAGCCAGGTACTGATGATCCTGCGCGGGGAAAAAGTTGGCATGCTCCTCGGACTCCTGCACCGTGGCGATGAAGTGTTGGCTTCCCGTTTATCCTGAAGCTCCTCCCGGTTTGCTATGAGGTCCATGGTTAGGAATATCTTCAGGCCAATCAGTCCGGCGCATTCTGCTTATCACAAGCCATTTCAGTTCTTTTCGGTTGCCGCAGGCACAACCTGCGCGGCCTGCACATTCTTCCGGTTTTGCTATGTCCGTTCTTGTGCCATATCTCGATGAGTAAATTCAAGAGAAATCCGCAATTTCTGGAACCGTTGGCTGGAAACGGGCTCAATTTTCACAGCTCGTCAAGGGAGCGGAATAGGGTGGTGAGCGCTGCGGGGCAAATGTTAGGAAATAGGAAACAATCCGATTGAATTTTTCTACTTTTCCTAACAAAGCTTCGAGTGTTAAGTCTTAGGTAGATAGCGTACAGGCGGTTCCTCGCGGGGCGGAAGGTTGACGTGTGGGGACGGAACTCTCTGTACGGGGAGGAAGCGATGCCGAGTTTGATCAATAAAAGCCCGAAGCGTCTCAACGTAGCTTTTGGACAGGCCAGACGCAGGACGCTCCTTGTTGACGAGGACCAGAGCGACATCCGTTACTACTATGGTGTCTTACGCGCGCTTGGCCACGAAGTTGTGGTTACGGAATCTTACCCGGAGGCGTTGTCCCTGCTGGAACAGGGAAATTTTGACATGGCGATTGTGGCCCAGGGCGGCCCTGCGTTTGAAGGGCGGCCCGTAGTGGCAAAGGCGCGGGAAATCAATCCGGACATGCCGGTCCTGGTGGTGGCTCGGACACTGGATATTGAGTGCTACCTGGAGGCCATGGAGATGGGTGCCGTGGATTACCTGGAGCGATGTGCGGCCCCGCGAGATTTCATGCTCTCGGTGGACAAACACCTCCAGATAAAAGCAGCGGCGTGATCCGTCTCCCCAGACCTGCCCGCAAACGACCGCTGCGTGCTGATGGCTTTCCTGCGGTTTAGACGTCTTCGGGAATGTATTCAGGCTGGAAGCCGGGGAATTCAGCGGTTCGCCCGCGCCTCAGGGACGGCGGTTTCGGCTTCAGGAATGATCTCGAAGGTGGTTTCGATCTTCGCTGTCTTTGAGATCATCGCACTGACCGAACAATATTTCGTTTCCGAAAGGTGAATGGCTTTCCGGACCGCCTCGGGTTTGATGCGGCCCTGCAGCTTGTGCTTGATGGTAACCCGCGTGAAGACGGTTGGAGGTTCCTCGCACTGCTCCGCCACGAGATCAATGTCGTAGCCGGTTACGCGCTGGCGCATCTTTCTCAGAATTTCGACCACATCGAAGGCGGTGCATCCTCCGAGGGCCAGCAGGGCGAGTTCGATGGGCTTTGCTCCGGTGTTGCCGTGGGCATCGTCCATCACCACGTTATGGCCCGATCCTGATTGGCCCACAAACTGGCGGCCTTCTTCCACAGTTGTCAGATGAAGTTTGGCCTGGAGCATAGGCTGCGTCCTGCGACAGAGGATTTCCTCTGAAAACGGGGGCTGCTCAAATTTGGCCCTATTCCCCGTCGCTGTGCCGGGTGGTAACCTTCGCGGTGCTCGCCGTCTTCGTGACCCACTCGGTGCTGACGGATTTGGGCCGCGTGATCGGTGTGCCCAGCAGGCGGTTGAGGACCAGTTGCGAGGTCATCCCCAGCGCGCGCGAAACTCCAAAGAGCACCGTGTAATATTCGAATTCGGTCAGCCCAAACAGGTAGAGCAGTGAACCGGAACCCGCGTCGACGTTGGGCCAGGGATCTTTCACCTTACCCTGTTCCTTCAGGACCTGCGGGGTGACGTGGAACAGGCGGTCCACAATCCTGAAGATGACGTCATCGGGACAGACCCGGTCGCCAAACTCATGAAAGGCTGTAAACCGGGGATCGGTGACCCGAAGGACGGCGTGGCCGTATCCGGGAATCACCCGCCCGTCGTTCAGCGTTTCCCAGACGTAATCCCGAAGCTGGTCGTCGGTGGGCACGCCGTTGTATTTCTTGCGGACTTCGAGCACGAAGTGCAGGCACTCCTGGTTGGCCAGGCCGTGGAGCGGTCCCGCCAGGCCGTTCATGCCCGCCGATACGGCATAGAAGGGATCGGAAAGCGCTGATCCCACCGTGTGGCAGGTAAACGCGCTGACGTTTCCACCCTCGTGGTCGCAGTGCAGGGTCAGGTAAAGACGGATCAGGTTGCGAAACTCTCCCGTGGGGTCCGGCAGACCCAGCATTGAGGCATAATCCGCTCCCCAATCGAGTTCCGGATTGGGCGGCAACGGCTCGCCCTTGCGGGTATGAATTCGATAGATGCCGGCGGCGACTCCTGGCAGCCGGGCAAGCAGGCGCAGAGAGTCCTCCAGAGTTGGTTCCCAGTAATCCGTCTTCTGCATGCCCTCGGAATACCGCTTCCGGAAAACGGACTCGCGTTCCATGGAAAGAATGGCCGTGCTGAACATGGCCATGGGATGGGTATCGGCAGGCAGGGCTTTCAGGACGTCCCAGACGTATGCAGGGACTTCAGCACGCTGCCGCAGTTCCTGTTGCAGGTTGGCCAGAGCATCCGCGTCCGGAAGCTCGCCGGTGCAGAGCAGGTAGAAGATTTCCTCGGGCAGCCGTTTCTTCAGGTCGCCGATCGGGACTCCCCTGACCACCAGGCCTTTCGACGGCTCAACAACCGAGGTGTCACACACCAGGCCTTTCACACCGCGCATGCCGCCATAAATCTGGCTGACAGTCACTTCCGATACGACCGTCGCGCCATGTTCGGACACGATATTGTGAACTTTCTCTCGCAGAACTGGCGCTTGCTCCGCCAGCCGATCATGTAGTTTACCCATTTCGCCGCTCCAATAGAACCCATTATTATACAATAACTTGTACGCCACAATCGAGCTTCAGGCAGTGAGGGGGATCACAAGGGTTTGTGATTTTGCTCACCCTGAGGAGGCCGGCAGCTAAAGGCCTCTTATTTTTCAGTGATTTTCCCCTGCTCCGTTTGTCAGAAGGGGAGTGAAGCCTGCTTCCTGAGGCCTACCGGGGCAATGCGTAGGCCACATAGGAGCCGCCGGAAGGCGCACCCCACTTTCCTCCGCCTGCGCCGATCACCAGGTACTGCCGCCCATTCACTTCATAGGTTGCGGGAGTGGCGTTCCCCGCGGCGGGCAGCGTGGCTTCCCACAGCAGCTTTCCAGTGGCCTTGTCGAAGGCGTGAAGCTTGTTGTCGTGGTTCGTGGCTGCGATAAACAGCAGCCCCCCCGAGGTCACCAGCGGCCCGCCGTAATTTTCACTGCCCGTGTTGCGAATCCCTTTCTTGACCAGTTCCGGAAACTCGCCCAATGGAATGCGCCAGGCAAATTTCCCGCTGTTCAGGTTGATGGCTGTCAGCGTTCCCCAGGGCGGCTTCACCGCAGGATACCCGTCGGGATCGAGAAATTTATTATACCCATCGCTCATGTACTTCAGCCACGGCCCCATTTCCGCCTCGTTCCATGTGCCCCTGGCCATAGTTTGCTTTCCCGTCGCCAGATAGGTTGCAATGGCCCGAATGGGGGCTTCTCCCAGTTGAGCGAAGGCCGGCATCCGCCCGCCGCCCTTTCGGATGAAGTCCTCAAGCTGAGTTTCGTTGTACTTCTTTGCGATGTGTTGAAGTGAAGGGAACTCCGGCGGGCTGCCCGCCAGGTTGGCTTTGTGGCAGCTTGAGCAGTTGCTGAGATACAGCTTGCGGGCATTCACAAGTCCGCGTGCTCTCGGTCTTGGAACCAGGCGCAGAATCCAGGCCATGACGTTGGCGTTGACGTAAAGCAGGCCGGTTGAGGGATCGAATGCCGGGCCGCCCCATTCAGCCCCGCCGTCAAACCCCGGAAAGATCACGGTGCCCTGTGTGCTGGGAGGGATAAACTGGCCGCCATAGCGGAGCTTGCGCATCTCCCCCAGCACCGCCTTATGAGCGGCCGGGGTCCGGTCGGTCACCATCTCCTGCGAGAATTCCTGACGCGCAAACGGCGGCGGCAGCAGCGGAAACGCCTGCGTCTCAGCCGTCTTTTCCCCGTCCACGTCAGAAGCCGGCACCTTCCGGTATTCAATCGGGAACAGCGGTTTGCCTGTTTCGCGGTTAAAGACAAACACATATCCCGACTTGGTGGTCTGGGCCACCGCGTCCACCTTTCTGCCCGTCGTGATCCACGGTCACCAAAACCGGAGCGGAGGGGAAGTCCCGGTCCCAGAGGTCGTGCTTCACCGCCTGGAAATACCACACCAGCTTGCCCGTCGAAGCGTTGAGCGCCAGCAGGCAGTTGGCATAAAGGTCGTCGCCGATGCGGTCAGCGCCATAAAAGTCAAAGGCGGCCGAGCCGGTGGGCACAAACACCAGTCCGCGCTTCGTGTCCAGGGCCATGCCGGCCCAGTTGTTGGCGCCGCCGGTATATTTCCAGGCATCTTTCGGCCAGGTGTTGTAGCCGGGTTCGCCGGGGCGGGGAATGGTGTGGAAGCTCCATCGCATTTTGCCGGTGCGCACGTCGTAGGCGCGGATGTCGCCCGGAGGGGCGGGCAGGTCTTCCGGAAGGCTGCTGCCTATGATGATGAGGTCCTTGTAGATCACGCCGGGACTCGTGACCTTAACCGAGAGGTCCGCGGGATTGCGTCCCAGCCCTTCCCGCAGATCAATGTGCCCGGCTCTCGCCGAAGGACGGAACAGGCTTGCCGGTTTTGGCATTGAGGGCGTAAAGGTCGTGCCCGGACGAGAAAAATAGGCGCGCCTCGCTGCCGTCGCTCCAGTAAGTTAATCCGCGGTAGTGCATCGCGTGCAGGACGGGGCCTTCCCCGGGCGGGCTGAAACTCCAGATCTGTTGGCCCGTGGCGGCGTTCAACGCGAACACCCGAAGTTTGGGCGAGGTGGCATAGAGGACGCCATGGATGATGATGGGATTGCATTCCATCTCAGAGTCCTTGAACGCGTCGCCGGTGTCGTACTTCCAGGCCACTTTCAGCTGGCCCACGTTGCTGCGGTTGATCTGGTCAAGCGCGGAATAATGATTGTCTTCCGGGCCGCCGCCATAGGACTGCCAGGTCGTATAGGATTGGGCAGATGGGGTCGATTTTGTTGTGCACTGCGAAAAAGCGAACGTGACGGTCAGGATAACGATAAGTTTAAATGCGATCATGGAATCAGAATGCTTCATGTTAAAAATCCCCCTGGCCGTGTCGGTAACTGGAATTGTGTTGCCATTGAATTTGTGCATGCCGTTCTGAAAACTCACTGCGGAAGCGCAAAGGCCACGTAGGTGCCGCCGGAAGGCGCGCCCCATTCGCCGCCGCCGGCGCCGATCACCAGGTACTGCCGCCCGTCCACTTCGTAAGTGGCCGGAGTGGCGTTTCCGGCTGCGGGCAGCGTGGCTTCCCAGAGAAGTTTTCCCGTGGCCTTATCAAATGCCCGGATCTTATGGTCGTAGTCGGTGGCGGCAATAAAGAGCAGCCCGCTGGCGGTGACCACGGGCCCTCCGAAATTCATGCTGCCCGTGTGTGGATGCCCCTGGCTCGCAAGCTCCGGATATTGGCCGAACGGAATCTTCCAGACAAACTTGCCGGTATCGAGATCGATCGCATTCAGAGTTCCCCAGGGCGGCTTCTGCGCCGGATAGCCGTCCGGATCCAGAAATCTGTTGTAGCCGTCGATCCGGTACCTCAGCCACGGCCCCATTTCCGCCTCATTCCAGGTGGCCCGTGCCATGGTTTGCTTACCTGTCGCCAGATAGGTTGCGATGGCCCTGACTGCCGCATCCCCAAGCTGCGCGAATGCCGGCATCCGTCCGCCGCCCTTCCTGATAAAGTCGGCAAGCTGCCGCTCGCTGTACTTTTTGCCAATGTTTCTGAGGGAAGGGAATTCCGGCGGGCTGCCGGCCAGGTTGGCTTTGTGGCAACTGGAACAATTGCTGAGATAAAGCTGGCGTGCATTCACAACGCCTTTCGACCTGGGCCTGGGCACCAGGCGAAAGATTTTGGCCAGTTCGTTGGAGTTGACATAAAGCAGTCCCGAGGTGGGATCGAACGCCGGGCCGCCCCATTCGCCGCCGCCCATGGTGCCCGGAAAATAGACCGTCCCCTGCAGGCTGGGAGGAATGAATTGCCCTCCGTAACGAAGCTTGCGCAAGCGTGCCAGCACCGCCTTCTGCGCCGCCGGCGTCCGGTCGGTCACAATCGCCCGCGTGAACTCCTGCCGCGCAAAGGGCGGCGGCAGCAGCGGAAACGGCTGCGTGGCCGCCGTCTTTTCGCCCTCAACGTCGGATTGTGGAACCTTGCGGTATTCAATCGGAAACAGCGGCTTGCCGGTTTCGCGATTGAAGAGAAACACGAATCCCGACTTCGTGATCTGCGCCACCGCGTCGACTTTCTGCCCGTCGTGCTGCACCGTCACCAGCGCCGGAGCCGCCGCAAAATCGCGGTCCCAGAGGTCGTGCTTCACCGCCTGGAAATGCCAGACCAGCTTCCCGGTCGAGGCATCGAGCGCCAGCAGGCAGTTCGCATAAAGATCGTCGCCGCTGCGGCCAGAGCCATAAAAGTCAAAGGCGGCCGACCCGGTAGGCACAAACACCAGGCCGCGCTTCACGTCCACGCTCATGCCGGCCCAGTTGTTGGCGCCGCCGGTGTACTTCCAGGCCTGTTTCGGCCAGGTCTCATAGCCGGGTTCGCCGGGACGGGGAATGGTGTGGAAGCTCCAGCGCATTTTGCCGGTGCGCACGTCGTAGGCGCGGATATCGCCGGGAGGGCAGGGGAGATCCTCGGGCAGGGAGCTGCCCATGATGATGAGGTCCTTATAGATGACGCCGGGGCTGGTGTCCGTGACGGTGAGATTCTCCGGGTCGCGTCCCAGCCCATCGCGCAGGTCAATGTGCCCGGCATCGCCGAAGGTGGAAATCAGCTTGCCTGTCTGTGCATTCAGCGCGTAAAGGTTGTGCCCGGCTACAAAGAAGACCCGCTCGTCGCCCCCGTCGCTCCAGTAGGTGACGCCGCGATTGGGCGTCAGCGCAAGCGACTTCAACCTGGCAAAAAGCTCTTTGTCTTCCGGCGGAGTAAAGCTCCAAAGCAGTTTGCCGGTGGCGGCGTTGAGAGCGATCAGCCGGAGTTTGGGCGTGGTGGCGTAAAGGACGCCCCGGACGATGACGGGATTGCACTCCATGTGCGACCCTTGATAGGCGTCGCCGGTGTCGTATTCCCAGGCCACCTTGAGCCGGCTGACGTTGCTGCGGTTGATCTGCTGCAGGGTGGAATAGTGGATGTTGTCCGGAGTGCCGCCGGCGACCTGCCAGGCGCTGTAGTTCTCCCCGCGCGTGGTTTCACTTTCCCGCTTTGCGCACTGGGTGAGAAACCCCGCGGCAACCAGCAGGATCGCAATTTGAAATAGCCTCAGCGTCTTCGTATGATGAGTAATTTGACTTCGCGCCGTGGGGATGAGGCTTATCAACTGAGGCATTCCTGATATTCCTTCGCTGGGATTCACTCCCCGAACATACGGGACTTTCCCGGAATCTGAACCGCGATAATGCGCGGCCCAATTTACCAGAGATTGCAGCGCCAGCGGTAGGTTTTTCTGTATGTTCGTGCCGCGGCATGCGCCGGCGGTGGAAACCGCAGACCCATCCCGCCCTGCGCATGCAAACGTGAGCACGCGTTGTTGCATCCAAGAACAGGACAGCGATTTTTCGCGGTTTTAAGAATAGCGTTAACCTGCCGGGTTCATAACATACGAAGCCAACATCGAAACGAGGGAATGATAAAAATGGAAATGATACAACCTGAATTTGTGGGGATTGGGGAAAGCGGGCGGCGTGGAAGGCTGGCTGCTGGCCGGAACCGCAGTGCGCGCATCACGGCCATCCTGATAGCTGCGTTTTTGCCCGTCCTGTTGCTCGCGGCCGGACTCGCGCCTGCAAAGGCCGACAGCAGCAAAGATGTGCTGCGGGCGACCTTGCCGAACGGCCTGCGCGTGGTGATTGTCCGCAACACGCTGGCGCCGGTAGTCACCACGGTGATGAATTACAAGGTGGGCTCTGACCAGACGCCGGAAGGTTTTCCGGGCATGGCCCACGCGCAGGAGCACATGATGTTCCGCGGCAGCCCCGGGCTTTCCGCCAGCCAGTTGGCGAACATCGCGGCGGCCATGGGCGGCGAGTTCGACGCCGACACGCAACAGACCGTGACGCAGTACTTTTTTACCGTGCCCGTTGCCGACCTCGAGCGTGGCCCTCCACGTCGAGTCCGTCCGCATGCGCGGCGTGCTGGATACCGACAAGCTGTGGGACAAGGAGCGCGGCGCCATTGAGCAGGAAGTCGCGCAGGACCTTTCCAATCCCGAATACGTTTTCTACACCAGGCTGCTGGCCGCCATGTTTCGCGGAACGCCTTATGCCCACGACGCGCTCGGCTCGCGTCCTTCCTTCAACAAGACCAGCGGGCGCCATGCTGCACAAGTTTTACAGTGACTGGTACCAGCCCAACAACGCCATCCTGGTGATCGTGGGCAATATTGATCCCCCTGCGACGCTGGCTGAAGTGAAGAAGCTGTTTGATGCGATCCCGGCGAAAAAACTTCCTGCAAAACCGGCCTTCTCGTTCCAGCCGGTCAGCGCCCAGACGCTGAACCTGAAAACGGACCTGCCTTATGGAATGTCATTGATCTCCTTCCGCATGCCCGGGTCCAGCAGTCCTGACTTTGCCGCGGCGCAGGTTCTGGCCGATGTTCTCAGCAGCCAGCGCGGAAGCCTCTATGCCCTGGTGCCCGAGGGCAAGGCCCTCTATGCCGGCTTTTCGCTGGATTCTTTTCCCGGCGCAAGCCTGGGCTATGCCATTGGGGCCTTTAACAGGCAAACCACAGGGGCGCAACTGGTGGATGAAATGCGGAAGGTTCTGGAGGATGACCTCAAGAACGGCGTGCCTGCCGACCTGGTGGCCGCTGCCAAACGGCATGAACTGGCCGGCGCGGAGTTCCAGAAGAATTCGGTATCGGGTTTAGCCATGGCGTGGTCGAACGCTCTGGCTGTGGAAGGACGCCAGTCGCCGGAAGACGATGTCGAGGCCATTCAAAAAGTCACGGCGGCTGACGTCAATCGCGTTGCCCGCAAGTACCTGGTGCAGTCGAAGGCGATTACGGCCGTGCTGGACCCGCAGTCGTCCGGCAATCCGATATCCACAAAAGGGTTTGGCGGCAAAGAATCTTTTGCTCCCAAACACACACGGAATGTGAAGCTGCCCGCCTGGGCTGAGGCGGCCTTGAAAAAGCTTTCCATTCCCGAACCTACCGTGCACCCCGTGGTGAGCACGCTTCCCAACGGCCTCAAGCTGATTGTGCAGCCCGAATCCATCAGCGACACGGTGAACATTTACGGACACATCAAGAGCAACTCCGATCTTGAAACCCCCAAGGGACAGGAAGGCGCCGACGATGAACTGGGCCAGCTGTTTTCCTACGGCAGCACCACGCTTGACCGCATTGAGTTCCAGAAAGCGCTGGACGACATCGGCGCCGATGAATCCGCCGGGACCGATTTTTCACTGAGCGTTCTTTCCAGCCACTTTGATCGTGGCGTTGAACTGCTGGCGCAGAATGAGCTGCACCCGGCGCTGCCGGAACGCGCCTTCCGCATCACGCAACAACAGCTGGCCTCCACGGTTGCCCAGCAGCTTCAAAGCCCTGACTACCTTACGGGTCGCGCCGTTAAGGTCGCGCTCTTCCCCAAAACTGATCCATCGTTGCGCCAGGCTACGCCGAAAACGGTTTCGTCTCTCACATTGGACGATGTCAAAGCCTACTACCAGCACGTGTTCAGGCCGGACCTCGGCACCATCGTGGTGATCGGCAAGGTCACGCCGGCTGAAGCGAAGTCGGTGGTCGAAAAATATTTCGGCGACTGGAAAGCCAGCGGCCCCAAACCGCCTACCGATTTCCCCGCGGTCCCGAACAATTCCCCGGCCACCACCGCCGTGCCGGACAAGAGCCGCGTGCAGGACAACGTCACCCTGGCCGAAACGCTCAAGCTCACCCGCTTCAGCCCTGACTTTTACGCGCTCGAAGTGGGCAACCACGTTCTCGGCGGCGGCTTTTATGCCACCCGCCTTTACCAGGACCTGCGCGAAAACGCCGGCCTGGTGTATTACGTGGGCTCTTCATTCAGCTTTGGAAAAACCCGCAGCGTTTACCGGGTCACCTACGCCTGCGATCCGCCCAACGTTTCCAAGGCGCGCGCCATCATCGTCCGCGACCTCAAACAGATACAAAGCAGCCCCGTTAGCCCCGGTGAACTTCGCCAGGCCAAGGCCATGCTGCTGCGCGGGATTCCGCTTTCCGAATCAAGCGTGGGCAGCATCGCCGGCGGGCTGATCTACCGCTCTTCGATGGGGCTGCCACTCGATGAGCCGGTGCTTTCGGCGCGCCGTTACGTAAAGATCACCGCGCCGGAAGTCCAGAAGGCCTTTGCCAAATGGATTCGCCCCGGCGACCTTGTCCAGGTGACCGAAGGCCCCGCGCCGAAGTAGCAAGGCCAGGGCAGGGAATTGCCAGCGCTAGGCGATTTGCAGAAGAGTGGGACGGTGGGGTGTAGGGGGGCTTCTGCCCCCCTGCATCGCTGCTCCCCGTCTTCGAGCTTCTACCTCTCCCACCGGAACTTTCTACTTTGCTCATACCGGAACTTCTCACTTTGCAGCGACACAAAGGCAGAATTTGCTTGACATTTGTCGGCTAGCATGGTAGTCTTATGTTGTGGCTAAGGGCGGGGTTCGGCGTCAGAATTAAACAGTCTGGAAAGACTCTTAACCTTACCGCAAACCATTGAAAAATATAAGCAAGCTAGTTTGGCCCTAAAATTGTGGGACAAAAAAACACGTTTTTTGAAAAACGAACCCGAGAAGTTATTGATAATAAAAGATCGGCACCAAAAACGAACCCAAACGAACCCAAAAACGAAGCCGGGAAGTTGTTGAAAACAAGTTCCTGTGGAAAAACGAACCCAAAAACGAACCGGGCCATGTTGTTGAAAATACATGATGGCTAAAAAACGAACCCAAAACGAACCGGAGCTTGTCAGAAGGGCTAGCCGGAAACCTCTTCCAACAACTGAAGACCACGGAACTGATCACCACCCGAGGGGCCCCGGCCACGGGGCTGGCAAACATAAACAATTTGTGGACGCTTTTTTTGGCTGAATTCATCGGCACGGCGCTGCTGGTGGCTGTGGGCGTTTCCTTTGTCATCCTCGATTTCGGCAAGGGAAGTCCCGTTGCCGCGCTTCTGCCTGACCCGGGGCTGCGGCGGCTGATCACCGGTTTCCTTTTTGGCGCGACGGGCGCGTCCATTGCCGTCTCTGCCGTAGGCAAAACCAGCGGCGCGCACATCAACCCGGTTGTCACGCTGGCCTTCTGGATGAAAGGGAAAATGACCGCCCCTAATGCGCTTGGGTATATGGTGGCGCAGCTGGCCGGCGGAATGGTGGGCGGTTTGCCGCTGCTGGCCTGGGGACGCATGGGGGCCGGCATCGACTTCGGCGGCACGTTTCCCGGTCAGGGTTTTACGGTCTTCCAGGCCACGCTTGGGGAAGTGGTCACGACCTTTGGATTGATTGCCGGGCTCTTCCTGTTTCTGGGGCACTCGCGCCTTCGTCCTTACACGCCTCTGCTGTTTCCTTTTCTCTACGCGGTGATGGTTTATCTTGAGGCGCCGGTTTCCGGCACCAGCACCAACCCGGCACGCACCATCGGGCCGTCTCTTGTGGCGAGCGACTGGCACGGCTGGTGGGTCTATTGGGTTGGCCCGCTGCTGGGAACGTTGGTGGCGTTAGCCATCTCTCAGATCTCCTGGCTGCGGCGCTTTGAAATCGAGGTGGCCAAAATCTATCACTTTGAGCACGACCCCCACGGAGTCTTCCGGCCCTCAGGCGTGTAGCGGTGGGTTGACCCTGCCACCCGGCGGGTTCCCGTAGTCCCATACCCTGCGAACCGCGTTTGCTATACTCTAGTGCGGGAGCCGGGCGTGATTACAAGTTTGGCCACCGTCAGGAGCGCAGGCTTCTCCCGATCCACAAGGATTTTGCCAGTTGCCATGATTCAAAAGAAGACCGCAGCCATAACCGTGGCCGGGATCGCGGCCGTTGTTCTGAGTTCCATGGTGGCCTACCGCCTGGGGATGCGTCATGCCGCTACCCGCAGCCGCGATGCAGGCAGTGTCCATGTTCCGCAGGGAGGATGCCTTGAGCTCCGGGAGGCCGGCCGCCACACAGGTGAGAATACTTGCGTGGCGGGGCGCGTCCTGCGGGTATTCACTTCCCGCTCGGGCAGCACCTTTCTGGATTTTTGCCAGGACTATCGCAACTGCCCTTTTGCCAGTGTCATCTTTGCGAAGGACCGCTCTAATTTTGGAAGCCTGGGATCGCTGGAAGGCAGGAACGTTGAGATACTGGGCGAGATCACCACATACAATGGCCGTGCTGAAATCGTTATTCGCGACCCGAAACAGATTCGTGTGCCGCAGTAAGCCCGCTTTCGGAATGGCGCGCGGCTTGCGGTTGCGGACCCTTCACTGGGCGGTCGCCGCACTCTTGATGCTGGTTTGCCTGCCGGTTTCCCGCTGGAGCTTCGGAGCGGGTCAGCAGGCTGCGGGAACGACCACGACATCACAGCCTGCCGCCAAAGATGTGCCGTCGCAGCAGGCCGTCACGCTGGTCAACCAGGGCAACGGGCTGCTGGACCGTAACGATTTTGCCGGCGCCGTGGCCGCGTTTCAGAAAGCCGTTCAGGAGGAACCCTCATTCGCGGCTGCTCACCGCGGTCTTGGCATCGCCTTGTGGCGGCAGGGGGAGCTCGGCCGGGCGTGGCAGGAAATGAGCATGGTTGTGCGCCTCGAACCGGAGAGCGCCCGGGCCCACTATGAACTCGGCCGCCTGTCCGGAGATATCGCGGACGGACCTGCAAACCATGCCTCCGCAGACACCAGCCTTTCGGCCGGCGACCTCCGCTCGATCGCTTTGAGCGAGGTTCAAAAGGCGTCATCGCTTTCCCCGCGCGACTTCAACATGCGCCTGGAGCTTTCGCAACTGGAGCTCGAGGCGGGGCGGAAGAAGGATGCGCAAGCCGACGCGCTGGGCGCAATCCCGCTGGCCTCTACTGCAGCGGAACGCGCCCTGGCGCACGTGGCGCTGGCCCGCGCCTTCACCTCAACCGGCGATGAAATGGGCGCGGAAGCCGAATACAAAAAGGCCCTTCAGGAAAATCCTTCGAGCGGCGCAGCCTGGCTCGGCCTGGGAGAAATCGCCCTGGTTCAACAGAACACCGCGCAGGCGGCGCAGGATTTCAATCGGGCCGTTCAGCAGGCGCCTGATTTCGGGCCTGCCTACGCCGCCCTTGCGCAGCTGTATATTCAGGCCCACCGGCGCACGGAAGCTCTTCCGATGCTGCAAAAGGCGGTGGCGCTCGATCCGGGCGACTGGCAGAGCCAGTACGAACTGGGGAAGCTCCTGATGGAGGCGGGTGAATCGGCAAAGGCAAAAGAACTGTTCACAACGGTTCTTGCTGCGCGGCCCGACTTCCTTGCGGCAGGGGAACAACTGGCGCTGATGCGCCTTCGCCAGGGCGATGTGCGGGGCGCCATGGAGCGGGCGCAGCAACTGCTGGCGCGCGACCCTCGTGCGGTGGAAGGGCATCGGGTGCTGGCGCTGGTCTACTGGCGGGAGCGGCAGGCGGATAACTCGCTGGCGGAATGCGCCCAGGCGCTGGCCGTTGATCCGCACTCCACCTCAATGCTGGCGCTTCAGTCACTGGTGCTGTGGCAGACAAAGCGCCGCAAAGACGCCCGGCGGGTGCTGCTTGAAGTGGCCCGCAGCGATCCCTCCATCCTGTCGCCCGTCGTCTTCTGCAGGCAGATTGTCTGCGGCAGCGCAGACGTGACGCTGGTGGGCGAGTTCCTCCACCAGAACCGCTGGATTCTCGCCCCGCCAAGCCCTCAGTAGCCGCGCTGCTTGTCCACCACGTTCAGGAGCGGCAGGCCGTTGACGTAACGGCGAATGTTTTCGGTGAACAGGTCCATCAGGCGGCCTTCGGTCTGCGGTGAATGGCCGGAGCTGTGACAGGTGATGATGACGTTGTCGGCGCTCCACAGGGGATCGTCGGGCGGCAGCGGTTCCTTGTAGGCGACGTCAAGCCCCGCGCCGGCAATCCGCCGCTCTTTGAGCGCGCGGACCAGCGCCGGCGTATCCACCAGCTTGCCGCGGGCAATGTTGATGAAGTAGGCAGAGGGTTTCATGGCTCGGAAGACCGCTTCATTGAACATGTTCATCGAGACCGGCGTCAGCGGCGCGGCGCTCACCAGCACGTCCACTTGCGGAACCATCTGGTGGAACCCGTCGAGCGAATGGAGTTCGGCAACGAAATGAGGTTTGGGCAGCGGCTTGGGATCCACCGCCAGCACCTTCATGCCGAAACCATAGAAGGCGCGATAGGCGGTGTCGGTGCCGTTTCCACCCAGGCCCACCACGCCCATGGTCTTGCCGCTGATTTCCACCAGGCCTCCCACCGGCTTCCATTGGTGCTGGCGGGTCTGCAGGGTGTAGCGGTCAATGCCTCGGGTGAGCGCCAGCAGAAGGGCAAAGACCGTTTCAGAAATGGGCGGAGCAAACATTCGCTGCATGTTGGTGAGGACGATCGGGCTGTTCACCAGTTCGGGCCGCATGATGCCCTCCACGCCGGCTGCGCCCCATTGGATCCATTTCAGTTGCCTGGCGCGCGCGAGGTCATCCTTTGAGAATCCGCCGAAGATGACGTGCGCAGACGGAAGCTCGCGCTGGAAATCGTCGCGTGACTTGCAAAGCTTCAGCTTAATGGAGGGTGACTGTGCTCGGATCTTGTCCTGGTAAGGTTGAGAGATTTCCGACATGGTGACGATATTGATTTCACCTGTTGGGGCGGCATTGCCAGGCTCAGCGATCGGATAGGAAATCGAGGTCACCGGGGCGCCGGACCCGGCAGCAGGTTCCGTGGACATACCTGCAACGGAGGAGGGGATTGAGCCCAGTGCAACACCGCTGGATCCTGCGGCGACTCCATGGAGAAACTTTCGTCGTGTTAGGTTTTGCTTTGACATCAGACTACCTCCGGGAAGCGTTAGGGAGAGTCTACCACCGATTCAGGTCCGCCGGGCCGGGCTCTCCGGGGCCTCTGTCTTTATGCTCTGCGGGCAGATATTCAGGGTGTTTGACAAATGCAGGGGGCGCTGATACATTCAAGCCATTGCGACGAAGGGATCTTCTCTCCGACCGGCGTTCCCCACGAAAGAAGAAATAAACTCCGGTCTGCGACTACGGTAACGACCCTTCCGTTTGCACGAGAGGTGTCTATGCAAGGAAAAGTCAAGCGAGTTGTCCGCGACCGGGGGTTTGGGTTCATCATCTCGGCGGATGGGAGTGAGATCTTTTTCCACCGCAGCAGCCTTCAGGACCTCACTTTTGAAACCCTCAAAGAGGGAGACGCGGTGGAGTATGAGGTCGAAGACGGCCCCAAGGGGCCCAGGGCTGTGATGGTCAAATCTTCCTAGGAACAGGCCGATTGTTTCCGGCCTGAAAACCTGTCAGGAATTAATACACAAAGAGCGGGGAGTAGTGTTTGTATTTTCGGACGGTCCGGAAGCGCACATTCCGGCATCGGCTGTCCGTTATCTGGCGGAACACCCAGGAATAAGGACTATTCTTTCGACGCCTGCAAGTGCTGTGCGCCGCCGTGAAGTTCCAGCTTTTGTCCGCCCCAGGCGAGCCATCCGGTTGTGCCGGGCGGAAGCGCAACGTCAGCGGACAGTTGACCGTTGTGTTGCGCATATTTCACGCTGATTTCGCCCTGCGGGACAGGGACCGTGGCCGCGAGGCGGTCCAGATTTCCCAGATGGGGCTGCAGCAAAACCTTGCGGAAACCCGGCGCGGCCGGTTCAATGCCGGCAACCGTGTTGAGGAAATCGAAGTTCGGATGGGCGCTCCAGGCGTGGCAATCGGAGCGCACTGGTTCAGGTTTTTCCGCCCAGGTCGTGAGGCCAAGGTCGAGCATCTGTTTCCACGGTCCAAGCAGGCTGAGGTATTCGTTGCCCAGTCCGGCCTTCTTGATGGCGCGGAAAAGGTAAAAGCGGAAGTAGTAAGAGCACTGGGTCAGCGCGGAATCCGTCAGGACTTTTTGCATAACGCGCTTCTGATCCTGGGCGGGGATGGCACCGGTCAGGACGCCCAGGATGTTGGCGTGCTGGCTGAAGCTTTTGCGCGCCGAAGTATCCGCCAGCAGGCCGCGTGAGGAGTCCCAGCACTTCTCATAGACGGCGTGCGCAATTTGTTCCGCCAGTGCCCGGTCATGCCGGGCGAAAGACTCGTTGCCGAAATTCGATTCCAGCTCGGCGGCGTTCTGGAGCGCGGCCACAAATTGCAGGGAAAGGATCGACGACTGGCCGTCCGCTTCTTCAGGCGGCACCCCACTTTTGAATTGTGGAGTCCAGTCAACAAAGTTCCACCATTCCATCCGTCCCAGCAGGCCGGAAGGTGTCGTGCGGCGTTCAAACCATCCGAGTACATCCCTCATGCCCGGAAGGTATTGCCGGAGAAAGGCCGTATCTCCGTGATACCACCAGAGGTCGTGCATGATGCCGATCCAGAAGAGCGAGAACGGCGGAATGAACTGCGGCAGGCGAGAAGGGTAGCGGCTCTGCGTGATGCCCTCGGGAATGCGTGACTCGTTCAACAACTCGATCGCATTTTTCGCCAGGCGGTCGTCACCCGTCATGTAGAGCGAAATCAATATCTGGATACGCGTATCGCCGGCATACTGCAATCGCTCGTAGTAAGGGCAGTCCATATAGGTTGTGTGGGCGCAAAGTCGCGCCGTGCGCCAGCCCACCTTCCACATTTTCTGCAGTGTCGAATCGCCGCTCTCAAAGCTCGCGTGGACTTTAAAGGGATACGCTGTGAAGATTCCGCGAAGGTCGTTCAGGGTCAGAGGCTCCGCGCCGGTCCTGACCGCAACCTGCAGGTAGCGATAGGTTCGCCACCAGAGTGGCCGGAACATCCTCTGCTGGCCTCCGTCAGGAAGGAACTGGTCCTCCATGCCCAGCATCTTTTTCCCCTGGATGTTGTTCCGGTTGCCTTTCTCGCGCCCCTTCCATAAGGCCTCGGCGTACGTCAGGGTAATCACTGACCCTTTGCCGCCGCTGACCACGAGTTCCGGATAGGCGGTGGTTTCAAAGCTCTGGTCGAAAAGCAGCGTGGCGGTTGCATGCGCCGGAATCGTTACTGGAGACTGCCCCTGCAAAAAGCTGTTGCGAACCTCGACTCCCTGTGACCTCCTGACGCTGACCAGGCGCTGGAGCTTCTCTTCCATCATGGGGATCGTTCGAGGCACCAGCATCCAGGGGGAGTGGCTGTCCTGAATTCCCCGCGGTCCCCCCTCGACAAGCGTCTCTGCCGGCTTCCAGGCAGAATCGTCGAAGCCGGGACTCTGCCACCCCCATGGAACCTGGCTGGCGTCCACGCGAATGCCGGGGCCGACCACCATGTAGAAGGGGATTGCTTTGCGATTGATCGGGATCATCCGGACGGCGCGGCTTTGCAGCACCTTCCAGCTTGCGTTCGTATTGACAACAGACTCCTGCGAAGTATCTCCCTGGACAATCAAACCTGTTTCATTACTCATCTGCGCCCAGGGCGCAAGGTCGGCATAGTTCCAGATGATGGCGGCAACAACGTTATGCCCGGGCCGGAGGTGGCTCGCGATGTCGAGCGTTTCATAGCGCCAGTGGAAAAGGTCGCCTCGCGCGGGGCCTTCGGATACTCTCGCGCCGTTCACAAATAGCTGATAGCGGTTGTCGGCGCTCGCGTGGATGATAAAGTGCTGCGGCGTGATCGAAAGCGAAAAGTCCTTGCGGAAATAATACACGCCAAACTCGCGATGCGGGCTGCCCGGACACGCAATCCATTGGGCTGTCCAGGGTTGATTGAGGACCGCGGGGTTCGCCTCCCTGGAGATGGAACTCCTTGAAGGAAATGCACACAGAAAGAGTGCGAGTATGAACAACACATGGGTGCGACGAACGCTCATGACCGGATTCTCCCGACGCGCTTGATATGCGTTAACGCCCGATTGGCTTGATGTCGAGGCCTGCAAGGGACCAAGGCGGCGATTATCGCTATTTCCTGCGCGGATGTCAAAGAGGAATGCTGGGGTTGGGTCTGCTGGTCAAATCGAAAAACAGCAGAGGAGCCTCTCTCTGCACGCATGGAGGTTTAGCACTATGGAAAGCGCGGATTGATCGGAGAGACCTGGGAGAATCGTATGGAAGAAAGCAAGTAGTGGGTGCCGTGAGGAGGGTGCGTTCACGGCAGGCCGCACTCCTTATCTTTCCCTCAGATGAGCGTTGTTGAGATCCTGGCGGAGTTCCGTCGGAACAGCCAGAGTTCCCGACACCTCTCTTCTCCCGACCTGTGAAACGATCAGCCGAAGGGGATACTTGCTGCGCGAAGTATAGAACTGCACGATTTCATTCAGCGCACGATCCTTCAGCACGACGGACTTGTCGTCCACCATCATGCGAATACTGTAATGCTGACCTTTGACGCTGGTGGACTCAAGTTCCATTGCAATCGGGCCGACATGCTGGAGTCCCGATCCTTTCGTGAGCGCAAAGGCAATGTCAGACCGCTGCGCCCTTTCCAGAAGGTAGTTGACCCCGCTCTGGTTTTGTTGAATCGCTGAGCGCTGGGTATCAAGTTCGCCGACGACATTGCCCAGGCGGTCTGTGGTTGCCTGCCATTCCTCATGACTGGCGTCTAGATTTCCCTGCAAGTTGTTCAACGCTTTGCTGGAAGCCTCCTGACCGGCTGCGGGCAGGGGTTTTGCCGTTGAGGAAGAGGTCGTGAGATCAGGCGTAGCTGCCACACTGCTGGCAGCCGAGTGGCTTGGGCTTTTCGCAGCAGCCTTTGCCGAACGTGTCGATTCCGCCGTCAGAGGGCCGCCGGGACGTGGAGCCGGTTCAGCATGGACCGAATTACCGGTGGGGGCAGGCTTTACGGCACTGGGTTTGCTTTCCTCGGAAACATGTCGGGTGGCCGCTGTGTGGCGCCGTTTTTCAAGTTCCTGGACTTGGGCCTGCGTCGCCTTCAGCATGGTCTGGAGTTCGGCGATGCGAGCTTTATCGGCTGTGTTTGAAGGTTCCTTTCCACCCGCCTTTACATACCGGTAGGTCGCAAAAGCCGACAGAGCGGCAACAAGCACAAGAATAAGCCCCCCGGGCAATGGAGACCTTGAAGGGGGCCTTGGGGCCTGCTGCTTTTTTACAAAAACCTGTCTGTCAAATACTGGACCGCCCATAGTAATCTCCCTGCGAACTGCCCAACTCTCTAGTGCAGTTGAATCCTGACCGAAGTTGGGTAGAGTTGTTTGAGAGGAAGCATGAACTCGCGCGTTTCCTTTGGCAGAAGGTCAATCTTTTGGTCCGCGTGGTCCATCCGTTTGCCGTTCATCGCCACGTCATATTGGCCCGGGGAGAGAACCAACAGAAGTGGAGTCTTGCCTACCGGCTTTCCGTCTATGTTCACGTCGGCCTGGCTCGGCTTTGACCTGAGCATCAGCTTGGCTGCATCCTCGCCGGCACGCGCCTCGAGAGCCTGCCGGTTTGCGGCCACCGAACCTTGCTTCATGGAATCGAAGATATAGTTTTTGTTTACACCGGAGTTGCCCGAAGGCTGAGTCATGAGAACGGATGGCTTGCCGCCGTTTGTGTCGGGGAGTTGGACGTTCTTCATCAGGTTTGTGCCTGCAATGTTGCCGGCAATCCCTGAAGTTGCCCCTCCATATTCAGCCGCAGCCTGTGCGTAGGCACAACTGCTGGCCAGGATCAGGAGAAGGGTGAGTTCGGCTGCATGCCGGAGCAGTACAGAAACGGAGTGCCCGGTGTTCATCTGCACCGGACTGCCATGTTCGACTTGCTTGCGGATTGGGGTCATGTTCGCATTCCTTTCGGGGTGTGAGTGATTTCTCTGGCGTTAAAGAGGCAAGCCAGGCATATGTTCCGACCCAGGCCTTTCGCTATGCTTGTGCGGAACCCCCTCCCGCGTGCATTTCCGCAGTTGTGCCATTCCAAACTTACGTCCTAGGATATATCCTGAATTCGTTTTCGGCAAGTTCCCGGATGATCAATACAAATTCTGCTATGGCGAATATGCAAGAAATTGCACATCCACTCCGGAGTGAACTCTTTATAACCTTTGTTATCAATGTGATAAGTTTTGGGACTGATTTAAGACTATTTTGGCAGAACCGTGACCCCGAGACGCGGCAAGAGTCGAATGGGACCGGCACCGGGCCTCATCCGGCTCAGTGGGCCGGTCGAACGGGTGAAATTTGGGTACATTGGGGGCGGACCTAACCGACTATTGAAATATCCCGTAGAGAGGGCATAGCGGCGGGTTCACCCCGCCATAAGGTCAATGCTTCCAACATGGGTTGGCGGCGTAAAGCCGCCGCTACAGCCTTTTTCAACATCCTGCTAAGGAATGACGGCCACCTTTAATTCGCCGTTGCGGTGCTTCATTTTCTGGAAGAAGCGCGGCAATTCGTCGAGCGGAATCTCACCCGTCACAAAGTCTGAAGCGCGGATTTCGCCTTTGGCCACAGCGTCCAGTGCCTTGCGAATGAATTGCGGGGTATGGTGGAAGGTGGACCGTATGGTGATTTCCGAGTAGTGCAGCACCGAGGGGTCAAACTGTACGTGGCTGCCGCGTGGACAACCTCCAAACAGGTTGACGGTTCCACCGCGGCGGACCATCTGCACGGCCCATTGCCAGGTCTGGGGGATCCCGACCGCCTCGATGACTGAATCGGCTCCCTGACCGTTTTCAGTAAGCTGGCGGACTGTTGTGACGGGATTGTCCAGCCCGGAAACGTCAAATGCCGCGTGGGCGCCCAGTTGCTCGGCCGCGCGAACCTGGCTCTTCCTCTTGCCGAGTGCAATCACCCGCACCCCGCGAACGGAAAGAATTCGAATGAACTTCAACCCGATGGGCCCGCACCCCACAACCACTGTGGTATCGCCGGGACGAATGCCTGTTTCTTCGATGCCGCGAAGGATACAGGCAAGCGGCTCGACCAGGGCGGCGTCGCAAAAGGGAACGTGGGCGGGTATTTCCAGAGTATTTTCCCGGACAATACGGCCTGGAATTCGGATGTATTCAGCGTAGGCGCCATTGTTAAACAGCAGCGAGGTGCAAAGGTTGGACTGGCCTTTTCGGCAGAACAGGCAATTGTTGCACGGCGCGGAATTAGCCGGCACCACCCAGGACCCGGGCTTCAGCCCATTGCCGACTTCGCTTCCCGCGGCTTCGACCACGCCGGAGAGTTCGTGGCCAAAAACGGCCGGAGGGACAATCATTCTGGCGTGATAGCCTTGCCGCCAGACCTTCAGGTCTGTCCCGCACGTTAAGGCCACCTTGACCCGAACCAGCACTTCATCCGGAGCCAGATCAGGGATGGGGATCCGTTCAATTTTAAGGTCTTCACGACCGTACAACACGGCTGCGTTCATATCGCCGTTGAGATGAGTTTCCATTAGGGCACCAATATGATTTTCAGAGACTCCTCGGAAGGATGGGCTGCCAGGCTCAGGGCCTGTTCAATTTGAGAAAGCGGAAACCGGTGGGAAATCAATTCCCGAACCGGCAGGATGCGTTCAAAAATCAGCCGGGCAGATTCGTCCTGCAGATCAAATGAAGCGCTATAACTGCCTAGAATTTCCTTTTCGTCAATACCCACGGTGGCGGCGGGGAACTCCACGCGCAGCAGCGGGTCATTATAAGCAAACAGCAGAACACGGCCTCCCGGGCGGGCCAGGGTGAGAGCCTGCTCCAGAAGTTCCCGTTGCGGAGCGGCAACCAGAACAACATCCGCGCCGCGGCCTGAAGTCCGTTCCCGCAAGGCGGCCTCAAGGTCTCCGCTTAAGGGATCAAATGATTCTTCGGCCCCGAGTTCAATGCTCTTACGGCGGCGCGCCGGCATGGGATCGGTGGTCATCACCCGGGCGCCGGCGTGGATGCGAGCCAGCAGCATCAGGAGCATGCCGATGGGCCCTTGTCCGATCACCAGGACGTTGTCGCTCGCCTCGACGCGCGCTTTGTAGATGGCTTTCAGGCAGGTATTGACTGGCTCGACAAACGCCGCCTCCTCAAAGCTGACATCCGGCGGAATCCGAACCATTCCCCGTTCCGCGATCCAGTCCATCACCCGCACGTATTCAGCAAAACCGCCTCCGCTGGGGCGGAAGCCACTGGTCACGCCCACCTTCTTGTAAGTGGGGCACTGCGAGTAGAGTTTCTGCCGGCAATAGAAACAATCGCCGCATGGAATATGATGGAAAGTGAGCACGCGGTCACCCGGCCGCCATTGGCCAACCCCGTCGCCCACCGCTTCAACTGTTCCGGCGATTTCGTGTCCGAAAATCTGCGGCGGAGGCAGGAAGCCGTGCTTGATTTTTTTGATGTCGGTTCCGCAGATGCCGCAGGCGCGGACTCGCACCAGCACTTCCCCGGCGCAAATCTCCGGTATCGGTACTTCCTCCGCCTTCACGCGGCCCTGGCCGCGATAGACTCCAGCCCACATGCGCTTTTCGTGTGGCTGAAGATTCACGCGAGTTCCGGCTTCTTCTGTTCGGGCGGTGGTCATTGGCTGATGTGCTGGACGCTCAGGTCCATTTTCTCCTTATACGCGGCCAAACAGGCGATATAACCATTCAGGTACCGGGCGAGTGAGGAGGCGGCGCGTGAGCTTCGCATCCCCAACTGCGCCAACGGCCACGCCTGCCGGGGATCACAGGCCACCTGTCCCAGAACCCGGGCCACACTGATGCGCCCCGAATGGTCAAGGGCCCGGTCAAAATCGCACGGCAAATCCATTTCAGCGGAGTCGGACACGCTGCGCACTGCAACGCAGGGCACGCCCAACCCGCTCATTTCTTTCATGATAGCAAATGATTCCATGTCCACTGCATCGGCGGAGGCGCTGATGCGCCGTTTTTCTTCCACGGTACGGACCACATGGTCAGAACTGATAAACTTGTCCACCGGCTTTGCTCCGCACTCCACGGCGGCGGTGAAAAGCCCCTTATCGCTTTCATATACGGGCTTGCTGTTTTCCGCGCGGGCTGAGCGCGCCGCCAGGATGTCCCCGGGCCGGTGCTGATGCTTCAGGCCGCCTGCCAGGCCCGATACAATGCAGAGATCGGGAGCCTGATCCACAAAATTACGGATGGACCGCGCAGCATTGGCCGGGCCGACTCCGGTGAGGATAACGCTGACGTCGTGACCGGCAATCTCTGCGCGGAAGGTGCGGCCATTCATGGAAGCAGGCTGAAACCTACCAAGCCGAAGCCACGGCTTGAATTCCCAATCGACCGCAAAAGTCACCAGTATTCTCATTCGGGTGCCGTTCTGCCCTCTATGCAGCCTGCCCAAAATTCGCTGCGGCGGTGCCGCTATGGCGCGCGTACCCGTTCTGTTCATACCAGGCCACTGCACGTTCCAGCGCCGCCTCCACCGGGCCTGCCTTGAAACCGAGTTCATCCGAAGCTTTTGAGCAATCGACGAACATTTTGTGCCGGGCCATCCGAACCCCTTCCAGGGGAATTCGGGGCTGGCGGTTCAGCACGCGTGAAAAAAGCTGGTCGGCGTATCCGGCGGCCATGGCGACGGCATGAGGCAGCCGAACCCGCGGGCTGGGCCGTCCGCTGATTCGCGCCAGGAGGTCCAGGATTTCCTTCAGCAGCATATTGCGGCCGCCCAGGATATATCGTTCGCCCACGCGGCCGTGTTCGGCGGCGATCCAGTGTCCCCGCGCGACATCTTCAACGGGCACCCAGTTCAGGCCCGTTTCCACATAAGCCGGCATCCTGCCATTCAGGAAGTCCACAATGATGCGTCCGGTGGGGGTTGGTTTCCAGTCGCCCGGGCCGACCGGGGTGGTGGGGTTGACCACCACGACGGGCATGCCTTCGCCTGCCGCCCTCAAGGCTTCCTTCTCGGCCAGGAATTTTGAGCGTTTGTAATGGCCGATCATTTCGTCAAGGCGGGTTTCGGTGGCCTCGTTCGGAAGAGCATCGCCGCGGTCTACTGCAATGGTGGCCACGCTGCTGGTAACGACGATGCGCCGAACTCCCGCCCGCTTTGCTGCCTCCAGCAGGTTGCGCGTGCCGGCCACATTGGCAGCGTAAATTTCCTCGGGGTTCGATGCTCCCAGGCGATAGTCGGCGGCAACGTGAAAGATCCGGTCAACGCCTTGGACGGCCGGGTCAAGTGATTCAGGGTTTCGCAGGTCGCCGTAAACCTTTTCGAAGGGCATTCCTTCGAGCGCTGCGAGGCTGCTTTGGGGGCGAACCAGGACGCGGACCTGGTCACCACGATTCAGCAGCTCTCGTGCCACATGGCTTCCCACAAAGCCGCTGGCCCCTGTTACAAGTGAAGTCATCCTGCCTGTCCATTTGCGTAAGGGGCGCCGTTGTGCCCGCTTTTGGGGCTGGTCATCTGCCACTTCAACAGCTTCCAGGTGTCGGGGAAAGTGCGATTAGCTCCCAGCACCGCGGAAGGTTCAAATCCCACGTGCACCATGCAGTGCTCGCAGCGGGGATCATTCCCGGGCCCATACTTTTCCCATGGAGTGCTATCCATAAATTCTTTGAAGGTGGCGTAGTGTGCGTCGGTGATCAGGTAGCAGGGCCCTTTCCAGCCGCGCGGGTTGTAGGTGGGGTTGCCCCAGGCCGTGCACTCAAGCTCGCGCTCGCCGCGCAGATATTCCAGGTAGATCGGCGAGGTCATCACCGCGTAGTTTTCCAGCAGGCGGCTGGCGAGGCGGAACTTTTCGTGAATTTCCTGCCGCGACATGAAGATTTCCTTGGTCTGGACGGCGAGATACGAATAAGCCGGCGACAGCATGTGCCCGTCCACCCCCAGGCCTCGCAGAAACTCAAACATCTCGGCAATTTCGTTGAGATCGGTCTGTTTGTAAATCGTGGTGTTGGTACACACCTGGAATCCGCGGTCCTTGGCGAACTTGATGGCCTCCACCGCCTCGCGGAAAACTCCCTTCCGTTCCACGCAAAGATCGTGGGTTGCTTCCATGCCATCCAGGTGGACGTTGAAGAACATGCGGGAAGTGGGTTTGTAATCCTGCAGGCGCTTGCGAATGAACATCCCGTTGGTGCACAGGTAGATGTTTTTCTTGCGATCCAGGATTTCGCTCACCAGCCGTGGCAGCTCCGGATAGATCATCGGTTCGCCGCCGCAGATGGAAACGATGGGGGCGCCGCATTCGTCCACTGCATTCAGGCATTGCTCCACCGTCAGCTTGTCCCGGATGGTGTCCTTGTACTCCCGGATCCTGCCGCAGCCTGTGCAGGTCAAGTTGCACGCGTGCAACGGTTCCAGCATCATGACCAGAGGAAACTTTTCAACTCTATGAAAACGCTTACCTGCTAAATACGTACTCAGATTTGCCGTCAAGCTGAGCGGAAATCTCATCAATTCCTCCCGTTCTTTTTCCCGTTTCCGTTTCCGTTACCGTTTCCGTTATGTGACCCGAATTCGGAGGGCGAAAAGCGAATGGACTCCGCCTTCTCGCTTTTGTTTCGCAGGTTCTGGTAGTGCGCCAGCGCATACAGGGGGAAGCTGTCCCGGTATAAGTGGTAACAAAGGTAGAAAACACGCGGGAAGCCTGTTCCCGTAAATTCGGTTTCCGTCCAGAACCCTTCTTCGGTCTGCTCGTCGAGCAGGTATTGCACGGCATTGACGACGGCTGGATCGTCGACGCTGTGGTTTGCCAGCAACCCGATCAATCCCCACGCCGTTTGCGACGCTGTGCTGGCTCCACGTCCTTTCAGGGAAGGATCGTCGTAGGAGGCGCAGGATTCTCCAAAACCGCCGCCGCGATTCTGGACGGAGCGGAGCCAGTCGGCGCCCCTCCGGGCTTCGGGCGCCTTGCCCATTCCATAGGCTTCCAGCATCCGGAGGACGCCGCTGGTTCCGTAAACGTAATTCACTCCCCACCGGCCATACCAGGCGCCTTCCTCTGTCTGCTCTTTCCGCAGGAAGCTCAGTCCGCGCTGAACCACGGGATGAGACGCCGGCCATCCGAGACGCGCAATGCACTCCAGCACCCGCGCTGTCACGTCCGCGGTTGAAGGGTCGATCATGGCGTTGTGGTCAGCGAAAGGCACGCGGGTGAGAACGGCGCAATCGTTATCACGGTCAAACGCACCCCATCCTCCATCACGGTTCTGCATGCTGACCATCCACTGGAAGCCGCGCCGCAGGGCGTGCTCAAGCCGCACCTTGTCCGGATAGGCAACGCGCTGGAGAGCCATCATCACAAATGAGGCGTCATCCACGTCGGGATAGAAGTCATTTTGGAATTCGAAAGCCCAGCCTGCGGGGGCGGTGTCTTTGTTTTTCACCTGCCAGTCGCCGGGGCCCACAATCTGACGGTCGAGAAGCCAGCGGGCGGCCTTGACCAGAGCGGGGTGGTCCAGCGGGAGGCCCGCTTCCTCAAGCGAGTACATCACGATGGCAGTGTCCCAAACGGGCGAGCGGCAGGGTTGCAGGCAAATCGTGTCGCCCTTTTCAATCTCAAAATCGCGAAGGTGTTTCAGCTCGCGCGCGGTCAGAGGGTCGTCTGCCGAATGCCCCATCGCCAGCAGGGCAAAGACGGAATTGACCATGGCCGGGTAAATGGCTCCCAATCCCTCGCTCCTTTCCAGGTGTTCCAGCAGCCACTTCCGCGCACGCTCAAAGGCCATCTTGCGAAAGGGTTTCCAGGGCAGGGATTCGTGCAGCTTGAACAATCGATCGATGGCCAGAAACAGGTTCCGCCAACTGATGATTTTCCGGTCCCAATCAAAGGCAGGAATGTGCCCCGAAGGATCGCGGAAAAGCTCGTCCAAGCGGGCGTGCTCCGGCACCGGCCATTGCGGCCGCAGGGAATAAAGGATGGTGAGCGGCACCACTATGGCGCGGGTCCACGAAGAGAGGGAGTAAAGATTGAAGAAAAACCATTTGGGCGGAAGCATTAACTCCGGTGGAATCGCCGGAACGTGCTTCCATTTTACGGCGCCACCCAGCGCCAGATAAAATCGCGTGTAAGAATTGGTCTGTTCCAGGCCGCCGAGATCGTGGATTCTGAGGCGGGCATCCGCCATGTGGGGGTCATCTGGAGAATCCCCGGCCAGCTTCAATGCGACGTAAGCCTTGACGGTGGCATTCAGCTCGGAAGGGCCGCCCTGGTAGATATTCCACCCTCCGTCCGGGAGCTGCCGGCGGCGGATGTAATTGGCCAGTTTCGCCACGCGCTCGGAATCAAGCTGGCCGACCACGTGGAGGAAAAAGACATAGTCGGACTCCAGCGTGGAATCGGCCTGCAGTTCGCCGACCCAGTAGCCTTCCGGAGACTGTAAGGAAAGTAGATGCTCGGTCGCGCGCCCGATAGCCTGCTGAACACGCTGATCGAGGTCAGCATCTACCCCTCCAACAGCACGCCCGCTTTTGAACGGTTCGAGCTCAATTCCCGCTTCCTGTGTCATGAACCCCCCGCGTACACGCTACGCGCCTTTTAGACCTTCAATTCCGCAGGCAGAGCAAAGCGGACGTCTTCTTCGATCCACTCGACTTCCTCCACTCGCGTAAAGCCCCATTCCTTCAGGCGATCCACAACCTGTCGGACCAGAACCTCGGGCGTTGACGCACCTGCGGTGACACCAATACGGCGGTGGCCCTTGACCCATTCAGGAAGGATATCATCAGCGTTGCCGATCAGGTAGGCTGCCGTTCCCCCCCGCCGGGCAACTTCCACCAGCCGGTTTGAATTTGAGCTATTCTTGGCCCCCACCACCAGGATTCCATCAGCCTTGGGGGCGATGGCCTTGACGGCCATTTGCCGATTCTGGGTGGCGTAACAAATGTCCTGTCCCGGAGGCCCGATAATGGCAGGGAAGCGTTGTTTCAGCCTCTCGACGATTTCTGCTGTGTCATCAAGGCTTAAGGTGGTCTGCGTGAGGTAAACGATACGGTTGGGATCGGCCGGGTCCATGGTCTCCACGTCCTCTACAGAGGAAATCAGATGGATGGATTCCGGGGCTTCTCCCAGGGTGCCAATCATCTCATCATGATCGCGATGGCCGATCAGGACGATGGTGTAGTTTTCGCGGGCGTAGCGGATGACTTCCAGGTGAACCTTGGTCACCAGCGGGCAGGTGGCATCGATAATGCGGAGCTGCCGTGCGCGTGCTTCCTCGCGGACAGCGGGAGAAACGCCGTGGGCGCTGAAAATAACCGCCGCTCCGGTGGGCACCTCTTCAAGATTTTCGACAAACACCGCGCCCTGGCTGGCCAGTTCGTCCACAACATACCGGTTATGGACAATCTCCCGCCGTACATAAACCGGGGGTCCCAGCTTTTCCAGAACCATGCGAACAACGTCAATCGCACGAATAACACCCGCACAAAAGCCCCGGGGACGTAGAAGCAGCAACGTTCCCGGCTCAGTGCAAACAGGGTTCTCCAAGTGAGGAGCCACTTTCATTATTTTATTATCATCCTTTCCTGCTACATACCCGTAAAGATAATCCTCTCATGGTCCTTCCGCACCGTCAAGATAAGTGGAGGCTTAGGCCTTGCCACCGGGCCGGAATGGGTGCCGCTTCGTGACGTCGTAGCTTTTGACATTTTATTGATGTGTCATCTCCTCAAAAGATGCATCATATTCATGTGAGGGTTGTACCGCGTGCTGGAATTGGCCTCTATACGTTTTGTTGAGGTTCTTGCTAAAATGCACAGATTATGGACTGCTCCAACAATGGAGGCCTGCCTCAAGCTATCTTCTGGTAATTGCCGATTAACCTCTTAGCTTATGAAATTTTCGAAAATACAGATTTTTGCAGCGTTAATTTCTGTTTTTGCTCTGGGTGCTCAAGGCTGGGCTTTGGGTCCTGGCGCGCCCAGCCCCTGCCCTGCGCGGCCCGCCATCGCCAATGACCTGGACTCGGGAAAGTACGCTGAGGTGGCATCCGTTCTCCAGCGGCAGGTTGAGAAGGACCCCGGGGATGCGCAGGCCACCCTGTGGCTGGCGCGTTCCTTCCTGGACCTGGGCGACTACGGCCAGGCGGTTACTTTTGCCGAGCGCGCAGCTCAATTGTCGCCCGACTGTTCGGAATCACATTACTGGCTGGCGCGCTCTTACGGCATGAAGGCTGATACGACCCGCAGCTTCCTGCTGGCTCGAAAGGCAAGGCTGGAATTTCAGAAGGCCGTTCAACTGGATCCGGGTAACCTGGCCGCCCGCCGCGATTTGATGGAGTTTTATGTGCAGGCTCCCTGGATTCTGGGGGGCAGCAGGGAAAGGGCCTGGGAGCAGGTGCAAGCCATTGCGTCGCGTGACAGTACCGAGGGCGATCTGGCCCGTGCCATCTATTGGCGCGATTTGAACAAGCCGGAGCTTGCCGCAAAGGAGTATCGCAAAGTCCTGGAGGCAAGACCGCGGCAGGCCGAGGCCTACTTTCAGATTGCGGACTTCTATGAGTCTGACCAGAAGCCGGCGGAAGTGGAGGCCGCCGTGCGGGCGGTGTCCTTGATCGTGCCGAATGATCCGCGCCTGAATTATTACAGCGCCGTGGCCAGCATCATGAAGCACCAGGACCTCCCAAAGGCAGAGCGGGACCTGAAAGCCTACCTGGCCGGGACTCCGCGGCGCGACGATTTTCCGCCCCATGCGGCGGCCCTTGACTGGCTGGGAAGGATTTACGAAATCCGGGGGAATACGCAGCAGGCCATCGCGCAATACCGTTCCGCTCTCAGGCTGAGCCCGGACAATCAATCGGCACAGGACGCCCTGAAGCGTCTGGACACCAACTAGCAGGGCAGGGAAAGATCTGAGGGAAGCGAGGCGAGCAGAAGTGGGTGGCCGGTTTTGATGCAAGGCGTTAGAATTGTATAGGGGACGATGCAGGATGGGTTCCCCGTTTCAAAGCAAGTAAATTCGAAAGCAGTTATATCTTTCAGGTACAATAGCCGCAACGTGCGGGAGATAGACAACATCGTTGCGATGAGTCGTTATGGAAGGGAGTGTTTATGGGGTCTGTTTTGAAGACGCTGTTGCTGAATCCCCCGAGTTTTGAGAAATTTGACGGTGGCGCCAGTTCAAGGTGGCCGGCCACCCGCGAGATTGAGTCCTACTGGTATCCCGTGTGGCTGACTTATCCCGCAGGGATGTTGCCCGGCAGCCGCCTGCTGGATGCTCCTCCGCACAAGGTCACTCCCCAGCAGACCGTCGAGATTTCCAAGGACTACGAGTTTCTGGTTCTTTTCACCTCCGCTGTCGGTTTTGAGAACGACCTGAAACTGATTCGCAAGATGAAGGAAGCCAGGCCGGGACTGAAGATTGCCTTTGTTGGCCCGCCGGTACAGATCCAGCCTGACCAGAGTTTGAAGGCCAGCGAGGACATCGATTTCATCGTGCGCGGCGAATTTGACCATGCCGTGGTTGAGTTCGCGCAGGGCAAACCTCTCAGCGAGATTCTGGGCGCCAGCTATCGAAAGGACGGCAAAATTGTCCACAACCCGCCGCGTGAGCAACTGCAGACGGAAGATCTGGACCGCCTGCCGTTTGCCACGGAGGTTTACAAGCGCAACCTGACGATTGAGAATTACAACGTTCCGTTTCTGCTCCATCCCTTCGTTTCGCTTTATACCTCCCGCGGATGTCCCGCGCTTTGCACCTTCTGCCTGTGGCCGCAGACCCTTTCCGGCCACGCCTGGCGCACCCGCTCCGTGGACAACGTGGTCAGCGAAATCCGGCAGGCGCAGAAGCTGTTTCCGCAGGCCAAAGAATTCTTTTTTGACGACGACACTTTCAACATCCGCAAGGACCGCGTGATGGAGCTTTCAAAGAAGTTCAAGCCGCTGGGGTTCCGCTGGTCCTGCACGGCTCGCGACCACACGGACTACGAAACGCTGAAGGCCATGGCCGACGGCGGCGCCCGCCTCTTTATTGTGGGCTTCGAGTCGGGCGACGACCAGATTCTGAAGAACATCAAAAAGGGCGCCACCACTGAAATGGCCCGCAGGTTCGCGAAGAACTGCAAGAAGGTTGGCATCGCCATCCACGGCGACTTCATCATCGGCCTGCCGGGCGAGACGCCGGAAACCATCCAGCGCACCATCGATTTCGCCAAGGAACTGGATACGGAAACCATCCAGGTGTCCATCGCCCACGGTTATCCGGGCACCGAGATGTACAACCAGTTGCTCGAGGCGGGACAACTGGTGAATCATCCCATGTCGGACACGAACGGCCACCAGCTGCCCCACATCGAGTACCCCGGACTATCGACTGCCCAGATGATGGATGGGGTCAACCGTTTCTACGATGAATACTACTTCCGCCCGCGCGTTGTGTGGCGCATCCTGCGGAAGGCGCTGTGGAAAAAGGATGAGCGGAAGCGGCTGTACACGGAGGCTGTGGAGTTTCTCCGGTTGCGGAGCGAGCGGCTCAAGTTTGCCCGCAAAGGCCCGCAAAAGACGGTTAGGATCAGCGTTCCGGCCATTGACGTGGCTTCCGGGCCGCCGTCAAATTCCTGAGTTTTTGGGCGATGGAAGTTCATGTCTGAATCAAAAAGCCGGCGTGGCAAGACCTTCATCATGCTGGCGTTTATGGTCACCTTTGGGTCATCCGGTGACGTTCTGCTCAGTCAGGGCATGAAGAAACTCGGGGAACTTCATAGCTGGGCCCCAGGGACTGCAATTGCCTATTTCGGTCGAGCGTTGGAGAGCGGAACCTTATGGCTGGCGATCTCACTGCTGATGCTCTTCCTGGTAAGTTACATGCTCGTGCTTTCCTGGGCGGACTTCAGTTATGTTTCACCCGCCTCGGCCATTGGTTATGTCCTGGTGGCCTTGATGGGATATTTCTTTCTGGGAGAACACGTCCCAACCACACGCTGGATTGGCGTTTGCCTGATCTGCGTGGGAGTTTTCGTGGTTGGCGGGACGCACCCCAGCACAAAACAGAACCCATGACCGGTCGGACAGCCTTGTTTATTTCGATTGTAGTTGTGGCAGGGCAGCTCGGCGATCTTTCCCTGTCCCGCGCCATGAAGACGGTTGGAGAAATCAAACGCTTTACTCCACTGAACCTTTTGCGGTTCCTCGGCCGGGGACTGCGAGTGAAGTGGCTGTGGATCGGGATCGGCCTGATGGCCGTGGCGTTCTTTTCCCTGTTGGCGCTTCTTTCCTGGGCGAACGTGAGCCTGGTGGTTCCCGCCACGGCTGCGAGTTATGGGGTTGGCGCCCTGGGGGCGCAATTCCTGCTGGGTGAGCATGTGAACCGGGAGAGGTGGATCGGCGTCATCATTGTCTGCATCGGAGTGGCTCTGGTCTGCATCTGAAGCAAAGAGGACGAAGGCAATGCATTCGCACCTGCACCTGATCGAGTGGTTTGTTTCAGTCGGCGCCATCATTTCGCTGCTTTATTATCTGGCCGTGCTGTTCAGCGCCTGGCGCTATTTTCGCCGGCGTCCCGACCTTGATCCTGATTTCACACCCCCGGTCAGCATCCTGAAACCCGTCAGAGGCCTCGACCGCGAAGCTTACAAAAACTTCGCCAGCTTCTGTAATCTCGATTACCCCGACTACGAGATACTGTTCGGGGTCACGGATGCCGATGATCCCGCCATTCCTGTCATCCGGAAGCTGATGGAGGATTATCCCGGGCGCAGCATCCGGCTGCTCATCGGTTCGCCGTGCGAGGGCTGGAACAGCAAGGTGCGCAAACTGTGCCGGCTGTCGCGCGAGGCGCGCCACCCCATCCTGGTGATCAGCGACAGCGACATCCGGGTCCAGCCCGATTACCTGCGGGCCGTTGTCAGCCCATTTCAGAATCCGAAGGTTGGCGCCGTCACCTGCATGTACCACATGCAGCCGGAAGCCAGACTGGGATCTGAAATTGAGGCCGTTGGATTGACCTCTGACTTTCTGGCCGGGGTCATCGTGGCACGGCAACTGGAAGGCGTGAAATTCGCCCTGGGCGCAACCATTGCTGTGACCGCCGAACGGCTGAAGGAGATTGGCGGGTTCGAGGCTATTGCGGACTGCTTCTCCGACGATTTTGAGCTGGGCCGGCGGATTGTCGCGAAGGGCCACGATGTCGAATTGATTCCTTACACCGTGGCAACGCTTTCTCCGTCGCAGGGAGCTCTGGAGGCCGTCAAGCACCAGCTTCGTTGGGCTGTCGGCGTCAGGCATTCGCGCCCCTGGGGCCAGTTGGGCCGCTTGCTGACGCAGGCGCTTCCCTGGGTCGTAGCCGCGACTTTGGTGCAGAACACCTGGGAGGGAACGACAGGTTTCCTGGGAGCCTATCTGGTGCTTCGGCTGGCCGTGGCCTGGACAGTGGGGGTGTGGGGCCTGAAGGACCCGCTGCTCAGAAAAAGATTGTGGCTGGTGCCTGCCTGGGACGCTCTCGCGTTCTTCATCCTGGCTGTCAGTTTTTCCAAACGGCGCATCGAGTGGCGCGGCACGGAGTTCTACGTCCGCAAAGGCCGTCTGATTCCTGCGCTCCACCAAAGATTGAGCCCGGCCTTCCTGTCTCGCGGAGAGACCCACCCTGATATCCTGGCCCGATTCCTGCTGCCTGCCTTATGATAATGGGCGCGCGGTTTCTTTGTGTACCTCATGCTTGAACACATCTTATTCATCGTTGCCGGAACAGGACTCCTGGCTGCCAGCGTTTACCTTGGGCTGGTGGTGGTGGCTTCTGTGCGGTTCCGGATTTCGGCCCGGCCCTGCTCCGATTTAAGGGAAGGGAAGACGGCCCTGCCGCCGGTGACGGTCCTGAAGCCCTTGCATGGCATGGAGCCCCTGCTGGAAGAGTGTCTGGAAAGCTTTTTCCGCCAGGACTACCCGGCTTATGAACTGATCTTCGGCGCGCGGACCGGGTCTGATCCGGCGCTTGCCGTCGTGGAATCGCTCCGGCGGAAATATCCGGATATTCCCGCCCGGATTGTCCTGTCGGGCGAGCCGGCCTATCCGAACGCCAAGGTTTACCTGATGGAGAAGATGGCTCCATTGGCCGCCTATCCTACCCTGGTGATTTCTGACAGCGACGTGCGGGTGACGAGGGACTACCTGCAACAGGTGGTCCGGCCGATGCTGGACGCGAACGTCGGCATGGTGACCTGTCTCTACCGGGGAGTTTCGACCGGAGGGTTCTGGTCGCGGCTCGAAGCCCTGGGCATGTCCATCGAAATGTCGTCCGGCGTCGTGGTGGCCGATCTTTTGGAAGGAATGAAGTTCGCGCTGGGGCCCACCATGGTCATCCGCAAAGACGTTCTGGAAGGCTGGGGCGGGTTCGGAGTGCTTCGAGATTACTGTGCCGATGATTTCGTCATGGGAGCCCTCACCGCCGAATCCGGCAAAACAGTTGTGCTGTCGCGCCACGTCATTGACCACATCGTCTTGAACCGCACGGCTCGGCAGTCGCTGCTCCATCAGCTTCGCTGGATGAAGAGTTCGCGTTTTTCGCGCCGCCTGGGCCACCTGGGCACGGGGTTGACGTTTGCCATGCCTTTCGGCCTGCTGGGTCTGGCCGCGGGCTGGATTTCGGGCAACTGGCCCTTGGGCCTGGGCTTGCTGGGTGTAGCGTTTTTCAATCGTGTTATTCAGGCAGTGGTTGTGGGATGGGGTGTCACGCGCGACCGGTATTCAGCCCTTTACTGCTGGCTCTATCCGTTCCGTGACCTGCTGGGATTCATCCTGTGGTGTGGAAGCTTTGCGGGCTCGGAGATCGTCTGGCGCGGTGAGCGCTACCGGCTGATTTCCGGCGGCCGGATGGTGCCCAGAGACCGCGCAGGGTGTCCCGTCTAACGGGCTGCGGAGTGGATTGCCGCAAACAGCCTTCCTCGATCCCTCTGCTGATGCCTTCAGCCTCTCCACGCAACAACGGGTGGAACCTTTCAGCCATAAACTTCGACGCGACAGGGAAAACCTGTGTCCGGCGGCGCAGCCTGAAGGGCCGCGGCTAATCGCCGGTATCCACATTGATTTCGATCACCCGGTGCTGGTAACCCACAAAGTGGGCGAAGTTGGGAGAGGTGATGTTGTTGTAAACATCGCGTGGATCACGCGTATCCGTCAGGTTGCGGACGCCAATGCCCCACCGCAGCTTGAATCCGCCTCCCCAGGGAAGCCAGCGGGGCAGCGGGAACATCTTCCATACCTTGAAGTCGAAGGAGAAGAAAGTCGGAAAGCGGTTGCTGTTGGGAGTACCCACGTAGTTCTGGAATTCGTCCACCTTTGACCACGGGAAACCCGTGTGCAGGTCAATCACCGGAGCAAAGGTGACCTTTTTGGGGAGATGAAAGATGCCCCAGGCGATCATGCGGTCCGGGACGTCCGACCACAGGCTTGCATAGGCATCGGGGCGAATGACGGGATCTTCAAAAGGCACGTAGAGTTGGGCCAGCGAATTCAGATCGCCAATGGTGCCGGCGCGCACGTAAGAGGCGTTCAGTTGGTTCCCTTTTTGGTCGCGATAACTCACCATGGCTTCCAGTTCGTGATAGCGCGCCGCCCCGCGGTTGGAAAGCAACAAGGTGCCCAGAGTTGGTGAGGTTCGCTCGGGGCTGACAACGAATTCCTTGTAGGTGCCGCTGCCCAGGTAGCTGACGCGAACCGCAATATGATTGGTCATCTGGCGGTTGAATTCGGCCCGCCACGTCAGGTTGTAGGGCGTGGCATCCAGGTCGGAACAATCAGGAAGTATGAGCAGCCCCGCCGGCCCTCTGGTTGCACACCGGGCCGTGTAGGTGATGGGACTCCCCAGAACATTGCCCTGGGGGTCAAACAGCGTGACTCTCCGGGTGGGATTGCTGTCAAAGTCAGCAGCCAGCAGAGGGATGCGTGACTTGAAAACGCCCACGCCTGCCCTGATGACGGTTCGGCCGCTCTTTCCCGGTGAAAAGACCACGCCCAGGCGCGGCGAAAAGGTGGCCAGTTCGCCCACAGCCTGCCCATAGTAGCGAAATCCGAAGTCCATCGCGGCGCGGTCCGTGACCATCCAGTGGTCGCCGACGTAGGCCGCTCCCTCGGCATTGCTGGTCGAAAACAGCGACGGGGACTGAGTGGAAGGAACTCCCCCCGGGCCCAGGAAATCAATCTGCTCCGCCACGCTCCCATCCTGCCGGGTAACCCTCACGGTTTGCGACTGGCTGGTTCCGGTATAGGCGCGGTAGATAAAGTCTCCGCCGATTTCGGATTGGTGCTTGCCCAGCCAGTTCCAGCCGGGGAAGCGGTAGTTGAGGGTGCCTTCTTCCTGGTCGCTTTTCCTTGACCAGGCGTTAAAGTAGTTTCCGCCGTAACCATTGGGGGTCACCAGCATGTTTTCCGGGCCCTGGCCGTGAGAGTTGGCGTCAAACCGGGTGTATTTGAAGAGGCTGCTCAGGATGGCGCCTGATGCAAACTGGTAGCTGTCGTTGCCCTGCACGGAGTATCCACGCTCGGATAGATTGGCGGAGGCCGGCTGCTGAATCAGAGAATCGATGTTGGCGAACTCTTGCTTTCGCGGAAACACGTGGAGATTGAACGACAGGATATGGCGCGGTGAAAAGACGTACTGCAGCCTGGTGAGCGAATTGTAGCCTTCCTTCCTGGTCTCATTGTTGGGCCAGGCCAGTCCGCGAACCGGAATCTTCAGCATGTCGTAGATAAATGATTCGGAAAAGTTGAGGCGGTCTTTCCAGATCGGGCCGGTAAAGCTGAACCTCGGTTCCCAGTCGTTAATGCCCACCAGGTGGCCGCTGCGGCCGCGAAATCCGGGGAAAAAGTCGTTGAGGTCCCATCCCCACTGGTAGGAAGGAGCCTTGGTCTCGATGGTGGCCAGTCCGCCGGAGAAGCCACCATACTGGGCCTCGAAAGGCGCCTTGTAAACGTTCAGCGACTGGATGGCGTCAATGGAGAGGTCGATATCGAAACTGCCCGTGATGGGATCCACGGCCTGGGCGCCATCCACCAGCAGCATGCCCTGATTTTCCAAAGTGCCTTTGATGCTGATCTTGCCATTGGGAGAGCGGATCACTCCGGGAACCAGCGGCAGGAATGCCTTGAACTTCTGCTCGGCAACAGGCAGGGTGGTGAGTTCCTGGGAGCCCAGGGTGGATGGAGGCGACGAAGACTGCTGCCCCACGGTGCCCGCCTGGGCCCGGACCTCAACCTTCTCGACGAGTTTCTTCTGGGACGGCATGACGGCATGCAGGTAGGGCGCTTCGCTGGAGGTTACTTCCACTCCGGTCGCCACGTAGGGCTCGTAACCGAGGGCCGTACAGGTCAGGACGTAAGTGCCTGGCAGAAGCCCGCGGATGCTGAAGTCTCCTCCGGAACCGGTGGTGACGGTGATTCCACGGCTGGGAAGCAGGCCGCCCTGGAGCACACATTGAACCCCTGGAATGGGGGCCTTGTTCTCGTCGACGATCTGGCCCTTTAACTCCTGGGTTTGCTGGGGAACTGCGGCATGGGATGCAGGACCGCAAATGAGGGAAAGCCCGAGGAAGCCAACCAGGGTCAAAAGCGTTAGCTGCCTGGCCTGTATGTAGCGTGGCGCGTCAGTCTGCAAAAACCGTTCCTGCCCTTCCTGACCTGAATTTAACCCGCCTTGGGTTTCTCTTCCGGATCCCTCAGCCGGTCCTGCTTGAGCTTTGTGCACAATGACTTAGCGAGCACAAACCTTTCAGTATACCTGCATGCGTTCCATCCTGCATAGTCCACGCTTGCCGGCCCCAATGCACAAATCTATTGGATACCTCAAGCCGTCCTTCCGTTGCGTGTTTTCTGAGATATCAAAGGGATGCGGCTGAGGGAATGTTTCGCCCTTGCCGGCCCGATTTTGATAAGATAGCGCTCGTCCCTTCAGCCATCTGGCAGGGGCCTGTATCAACAAATCCTGGTCAAACCATCCGTGAGGCGGACTGGATGCGCGCCTTCTGCGTCTTGCTATTGTGCAGCCTGATTGCCTGCGTGGCGGGAATCCCGTCCCCGGTTTCGGCCCAAACCTATCCATCGCATATCGAACATCCCATCGTTCAATATAAAATATCGGCAACTCTGGACCCCGCCACCAAGACCATCAAGGGCCACTATATCCTGACGTGGTGGAACCACACCGACGACACCATTCCTGATCTTTATTTCCATCTTTATCTGAACGCCTTCAAAAATCTCGACAGCACCTTCATGCGGCGCGACCCCATCGCCCGGGGGCATGATTCGCTGACCGACTGGCTGACCATTCCGGGGAAAGACAAGTGGGGCTGGGAACAGATTGACAGGATTCAAATCCTCAACGGCGCGGACCTGACTCCGCTTATCACCTACGCGCATCCGGACGACAACAATGCCGACGACCGCACGGTCGTTCGCATCGTGCTCCCGCAGCCGATACCTCCCAAAGGAACCATCCAGATCTCTGTTGATTTCACCTCAAAACTCCCGCGTGCCTTTGCCCGGACGGGCTACGACGGAAATTATTTTCTGGTCAGCCAGTGGTTTCCCAAGATGGGCGTATACGAAGGGCCGGGCGAGCGCGGCCGCACCACCGGCGGATGGAATTGCCACCAGTTCCATCGCTACACCGAGTTTTACGCCGATTACGGAAGCTACGACGCTGAGCTGACCGTTCCTTCCAATGACACCCTTGGCGCCACAGGCTTCCAGCGCTCGGCACAGAAAAATGCCGGCGGCACCACTACCTATAATTTCTACCAGCAGGACGTCCACGACTTTGCCTGGACAGCCAGCCCGGATTTCATCAAGATCACTCGCACGTTCGACTGGGGCAAGGAGGTTCGCGGCGACGAGTTGGCCCAATGGAGCGAAATCCTGGGCCTGCCCGCATCCGATATGGCGCTGCGCAATGTGTCGGTCACTCTTCTGCTGCAACCCAACCACCGGAATCTGGAGGACCGCTATTTCCGCGCCGCCTTCAACGGCCTCAAGTATTACGGGTTGAGGTTTGGCGCCTATCCCTACGACACTTTGACCGTTGTCGACCCGCCGCGCAATTCCTACACCTCGGGCATGGAGTATCCCACGCTGTTTGTTGCAGGCTCCAACTTCTGGCCGGGGAAACACGAGTTCCAGCCGGAGGGAGTGACCATCCACGAATTCGGCCATCAGTTCTGGTACGGGTTGGTGGGCAACAACGAGTTCGAAGAGCCCTGGCTCGACGAGGGATTTGTCACCTACTCAACCGCCAAAGTCCTGGAAACGGCCTACGGCAATCCGTGCTCCTACCTGCGCTTCCTGGGCATTCCGTTTCAGGCTTTCACCTGGCTGCAGGTTCCACTGCCGAACTTTCCTTTTGTGGGCGTGGGCTCTGTGCCGCTGGGCCCCTATTTTTCCTGTGTCAGGTTGCCGGAAGATACCTCCGGCCGCGGCACTTACCTACAGCACGCCACCGACGACAGCCTGGTGCACAACGCCTGGCAGTACCGCAGCCGAATGAGCTACGTGGTGAATTCCTATCAGCGGCCGGGGCTTACCCTCGACACGCTGGAGCAATATCTCGGGCCCACCGTCATGGCCCGCGTGATGCGCACCTATCAGCAGCAGTGGCGCTACCGGCACCCCACCACGCGCGACTTTATCAACGTGGTCAACCAGGTTTCCGGCCGCAACATGGACTGGTTTTTCCAGCAATTTTTCTACAATTCCAACCTTGCCGATTATGAGGTAGCCAGCATCTGGAACGACCCCTCTCACGGGAGGACCGGGATCTACGATGAGGGCGGAAAGAAGGCTTACTACTCGCGGAAGGACGCGCTGAGGGAATACCAGGAAAGCAAGCAGAAGCAGTATCGTTCAACCGTCGTCGTTCGCCGCCTGGGCGGGGCGTCTGCGCCGGTGGACGTTGATGTAACTTTTGATAACGGCAGTGTGGCGCATGAGCATTGGGACGGCAGATACCGGTGGACGAAGTTCACTTACAGCGGAGCGCACACGGTTGTGTCGGCTGTGGTCGATCCCTCGCGGAAGCTTGTGCTGGATGCCAATTACACCAACAACAGCCGCACCGTGAAGGCGCACAAGTTGTTTGCCGCAAAATGGTATGTGCGATGGATTTTCTGGATCGAAAACCTGTTTTTTGCAGCGGGATTTTTCAGTTAGCGGCTATTGTGGCCAGGGACGTTGACATCGCTATGAGGTTTGATTTGAAACCTGCCCGGGAATTGGAGCGGACATGGTAAGCGCGCAGGACGGCCATTCGCCAGGGGCTCAGGCTTGCGCGGCGGACGTGGCCGGCGGTGTGGGTGCTTTTTGCGGCCAACCTGCTGCTGGCCGTCGTTGCCGCATTGCCGATTTACCATGGAATGCTCAACTTTACTTCACACAGCCTGATGAGCCGGAAGTTGCTGACGGGTTTTCCCGTGGACTGGCTGACGGATTTCTCCTTCAACAATCGCGTCGCATTCGAACGTTACGCGCAATTCATCATGGTCATGGGGCTGATGGCGCTGCCGGTGAACGCCATCCTGGCCGGCGGAATTCTGGCCCGGTTCGAGCGCCGGCAGCAGCGCTTCCGGTTGGGTGCGTTCTTCCGTGATTGCGGCCGCTATGCCTGGCGCATGCTCTGGCTGATGCTCATTGCCCTGGCTGCCTACTGGGCGGTCTTCCGCTATTTGTATACCGGCCTGGGCGGATATGTTGACCATGCGACCCTGTACTGGATGAATGACCGGTCGGCATACGTGGTCCATCTGGCGGTCGGCCTTCTGGTCCTGCTGTCGCTGGCGTTCGTCAACCTGGTCATTGAGTTTGCCCGGGTCAGGATTGTCTTTGGCAAAGGCTCGGGATTTGTGGAAGCCTTCCTGGCCTCCCTGGGATTCTGCATCGGCCGCCTGCCCAGGGCCATTGTGGTTTACGCGATTCCATCGCTCGGCGGGCTTGCTCTGCTCGGGATCTATCGCCTGGTAACGCCCTGGCACATGATTCATGCAGCGCTTGGCGACAGCGGAAGGTCTTCCGATGGGGCCTTGCTGGTGCTGGCGCTGCTCTTCTTCGGGCAGCAACTCGTGATGTTCGGCCGCTACTGGTTCCGGGTGGCCGCCTGGGGCAGCGAGTGGTCGTTCTTCGCAGGCACCCGCGCCCCGGCAGAGCCGCCCGGGGAATCCGGCGAGCAGGCAGCAGCCTGATCATCGTGCAGCCCAATGGGAACAGATCTTCATCTCGAAAAGCTTGCCCTGCGCCTGCTGTGCGCTGGAACTTCAGAAGGCGGCCTGCGGGATGCCCTGGTTCCGCCGCTCGGTGGCTACGCGTGGAAGAGCACCCTGCACCAGGCAATCTTCCGGGCCATTGAGGCTTTTCCATCACACGATCCGCACGTCCTCCGCCAGTTGCTTCCTGCAAAGCTGACTCGCATGGGATTTCCCGACGTTGAATGGGACGAATTGTTTGCGCCACCTGAAATGTCCAGGGAAGATTCTTTGGCGCTGGTCCGGCAAATGCTTGCCGGCGCGTAGCTGCCTCCGGCTTTGCGTGCAGCCCTGAGGTGTGCCTTACCGAGGCCGTTTTGTAGCGCCGCCGTCCCGGCGGCATTTTCCATGGCCGGCAAGATGCCGGCGCTACGGAAGTCCGTAACTCCATTATGCAATCCTCAGTAGAATAGGAACGGGGGATCGATGCCTGTGGCAAGTCGCGAGGTTGCCGAAAAAACTTCTTTTGCGTCACGGGCCATCAGTCCGTGGATGACGGCCAGCGAGGTTCTGGCTGTTTACGCGGCCATTCTGCTTTACATCTGGCGATGGCAGCAGGCGCACCCTTTTCTCTGGCTTCCGCTGCTGGCCGCCGTCCTCCTCAGCCAGTGGTTTTATGGCGACACGCTGGAGGGAATGGGACTGACGGGCCGGGAATTCCGGCCATGCTTGCGCGCCAGCCTTCCCGTGCTCGCAATCGTGGTGGTTGCGGGCGTCTCTTACGGCTTGTGGGCGCATGACAGCGCCGCCCGGCTTGCTTCTCCGCGCGCCTGGCTGATGTTTGGCGGTTATCTTGTCTGGTGCTCCTTTCAGCAATACCTCACGCAGTCTTACTTCCACCGGCGATTGATGAAAGTTATAAGATCTCCGCACCTGCGTTCGCTTGCCATCGGGCTGCTGTTTGCGGGCGCGCACATTCCGAACCCCGTTCTCATGGCGGCAACCTTTGCGGGAGGGTTCGTCTTTGCGGAAATCTTTAGCCGCCATCCCAACATCTGGCCGCTGGCGTTTGTGCAGGCCGTGGCGGGATTCCTGATCGGGACGCTCTCTCCTCCGTGGATCATTCACAGCATGCGGGTCGGCCCCGGATACTTCTTCTTCCACGTTCACTAATGAGGATTGAGTGGCTCATTTCCGTAGCGCCGGCATCTTGCCGGCCCTGCAAAGTGCCGCCGGGACGGCGGCGCTACGAATGAGCAAGGTAGCGGTTCGTTACATCAAAATCAAAAACCGCAGGGTTACAAAACAACCCTGCGCTACCTCTTCCACCCGCATTGATTTGTTGGACGGGTAATGGGACGGCGGGCAAATCAATCGAGCGTGGTCAATTGCGCGCCGCGCGCGGCGGAAGTCGGGCAGATAAGGCGAGCTGGCAATCTGGCCTTCAAACCTGTCGGCCCAGCGGCCGGGAATGGAGGCCTTGCAGGAGGGGCAACGGCCCTCAGCGGTAATCAGATATTTTGAGATGTGGTAGCCGTTTCGTTCGATGAGCGTCTCGCCGCAGCCCGGGCAATGGGTATTTTCCAGGTCCCCAACGCGGCCCGGCATATTGCCCGCATACACAAATCGCAAACCGGCGGCCTTGCCGATGGCGACGGCGCGCTTCAGCATTTGCGGCGTGGTGTCCGCGGGGTCGGTCATCTTGTAATCTTTGTGGAAAGCCGTAACGTGCCACGGAATGTCGGGGGAAACGCCGGCAACAAATTCCGCCAGCCGCTTCAGTTCGTCGTCGGAATCGTTAAAGCCCTTGATCAGCAGGGTTACGATCTCCACCCAGAAACCCATCTCATGGGTGCTGCGGATGGTGTCGAGAATGGGCTGCAGGCGTCCGCCGAGCTGGCGGTAGTGGCGGTCGTCGAAACTTTTCAGGTCGATCTTATACAGGTCAATCCAGGGCCGGAGGTATTCCATCACCTGCGGAGTCCCGTTGCCGTTTGAGACATAACCGGTTTTCAGTCCCGCGGCGCGCGCCTGCTTGAAGATGGCCACGGCCCATTCGCTGGTGATGAGAGGCTCGTTGTAGGTGCTGACCATCACCCTGGCGCCCTGCTGGAGGGCGTCTTCCACCAGCAATTCCGGCGTGGCGCGCAGTGGCGCAGAGACGGCCTGAGGATCGCGCAGCGCCTGCGAGGTGACCCAGTTCTGGCAGTAGGAGCAATGCAGGTCGCACCCCAGCATGCCAAAGCTGTAGGCCAGCGCTCCCGGATAGGCGTGGTAGAAGGGCTTCTTCTCGATGGGATCGCACTGCACTCCGCCCACATAGCCCCACGGCACGTAGAGCTTTCCGCCGCGGTTCGAGCGCACTTTGCAGACGCCCACCTGGCCGTCGGGAATCGGGCAGGCGTGGCCGCAGGCAACGCAGCGCACGAAGCCGCGGTCCATTTTCTCGTAGAGGTCGCCCTCGCGGACCGATTCTTCCAGAATGTCGCGAAGTGTTTTCGTCGCCATGGAGGTCTCCCTGTGACGGTATCGTGACCCTCTTCTACTTCTATTATACTCCCCTGCGGTTGGCAGGGAGCCGGCGGCCTGGAAGCTGAAAACGGGAGGGAAATCAGAGGGGTTCAAGCCTGCTCATGGACAGGCAGCAGGCAAGCATCTGGCCTAGGAGGTACTGAAGGCTCCCCGCTTCACGTCATCCTGAGCGAAGCGAAGGATCTGCTTTTGATCGGGTGACTGAAAACAAAGCAGATTCCTCGGGCCGACCAAAAACCTCGTCCCTCGGAATGACGTAAGTGGGACTTTTTCAGCACCCTTTAGTGAGTTGAGCTCTCCTGAATCTGCTTTGCAAAGGCCTGGAAGAATTGGCCTACAATCTGCCGGCTGGCGGCCTGGATCATGCGCTGCCCCACGGCGGCGATCATGCCTCCCACCTGCGTCTCGCCCGAGTAGCTGACCGTGGTTTCGTCCCCCGAACCGGTGAGAACAACTTCTCCCTCTCCCTTCAGGAAACCGCCTTTGCCATGGACGTTGACCCTCATGCGGAAGCTCCCAGGCGGCTTCTGGTCGAGGATTTCCACTCTCCCCTCGTATGTTCCCTTGACGGCGGCGACGCCGACTTTCATTGCGGCCTGATAGCTGCCGTCGGGGTTGGGCGTCAGCTTTTCGCACCCGGGAAGCGCCCGCGCCAGTGCTTCCGGGTCGAGCAGTTGTTGGTAGACAACTTCGGGCGCGGCAGGAACCTTGTACGAACCTTGGATTTTCATGTAGCGCTGCCGTCCCGGCGGCATTGATCGAAGGCCGGCAAGATGCCGGCGCTGCGAGTTCATGCCGCCGCAGTCTGTGCCACGGCTCCCTTTCCTCAATCAGTGCTCTTTGGCGCTTTCGGCTGCCGCGGCCAGGGCCCTTTCAGCATAGACCGCGGCAAGGTGTACCCTGAATTCCGCCGAGGCGTAAAGGTCGCCGTTGGCCTCAATGCCGTCGGCGGCGTGGCTGGCCGCCTGCTGGAGATTTTTCGGCGTCTTGCCCGTGATGGCTTTCTCCACCTCGACGGCGCGATAAGCAGCCGCCGCAATGCCGGTGACTCCCACTCGCGCCGATTCCACATGGCCCTTCTCATCCAGCGTGACACGGGCCGCCACACCCACCACGGCAAAACCCGACGCGGGGTGGTGATGTTTCGCGTACGCATCGCCGGAGCGCACGGGCAGCAGGGGGAATCGGATGGCGGTCACAATCTCGCCCGGAGCCAGCGAGGTCATCATCAGGTCGACAAAAAATTCGGAAGCGGGAATCCACCGCTCGCCGTTGGTGCTGACGGCTTTCAGTTCCGCGCCCAGCGCCACGGCGGCGGCGGGCCAGTCGGCGGCCGGGTCGGCATGTGCCAGGCTTCCGCCCAGCGTTCCCTTGTTGCGCACCTGCACGTCGCCGATTTCCTGCGCGGTCAGCGGCAGCAGCGGACACTTTTCTTTCAGCAGGCTGGAGGATTCGATGCGGTAATGCGTGGTGAGCGCCCCAATCTCAATGTGGCCGTCTTTTTCAGTAATGTAACGGAGCCCGTCGAGCCGCGCGATATCCACCAGGTGTCGGGGCGAAGCGAGGCGAAGCTTCATCATCGGCACCAGGCTGTGCCCGCCGGCCAGCACCTTGCCGTCCTCGCCAAACTGCGCGATGAGCTGCGCAGCTTCTTCCAGAGTTTTGGGAACGTGATATTCGAAGGGCTCAGGAATCATGATGCCTTGCCTCCCGGCGCCGCCGCTTCTTTCAGGACGTTCCAGACCCTTTCCGGCTTCAGCGGCATATCGATGTGCCGAACTCCCAGCGCGTCGGCCACGGCGTTGACGATGGCCGGAGTTGAACCGATCGTTCCGGCCTCGCCCACGCCCTTTACTCCCAGCGGATTTACCGGCGTCGGGGTTTCCGTGTTGGCGGTTTCAAACCACGGAAACAGATGGGCCTTGGGCACGGCATAATCCATCAGCGAGCCGCTCAGCAGCTGCGCGTTTTCGTCGTAGACCAGATCTTCCACCAAAGCCTGCCCGGCGCCCTGGGCGATGCCGCCGTGCACCTGCCCTTCAACCAGCAGGGGATTCAGAATGCGCCCGCAGTCATCGACGGCGAAATAGTCGCGCAGCCTGACTTCGCCGGTGTTTGCATCCACCTCGGTCACGGCCACGTGCGCGCCAAACGGGTAGGTAAAGTTCGGAGGCTCAAAAACGTAGGTCTCTGAAAGGCCGGGCTCCATGCCGGGAGGCAGTTCCCGCGCCATGTAAGCCTCTTCAGCCGCTTCCTTGAAGGTCACGGATTTTGACCCGTCTTTGAGCTGAATCTTTCCGCCCTCAAACACCACGTCGCCGGGTTTCACTTCCAGCTTGTGGGCGGCGATGCGGGCCATTTTCTTCCTGATGCGCTGGGCGGCAACGTAGATGGCCGTTCCGCCCACGGCCGTGGCGCGGCTTCCAAACGTTCCAATGCCCATGGGCACCTGCGCCGTGTCACCGTGGAACACCGTCACGTCATCAAACGGGATGTCCAGTTCCTGCGCGACAATCTGGGCAAAGCTGGTCTGCTCGCCCTGGCCGTGCGGCGATGCGCCGCTCAGCACTGTCACCCTTCCCGTGGGCTCCACGCGAACCGTGCCGCTTTCCCATCCGCCCGCGGGCATGCGGCTGGAGGGCCCCATGGCGCAGATTTCGACGTAGGTGGAAAGTCCGATGCCCAGCAGTTTGCCCTTCTTGCGAAGGCGCTGTTGTTCTTTGCGTAGTTGAGGATAGCGGGAAATCTTCAATACTTTCTTTAAGGTCTTCTGGTAATTGGCTGTGTCGTAGCTGACTCCCGTGGCCATGGTGATGTTTTTGCCGGGAGCGGGGAAGTTCTTTGTTCGCACGTCCACGGGATCCATCTTCAATTCATGCGCCACCATGCTCATGGCGCGCTCGATGATGTAGGTTGCCTCCGGCCGTCCCGCGCCGCGGTAGGCGTCCGTGGCCATCTTGTTGGTAAACACCCCGATGGTTTCAACGGAAACGCAGGGGATGTCATAGCAGCCCAGAATCATCAGCGGCGTGGAGGTCGGAATGGCCGGGGTGAGTAGCTGGAAATAAGCCCCCATATCTGCCAGCACCCGGCACTTCAATCCCACCACCTTGCCGTCGGGCTTGAAATAAACTTCCAGGTCGTTGATCTGGTCGCGGCCGTGGATGGTTCCGGCCAGGTTCTCGCGGCCGCCCTTCAATCCACTTTACCGGCTTGCCCAGCAGCTTTGAGGCAAAGCAGGCCACGCCCTCTTCGCCGTAAACATTCAGCTTGGAGCCGAAAGCGCCGCCCACTTCCGGAGCGATCACCCGGCAGCGCGGCTCGTCGATTCTGGTCATCAGTGAAAGCTGGGTCTTCAGGAGGTGCGGGATCTGGGTGGACGACCACACGGTCAGGGTGTCTTCGCCCGGGGAGTAGCTGGCGATCACCCCGCGCGTCTCCATGGCCACGGGACCGAGGCGCTGGTTGATCAGGCGCTGCTTGATCACCTTGACCGTCGGGTCGGCTTCCACCGTCTTCCAGTCGCCGCCTTCCAAGTTGTCCTTGAACGCGATGTTGTCGCCAAACTTTTCGTGGACCAGAGGCGACCCGCTCTCCAGCGCCTTGTCCATGCTGGTCACTGCCGGAAGCATGTCGTATTCCACTTCCACCAGGGCTGCCGCGTCTGCTGCCAGGTAGCGGTCCGTGGCCACCACGGCAACCACCGGCTCGCCAACGTAGCGCACCCGTTCAACCGCCAGGCAGGGATGGTCGGGAACCTTCAGGCCTTTCATGCCGGCGGCGCAGGGCACCTGTCCCAGCCTGCCTTTCAGGTCGTCGCTGGTCAGGACCGCCACGACTCCCGGAGCGTTGCGGGCGGCTTCAGTATTGATGGAAGTAATGGCGGCGTGGCCGTAGGGGCTGCGGGCAAAAGCCATGTGCAGCATGCCGTCCAGCCTGATGTCGTCCACGTAGTGTCCGCGGCCCTGAATCAGCCGCGGATCTTCCTTGCGCTTGATCCGTTCTCCCAGAAGTTTCGTGGCCATCCTTCACCTCTTGAGCGCTGCCTCGGTCAGGTTGTGGCTTCAGGGCGGGCTGTCGGGCCTTCCTGCCGGCTGCCGGAATGCTCCACGGCCCACTCAATGGCTTTGACGATGTGCTGGTAGCCCGTGCAGCGGCAAAGATTGCCTTCCAGGGCGTGGCGGATTTCTTCCCGCGTCGGGTGGGGATTGCGCCCCAGCAACTGGTGAGCTGTGAGGATCATGCCCGGCGTGCAGAAACCGCACTGCAGGCCGTGCTCTTCCCAGAAGCCCTGTTGTAAAGGGTGGAAATTGCCGTCCGTCCCCAGGCCTTCGATGGTGGTGACTTCCGCGCCATCGGCCTGGACGGCGAAGAGGGTGCAGGATTTTGCCGCCTCGCCGTCGAGCAGCACCGTGCAGGCGCCGCACAGGGATGTTTCGCAGCCGATGTGGGTTCCCGTCAGTCCCGCAAGCTCGCGCAGGTAGTGCACCAGCAGCAGGCGCGGCTCAACATCGTCTTCACGCCAGTTGCCGTTAACCTTGATTCGGATTTTCACGACGGCGCCCTCCGATCGTGGGATAGTCTGCCCGGGATTCTTCGCCCCATCTCGCTGGATACCGATTTAGAGATATACCGCCGGGCAGCGAAAGTCAAACTGCTTTGCGTGGAGCCCTCTGGACCCCGTCATTCCGAGGGCCGATGCCTTATCATCAGCCCGAGGAATCTGCTTGTTTTCAGTGCACAGGCCAAAAGCAGATTCCTCGCTTCACTCGGAATGACGGAGCCCAAAACATTTTCAGCAACCTGTTGGAGGCACCAAGGCTATTTCTTATGGATCGCCTGGATCCGCTGGCGGAAAGCTTCAAGGGCGTCCGGCGAGCGCTTGGCCATCCAGGCCTCGTAAGCTTTGGCCATCAGTTCCAGGTTTTCCCACAGGTGCGGATTCTTAAAAGCCTCGCGGACTCCCGGAATCAAATGTTTAATTCTTTCCCAGACGCCAAAAAATTCGCCCGTATTCTGGAAAAAGAAATCCTGCTTGATCAGGCCGCTGTTGACGATGGATCCGACCATTTCCCAATAGGTCACCACCATGCGGAAGAAGGCGTCCTGCTCCGAACCCGGGGGATACTGTTTCTGATATTCGTCGGTGGATTTCGCCTGGAACTCCAGCGCGAACCACGCCCGCGCCTGGCGCAATTTCTCTTCGCGGCGCAGCTCATAAAGCCTCAGCAACAATTCAGCGTCGTGATGGTCGACATGCTCTCTCACACTTTCCTCCTTCAATACTGCATGTTCATGAAGCGATTATCGTATCACGGGCGGGTGGCGCAGACATTGATGTTTAATGTCTGCGATCAGCGAAGCTGAGTGGGGTTAGAATGGGGCGATGCGGCGGCTGACAGGTCGCAGGCTTTGGAGTGCGGCAGCGGAGCTGCCGCCTTCTGTGCTTCCACGGCGGTAGCTGGCGCTCCCGCGGATGGCGCATCTATGAAGGGGGCGGCGGGGTCAAGGGAAAAAACGTGGTGTTTTGTTTTGAGCGGCGGAGGGAGCAGGCCGGCTTACCCGAAGCTGGGGGGATGCGAGCGCAACCACACTTTTCCCTTGGTCCGCACAGGCCCGGAGGGCCGATAGAATTTAGCCCACGGCCACCGACTTCGTCGGGGTAAACTCCAGCCGTGGGATTCAATTGGCGTTAAAATTCTCCCGAGCCCCGGCAGGGGCGAAAGACATGCGGCTTGGCACATAGGAGCAAATTGGCGTGAGCACAAGCGAATGTCTCTCGCTTCGCGAGAACGCAGATACTACAAGGCAAGCATCTGCGCCAGCCCGGACAAAGCGCGAATCTGCGCCGTCCGCCAGTCTCTTGAAATGAGGTGATGTTCATGCGCATGAAAACATGCCTTTTGCTGATCGTCATTCTTGCCGCCGTCGCCCCCCCGGCAGTGACCAGCTCCGACAGGGGCGGGAGTGCCCATCGAACGACGCTCACAGAGAAACTGCAACTCCCCGTCCCCGCGTTTGATAGTGGCGGGAGGCCAATGGTGGACATTGTGCTTGATTTAGCCTATCAGTACCAACTGCCCTTGGGCCTGCAGTATGCCGACGAGGCCGCAGTCCATCGGAAGATAAACGTCAAGCTTCAAAACCGCGATCTGCGCAACGTGCTGTCGACGGTAATCAGTCGGCTACCTGAGTATAAAATGACCGTTGGAGATGGCCTGATTCAGATTTTCTCACCCAAAGGGCGTGCGGAGGCGTCGAACTTGCTCAACACGCGAATCCCTGATTTTGAGCTCCACGCTGTGGATACACATGAGGCGAGCGCAGATCTTGCATGCTCATTAGCGAGGCAGATCAATCCTCGTATCGCCTGTTTTCTTTCGCTTGTCCCCGGACAGTGGGGACCGCTGAATGTTACCTTGCACATGCACAACGCCAAGGTGCATGAAATCTTGGATGCCATTGTGGGCCAAAACGGAGCAGCCGTCTGGACTGTTCTGGCGCCTCCAGATGGTATGGCTTCACTCGGGAAGGACCTCTGGTATATCTATCCGCTTAAGCCCTCATTCAAGCAAACGGCGATCGAAAGGTTGAAGGGCCTCTTCCCGCCTCCAGCGGGCGCACATGGGAAAGACACAGACACGGCCGCAGCCAGCCGATAGCCTTGCGCGCATACTTCGCGTATGGTGCGAAGTGTGGATCAAGCCGTGCTCGGCCGCGCGTGTGATGAAGAGGCTGGCGCAGAGGCGGTTTTTGTCTCTGCGATCAGCGAAGCTGAGCGGGGTTAGAATGACGGAGAAAAAAGAATCATAAGTTCTGAACGATGGATGAAGAAAAAAGTCCCGAGCCGCCGCAGTGACAGCAAGGGCCGGGTGGAAATGCCTCTCGCTCCGCGAGAACGCAGATACTACAAGGCAAGCATCTGCGCCAGCCCGCGCATACATCACAAACGGCGCGACGTATGCGCCACCCGTGAGTGTCTGCGCCAGCCGCGCTCTTCAATTTCCAGTGCCAATAATTGGACCGGCAGAAAAGCAGATTCTTCGGCCAAAAGTCGGCCTCAGAATGACGGATGTGGCGCGGCTTCACCTCTGTGTTGCTTTACTGAGAAAATAGCGGTGGACCGTTTCGTCGGTGGTCAGTTCCGGATGGAAGGTGGCGGCCAGCAGGTTGCCCTGCTCCACCAGGACGGGCAGTCCCGCGGCGCGGCCCAGGACTTTGACGCCCTCGCCCACCCGGCGGATGATGGGCGCGCGGATGAAAACCATCTCCACCGGTTGGCCGGAAAGTTCCGGGCACTCACCCTGCTGGACGGAGCTGTCAACCTGCCGCCCGTAAGCGTTGCGCTCGATGGAGATGTCGATCAGCCCCAGCCGCTCCTGTTCCGGGTTCAGAACTTCTTTGGCCATCAGAATCGCTCCGGCGCAGGTGCCGAAAACGGGTTTGTTTTCGTTTGCAAATTGCTTGATGGCTTCGCCGATTTTCCGTTCGCTCAAAAACTTCAGCATGGTGGTGGTTTCGCCGCCGGGCAGAATCAGGGCATCGACGCCGGCGAGGTCGTCCACGTGCTTCACCAGTTTGTACTTTGCGCCCATCCGCTCCAGCATTTTGGCGTGCATGGCGAAATCGCCCTGCACGGCGAGAATTCCAATCATGGGTTCTTTCTTGCTTTCCATAGGTGCGGCCCTGGTCCTCGTCCAGCAGGATGTTGAAACGGCTGTAGCGGCGGCTTCTAGCGCCGCCAGCCCACTTTGAAACCTGGCGGGGTGAACCCGCCGCTACGGTTTTTCTGTGGGCTATTTCAACAGTCTGCCGCGACGCCAGATCCTTATCCTCCCAGCAAATTTCTGATGACAAATCCAACGTTGGCGGGGCGCTCGGCCAGCCGCCGCATGTACCACGGAAACCAGAACGTTCCGTAGGAAATCAATACGCCTGACCGCCACCCGTCGCGCGCCAGGCGAAGCTGTTCGGCGCGCTGAATCCCGTATAACATCTGAAACTGAAAATCATCTCCGGTCAAGTTTTCCGAACGCGCCAGCGATTCCACGCGATGAATCATCTTGAGGTCGTGCGTGGCAATCGCCGCGCGGAGGCCGGCGCTTCGCGCTTCCTTGCTCAAAAGCCTGGAGGCCAGGGCGAAATAGTTTTCGTCCACATCCTCTTTGCGGGGGTATGCCACCTTTGCCGGCTCGAGATAGGCGCCCTTCACCAGGCGGATTCCCGGGCCCATGGGCAGCAGGGAAGCGAGGTCGTCCGCCGTCCGGTAAAGATAGGCCTGGAGGCAGACGCCGGCGTTGGAATAAGTCCGGCGGAGGTTGCGATACACGTCGAGCGTCGCATCCACGTAGGAGCTGGATTCCATGTCGATCCACACAAAAGAATCCTGGCCGGCCGCTTGAAGAATCTTCTCAACCTTGGAACGGCAAAGTTCGTGGCCGAGGTCGAGCCCCAGGTGGGTCAGCTTCACAGAAAGTTCGGAGCGCAGCCCCGCGGCCCGCACCTGTGCAAGCGCCTCCAGGTAGTGCCGGGTTACGGATTCGGCCTCGGCTTCGGTTGAGACGTTTTCGCCCAGATGGGTCAGCACCGTGCCCAGCCCCTGGTCTTCAAGGTTGCGCGCGGCAGCCAGCGCGTCGGCAATCTGTTCGCCGGGCATGAAGCGCGACACACTCCGCCGGACAAACTTGTACCGGGACGCACGCTCGCGCAACCCGTTGTTCCGAGAAGCCCAGAGCAAGGCCCCTCGCATCATTCCCGGCATGGGCGCAGACTCTCAGGATGAGGCTTGGCCGCCGGCGCTGGCTCAGGATCCTGCATTGCAAAACCCGCACACAGAGGCCGGCGTGCCTGCGGTTACTGGACGAGCTTGGCTTTCAGATTGATGGTGGTTCCGGCCAGCGCCTTTGAAACCGGGCAGCCCGCCTTGGCGCCCGCCGCCAGTTCCTGGAACTTGGCTTCGTCGATGCCGGGAATCTCCGCCTCGGTTTCAAGGTCGATGCTGGTGATGGCGAAACCCGCTTCCACTTTGTCAAAGTGGACGGAAGCCGTGGTGTGAACCCGCTTGGGCGTGAAGCCCGCTTTGCCCAGCCCGGCCGAGAAGGCCATCGAGAAACAGCCGGCGTGCGCGGCCGCAATCAGTTCTTCAGGGTTTGTGCCCTGGCCGTTTTCCATGCGCGACTTGAAGGTAAACGGTCCGTCATAGGAGCCCGTGGCCATTTTCATGTGGCCGTTTCCTTCAAGAAGTGTTCCATTCCATTGTGCTTCAGCCTTGCGAACTGGCATGCTTCCTCCTTTTGTTGGGTGAATTCAAGATCGTTGGTGCTGCAAATACGCCGCGGTGCCCGAGGCCGCCTGGGCGCTTACGAATCAAGATGCCACTGAACAAGCAGACGGAGACGAAGCCTGAAGGTCCGGTTGCCCCGATAAAGCCCCTATTTCCAGCCCTTGCGCTCTCGCAGCCCCGTAATGTGCGCCACGTGATGGCGCCCGTGCCAGGCGTACAGGCTCAGGTACTGAACAAGCGGAACAACTCCCATTTCGGGATGCTTCATCGTGCGCGCAAAGTCTGCGGCGCTCATGGATCGCAGCAGCGTAACGAAGCGCTTGTGCAGCGAGTCGAACAGATTGAGTGAAACCACCACCGGTACTGCCTTCGCGTCAGGAAGTTCGGCCCAGCGCTCCTGGTTGTAAGTCTTGACGGCAGGCTGCTCCTCGGTCATGGCCAGCTTGAAGCGAACGAAAGCGTTCATGTGGCTGTCCGCCAGATGGTGGACCACCTGCCGCACCGTCCATCCGCCCTCGCGGTAGGGCGTATCGATCTGCTCTTCGGAAAGCCCGGTCACTGCTGACCACAAAGCTGCCGGCGCCTCTTCAATCTGCCGGATGAATGCCTGCCGGTCCTGGTCCGAGATTTTGTCGCGAGGCTGAAATTTGCCGATGGGATATTGAAGGTCCATTTTCTATCCTTCGAATGGCCGCGGGACCAGAAACCAGGTTCACCGCTGCAATTTTCTTGGTGCTACAATACTCACCATGAAGACAAGTAAACGCTTTCTAGTCAATTTGATTTTCGATCCCGATTATAACGGCTACGTCGCCGATGTGCCCCAACTTCCCGGTTGCATGTCGCAAGGCAAGTCCGTCGAAGCCGCTCTCAAAAATGTGCGCAAGGCCATTGCTGCTTATATCAAGGCAGCCGGCTCAAGCAGCGCGAAAAAAATACCCGAGGTTCTTACCAGCCAGGTTGAGGTTCGAGTTTGACCCGCCTTGCGGGAATCTCAGGCCGCAAAGCCGTTCGGGCTTTCGAGCGTGCCGGGTTTTTCGCTGGAAAACCTGAGGGCAGCCACGTCACCCTCAAGAAGGCTGGCTTTCCGATACTGGTAATCCCATTGCACCGCGAAGTCTCCCCGTTTCTACTCAGGTCTCAAATCAAACGTGCTGGATTGACCGAGAGCCAATTTGTTCAACTGCTGCGATGAGATTCAACCCCGGCCCGAGCGCCGATCAGGCCGGCGGCCATGACGCCTACAAACTCTCAGGCATCTCCATGCCTTGAAACGCCCGATCGTCTTCGAAGTTCAACCTTCATACCTTAGAATCAGAACTTACCATCCGCGCGTTTGCAGCATCTCTTTCGGGTCCATCTTGGCGACATCGAGTCCGCGCATGGCCTCGCCCAGTTCTTCCGAGCACTCGGCTACGACAGCGGGTTCGTTGTAATGTGTGGTGGCGCGAACAATAGCCTTGGCGCGCTTGGCCGGATCGGATGATTTGAAGATGCCCGACCCCACGAACACCGCTTCGGCCCCCAGTTGCATCACCAGCGAAGCGTCGGCCGGAGTGGCAATTCCGCCGGCGGAGAAGTTTGGTACAGGCAGCTTGCCGTTTTGGGACACCCACTTCACCAGGTCGAAGGGCGCTCCCAGCTCCTTGGCCTTGGCCATCAATTCTTCTTCGCGCAGGGTGGTCAGCAGGCGCATCTCGCTGGTAATCGCGCGCATGTGCCGGACCGCTTCCACGATGTTGCCCGAGCCGGCCTCGCCTTTGGTGCGAATCATCGCCGCGCCCTCGCCGATCCTTCTCAGGGCCTCGCCCAGGTTGCGGGCCCCGCAAACAAACGGAGCCTTGTAGGGCCACTTGTGGATGTGGTGTTCTTCGTCGGCGGGAGTCAGAACCTCGCTCTCGTCGATGTAATCCACGCCCACGTTTTCCAGCACCTGCGCCTCGGCAAAATGGCCGATGCGCGCCTTGGCCATCACCGGAATCGTGACAGCTTTCATAATTTCCTTGATGATTTTGATGGACGCCATGCGCGCCACGCCGCCCTCTTTGCGGATGTCCGCAGGGACGCGCTCCAGCGCCATCACTGAGCACGCGCCGGCGTCTTCGGCAATCTTGGCCTGTTCGGCGTTCGTGACGTCCATAATTACGCCGCCCTTCAGCATCTCGGCCAGGCCGATCTTCAGTTTCATTTGCTGGTCATACTCCCACATGATTCCTCCTCCGAAAACACCATCCAGTTGGAAAATAATGGCGTTAAAACACCCGCCCAAAACATTGAGCCCCAGTGCCTTCAAAGCGGCCGGCGATGTGCGGGGAATGGCTCCCGGGAAACTTCTTCCTGTCTCAAATGCCGATCAGGCCGGGCCGACTTACCCCGCATCCCTCATTATTGGCCGAATAGCCGGAATTGGCAATCGGCAGTGAGAGTTTGCTCGTAGATTCCAGCCGGTATGCCCCTCACATCGTCAGGGCCAACTGGTCGCCCGCATCGAGCGCGAACGTCCGGAGTAAACACAAAGGTTATTTCGTCGCCCTGTTGTTGAACCTTGTAGGGCAGGGGTTTGTTGCCGACCTTGCCCGTCGCTGCGCTCGCGCCCGCTTTGGGAGCCCACAGGGTCACCTTGCGGCACGCCAGTTTGCCTTCGGTAACGGAAAGTGCAAAGCGTGTTTTCCCACCCTGGTTGCGCTGGGAAAAGCTGCCCCAGGCCGTTCCGGCCGACCAGAAAGAGGAGAAGTTGTCATGCTGCAACAGCGGCTGCGCCACCACCGCCTTCTCGCTTCCGTCGTAGCGGAATCCGCTCAGCGCCAGCAGCGGCGCCCAGCTTGACATGGGCCGGGCGTAATGGTAGCCGCACTCTGCTTCGTTCCAGGGATTGCGTTTTTCTCCGTCAAAGCGTTGCCGTGTGCTTTCCACAATCTGCACGCCTTCTGCAACCATTCCCATCTCCATCATCAAAGCCGCTGCGGCGTATTCCGAGCCGCTCCAGACCTCAGCAAAATAAGGGAACGGCACGCGCGGCCGCTCGCCGTGCGGGTAATCGCAGACCACCAGCCCTGCCTCGTTGTTGAGGGCGTAGGCGCGCTGTACGCTCGGGTGGTTCGCCAGGTTCTGCTTGTAGTTGTATTTCCAGATTGAGCGCAGGGTCTTCAGGACGTGGTCGCGTTCCACCAGCAGGCCCAGCCCGGCGATCAGCGCAAAATACTGCCCCATCAACTGGTCGCTCAGGCAGCCCTCGCCAAACTGGTAGGTGGGATGTTCGGTATCGACTGTCCCCATGCCGGCCTGCAGTCCCTTGGCAATGTCGTCCTTGGCCACGGACCCGACTTTCTGGATGTAGAATTCGCCGTTGAAGAGGTTTGAGTCCACCCACTCGCTGCCTTTGCGAAAGATGCGCTGGTATTCCGCGGCGGCGGAGGCGTCGCCCAGCACGCGGGCCATTTCTTCGCCGGCGCGCAGCGCGGCCAGGTACCACATTCCGCAGAAGGGATTGGGACCGATAAACTCGATGTCGTAGGTGTTGTGCTGGACGCCTTCCATCACTCCGTCGCGATTGGCGTCCCATCCGCCTTTGATCCAGGCGAACTCCAGCGCGCGCTTCACACCCGGCCACTGGCGGCGCAGCCATGCCGTGTCGCCGGAAAGCCGCCAGTCGAGATAGGCCTTCACCATGCAGGCCATCTGCCCGTCGGCAGCCGCCGTGCCGAAATGCGCAATACCAAACGGAAGGAATTCGCGAAAGTCCATCAGGCCCTGGGCATCGGTTGAGTAGCCGAATTGCTGCTCGCGCAATGACCGCGACAGGGCGGGGAAGACGTGCGCCGTGGCAGGCTCGTAGGCGTAGACGTGCGTGCAACTGCCGAAGCAGCATCCCGAGTGGTCAACGCAGCCTTCGAAGCCGTGGAAGGCGCCGTCGCTGGTCCTGAATGAAGTTGGCGTGGCCAGGGTGGAGAGGTTGGCCAGCGCGGCGTCCTTCACCGCGCCCGGCAGCGTGGTGTTCCGAACCACGTCAAGAAACTTGTGCATGCGTTCTTCAAGGCCGGACAGATTCTTCGCGGCATACTCCGCCACCGCCCACGCATCCTTGAACCGCGTGCAGTAGTAATTCCCAATGCGGTCGTTCTCATGGCCTTTTGGAGCCGACCAGCCGCACCACTTGGGCGTGCGGTTGGGGAAATGCCAGGTCAGCAGGAAGGTGTATTCGGCACTCGCCCGGGCAGCAATATCTTTTTCAAGGCACAGCGCTGCGACGGTGCTGCGTTGGGGCGCTTCCGGTCCCAGCCGGCCATCGCCCGTAAAATCGTCCCAGAAAAGCAGCGGGCTTTCCCACCATCGCGTGCTGGGCCAGCCGCGGAGGTAACTCAGATTTCCCGAGTCGGCGCCCAGCAGCGCCAGCGCGAATGTTCCGGCCTGCGGGTCCGCGGAGCCGAGAAACGGGTTCTGCATCAGCAGTCCCTTCACTCCTGTGCTTTCGCGATAATCGTTCTGCCTTCCGTGGCCGGGATTCGATTGGCCGCCGGCATCGCGTTCCATGCCAATGGGATTTTCAATCGACCAGGCGATCGACACCTTCGCGCTGGACGCGCCGGGGTTCGTGACTCGATATCGCAGCACAGCCAGCGGCAGGCCCGATTCGTCCGCGTCCAATGGGATCAAGGGTGTAAAGGCGTCCATCGACACGCGCACGGGCAGTTCCGCGTCTTCAAATTCGATCCGCGCCAGCGGATATTCGCCCGTAAAGGTGCAGCTTTCAAGCCGCGGCAGGCCGGGCACGTTGTCGGAACCCAGGTCGCTGGGGCCGCGCGAGTAAGGCGGCATGATGCGCGCCTCCAAAACTTTGGCGATGGGTTTCCTGCCGGCGGTCTCCACGCGAATGGCCGGAAAGGCGTATTGCGGCCTCCTTCCTTTGTCCGGGCGGTTGAAGATCCACCACTCGTCCAGTTGTCCCCGGCCGCCGAGGCTGATGGAGCCTGCCCCAACACCGCCCAGCGGAAATCCGATCATCTCGCGCTGGCGCCCGCGGAAGACTCTTGGATAACGGATGCTTTTGCTTTCCGCGTCCGCCGGGGGAACCAGCGGTGGCGCGGCCGAGCCTGAAGCGGCAACGGAATTTGCGGGCAGCGCCAGCGTGCTCACTCCCAGGGTCATGGTCTTCAGAAACTTGCGGCGTCCTTTTCCATTCCTGCTTTTTCGTGGTGGCTTCGGCATGGTCTTTAGGTCCTCCTCTCCGGGAGAGAATCATACCTGCGCCGGGCGTCCGATGCAAAGCGTAGTGGCAGGTCCCTTGCGAACCCCCTGGGTTGACGCGTCCGTTCCACTAACGGCGCCCTGGAATGGCAACGATTCGGCCTCTGCTATAATGGGCGCCAACTCACCCGTTGCACCAGCAGAGGAGCCTCCGTCATGTCCGAGTCTCGAAACGCCGCGTCGCGCATTCTCGACCGCAAGACCTCTGTATTGGTGATGATCGATCCGCAGACCAGGCTGATGCCGGTGATATTTGAGCGTGACCGTGTGGTCAGGAATTGCGTCCTGCTCCTGGGGGCCAGCCAGGTCCTGTCCATTCCGGCAATCGTCACCACGCAGTACGCGCAGGGACTGGGTCCGCTGGCTTCAGAGGTTGCCTGCGCCGCGCCCGGAATCACTCCGCTGGACAAAACCAGTTTTGGCTGTTTTGGCGATGAGAATTTCGTCGCCCGTCTCAAGGAAGTTGCTCCGGGCCGTGACACGCTGCTGGTGGCGGGAGTTGAGTCGCACGTCTGCGTGACGCAGACGGTGCTTGCGGCATTGAATGCGGGCTACACGGTCCACGTGGCGCGGGATGCCACCTCGTCCCGCACGCGGGAGAACTGGGAAGCGGGACTTCACCGGATGGATCGCGCAGGGGCGGTCCTCAGTTCAACAGAGATGATGATCTACGAGTTGCTCGGAAAAGCGGCACGCCGGAATTCAAGGCCATGCTGCCGCTGCTGAAATAGGCGCACGCCTTCCACGGGGACATTTTGATCAAGCACTTACAAATCCTGTAGGAATGGATTCGACTCGCGTTCGCGGCCGATGGTGGTGCTGAGTCCGTGGCCGGGGAAGACGGGTGTATCGTCGGGAAAGAGCAAAAGCTTGTCGTGGATGGAGCGCAGCAGTTGTTCATGCGAGCCGCCCCACAGGTCTGAGCGGCCGATGCTGCCCTGGAAAAGCGTGTCGCCGGCAAAGATGCGCTCATCCTCGCCCGGAAGGTGGAGCGAAAGGCTGCCCGGCGAATGTCCCGGTGTGTGGAGAACTTCAACCGAAAGCGAACCCCAGCGCAGCCGGTCGCCTTCTTTTAAAAACTGATCCACTTCAACCATGCCGGGAGTTTCCACGCCCAGCCACGCCGCCTGCGCGGCCAGGTTTTCGTAGAGCGGCAGGTCGGCCTGGTGCATCAGCACGGGAGCGCCCGTTGATTCATGCAGCTTCTTCAGCCCGCCCACGTGGTCAATGTGTGCGTGGGTGGCGATGATGTAGCGAACTTTCAGGTCGTGCCGCGTGAGAATCTTCTGCACGCGTTCCACCTCGTCGCCGGGATCAATCACGATCGCTTCTTTTGTCTTGTCGTCGGCTACCACCGAGCAGTTGCACTCCGAGCAAACCGACCGGAAGAATTTCATGGAGCATAACGCCTTATATTCTAGCAGTCTAGCGGGCGGTTTTTTAGGGATTGTGAGCCGACGGGAAGTTGGAGTTGCGGGAGTTTACGACTTTGGCATGCCATTTGCATTACGTTATGACTGAAAGATTATGCGGGGCACTCGTTAGCGGAAGCTCGACTTGAAGACCGTCTGGAATTAGCGTCAGGAAGGTTAGCATGACGGTCAAGGGCGTAGTGTGTCCAACGCCCCCTTCCAGTAGCGCCAATCTCCAGCGAACAACAGAAATCTTAGCAACAAGGATGGGCGGCGTAGCATGAGGCACAGGACCTGGCGAATGTAATTTTTACCACCCTACCTGTGCTGAGGTCATTTAGCCGGGTTTAGAAAGTTTTTTTGGCCGGCCCCGTTCGCCGAGTTGTGCAAGGAGGTAAACGCCATGAAGAGCTGCAGAATTCTAATAGCTGACGGTCACGGTATTGTGCGCAGAGGACTGTGCTCGCTGTTGGCAGCACGGCCGGATTGGGAGGTGGTCGGGGAGGCTAATGGTAGTGATGAGGCCCGAGAAATGGCCAAGCTCCTCAATCCCGATGTGGTTATCATGGATGTTTCGATTACAGCGGCAAACGCGCTTGATGTCGCGCAAAGCATCCTATCCTTCAATCCTGCCATTGGCATCATGCTCCTAACAATGCTGAGCACGGAGCAGATTTTGCGCCTGGCCTCAAATTCCGGCATCCGCGGCTACGTCTTAAAATCTGAGCCAGAGGAGATCGTTATTGAATGTGTGGAGAAAATTTGTGAGGGCGGGGCATACTTCAGCCCCAGGATCGCTCAAGAGATCGTGGCGGGTGGAACGAACACTCATCAACTTGTAAACCGAAAACTGAATTCCCTGACAGCTCGCCAGGAACAGGTGCTGAAGCTCCTGACCACGGGAAAGACCAATAAAGAAATAGCAAAAGAACTTGGCATCAGCGTTCGTACAGTGGAGGCTCATCGAACCCAGCTGAAGGAACGTCTGGATGTCCACACCATGAGCGACCTGGTTATTCTGGCCTTGCGAAATCATCTCATCGAAATTTAAGGGAATTGCACCCTGGGCGGAAATGGGGAGGGGCGCCACAGGGGGGCCGATGAATCGGCGCTGGGTGGGGCTGTGCCGACTCAACGCCGCCCGGGCATGGCCAGGGTGTGGTCGATCAGTTTTTCTACCTGGCTCGTCAGGGAGTCGTCCCAGCCGACCCAGTGAGCGACAAGGTAGCCGTCCTTATCAATCAGGAAGAAATTCGGCACGCCGTGGGCCTGGAAGAGATGCGCCATGTGAAGATTGCTGTCCCGGTACTGCGGCCACCGCAACTGATGCTGCTGGATGTAGTCTTGCCAGGCGTTCGGGTCCTTGCTGCTGCAGATACCGATGATGGTGAAAGGTGCGTTGGCATACTCGCCGGCAAATTCGTTTATGTGCGGCATGGCTTTGCGGCAATACGGGCACCAGGTTGCCCAGAACATCAACAGAACGACGTTGCCCTTCAGGTAATACGGGGTGTAAGTCTGGCCGTCGTTGGCCAGGATCGAAAAATCGGGAACTTTGGGCGCTTCATATTGCGGGGAGGCAGCCATCGCCGGACTCAGGCCAGCTGCAAGAAGGAGGGCCAAGGCGGCGAGCAACCCGAACATTTTCATTCGACCTATATTTGCCCCCGGGGCACCGGATGGCTGGGCAGACACAAGCTCTCTCGGTGGATGATTCCGGGGCATTTTCTGAAGGATCATTTCCACTTGCTGCCGGCTGCTGGTATGAAGGACGGAGTTCTCGCGGTTTCTCACATCAAATCTCCATCGTCGAGGCCTCCCGACGAACGAAGGCGGCGGGTTGCCCCGCGTAGTAACCTGGGTGGCAATAGCCGGTCATGGGGATGAAGGTTCCACGTGCCCATTCTGTTGATTCCTTTAAAGATCCCGGCTGCCTTTGCGTCCATCAGTGGAATGCCTGGCCTGAAAAATGGATCGGGCTGGTTCCGTGCAAACTTGGATGAAGATCTTATCTCTTCCGGGCTTCCGTTGTCGATCAGGGAAAATTGTGCGAAGGCCTGGCAAAAAAGCATGACATCATGCTCGAATCGTGTATAGTACTTAAGTTCTACTACGGTCGTTCCTTGACGGAATAGTACACAAGTACCATTCTAGCAATTATGTTTTTAACGGCGAGGAACAGGCGCTGGATGGGTGATGGCGAGGTATCCTTTAAACCCTCGACTCTCACCATGACGGCCTGGTTTCAACACGCTGCAACCAACGCCAGTGGGGTTCAATCCGGCATGAGGGTCCGATTCAAGTGAACATAGCGCCAATAAGGAAGGAGAATGCTGCTGGGATGCTTGCTTGACTGACGAAGCGTCCGGAGTTGACCAGGCGATGCACCGTGCACGCCTGACCAGCGGCATGCAATGACATGAGGGGATTGTTATCACTTGATCAGGAACTTCGTGCGGCTCACAGGGCCAAAGGGCAAAAAGGCGGAGCCGGGTCCAATCGCCCATCTGAACTGAAGGGAACGGAACGGCCCTGGCAAGAAGACATTGATCAGTTACAGGAGACGATGCGGGAATTGCTGCGGGCTGTGGCCGGCCTTTCGGGCGTTGAACTTCCCGGCTTGCCTCCCGGTCTTCTGGATGATGAAGCGAACCCTCCCCGGCTGGACATCAGGAGCCTGAAAGATCGAATTCGCAACGACCTTGAAGGGTTTTCCATTAAGACCACTGAGGAGCTGACGAAGCGGGCCAGGGAGCAGGCTCACGTTGCACTCGATGGTTTCCAGAATGAGGTTGGCGAGAGTATCGAGAAGGTTGCCGCCGAGTTCCGGGAAAACTTGCATCTCCCGGCGCAAATTGAGAAATTGCTGGTACCCTGCGTCGAGGACGCGGAAGCCAGGCTGGAAAGGTCGATTGCCCAAAAGTTTGAACATCTGGTTGCCCAACACGAACAGTCGGTGCAGGAAAAGCTTCAGGGAACGCTCAGCTCTGTCCATGCCCAGATCAGTGCGCTGGAACAGACGGTGCAGCAAGTCCGTGAGCTGCAGTCTGAAGCGAGTTGCGCAACCGTCAGCAGAGCAGCCGATGGCGGCGGCGGATGTTGAACACCTCCTGGCAGAACACGACCAGATGGTTCAAGACAGGCTTCAGGCAGCGCTCAGTTCCGTCCAGACCCAGATGAGCACACTGGAACAAACGGTGCAGCAAGTCCGTGAGCTGCAGTCTGAAGCGGTTGCGCAACCATCGGTGGAGCAGCCGACCGCAGCGGAGGTCGCAGGCAGAATTGACCAGCTTGCTGCCGAATTCCAGGAAAAATTGCAGGACCCTGCGCGAATTGAGAAGTTGTTGGAGCCCCGCGTCGGGGAAGCCGCAGCCCAACTGGAAAAGTCCATTTGTCAAAAGCTGGAACACCTGGTTGCTCAGCACGAACAGTTGGTTCAGGAGAAGCTTCAGGGAACGCTCAGCTCCGTCCATGACCAGATGAGCACACTGGAACAAACGGTGCAGCAAGTCCGTGAGCTGCAGTCTGAAGCAGTTGCGCAACCGTCAACAGAGCAGCCGATGGCAGCGGCGGATGTTGATCACCTCCTGGCAGAACACGACCAGTTGGTTCAAGGCAGGCTTCAGGCAGCTCTCAGCTCTGTCCATGACCAAATGAGCACACTGGAACAAACGGTGCAGCAAGTCCGTGAGCTGCAGTCTGAAGCAGTTGTGCAACCGTCAGCAGAGCAGCCGATGGCGGCGGCGGATGTTGAACACCTCCTGGCAGTACACGACCAGATGGTTCAAGACAGGCTTCAGTCAGCGCTCAGTTCCGTCCAGACCCAAATGAGCACACTGGAACAGACGGTGCAGCAAGTCCGTGAGCTGCAGTCTGAAGCGGTTGCGCAACCATCGGTGGAGCAGCCGACCGCAGCGGAGGTCGCAGGCAGGATTGACCAGCTTGCTGCCGAGTTCCAGGAAAAATTGCAGGACCCTGCGCGAATTGAGAAGTTGTTGGAGCCCCGCGTCGGGGAAGCGGCAGCCCGCCTGGAAAAGTCTATTTGCCAAAAGGTTGAACACCTGGTTGCCCGCCACGAACAGTTGGTTCAGGAGAAGCTTCAGGGAACGCTCAACTCCTTCCGCGCCCAGATGAGTGTGCTGGAACAGACCGTGCAGCAAATCGGTGGCCTGAAGGCTCAGCCGGTTGCGAAGTTGCCGGCGGAGCAGCCTGTCGCGGCGGCGGATATTGCGATGAAAGAGGATGAAAGTAGCCTCAACAAAGGACTCAAGGGATTTCTTGATCAGGCGTTCTCGCGCATTGAATTGTCATTTAACAACGTCCCACAAACCCCGGGGATGCAGCCCTTGCACACTCCGGTTGCAGGTCTTGGGGAGCAGCGCGAACCGATACCCTTCATCGATATGGACAGGGAAGCCCGGATTCAGCGGGCACTGGACCATCTTGGGCAGCTCGGCTCGAAAGATCCGTATCCCAGCTAAGTCGAAAGCCTTAGAGCCGCTCCCTGACGTCAAGCCAAGCGCCGGCATGCCCGGTAGGGCTAATCCCAAAATCTCCCCAGAATATATGCCAGGTAACGCATGTTCTGCCGGAACCTTGGTGTAGGCCATCACTTTACGGACAGGAAGGATTCCTCTCCCTTTATAGGCCGAATCGCCCTCGCAAAGCCCCAGGCACACGCGCCCTCTCATCCCGCAAGCCTACCAAAATAGAGCGAAACAGTAGGGTTGCACCCTTAGCCCTCCTATCTCCTCCCCGAACTTCCGTTGACTTGTCCTGTGTGCCTTTTCTATACTCAAGTCCGAAGTGAGAAAGCCAAAGGAGGCGTTGTGGCGGCACTCAGCAAAAACGAAATCCAGCAGAAACTGAAAGACATGCAGGGCTGGTCGCAGCAGGGAAAGGCGATTCAGAAACGGTACACGCTTAAATCCTTCATGCCCGCTATGGGCCTCGTCAACAAGATCGCTGAAGCGGCCGAAAAGGCGCAGCATCATCCCGACATCACCATCAGTTACAACGTGGTGGGCGTCTCGCTTTCAACGCACAGTGAAGGCGGAGTCACCCAGAAGGACTTTGATCTCGCGCAACAGATCGACAAGCTGGCTGGAACCCACTCTTAAAGGCCGGCTGAAGTTGCGCCTCCAGGCCGCGGAACGGCCCGCCCCGCCGGGGCGGGTCGCGGTCAACGCCGCGCTCTGCGCGTTTCTTCTGACTCACCCGGTATATTCCGGTCCTGACGTTCCAGAACGCAACCATCGGGGTCTGGCTCAACAAGCGGCAACTCAACCGTATTCGCAAGGAAGGATGAATGGCGACATTCATACAGTGGCTGCACCTGAGCGCAGCCGTTATCGGCGTGGGGGGCATGGCATTCATGCTGCTCGTTCTTTTTCCCTCCGCCGGCCTTCTGGACCCGGGGCAGCAGGACCGGCTGCTGAAAGCCGCCCTGGGAAGGTTCCGATGGGTTTCCTGGTCGGTGATCGTCCTGCTGCTGGCTTCAGGACTCTACAACGTCAAACTGGTGTGGCTGGTTCCCTGGGGACCCTACTGGAGGTTCCTGACCATCAAGATTGCTCTTGCGCTCACTGTTTTTGCCATCATCCTGTGCCTTACCATTCCGTTGAAAATTTTTGACGGGTTCAGAAAACGCCGCAACCTGTGGCTCTATACCGCCTTCAGCCTGGCGATGATTGTGATCCTGATCTCCGCCTACCTGCGCCGCGGGTAGCGTGGCTCACCTTTGAATCATGAGGAGCTTTGCATCTTCGCGCTTTTGCGTGAGGCTGTTGTTGTTTTTACTCATGGACTCAGCACGATCTTCCCGAAGAAATCCCGACTCTCCATTTTCTTCTGCGCTTCGGCAGCTTCCGCCAGCGGGAAGACGGAATCGATGACCGGCTTCAATTTGCGCTGGCCGATCAGCTTGAGCACGTCCATCAATTCTCCTTTGCCGCCCATAAACGAGCCCATGATGGTCCGCTGCCGCCCAAACAGCGCGTGCATGTTCAGCTTGACTTCGCCTCCGCTCGTCACTCCACAGGTCACCAGGCGTCCGTAAGTGGCGAGCGAGGCAAAGCAATCCTCCCAAACGGCCTGGCCCACGTGCTCCACAATCACGTCCACGCCGCGTTTGCCGGTCAGCCGCGACACTTCTTCGGCAATGGACTGACTGGTGTGATTGATGCCTTCGTCGGCGCCCAATCGGCGGGCCTTTTCAAGTTTCTCGTCCGTCCCAGCCACCGTGATCACCCGGCATCCCACAAGCTTCGCCACCTGGATGGCGGCGCTGCCCACGCCGGAGCCTGCGCCCACCACCAGCACGTCCTCGCCGGGCTGCAATTGGGCACGCCCAAAAAGCATGTGCCAGGCCGTCAGGAACACCAGCGGCACGGCGGCCGCTTCCTCAAAGTTCAAGTCGCCTGGAATTGGAATCACGTTCGCCGCCGGCGACTTCACGTATTCGGCGTAGCCGCCGTCCACCATCACGCCAAAAATCGTGTAGCTGCGGCAGGCGCTGTCGAGGCCCTTCCAGCAAGCCTCGCACTGGCCGCAACCGATTCCCGGCGCCAGCAGCACGCGGTCGCCCACTTTCGCCCTGGTCACCAGCGCCCCCACCTGCGCAACTTCGCCCGAGATGTCGCTGCCCACAATGTGCGGCATGGGCAGCTTCCAGACGCGCACGCCCGCGCGCAGCCACAGGTCCAGGTGGTTCAGCGCACAGGCTTTCACCTTTACCAGAACTTCGTTCGCCTGAATTCCCGGCTCCGGCGCGTCCTCGTATTTCAGAACGTCCACACCGCCGTGCTCGTGGAATCGGACTGCTTTCATTTTTAACCCCCCGTTGATGAATAACCCGTATGATATCAGAACCTGCCCGGATGGCTGATGAATGCGGGCCGGCTTACGTGGAAGTAGAGGCGGCTTTATGACGCCACGGGCGAGCTAAACTCGCCACTGCAAATAAATATGGGAACTGACACGTGGCCGCGATTGACAACGCCCGTGCGCCAGTTTACCCTGAAAATAATTTTATGAGCGACGTCTTTAGTGAAATCGTCAAGCTGCGGCAGGAAGGCCGCAAGGGCGCCCTGGCTACCATCATCCAGGTGCAGGGTTCCATTCCCAGCTACGAGTGTTCCAAGATCCTGATCCGCGATGACGGCTCGATAGTGGGCACGGTGGGCGGCGGCTGCGTGGAGGCGGACGTCTGGTCCGCCGCGCAGGACGTGATGCGCGAAGAGAAGCCGCGCCGCCTTCACTTTAACCTGAACGCCAATCCGGAATATGACACGGGGCTGGTCTGCGGCGGCTCGCTCGACATTTTTGTCGAGCCCATCCTGGCCACTCCCACGCTCTATCTTTTTGGCGGCGGCCACGTTTCGCGCAGCGTTTCGAAGGTGGCCTCGCTTGCCGGGTTTGACATCGTGGTTTCGGACGATCGCGAAGCCTTTGCCAACAAGGAGCGTTTTCCTTCCGCAGCGGCCACGTACGCCGCGCCGTGGGAGGAAATCTTTCCGCAGATCGTCCCCAATGACCTCTCTTACATTGTCATTGCCACCCGCGGGCACAAGGGCGATCTTGATTGCCTGCGCTGGGCCGTCACCACCGGTGCGCGCTATGTCGGCATGGTGGGCAGCAAACGGAAGCTGGCCGAGTTCTTCAAGATTCTAACCGCCGAGGGCGTTTCCGCTGAGAAGATTGAGCGGGTGCAGTCGCCCGTGGGACTCGATATCGGCGCGCTCACGCCGGAAGAGATTGCCGTTTCCATCGTGGCGGAAATGATTGCCGTGCGCAGGAACGTCGCCGCCGCGGTCCCCTCGCTCGCCTGGAAACCCAGGGTCCAGCAAACATCATGAGCGCGGGTTCGGAACCTCGAACGGGGCCGTCCTCAGCCACGGTTATCGCCGCTGTCGTCCTGGCTGCGGGCGAATCTTCCCGCATGGGAGCGGACAAAGCTCTGCTGGTGTATCGCGGGCGGACTTTCCTTGAAAACATTATTTCAGCGCTGCGCGAAGCCGGCATCGGCCGGGTTATTGTGGTCCTGGGCCATCACGCGGAACTGATCGAGCCGAGCGTTGACCTCTCCTCGGTTGAAGTCGTGGTCAATCAGGACTACCGCCGCGGCCAGACTTCGTCGTTCCAGGCGGGCCTGCGCGTGCTGGCCGCGAATAGACCCCATGGTGTAGTTTTATGTCTTGTGGATCATCCAGCTATTTCAACAGATACGCTGCACAACTTAATTCAACACTTTAAGTCCACGGGGAAGCCTGTTGTCATTCCGCAGTTCAATGGCAAGCACGGCCATCCTGTGCTGGTGGGCAGGGAAGTGTTTGATCAGATTGCGGAACTCGGTCCTGAGCAGGGCGCCGACACGGTGATTCACCTGTATCGCTCTCAAACCGAGTTTGTCGAGGTCACCGACCCCGGCATCCTCATCGACGTCGACGACCCCGAAAGCTACCTCAAGCTGACACAACAAAAGTAGATGAGGGCTCTGCCCTTCCGGTAGGGTGAAAGTAAAATGGGGGCCAGCCTGGTGCGCCTCAAGTTAAGGGTTTGCTCAATCAATCCAGGGGCGCCTACTGCAATCGTCCTGCGTCCCGCAGCAAGACCCGAATGGCCTGGATGGAGCCTATCACTATGCCCAGGGCCACGCAGCCCCAAAATGCAGCAACATTGTCAGCGATATAGTATTGGTGGGCGTTCCAGCCGACCGAGATGACGGACGAGCCAGGTAGGAACATCTGGAGGAAGTAGCCTGCCACTGTTAGCAGGCCGGTTGTTAACAAGCCATCGGACACGGCGCGCATCTGTTTACCCCCCCGCGTCCCCCATCCGGGCCAATTATACTCCAGCCTGGCTCCAGCGAAAACCCCATAAATGGCCCGACATTTGCTGCTGCAGGCCAGGGAGCGCAGTGTCCGGCCGTGGGCGCTGCGCTTTGCGCCAACCTCATACCGCCGGGAGATTACTTTTTTGACACCCTCCAGATGACGTTGCCCACGTCATCGGACACCAGCAGCGAGCCGTCTTTGGCCACGGCCACGCCCACGGGGCGGCCGTCCACGGCCTTGGCGTGCGGGTTGGGGTCAAAGCCGTTGAGGAAGCTGATGGGATTGCCAGCAGCTTCGCCGTTCTTGAAGGGGACAAACACCACCTGGTAACCCGAATGGATGCTGCGGTTCCATGAGCCGTGCAGGGCGACAAACGCTCCGTGCCAGTAGCTGGCGGGGAATTGTTTGCCGGTATAAAAAGCGGATTCCAGCGGCGCCACGTGCGGCCCCAGCAGAACGTCGGGAACAATGGCTTTGGCCACCAGGTCGGGTCGCTTCTCTTTCACCCGCGGATCGAGATTCTTGCCGATGTAGCTGTAGGGCCAACCGAAAAAACCGCCCTGGGGCACGTGGGTAAAGTAATCGGGCGGCAGGTTGTCGCCCATCATGTCGCGCTCGTTGATGTCGGCCCACAGGGCACCGTTATCGGGATTGACGGCCAGGCCCACGGCGTTGCGCAGGCCGCTGGCGTAAATCTTTGCATTTTTGCCATCAGGATCGGCCACCTGGATGGCGGCGCGGCGCGGGTCAGATTCAACGCAGACGTTGCAGTCGGAACCGGCCGAAACAAACATTTTGCTGCCGTCCAGGCTGAAGACCACGGTCCGGGTGGAATGCATTCCGCCGGCGGGCAGGTCGAGGATATGTTCGCGGCCGCCTGTGCGTTTGGAGGTTTTCGAATCGTAGGGGAAGCGGATCACCTCATTGGTGTCGGCGATGTAAACATAGTTGTCGTGGAAGGCGATTCCGAACGGCTCGTTCAGTTTGTCGGCAAATGTCGTTCGCGCGTCGGAGGCCTTTCCGTTGCCGGGATCGTGCAGAACGTAAACCGTGTTGCCGCCTGTGTCGGCGACAAAAACGTCGCCGTTGGGCGCAACGGCGAGATAACGAGATTCCTTGAATCCTTTGGCAAACACGGAAACCTGGAAGCCCGCGAGCGCTCTGGGCTTAAAGCCGGGCGATGGCTGTCCCTGCGAGGGATTGGCCACAATGGGCTTGGTAAAGGGTTTGGGCAGATTGGGCTCCTGGCCGTGCGTGACGTGCACGACCTGCCCAAAACCAAAGGGACCGGCCACAAACATCAGAAGCAGCAGTTTGATGATCTTCATGCTTTCTCCTTGCGAGTCTTGATGGTCAGCTGAATTTCTCAACTTTAACGTGTTATTCCTCACTGGCTCAACTTTTCTATTGCCTCTTGCAGGGCGGTGACGGCCAGCATGCTGGCGTGGTGCGAGGCGACGGGCAGGCCGCCCAGTCCCATTTCAATCTGTTCCGCGCTGATCTCCGCGAGTTCCGCCAGGGACTTCCCTTGGATGGTGTCCGTCAGCCATGAGCCGCAGGCAATGGCCGGAACGCACCCCTGCACTTTGAACCTGGCGTCGGACACTTTGCCCTCGCGAACGCGAATCCAAAGCTTCATCGAGTCGCCGCAGACGGGATTACTGGCTTCCGCCACGGCGGCTGGCTGGTCAATTTCGCCCACGTTGCGCGGGTTGTGGAAATGGTCCAGGACCTCGTTGGAATACATCGCGCCCCTACACAAACAACATTTTCAGCAGGACCACCATGGCAACGCCCGCGCCCACCGTCAGCGCGATCCTGATGCCCGGATGCTTGTTGACCTCGGGAATCAGGTCGGAAGCTGCGACGTAAAGCGTGGCCCCGGCGGAAAGCGCCAGGCCGTAGGCCACCCAGCGGCTGGCAAAACCCATGGTCAGGATGCCGAGAATTCTTGAGACGCCCAGCGCGCCCGCCGCTTTCATTCCAGAGGCGCGGCCTTTGCCCGCCGTCACCATCACCGATGATATCGTGAACCCCTCGGGAATATTGTGAAGGATGGTGGCGCCAAAAATCACCGTGCCCAGCCAGGTTGAAATCATAAACCCCGACACGATGGCCACGCCATCGAGAAAAGTGTGGACCAGCAGCCCGCCCAGCGCCGTGTAAGCCACGCGAGTGTGGACAAATTCTTCCGCGTGGGTTTCTTCACCGAAATGGAAGTGGCCTGGCCAGACGTGCTCAAAGATGTGGACAATCAGGTAGCCGGCCAGGATCAGCACCGGTCCCGAAACCGGCTCCAGGCGCAGGCTTACCGGGATCATTTCGGTCATGGCCGTGGCCAGCATAAATCCGGAGCCCAGCGCGATGAAATAGGCGAGGAACGGGCGGCTCCAGGCGCGGGCCGATACGATGGATGCGCCAAACAGGTTGGCGACTCCTGCCGCCACCCCGAGGATCAGGCTGATCTCAATTGCGAATAGCATGGCAGTTGGTTGAAATTCCGGAGCGGCTCTCAGCCGGAGTGCCGGAAGTGCACGATCTCTCCGTCGTGGACTACGTATTCCTTGCCTTCCAGCTTCAGCGATCCGCGCGTGCGGGCTTCGGCAAAGCTGCCCGCGTCCATCAGTTCCGCGTAGGGAATCACTTCCGCCCTGATAAAACCGTGCTGGATGTCGGAATGGATTTCGCCGGCGGCGTCGAGCGCCGTCATGCCCTCCCGAATGGTCCAGGCTTTGCACTCGTCCTCGCCCACGGTAAAGAACGAGATCAGGCCCAGCAACTGGTAGCTGGAGCGAATCAGCCGGGAGATGGCCGACTCCGCCAGGCCGTAGCTCGACATGAATTCGCCTGCTTCCTCGTCGCTCAATTCGGAAAGCTCTTCTTCAATCTTGCCGCAGACGGCGGTGACGGCCGTACGCGGGCGTTGCTTCAACCCGGCTTTCTGCGCAAATTCGTCGGCCGCGTTGGCGCGGGCGGCGTCTTTTTCTCCCAGGTTCAGGACGAAGAGCATGGGTTTGAGCGAGAGAAAAGTGAAACCGCGCAGGGTGTGCTCTTCGTCTGCAGTAAAATCGAGCTCGCGCAGCGGCTGCTCCGCTTCCAGCGCCTGCTTTGCTTTCAGCAACGCCTGCTGCTCTTTTTCAAGGGCAGGATTTTTCTGCTTCTTGATGTCTTTCTCGAGGCGTTCCAATCGTTTCTCAACCACGGCCAGGTCGGAAAGCGCCAGTTCCAGCTCAACCGATTCGATGTCGCGTCTGGCATCCACGGTTCCGCCCTCGGCCGGGATGGCCGGGTCCTCAAAGGCGCGGACCACATGGATGATGGCGTCCATTTCCCTCAACGCCTGGGACTGCGTTCCCGTGCGCGCCAACTGGATGACGCTGCCGGGCGTGTCGACGTATTCGATGCTGGCGTGGACCAGCTTCTTGGGATTGAACATCTTCGCCAGAAGATCCAGGCGATCATCGGGCACCTTGACAACACCCACATGGGCTTCCGGTTTGCCGCCGGCGAGTTTGTCGCCGTGGGCGTGCGTGAGAATTTTGAACAGGGTGGTCTTGCCCACCATGTTGAGTCCTACAATACCAATCTTGAGCACAACATCCTTTCTGCTTTGCCTGTGACTTGAGGGTTCATGAGCGGTGGCAGCGTTTGATGCTGCGGCGACCCTATGCTGCCGGATGGCGAGGTCAACTCGCCGCCACGCACTCAAACGGTATGACAGCCGGCTCTTCAAGAGCTGTAATTTTCGATACTAACACATTGGCGCAGACTGTAGAGGCCGGGCAGGCCGGAAGCGGGCGTATCAAAACCGGCCGCGGGCGCGCTCCTTGTGGGGAAGCACTTCCAGGCAGGTGGTCCACCAGCCGCTGGTGATGGTTTCAATGAACTCCGCGGGCAGGCGTTCGGCGGTCATTTCAGCGGTGAGCTTATTGTAGTCGTAATCGACCGGAATGAATTCCACTTTCATGTCCGCGCGGTCAATCGTCAGCAGGGTGTACCACACGTTGGTCGCGCCATCATTCTCGGGGCGGCCCAGCACTCCCACGTTGATGAAGTGCCGGCCCGCCGAAAGTTCGCGATGCCATTTGATGCCGGAATGGGTGACGCAAACAAGGTCGGCGTTCGATTGGCCGAGCAGGTATTCGAGAAAAGCGTCGGGACTGGTGGAATCCCACAGAAACTCGTTCATCTTGCGCGGCGAGCCGTGGCACAGCAGCACCCGGCGGCCTTCAACTTCAAGCCGAAGAGTTTCCGGCAGGGTGCCGAGCCACGCCTTGTTTTCTTCCGAGGTGTTTTTGAACGTGTAGTTGTAACTGATGCGCGCAAAGTGATTGTCGCGCGGGTCGGTGTATCCACACTGGCAATCGGCCAGCCCGCCGGCCAGCGAGTTGTCGTAGTTGCCCTGGATGCACTGGACGCCGTGCCCCCGAAGGATGGGATAAACGCGGTCGGGATAGGGGCCGAAAGCGCCCAAGTCTCCCAGGCAGTAGAGCGCCTCAGCCTTGCGGCGCGTTGCGTCTTCAATCGCCGCCTCAAGCGCCAGGTAGTTGTTGTAGATGCCGCCAAACAGCGCAAGTCGTTTCATGGGAATTGGGTTCAGTCCGCTTCCGCCTGCACCGCGGGACCCTCAATCAGCGAGCTGATGTTGCCGCAGATGGTTCCGTAGTGGTAGCAGGTGACGCAGGCGTTGTGGCCCAGCGCGTAGTCAGGGTTCGAATCGGCGAGCGTTGCTCCCAGCCGCGCGTCAGCTTTTTCCACCAGCAGCGGGCACACCCAGACGCCGCGGTCGGTGACAATCCGCGAATTCGAACACATCAGCAGCTCGCGGTCGAATCCCTCCAGCATCTCTTCGCTCAGCAGTTGATCGGTTGGCGTTCCGGCCTGTCGTTCGAGTTCGCGGCCGAGCGGCAGGGCAGGGAGCACTTTGATTCGCGGCCGGGCATATCCCGCCTCCCGAAGCGTGTTGGAAAAGCCGGCCAGGGTTCGGAGCTCTTCTTCATCGCTCCAGGTGCGGACGATGGTGACGAGCGGCAGCAGGCCGCGCCGGCTGAGCCGCGCAACGGCCGCGAGCGCAGCACGGAATACGCCTTTGCCCCGGATGGCGTCGTTCATCTCTTCCGTGTAACCGTCCAGGCTGACGCGAATTTCCAGCGAATACCTTGCCGCTTGCTCGATTTTGGCGAGGCGATCGGCGATGCGGTCGTTGATCAGCATGCCGTTGGTGAGGACGGTGGTGGGCGCGTGCTGCAGCGAAAGGGAAAGCATGTCGGGGAGGCCGGGGTGAAGAAAAGGTTCGCCGCCGGTGAAGAAGATCTCTTTCACGCCCGCGCGGGTGGCGCTATCGATCTCTTCGCGCACCGTTTCCAGGCTGAGAAATCCAAACGTTCTCACGTTGGGGCCGCTGTTGTTGAAGCAGTGCGTGCAGGCGATGTTGCACAGCGTGCCGCTCACCTGGAACCAGAGGTTGTCGAGGTGGGTCAGGGTGACTTCAGGAAATTTCATGCCTCGAGACTTTCCCCTCCCAGCAATTCCAGCGCCTTGCCGCGTCCTTCCGGCCCCCACAGGATCCACGGAACCATGCCGATCGCGCCCAGCACATAGAATCCGCCCAGCAGCGCGAAGGCGTCCATGATCGACACGCGCTCGGCCAGCGCCACCAGGACCAGCGGCGAGATGGCCGCGCCGATCCGGCCAAAGGCCACGGAAAATCCGATACCCGTTGAGCGCAAACGGGTCGGGAAGATTTCAGAAAAGGTCGGATAAGCGGACACCCAGCTTCCCGTGGCGCAGAAATTCACCACCACAAATGCCGCCATCACCCATTCTGCGCTGCGGTGGACCGTCGCTACCCCCATCACCAGCATGGAGGCCGCTGCCAGCAGGTAGAACACCGTCACCGTCCACTTGCGACCGGCCCAATCCAGCGCCACCGCCGCCAGCGCGCCGCCTGCAACTGCTCCCACATTTCCGATCAGGAAGAACCACGGCACCTTTTCCTCTGTAATGTTAACATGCGGCAAAACCACCAGCGGCAGGAAGGCGAAGATGCCGTAATACCCGGCGGCCTCGGTGAAATCGAGCATGGAGCCCAGCGCCAGCCGCGCCGGATGGTCGCGCATCAGCACCCAGACCTGGCTGAAAAATCCCGGCGAGATTTGGGCCACGCGCCCCGCATGTGAAGCAGAAAGGTCAAAGTGGTCGGCGCGCGATTCGATCTGTCTCATCACCTCCATCGCTTCCTGCCGGCGGCCGCGCTGCAGCAGCCAACGGGGCGATTCCGGCAGGATGCGGCGCACCCAGACAGTGAACAGGGCCACGATGGCTCCCAGGCCGAAGGCAAACCTCCAGCCTATTGACGGCGGCAGCAGGTTGATGAAATAAAGGCTCAGCAGCGCCGCCAGGATGGATCCCACCGGCCAGAAATTCATCACCGTGGCGTTGGCGCGACCGCGAAACCGCGCCGGAATAATCTCGCCGATGGCGGCGTTGATGGCGGAATATTCGGCCCCCACGCCGATGGCCGTGAGAAACCTGAACACCATGAAAAAGTAGTAGCCGGGTGAAAGCGCGGAGATCACCGTGAAGCCGGAGTAGAGCAGCAGGGTCAGAATAAACAGCTTGCGGCGGCCAAAGCGGTCGGCCAGGTAGCCGAACAGCAAGGCGCCGATCATGATGCCGACAAGCCACACGGTGACCAGCGCCGAAGCCTGAACGTCGGTGACCTGCCAGAGCTTTTTCAGGATGCCGAGCACGTTGCCGATCACGTTCACTTCAAACGCGTCGAGCAGCCAGCCGATCCCGAGCGCCAGCGTCACGCGCGAATGGAAGCTGGTCCACGGCATGCGATCGAGCCGCTCGCCGATGCCGGCCTTGATTCCATTTTCACGATCAGATCGAATTTGCGCTCCTCCAAAAGATCGATGAAAGCTGCGCGAACTGTAGCGGCGAATTGATCTCGCCACATGGTGGCGTAAAGTCGCCGCTACACTTTGTTTCGCAAACTCCTAAAAATGGTACAGCAGAACCAGGTTCAAACTTCTGTCCAGCGTTGTCGGATTCAACACCGACAATTCCCGCCAGAAATCATATTCATAAATGAAGGTCAGATGGTCCGCCACGCGAATGTTGATGCCGGGCTGCAGGATGTACTCCCGGCGGCCGTTCAGCCCGTGGTAGTTGGCCTGGCTGTAATTGAGGCGCGGCTGGTAGCGCCCGCTTGCGCCCAGCGGATGCCCGTCAGCGTGTAGGTCGCGTTCTGCGGAGGCAAAACCACCTGGCCGTTCACCGTTTGCTGAAGAACTTCGCCGTAGGTGAGCACCGGACCCAGTTGCAGCGTGGCGTCGGCGGCCACCTGGCGCCGCCGGTTGTGCGGGCCAGCGTCGCGCTCGATGGTTCCCTGCGCGAACGATCCGCCCACGTTGAGCGACGCCCACTTGTTGAAGTGCCACACCGGGGCAAAGCGCAGGGTCACGTCGTTCTTGGCGCGCGCGCCGGGCTGGGAAACGAAATCGCGGCCGGGGAGCGATCCATTGATGGGGGAGTTGGCCGAGAAGTATTGCAGGGAATATTCCGCGCCCAGGCGGCCCTGAAGCTTGTGCGAGCCTTCGAATCCCACGCCGAATTCCGGATCGAGCATGAATCCGTCAAAGTACTCGATGTTGCCGAAAAACGAGTCGTCCCACTCGAGCCCCACGCGCCGGTAGAAGCTGCCGGCCTTGAACTCGCCGTAATCCGTGCGATAGCGCACGTAGCCCTGCTGCAGCCAGGTGTTGCCGGGGAAAAAGCTGCGCAGTTTCGTCGTTCGAAAGCGGTAATCGGCGTGGAAGCCCCAGGGTCCTTTCTGGCCGTCCACCAGCGCTGAAAAGGCATAAAGCTCGAATTTGGGATGGGCGCCCGCGATGCCGAGCGGAACGTACTGAAAGAGATAAACGTTACCGCCAAAGTGAATCGGCGAGAGCAGGGAGCGAACGCTCCTCCGGGTCTGCTCGGGGGGCTTCTGGATGGGCGGCGGAGCGGCCGCGACAGGCTCGGGAACTGCTGAGATCGCGGCTGTGGCCGCGGCTGCCCCAACGGGCGAAGCCTTTTCTGCGGCGCTCTCCGCGGGCTTTGGGGCCGGGCTGGCTTCTGTCGTCTTGCGCGATCCCAGCAAGGCCCTCACCTGCCGCTCCAGTTCACTGATGCGCTGGTCCTGCTCGGCCAGCCTTTTCTTCAGCGCCTGGATCTGGGCTTCTTCGGCAGGCTTGCCGTTGCAGGATGGCGGCGCCTGGCAGAAGGCCGGGCACGCAACGATCAAGATGACACCTGTTGTGACCCATGCGTGGAAAGGCAAATGCCGCACAGCAATACTCCATTCTTGAAGTCCGTCCCACCCGGGGACGGCTGGACAGGTTTTTCAGGGTATTCATGCCGCCGGCTGCAACCCTGCTGCCAGCCGGCCCTCACACAACGCAACGCCTGGTGAGAGTTGGTTGAACCCGACCGATGTCTATTACACACTTGTCGATCATTTTTCAGAAGATATTTCCCGACTTCGAGGAAGTCGCGAATTCTACCGGCCGGGTCCATGCGAAATCATGGGACAGATTTCTGATCGTACTACAGGATGCAGAGTCTCGTTGGTGGAAACGCAGAGCGCGCGGGAGAGTTCCGCAGTGAAGCACTGGACGGTACAGGGAATAATCTGCAACGTGAACGTTGGGGAAAGCGTTGTCAAAACAGGCGGAAGCTGACTTCCACCATCACCTTGACGGGCACTGGAGCGCCGTTGCGCTGGGCCGGCTTGAACTTCCAGGTTTGCACCGTCTTCACCGCGTTCTCGTCGAGGCCCATGCCCAGGGGTTTGACCACCTGCGCATCGGTCACGTTGCCTTGCTGGTCCACCACAATCCATAGCACCACGACGCCCTGGTATTTGGCTTTCCGCGCCTGCTCGGAGTAAGGCGGTTCAGGCTTGTAGATAGGGATGGGCGCGCTGACGTTGCCGCCCACGCTGTAAACACCGCCTCCCGTACCGGCGCCCTGGCCGGGACCCAAGCCGCCTCCAGTGCCGGAGCCGATTCCTGTCCCCTGGCCGGTGCCAATTCCTCCGCCGAAACCGGGTCCGGCTGAGGGCGGGCCGGGAACGCCGTGCAGCGGATCACCAAAATTGTTGTCCGCCATCTGGGGAAGCTTCAATTGCGGCGGACCCAGGAGGGATGGTTCCACGGGCAGGAGAGGCTGGATTTTCGGGACGGTAACTTCCGGCGGCGCCATTTGCGTGGTCTTAAATTCCGGCGCTTTGCCTTTTGAAGGAGGCGTGGGAGTTCGGGCACCTCCACCTCCGCCACCGCCTGCCTTGTTGGCTGAGGGCGGCAGCTGCGGCAGATAGGGTGAAATATCCACCACCTCCACCTTGGCTTGCTTCACAGGATTGAGCCATTGCGATATGTAGTAGGGAAGCACCAGGGCCAGAATAACCATCGTATGGACCAGCATGGAATTGACCCAGGAAGCTCTCTGCTGCTGATAATCCTGCCAGATGTCGGGAGGGTATTCGCGTTTCCTGAACGCCAGGACGCCGATGCCTTCTCCTGCCAGGTAGCCGCCGATCACGCCCAGCACAATCATCTTCGGGCCGCCCAGCCAGAAGGCGGCTCCACCGCCCACTATGGCTGTGGCTGCGCCCACCATCGCGCGTTTCTTTTCCTGTGCGCGGTTGAAGATGCCGATCGGCTCGGTTGGCTTCTCGAAATGCGATTTGACCTGTTTGGTGAAGTCCTTGTACCACGGCCGCATTTCCGTGACGGGCAGCGCGGACTCGCCGCGCGCATACTCCGCGGGGACCTTGATCCTGGATGTCTGGCGCCATTCGCGAAGGCCAGCGAGAAGGGATGACAGCAGACCCGGAGCTTCCTGGATCGTGAAAGAAAACTCTTTTGGTTTTGAATTAGAGCTCACTCTGTCCGTTTGACTCCTGCCAGGACCAACATGATGGGTGTCAGTGATCGGCATCAATTACCTTTGGCCGGGGCGCCCCTTATTGCCCCCGGAGGTTCTCGTAACAATAGATGTGGTTGCAAAGCCCGGAGTTGTACCACCTCATATGAATCCACCCGACGCACGACAGCAATCGCAATAAAAACATTCTACCACAGCGAAGCTCCTGCAAATCCTTTGTGGCTCACCAGCCTCCGGCTCCCACCCTTTTTTATTTTATCGTATTTTATACAGATGATTGCGCCGGAAATCTGGTTTCTTTCGGGCCGGAGGCGAATGGGATCCACCTGCGGAAACCTCCGGATCGACTGTGCTAACATGATGGATTCCGGGCATCAACACCGAGGGCACGCCAATATGGCCGACAAGAACAAAGAAGCTCGAATGAAGAATTTTGCCCTCAACCGGCAGGCGGCCCACTATTATCACTTCCTCGAAAAATTTGAGGCTGGAATGGAACTGCGCGGTACCGAGGTCAAATCCATCCGCGAAGGAAAGGTCGTACTCAAGGACAGCTATGCCACTGTGAAGGGCGGACAGGTTTTTCTGGTGAACTGCCACATCAGTACCTATAGCTCGGGGAGTTATCTCAACCACGATCCCCTCCGCGAACGCCGCCTGCTGCTGCACCAGCAGGAGATCGACAAGCTGACTTCCAAGACCCAGGAAAAAGGACTCACCCTTGTTCCCACTCGGCTTTACCTGAAAGGGAACAAGGTCAAATGTGAAATCGCCCTCGCCAAAGGGAAAAAGGTCTACGACCGGCGCGAGACGGAGAGACAACGGACCATCAAGCGCGAAGCCGAAAAGGCTATTCAGGACTATCGCCGCCGCGCGGACTGATCGTTTCCGTACGGCAACGGAAGCACCGGGGCATCAAAAGTTAATTCCGGATAGTGTCCTGACGAAACGGGCCGGGGGAAATCCACCCACCAGAGGGAGCATTCAACATGCGGAAAATTCTCTCGATCGCACTACTTATCCTGATGTTCAACGCAGGTTCACAGGGGCCAGTGCCTGCCGCATCCGGCCAGCGCAGAGCGGCCGTCCGGCGGGGACCGAGCCTGGCCACGGGCAGCCAGGGCGTGGTTGTCTCGGGCAGGCCGGCTGCGACGGCTGCTGGAATCAAGATTCTGGAAGCGGGCGGGAACGCCGCCGATGCCGGGGCGGCCACGCTGCTGGCGTTGTCGGTTACTTACGTGGGCGCATTCTGCGTTGGGGGCGAGGTGCCCATCCTCGTCTATAGCGCCGGCAAGAAAAACGTAAAACTGCTGGAAGGGCAGGGAGAGGCGCCGCGCGATCCCAAGGCCATCGCCTGGTACATGAAGCACGGAATTCCCGGCAACGGCGACGTCAAGGCGGCGGCTGTACCCGGCATGCTGGACGCTGTGGTGACTCTTCTCAAGCTCTACGGGACAATGAGCTTTGCGCAGGTGATCCAGCCCACGCTGGCCATCCTGGATAAGGGCGGCCCTACCTGGTACATCGATACCGGCGACCGGCAGAGGATTGAAACGGGTGTGCACTGGCAGGCTGATCTGGCCGTGACCTTCCGCAAGCTGGTGGAGTCGGAGAAGGCGGCCAAAGGCACGCGGGCGCAGAAGCTGCAGGCTGTCTCAGACCGGTTCTACCGCGGGGACATTGCGGACGCTCTGGTGGCCTGGTATATCGAGAAGGGCGGCTTCCTGCGCAAGGCGGACCTGGCGGCGCACAAAACGCCCGTTGTGGATCCGCTCGTCGGCACCTACCGGGGCTACACGGTTTATAAGCCCGGCCCATTGACGCAGGGTCCTGTCCTCCTGCAGATGTTACGTTTGCTCGAGGGCTTCGACCTGAAGAAGATGGGCTTTCTTTCGGCGGATTACATTCACACGGTGGTTGAAGCGGAGAAACTGGCGTTCGCGGATCGGGATGAATATTATGGCGATCCGAATTTTGTGAAGGTGCCGATAAAGCAACTGCTCTCCGACCGGTACACCCGGATGCGGCGGGCGCTGATCGATCCGAAGAAGGCGTCCCTGGAGCTGCGGCCGGGTGACCCCTACCATATGAAGCCCACCAAACCGCCGACGATTACCGGCCCCTGGCACGGCGGGACCACGGTGATGTGCGTAACCGACAAGTGGGGGAACGTGATTGCGGCGACTCCCAGCGGCCTGTCGAGCATGGCCGGAGTGGCCGGACATACGGGCATCATCCACGGCGCCCGGCTCACCAGCCTGAACACGTTCGCCGGCACTCCCGACGTGATCCAGCCCGGCAAGCGGCCGAGAATCACCCTGAGCCCCACGCTGCTCTTCCATAACAACCAGCCGGTGATGGCGATCTCCGTGGCGGGCGGAGACCAGCAGGATCAGGCAGCCCTCCAGGTGATTCTCGCGTATGTCGATTTCGGCATGACGCCTGAACGGGCGTTCATGTGCGCCACGCTTCTCCACCTCGCACTTCGTCGGCTCGTTTGGCCAGGACGCCCCGCGTCTGGGCAGCCTGACCGTCCCCAGCTCTGTGGGCGAAGCCGTGGAGGCGGACCTGAGAGCGCGCGGGCATGTGGTGACCGCCGGCAGCGGCCGGGTAGGCGGCGTGGCGCTGATCGGGATCGACCCTGGGACCAGGACAGCTACAGCGGTGGGGCCGGCTTCCGGGAAGATGTAACGATGGTCACCGGCGCGCCCCGGGCGATGGTTTCTGTCGGGAACCCGAATGGTTTGGCCGCAGGATAACGGATTGCAGAGATTCCCAAAGAAGGAGTGGAAAACCATTGAAAATTGAATTGCGGCGTGAGGCGGCGGCAAGCCTGGCGGTGCCGGCGGTCACGGTCTATTGTTTTGAAGACGATGCTGCTTCAAGCGGAAGCGCGGCGGCGCTTCCAGAGGAAACCCGCAAGCTGCTGGCCGAAATGAAGGAGAGCGGGGAATTGAAAGGGAAGCCTTTCGAACGGACGCTCGTCCATCGCCCTGCCGGCCTCGCGGCGCAGAAGCTGCTGGTGGTGGGCGCGGGGAAGAAAGAGAAGTTCAAGCCTTTCCAGCTCGGACGGCTGGCCGGCGCGGCGGTGCGATACCTGCGGACGCGCGGGGTCCGGGAGATGGCCTGGCTGGCGGGCGATGAAACGGGCGCCGCCGAAATCGCAACCGTGGTTGAAGGGGCGGTTCTCGCCGATTACGATTCCGACTCCTATCGCACGGAGAGGAACGGCGAGTTCGGCGTTGATTCATTCGTGATCGCGGGTGAAAATCTTGCGCCCTCGGACGAACTGAATGCCGCCCTGGAGCACGGCCGGGCGATTGGCGAAGCGGCGAACTACACTCGCAGGCTGGTGAATGAACCCGCCAACCGCATGACGCCCTCTATCCTGGCGCAGCAGGCGCGGGAGATGGCGGAGCGCGCAGGCCTGGAATTCCAGGAACTCGCCGAGGAAGAAATCCGCAGCCTGAAAATGGGAGCCTTTCTGGCCGTTGCCCAGGGCAGCGACCAGCCGCCCCGCCTGCTGGTGCTGCGCTATTCTCCGCCGGACGCGCCCGATTCGCCGGTGATCGGACTGGTGGGCAAGGGCATCACCTTCGATTCAGGAGGCATTTCGCTCAAGCCCAGCCTGAACATGCACGAGATGAAGACCGACATGGCGGGCGGCGCCGCCATGCTGGGAGTGATGCAGGCCATCGCGCAGATCAAACCCAAAGTTCGCGTCATTGCCGTCATCCCGTCCACGGAGAACATGCCCAGCGGCAAAGCCTGCCGCCCGGGCGACGTGGTGACGTCCATGAGCGGCAAGACCATTGAGATTCTCAACACCGACGCGGAAGGCCGCCTGGCGCTGGCCGACTCGCTGACCTATGCGCGGCAGCTCGGCTGCAACGTTCTGATCGACGCCGCCACCTTGACCGGCGCCGTCGTCGTGGCCCTGGGCAATATCACCACGGGCGTGTTCGGCCGCCATCAGGAATGGGTGGACCGCCTGGTGGCCAGTGGCAGCGAAACGGGCGAGAGGATGTGGCAGTTGCCCGTCGACGATGAGTATCGCGACCTCTTCAAAAGTTCGATTGCCGACCTGGCCAACACCGGCGGGCGGCCCGGCGGTTCCATCACCGCGGCCATGTTTGTGGGCGAGTTCGCGGAAGCGACGCCCTGGGTCCACCTGGATATCGCCGGCACCGCCTGGTCGAACGATGAGAAGCCGTATCTGGCCAAGGGGCCCACGGGAGTCCCGGTGCGCACCCTGGTCCACCTGCTGGCGCACCTGGGCAGGTAGTCAGCCGGCAGGTTGCTTAAAAACTCTGGGCCACGCCCGCCTGAGTCGTTTGGTTGTCATTCCGATCAGGCAAAGCGGGAGAGGAATCTGCTTTTGACTCGGACGGGCGACGCAGCTACTCGCCTTGTTGTGTCTGTGATCTTGCAAAGGCGCGCTGATTCATCCAGGTATTGCCTACTTCCGATTTCCTACCTTCCGCCGCCCCTTTCATAGATGCGCTCGTGCAGGCTGTCATCGGGCGGTTAACTTTTCCAGCTCGCGGCGCACCGCATCATACATTGCGGCCGTGGGTTCGGCGTCAGCCCCTTCGATGTCGGCCGCTAATTCGCTCAAATCGCCGTTCATCCCGGCAAATTTGCTGGCGGCGGACTTATCGCCATGCTGATTCGCTTCCTGGTATCGCTGGTAACTTTCGCGCATTCCGTCCATGAGTTTCTGCAACAGCGACAATTGGGCGGCAAAAGCGGAGGCGGGAGCAGTCACACGCGGGTCGCGCTTCACGGTCAATGGCTGGGTATAGGTCTGCCCGTCCACGGTCAGCTTGACCACGTAATTTCCGGGGACGGCGAGCGGTCCTTCCGGACCGGCAGGAGTAGCGTGAGGGATTGCGGACATGGGATAGGAGTGCTTCACCGCCGGCGGCGGCGAATACCGGAGGTCCCAGACAAAGCGGTTCATTCCCACATGGGTAGGCAAGGGTTGGGGATTGGCCATCCAGTATTCTGCAACGGTGGGCCACTGCAGCGGCCGTCTCACGCTTTCCGGCAGGGGAGCGCTGCTGTACTGGCGCACCAGTTTTCCGTTGGCATCATAAATCGCCAATTTGATCGTCTGTGACGGCGCAGCCCGCAAAGTGTAGTCCACAATCGCGCCTGCGGGCGGATTGGTTCCGGCGGGCTCTTCGGGCGGCAATGCAGTATCTGAGTTGGTGTTCCTGCGTACCCGGAACGCATCCGCCGGCCGGAAGAGGTGAGCCGGGGCGGCGGCCACCTGCGCAGTGAGTTGTTGCAGCGGGCTCAAGTCGTCCAGAATCCAGAACGCCCTGCCATACGTTGCGGCCACCAGGTCGCCATCCCGGATGGCCAGATCGCGCACCGAAGCGGTGGGCAGATTGAGCTGCAGTGACTGCCACTCCTTGCCGTCATTAAAAGAAACGAAGGCGCCATTTTCTGTCCCTGCGTAAAGCAGTCCCTGCCGTTTGGGGTCTGCTCGCACCACCCGTACGAAGCTGCCGTTCGGAATGCCGGAAGTGATGGCGGTCCAGGTGCGCCCGTAGTCGCGAGTCCGGTAGATGTATGGTCGAAAATCACCCCAGTCGTGCCGGTCCATCACCACGTAAGCCTCGCCAGGGTTGAAATGCGAAGCTTCAATCATGCTGATGGTATCCAGCGGCTTCAATTCCGGGATCGTCGCCCGCTGCCAATTCTTGCCACCGTCGCGCGTCACCTGCACCAGCCCGTCGTCGGTACCCACCCAGATCAGGCCGGCCTTCACGGGTGAGGGAGCAATCGCCGAGATGGCCGCCCAATCGCGGCTGGTTTTGTCGTGCGGCAGAGCGCGCATCGGCAGGTCGTCTCGATGCGCGAGGTCGGGACTGATGCGGCGCCAATGGCGGCCGCCGTCGGAGGTTTCAAGGACGTATTGCGCGCCCTCATACAGGACGTTGCCGTTCAGGGGCGAGAACACGAAGGGCGGCTCCACGGCGCCCCACCACTGGCCGAACGCGTAACGGTAGGGCCCATCGTCGCCGATGTAGGCTGTTACATCCAGGGTTTGCCAGGTGCCTCGAACCCTGCGGTGAATTGCGGGGCCATCGTCGCTGGAGAAGATCCACTGCGGGTGTGCCGGATCCGGTTCCACGCGCCCGTATTCGTAGGCGCCCATCGATGGCCGCCAATCCATAAAGTTAATGTCGCCGAAAGGTCCCCGGCTGCTCACTTCCACCGAGCCGTTGTCCTGCTGCGGGCCGTAGATCCGGAAGGGAAACCGGTTGTCGGTTGCCACATGGTACATCTGCCCGGTCGGCTGGTTGTACCAGGAGCTCCAGGTCTCGCCTCCATTCAGGCTGACGCTCGCCCCCTGGTCAGCGCCCAATATCATTTGGCTGCTGAGGCAGCCCTCTCCGTCACCCAGGGGCAGGCAGGGGCTCTTGGGGTTGATCCAGAGGTTGTGATAGTCATCGCCGCCCGGCGAACTTTTTAAAACCATAAAAGTCTTTCCGCCATCAACCGAACGATAAAATGCGGTGTGATTCACGTAGACAACATCGCGATTTTGGGGATCGATCCAGACACCGTTGAAAAAGCCGGAACGCCCGCCGGGGGTCAACCGGGGATCTTTCGTGATGCGCCGCCAGCTTGCTCCGCCGTCGTCGGAGCGAAAAAAACCGCCCTGCAGGTGGTCAATGTGCCCCTGGGCCCTTGCGATATTTGCGAAGACGCGCCCGCCATCGGCCGCCAGTCCGATGCGCCCCGCGGGCCAGTCGGGAAGTCCGTGGCCGGTTATGGCGTGCCAGGTTTCGCCTCCGTCGGTGGATTTGTAAATGGCCCCGCCGGCCTGGTCATTATCGGCCGGCGCAGGCGGCAGAGCGGCCTGATGGTGCCAGAGCGCCGCATACACCACCCCGGGGCGGGCGGCATCGTACGCCAGTGACATGGCTCCCGTCGTGTCATCCTTGTAAAGAGTTCTGGTCCAGGTGCGGCCGCCGTCGCGGGTGAGATAGACGCCCCGATGCGGATCGGGCGCATAGGCGTTCCCGAGCGCTGCCACCAGCGCCACATCGGGGTCGTTCGGGTCCACCAGTATCGCTCCGATGTGCGCCGTTTCGTCAAGGCCAATATGGCGCCAGGTGCGCCCGGCGTCATCCGAGCGCCAGACACCGTTTCCCAGGTTGGCCGCTCCCCAGGCGGTGCTGGCGATGCCAAAATCGCCGGTGCCGACATAAATGATGTTGCCGTTCGAGGGCGCGACAGCCAACGCGCCGATGGAGGCCACATGCGCCTGGTCGAAGATCGGCTTCCAGACGAGCCCCGCGTCCGTGGTTTTCCAGACGCCGCCCCCGGGACTCGCCATGTAGTAGACACCCGGCTGCCCAATCACCCCGGCCACCGCTGAAACGCGGCCGGCGCGAAATGGACCTACCAGCCGCCATTGCATGCCGGAGTACAAATCGGGGTCGAACTGGCCCGCCTTGAGCGGGATGACGGCAACCAGGGCGGTGATGAGAACGATGAAAACAATGCCGAAGGTTTTGGCAAAGGTAGGTTTGATTTTGAACATGCTGTCCCCTGTCATGTGCTGAGTCCGGTTCGGACGTCAGAAAGTAGTAAAAAGCTTCGCGGTTCGTGAACGCTTTGAACCGGCCTTGCCTTGAACCAACGGAATCCCGAAAGACGGCGTCCAGGCTCTCGCATCCGCAATGAAGGAATATTACGGGTACCACGCCGGACCGGCGGGCGTCAAGTTGCTTGCCATACGGGCCGCGCATCTGTAGGGTTGGCGGATCCGTCAAGGCGGTAAGCGCAAACCTCCGGGTTTGAGGTCCACGGTTCTTCCGGGTCCTGTCTTCCGCCGCTGGATTTTGTTTTTCTCTTGAATCTGAAATCTAAAATTGCAAGGGCGCCACCTGCGTGAAACCGTATCAGCGGTGAATGGTTCCCGTCTCAACCACTTCAAAAGCGCTGCCGGGAACACTCTTCAGCTCCTCAAGTTCCGTATCGTTCCATCGGGGGTCGGGCGCGCCGCTGATGAACCAGCTGCTGCCGTTATCTGCCACGATCATTCCATACTTCTTGAGTGCGGTCAGGATGACGAGGGCCTCGCCGGTGTAGGAGGATATGTTGTAGCCAGCCTTCAGGCGCAGGCGCAGCCCCATGGGCGGCAGGCTGGGATCGCTGGAACTGCTGGCGGAGTGAGTGGCGGGGTAAATATAACCGGCCTGGGTTTGGGCAACGGTGAAGCGCAGCGCGTGCTTGATTTCACCCGCCGCGACTTCGTCGTAGCGGACCAGGCCGGGCAGAATGGGCAACCCGGCGGCGTCGGCGGAAGTCCAGCCGTCAGGACGCAGGGTGTCGGAATAGAGGTCGAAGACAGCGCCATTGGCGGCCGTCCAGTTGTTGTCATTGGCGTCCTTAAAGCCTCTCCACACCTCGTAGAGCGTGCAGTTGTGTTGAGCGGGATCGGCCAGGAGCGCCACCACGTGGCGGTCGCCGGTGGAGAGGTTTCCGCCCTCCACGGGAGCGTCAGGGGGGAAGGGATAGCAGCCCGCGCCCGTCAGCATACAGCCGGGTCCGGGGTCGCTCTCAGCAGGGTACTGATCGAAAGTGACGGTCACCAGCGGCTGGCTGGCAGGCACCACGACGTAAGGAATTCCATACGTGGGATCCGTGCCAAGGTCGGGATGGAGGTATTGCCTGTTCTGGTTGATGCTGGCGATGTACTGGGCCGAGTTGGGGTCCACGCAGTAATTGGAGACGTCGGCGTTCCAGGGATTATCCGTGGGAAAAAGCGGACAGCCGGAAATCATCGGGCTGGTGCTGTAATCGGTGGGGCTGCCGGTTGCGGCGTTGCTGCAGTTCGTCTGCGGTGGAGTGGACGGCGTCGTTGAGATGGAGGAGGAGCCGCCACAGGAAAGCAGCAGAATCGAGCTCAGCATGATGCCGGCGCAGCAAAAACGAATACGATGGGCGGAACTTCCTGCCATGTTCCCTCCGCACAAAATTGGATCGGCTTGAAAGGTATCCCGGAATTCCTTCCTGGCTTCCTCGACAGGGTCGATTATACCCAGAATTCAGGCGGCTGGCTCCACTGGCAAAATCAATGCCTTCTCCAGTGGGGAAAGAGTGAACGCGCCGGCGGCCGGGTGAGGGGACTTTCCCATTCTGGAAATTTGAATCTTGAATTTAAAATCCCATGGGGTGAAGGGATCGCTGCTGCGGTGTGGCGTCGCAGCCCTCTGTTTCTGACTCCGGACTTCCGTCGGCCTCCTGTTTCCGTCTGCCCGCCGTCCCCTTCGTCGATGCGCCAGCCTCCGGGCGGGAACTAGTCAAGTTCTTTGACGCGGATATTCCTAAAGTCCACGTGCGTGCCGTGTCCGAGAAATCCGATGTGGCCGCTGGTCCGGGCAAGGCCGGGGTGCTTTTTCAGGATTTCGGGGTCGGTGACGTCGTCAAGGTTTGCGTCCACGATGACCGTCCCATTCAGAGTGACGCGGATGTGGCGGCCCTGGGCCAGAATTTCCTCCCGGTTCCAATCGCCCACCGGCTTCAGGAATCCGCGTTTGGCCGGAACCACGAGATAGATTGAGCCGTGGTATTGCCCGGGCTTCAGGTGGGCGTACTGTGGCGCCTTGTTGTCGAGAATCTGGATTTCCATTCCCTGATAGGCAGCATCACCTTCGAGAGGGGCGCGAATCCCGACTCCGTTGTTGGCTCCGTGGGTCAGGCGAAATTCAAAGCGGAAGACAAAATTGGAATACTCTTTTTTGGTGAAGAGGTTTCCGCCGCCGTCGGCCGGGCAGACGAGGATGCCGTTTTTGACCACATAGCCCGGCCCCTTGCCGCGCACCAGCGTCCAGCCATCCAGCGACTTGCCATCGAAAAGTTTGTGGAAACCCTGCTCGGCGGCGAGGGATCCGGTTACGCAAAGAAAAAGGGAGACTGCAAGAACACCATTCAACGCTCGTTGTTTGCTCATGCCTGAGTCTATAGCACAGGTGGCCGCGCGAGCACAACCTCCAACCCAGCTCTCCGGCATCACGATTTCCCAAAACCTGCGCCGTGGCTGCCGGCTCCAGTCTCAAACCACAGGAGTCGGCGTCGACAGCGCCGTCATCACCTCTTTAAACTCGTATTTGCATCCCTCGACCTGGTCCCATGGCCCGGTCTCGTACTCCAGCGCGAAGGTTCCCTTGAATCCGTTCGCCAGCATAATCCTCACGGAACGCTGCAGGTCATTCTTGTCGCCCCAGCGGTCCCAATATTTCGCGTGCACATTCGTATGCGCATAGGGCGCCAGCGCCTTCAGCCCGTTGAACAACATGTAATGCTGCTCCCAGTTGGCAAAATCGGGCGAAGCTTCGCAATACGGATGGTTCACTTCATCGACGATCGTCCGGATATTGATCGGGTCGGCCGCAAGCCCCCAATGGTTCTCCAGCGTGACGCGTATTCCGTAGTTGCCGCCGTAATCCGCCATCTCTTTGTAAGACTCAATCGCCGCCGCAAGCATGGGCACGATATCAATGTTGCGCGGATATCCGTCGCCCGGCCCGCGCTGCACCGCATTCGGACGGATGCTCGGCCCGAGCGCCCGCGGCGAGTTCATTCGCATCGACTTCACTCCCAGCACGGAAAGCCCCTTGATCCATCGCTTCCCCATCGCCACGCCGGCCTTGCGAAGCGCATCCTTTTCGGGCGAACCGTACTCCGCCAGATTCGTCGGCGCGTTATTCGAGATGTGTTGAACTTTCATGCCGGTTTTGACGCAAATGTTCGCCAGCTTGTCCAGCCACTTTCGTCCTGAAGGGCTCAACGGATCAAATCCTCGATCAGCCGATCCCTCCGGAAAGTACATACTGTTGTCATCCACATCGCCAAAGAACCCCGAATACAAATCCATATGGGTCACGCCGGGAAACAGCTCCTTTGCAAACTGCGGAAAATCCAGCAGCGTGATTTCGCCATACTTCGCCTTCTGCTCGGCCCGCGTGGGAAGTTTCGCCCGTGCTGCCTCCGCCGCCTTCGCCACCGCCAACGGCCCGGCCGCATTGGGGTCGTTCATCACGTTATCCGGCTCCGCCGGACGTTGCCTGCTGCGTCTGGGTCCGTTATAAGGCCGTGTCTTAAAGAGATTGCGCACCCCGTAGGAATTGGCAGCAATTCTCTCCAGGTTCAACTTTTCAGCTTCCGCCTGGGCCCTCGCCTCCTCCTGCGGTGTCAGCACCACTCCTGCCGCAGCCAGGCCCATGCCCGCTGTTTTAAAAAAATTGCGCCTGTCGAGTATCATTTTTCCGGTTCCAATCTTGTCGTCCATCAAGGGTGTCCTTTCTCGATCAGTTCGTGGAAAAGTGCCGAATTTCCGCCAAACTATAACACAATTCGCAGACATCATAACCGGAATGTCCATGATCCCAAGCATCGCAATTGGCCGTGGGATGTCTCGCCTGCAACGGGGAGACGTGCATGGGCGGGTGGGTACCGCAGTCAGTCCCGCACTGCGGGATCTGCGGTTCTTTTTTGAATTGGGGTACGTGACTGGCGCAGATGATCGCCTTGTAGCATCTGCGATCTCGCAAAGCGAGGGTTTGTAACTGGCGGGAGGCAAAGGTTGAAAAATATGTGCAGCAGATTCTCAATGGAAAGGGATTGCAAGAACGGTGATAGGTGGTCAGCGGTTAGTGAAAAGCGGAAGAGCCATGGCGTGATAAACTTGTCTCTACTTCACTGAGGAGGCCATCCTGAATGGTTTACTACGGAGCAAGAGAGCTGGCACGATCGTTTCGCACGGTCCGCGCAAACACCATCCAGATCGCCGAAGAGATCCCCGAGGATCAGTACGGATTTCGTCCGGCGAAGGGCTGCAGGAGCGTGGCGGAGACGCTGGCGCACATTGCAGTCATGACACGCGTGCCGCAGCAGATTCACTTCATCGAGCACCGTAGCTCGCTGGCCGGTTTCGATTTCTTCGGTCTTGTGGACAGTCTGCGAGCGGAGACGCAGGCGCCCCGCACAAAGGCACAGATTCTTGATCTGCTTCGCATGGAAGGGGAGAAATACGCAAATGCCCTGGAAGGCGTATCGGAAGCCTTCCTGGGCGAGCACGTGGAGTACCCGGAAGGCATGGAGCCAAGAAAGAAGTCCCGCTTCGAAATGCTGACGGCAGCCAAGGAGCACGAGATGCATCATCGCGGGCAATTGATGGTGGTCGAGCGCATGCTCGGCGTCACCCCGCACCTCACGCGACGGATGGAAGCTGTCATGGCATCGGCACGGGCGGGCCGGTAAGGGTAACGTTGCGGCTTTCGCCTCGCGAGGTCGCAGAAGAACCGCGGACCGCAAAGCCGGCGGTCCTCGCTAGCCGCAGATATGAAGTTTGATTTGGAACGATTCGTTGATGCTCAGAACCCCGTGTATGCCGAGGTGTGCCGTGAGTTGCGGCAAGGCCACAAACAAGGCCACTGGATGTGGTTCATCTTCCCTCAGCTCAAAGGTCTGGGGCAGAGTTCTATGGCCAGCAGGTTCGGAATTGCCGGGGCTGACGAAGCCCGGGCCTACCTGGCGCATCCGGTTCTCGGACCCAGGCTGGCAGAGTGTACGTCACTGGTGAACAGTGTCGAGGGAATCTCGGCTGACGAAATTTTCGGTTACCCCGACACCATGAAATTTCGATCCTCAATGACCCTGTTCGCTTATGTTTCCACCGGCAGCAACGTCTTTGCCGATGCCCTCGCAAAGTATTACGCCGGCCAGCCCGACCAGCTAACCCTCAAGATGTTAGGCAGCTAGAGAGTACTTGTGGCACGGGCGTCCCGCCCGTGAACCCTCTTGGGCGAGATGTTCTTGGCAGGTGCGGTCACCTACCCATTGCGTATCACGAAGCCTTTCTTGGAGTGCGGGCGCGCCAGCTCCCGCCTTGGAATCGAACAAGGCCGCAGCTCCGCTGCCGCACTCCAAGGCCTGCGGCAACCGGCAGCGCAGGCCGTCCCGCCCTGCGGGAGCTGCGTTTGTTTCTTAAATTGGGCATGGCAGTGACGAATAACCGTGGACCTCAACCCCGGAGGTCCTCGCTTGCGGCGGCACGCAATTTCGCGTACATTAAAACCATGAAAGTGGAAGCCATCAAGGATGCGATTGCCGGGCTTCCGGCGGACGAAAAGACTCGTCTGGCCACCTGGATTATCCGGCAGGATATGATGGAGTGGGACCGCCAGATTGAAGAGGATTTCACCGCCGGCGGGCGCGGAATGGCGTTGCTCGAGGAAGCCGAGGCAGACGTTCGCGAAGGGCGTGCGCGATCGCTGGACGATGTTCTTGCGGAAGCCAGGGCGACGCGCAAATCCCAGTCCAAGCGCCGGCGGTGAGCCTCTTGCGCTCCACCGCTACACCGCGCTTTTGGAAATTGTTCTCCCGCCTTCCCGCTGAAGTGCAGGACCTTGCGATTGAAAAGTACGAGTTCTTCAAGCAGGACCCGTTTCACCCCTCCCTCGGATTTCAGGAAAAAGGAAGAGTCTGGACCGTCGAAATCGGCCGCTCCTACCGGGCCATTGCGATCAGGAACGAAAACCAACTCACCTGGTTTTGGATCGGGAGTCATGAGGAATACAACCACGTTCTCGGGCGGGTGAAATAGCCGGACCATGGGCCGCTGCTGGCGCAGATGCGCGGCGTATGGTTTCTGCGTTCTCGCGGACGTATCTTTCATTCTGGAATCTGAAATTTTGAACTTAAATTCGCTGCGGCGCGTGCGCCGACCGGCTCGTCAGTAACCACTCACCGCCCGTTACTAACCTTTTCGTCCTTCTTCCTTCAGAATTCATAATCCTCTTCGTGCCCACTCAGCTTCGCTGATCGCAGAGACAGAAAACGCCTCTGCGCCAGCCCGCGATCCTACGCGTCATTCTGAGGCCGGTTTTTGGCCGAAGAATCTGCTTTTCGGTGGTACTTTTGTTTCCTGAAAGGGTAACAGCAGATTCCTCGCTTTGCTCGGAATGACGGGGGGCGGTGGCGTGGCTCCTCGGAATGACGCCGCTGGCGAAGACGCTACCCTTCGTAGCCACTGCGCAAGCTACGGGTAGCGCAGTCCGCCGCCTTTGCGGTCTGCGGCCGTTCTAAATCGGGGCATGGCGGCGACGAAAAACCGTGGACCTCAACCCCGGAGGTCCTCGCTACTCTCTCTCCCTTTTTCATCCTTCATAATTCAGAATTCATAATTCTCTTTTAGCCTTCCACCGGGGCGGGCAGGGTTGCCGCCCCATCGCTCGGAGATAACCATCCCCACCAGAATGAGGGCGAAACCGAGGACCTCCTTTCCGCCCAGATGTTCACCGGCGACAATGAGTGAAGTCAGCAGGGCGAAAACGGGTTCCAGGGCAAAGATCAGGGCCGTGTGGGACGGCGGAGTGTATTGCTGCGCCCACACCTGGGCGCTGAAGGCAAAAGCGGTGGCGAAGACGGCTGTGACGACCACAGCAAATACCAGACTGCCGGTCCAATGCAAGGCCGTGCCAGAGCTAAAAGGCACTGCCAGGATGGCGATGGTCCCAACTACAATAATCTGGACCGGGGCCAGTTGCGTGAATGAAATGCGCCGCGACCAGGTGCCGAGCAGCACGATATGAAAGGCGAATGAAATGGCCGCAAACAGGGTGAGCAAATCGCCGCGATTCACCGCACTAATCCCGGAAGGCAGAACAAGGAAGTAGAGCCCCGCCAGGCCCAGACACGCCGCCGCCATGTTTCCGCGGCTGAGGCGGTATCCGGAAAAATGTGAAACCAGGGGCACCAGGATCACGCTGAATCCCGTGACGAAAGCGCTTTTGGAGGGAGTGGTGTAAACCAGACCCCAGGTTTGAAAGGCGAAGCCCGAAAAGAGCAGCGTTCCCAGCAGCAGGCTGGGCAGGACGGCCCGGCGCTCGATCCGTCCCCGCGCCATGAGCAGCCACATCAGCAGTCCCGCCAGCAGGAATCGCATGGCGACAAACATCAGCGGCGAGGCGTCAGCCAGGGCGCCCTTGACAATCACGAAGGTTGCGCCCCAGAAGAAGGTCGCGGCCAGCAGTAGCAGTTCCGCTTTGGTGCGCTTGCTCAAACCGGAAAACCTCTTATCACGGGAAATGCGGTGGCGCCGGGGGGGCGCAGGGAACTGTCACAGCCAGCGCCCAACCCGGGCTTGATAGGCTTCGAATTTGCTGCCAAAAACCTCGCGCAACTTTTCTTCTTCAACCGGGATGACAATCCCATTCAGATAGGCGAAAACGAGCGGCAGGAGTAGCGCCGGCCAAAGCTGGCGGAGGATCCCGGCCTCTCCGAGGTAGGCGACCGAAAGGCCGAGATACATCGGGTTGCGGGTGAAGCGATACGGACCCCAGGTCACCATCCTGGCGGAAGCCTGGCCGGGAACCCTTGTGGTTTTTGCCTTGCGAAATAACAGCCATCCCCAGGCCGCCAGCGCGGCTCCGGCCAAAAAGACGATGGCGCCGATATCAGTGAGAAAGGGCGTGCCTGAAAAAAAACGCCGGTGGAAGCAGACCGCCTCCAGGCCCACACCCGCCAGATACGCCAGAACGAACATCCAGGGCACTGGAATGCGCATCAGGGCGCGGGAGAATCCTCCGAGATGTTCGGGCAGTTGCCGGGCCATGCTTGATCGCTCAACGCCAGACGGATCATCGCCTGTATTAACGCAACAATTATACACACCGAAGCTGCGCCTGATGAATTGCAAAGAAACTGTTTCCGATGGATCGTGGCGCCATCCGCGATTAACAGAAGGACCTCGGACCTCAACCCCGGAGGTCCTCGCTACCGGCTCAGCTGCGCTGAACGCCGACATTAAAAAACCACGTCTGCGCCACCCGCGTGCCCCGCCGTGGAATCGGGCAAGGCGGCAGCTCCGCTGCCGCACTCCAAGGCCTTTGGTGCCACGACATGAGTTGGCCATGCCACCCGCGGCCCCTTCGTCGATGCGGCACGCAGAGCAAAAATGACCGCCCCGCACATTGTGGAGTAAAGTAATATACCGCCTTCGAAGGCTGGATTTGCGTATAGGAATCGAGCGGCGGGAAAACTGTAACGGAGCAGGCGATACATGAAGATCATTTTGATTGGTTACGGGCGGGTCGGGTCGCAGTTCATTAGAAAAGTAGATACGGCGGCGCACCAGGTGGTGGTTGTTGACAAGGAACGCGCTGCGGTGGAGCGCGCCAAGCCGCTCGAGGGAGTCCGGTTCATCACCGGCAACGCCATTGACGAAGACCTGCTGCGCGATGCGGGGGCCGAGAGCGCCGACATCCTGCTGGCCCTGACACGGGATGAAAATACCAATCTCATGCTGGCGCAGATCGCGCGGGTGATTTTCAACATTCCGCGCGTGGTCGCCATAGTTTACGATCCTGACCGCGAATCCTATTTCCACGAAGCGGGCATTGAGACCCTGGCTATCACGGCGGCCGGGGCAGACATTCTGACGGCGGGGCTGACGGGCGCAGCCGTGAAATCCGCCATGCCCTCGGGGGCGCTGCGTCCGGTGCTGAACATCAGTCCGCGCATGGCCCCGCGTCCGCTGGAAGCGCACGACGGGTCGTTCTATGTTCTGGTGGTGGGTGGAGGGCTGGTGGGTTACTACCTGGCCCGCTCGCTGCTGAAGAACGGCCACGAAGTCGCCATTATTGAAAGAAATCCCGCCACCTACAACCTGATTTCGCAGCAGATCGATTGCCCGGTGGTGCTGGGCGAAGGGTCTTCGGCGGCGGTGCTGGAACATGCCGGGGCCGCCCGGGCCGACATCCTCTGCTCTGTCACCAATCACGATGACGACAACCTGATTTGCTGCCAGGTGGCCAGGTACCGCTTCGGCGTGCCTAAAACCATGGCCCGGGCAAAGAATCCCAAAAACGAGTTGATCATGCGGCGGCTCGGCGTGGACACCACGGTCAGCGCCACGGGGGCCATGTTCGCCGCCGTCAGGAACCTGGTGCCGCGGTCGCCCCTTTTTGCCGTGGGCAACCTTTCTTCGTGCGAGGCTGGCATCCTGGAGTTCCGCGTAGCCGGTCGCTCGAAGCTGCCGGGGAAGAAGGTCAAGGCCATCAGCCTGCCGCCCGGGTGCAGGATCATCGGCATCGTTCGGAGCGGCGAAGCTCTGACGCCGGCGGATTCAACCGTCGTTCAGGCCGGCGACACACTGCTGGGATTTGTTCCCCAGGCGCAGGAAGCCGCCGCCCGCGAGGCCCTGTTGAAGATCTGAAAGCCCTTCGTGCCGCTGCGATGAACACCGAAGCAAAAGTTCTGCCCGTGCGGCGAGACGTTTATCAAGGAGAAAAAAGTGAGCCCGCATTCCCACAAACAGGACGACCGCCACGGCGCAAGACAGCCCGAGCGATTCAATCCTGAACGAGCCTCGCGGCTGGATGACCCCGCGCGGTTTGAATATCTGCCGCCTGAAGAAGTGGCGAAAATACTCGATGTTCCGGCAGCCGGCAAGGTGCTGGACTTTGGAACGGGAACCGGCACCTACGCCATCGAACTGGCCAGGCTGCGCCCGGACGTTGAGGTGATAGCGCTCGACGAGCAGCCCGAAATGCTCGGATTGCTGCGGGCCAAGCCGGCCGCCAGCGAGCTTGTGAATCTGAAGCCCGCGCTTCCGGCAGAAATCGCCGCTTACAAAGGAAAGATGGATCGCGTGATGGCTCTCAACGTTCTGCACGAACTGGGCGATGAGGCGCTGCGGAGCTTGAAAGATCTTCTGAAGCCCGGCGGCGCAGCGCTATTCATCGACTGGAACAGCGAAGTGGAACGCCCGGCAGGTCCGCCCGCCGATCATGTCTACTCACCCGCCGAAGGACGCCGAAGATTGGAGCAGATGGGGTTCGCAATCCGAGGCGAAAAATTGTTTCCCTACCATTATTCAATCCTCGCGGACTGAACAACCAGACGGAGACCATCCCCGGAGCCCTTTTGAGGCCCCCCTGAAATCCTGTAAGTTATTGAAATTACATGCGGTCCGGCACTTCGATGCCCAGCAGGTCGAGTGTCCGGGTGAGTGTGCGCTCCACTATCTGGATCAGGAAAAGAAGAAGGTTCTGTCGTCCGGAATCAGGCTCGCGAAGGATGTGGAATCGGTGGTAGAAATTGTTGAATGCCTGCGCCAGCCGGAAAGCATACTTGGACACCACGGCCGGTTCGGTGGATGAGATGGCCTGGTCAGCCACCATTTCAAGCTGTGCTGTGAGGACGACCAGTTCCCAGAAAGCTGTTCCGTCGTCTGCCGCAAAGAATTTGCTCAACTCACCCGCCTGGACTTTTTCCGCCAGTGATTCCGGGTTGAAATCCTTGTGATCATCGGCGTACTTGCGGAAGATGTTGCGCCCTCGCACGACGGTGTATTGCAAGTACGGTCCCGTCTCGCCTTCAAACGCCAGCGCTTCTTTGAAGTCGAAGGTGATGATGACGTGGCAGGAGAATTTCAGCAGGAAGTACCGCAATGCGCTGACGGCAATCATCCGCCCATAGGAGTTTTGTTCTTCGGGGTCCCGAGTCATTTCGCGCGCGCGGACCTCGCCCGAGGCTTTCTCCACTAGCATATCAATCAGGTCATCGGCTTTCAGACCCAGGCCCTTGCGGCCGGAAACTTCAACGTAACTTCGCTCCAGGTCTTCGGGGCGAAGCTCGTACCCCATTTCCTGAGCGCAGGCCGGCGACAGACCTACCACTTCATAAGCAAAGTGGTGCAGGTGCTCCGACTGGTCACGGAATCCCAGCGCGCGGAAGGCTGCCGCGACGATGTTCTGCAGATACGCCTGGCGGCTATCAATCACCGCATAGGCGTCGGAAGCGCCGCCGAATTCCGGGGCGCCGGATTGCGGTTCTTTGCCCGTGTGCCACACCGTCTTGCCGTCGGCGTAGCGATAGAACGGCGCGTAGGAAAAGTCTTTTCCCAGCAGAGCCGAACTTCCACATGTGGTAGGCAATGTCTTTGCCGACATAAGTCACGGTCCCGTTCGAGCGCACAATGATTTTCACGTCTTCCACGGCGGATTCTTCTTCCGTCTTTTCGGACTCTGTATCGCCCAGGTCCATCACCCAGCATCCTTCGTTCTTTCCCGCAGTTTCATAACGGATGGCGCCGATGTGCTTCATCCGCTCGAAAGCGCTCTTCCAGAAATCGAGCCGCAGGATTTCGCTTTCCTCCACCAGCAGGTCGTAGCGGACGTTGACGCGCTGCATGGTTTCAATGTGCAGTTTGACGATGGCCGTCGAGATGAGGAGGGCCATTTCAGCCGCTTCGCCCTCGCCTTCCTCGATGGCCTTCAAAGACTGGGCGCGAAGTTCCTTGTCGCCACTCTCTGCGTAGAAATTGGATACACGCGCGTAAAGGTCCCAGCAGTAATAATCAAAACGGACGTCCTTGTTTTCGATCAGCGCGCGAACGTCTTCAACGCTCTGATGTTCAAGATGCTGGAAGCCGACCACGACGTCCGCCACCTGCACTCCGGTGTTGTCAATGTAATTCTGAGTCTCAACGTCGTGGCCGCGAAAGCGCAGCAGACGGACGAACGTGTCGCCCAGCACGGCGTTGCGAAGGTGCCCGATGTGCGCCGCCTTGTTGGGGTTGATGCTGGTGTGCTCCACCAGAACTTTGCCGGAATGGACGGGCGCGGAGGGGGAGGGGAAGCTGCGCAGTTGGAAAATGGCGGTGGCCAGCGCTGCGCGGTCGAGATGGAAATTCACGTAACCCGCGCCGGCAACGCTGACGCGATGCACGCCTTCGATGGGAAGCAGGATTGCGGCCAGTTGCTCGGCTATCTTGCGCGGAGGCTGCCGAAGCTTTTTCGCCAGTTCAAAGCAGGCGGCTATTGAAAGATCGCCCAATTCGGGCCGCGGCGGGAAATCAAACACCGGATCCCCGGCTTCCAGTTCAAAGATACTCTTGACCGATGCCAGATACTTCTGGCGAATTCTGCTCTGAATTTCCAGATACAAGGTGATTGTCCTGACTGGGAAGGACTGTGGAACTGTCCACTTATCCCTGCGCACCCACAGTGAACGACCCTGCCTGATGCGTAAGCCAGAGATTATATCAAAAACGTACCTTGCCGGCGTTGGCCGCCGCTCGGATTTTGGGCAAAAGGCGGCGCGAAAATGGTTAGAATGGTCATCCCATGCCGGATCTGGACCGGGTCGGCGCGGCGTTCGATAATGCTCGCCATGCCCCCTGAAATATGGATGCAGGACGCCACTCCCCCTTGCATTCCGGTGTATAATCCGGGTTGGCTAAAGACGTTATTCAACTGTAGTGAGTCGGTACGAGGAAGAAGATGCAAAGCGGTATGCGCCGGTATCTTATTGTGCTGGCGGTTGTCGTAACCCTGGGTGTTGGAATTGCGATTGGCGCCTATATTTCCAACGGCGCCGGGGCGGCGCATCCTGCCAGCGCCTCGGCGGGCCCTCACCCCCTGGCGGAGCCCTCTCCCGTAGACCTGTCAAACAGTTTTGCCCGCATTGCAGAGCAGATCGAGCCCGCGGTCGTCAACATCAATACGGAATCGACGGTGCAGATTTCCGGACGAGGGTTCGGGTCGAAAGGCGACGAACCTTTTGATGATCTGTTTAACCGTTTTTTCCGCTACCGCCAACCCGGCCAGCATCCGGAGCATTACCAGCTGCGGAGCCTGGGGTCGGGTGTTATCTTTGACCCGCGGGGCTACGTGCTGACCAACTACCACGTTGTGATGCAACGGGATCCCGACAAGCCTGTGGATCGCATTGAGGTCTACCTGCACGGCGGCGACGGGACAAAGTACCAGGCGAGGATGATCGGGGCCGACAAGTGGACCGACCTTGCCGTGATCAAGATTGACGCGGGCAGGAATCTCAAGGCGGCCGAGTTTGGAGATTCGTCTTCGGTGAAGGTGGGCGACTGGGTTCTCGCCATCGGCAGTCCTTTTGGCCTTGAATCAACCGTAACCGCCGGCATCATCAGCGCGAAGGGCCGCAATGTGGGGGGGGAAGTTGAGCCGGGACCTCAGGGACAGTTTAAGCGGTTTATCCAGACCGACGCCGCCATCAATCCGGGAAACAGCGGGGGCCCCCTGGTGAATATGGCAGGGCAGGTGATCGGGATCAACACTGCTATTGCCACCAACAAAGGATCGAATGACGGCGTTGGTTTTGCCATTCCGTCGTCGACGGCGGGCGCCATTTATAATACGCTCATCACTTCCGGGAAGGTGCAGCGGGGCGCCATCGGCGTCACCTTTATGGACCAGAGTAATCCGGCCCTGTTGCGCAGCTTCGGGGCCGACCATGGAGTAGTGGTCAACAACGTGGAGGCCGGCAGCCCGGCTGAACGTTCGGGCCTGAAAATGGGTGACGTGATTCTGGCGATCAACGGCCAGCCCGTCAAATCCGGCAACGACCTTGTGCAGATTGTGTCAGGAAGCAAAATCGGCAGCAGGGTAACGGTTGAGTTGCTGCGCGAGGGAAAGCCTGTCACGGCGACCGTGGAGGTTGCAGACCGCAACAAGATCGTGGCCCAGCAGCAGGCCAGCCTGGCGCCCAATGAGAACAGAAGCGCGCCTGAAGAAGCGGGAGGTGTCCTGGGTGTGAGCGTCCGCGACCTTTCGCCGGAACAGGCCGCACAGGTTGTCAAGTCATTGCATTTGCCGAAGCCGCAGGGTGTGCTGGTCACCCAGGTTATCCCCGAGGGTTTTGCCGCTGATGTCAGTGTCCGGGCCGGGGACATCATCCTCAGCGTTAATCATCAGCCGGTTTCCTCTCTGAAAGATTTCGTGCAAATTCAAAGCACTCTTCGGTCGGGGCAGGATGTGCTTCTGCTGGTTGGGCGAAAGGCCGGCCGTGCCTTTACGACCATGTTTCTTGCTGATATTCTGCATTGATATGGAAAAGATGAAAATTGCCACCCGCCGCCGCCGGATCCGATGGACCGTGTTCATCGCCGTGGCAGCGTTCCTGTTGCCGAACATCCGGTTGATGGCAAAGCAAAAGAAGCGAACGCACACCACGCGCCGGACCCATGTGCACCGGCGTCAACGGCAATCCCGCCATTACCTTCACGTCCGCATGCAGCCTGCCCGGGTCAGGGAAATCCAGGAGGCGCTAGTGAAAGCCGGCTTTCTCCACGACACGCCTGACGGCATATGGGGTCCGTCGACGCGTGACGCCATGAAACAATTTCAGAAGCAGAAGGGATTTGCACCCACGGGTCTGCCGGAAGCCAAGCCCCTGATGCTGCTGGGCCTGGGTCCGCACCCCTTGCCCCCGGGGCTTTTGCCATCGCGTCCGGCGGAATCTGACGCCGAAGCTGGAAGCGAGGAGGATACGGAAACCAGTTCGGTTTCTGCCTCGCCCTCGGTAAAGAAACCGGTCTCTTCAAACTAATAATCTGCATCTAACACATACGGGGAAGCCAGGATTATTTCCAGGCTTTGCGGGGCACAGTCGGGTTGCGAGACATCTGACCTGAGAGGCGTGCGGCGGGTAGAACGCGCGGGAAGTTGGGCCTTTCCGCTGGCTATCTGGCGAGAGTGAATGCGGGGTCAGGATTTTGCACGCGGCTGCTGAGGCGCAATCGATAAAAGCTCAAAATGGAGGATTTCGTATGAAGATTCGTATCGTGACTGCCGCTCTGCTGCTGTCCGCCATGGTTGTTCCGGCCTTTGCCGAGTCGGCCCGCGAGAAGGACGTTTCCCGCATTCGCAATGCTCGATTTGCATTAGAAGACATCATGAGGTCCCCGGACAAAGGCATTCCCCAGGAACTGCTGGGGTCTGCCAAGTGTATCGCGATTATTCCTGGAGAAAAGCGCGCAGCCTTCATCTTCGGCGGGCGATACGGCCGGGGACTTGTGACTTGCCGCACGGGCGACAGTTGGAGTGCTCCGGCGTTCCTGATGCTCAGCGGAGGCAGTTTCGGATTCCAGATCGGCGGGTCGTCCACGGACCTCGTCATGATTTTTAGGAACCGCGGAGGCATGGACCGCTTGTTGAGCGACAAGTTCACCATAGGCGCTGACGCCAGCGCGGCTGCGGGGCCCGTGGGCCGCCATGCCTCGGCCGCCACGGATGTGGAGCTGCACGCGCAAATCCTGACCTATTCACGCAGCCGGGGTATTTTTGCCGGTGTCAGCCTGAGCGGTGCGGTGGTGAAGCCGGACAGAGATGCCGACGTCGCGATGTACGGCGCCGATATCGAACCCAAGTCCATTTTGGACGGTCATGTGAAGGTCCCTGCGGATGCGCATGGGCTAGTCGAGGTCATCTCCCATAGCATAGGCGAGGCCGGCGGGAAGTAATTCCGGCAGTGCGGACCAGTCTGCGGACGCCTGACCGTCGGAGACCCGGTCATTCAGGTGTCGATTTGCGCGCGTTGCAGCTTGTCGCTGTAATCGATATAGATGGACTTCCACTCGGAATAGAAGTCGAGCGCGGCGGTTGCGGCTTCCCGGTGGCCGTTCCCTGTGTGTTTTGTTCCCCCGAAGGGCAGGTGGGTTTCCGCCCCGATGGTGGGTGCGTTGACATAAAAAATCCCCGTTTCCATTTCCTGCATGGCCTTAAAAGCATGATTGATATTCCGCGTATAGATAGATGAGGAGAGGCCATAGGGCACGCCATTGCCGATTTCGATTGCTTGTTCCAGATTGGAACAGGGAATCAGCGTGACCACCGGGCCGAAAATCTCTTCCTGGCAGATGCGCATCCCGGGTGTGCAGCGGGCGAATATGGTGGGGGCGTAGAACCAACCGCGGTCATACTCTCCGTCGGTGAGCCGATTTCCCCCGCAGAGCAGCCGGGCGCCTTCCTGGATGCCGATTTCGACATAGCGCTCCACAGTCCTGCGCTGCGCTTCGTTAATAAGAGGTCCCACCTGGCTTCCAGGGTTGATGCCGTTGCCGACTTTCAATGCCAGGGTGCGCTCAAGGAACCTCTGCTCAAACTCGCTGTAGATGTCCTTGTGAATCACGACGCGGCTTGAGGCTGTGCAACGCTGCCCGCTGGTTCCAAACCCGCCCCAGATGGCCCCGTCGATGGCCAGGTCCAGGTTGGCATCTTCCAGGACGATGATAACGTTCTTGCCGCCCATTTCCAGGCAGACGTGCTTGGAGTGATCGGCGCCTGCATGGGCCACTTCGCGGCCGACTTCCGTTGATCCGGTGAACGAGATGACCGGAACATCAGGATGCCGCGCCAGCGGAGCGCCAGCCTCCGGCCCAAATCCGCTGAGGCAGTTGACCACACCCGGCGGCAGGCCGGCTTCCTGCAATACGGCTACCAGATTGAAGGCCGAGAGCGGCGTGTCTTCAGCGGGCTTGATGACAACGGTGTTGCCGCAGATCAGTGCTGGCATCATTTTCCAGGCGGGAATCGCCATGGGAAAGTTCCACGGCGTGATCAGGCCGCAGACTCCGATAGGACTTCGAACGGACATGCAGAACTTGCTTGAGAGTTCGGATGTGGTGGTCTGGCCGAACAGGCGGCGGCCTTCGCCGGCCATGTAAAAAGTCATGTCGATGGCTTCCTGGACGTCGCCTCGCGTTTCTTCCAGCGGCTTGCCCATCTCGCGCGTCATGTCGCGCGCCAGGGACTCCTTTCGCTCCGTGAGCAAATGGCCCGCGCGAAAAAGGATTTCCGCGCGCTTAGGAGGAGGCGTTCGCTTCCATGCAGGGAAGGCTGCCCTGGCCGCCGCCACAGCCGCGGCGATATCATCGGCGTCGGACCGCTGGAAGGTCCCGACGCGGTCATTGGAATCAGCCGGATTGATATTTTCAAAAATCTTGCGGCCAACGGATTCAACCCACTGGCCGCCAATGAAATTCTTATAGCTTTTGTCACTGTTCATCATTCCTCACAAGGTAACGGCAGATTCGAAACCTGACCGGAGTCTTTAAGCTTTCTGAAATCATTGGACGACCCTGGAGCGAAGATTGTTGCTTCCAAAATCAGGTTCGCGTTAGTCCAGGAAGAGTCCCCGGTGGTGCTGACACGCCTTATTGACACAGTGTATCCTGCCGACTAGTATAAGGTGAGATTAACGAGGACAGGGGCCCGTTTGCGCGCTTCTGCAATTGAACAATGCGATCAGAACCGAACCTCGAAAGACGGCGCCGTGAAGTCTTGTCGGCTATTGTGCGCCACTACATCGCAAAAGGGCTGCCGGTAGGGTCCAGAACGGTGGCCAGCGAAACCGGGGAGTCGCTGAGTCCGGCCACGGTTCGCAGTGTGATGTCGCAGCTTGAAGGCGAAGGTTTTCTGGAACAGCCGCACACCTCGGCTGGCCGGATTCCTACGGATAAGGCTTACCGGTACTATGTTGACCGGCTGATGCAGATGGCGCGTCTGACTCCGGCGCTGGCAAAGTTTATTGAGGAAAGTCTCAATGGTGACGATTTTCCCAACGAACAACTGATGGCCCGGGCCTCGCATGTGCTGGCAGAGGTTTCAAGCAACGTGGGTTTGGTGCTGGGGCCGGCGCTCGAAGAGAAGCTGCTGGAATATATCAAGTTCATCAAGTTGCCCGACCGCCGGGTGCTGGTGGTGATTGTTTCAAGACCCAATCTGGTTGAAAACAAGGTGTTGCGTCTGGATGAGGACATCAGCCAGGAAGAGTTGGATCACAGCGCCGCCTATTTGAATGCGGAGTTCCAGGGATGGTCATTAAGGACCATCCGGCTGGAGATTTTCAAGAAGATCGAGGAGGCCAGGGAGCTCTTCGATCATCTATTGCAGAGCGTGGGCCGCCTTCTGATGGAAGGCGCGCTGGGGCACGATGAACTCGCTCCTCTGTTTGTTGAGGGTACCGCAAGGATCTTTGAGCAGCCCGAGTTTGAAGACGTCCGCAAGATCCGGCAGCTTTTGCTGGCCTTTGAGGAAAAGGCCAAGTTGATTGATATTCTGGGATCGTTCCTGCATTCTTCAAGTACGGGCGTGCAGGTTGTGATTGGAAAAGAAAACCCTGCCGATGAGATGCGTCATTGCGCTCTGGTGATGGCGCCCCTGAGGTGCGGGTCCAGGATAGTGGGGGCTCTGGGAGTGGTCGGTCCTACGCGGATGGAATACGACCGTGCTGTGTCAACGGTCGACTACGTCGCCCACCTTTGTAATCGCCTGTTGAGTGTCAATTGAAGATTCTCTGTTACGTTCTCCCAAACAAGCAGGCAGTGAATCCACGAGGCTGAGTGTTCCACTGCAATTCGAGACAAGGTAGAATAATGAAGTTATGACAGACGAGAAGAATTTTAACGAAGAACCTGAAACCATGGCCGGCGCGCCGGCGAACAGTTCCGCCAGGCCCGAGGTCGAAGCCGAAGCAGGTCTTCCTCCCAATCTGCTGGCGGCGTACCGGCAGGTGTTGGAAGAGAAGAAGGAGCTTTTTGAACGCCTGGTTCGCAAGCAGGCTGAAGTGGAGAACATCCGCAAACGCGTTGAACGTGAAAAGGAGGACTTCCTTCAGCACGCGACCATGGGGCTGATCCGGGCATTGCTTCCCACGCTGGATGCGCTGGAGCGGGGCCTGAAACACCGCGAGGCCAGCATCCCTGAAAAGTATTATACGGGGATGGAATTGATCCATCGGGAACTGCTGGAGGTGTTGAAAAGGGCCGGGCTTGCACCGGTTGAGAGTGAAGGAAAGATTTTTGACCCGCACGTCCACCAGGCCGTTGAAACGGTTGAAACGGACAAGTTTGATGACCATACCGTGGTGGAAGAACTTCAGCGAGGTTACAAGCTGAAACATCGCCTGCTGCGCCCCGCCATTGTGAAGGTTGCCGTGTCCGCTTCCGGCAGCGACCCGGCTGATGCCACCGGCAAGTGACGGACCGCGGCGGTGAAATGACTGGCACGTGGCCCTGAAAGGGACTGTGCCGGCGAAAACAGCAAAATCTGAAGAGGAAAGTTGCGTGAACCAGAAGAGGGATTATTACGAAGTGCTGGAAGTCAGCCGCGGAGCGTCTGACCAGGAGATCAAGAGTTCCTATCGCCGACTGGCGCTTCAGCACCACCCTGACCGCAATCCTGAGAGCAAAGAAGTATCGGAAGAGCTCTTCAAGGAGATCACGGAAGCCTACAGCGTGCTTGCCGATTCCGATAAGCGCGCAGCCTACGATCGCTTTGGTTTTGCAGCGGTGGGCGGTACAGGAGGGGCCGCGCCCGATTTCTCGTCCACGATCTTCTCTGGGTTCGAGGACCTATTTGGCAGCTTCTTTGACATGGAAGACCTTTTTGGACGGGGCCGCGGCCGGCGTGTTCGCGCCGAGCGCGGGGCCGATCTGCGTTACGAGTTGGAGATCGCCTTTGAGGAGGCCGCCTCCGGACTCGATACCAAGATCAAGATCCCGCGAGGCGAGACCTGTACGAGTTGCCACGGTTCCGGGTCAAAGAATGGTTCGCAACTGGCGCCATGTCCTGCTTGCGCCGGGCGGGGCCAGGTGCGTTATTCGCAGGGCTTCTTTACCGTTTCCAGGACCTGCCCGCAGTGCGGCGGCATGGGCCAGGTGAACCAAAATCCCTGCCCCGACTGCCAGGGCGAGGGGCGCGTGCGGCGCGAGAAAGTTCTGGGGATCAAGATTCCGGCAGGCGTGGATGACGGTACCCGGTTGCGCATTTCCGGCGAAGGCGAGGCCGGGCGCCACGGAGGGCCCCCGGGAGACCTCTATGTGGTTTTGCTGGTGCGGCCGCATGCCTATTTTGAGCGCCGCGGCGAGGATCTCTACGTCAAGATTCCCCTTTCCATTACCCAGGCGGCACTGGGAACGGACATCAAGGTGCCCACGCTGCGCGGAATGCAGAAAATGAAGGTTCCGGGAGGGACGCAGCCTGGAGCCGTGTTTCGGTTGCGCGGCCAGGGGATGCCTGTTTTGAACGGGCGGGGCCGGGGCCACCTTTACGTCCTGGTTGAAGTCGTGATCCCCCACAACCTGTCGCGGGAACAGCGCCGGACGCTGGAGTCGTTGGCCCCGTCGGTGGAAGTGGAAAACAAGCCTGTTGAGCGCGCATCCTCTGAAAAAGTCAAAGACGTCTACGGTTAATCCCTGAAGATGCGCTGATAGATCTACGGCACGAGCATCCGCTGGAGGCAGGGCATAGCAACAAGATCACGCTATTCTGACGCTTGTGCGCCCTTCCTGATTCCATCCACTTAAACTTTTAGAGTTACCAGAGGTGCGGCAGGTGGAACCTGCTGTCCCGCAGGGTCCCTACCGTCCTGGGGTGTGGCCGCGGCAACCAGCGAAAGCCAAAGGTGACCATGCTTCCGTTAAACCCATGGTTGGGCTGCTGGAGCCCGGCATTCGACATGTGGAAGTAATGGTATTCAAATACCATGGCCCGCTGCGGCCTGACGAAATATTGAAGCCCTACGCCTCCCTGCGAGAGAAACTGAGTATGGCCGGTAATTTCCGGCGCGTTTTCGTCAATCGTAGTGTGAACGGGTCCGGACCCCGCGTCGAAGTAGGGAACCACCCGGCCGATCGGCGCGAATCCGAAACGCATCACCAGGGACGTTCCAATCAGGCTTCCTCCGGGATGCGTGGAGCCGCCCAGCATCTGCTGGCTGATCAGCTCAAAGCGCTTCAGCGGAAGCCGCGAATGTGGGGAGTCCCAGGCGACGATCCCGATCTGTGGAGCTGCAAAAATAAAGTTGATGTGTGAGATGTTGTTCGGGATGTTGTTCTCAAGTCCAAATCCGAACTGAACACCGAATGTGAGCCGACCGTGCCGGGTCCAGTAAGGTTCCGCCGCGTCTTGAGAGGACTGTTGAGCGACTGTTGAGGGGTTGCTCGTGGAGGAACCCTGACCATAAACCGGGAGCGCCAGCCAAACGCAGGCCAGGGTTGTCAGTGCAAGTGCTCCGAGAGTAGACAGTTTTTTCATGTCAATCAGTTCCCTTGGTTCCGTTCAGGACGGGAAGATGCAGCAGGACTTGGTATCGTATCGAACTTATAAATTCAATAAAAAAGTTTTTCGCCCAGTCCAAGGCTGTGGAGTTTCGCCTCTTTTTCATAACGAAATACCGACCTTCTCAGCCTTCGGGTGATGAACCCCGCAGCGGCAGAAGGCAGCAGAATAGAATCGTCCAGAGGATTTTTGCGCCCGCGCGAATGCTGCCCAGGACCGTGCCGGAAACTTTCGACCGGCCGTACAGACGTCTACTGTAGTGAACCGGAAGCTCGCAGACCCTGAGGCCGAGTTGCGCCGCCCGGGCCTGCATTTCCACGGTCCAGCCAAACGTACGGTCCTTCATGTTCAACCGCGCCAGGGAGTCGCAGCGAACAATCCGCATGGGCCCGAGGTCCGTGAAATGGACGTGCCACACCATCTCGATCAAATACGTCGACAGCCAGTTGCCAAAACGCTGCAGCACCGTGAGAGAGCCCGGTTCCGGGTTGCCCAGCACGCGCGAGCCCAGCACCAGGTCCCACTGGTCCTGGTCAAAGCGCCGGACCATATGGCCGAGGTCTTCCGGGTTATCGGAAAGGTCGGCGTCCATAAAGACAATGGCCGTGACCGAGGGCTTGACCTGGCGAAGCCCGCTCAGACAGGCCTGCCCGTAGCCGCGCCTGGGCTCACTGATAACTTCCGCAAGGGCAGCTGCGGCCACCTCAGCCGTGCGGTCCTGGCTCCCATTATCCACCACGATGATCTGGGAAAATAGTTCGCGAGGGATCCGGCGCAGGAGAACGCCAACGGATTCGGCTTCATTCAGGGCGGGGATGATAAGGGCGTAGGTGTGGCGCATGCGAGTGGATCTTCCGAAAGCGGTATTCTACCATTGCCGCCTCCGGCAACGCGGTTATGAATTGAGTGATGTACGGAACCCGCGCGGAAATTTTATGGTATATAATTTTAGGTTGCGAAGCGATGCAGGAAACACTAATACCAGGCAGCAGCGTGTCGCGCGTGTCCGTGGCTTCTCCCGGCAGGCGTAGAGGATTTCTTAAAAGCCGTTATTGGCTGCGGGATGTGGTTCTTTCGTCGTTGCTGGTCTTCACCGGCTTCCTGTTTTTTTACCAGCCGGTACAGGTTGAAGGTACCAGCATGCTGCCGTTGCTGAAGAATCACGAACGCATTGTTGTTAACAAGATCGCCTACCATGTTGAATCCATCCAACGGGGCGATATTATCGTGTTCCGCTATCCGCTGGATCCTGCGGAATCCTTTATCAAACGGGTGATCGGATTGCCCGGTGATTGGGTCAATATCAAGGACGGCCAGGTTTATGTGAATGGCAAGCGGCTGAGTGAACCTTATGTGCTGCCAGCTTACCTGGACATCGAAACCTATTCGCCGGTCCATGTGGCGCCCAACCAGTATTATGTTCTGGGTGACCACCGGGATTTTTCAAACGACAGCCGCGAGTGGGGGACGGTTGCTCGGAAGTATATTTACGGGAAGGCTGTTTTCGCCTATTGGCCCCTCAGCGATATGGGGTCGATCCATTAGTCGGCGGCCCGAGCGGGCGGGTTGAAAAGGTCTTCACGAATCTGGGTCATCACCCGGAATTGTTTTTTTCGACATGTGAAATTCATTATCCGGACGCCAGGAGCCGTTGGAGGCGCGCGGCATGTTCCGGACGGAGAGGGAATGCAGGCGATTCTTGCTTTAGAGGATGGAAAGGTTTTTCGCGGGCGGGGCTATGGCGCCTCCGGCGAACGTTTTGGTGAAGCGGTCTTCAATACTTCGCTATCCGGGTATCAGGAAATCCTGACAGACCCTTCCTACGCCGGGCAGATTGTCTGCCTTACCTATCCGCACATCGGAAACTACGGCACTAATCCGCTGGATTCGGAATCGTCCTCTCCTTTTGCGGAAGGGCTGGTGGTTCGCGAACTGTCGGAACTTGCCAGTAACTGGCGGTCAGTGGAATCAACTTCGGAGTTTCTGGCAGATTTTGGCATGCCGGTGATTTCCGATATTGACACGCGGGCGCTGGTGCGGCACCTGCGCACGCACGGCAGCATGCGCGCCGTATTGTCCACCGTGGATTTTGACGAGCAGAGCCTGCTGCGCAAGGTGAAGGCCTCGCCCAGCATGGTGGGGCTGGAGCTTGCCAGCCGCGTGACAACTTCTGCGTTGTATGACTGGAGCGAACCTTCGACAGACATTTACGAGGCGGAAGTTCCTGCGGAAGGCGCGCTTCGCCATCATGTGGTGGCTTATGATTTTGGCATCAAGCACCACATCCTGCGGCGATTGGTGGATACGGGCTGCAAGGTTACAGTCGTTCCGGCCACAACTTCGGCTGCGGATGTCCTGGCGCTGAACCCGGACGGGGTGTTTCTCTCCAACGGGCCGGGTGATCCCGAACCTGTTGATTATGCGGTGCGCAACATCCGCGACCTGATCGGGAAAACTCCCATCTTCGGCATCTGCCTGGGTCATCAGCTCACTGGACTGGCGCTGGGCGGCAAGACTTATAAGCTGAAGTTCGGACACCACGGCGGGAACCATCCGGTGATGAACCTTGAGACGAACAGGGTGGAAATCACGGCGCATAACCACGGGTTTGCCGTGGACCCTGACTCGCTGAAGTCGAGCGATGTGATCCTGACCCATCGCGACCTGAACGACAATACGCTGGAAGGGCTGCGGCACCGCTCGTTGCCGCTTTTCAGCGTGCAGTATCACCCTGAGGCCTCGCCCGGTCCGCACGACTCGGCGTACCTGTTCGACCAGTTTGTGAAATTGATGGAAGACTTCAAGCAGGCGAAGGGATAAGGACGGACGACGGGGCCATGCTTTGACGGACACGCGGATTCATTCGCAATTTAAACGACAGAATTGACTCAATGCCTAAACGTACAGACATCCACAAAGTTCTGATTATCGGGTCGGGGCCGATTGTGATTGGCCAGGCGTGCGAATTCGACTATTCCGGGACGCAGGCGTGCAAGGCCCTCAAGGCCGACGGCTATGAGGTGGTGCTGGTCAACTCCAATCCCGCCACCATTATGACGGACCCGGAGTTTGCCGACCGCACCTACGTGGAACCGCTGACGGCCGAATATCTGGAAGCCATCATTGCCCGCGAGCGTCCCGATGCCGTGTTGCCGACGGTCGGCGGCCAGACCGCCCTGAACCTGGCCATCGAATTGGCCGAGAAGGGTATTCTTGACCGTTACAACGTCCAGCTGATGGGCGCCTCACCCAAGGCCATCAAGATTGCCGAAGACCGGCTCTGGTTTAAGGACGCGATGAAGAAGATCGGCCTCGATGTGCCCCGCAGCGTGCTGGTGACCACGGTGGAGGGGGCACTGAAGGTTTCCGAACAGATTGGCTTCCCGATCATTCTGCGCCCATCATTCACGCTGGGCGGAACCGGTTCCGGCATCGCCTATAACCGCGAAGAACTGACGGAGCGCATCCGGTTTGGGCTCGATCTGAGCCCTGTCCATGAGGTGCTGGTTGAGGAATCCGTCCTGGGCTGGAAAGAGTTTGAGCTGGAAGTGATGCGCGACCATGCTGACAATGCCGTGGTGATCTGCAGCATTGAAAACTTTGACCCCATGGGAGTCCATACGGGTGATTCCATCACCGTCGCTCCGGCGCAGACACTCACCGACAAAGAATACCAGGTGATGCGCGATGCTGCCTTCAAGGTGATCCGCACAGTGGGAGTGGAAACCGGCGGCTCCAACATCCAGTTTGCCGTCGAGCCGGGGACGGGGCGCATGGTGGTGATTGAAATGAACCCGCGCGTGTCGCGAAGTTCGGCACTGGCATCGAAGGCCACGGGTTTCCCCATCGCCAAGATCGCGGCGCGGCTGGCCATGGGCTACCGGCTGGACGAAATTCCCAACGACATCACCAAGAAAACGCCGTCCTGCTTTGAGCCCACCCTCGATTATGTTGTGGTGAAAATTCCCAAGTGGGCGCAGGAGAAATTCCCGGAATCGGATCCACGGCTGGGGACGCAGATGAAGTCCGTCGGAGAAGTGATGGCCATCGGGCGGACCTTCAAGGAAGCTTTCATGAAGGGCGTGCGTTCGCTCGAGACCGGACGCAAGCCTCCCAAACCCCCGGCCGACCGCGAAGAAGCTCTGCGCCGCGTCTCAACAGCGCACCCGGAGCGCCTGTGGGATCTGCTGTATGCCTTTAACATGGGCGAAAGTGTTGAAACTCTGAACGAAATTACCCAGATCGATCCCTGGTTCCTGGACCAGGTTCGCCAGATGGTCGTGATGCAGAACGAGCTCAAGCGCTTTGACATGATCTCGGCGCCGGCAAGCGTGCTGCGCGAGGCCAAGCGCCTGGGTTTTTCAGACTTGCACCTGGGCGAGTTGTGGGGAGTGAGCGGGCCAGAGATTCGTCAAAAGCGGCTGGAGGAGAATGTTCGGCCGGTTTTCAAGCGCGTTGACACCTGCTCGGCGGAATTTGAATCCTTTACGCCTTATCTCTATTCCACCTATGAGGACGAGAACGAGGCGGAGCCGACTGACCGCAAGAAGATTATGATTCTGGGCAGCGGTCCGAACCGCATCGGCCAGGGAATCGAGTTCGATTACTGCTGCGTCCACGCCTCCTACGCTCTGAAGGAACAGGGTTATGAGACGATCATGGTGAATTGCAATCCTGAGACCGTCTCCACCGATTACGACACTTCAGACCGTCTCTACTTTGAGCCGCTGACATTTGAAGACGTCATGTCGATTGTTGACGAAGAAAATCCTGCCGGACGTCATCGTTCAGTTCGGAGGGCAGACGCCGCTGAACCTTGCGCGCCAGCTTAAGGCGGCAGGGGTCCCCATTATTGGCACCTCGCCGGAGTCCATCAACCTTGCTGAAGACCGCAAGTATTTTGGGAAACTGCTGCGGGACCTGGACATTCCACAGCCCGAAAACGGAACGGCTATGAGCGTGAAAGAGGCGATCGAGGTGGCTAAACGGATTGGATATCCGGTGCTGGTTCGGCCGTCATACGTGCTGGGCGGACGGGCCATGGTGATTGCCTACGATCAGAAGCAACTGGCCAGCTACGTGCTGCGCGCCGAAGAACTGGAGGGCGCCTTTCCCATCCTGATCGATCGATTTCTTGAAAATGCCACCGAGGTGGATGTGGATGCGTTGTCTGACGGCACGGACGTGGTGATTGCCGGTATCATGGAACACATTGAGGAAGCGGGAATCCATTCCGGCGACAGCTCCTGCGTACTTCCTTCGGTGAACATTCCGGAGGAAACCCGCCGCACTCTGATCAACTACACTACCAGGCTGGCTCGCGAACTGAATGTGGTGGGCCTGATGAATACGCAGTACGCCATCCAGAACGGTAAAGTGTACGTTTTGGAGGTGAACCCGCGCGCCTCGCGCACAGTGCCTTACGTCAGCAAGGCGACCGGTGTTCCGCTGGCCAAGGTTGCGGCGCGACTGATGGTGGGAGAAAAGCTGAGTTCCTTCAAGCTGGCCCCAGAACTTCCCGTTCGGTATTTCTACGTGAAGTCTCCGGTCTTCCCGTTCCAGAAGTTTCCAGGTGTCGATTCCGTGCTGGGTCCGGAGATGAAATCGACCGGCGAGGTGATGGGCGTGGCAGAGCGCTTTGGACTGGCTTTTGCCAAGGCCCAGCTTGCCGCCGGGCAGAAAATTCCGATGCAGGGGAAAGTGTTCATCTCCGTCAACGACCAGGATAAGCCACACGCCGTTAAACTTGCGCGGGAACTTGCCGATCTGGGCTTCAAGTTGATCGCGACCCGGGGCACAGCGGCGGCGATTCGTGCGGCGAAAATCAAGGTGGATAGAGTCGACAAAGTTGAAGAAGGCCGGCCGAACGTGGTTGACCATATCAAGAACGCTGCCGTGGACCTGATTATCAATACGCCCCTCGGCCGTACCTCGCGATTTGACGAGAAAGCTATCCGCCGGGCCGCTATTCAGCACGGTGTGACCTGCATTACCACGATGTCTGCGGCGACGGCGGCTGTGAACGGCATCCGTGCCCAACGCGACCGCGGGATTGAAGTCGCCTGCCTGCAGGAACTTCTTCTCCGGGAGCAGGCGGTGGCTCAGAGTTCCGGCACGAATAAGACACAGAACCCAGGCGGCTGAACCCTATGAACAGCAAAGAAGTTCTGGCTCATCTCAAAGGAGTCTTTGTTCCCGTTGTGACCCCGTTTAATCGCCACGGCGAATTGGACGAGTCCGCCTTTCGTTCCAACGTGCGGCGTTACGTGAAGCAGGGATTTAATGGCGTTCTGATTGCAGGCTCGACCGGCGAGGGCCCCTACCTTGCTGAGCGCGAAAGATTGCGTCTGGTGGAACTGGCCAGGCCGTTGATTCCCGCACCCCAGTTGCTGCTGGTTGGGACCGGCGTTGAAGCCACGCGCCAGACAATCCATCTGAGCAAAGAAGCCGTGAAACGCGGCGCCGATGCATTGCTGGTGCTGACGCCAGGGTACTACAAGAATCGCATGGACTCTGCCGCCCTTACCGCGCACTTCTCCGCTGTTGGCGACGCGGTGCGCCGGCCGGTTCTTATCTATTCGATTCCGCAGTTTACCGGTATCCACATTGACCCGGCGACCATAGGCCGCCTGTCCCGCCACGGCAACATCGCGGGCCTCAAAGAAAGTTCCGGCAACATGGAATTTTTGCGCGACGTGTTGAAAAGATCCAGGTCGGGTTTTCACGTTCTGGCCGGTTCAGCTTTGATTATGCTAGAGGCCTTCCAGGCAGGGGCCGCTGGTGCAGTGCTGGGTCCCGCAAACTACATTCCCGACCTTTGCCTTGAGATTTACAGGCTTTACCTCCAGGGCGATCTTGACACGGCGCGCAAACTGCAGCAGCGAATCGTTCCCCTGGTGCAGGAAGTGAATGTTCGCGCCGGAATTCCCGGGATTAAATGTGCGCTAGACTTGTGCGGTTACAAGGGTGGGAAACCGCGCAGCCCTCTGCAACTGCTGCGCCCCGCCGAAGAACGGAAGGTGGCTGCCGCTCTCAGGAAGGTTGGCATTCGCCTGAACCGGAGTCGTTCCACCTGAAGCTTCAACTCCAATTAGAATCGTAAGCCCCCATTCCAGCATCGATTAAAGAGTTGCTGCAGGTGCGGCCTGGGTGTTGTTGCATTTTGCGCCGCAGTGTAGCATGGAAATATTATGGATTGTATGATGCTGCAGCATTCTCAAGTTCCGAAATCCAGCAAGCTGCTGGTTGACTACCTGGAACGGTACGGAAACGTTTCTCGCTTCTATAACGGCTCTCCTTTTCTTCCCGAAACTTATGATCGGCTGAAGCCGCAGCTTCAAAGTGCTTCAATCGACCGCAATTCCCTGGTTGAGATTTTGTTGAGGCAGAACAGGGATTTCGGGGCGGGCGAGCAAACGATGGAGAATATCCGCAGCCTCGTCGATCCGGACACCTATGCGGTGGTTACCGGCCAGCAGGTTGGGCTTTTTTCCGGTCCGGCATTTACCCTGTACAAGGCTTTGACGGCAGTACGATTGTCACAGTCGCTCAGGGAACGTGGGCTGAAAACCGTACCCGTGTTCTGGCTGGCCAGTGAAGATCACGACCTGGATGAAGTGGCCCGGACCTATGCCCTGAACGACCACTACGAGTTGGTCCATCTGCACGACCCGGGCGAACGGCCCGTTCCCCAATCACCCGTCGGCCGGGTGAAACTGACAGAAGGCATTACGGGTCAGATCGACCAACTTGAATCCCTGCTGCCGGCGGGTGATGACCGCGAGCAGTTGATCAAGGATCTTCGCTTCTCGTATCAGCCCGGAGTTACATGGTCGCAATCTTTCGCGAAATTCCTGACGCGCCTTTTCGGCCGCTGGGGGGTTGTGCTTCTTGACCCGCTGGATGAGTCTGTCCACCGTCTTTCCGCTCCCATCTATCAAAGAGTGTTGTCGCAGGCTGCGGACTTGCGCTCGCGGCTTCAGGAGCGCTCGGGTGAGCTCATCAAGGCGGGTTACCACGCACAGGTTCACATCGGGGAAGATTCGACAATGCTATTTGCTGAGCGGGAGGGGAACCGGCTGCCGGTACACAGTTCCGGCGCCGACAGCGAAAGATTCACGGTTGGCGAGGACCCTAGCGCCTCGCTTGAAGAACTGGAGTCTGAGATCAGCGCACAGCCGCTGAATTTCTCTTCCAATGTGCTGCTGCGGCCCGTTGTGCAGGACATCTTGCTGCCCACCATTGTTTACGTTGCCGGACCCTCCGAACTCGCCTATCTTGGGCAGTCGCAGGTGCTCTATTCTATGTTGGGCAGGCCCATGCCCGCGGTACTGCCTCGATGCGGTTTCACGCTGGTTGACCGTCGCATTGAGCGCTGGATGGAGAAATACCAGGTCGGAGTGGATGACATCTGGCAGGGCAAAGAGCATCTCACCCAGCGCATTGCCTCCACCGCTTTTGCGGAGGGATGGTCGGAGCGATTTGACCAGACGGAACGTGACCTCGCGGCGCTGCTGGCGCGGCTGAGAAAAGACATCGAGGTTCTGGACCCGACTCTGGTGGATGCCCTGAACCATACGGAAGAAAAGATCCAGTATCAGGTTGAGAGGCTGAAAGGCAAGTTGACCCGATCTACACTGAAACGCTCAGAGGTCCTGGGTCGCCACGAACAGGCCCTTCTTGGCGCCATCATGCCCGAAAAGGATTTGCAGGAGCGCCTGGTGGGCGGCGCATACTTCCTGGGCCGTGCGGGTTACGGTTTGCTGGAGAAACTGCTTGAGCAGATTCCAGCCGATTCTTCAGGTCATTACATCATGAGCTTCTGAGGTTTACGAGGGCTTCTTCCAACGGGAAGTTTGTGACCCCATCAAGCCGGGAAGACTTAAAATCCCTTTGCTATACTGGGTTGAAAGTCTTCTCGACTCCTGAGATTTCGAGAGAGTTCACAGAGGAGAAGATGATGTCTGAACAGGCAGCGAAGGCCACCACCCCGGACAAACCGAAAAATCAGCGCCACACGCTTCATATTGAAACGAACTCCCGCGTGGAGTTTAAGGACGTCACCAGGCAGATTGAACAGTTGATTGAGAAGTCCGGAATTGAAAGCGGACAATGCCATGTCTTCGTCCCGCATACCAGTGCGGCAATTCTGATTAACGAAAATTATGACCCCGGCTTGCGCCAGGATATTGCGGATTTCCTGAAAAACCTTGTTCCTCCCAACGCTGATTATCATCACAACGACGGCAACTGCGATTCGCATCTGAAAGCAACGCTCATGGGCGCCACCAGGACGCTGCTGATTGAAAACCGCCGGCTGCTGCTGGGGCGCTGGCAGGGAGTTTACTTCTGTGAGTTTGATGGGCCGCGCCGCCGTGATCTTCACGTGAAACTCGTTACGGATTAGCCATGGAAACACTGGGACTCTACATCCAGGTTCCTTTCTGTGCCTCGAAGTGCAGCTTCTGTAATTTCAGTTCACGCGTCGCGCGTGTAGACGTTTACGACCGCTATTGCCGGGCCCTCGCCGAAGAAATTAATCGTCTCCCCGAGTATTACAAGTCAGCTGCGTTGGCAGCGAACCCGTTTGAGATTCCGGTCGACACGGTTTATGTCGGTGGTGGAACGCCATCGCTGCTAGAGAGCGATCGCATCGAAAGGATTGGTGCGGACCTTCACCGTCGGTTCCGGTTTGCTTCGGACGTCGAATTTACGATGGAGGTCACGCCGGGATCAGCCGACGAAAACTTTCTAAAGCATGCGCTGGCGCTTGGTATCAATCGCCTCAGTTTTGGCGCCCAATCTTTTGATGATGCAGAGCTTCGCTCCGTGGGAAGGTTGCACTCGGCTGAGGACACACGGGTAACGGTTCGAACGGCCCGCCGGTTGGGCTTTACGAACATCAGCCTGGATTTGATCGCCGGACTGCCACACCAGACGGAGGCATCGTGGCGCGCCTCCTTGCTGTCGGTGATCGCACTGCGGCCCGAGCATATTTCGGTCTATCTCTTCGAAATCGACGAAAAAAGCCGACTGGGCAGCGAGGCCCTGCGGCACGGCATTCGATATCATGCTGATGCGATACCGGACGACGATTTCATGGCGGATGCGTACGAGCGTGCGCGCGAGCTGCTGCGAGAAGCGGGTTACATCCAGTATGAGATTTCGAATTTCGCGCTTCCGGGCCGGGAGTCGGTCCATAACCGCAAGTACTGGCAGTTGGAGCCATACGTGGGCCTGGGGGCCGGCGCCCACTCTTCCGACGGGCGGTTTCGGTGGGAGAATGCTGTGTCGGTGGAGGAATACCAAAGCCGCCTGGAGCATGGCGAATCGCCCATCTTCGACCAGCGCCGCCTCACTCCTGACGCGCAGATGGAAGAGTTCTTCTTCCTCGGTCTGCGCCAGATGCAAGGGATAAATCTTGCGGAAGCCGGCCGCCGCTGGGGCCCGGAGCGGGTTGAACGGTGGGCGTTAAAGATCGAATCTTTGCAACGAGATGGCTGGCTTGAGTGGCAGAATGGCCGTGTGCGCCTGGCGGGAAAAGCGCTTTTGATTTCAAACGAAGTTTTCCAGGAATTTATCGGTGTCTAGACCCCGATAAGAACGGGAGTGGAGATTTTTATATGGCTCATTCAATCATCGACCTGCGCAGTGATACGGTGACCCGCCCGACACCGGAAATGCGTCGTGCCATGGCAGAGGCCGAAGTGGGCGACGACGTTTATCGCGAAGACCCGACGGTGAATCGTCTTCAGGATCGCGCGGCGGAAATGTTCGACCGCGAAGCCGCTCTTCTTGTTCCATCAGGTACGATGGGGAACCAGGCGGCTCTCAAGGTCCACACGCGGCCCGGTCAGGAAGTCATCTGTGAGGCGCGCTCGCACATCTATAATTATGAGATGGGCATGCCGGGCGTCTTTTCAGGCGTTGTCCTGAGGACGCTTTTTGCCGATGACGGCATCATGAGCTGGGAGCAGATTGAGCCTCTCATCCGCGGCCGCAGTGACCATCACTCCGTCACGGGTTTGATCGAACTTGAGAACACGTCGAACATTGCAGGCGGGTCTGTTTATCCCCTGGCTGTCTCCGACGAAATCTGTGACCGTGCACATCAGCTCGGGCTTTCAATTCACCTGGACGGGGCAAGGATCTTTAACGCCAGCGTAGCGACCGGACGTTCGGTGATTGATCTGACACGCAAATTCGATTCCATCATGTTTTGCCTCTCGAAAGGATTGGGAGCGCCGGTGGGGTCGATGCTTGTAGGCAGCAAGGGCTTCATTGAAGAGGCGCGGCTCGTCCGCAAGATGCTGGGTGGGGGGATGCGACAGGCGGGAATCCTGGCAGCCGCAGGGCTTGTGGCACTGGAAGAAAGCCCGCAGCGTTTACATGTTGATCATGAAAATGCCAGGTTCCTGGCAGAGGGACTGGCAGAAATCCCCGGAGTGAAAATGGATCCGGCCAAGGTTAAGACGAACATTCTGTTCTTTGACGTGTCAGACAGCGGCCTCACTGCTCACGAGGTTTCAAAGCGCCTTGCCGCCCAGGGCGTGCTGGCGAACGGCACAGGCCCCACAACCATCCGCTTAGTGACGCATTTTGACGTTAACCGCGCCGGTTGTGAGCGCGCGCTCAGTGGGTTGCGGGAGGTTCTCGCCGTTGCGAAAGGTTCGGCAAGGGGGTGAACAGAACACGCCCTGGTTGAGTCGGGCCCTCACTTTCTTCGGGATCAGGAGACCCTGAGATGTGTCAGTGCTTCTTTTGCGCTTTCTGGGAATAAAGCTGGCCCAGGACCTGGACGTAGTGGTCCCGGTATGAGGTGTCGTGGGGATCCATCTGCGTGCAAATCTGGTACTGCTTGAGTGCCCCGTCCAGATTCCCAAGTTTCTCGAGGGCATATGCCAGCCCGCTGTGCGCGTCGACACTTTCAGGTTCACGGCGAACGGCCTCCAGCATTTCTATACGCGCGCCTTCCCAATCGTGGAACATGAGAAAGGTAATTCCTAGTTCGCGGTGCAAGTCGCCGTTCCTCGGGTCAAGCATTGTGGCTTTGCGAAGGAGTTCGACCGCCTCTTTGAATTTTCCACCTGAGCGTAGTTGATCAGCTTCAGACACCATATGCCGCAATTCCATTTCTGAAGCGGCGGGGTTGATGGGCGAGGAATCTGTGACCTGCGAATTGGCAGCGGCCCCCCGTGCGTCCACCTCCATTTGATGTCCTGGGGCCGGGGAAATAAAATAGGACGTTTCCCGTTGATCCGGGCATTGCACGTGGACATAATGGTCTCCCGGTTCCACGCCCTTCACCATCAGGACTCCGTCGCTGCCGGTGATTCCCGACTCTTTTCCATCAACATCCACTTTGCACTTGTCGATTCCTGAAACGACGGAAACAGTTGCCGACGTATCATTCTTTCCGTGCTCCTTTCGTTGGAACCATTTGGGCAAGCCATAGGCATTGCCAGCCAGGGCGAGCGCAAGGAAAAGGGCGAACTGGGAGCGCGTATGCATGGCCTTTGAGTCAATGGTAGCACGGAAAATCATGCCTGCGGCCCTCGCGCTGGAATGGAATTGGGCCCGAGAGCTGCAGCACCTCGCAGACTTAAGCATGTTAGAATATGCGTGATACAGATGTTCAGAAGGATGTCGATGGAGGTGGGCGCTGGATTTCGAACTGACCGACGAGGAACGCGGGATTCGGGACACAGTGCGGGCGTTTGCAGAACGGGAAATTCGTCCACACGTTCGCGAGTGGGACGCGTCTGAGCATTTTCCAGTTGAGCTGTTGCCAACCCTTGCCGAGCTGGGATTGATGGGCGTAACGGTGCCTGCTGAATACGGCGGGTCGGGATTGGGATACATTCCTTATGTTATTGCAATTGAGGAGCTTGCAAGAGTCGATGGCTCCGTAGCCCTGGTAGTGGCTGCACACAATTCACTTTGCACCAATCACATCCTGCTGGCCGGGAGCGAGAAGCAGAAAAAGAAGTTCCTGGGCCCTCTGGCACAGGGTGAAAAGCTGGGATGCTGGAGCCTGACCGAGCCCGGGGCAGGATCTGATGCTGGCGGGACGCGAACAACCGCGCGCTTTGAAGGTAATGCCTGGGTACTAAACGGTTCGAAAACATTTACGACTAACAGCCATTACGCCGATATCTGCGTGGCCATGGCTGTTACTGACAAAACGAAGGGCAAGCACGGCATATCGGCGTTTATCGTTGAAAAGGGAACTCCGGGCTTTCGGCCCGGCAAAACAGAAGACAAGCTTGGTATGCGGGCAAGCAACACCGGAGAGATTGTCTTCGAAGATTGTCGAATTCCCAGAGAGAACTGTCTGGGCGAAGAAGGCCAGGGATTCATTGACAGCCTGAGAGTTCTGGACGGGGGGCGGATTTCCATTGCGGCGCTTTCGGTTGGCATGGCGCAAGGGGCGTTTGAAGCGTCGCTCAAGCATTCGCGTGAACGTGAGCAATTTGGACGGCCCATTGCCAGCTTTCAGGCCATCCGGTTCAAGCTGGCGGATATGGCGACCGAAATTGACGCTGCCAGGCTGCTGACGTGGCGTGCCGCTGCCTTGGCGACACAGGGGAAAAGGGTGACGCGCGAGAGTTCCATCGCTAAATTGTTTGCCAGCGAGGTTGCGGTTCGGGTTGCAGGCGAAGCGGTCCAGATTCACGGTGGATACGGTTTTATCAAGGACTACCCCGTGGAAAAGTTTTACCGGGACGTCAAGCTGTGTACCATCGGGGAGGGTACCAGCGAAATTCAGCGACTGGTGATCGCCCGTGAATCGCTGGGCAGGTAGAGGTGGCGGTTCCGCTTTCGAGGGCGATCTGTGATGACTTGATGGGCGATTCTGTTGAACAGTGGGTCGAGAAGGTCTGTGCAGGCGATCGTCTTGCCATGGCTAAGGCCATTTCTTCCGTTGAAAGCAAAGACCCTTCGAGTGGCGCTCTGCTCAGGGCGCTTTTCCACAAAGCTGGTAAGGCGTACACGATTGGCATAACCGGGGCGCCGGGGGCAGGGAAGAGTACGCTGCTCGAAAAGGTGGCCACGGAATACCGCCGCCTGGGAAAGCGAGTAGGGATCATTGCGGTTGACCCCACCAGTCCATTTTCTGGCGGAGCTATACTGGGTGACCGCATTCGAATGCAGGCGCTTTCAACGGATGAAGGGACCTACATTCGCAGCATGGCCACTCGTGGGCAGTTGGGCGGTCTCGCGCCCGCAGCGCGCGACGTGGCGCTCATCTTGGATGCGGCGGGGTGCGATGTAGTGTTTGTGGAAACGGTGGGCGTGGGCCAGGACGAAGTGGAAATCGTTCGGCTGGCCGATGCCACGGTGGTTCTTCTGGTGCCGGGCATGGGCGATGACGTCCAGGCCTTCAAGGCTGGCGTGATGGAAATCGCGGACATTTTCGTGATTAACAAGGCTGACCAGCCCGGAGCCGAACGCCTGGAGCGACAGTTGGACGTCCTGCTTTCCGTGGGTGAGGGGCGGAATGAATGGCGGCCTCCTGTTCTTAAAACGACAGCGACGACGGCGGAAGGAATATCAGAACTGTGCGAAGAGTTGGAAATGTTTCGAGCCGCGACTGAACAGAGTTCTGCCGGACTGAATCGCCGGCGTGAGAACACCCGCTTGCAACTACTGGAACTTCTGCGGCAGAGCCTGTTTGAAAGAGTTGCTCAGCAGCAGATGGACCCGAAGCGGATCGGTGACTACGTTGAGGATATTCTGGCGCGCCGACGTGACCCGCATTCGATCGTGGAAGAAATGATGGAAGTGTCGGGTGTGGGCTCCGTACGCACCTGACTGGCCCGATCAGAGTGCAGCGGATTGAAGCGCGATTGAATTTCCGGGGAGAAACATCGGGAAGCTTCAGTTACAGGGTTAGAGAATGCGAATTCACCATCTGGGTATTGCCGTGGAGTCCCTCGAGAAAGCGGTGCCGGTGTTTGAATTGTTGTTGGGCCGCCCGCCTGATAAGACGGAAGAAGTTGAAGATCAGAAAGTGCGTGTCGCAGTCTTTCAGGTGGGGGAAAGCCGCATTGAGCTGTTGGAGGCCAGTTCGGCCGATTCGCCGATCGCGCGCTTTATCGGCAAGCGTGGGCCGGGCATCCATCACCTGGCGTTGACGGTTGACAATTTACAGAAGACGCTGGGTGACCTTGGGCAGGATGGCGTCAATCTGATCGACAGCACTCCGCGCGTGGGTGCAGGAGGAGAATCGGTTGCCTTTCTGCACCCGTCAAGCACGGCCAGCGTTCTGATTGAACTGCTGGAGGAGTGCGACTCCAGGCAGGCATCTCCACATCAGGAGCAGGAAAGTAAATGAAGCTTGGAGCGTTTGAGATTCACGCCTTGTCGGACGGAACCTTCGGTCTGGATGGCGGCCAAATGTTTGGTGTGGTGCCCAAGCCCTTGTGGGAAAAGAGGCTGCCCGCTGACGAACGCAACCGTGTGCGTCTGGGGCTGACGTGCCTTCTGGTCCGGACGGGTAAATACAACGTTCTGATTGAAACGGGCATTGGAGAAAAGTTCGACGCCAGGCACGCTGAGATTTACAGCATCGATCATTCCTCGCGCCTTCCGGACGAGCTTTCGCGCCACGGACTGGGTCTGGACGATATTGACGTTGTGATCAACACCCATCTTCACTTTGACCATTGCGGCTGGAACACCCGGCGCGAAGGATCGCAATTTATTCCGACGTTTCCGAAGGCGCGCTATTTCATGCAACGGGCGGAATGGGAACACGCCCTGCACCCCAGTGAACGGGACCGGGCGAGTTATCTGGAAGAGTGGTTTACTCCGGCGGAGCCGCAGACAGTGTTTGTTGAAGGTGCACGCAAAATCGTTCCCGGAATCCGGGTGGAGCTAGCGCCCGGACACGTCCGCGACATGCAGTGCGTGTGGATTGAATCGGAAGGTCAGCGCGCGTGCTTTATTTCAGACCTTGTCCCCACGAGAGCGCACCTTCCGCTTCCGTGGATCATGGCGTTTGATCTTTATCCGATGGATACTCTGGCTTCAAAAAAGCGCCTGCTGCCTCAACTGGCGGACCATCACGATCTTATTGTTTTTCCGCATGATGCTGAAGTTCCCTGGGGAGTGCTGGAAGCGACGGAAGGCAAGTTGGAATTCCAGCCGGTTACGGCGACCTGATACAAAGTGCGAAAAGTGGAGGATGAATAGTGGCTCAAGCAGAGATCGGGATTATTGGCGGAAGTGGACTTTATCAGATGGAAGGCCTCAGCGGCGCCAAATGGGTGCGCGTGGGGACGCCGTTCGGCAAGCCCTCGGATGCTTTCCGCGTCGGAACTCTCGAGGGTCGGCGCGTTGCATTTCTCGCCCGCCATGGACGGGGACACCTGCTGACCCCATCGGAAATCAACTTCCGAGCCAACATTTATGCGATGAAGAAACTGGGGGTGGAACGCATCCTTTCTGTCAGCGCCGTCGGCTCGTTGCGGGAAGACTATCGCCCGATGGACATGGCGCTCCCGCTGCAATTCTTTGACCGCACGAGGGGGCGCATCTCAACCTTTTTCGGCGGCGGCATTGTTGCCCACGTTGGTTTTTCCGACCCCATGTGTCCGGCTGTTGTGGACGCCCTGGAGGCGGCCTGCACGGACGCAAAGGTTAACGTCCACCGGGGTGGAACGTACGTCTGCATGGAAGGTCCTGCGTTTTCCACCAAGGCGGAATCGAACGCCTACCGCAGCTGGGGCATGGACATCATCGGCATGACAAACCTTCAGGAAGCCAAGCTTGCCCGCGAAGCCGAAATTTGCTATGCGACTCTGGCAATGGTAACGGATTACGATTGCTGGCATCCCGATCACGAGGCCGTCACCGTCAATCAGATCATCGATTTTCTCAATCGCAACGTGGAGAATGCCCAAAAGATCCTGCGAACTAGTGTCCGTGGCCTGCCCAAAAAGCGTAACTGCAGGTGCGGGTCGGCGCTTGCGCACGCGATCATTACTGACCGTCGAAAGATATCTCCCCAGGCAAAGAAGCGTCTGGGGTTGCTCGTTGGGAAATATCTCAAGTAAACTGAAGTGGATATACCCCATTCGCAAGTCGGGAGGGAAAGGCAAGCCCTTATGTCTCTTTTGGTTGTTGGTTCTGTAGCATTTGATTCAATCCGGACGCCCCACGGGGAAGTGAAGGGCATTCTCGGAGGATCAGCAAGTTTTTTCTCCGTTGCGGCAAGCTGGTTTGGTCCCGTTAAGGTAGTTGCTGTGGTCGGCGATGACTTCGGTGATGAACACCTTGAGGTCTTCCGGCTCCGCTCAATCGAAACCACGGGCCTCGAACGCGCTCCGGGTAAAACCTTTAGCTGGAAGGGCGAGTATGTGGGCGACATGAATGATGCCAAAACCCTCGACGTTCAGCTGAACGTGTTTCAGAATTTCACTCCCAAAGTTCCAACGGCTGATTCATCGACCGAGTTCGTTTTTCTCGGCAACATCGATCCGAGGCTGCAACTCCACGTTCGCCGCCAGCTTCCCAAGGCTCAGTTGGTCGCCTGCGACTCCATGAACTACTGGATTGAAGGCAGCCTTAATGATTTGAAGGCGACACTGCGCGAGGTACATGCGCTGGTGATTAATGAAGGTGAAGCCCGTATGCTTTCGGGGTGCCAGAACCTTCGCAAGGCCGCTCGAGAAATCCAGAAGATGGGGCCCGAAATCCTTGTGATCAAGCGCGGTGAACACGGCGTCACTCTGTTTAACAACGGTTCCGTATTTTCAGCGCCTGCCTTCATGCTGGAAGAATTCAAGGACCCCACAGGCGCAGGCGACACATTTGCCGGAGGGTTCATGGGTCACCTTGCCCAAACGGGTGATCTGTCTGAAATCAATCTGCGCCGCGCCATCGTGTATGGTTCTGTCATGGCAAGTTTTGCGGTTGAAGAATTTGGCCTCAAACGACTCCTGGGGCTGACGCCTCAGGAAATTGAAGCACGCGTGCGCGAATTTGCGCAACTGACTCGATTTGATGTCTGACCGGCCTGACGCCGATTCCACACCGTTTCAGCCGTATCCAGTCCTCCCTGCCGGAACATCGATTGCCGTCTGGGCTGCCATTCTCGTAGTGGCCTCGGGCAGCCTCTATTTCTTCTACACCCGCGGATTCACCCAACTTTACGGGGACACCTTTGCGCACATGGCCGCAGCCCGGCGGCTCTTTGATTCCCTGACGCCCGGCTATCCGGAGATTGGCAACGTGTGGTTGCCCCTGTTCCATTTACTGGCTGCGCTCCCGGCCACCAGCGATCACTTGTGGCGGACGGGTTTGGCCGGCAGCCTGATTGCAACGGCAGCCTTTGCGGTAAGTGCGTGGTTTCTGTTCCGGCTGGCGCTGGAAATGAACAGATGCCTAGCTGCGGCTATTGTCACGTTAACTGCATTTCTGTTGTGCCCCAGCATGTTTTACCTGGCCAGCACGCCTATGACGGAACCACTCGCTATCATGTGGGTCGTGGTTGCCGTCTATGCTTTGTTCCGTTACCAGATGATCGGCGGGGCGCGCTGGGTGGTTGCAGCGGCGTTTGCGGCATTCTTCGGCACCTTGACTCGCTATTCGGGGTGGTACTTCCTGCCCTTCGCTGCACTGTTTGTCATGCTGGGGCGAAAAGAGTTGTGGAGGGTGCGCCTTCGCCGTGCCGCGCTTTTTTCTGTGATCGCGGGGCTGGGTCCGGCCCTATGGATGCTGCACGACGCCATTAGGGCCGGTAATCCGCTCGAATTCTACAACGGGCCCAATTCGGCGCAGGCCATCTACGCCCACCAGGTGGCAACCACGGCTTTTCGCTATCCAACGGACGGCAGCATCCTGCTTTCGGCACGCTATTACGTTGAAGACCTGAAGCTCATTCTGGGGCCCTGGCTGCTTGTGCTCGCTGCTCTCGGGCTGATGATGTGGGTGCTTGAACGGCGCTTTCGCACAAGGCGTGCAGCCACCTTGCTGTTGCTCGTGCTGTTTCCGTTTTATATTCAGGCGATGGCCGGTGCTGCCGTAGCGCTTTACGTTCCCACTTACTTTCCGCATTCGTATTACAATCTCCGTTACGGAATTGAAATGCTGCCGGGGATCGCGCTTCTTGCATCCTTTGTGATTTCGCCAACCCTGTCGCGGGGTTTTCGGAGGGGAATATTGGTGGTCTGTCTGGCCGTTTTGGGAGCGCAGAGCGTCTGGATGCTGGCCGGGGGAGCACGCAAACTGCCCGTAGTAAGGGAGGGTATTCTCAACACGCCCTGCAATACTCAGCCAGACCAGGCGCTCATGGCATTCTTCAGGAGCCATTACGACGGGCAGAGAATCCTGATGCAGCCCGGTGAGTGGCCGTGTGTGGCTCCAACTCTCAATATTCACTTCAGAAATATCCTGAGCGGGTCCAATCGGAGTTGCTGGCGGAAACTTCCCAATGGCGCGCAAAAACTGGTGGAATGGATTGTCAGCGGCGAGGGTGACCCGGTTGACATTCTGATGCGGGCCTATCCGGGCGCTTTTAACGATTTTGTTCCGGTGTATCACAGGAATTTCCCCCAGCAGCAGAGCATCACGATCTACCGGCGAAAGGAAGAATAACCCGTGCCTGAACGCGATGCTGGTACACACAACACGATCTCAATTGACAGGCGGAACGTAAACAATGCCCAAAACTTCAAGAGTCATCTACACAAAATTCCACGGGCTGGGCAACGACTTTCTTGTCACCAGCAACCGCACGATCACCGGAGATCTCGGTCCGCTTGCGAAGTCGATCTGCGAGCGGCATACCGGGGTCGGTGCGGATGGACTTCTTCTGGTTCTGAAACCGCACAGCATGAGGAACCACGCACGAGTTCGCTTTTTTAACGCGGATGGGGGCGAAGCCGAGATGTCCGGCAATGGAATCCGCTGTGCCGGAGCATTCATGATGCGAAAGAACGCCCGGAGGCGCACCTTGCGGGTTGAAACAGCATCCGGCGTCAAGATCCTGGAATCGTTGTCAGCGAAAACGCAGACGAAGCATGGAAAATGGAACTTCCGGGTCCACATGGGCAGACCCATTCTTGAGCCGGAAAAGATTCCCTTTGTTGCAGGGATGCATCCTTCCCCGGTTGTAGGTTTTCCGGTGGGTACGGCTCACGGGGTTCTGGCGGCAACGGTTACTTCGATGGGCAATCCGCACTGCTCGATTTTTGTGGAGAATTTTTCGTGCATCCAGTGGGAGGATGTTGGCCGCGAGATCGAGCGCAGCCCGTTGTTTCCGAACAGAACCAACGTGGAATTCGTCCGGATCATTTCAAAAAGGGAGATTGAAGTCCGCTATTGGGAAAGAGGGGTGGGGAAGACCCTGTCTTCCGGAACCGGTTCCTGTGGGGCGGTTGTGGCTTGCATCTTGAACGGTTTTACGGGACGGACGGTCAAGGTCCGGACCCTGGCCGGGACGCTTGAAGTCGCATGGGCCGAAGGGAAGGAGGTGCTTCTTTCCGGTCCGGCAGAATTGATTTCGGATGGAGTTTATTATTCGCCGCAATAGGCGATAATCCAGGGACTGGCGGCCATTTTCTGGAAGCCATATTTTGCACCTTCCACGCGTTAGCAGGCTGTCTGGAACCTGCCAGGCGAAGCACCGGGAAACCCGTGCAGCGCCACCCTTGAAAGGACCCTTCGCCGGGATTTGATCCTCTGATGCCGCCATCGCTCAAACGGGAGTTGACCACTTTCAGCGCCATGGCCCTTGTGGTGGCGAATATGATTGGCACCGGCATCTTCACGACCACAGGATTCCTGGCGGCGGATCTGGGTCGCAGTTCACTGGTTCTTGCGATATGGGTTGTGGGCGGGATTGTCGCCCTGGCCGGGTGTCTGGTTTACGCCGAACTGGGCATCAATCTCCCCCGTTCGGGCGGTGAATACGTCTACCTGCGTGAAGCCTGGGGGCCGGTGTGGGGATTCGTAAGCGGATGGGTCTCCTTTTTCGCGGGTTTTTCCGCGCCGATTGCCGCCGGCGGCCTGGCTTTTGCCGCTTACCTCAGCTATTTTTCCCCTTCACTTTCTCCGTCCTCTCCCGGTGCGCTTCTGCGTTCGGGTGTCGGATGGATACATCTGGGTAACGGGCAGATCCTCGCGGTGGGTGTCATCGCCCTGTTTGCGGTGGTCAATATCCTGGGTTTGCGCTTGGCTGCCAACCTTCAAAATGTGTTGACCTTGCTGAAGATCGGAGTCCTGTGCTCCTTTCTGGTGCTGGCTTTCATCATCGGACATGGAAACTGGCACCATTTTGCGCAGCCTGCTGTGAGGACTTCTCCCCACGACCTTGCGTTGCAGTTTGCCGTCTCGCTCACCTTCGTCATGTTCGCCTACAGCGGCTGGAATGCGGCAACCTATGTAGCGGAAGAGATGAAGTCTCCCCAACGTTCTCTGCCTTTGGCCCTGGTTGGCGGAACACTTCTGGTGATCGTGCTTTACATTGCATGCAATGTTGCCTTCATCTATGCGCTGCCGCTCGAAAAGTTGAAGGGAGTTCTTCCGGTCGGGTCCGAAGCTGCGCGGGTGCTGTTTGTAGGACGCGGTGGCGCAATCTTCAGCGGGATGATGGCAGCGGCGCTGCTTTCATGCATCAGCGCCATGGTTATAGTGGGGCCACGCGTCTACTACGCCATGGCCCAGGACGGCTGCTTTTTTGCGTCGGCGGCGCGAGTTCACCCGCGATTCCATACCCCGGTGATTGCGATCCTGTTCCAGACAGCCACCACGGCTGCCTTGATCTTCACGGGAACCTTCGAGGAGCTCATCTATTACATTGGATTCATGCTGGTCCTTTTTGCGGCGCTGGCAACGGCCGGAATCTTCAAACTCCGAAAGCGTCCCAACTGGCGAAAGCTTCCTGCGGTTGACCGCTTCTTTCCCCTTGTGCCTGCTGTCTTTCTGGTGGCCAGTTGCGGCATGTTGATTTCAACCGTTCAGCTTCGTCCCAGAGAATCTTTTCTGGGGCTGCTGACCGTCTGCTGCGGCGCTGCTCTGTACGGGTGGACTTCCCTTCGAAGCAGGAACCGTCGTAGAGTATAGATCTCGTAACAGTCCAATGGGTTTGCAGAGTCTCCAGAACCGGCGAATGAAGCGTTCGTTCAAAACAATGTTTGGATGGGTCCGATGGCAGCTGGCCATATGTGCCGTCCTGGCCGCGTTCGATCTGTTGATATCCGGAACGGCCATCGGACTGGCACAAAACCCTCCGATCCGATACCTGCTGGATTTGAGAAAGCCGGCCTCGCATCTGGTCAGCGTCACCATGAAGGTGCCGCAGGTTGGTCCGGGAACCGAATTTCAAATCCCCGCGTGGAACAACCTCTATCAGATTCGTGACTTTGTTCGCAGCGTGCAGGATGTTCAAGCCGAGTGTCGCGGTCGGGCGGCGCCCCTGCGTCGAGTGGACATCAATACGTGGGCGAGCGAAGACCGGTGCTCTGACCTGGAGCTCCACTACGAGGTCTATGCAAACAGGGACGATGTTTTCTCGGCAATTCTCGACAGCCGCCACGCGTTCCTGAATTTTGCGCTGCTGTTGTTTTATCTGCCGCAGGAGCGAAAGCGTCCCGTACGCGTCCAATTCCTGCTGCCCAAGGGCTGGAACCTGGTGACGATGCTGGATGACGGCCCTGGACCGGGCGAATACCAGGCTCCGGACTACGACCGTCTGGTGGATAGTCCCGCCGAAGCAGGAAAGTTTCAGCAGTACGACTATGTTCAGAAGGGCGCGACGTACCGCATTGTGGTTGATGGAGAACAGAATCTCTATTCGCCGGAGCGCCTGATTGGAGTGCTCAAAAACATTACGGCCACTGAAACAGACCTGATGCAGGACCTTCCGTTCAAGCGATACACCTTCATGTTCTTCTTTCCCGCCGAAGGGCAGCGGTGGAATGGAACACCGGAACGGCACGGCGATCAGTATCCCGGCCGCCGATATGCGCGCGGGCCTGGAAACTCTCGAAGGTATTTCCGCACACGAGTTTTTCCATCTCTGGAATGTGAAGCGCATCCGCCCTCAGGGTCTCGAACCCATCGATTATATCCATGGGAACGATACAAGCGACCTGTGGTTTTCTGAAGGTGTCACCAGCATGTATGCGGAACTTGTGCTGCTGCGTTCCGGACTGATCCACAAGAGGCAGTTCTATGCGCACCTTGCTGAGGAGATCAACCAGCTCAGGTCACGACCGGCGAGGCAGTTCGAGAGCGCCGCAGAATCGGGACGAGAAGCCTGGCTTGAGAAATATCCTGATTACTCGCGGCCGGAACGAAGCATTTCCTACTACAACAAGGGAGAGTTGCTGGGCTATCTGCTGGATCTCGGAATCCGCCATGCAAGTGGTAATCAGCACAGCCTGGATGACCTGATGCGGGGACTTAACAATGAATTTGCGAAGCGCGGCCGCTTCTTTACGGATGCCGACCTCGAAAACACCATTTCTCACCTTGCGCCGCGATTTCCCACCAAAGAGTTCTTTCGCAAATGCATTGATGGGACCGGCGATCTTGATTATGCAAAATATCTTGCCTATGCGGGGTTGGGGTTGAAGAGGGAAACAAGAGTAGTGCCTGACTTGGGATTTCAGTCGATCCAGGGTTTCATGGGACCTATTCACGTGGAGTCGGTTGATCCCGGCAGTCCTGCACAGAAAGCGGGAATTCAGTCCGGGGACGTCCTTCTCGAAATGAACGGCGTTGTGCTCCCGGTGACGCCCGAACGAGAACTGGTTTACCTCAAGCCCGGCCAGAAGGTCAGGTTCACAGTTCAGCGTGGAGCAAAGGTTCTTGAGATCGGGTTTCTGCTGGGATCCAGGAATGCGGCGATCTATCGGGTGGAAGAATTGCCGAACCCCACGCGCGCTCAACTGGCGGTCCGCAGCGGCTGGCTGAAGGGTGAAGCGGCTAAAGGAACGGTGGCGGGAAACTGATGGTCAGAACATTCCTTGTGTACGCCGTCATTGTTTTGTACCTGCTGATTCTTGGCCCGCCCTTGCTCCTTTGGAGCGCCATCACAGGAAACACCGACACTCTCTACGGCGTTGGCATTTTCGGGGCGAAGACTGCCTTGTTTATGGCCGGAGTCAGAATAACCGTCACGGGCAGCGAAAACATTCCGGCTGGAAAGGCTGTGGTTTATATGCCCAACCACCAGAGCAACTGTGATCCGCCGGCCGTAGCCGCCATCCTTCCACCTGTTCTGGTCATGGCAAAGAAGGAATTCTTCCGTGTTCCACTCCTGGGCACGGGGATGCGGATGAGGGGTTTTATACCTGTGGACCGGAGGCATCGTGAACGAGCATTTGCCGCGGTCGAAGAGGCGGTTGCTGCCCTGAAGACAGGACATTCGTTCCTGGTGTTTCCGGAGGGCACGCGGAGCAGAACGGGACGCGTGCAGCCCTTCAAAAAAGGCGTCTTTGTGATGGCGATCAAAGCGGGCGTGCCCATTGTTCCGATCTCGGTTTCAGGCGCTAACAAAATTATGCGCCCGGGGGATTTCAGTATCCATCCGGGGCCGGTTCGAATCGCCATCCACGAGCCTGTTTCCACCGCCGGTTGCAGTCTCGAAGACCGCTCAAGAATCGCAGCACAGGTGCGTCAGGCAGTGATGGAAGGGCCTTTGGCCTGAGGAACAACCGCTTGAGCCGGATATCCCTTGAAAGTGGCAGGTATGGGCAGTCTCTGGGAGGTTCAATACTCTAGCGAATGTTCCGGGAAGAGCCGGCAGGCTATCCGCTCAAGGCGCCGAAAGCCAGGGCGATCTTGCGGAAGCTCCGCAGAAACGGAAACGAGACGGGAAGATGAATCACCACCCGGCGCACCGAAACCCCCACCTGAGCGCCCAGCTTCAGCAGCCGCTCGCGCAAGGTCCAAACCTGCGCCCGGGCGCAATCGGTCCGCGCCGCCCGCAGCCGCACTTCCTGCATCAGCACGTAGGCCGCCGCCGTCATCAGTACCCGGAACTGATTCGCCCAGAACTTCGAGCAACTCGTGCGGTCAATCTCCAGGCCCTGGTGAAGTTCCTTGATGCGATTCTCGATGTCACCCCGCTCGCAATAGACGCGCTCATAAATCCACTGCGGACGCTGCTTCAGATTGGTGATGACGAACCGCGGGTTGTCTTTCGCTTCCTTCCCCGGCTGCCGCACCACCTCGGCCTTGAAGATCACCCGCCGCCGGGAGAGCCAGCTCCTGGCGGCGTAGCGGCCTTCGCCGTAGAGATGCTCGGTTTGGCCGCTCTCTGCCGCGAGCTTCCGCGCCTGCTTCATCCCGGGTTCAGCCAAGCGGTTCAGCACCGCATTTTTGGCCATCGCCACGACGTAGTCCACCTCCGGCTGCGCATCGAGGAACTCCAGCAGAAACGGATCGGCGAATCCTCCGTCCAGCCGCACTCGGATGCGCGCTTTGGGAAACGCCTGGCGCACGCGCTTCAGGATGCGACGCAGAAGGCCCACCGCGCCCGCCTTCGCCGGGGCATTCCCCGGCCGCAGCACCGCCGTGAACAGATATTGCTCCTTCTCGTCGTTGAAACTCAAAAAGCCCACCACCGGCAAATAGCACCAGGTGTCGTAATGGCCATTGAAGAAGGTCAACTGCTGGGCGCCGTGGGTCGGGTCATCGGTTGGGTCCAGGTCGATGGTGATGCGCCGGGCCCGGCCGTGCAGCCGTCGGCGATGGCGCTCAATCACGCCGTCGGCCAGGGCCTCGCCGGCATGGGCCAGCGCCTCGGTCAACGCAGACTAGCCCGATCCTTGCCTACTCTTTTTGATCGGGGGGATTCGAGCGCTTGATGTGCTTGCGCACTGCCGAATAGATCTCCGGAAGGTGCGAGAAGGCTGCTGAACATTTCAGCCAGCGGGAGTTATCCATGGCAGGATATCCGGATACGATCTTGTTCGGTGCAACATCTGAGGGGATTCCCGTCTGGGCCGTGGCAATCACGTTGTCGCCGATGGTCAGATGGCCGGCCACGCCAACCTGGCCCGCCAGAACCACGTTCTTTCCAACCCTGCAACTGCCCGCCAAGCCGGACTGGCCGCAGAGCAGGGAATTCTCACCAATGTCACAGGCATGCCCCACCTGGACGAGGTTGTCAATCTTAGCGCCCCGGCGGAGCCTGGTTGTGCCCACCGTGGCGCGGTCGATGCAGGCATTTGCCTGCACTTCGACTCCGTCCTCGATGACAACCGTTCCAGCCTGAATAATCTTGTAGTACGAGCCGTCGGCCTGACGGGCGAATCCGAATCCGTCACTGCCAATAATGGCACCGTTTTGCAGGATGACATCATCGCCAATCTGCACATTCTCCCGAACGACGGCATGGGAGTGGGCGAAAAAACGGTGCCCGATTCTTGCGCCGCGATAAATCATCACATGGCCCTTGATGACGCAATCGTCACCGATTTCAACTCCTTGCTCAACCACCACATAAGGGCCAATCGAGGGATTACGGCCCACCTGGGCTTCCGCAGCTATGACTGCGGTGGGATGAATGCCGGGCTCCGGGCGTGCCGGTGGATAAAAAAGCTCGAGCGCCTTCGCAAAATCCAGATAGGGGTTGGCGGACCGCAGGACGGGGCGGCCAGGGTCTGGGTCTTGCGCAGACAGGATGAGGGCTGCCGCCTGGGTGGTCTGGAGTTTGCGCCGGTACTTGGGATTGGAAAGGAAAGTTAATTCGGAAGGGCCCGCCTCTTCTATACCGGCAACGGCGGTGATTTCAAGGTCCTCGGGCCCTTCCAGCACACAACCGAGCTTCTTTGCAATGTCACCCAGCCTCATGGCGTCCAGCTCCTTCTAAAGAAAGGGGCGTTTGTAAACAGTTGCCCCCTGCTTTCCTCTGCATTGGAATTATTGCCTCACGTGCAAGGTTATCAAGTGCGGAGGGGAGTGACAATAGTCAGTACAAAGGTACCGGTACTTGGGTGCCGTTGAATCCGCACAGGAATTCCATCACGATGGGTAGGAAGCACGCGTCTGCAAGGGAGGCGCCGGGCAGAGGCACGAGCTTAAGGAAATGAAGCGTAAAGATAGGCGTTGAAAATTCCGATACCTGATTTGGAGACGATCAAATGACTCTCGGATGGAAAGGCATTCGTGGCGGAACAAGGATGCCCGTGGAGCTTCCGGTCCATATTCGATGGAAAACGCAGGCGGGGACGGAGCGGTCCGCTGAAGGAACAACGGAGAGTATGAGCGGAAATGGTCTGTTCATTCTGGTCCCGGTGCGGCTTCGGCGTGACACCGCCATTCAGTTCACTGTTTTGCTTCCGGCTGAAGTTACCGGGACTCCCGTGCAGTTGCAGTGCGTCGGGCGAGTGGTTCGCCAGCAGAAGAGCGGGGCGCCGGCAGGGCTCGGGGTGGTTATCGATGATTATCGTATAGACTCCGTAAAGCCTTCCGCGTAGTTTGCCCAAGGCTGAAGACGCTGATGTTCTACCCATCAGACGAGGACTGGCTGCCCACTTTCATTTGAGTTCCCCCGACGACAAGCCATCCTGAGGTTGTTCGTTTCCGCCGAGTTTGAAAATGCATCCGAGAAAGCGCGCCAACAATAAGGCCAGGGCAAAAATCCTGATTGCGGACAGCGAAGGAGTCTTCCGTCTGGGGCTCAAGAAGCTTTTCAGCGTAGAGGATGATTTTCGAGTTGTCGCTCAGGCTGAAAATTTTCTGCAACTGGTGGCGATGGCCAAAACATTCCGGCCGGATCTCGCCCTGGTCCAGCAGGAGATAGCGCTGAACGGCTGCCAGAGACTCGTCGATCAAATCCACGGGGTTTCTCCGACATGTTTGGTGGTGATAATCGCATCCCATATGAATGGAACGGAGCAATCGCAGCTGATTCGGGACGGAGCGTCCGGTTTGATCCCCAGATCGGCGCGGCCGGAGGTCTTTGTTGAGAATGTCCGAAAGGTACTGAGCGGTGAAGTCGTCCAGCCGCCGCCGGAGGATAACGGCGCTGGGCTTGTTACCGCCTCCAACCACACCCAATCGCGCCCCATCGACACCCTGACGCCCAGGGAGAAGACCATCATCAGTTGCCTGACGCAGGGGCTGCGAAACCGTAACATTGCGGCCCACCTGACGATTACTGAACAAACAGTGAAGAACCATCTTCGGTCCATTTACGACAAGGTCGGGGTTTCAGACCGCCTGGAACTCGTCCTTTACGCCATCCATCAGCGGCTCGAGTTGCCACCTGTAAATTTATATAGTTAGGGACCTGTCTGTCATTCGGTTGATCTTTTTAGACGGCACCCGAATACCCAACAGAAGCTGCCCCTGAGCACTCCTTTCTGGCATGCGTTGTCCTGGTGGTGGCGTGGGAAGAAATGGCAAGCCGGAATGGGAACAAATGATTAATGAAAAACGCATTTGGTTTTACGAAACGGCCTGTGCTAAGATGCGGTTCGATTTATTGCCTTCGCGTCAGACGGGTGCCGGCTGGGATTTTTCGGTAAACATGGGCTACTTTATTGAGACAGTGGCACTTGCTATTGACAAAGTCATGCGAGTTTCAGATGATCATAGCTGTTTAAGCAGCCGTTTCAGGTTTTCGCGAAGGACTTGCGGTGGCATTTGCCGTTAAATAATGCAGATTTAAAATGATAGCATTGTGTTTATTATGTTCACTATAGATATATTATTATAATGAAGTACATTAAGTCATTGGAATCTGAAAGGGGCAAAGGAAGACGCATCAGGGGAGATGAATGCCGGACTCACTTGCCAAAATTTCGTCGGAAGTTGCCAGCTTTCTGGATTATGCTACCGTCGAGAAAGGTCTAGCGTCTAACAGCATCGTAAGTTACGGGCGTGACCTTCAGAAGTTTGCTGCATACCTGCACAAATCAAACCTGGAACTTGACCAGGTTAGGCATGAGCATGTCCGCAAGTTTCTTGAGACGCTATATCGACATGATCTGAGCGCCCGGTCAGTGGCGCGACATCTGGCTGCGCTTCGCCATTTCTTCCAATTCCTGGTGAAAGAGGGGAGGCTAAAAGCTGATCCGGCGCGCGAGGTTGAGGCTCCTCATATTTCCCATTCTTTGCCTAAGTTTCTGAATGTTGAGGAAGTTGAGGCCTTGCTGTCGCAGCCCGATGCCTCAAGCCCCCAAGGTCTTCGCGATCGCGCCATGCTTGAGCTGCTTTACGCCACCGGCATGCGCGTTTCGGAACTTCTCAGCGTGCGTTGGGAGGACTTTGAACCGAACCTGGGGATTGTCCGCTGCCTCGGGAAGGGAAACAAGGAACGGCTGATACCTGTCGGGAAGTCGGCTTTGCGCGCCGTGGAGGCCTATCTCCGGCATGGGCGAAGCGCGCTTGTAAAACGGCGGGAGCTTCCGTACCTTTTTCTGAATCAGCGCGGTGGCCAGCTCTCGCGCGTTGGATTCTGGAAGATACTGGGTGCCTACGGGCGGCAGGCGGGAATCCTCGTGTCGTTGACGCCGCACATGGTCCGGCATTCTTTTGCCACCCATTTGCTGGAGCGGGGGGCCGATTTGAGATCGATCCAGACGATGCTGGGTCACAGCGATATTTCGACGACCCAGATTTATACGCACGTCCTTAAGGAGCGACTGCGCCAAGTCTATCAAACTCATCACCCGCGGGCCTAAGGGGCGCGGGGAATGAGAGTTCGCGCGTAGGAAACCATGACCGATTACAACTTCCTGATGGAGAGCCGGCTTTCACCCGCCCAGTTCCAGCTTGTGAATGAGCTGAGCCGGATAGCTTATGGCGGGGGTATCAACCTTTATCTCGTGGGCGGGGCGGTCCGCGACATGACTTTCGGTCAGGCAGTTGTCCGCGACCTTGATTTTGCTACCGAAGGAAACAACGAGAAGATTCTGCGGCATTTGCTTTCCAGGAAGCCGAAGGCGAAGGAATCTCGCAAAGCAGCGACCGGCTGGGCACTGGGGACGGCTGAAGTGGTCAGTGCCAGAATAGACAAGCGACGCGGTTCCGCAGATCTTTTGTTCAGCAACGGGGTCCGTGCTGAAATTGCACAATGCCATCAGGAAATTTCCACCAGGCCAGGACGCCCGCTGGTGATTAAGACTGCCATGATATTCGAGGACCTGAAGCGTCGGGACTTTGCTTTTAATGCTATGGCTATTTCCCTGCATCCGAATTCCCGTGGGCTCCTGCTGGATCCAAAGAACGGCGCGGATGACCTTGCGCGGCAGGAAATCCGGGCCCTTCATCCGCGGAGCTTCTGGGACGATCCTGTTCGTATCTATCGCTTGTTTCGGCTGGGGCTGCGCTTTGGATTCAAACCTGATGAAAAGACCCAACGATGGCTCGACGCGGCGCTGGAAGAGCGGATATGGGCCGACCTTCCGCCGGACAAGCAGGCCGGCGAAATTGAAGCAGTGTTGCGGGAGGATAATCCCGAACGGGTGATCAAGTTGTATCAGGACCGTGGCCTTCTGGCGGGTCTGGACCGAAGCCTGACGCGGGTTGCCTATGACCGGTTTCGCAAGGTCGGCTCGCTTGTCAGGAAGGCTCCAGGCGAGGACACGTTCCTGCTGAATTTTGATTGCCTTTCAGCAAAACTGAACGGCCCCCAGAGGCAGCGACTGGCCAAAAAGGTGCTCATTGATCCTAAGCGCGTGAAACTTGCGCTTAACCTGGACCGTGAGGCGAAAAAGCTCGCACGCCTGCTATCAAGCGCCAAATGCGGAACTCCCAGTCAGGCTTACAAGGTGCTTTCGCAACAGCCCAGGCCGGTGCTGCTTTACCTGCTGGCTTATTATCCTCCAGCAAAGATCCAGAGCCGCATCAAGAACTATCTGGTGAAAGCTCCCCAGGTTCGTTCGCGGCTGCCGGAAAGCGAACTACTGGTGCTGGGTGTCAAGCCCGGGCCGAAGTTTGACAAGATTCTGGAACGCGTATTTTTCGACCAGTTGGATGGCAAAATCAAGACTCATCAGCAAGTGACCCAGGCTCTGCGGTCGCTGGCCGGCATCAAAGAACGTCCGACCCCTCCCGCCCTGCCTGCCCAAGCCGTCAAGGTTGCCAAAGCTGTCAGGGCTGCCAAAGCCGGTCAGGTTGCCAAAACTGTTAAGTCTACTAATACTGCTAAGTCTACTAAATCTGCCCGGGCTGTGAAATCTCCAAAGTCTGCCAAGGTTTCGCAAGCTGCGAAAGGTGCCAAGGCAGCACCCACCAAACGGGCGGGACGCCTTGCCAGGATTGCTCAAGCCGTCGCCAAACGAAAAAAGAAGAAAGGCCGGGGCTGAGCAGACCTGTCGTATTCTGGAAGTGTACGGAATTCGCCGGAAGAATGGCGTCGGCAAAGGCCGATTCATAAGTGGGGGTGACAGGAAACCATGGGCAAATTCATTTTTGGCGTCATTATCGGAATTCTTGTGGTACCGGCGATGTTTTACCTTTACTGCATATCTGGGCACGCACCGGTTGCAACTGCAGCATCGCCGATGCCGTTCGAGAAATTCTTCGCCAGGACGGCGATGCATGCCACCATCAACCGCGAAGCCCCAAAAACCAAATCCACCCAGGCCAGTGAAGGTGAGTTGCTGGCTGGGGTCGACGCTTACCGGCACAACTGCGGCGGCTGCCACGGCATTCCGGGTAGACCGGCATCGAACGTTGCGAAGGGCATGTTTCCTCGGCCTCCTCAGCTTTTCGCGCCGGGCCATATGGTTACGGACGATCCCGTTGGTGAGAGCTACTGGAAGGTGAAGCACGGGATCCGCCTGTCGGGCATGCCGGGTTTTACCGGTCTGCTAACCGACGAGCAGATATGGAACGTCAGCCTGCTGCTGGCGAATGCCGATAAGTTGCCGCCGACCGTCAAGGTGGCGCTTGAGTCCCCGCCGCAAACGCCTCCGCCGCCTGAAAAACAAAGTCCGGCGGCAAGCACGTCCATGCGCAGTCATAAATAACAGCACGTCCATGGGCCGGTTTCATTCCGCGGGCGGCATGCATCTGCGGGAGCGGAGAGTCGGCACTATTTCTTCGCGGCGCGAGGCATAACACTTTTGAAATCTTCAGATTAGAATTACTTTCCTGAGTGGGTGCAGGTGTGTCCATTCAGCTTTTCCAGGATCGTTTAAACTCCTGTATCACACCTCCATACTGATTTTTGGTAGAATAGCTCGGAATGGCTTCCGAAAAGTTTGTTCATCTGCATTTACACACGGACTACAGTCTGCTGGACGGAGCTTGCGGAATTGGCCGGCTGATGGACCTGGCCGCCGAGCGCAAGATTCCGGCGGTGGCGGTGACCGACCACGGGAATCTGTTCGGCGCCATAAAGTTTTATGAGGCGGCCCGCAAGCGCGGCATCAAGCCCATCATTGGCTGCGAAGTTTACGTGGCTGGCACCAACCGCTTTGACCGTTCGCCCGACGCCGACCGGCCCTATCATTTTGTCCTGCTCTGCGAAAACGAGCGCGGCTACCAGAATCTGGTCAAGCTGGTTTCCGCGGCCTACACCGAAGGATACTATTACAAGCCCCGAATCGATAAGGACCTGCTTGCCCGCCACTCAGAAGGCTTGATCGGCCTTTCCGCCTGCCTGCGCGGAGAAGTGGCCGTGTCGCTATCGGCCGAGCGCTACGAAACCGCCCTGCAGTCGGCCCATGACCTGCAGGACATCTTTGGCAAAGGGAACTTTTTCCTGGAAATTCAGGACCAGGGGATGCCGGAAGAGCACAAGATCAACCCGCATCTGGTCCGCCTGTCGCGCGAGACGGGCATCCCGCTGGTAGCGACCAACGACTGCCACTACCTGACGCGTGACGACGCGCGTGCTCAGGAAATTCTGGTGGCCATCCAGACCGGGAAAACTCTCAGCGACCCCAACCGGATGAAGTTCCCAACGGACCAGTTTTATTTCAAGACCTATGAGGAAATGTCCGCGGTGTTCGGCGAAATTCCTGATGCCGTAACCCGCACGCTGGAAATTGCGGAGCGCTGCAATATTCAGCTCGATAAGAAAGAGCACGTTTTCCCGCACTTTGAAGTTCCGCCCGGCGAGTCGTTGGACAGTTTTTTTGAAAGGGTCACACGTGAAGGTTTTGAAAAGCGGATGGAACGGCTGGAGCGCCTGCGCGCGGCAGGGAAGCTGCGGCACCCGATGGAGGCCTACCATGACCGCCTGGAGCTTGAGCTTGAGCTGATCAAGCAGATGCATTTCTCGGGCTATTTCCTGATTGTCTGGGATTTCATCCGTTACGCGCGCGAGCAGTGCATTCCCGTCGGCCCGGGTCGGGGATCGGCGGCCGGCAGTCTGGTTTCCTACGCGTTGCACATCACGGACGTTGACCCGTTGCAGCACGATCTGCTGTTTGAGCGATTCCTGAACCCGGAAAGAATCTCTTTTCCCGATATCGATATCGACTTCTGCATGCGCCGGCGCGGCGAGGTCATCAACTACGTCACCGACAAATACGGCCGCGAAAACGTCAGCCAGATCATCACCTTTGGAACCATGGGCGCCAAGGCCGTCATTCGGGATGCCGGCCGGGCGCTCGACATGCCTTTTGCGGAAGTGGACAAGATCGCCAAGCTGGTCCCCACGGTGCTGAACATCACGCTCGAGGATGCCCAGAAGCAGTCCTCGGAGCTTCGCCAGTTAAAGGCGCAGGATACGCGTGTGGCTGACCTGCTGGAGATTGCCGGGCGCCTGGAAGGTTTTGCGCGGCATGCTTCCACCCACGCGGCGGGTGTTGTGATTTCGCCGCAGCCTTTGCAGGAAATCGTCCCGCTCTACAAGAGCAGCAAGGACGAAATCACAACACAGTATGCGATGGACGACCTGGAGAAAATTGGTCTGCTCAAGATGGATTTTTTGGGTTTGACCACCCTGACCGTCCTCGACGATTGCCTGAAGCTGATTGAAGCCACGCGGGGCGAGAAGCTCGATCTCGATGCGCTGCCGAAAGATGACGCTGAGGCCTACGATCTGCTGAGTAAGGGACTCACGGCGGGTATCTTCCAGTTTGAAAGCCGCGGCATGACGGAAATCCTTCGGCGCGTGAAGCCCAGCCGCCTGGCCGACCTGACGGCCTTGAACGCGCTTTACCGGCCCGGCCCTATCCAGGGCGGCATGATTGACGACTTCATCGCCCGGAAGACGGGCAAAAAGCGCGTGACCTACGACCTGCCGCAACTCAAGGAATTTCTTGACGAGACCTACGGCGTGATTGTTTACCAGGAGCAGGTGATGCAGATTGCGGCCGCCGTTGCGGGCTTCAGCCTGGGCGAAGCCGATGTTTTGCGGCGAGCCATGGGCAAGAAAAAGCATGAAGTGATGGCGACCATGAGGGAGAAGTTCCTGGCAGGAGCCAAAGAGAAGCGCGTGCCGGCCGCCAAGGCGGAAAAGCTTTTCGACCTGATGGCGCAATTCGCCGGTTATGGATTCAACAAGTCGCACTCCGCCGCCTACGCCCTGGTGGCCTACCACACGGCCTATCTGAAGACCCACTATTCGGTGGAATTCATGGCTGCTCTGCTGACCTCTGAAATCGGCAACCCGGACAAGATGACGCACTACCTCAACGAATGCCGCGACATGGGCATTGACATTCTTCCGCCCGACATCAACTCCAGCGACCGAATGTTTACCCCCTCGAACGGCCAGATCCGCTTTGGCCTGACGGCCATCAAGAACGTGGGAGATGCCGCGATTGTTTCCGTGGTGGAAGCGCGCAACAAGCTGGGGCGCTTTGACAACCTGTATCAGTTTTGCGAACACGTTGACCTGCGCCTGCTGAACAAACGGGTGATTGAAAGCCTCATCAAAGCGGGCGCGGCGGATTCGATGGGCGCCCAGCGATCGCAGTTGCTGGCCGTGCTGGACCGCGCCATGGAGTGGGGCCAGCGCCAGCAGCGCATCGTGGAAAGCGGGCAGCACGGGCTTTTCGGCGGCGGAAGCGACTCTGCCACCACGGCTCCGGCCGAGCTACCCAACGTTCCCGAGCTTAGCGAAGCGGAACGCCTGGCCGGCGAAAAGGAATTACTGGGTTTTTATGTGACGGGCCACCCGCTTGAGAAATATGTTTCCCAACTGCGGGAACTGACCCCGACCAACAGTTCCAGCATCGATGAGTTGCAGAATGAAGCCCCCATCACGCTGGGCGGCATTTTGACCAACCTGCGCATCCGTCCCAGCAAAAAGGGAAAGCTGTGGGGCGCGGCAACGCTGGAGGATCTGCGGGGAACGGTGGACCTGTTGGTTTTTCCGCAGACGCTTGAGAAAATTCAATCTGTATTGAAACCGGATGCGGCCTTGCTGATCATGGGCAAGGTTCGGCATGATGAGAACGCGCGGGGCAAGGTGGTGGTGAGCGACGCCCAACCCCTTGACGTGGCGGTTAACGGCAGGAAGCCGGCTTTGCATATTCGAATCAACCCTGCGGATGTTTCCGACCGCCTGTTGGGTGAATTAGAAACCCTGCTGCGCTCGCACCCCGGGCACAATCCCGTGCTGTTTGAGCTGGAAAAGCCGGGTGACTTCCGGGTGCTGATGAAGCCGCAGGATCCCAAGGTGGTGGACGCCACTGACCAACTGCTGGCCGGCTTGCGTGGACTGCTGGGTGAACATGCTGTTACAGTGGAGAAACGCAGCGCCGCCGCCGGCAGAATGTAAAATGGAACCGGAATTCTCAACGGCCGTTTGAATATATCATCGTTTCCCATGGCGAATCTGAAAGGACAGAAAACTGTCGTGCAGGACCTCGAGAAGCAGATTGCCGAGCTGAAGCTACAGCCAGGATCAGTGGCGCGCGAGGAAATCAAGCGCCTTCAGGAGCAGCTGAATTCGCTGCAAGGCGGCGGGAAGGCAGGGGACAGGGACGCCTGGGCACGAGTTCTGCTGGCGCGACATCCCCAGCGTCCCTATACGCTGGACTTCATCCAGATGCTCTTTACGGAGTTCACGGAGCTCTACGGCGACCGGCGTTTTGCCGACGACGGCGCCATGGTGGGCGGCTTTGCCCGCTTCAACGGCCAGCCAGTGATGGTGGTGGGGCAGCAGAAGGGCCGCGATACCAAACAGAAACTGCATCGCAACTTTGGCATGACCAAGCCGGAAGGCTACCGCAAAGCGTTCCGGCTGATGCAGCTTGCCTCCAAATTCAGCCTGCCCATCATCACCTTGGTGGACACTCCGGGGGCTTATCCGGGCATCGGGGCGGAAGAGCGCGGCCAGGCCGAAGCCATTGCTTTCAACCTGAAGGAAATTACCAAACTGCGCGTTCCGATAGTTCCGCTGATTCACGGCGAAGGCGGCAGCGGCGGCGCCCTGGGCATCGCCGTGGGCGACCGCGTGCTGATGCTGGAAAACGCCGTTTACTCGGTGATTGCTCCGGAGAGCTGCTCTTCCATCCTCTGGCGTGACTGGGACCACAAGGAGGAGGCTGCGCGCATTCTAAAGTTGACGGCGGACGACCTCCTTCGCTTCAAAATCATCGATGAGATTATTCCCGAGCCTCCGGAAGGCGCACATGCCGACCCGCAGGCTTCCGGAGCGGCCATCCGGATCGCCCTGGAACGAAGCCTCAGGGAGCTTTCGGCCTTCTCTTTGGATGAGCTGCAACGCCGCCGCAATGAGAGACTGCGCGCGCTTGCCACCTTTGTCAACGAAGCCTGACTATTCTGCTGCTGTATCTTTGCGCGGTCTTCAACATCCATTCAGGATATGGTCAGCGTCGTTATCCCGACTTACAACGAAGCGACTTCCATTGCCGCTGTGCTGGACCACCTGAAGCGCGTTCGCGGCGATTTTGAAGTACTGGTTGCGGATGGCAGCAGCACCGACCGGACCGCGGAAATGGTGCGGGAGCTTGCCGGAGCTTATCCGCACCCGCTGCGACTGGTGGAGAGCGTTCGCAACCGCGCCCTCCAGTTGAACCAGGCGGTACAGCAGGCGAATGGTGATCCCTTCCTGTTTCTCCACGCTGACATTCTTGTTCCGGCGGAAACCGTTGAAGCCGTGGAGCGGTGTCTGTGTGACCGGGCGGTGATCGGTGGAAACTTCCAGATTGTGTTTGAGGGGGACACCTTCGTTGAAAGTCTTTTTACCTGGTGCTACCGCGTGCGGCGGCCCTTCGGAATTTATTACGGCGATTCCGGAATTTTCGTTCGGCGCGAAGTATTTGAGCGGCTGGGCGGCTTTAAGCCCATCCCCATTATGGACGACTATGAATTCGTGCGGCGAATGGAGCGCGCCGGGCGCACCGCCTGCCTGGACCCTCCTATGCTGGTTTCTGACCGCCGCTGGCGCGTCAAGGGTCTCTATTCAACACTGTTCAGTTGGGTGTGGATTCAAACCCTCTATTCGCTGGGCGTTCCAGCCGAATACCTCGCTCGATGGTATGGTCCCGTGCGGAATGATCATAAGCCTTAGCAAACTTCTGGAGATTTGGCTCCGGGCAACACCGTATCTCCCCATACTGAGCGAGTTGAGATCTCTCAAGTAGATTGACGCGGTAACCTTGGGCGCAGATCAAAAGGAAAACCCTCAGCCACGCACCGGGGCCAAAGTAATCTCCGTGGCCCGCGAAGGAAAAATCAGCAGGGAAGAGAGGTTAAATTGTTCAGAGAGGTTGGGGTGCATGCGACAAAAGCTGCGTTGTGCCCTGGCAGCTTTTGGCGCGGAGGCCGGCTTTACTCCAACGCCCCCACCACGGCGGCGGTGAATTCATCGGTGGTGGCCTTGCCGCCGACGTCGCGCGTCAGGTGTTTGCCCTCGCGATAGACGCTGTGGATGGCGTGCTCAGCGCGGTTGGAGACTTCAGTCTGGTCAAGGTAACGGAGCATCAGGATGGCCGAGAGCATCATGGCCGTGGGATTGGCCAGGTGCTTGCCGGCAATGTCCGGAGCACTGCCGTGAACGGCTTCAAACAACGAGCATTCGCTGCCGAGGTTGGCACCCGGAACGAGTCCCAGGCCGCCCACCAGCCCCGCGCACAGGTCTGAAACGATATCGCCATAAAGATTTTCAAGCAGCAGAACGTCGAACCTTTCCGGGCGCATCACCAGCTGCATGCAACAGTTGTCGATAATGTAATCGTTGAGTTCAATTTCCGGATACTCCCTGGCTACTTCGCGGATGGTGTGCAGAAACAAGCCGTCGGAAAGCTTCATGATGTTGGCCTTGTGGATTGCGGTCACTTTTTTGCGGCCCATGCGCCGGGCGTAATCAAAGGCGAAGTGGGCGATGCGCCTGGAGGCGTATTCGGTGATCACTTTGAGGCTTTCCACCACGCCGGGCGCTACTTCATGTTCCAGGCCGGAATAGAGGTCTTCGGTATTTTCACGAACGATCACCAGGTCAACGTCCTCAAACGGTGTCTTCACGCCGGGGAGGTGAGTCACCGGCCGCAGGTTGGCGTAGAGATCGAGGGCCTTGCGCAGGGCTACGTTAATGCTGCGGTGGCCGGCCCCCACCGGTGTAGCGATGGGCCCCTTCAGCGCCACGCGGGTTTTGCGAATCGATTCCACAATGGGGTTCAGTTCGGTTTCATCCTTGCGGCGCCCGACAACAGGAGTGGCGGACATCTCGACCCAATCGATTTGAGCCCCGGCGGATTCAAGGAATCGGAGGGTGGCATTGGAGACTTCCGGCCCAATGCCGTCTCCTGGAATCAGCGTCACTCTAGTGTTCATCTTTTTTCCTTTGGGACCATTCGAATTGATGATAATGCCACGCTGGACTCACTGCCCGCCCTGGTTTGTTGCTGGAGCGTTCAGCAGTTGTGCCAGGTCGCTGATGGAGGCCGAGGCTTCCAGGTTCAGTTTGGACCCGTTAACCTGGACGTTCATGTTCTGAAGAATCTGTGAAAGGGCCGGAGACACATTCTTGCTGACCGCCGGCTGGGCGCTGCGCAGCAGGCTGAGAAGCTGATTGAATCCGTTTGCGGCTTCCGCGTTCTGGCAGATGATGGAGAGGTGGGCCATAATCTGGCTGCCCCAGTCCACCCGGTAAAGCACCGCCTTGACGGCGCTAAAAAGCGCGCTGGGGTCCACCTGGATCTTCTTGCCCTGCGTCAGCCAGGGGATGGCCTGGTTGGCGGCGGCAAGGCCCGTAGAGATTCCCCATTGGGGAGCTACACCATCGAGGTCGCCTTCCCACTGGCGGAAGTCGGTATTGGAGTTCAACGCCGGGCGCGACGCGTTGCGGACGTCAATCAGGGCCTTGATATCGGCCAGACGGCCGAAAATGGCTCTGGAACTGTCAATGAAACTGAAGAACATATCTGTTCGGGCGGTGCCGGACCCGAAGGCGTAAAGGTCGTACCCGGAATAGCGCTGGACCATCATCCTGTTGTTGACGAAGAATTCATGGACCTGGTTGGGATCGAATGTGCCCTCGGCCAGCCCGAAGAAACGGGTGGTATCCTGCACCTGCCCTCTCCAGCCGAGGACCAGTTCATTCACCTGAGTGTTGGGATCAATGCCGGCGCTCTTCAGCAGATTTTCAAGGTTGCGAAGCTGCGGGCTCATCAGGTGCGCCTCGATCAGTGGATACTGCGGGACGGTGCGAAGCGTCGCCATGTTGGTATAGGCCATCTGCTGGGTGTCGGCAGGGAAGCTGGCCAGAGCGTCCTGGCCGGCGTATTGCGCGTAAAGCGGCACGGCGAAAAAGGTGGCCGCAACTAAAAACAGGCTGGCCAGGGCCATCCTCAGAAATAATTGTCGAATTGCCTTCAACCTGCACCCCCGAGTCAAAAAGGATGATATAGAAGCGGTTAGCGGAATCTGCAGATTTCCTGCCGTCCGCCCATCGTCGACGGCCCCGACAAGGTGCCGGAACTCTTGCCCCATCCTTTTGCGCCTGCCTTGCCTCGGCGCGGACTTTCGAAGCCTTATTATCGCCGGTATCTGAGAATCAGTCCACTTTGGGATGTTGGGGCCGGTCTCTGGCAAGTGCAGTCCTGCCCCGCGGCAAACTTGCTTTTTGGCGGCCGCTTTGCTAGATTGGATGAGAGTAGGTTGTTACTCAGAGGTTACACATTCGACAAGCCAAAGGAGTGAAGAATGGCTATTGAACTGACGGCGCACGCAGTCGACAAGGTGAAGGAGATTTTGGCACAGCAGACCCCTGCGCCTGAGGGACTTCGCGTCTCCGTTGTGGGCGGAGGCTGTTCCGGATTCTCATACCAGATGAACTTTGAGACCCAGACCAATGCGATTGACAAGGTCTATGAGTTCGATGGGCTGAAGGTAATTGTTGATCAGGCATCGCTGATGTACCTGAACGGCACCAAAATCGACTTTGTTGAAAGCCTGGAAGGTTCCGGCTTCAAATTCGAAAATCCCAACGTCAAGACGACTTGCGGCTGCGGAAGCTCCTTTAGCACGTAATTGGCACTTTCAGCGGACGCCTGTCGGCTCTGGTGGAGCGGCAGGCGGCCGCGCTCCCCATGTCTTCCGTCCCCAACGCAGGAACTGTTTCCCAGGCAGGACAAAGCGGCAGGTGTGCTCCCAGGGAGCCGAGTGCGCTCCTGGTGCGCTTTTCGGATTTCTTACCCCATTCGGGACTCGCGCTGGATCTCGCTTGCGGCAACGGCCGGAACACACTCTACCTGGCCCGGCAAGGGCTGGGCGCGATCGGCGTCGACCGTTCAATGGAATCGCTGGCGGCAGGCAGGGAAAAGGCTGTTCGATCAAGCCTTGAAGCCTCCTTTGTGCGAGGAGACCTGGCACAGTTCACCCTTCCTGCGAACGCGTTTTCCGTTGTGATCTGCTTCAAGTATCGCAACCATGAGTTCTATCCCTCCATTCGAGCGGCCCTCCGCCCGGGAGGATTGCTGATCTATGAGACCTATACCTGCGAGCACGCCTCCTATGGGCTGAAGCCCCGGAATCCCGAACACCTGCTGGAGCGGAATGAACTGCTCCGATCATTCGGCGACTGGGAGATCATTTTTTATCGCGAAGTCTGGATTGGACGGGGTACCGCGTTGCTGGTGGCGCGGAAGCCCCTTCGTGCCGGGGAAACCTGATTCTGTTTGCCGGGTTCAGTATAATTGAAGTTTTATACAGGATAGAGGGCTCGTTGGATTTATCGAGACTATGAAAATCGCGCTGGCACAGATCAATACCACGGTTGGAGATTTCGAGGGCAACGTTGCAAAGATTCTGCAGTACGCCAGGATGGCCGTCGATCGCAAGGCCGACCTGGTAGTTTTCCCGGAGATGGCCGTTTGTGGCTATCCGCCGCGTGACCTGGTTGAAAGGCCCGACTTTATTGAGCGATCGGAGGCGGAGCTTTCGCGCCTGACGCATCTTCTGCCCGACATTCCGGCGCTCATCGGTTATGTTCGCGCCTCAGGCGTCCAGACGGGCAAGGGTGTTTCGAATGCCGCGTCGCTGGTGCACCGTGGAAAAGTCCTCCTGGAATACGTCAAAATTCTGCTGCCGTTTTACGATGTATTCGACGAGTCCCGCTACTTCGAGCCCGGAAACTCGGTCGGGATTGTTGACCTGGAGGGCGTGCGAATCGGCGTTACGATTTGCGAGGACATCTGGAACGACAAGAACTTTTGGCGGAAGCGGCTTTACCCGCGCGACCCGGTTGAAGAAATCACCCAAGGCGGCGCCAGGATTCTGCTGAACATCGCCTCTTCTCCTTACAGCACAGAGAAGATCCAGCTCCGCTATGACATGCTCCGGACCATCGCGGCGGAACATCGCATTCCTGTGGCTTACGTCAACCACGTGGGCGGCAATGACCAACTCATCCTGGACGGCTCAAGCATGGCCTTCGGCGCCGGGGGAACCCTGGTTGCACGGGCGAAATCCTTTGAGGAAGATCTGGTGGTGTTTGACACGGCCGGCACCCTGGCCGATATCCATGATGCACCCTCTTCCCAAATTGACTCCGTTTACAGGGCCCTGCTGCTGGGCACGCGTGATTACATGCGAAAGTGTGGCTTCAAGGAGGCCATTGTCGGGCTCAGCGGGGGCATCGATTCATCCGTGGTAGCGACGCTTGCGGCTGACGCGCTGGGACCGGAGAATGTCCATGCCATTGCCATGCCCGGGCCTTATTCTTCACCCGGCAGCCTAAGTGACGCGGAGGAACTGGCCAGACGCCTGGGCGTTGATTTCCGCGTCATCCCCATCACCTCCATCTATGACAACTACCTCCAGACGCTGGAGCCTTCATTCAAGGGGTGCGCCGCCGACGCAACGGAAGAGAACATCCAGGCGCGCATTCGTGGCAACATTCTGATGGCGCTCTCGAACAAGCTGGGCGCCATGGTGCTGAGCACCGGCAACAAGTCTGAGCTGGCCGTGGGTTATTGCACGCTTTACGGCGACATGGCCGGAGGGTTGAGCGTGATCGCCGACCTCCCCAAGACCATGGTCTATACTCTGGCGCGCTATCTCAATCGCGAGAAAGAACGGATTCCGCGCTCCTCTATCGAAAAGCCGCCCTCGGCAGAACTCAAGGCCGATCAAAGAGATCAGGATACGCTGCCGCCCTACGAAACCCTGGACGTCATTCTGAAGAGCATTATCGAGGAGCGACTTTGCGCCAAAGATATCGCGGCAAAATACAAAGTTGAATTGCCGCTGGTTGAAGATGTCATGCGGCGCGTGACGCGCGCTGAATATAAACGCCAGCAGGCCGCGCCGGCGCTTAAGGTGACGGCCAAGGCGTTCGGAATGGGCCGGCGCTATCCCATTGCCCAGAAATTTATCGGCTAGCCGGAGGAGATCCTTTCCCGGTCGCCGAAAGTCATGGACTGAGAAGAGCAAGCTCCAAGGCCGCCGGGAAGTTGATCCTGCGAAGCCGGAAGAGACCAGCCCGTTCCGGTTGAACCGGAACGAAGTCGTAATCGAGGCAGATTGAAAAGGCGCTTCATCAGAGCTTTTGCCCCAATTTTGGGGATCGTTATCCTGCTGGCGGTCCTTGCGCCGCGCTTGAGCGCGGCCGGCATCAAGCTGCCACCCCTTAAAATCCAGACGCTTCAATTGCCCAACGGGTTGCGCGCCGTAATGGTCAATCGGGGCGAGTCGCCGGTGATCACCCTTGAAGTGTGGTATCACGTCGGGTCGCGCGACGAACTCCCTGGAAAGACGGGTTTCGCCCACTTTCTTGAGCACCTGATGTTCGACGGCACACGGACTCTGGGCCGGCATTTCTCCGACTACATTGTGAGGGTGGGCGGGATCGACAACGCCTACACCACAACCGACGCAACTGTCTACTGGGAGACGATGCCGACTTCGAACCTCCCGGTGGCCCTCTGGCTTGAGGCTGACCGCATGCGGAACCTGGAGATCAGCCAGGCGACGCTGGACAACGAAAGGGCGGTGGTGGAGGAGGAACGCCAACGACGGTATGGAAATCCTCCCTACGGCACCGTGATCCCCACGCTTTACGAGCACGCTTTTACGGTGAGTCCTTATCGGCATCTGCCCATCGGCAGCGTCGATGATGTCAGCCGCGCGACGGTCAGCGAGATTCGGGACTTCTACAACACCTATTACGTCCCTAACAACGCCACCATCGTGATTGCCGGAAAGTTTTCAGTGGACGAAGCCGAAAAATACATCCGGAAATACTTTGCTGCGATACCGGCTGGACCGCTCCCGGCCACTCGTCGTGTTCCCGTTGAGCCCCCGCAAACCTCTGAGCGAACTGTCAGCATAACCCGCGACGTCGCCCTGCCGGCCATTGTGGAGGCGTACCATATTCCGGCCGACGGCACAGCGGATTCCTATCCCCTGCGGCTGGCTTCCCGGATTCTCTCCGGGGGCGACAGTGGGATGATTTATCATCATATGGTTTATGAAAAGCAGCTTGCCCTTGAGGCGCAGAGCTCCGCTGCCTTCAGCGAGGATCCGAACCTGTTTTTTGTTTTTACCGTCATGAATTCAGGCCACACGTCCGCTGAGGGTGAGGCGGCTGTTGATGAAATTGTGAAGCGGCTTCAGGAAAACCCTCTCTCAACAAAGGAACTGGAGAAGGCCAAGGAACTGGTCCTCTTTGACCTTGCCTCGGACCGGGAAGAGTCAAAGGATCTGGCCGAGCAGTTGGGCTATGACACAGTCATCCTCAATAACCCTGAGCTGATCAATACCGAGGCAGAGCGTTTTCTGGCCGTCACTGCGGAACAGGTGCAGGCCGCAGCGCGCAAGTATTTTGTCCCTCATAACCGCACGCTTCTGGAAGTTCATCCCCGGGAGAACGGGCCGGTGACCACGGCACTGAGCGAAGGCCACCGTTGATCTTGAAAACCCTGGGGTGGGGAAAGCCGATGTTTCGAGTGCTGGTGTTGCTGTGGATAAGTCTCGCCGGCCTGCCACTGCTCGCCCGCCAGTTACCTCCGAATGTTCCGCCGCCCGAAGCTGTTTCCTTCCACATGCCGGCGGTCCAGCAACTGCCGAACGGCCTTCGCGTGGTGCTGGTTGAGCGCCACGACGCGCCGATCGTGCGGCTTTACGCCATCGTGCAGGTTGGAGCTGAGGCCGACCCGCCGGGGCTGCCCGGAACAGCCACCATGGTGGCGGGGCTGCTTCCCGAGGGCGCCCGCCACCGAACTGCCTACCAGATTGCCCAGGCCGTTGACCAGGCCGGGGGATCCATTGACACCGGCGCCGGGTGGGACCAGTCCTATGCGAACGTCAGCGTCCTCTCAAATCACAAAGCGCTAGCCTTTGATCTGCTGGCCGACCTCCTGGTCCGTCCGGCGTTTGCGCCCGATGAGGTGGAGCGCATTCGGCGGCAGACGCTATCGGCGCTGGACGTTGTCGATCGGGACCCCGGCTACGTGGCCGACATGGTGTTGCGCCGGCTGCTGTTCGAGGGAACGGACTACGCCCACTCGGAAGACGGCACGCGCAGTTCCGTTGAGCGCATCACCCGTAAGGACCTTGTTGCTTTTCACGACCGCTACTACGTCCCCTCGCGCACTATTCTCGCCGTGGTAGGCGACATTACAGCGCCGGAGTGCCTCCGCCTGGTGGGGCGATTTCTGGGTGGATGGAAGGATGGGCCGGCCGTAACTCTCGAGCCCCGCAGCCAGCCCCTTGCGCCGCACGGGAGGCAGGTGATTGTGGTCAACAAGCCTGACGCCGTGCAAACAGAGATTCGCGTGGCCAACCTGGGTGTTCCGCGTTCCAGCCCGGATTACTTTGCCCTGGCGATTGCCAATCAGGTTCTAGGAGGCCCCGCGGCCAACCGGCTGTTTGATGAATTGCGCACCCGGCACGGCCTGGTCTATGGCGCCTCCAGCGACCTGGATTGCTACGCCTCGCTGGGCGCCTGGGTGGCCAGGACATCGACCCGCTCTTCGGAAACCATCAAGGCCACCGAGATGGTTCTTGCCCAGATCGCGCGGATGCGTGACGCCCCCGTGCAGCATTGGGAACTCCAGAACGCACGAGACTACCTGGTGGGGAACGAAGCGCTGCAGTTTGAGTCCGCCAGCCAGGTGGCCAACCAGGTGCTGGAAATGATGCTTTACCACCTGCCGCGTGACTATTGGAATCGCTTCCCGCAGCAGGTCCGTTCGCTCACGGCTGATGATGTGTTGGCCACGACCAGAAAATATCTCAATCCCGGGGACGATGTCATCGTCATGGTAGGCAACCTCGCCGCCTTCAAAGACGGGCTGGAGAAGCTCGGGCCCGTCCGCGTGGTTCCCATTGCCGAGGTTGGCCGGGCGTTCCCGGAACCGGAGAAGGGAACTGCGGACCGTCCGCCTCCCGCAAAGTAGGTCGAAGATTTTCCGCTTGCAGACCATCCCCTGCGTCCACCTTACGGATCGAACGTGATAAAGTAGGCCGGGTGAAAAATACTCTCCTTGCGCTAGCCGGGCTGACACTTGCGGCTGCCCTGGCCGAAGGCATTCTGCTGCTGCAGATTCACCTCGATCCCTGGCGGCTGGCCGCCTTGCTGGAATCCCTGGCCCTGCTGCTGGGCGTGTTCGTGGCCTTCACCTACACGGATTTTATCCACGAGTTGCACCGATGGGCCCATGCTTCGCTGCTGCTTGCCATCCTCATGCCGTTTGCGCTTCTCGTTCCTTATCTCGTCCTGGCCTTCAGTACCGGCACCTTTTCTTATCTGGCCCTCGCAAAGCTCAGCGCCTACATTGGCGTTCCCACGTTCCTCATGCTTCCAAACCGCCGTTACTACGTGGAGAGTGCCAGTTGGCGGGATTTCGCGGCCATACTCAGCCTGGGACTACCGGTCAGCGCCGGATGGTTGCAGGGCATCTGGATCTGGCCGGAAGACATCTACATCTTTCGCCCCATCTTCTGCGTGTGCGTGGGAGCCTACGTCTTCCTCGTCGTCCGCAACCTGAAAGACGCCGGGTACAAATTGCTCTTTAAGCAGGGTGACCTCACCGAAGGCAGCATCAATTTTATTGCCTTCATCATCCTGGCCATCCCGCTGGGGCTGGTGTTGCATTTTATTCATCCGCACGCCCATAACACCAGCGTGTTCACCTTCATCGCAGACTTTGTGGGAGTCTATCTGACGGTGGCGATTCCAGAGGAATTTCTGTTCCGGGGAATTCTGCAGAACCTGCTGATGAAGACCTTCAGCCCTCCCCATCACAGTCGGAACGGGCTGCTGGCGGCATCGGTGATCTTCGGCCTTTCACACCTTCATCACGCGCCCGTGCCCAACTGGCGCTATGCCATCATGGCGACGCTGGCGGGAATCTTTTACGGCAACGCCTGGCGCGTCCAGAAGCGCACCTCCGCCTCAGCCTTCACCCACGCCATGGTCGATACGGTGTGGCACTTCTGGTTCTGAGATTCATTGGCGATTTGCGATTAATGGTTGGCGATTCGTGATAGGGCAGACGCTCGCCTTGCGGTGTCTCCGATCCCGCAAATGGCTTGGCCATTCTGTAATCTCAAATATGAGATTTCAAATGCGCTGAGGTTGGGAGCGCAGCCCTCCCTATTCACCCTTCCAGGTCCTCTCCGATAGGAAGAAAGCACCACCTATTGAAAATAAGTGGCGGTGGAAAAACAAAGCCCAAACGAACCCGAGCTATTGAGGGGCTACGCGGGCGCCGCAAGCACATCAAAATCATTCGGTCGGGGAACTGGAAGGCATCTTCTGATAGCTTTCCAGCGTAACCCGGATGGCTTCGGCAATAGGAGTCTCCTTGAAATTGGGAAGCGTCCGGCGCAGCTTCGAACCCTCCAGAATCACACTTTGGTCATAGAGGTAACGCAGTTCCATCAGTTCACGGACCACGGCGTCAAACATGGCCGCCAGTTTCATGGCCGACCAGGGCAGCACGCGGATCGCGAGGCCCGGGTGTCCGGCCTGTTGGGCAACCTGCTCCAGGAAGTCCCGCTGGGGACTGGCAACGGTGCCGGCAAAGTTGAAAATCTCATAAGCTTTCAGGCCCTCTTCAATGTCCAGCAGATCCAATGCCGTGCGCGCCAGGTCCGGAACAAAGGCCCATTGATGCGCTGCCTTGAGATTGCCGAACGTCCGCATCGGTTTGCCGGCGGCGGCGTTCTCAAAGATGGGATCGACCAGCCCGTTGCGCACTGTGGGGCCAAAATAGTCGCCGGCCCTCAGCACAATCACCCGCCTGACTGAGCCTTCTTCGGTCGAGTGCAGCAGGGAATCTTCCAGCCTCGCGCGCAGCTCGCCCTTATGACCCACCGGGTGATTCTGGGCGTCCTCGGCCAGCGCCGCCTCGGTTTGAGCCCCCAGGCCGTAGACGTTGCCCGGAAACAGAATGGTGGCCTTGGCGGAGCGCGCAGCGGCAATGACGTTGGCCGTGGCCCGCGCCATGTTGGGCACCCATTTGGGATAGGGGTAGTTGATGGCGTGAACGATGGCAGCACAGCCCTCGGCAGCCCTGACCACGGCGTTCTGGTCCTGCACGTCACCCTGGATGAGTTCCAGGCCGGAAGCTTCGCCCATCAGACTGGCGGCTTTGTCAAGGCTGCGCACCAGGCAGCGAGCCGGCTGGCGCCGCCGCAGCACTTCCTGGACGACGGCCAGCCCAAAGCTGCCGGTCCCACCGAGAATGAGAGTAGGAGCGCTCAATTAGGATGCTTTTCAGCTTCGTCTTGACCCGCCCGCGAAGGCGGGCCGCAAGCCACAACGTCCGTATTCCCGGCCAAAGTTCCGAATGCACAGCACGTCGCAGGCTACTTGCGGCGTGCCGGCGGAAGGCCCGGCTCTGTCATGCGGTAAGGGTCCAGGATCTTCTTCAGTTCCTTTTCACTAAGAACCTTATCTTCAAGGCATACTTCAGGAATTGTCTTGCCGGTCCTAAGAGACTTCTTGACCACTTCGGCCGCCCGCGAATAGCCGATCACGGGATTCAACGCCGTGGCAATCGACGGCGAGAGGTAGGCGTAACGCTCGCAAACCTCGCGATTGGCCCGGATGCCTTCAACGCAGCGCTTGGCCACAACGTGGCAGGTATTCTTGAGGATTTCCGTTGCGTGCAGCACATTCCAGATCATGGCCGGCATCATCACATTCAGCTCCAACTGCCCGGCCTGGACCGCCAAGGCCACCACCGTGTCGCATCCCACCACCTGGAACGCCACCATGTCGAGCAGTTCGCCCATCACCGGATTCACCTTGCCCGGCATGATGCTGGAACCCGGCTGCAGGGCCGGCAGCATGATCTCGTTGAAACCGGTCAGCGGGCCGCTGGTCAGCAGCCGCAGGTCATTGCCAATACGGATCAGCTCAAGCGCCAGGTTGCGCAATCCTCCCGAAACCGCAGCCAGCGGGAATTGCGACTGCATGGCGGCGCGCAGATCCGCTGCCGGATGAAGCCGCAAGCCGGTGAGCGCGGAAAGCCGCTTGACCACCAGGCGCGGGAAGCTGGGATGGGCGTTCAGGCCCGTCCCCACGGCGCTGCCGCCGATGCCCAGATCGGTCATCGGCTCGGCGTTTTGCCGGATGTGCTTGCGGAGCTGCTCGAGCGCCACTGCATAGGCGGCGAATTCCTGCCCCAGGCGTACAGGGACGGCGTCCTGCAAATGCGTGCGGCCACTCTTGATGATCTTGTCAAACTCCCGGCCCTTTTTGCGGAAAGCCGTTTCCATCTCCTGGAGCGCCGGGTAAAACTCTTCCAGCAGCAGCAGGGAAGCCAGGCGCATGGCCGTGGGGAAAGTGTCGTTGGTCGACTGGCCGAAGTTGACGTGGTCATTCGGATGAACGATGGAATAATGGCCCAGCTTGCCGGGACGCTTCCCGGTGAGATACCAGATGGCGCGGTTGGCAATCACTTCATTGACGTTCATGTGGAAGCTGACGCCGGCGCCCGCCTGATAAACATCCACCACAAAGTGCTCGTCCAGACGGCCGGCAGCCACATCCGCCGCGGCCCGGACCACCGCGCGTCCCACTCGCTGGGGAATCATTTTCAGTTGAAGATTGGTCTCCGCACACGCCTGCTTCAACAGGCCGTAGGCCTTGATGAGGACCCGGTGCGCCCGGATGCCGCTGATGGGATAATTCGCAACGGCTCGGGCCGTCTGGGCACCGTAATAAGCATGGGCGGGAACTTGAACATCGCCAAGCGAATCGTGTTCGGTTCGATTTTGCATGAAACGATTTTACCTGAAAATCAGGGGGATTGAAGCGGCGCGTTCTCAAAAAAATCCCGAGCAGGTCCGGATTGCGGAAGGCAGAAAGGAGTCACTACGATGGAAGTAAAAATGCCGTGAGCTACATTTCTGGCTCGAAACTTCATTTTGACCTTTGTACACGGCTGGCAATTTGATACAATAGCCCACTTTGGTGGCTGAAACGCCTCTAGCCACCAGGAAGGGTCTGAAGTCAGCAGTCGGAAATTCCGAAGTATGACTTTAGAGCGGGGAGGGACAATGCGTATCAAAGCTCTCGCAACCGGGAGCGCATTCAACCTCGCAAGTGTATTTAATTCAGGCAGCTAGAATGCTCCGCGGCATTTCACTGCGGGCGGGAGATTACAGGTTCCGCCTTCCGGTACTCGGGCTGATTTGGCGCGAAACAGGAATTTGAGCATGAGATTGGCTGTAGCTGAATTCCGATAAGGTTCAAGGACAGAGGGGGGTTGGATGAGGTTGTGGAATGTTTCCGGTTTGGTTTGCAATACTTCAGGATTAGGCCAAAGACGCCGCCCTGCAGTGAGGGCTGCGTGGCTTGCAATAGCTGCAATTTTAATGGCCGCCACAGCGCCAGCTGCGCAGGCGCGCGTTCATGCTTCGATACTGCTGAATGTCGAGACTGGCAGGGTGCTTGAAACTCACAACGCAGACAGTTTGTGCTACCCGGCATCCCTTGCCAAGTTGATGACGTTGTATCTGGCCTTCCATCAGCTGAGTTCCGGCAAGATGACTTTGGGGCAGGAATTGCCGGTTTCCTCGCACGCGGCGGCTCAGCAGCCCACAAAACTCTACCTGCGGGACGGACAGAAGATCACCGTTCGTTCAGCCATCCTGGCTATCACCACCCGGTCCGCCAACGACGCCGCCGTGGTGCTGGCGGAAGCCATTGGCGGCACCGAGTGGAAATTCGCCCGGACTTGATGACTGAGCAGGCCCGCGAACTGGGAATGACTCGTACAACCTTTCGCAATGCCTCCGGTTTGCCTAATCGCCACCAGAAGACCACCGCGCGCGACATGGCCAAGCTGGCCCTTGCCATTTTGCATGATTACTCGGAGTACTATGACTTCTTCAAGGCAAGGAGCTTCGACTTCCAGGGAAATACCATCTACGGCCATGATCATCTGTTGGCCCGGTACCCTGGCGTTGACGGCATGAAAACCGGCTATACAGTAGCGTCCGGGTTTAATATTGTGACCTCCGCGGTACGCCATGACCATCGCCTGCTGGGTGTAGTGATGGGAGGAAGAACCGCACATTCACGCGACGGACTTATGATGGCGCTTCTCAACAGTGGTTTTGCCAAAGTCCGCAAAACGACCCTGGCCGCTGCAGAGCGTAACCCTAACGCCACCCACGCGCCCGTCGCCAGGTACAAGAACGTCTCCCTGGAGGACACTGACGCACAAGAGGCCCAACGGCCCGACGTCGGCTGGCTTGTCCAACTGGGCGGAGAATTCCGAACCTCCAGCCATGTTCGGAACGTGCTCAGGAGTGCCCGCCGCACAGCGCCAGCACCCCTCAAAAATGCAAGGCCTCTGGTCGTAAAACTCCGCGGCGGCCGCTACCTGGCAAGGTTCGCCGACCTGGATGAATCGACAGCACTCGAGATCTGCCGCGCCCTCAGGCAAAGGAAGTTTACCTGCAATGCTTACCAGATCCGCGCCTCCGGACTCGTGATGGCATCTGTCGCGGCTCGCTAATCCAGTCAATCCCTCGACCAGGCAACCAAGCCCGCATCCTCGATCGTACTGGACCTTTTTGGCGACTTTCCCCATGCCGCATACCGTGGAATTGTGTGCGAATTCGGAGAGCTCGATGAAGAGACTCTGTGAGCTTTAAGGTTGCTTGTGCAGCTTCCGGCAAACCCGGAGAAACCACCTTTGAATCAATCAGATGACCCTGAACAGCGGGGAAAAGTAACATAAAGCTGAGACCTTCGGGCTACTCACACTGCATATTTATAGTGAGTCTGATAAGGTATGTTATGTTAACTAATAAATATGTCAAACATCAGGCCCCTGAAATCCTGCCTAGATATTCCCTCGCTTCATTTCCGCCATCAAATGGTCGCAGGATCGCACGCACAGCGCCATGATGGTCAGGGTCGGATTCTGGCAAGGGTTGGATGGAAATCCTGACGCGTCTGTGACAAACAGGTTTGAGATGTCATTCGATTGTTGAAACTGATTCAGGACTGATGCCTTGGGATTCGTTCCCATTCGGGCCACGCCCACCTCATGACGGACCCGGCCCGGCGGATATCGGCGAACCACGGACCGGATGTTTTGGGCCCCTGCGGCTTCCAGCATTTCCGCGGCCGAGTCGATGGCGTCCCGCAGCATGGCTGATTCATTCTCGCCGTGGGTCACGTGGAATCGCAGGACCGGAATGCCGAAGGCGTCTTTGACATCCGGGTCGAGATCGGCAAAGTTATCCCAGCGGCCCAGCACCTCTCCAAACATGGAGATGCCCACGGAATTTATTCCTTCGCGGAGTTTTTGCTTATAGATCTCGCCGAATCCAGGAACATCTTTCTTAAATCCCGCGCCGCCGCCGCCTTCGTATCCGTAGCCCCGAATGAAATGTTTGCTGCGTGGGCCATTGGGGAGGTTTCGAAACCGCGCCACGTAAATCCCGCACGGCCGGTTGGGTCCATTGATGCTGGGCCTGGCCGGAAGGTCCGGAAAGTCCCCGCTGGCGCCGCCGCCTGCGACGTGGTCCATCAGGTAGTGGCCCAGAATGCCGCTGGAGTTTGCCAGGCCGTTCGGGTACTGCCGGTTGGCGGAATTGAGGAGGATCCTGAGCGATTCATAGGTCTGGGCGCAAAGAACGACGCTGCGGCCGAAAATCTCCTGAGGCTCGCGAGAATTTCGATCGATGTAAAGGACGCCTCTGGCGCGATTGCGGTCGGAGTCCATCAGCACCTTGAAGGCCATGGCGTTCGGGATGTAGGTGCAGTTGCCGGTCTTGAGAGCGTCAGGAACGGTTGTGAATGAAGAGTTGAAGTACGAATGGGTTACGCAGCCGCGCTCGCAGGGTCCGCAATAGTGGCAGGCTGGACGCCCGTTGAGCGGCCGGCTCAGGTTGGCTGTACGGTCAATGGTGACGGTCCGGCCAAGTTTCATCTTTACACGCTCGCGAAACCGGCTCTCCGGGCAAGTGAGCGCCATGGGCGGCTGGAAGACGCCGTCCGGGATCACCGGATTCCCTTCCGCCTGGCCCGCGATGCCCACGTACCGTTCGACGATGTCGTAATACGGAGCGAGGTCCCTGTAACTGAGCGGCCAGTCAACTCCGTAGCCGTCGCGCGACGCAGCCTTGAAGTCCAGGTCGCTGTAACGCAGGCTCAGCCGTCCCCAGACGTTGGTGCGCCCGCCGCCAATGCGCAGCCGTCCGCCCCAGGTGAACGGCTTGCCGGGATAAGTGGTGAAGGGCTCTTCCAGGTCGTTTGCGAACCACTGATAGTTGGTTTCCGAACACTCGTAAAATTGTCCCTGGATGGGCCGCGTCTTCAGGATGATTTGCCGCGCCATGTTGCGATACTTCATCTGGAACGGGGCCATGTGTTCGGTGAAGTTGGCGTCCTTCTGTGGAGGGCCCGCGTCGAGAAGGGCCACCTTCAGCCCGGCCTCCGCCAGGCGTTTACAGGCCCAGCCGCCCGAGGCTCCTGAACCCACCACCACGGCGTCAAATGTCTGTTTGTGGGAAATTTGCATAAGGCCCGCCCCATCTTCCTGTTCTGCGGTTCCTCTTATTTCTTTCCTTCCCAGCTTCCCTTCTTCTGGTTGTCGACCGACCACTCGCCCGCCAGCTTTCCGCTATCCAGCGTTGCGGTCAGCGTGTAATTGTGCTCCTCGGTATCGACGGTAATCTTCAGTTTGTTATCCTCGAAGCTCACCGTAGTCAGATCCGTGTCGCCCTGCGGCGCCGACACGGTTCCCGTGTAGCCTTCGCTGGAGTGCGCAAGATTGAGTGTGAACGGTACGTCGCCGTTTTCGCCACCGTGGGCAACGCAAGTCCACGTGCCTTCGATCGGACTGGTGTTGGTTTTATCCTGTCCATACAAGGTAACGCCCAGGGCCAGGACGCACAGAGCTGCAACAACCGCAAAACGTCTCATCGAACCTCCTTGTTGTGAAGCTGAAATCCCAAGTTTTCCGAGGCCATAGGATACTACAAAAAGCGGGCATATTGGCCAGGCTGAAATGTGCAGGCTTCCAGAGCCGACCGCCGCCCTCGCGGTCTGCGGCTCCTGTGTTGATCGGCGCCGGACGAACAGCGGACCCCGACGGCGAAAGGATTTCCGAAGCATCGGCTGCAAGGCAGCGCATGGCCGGCCTAGCCTCACAAAGGGCTCCGGTTCGTTTTCGGTTTGTTTTTTGGCCATCATTTATTTTCAACAACATGGCCCGCTTCGTTTTTGGGTTCGTTTTTCCACAGGAACGTGTTTTCAACAACTTCCCGGCTTCGTTTTTGGGTTCGTTTGGGTTCGTTTTTGGGGCCGATTCTTTGTTATCAATAACTTCTCGGGTTCGTTTTTCAAAAAACGTGTTTTTTTGTCCCACAATTGTAATGCCAAACTTTTCGACCTATTGTTTTCAACTGATTAAGGACCCATTAAGAGTCTTAGCAGACTGCTTTAATTTGCCCTTCCTTCCGCCCTGCGCCGCCATCAACAAGGCTATCATACTAGGCCACAGATGTCAAGCAAAATCCGCCAGGACTTTCCCCATTTTTTTGGCAGGTGTAGCCGCAGGGCCGCAATTGGCGCGCAAATTCGAGCGGCACACTCGCCTTGCCTCGTTGCTACTGCGGAGGTCCGGAGCGCGACGGTTTGCTGAAAATAAAGCGCCTCCGCCCGGTACTAACCCACGCCACATGCCTACCGCCAGCTTAAAATCAGGGGGCTTTTCGGCTACGGTTTGCCGTCGCTGCTCGTGCACTTTCGGAAAACCGTATCGCCCGAGTTTTCTGCACGTAGGAGCGATGGCCCTCAAATTTTGGGGAAATGTCCTTAAATCCGCGCGATGGCGCTGGCAAGAGCTTTCGACCGGCTTCCCCGCCCTGGAGAGACGACAGGGAAGCCGGGTGGTGCGTGGGGGAGTGGCGCGGGTGAAAGTTTCACCCGGCGGCTGGCGCCGTAAAGCCGCCGCTACTTCGAACATGAACTTTTCTCCGCTGGTACCGCAGACATCGCTCGATCTGCTTACAAGCCCGGCCTGCACCTGATAGGCACCGTGTGACCTGGATCACTGCATGTTATTCATATCCGGGTCATAAGAGTAGGCAGCAGTCCTGTAAAGTTTCCGGGCCCCGGGCTGGGGAAACGATGGATTTATTTGCCGCCTTATACGGCGCCCGCCACGTTGCGGCGCAGAGGGCGAGGAGGTCATGATATGGCCAGTCGAAGGGAATTCCTGAAAACTTCAGCACTACTATCCGGCAGCCTGGGTCTTATGGGAAGAGCGCCTGTTTTTGCCGCCGAGGAGAAGCCGTCGGGATACTTTGGCGTTCATCCGTTTGTGGAGCAGCACCCCGAGGCCGTTTTCATCATGCGCTCGCACGTGGACCGCAAGACCAATTCCGCCGCGTGCAGGCAGGTGGGGCTCTCTCTGGGCCGCTCGCTGTTTGTTCCCATGGACAGCACCGGCATTCCGCTGACCCACACCATCGCGGCCAAGCCGAACCTCACCGCTCACCAGGTGGTTGACAAGAAGAGAGGGCTGACTGTTGAGGACACGATGGGCATCACCACCGACGCGCACTTCATGGAGGGATTGTTTGAATCCCTGAAGGATCTGGGTGTGGCGGGGCGCCGGCTGAACGTCCGCGACACGAACGGCGACCAGGTTGTGGACGCGCGAGGATACACTGCCATGGGCCAGCGGACGGGCGCCACGGTGACCGCGGCAAGAAACGATATCAAGACGCCGCAGGGTGCGAACGACGAGGAGGCCTACGTCTGGAAAGAGGTTCCGGGCGGGGTGGTCAGCTACCAGGTGCCTTACCTGTGGCCCTTCAACGCGCGGGACGCCTGGAACCTGAACGTGGCCAAATTCAAGGCCCACGAAATGGGAATGACCCTCACCGCCAAGAACTGGCAGGGCTCCGATGCCCGGCCTTTCCAGCAATACTGCGGCAACTGGCGCAACATCAAAAAGCTGCAGTGGCTCGAGCAGGTGGTTGAGAAGGAAGTCGTCAACCCGCACGTTTATGAGACCGTGAACGCGAGCTTCAAACGGCACACCCAGACCATTCCCCGCTGGGATACCCCGGATTTCCAGCAGGATGCTTCCAGCGACAATCAGCAGTACTTTTACAACGCCATGTGCATGGAACTGTGGGCGCACCGGACCATCGACAACCATGCCGCGTCCGCGATCGGGCTGCACATGGTCGAGGGCATCTACGGCCGTGACGGCGACTTCAACTGGGGACCCAATCCCTACGGCAACGAGAACAACTTTGACGGGAAAGCCTGGGACTACATGGCGAACATCGTGATCTTTGGCAAGAACCCCTACCTGGTGGATATCGTTGGCCACTGGCTGGGCGGACATGAGCCCGGGAATTTCGGCCTGTTTCACATTGCCATGGAGCGCGGCAAGCTGGACCTGCTGAATCCCATGAGCATCCCCGTGTATGAGTGGGTGGACGGTGTGGCCGTCCGTCGGCCTCTCACAGGCTTTACGCGCACGCCGCTGAGGACCTTCTACCTGCAGCAGCGCGAAAAAGAACCGCTGTGGCACCTGTGCAATGAGCCGTTCGATTACAGCCGGGTGAGCGAGAAGAAACCCGCCATACCCGACAAGCCCACCACACGCGTGCTGAACCAGCACTACCCCAGCCGAAACAATCCCCAACTGGCCATCGAGTTCAGCGTGCCGGAAAAGGGATGGGTGCTCCTGGAAGTGCTGGACGAAAGCGGTCAGGAGCTGGAAGTGATCTTCAACGCCGTCTGCGCGCCCGGCTACCACATGGCGGCATGGAACACGGCGAAGTACTCGACGGGCAAATACCAGTACCGGGTGCGCTACAACGGTTACGGCGGGGTGCACGAACTTGACCTGAACAAGGCGTAGAGGCCGGCGGGATTTTTCCGCCCGGGGAAATCAGCGGCCGCGCCCCCGGTGTGTCTCCGCAGGGCTCGCGATTTCGATGGTCAGTGGCACCGGCCCGGAGATTGCATCAGGCCCTGTGGGGCTGGCGCAGCGCGGGCGGCAGGTAGGAATCGCCGCACACCGGACAAATCTCGGCCTGCTCCGAATCGGCCTGGTAACAGTGATAGCAGGTCCGAACCGCTTCTTCAATTTCGTCGTAGGCCTCTTCCGGGATTTCCTCATCCTCCGGGTTCAAATCCTCTGAACTTATTAGCGCCTGCTCAGGCATGGGTTCCGTAAACGCCGGTGGTGCGAGATTATTGGACTCCACCGCATCCTTGAAATCCGGGTCGACATAATCCCACTGGCTCAGGTCGAGAGGCGCATCCACGTCCAGCGGAAACCGGCGGCACTGGGGGCAAAGCTCCGCCCCTGTCTGTTCCGTGTGCTCGGCCGCCAGCATTGATTTGCAGATCTCACACATCAGGTGTCCTCGTTGATTGAAATGGTCCCCGTGGGCAGTCGTTGATTGTGGCGGGCACCTATCGGGCGCCCGATGTTGTGGCTCGCCCCTCCTCGCTTCAGGCGAATTCCCAGCCGCGGCACTTGTCGATCTCGCACTGGCTGCGGTTGATGTAGTCGCGCAGTTCTTCCATGCCGTACTCGGCGGCCAGCTTGCGGGCGCTGACGCCCGGCCGTTTGGCCTTCAGCACGAACCATCCCTCGAGCGGCTCCCACTTTTCCTGTGCCACGTCGTCGCCGTGCTCGGCGAGCAGCTTGTGGAGTTTGTCAGGATAATTCAGGTCCTGATGGAAAACGCAGCGGTCCAGATCCAGGGTGACGCGCGTGATGTTGGTTTTGGCGTCGCGGTTGTGCGCGTCGTAACTCATCTTCTCGCCGTCAATGTCAAAGACGTGGCAATCGGGAAGCCACGTGGCGCTGACGATGTAATAGTTGTAGAGGATGGCCTGGGCCTGGAGCGAGCGCCCCGCCGAGTAGGCGCTGGGCCAGATCACCAGTTCCGCGCCGTGATTTGCCAGGCCCTTCCACAGAGGCGCCCAGTTCACGTCAAAACAAATGGCGAGACCGACCCGGCCGAAATCAGCGTCGTAAACCTTCACCTGTTTGCCGGGCACCACGTCAAGCGGCACGCACTCCTGCTGCCAGACGGGAAAAATCTTGTCGTAAATGCACACCACCTTGCCTGCGCGGTCGAGAAGCACGGCGGAGTTGTAGTGATGTTCTCCGTGCTGGCGGTCGATGGGGCAGACGATGTAGGTGTGATGCTTGCGGGCCAGGCGCGACATGGCGGTGACCGTGGGACCGTCGATCGGCTCCTTCGGTGTTTTTATTCAGCCCGCGGCAGGTTTCCGGAATGGCGATGATGTCGGCCCCCTGCGCTCCCTGCTCGTCCACCAACTGCACGATTTCTTCAAGCGGACGCCCGGCATGAAAGCCAACGCTCACCACCCGCACCGGCCGCCCGATTTGATTGGCAGGAGGGTCGGCGTTTGCCGCTCCCGGGCTCGAGCGAAGCCGCGGCCAAACCTTTGGCTCCGCCCAGTCCCGCGGCAAGTGCCGAAGCTCCGGCGGCCGAGCCCTTGAGAAAATCCCTTCGGTTAACACGGTTGGGCATGACGCAACCTCCTTTCAAAGCTTGATATCTCCCAAAAGCGTTTGCAGCGCAGCGTCCGGTTTGCGACCCTTCCGCCGAAACAAAGCAAAATTCGCAGATCTTGAAACCGAACGCTGCGCTACACGCCTGGCGCAGTACTGGATGTGCGCGGACCCCGATAAATCGGGCTCTGCGCCACCCAGGGTGGTAATGCTCGTCTTACACATTTTCCGGCACGGTGAACGGCGCGCGGAAGGTTCCATGCAACATGCGGCTGGCTTCCTCATCGCCCGACGATGCTTTCCGTTGCGCCGTCGAAGTTGATGGTGCGGCCCAGTCGATAGGAAACGTTGGCCAGGTTCACCAGCAGCGTGGACTTGTGGCCTGCCTCGACAGGAGCCGTCAGGTCCTCTTTCTTGTGGGCGACCACTGCGTCGATAAAATTCTTAAAGTGGTTGCCCTTGCCGTTTGCCTCGGGTCCGGGTTCCTGGTTGGGACCGAGCCAGGTCTTATAGGAATCGTAGCCCTGGATGGCAAGATAGCCCTTCGATCCGTAGAAGATGTTTCCAATGGTATCCGGGGCACGCTTTCGCTGGCGCCTGCCGGCCAAGCCTGCTGCCGGCACTCCGCCGCTCTTGAAGCCGCCCGCGCCGATGCCCGCCTCGTGGTTGGTTTCCCATCCGCGGACTTCAAACTCCATCATTTTGGTTGAGCCGTCGGGCGCCTTGAATTCGTAGGCGCAGTTCAGGGTGTTGGGCGTCTGCTGGTCGTCCTTGAACATAAAGTGGCCGCCGATGGCGCTGATCTTGGTCGGGTAATCGAAACCCAGGCCCCAGCGGCAGATGTCGACTTCATGGATGCCCTGGTTGCCCAGATCTCCGCTTCCGAAATCCCAGAACCAGTGCCAGTTGTAGTGGAATCGGTTTTTGGTGAACGGCGTCTCGGGCGCCGGACCCAGCCACAGATCGTAATGGACGCCCGCGGGCACGGCAGAAACCGGCGTGTGGCCGATGGTGTCGCGCCACTTGTAGCAAAGTCCTCGGGCCAGGTAAACTTCGCCGATCAGGCCGTCGCGCAGGTGCTTGATGGCCTCCTGGATGGCCGCGTTGGAGCGGCTCTGCGCCCCCATCTGCACCACACGGTTGTACTTTTCAGCGGCCTTCACCAGTTGGTGGCCGTCAAACCAGGCATGCGAGACGGGCTTTTCAACATAAACATCTTTTCCCGCCTGGCAGGCATAAATGCCGATCAATGAATGCCAATGGTCCGGCGTGGCCACGGAGACCGCGTCAATCGATTTGTCTTCCATCACCTTGCGGCAATCGATAAAGCGCTTGGGGCGCGGCTTCCCCATCTTTTCCACTTCGGCCAGCCGGTTGTCGAGGATGGTCTCATCCACGTCGCAAAGGGCCGCGACGCTGGCGTTGGGCAGTGCGGCAAAGCCGTGGATGTGGTTGTTGCCCCGCCCCCTCAGGCCGCATACCGCCACGTTGACGCGGTCATTGGCGCCAAACACCCGCTCGGGGTTGGTGATGAAGGTGATCCCGCTGAATGCCGTGAGCCCGGCAGCGCCGGCTTTGGCGCCTGTCTTGAGAAAATTTCGACGGCTGACGGCCGGCTTCTGCGATTTTTCAGACATGTCTAGTCCTCCTGTTATGATTGTCGATTTCTGTTCAGTGCTCGTTATAAGGGTCTGGTTCCCGCCGGCAAAAAATGCGAGAAGGTCGGACCCATCAGTTGTTCTGCTGTATATACGTCACAATCGATGGGCCTGTGCAGAACTCTGCGTCCTGTCCGCTTCAGCCCGTTCCAACCGACTCTATGATTCCCCGCTTGTATACCACCGACACGGCTTGAAAACAACATCAAACTGGCGGCCGCCTGCCATCTTACGGGGCGCCGTGGCCGTTGTAAATCTGAAACTCGCGGATGGCCGGCCTGTGGGAAGCTCCCAAAATGTTCAGCCGCACGCGGGCGCTGGTGGTGCGGGGAAAGAGGTCAATCACCTTGTGGCCGATGGAGGTGCCGCGGTGGAGCGTCTGCCATTTGCCGCCCACCCACGCCTGCACCTCGTAACCTTCAACGTGCTGGCCGCGGTTCAGCCATTCCATGGTAACGGTGCGGTCAAAGGTGACCGGCATCTTAAAATCGACTTCCAAAGCGGCCTGGTAGGTGTGCGGAACGGCCATCCAGAACGTGTCGGGATTGTTGTCAAAAGCCGCGCGCGCGTTGCCGCCTGCATTGGAGTCCGGTTTGCCTTCCAGCGCCAGGTTGTGGGCGTAAATACGGTGAATCTCCTGGCCGAATTCGCGCAGCCGTTGTGCATCAAGCGCCGGCAGCAGGCCCTGCTCGTCGGGCGAAATGCCCAGCATCAGCTGGCATCCGTGGCCCACGGAGTTGTCATAAATCTTCATCAGTTCGGGAAGGGTCTTGAGCGTCTTCGCGTCATTCGGATGCCAGAACCAGTGGCGCTCATGGAGCGGAGTGTCGCACTCGGCCGGGCGCCAGCGCAGGTAACCCGCGCGGTCAATCACGTCCCAGTTTTCCTCTGGCGCGACGCCGCCTTCATTGCCCACCCAGCGGATGTCGCCCCACTTCATGAATCCCACGTCGGCAAAGACCAGGGCGTTGGGCTGATAGACGCGCAGCAGTTGGAGGTAGGAATCAAAGTCGTAGACGTGGCCTGCGCTGCCGGCGCCGTCGAGCCAGAACTCCTCGATGGGTCCGTAGCGCGTGAGGAGTTCCTGCATCAGACCGCGGTAGAACTCGTCGTACTCCGTATTGGAACTGTAGGAAGGTTCATGCCGGTCCCAGGGCGAGAGATAGATGCCGAACTTCAGCCCGTGCCGCCGGCAGGCTTCTTCCACCGCCCGCACCACGTCGCCATGGCCGTTCTCCCACGGACTGCTGGCTACGCTGTACTTCGTCAAAGGCGTTGGAAAAAGGCAGAAGCCGTCATGGTGCTTGGCAACGAATACCAGGTATTTCGCTCCTGCGGCCTTTGCGGCCTCAACCCACTGGTCGGGATTGAATTTTGTGGGATTGAAAACCGACGGGCTGACCTTGCCGCTGCCCCATTCCTTGTCAGTAAAAGTATTGAGGCCGAAATGAACGATGACGCCAAACTCGAGGTCCTGCCATTCAACCTGCTGCGGTGTGGGCTTGAGGTCCACAAAGTTCTGTGCCGTGGAGGGCACGGCAAGCGTGAAGCCGCCCAGGATGGCGAGGAACAAAACCGCGGCCGCACCCAGAATGCAGCGGGCGCGCCTGTGGGCGCAGATTCTGTTCTTTGCCCAGGCGGCAATTGAAAGAAGGCGCTTTTGATTTCGCATGCCGGGAGTTATATCACGGATTGCCCCGGAGGGAGAAATGCAGGAGGCGTTTGCCCTCCGCCGGAAACTCCTGTATGAGCGGGTGAAGCGTTCTCGCTGCAGGCGAAAACGGAAGCCGGTCAGATGCGGCAACTGCGGCGGGAGAATGCTCTCTGGAAAGAATCCGCGAGTGAGCCTCTTGCCAGGCTGCTGCATGACTCCTGAACAAAGCACTTTCATCTTTTTCCCGGGTGTCATAAGTTGATAAGTTGACTTGAGGCGCGGCCGATATGCGGTGTGTCGCCTTTCTGTTGGCTGAGCGACGGAGCCAGAAGGAACTTTGCTGCTCTTCATCTGCAACGCGACTGAACAATGAATGGGAGACAAGATGAATCGTCGAAAATTTATCAGGAATCTGAGTGCAGGCCTGGGCGTGGCGGGAGTTGCCGCTACATCCAAAGCAGCCGCTTCCCTGCCCGGCGCCGAGGCGGCCGGCCGGAAGTCTCGCCCGAACTTCGTGTTCCTGATTTCCGATGACCAGAGCTATTCCGGCGCGGGCTGCGACGGGAACCCTGCCGTCCACACGCCGAACATTGACCGTCTGGCCCGGGAGGGGCTGCGCTTCACACAGGGCTTTGCGCCCTCACCTTCCTGCAGCCCCAGCCGCTCGGCGATCCTCACCGGAGAGTCTCCTCACGAGACCGGGACCTCCCGCTTTCGGTCGCCCATGCCGCCCGCGCAGAAGACCATCCTGGAATATCTGAAAGGCGCGAATTATTACACGGGCGCCTTCAAGAAAGTTCACCAGGGAACGGAGTTCTGGAGCCGCTGGGACTTCAAAGGGCTGCACAAACCCCTCCGCACATTCTTTGAGGCGCGGCCGAAAGACCGGCCGTTCTTTCTCCACATCGGCTATCACGATCCCCATCGCCCTTACCTGCCGGGCGAACGGTATCCGGAAAAGAACCCTCGAAAGTCGGTGGAAATTCCGAGTTTTCTTCCGGACACGCCGGGAGTGCGAAAGGACATTTCCCACTACTACGAGGCCATCGAGCGGCTGGACGTAAAAGTCGGCTATGTTCTGCAGCTTCTGGAAAAATACGAGCTGGCGGAAAATACTCTGGTGATCTTTACCAGCGATCAGGGGATGGCCTTCCCGGGCGCCAAAGGGACGCTCTACGACCCGGGGCTCCACGTCCCGCTGATTGCCCGCTGGCCGGGGAAGATCAAGGCGGGCCGGACATCGTCCGACCTGGTTTCGCTGATAGACCTGGCGCCAACCTGGCTGCAGGCCGCGGGAGTGCCGGTACCCAAGGCGATGAATGGCAGGAGCTTTCTGCCGCTGCTGCTGGGCAGGAGTTTCCAGCCGCGCGAGGCGCTTTACGCCGAAAGAAATTTCCATACTCATCTGGACCTGATCCGGTGCGTCCGGACCTCGCGTTACAAGCTGATCCATAATTATCTGCCGGAAGTTCCCTACCGGCCGCTGAGCGACATTGCGAGGTCGCCCAGCTGGCGTTCCATCGAAAACCTGGAACACCAGGGAAAGCTCTCCCGGAACCTGGTTGAGCTTTACTTCAAGACGCCCCGTCCGCAGGAAGAGTTTTACGATTTGCAGAACGATCCTGGGGAGATGAAGAACCTGGCGAAGGATCCGAAACACAGGGCGGAATTGCTCCATCTGCAGGAACTGCTGAGCCGGTGGATGATCAAAACCCACGATTTCCTGCCGCCACCGATCCAGCCGCCCGCAATGGATCTTCTGATGGAGTAAAAGGATGACGAGGGACTCCGGTGGTTCCCCGATTGACCGTGGCCGCCGGAGCGAATAAACTCTTCGCCTGGGTTGGCGGCAGGTTGATTCCGCCCCGCCCTTGCTTTGCAAAGAAGAGACCGGTGACGGGGGATAAAGGCAAAGCAACCCGAATCCATACAGTGGAGCGAGAGATGGAACTCTATCCCAAGGTTTACCAGATTCGATCACTCTACGGCGGTCGAAACCTTTTCCAGTACTTGTTTGTAGGTGACAATGTGGTGCTGGTGGATACCGGGATCGCCTCCACGCCCGAAGAAACCATTTTCCCTTTCTTTGACAAGCTGAAATTGAAACCCGGGCAGTTGACGCTTGCCGTCACGACCCATGCCGACCTCGACCACCAGGGCGGCAATGACTCCATCAAGAAGATATCGCCTGGCACCATGCTCAGTTGCGGCGAAGCGGACCGCGAGCTGGTGGAAAATCCCGCAACGTTGTACAGCCAGCGATACAACTTCCTGAAGGATGATCATGAAGTCGGATTCGACGGGGACCCGTCTCCCGATGCGGGTAGCCACCGGCACATGGACGTGAGCTTTTCAGGCGGCGAGAGGATTCATCTGGGCGAGAATTGGTGGCTGGAAGTGCTCCACGTTCCCGGACATTCCAGCGGCCACCTGGCGCTCTATGATCGAACGGTCGGGGCATTATTTGCCGGCGATGCCGTCCAGGGGCGAGGTTGCCCCAAGGCAACGGGTGGCATGGCCATCCCCGTCACCTACTATCACGTGGAGACGTACCTCTCCACCATCCGCCACTTTGAACATTTGCCGATCAGCGTCCTTTATACCGGCCACTGGCCGGTGATGCGCGGCGAAGAGGTGAAGGATTTTCTTGCGGAATCGCGGCGCACGGTGGAATTTGTGGATCGAGTGATCCTGCGCAGCCTGGAGAAAACCCCTTCGGGAATGACGATGAAAGAACTGATCGATACGGTGGCCGCGGCCGTCGGCGACTGGCCTGACGACGGCGTCTTCCTGGCCATGTTTCCCATCAAGGGACACATGGACCGGCTGGAGCAGCAAGGGAAGGTGAAGCTCGACCGAAGCAGCTGCCCGGCGAAGTGGGTGAAGGCATGAACCCGTTCGCCAATTCCTGAACCATCCCTCCAGGCAATGAACTTCAGCGGTTGTATTTGGGCGTCACGCCGCGCAACCGGCTCCAGACCGCGTCGCATTTCGTAAGCACATCGCTTGAAAGTTCAGGTCCTGCGCAAGCCTTCAAGTTTTGTTCCAGTTGTTCCAGCTTCGAAGCGCCGAGAATGACGGAATCAACCTGCTCCTGGCTCAGTACCCACTGCAATGCCAGTTCGACCAGCGTCTTGCCGGCGTCGCGGGCGACCACCTGGAGTTCTCCCACGGCTGCAAAGTGGTCATCCTGCCAGTAGCGGTCCAGGTACATTGTGTTTCCGTCAAAGCGCGAGCCGGCTATCGGCTTGCTTTGGAGCGACTGTTTGCCCGTCAACAACCCACCCGCAAGAGGATTGTAAGGAACCACGGCAACGCCATACCGTTTGCAGAACGGCAGGTACTCATCTTCAATGGCGCGGGCCAGCAGGTTGTACATGGGCTGCGAGATGAAAGGTGGCTGGTAGCCGTTCTTCTGCGAGAGGCAGTGGATTTCCGCCACCTGCCAGGCGGCATAGTTCGAAATCGCCGGGTAACGCACCTTCCCTGCCTTTACCAGCTCATCCATCGCCGCAAGGGTTTCCTCAATGGGCACGTCGTAGTCCGGCTGATGGAGATAGTAAAGGTCAACGTAATCGGTCTGAAGGCGCTGCAGGCTCGCATCAATGGCCTTCCGGATGGCCGCGCCGTGAAAGGCCGGACTCGTCCGGGCCGTCGCCCATCTTGCCGCGCACTTTGCTGGCGAGGACCACTTTGTCGCGCCTGCCCTTCAACAGCTTTCCGACTATGGTTTCAGAGAGACCTTTGTTGTAAATGTTTGCGGTATCGATGAAATTGATTCCGGCATCAAGGCAAAGGTCGATCATGCGGCGCGCGACGTCTTCGTCCGTCTGCGAGCCGAAGGTCATGGTTCCAAACGAAACGCGCGAAACTTTCAAGCCGGTATTGGGCAACGTGCGGTAATCCATTCAAGCCTCCTGAAGTTCTGATGGTGTCCTGGCCAATGCAACCCGGATGTGCAGAGAAACGCGGTGGTTCCTGAATCCGCGAAGCTATCTTAACAGCATACCGGAGAAAGATTCAGATTCGAGTGGTTGCTTGCAGCGTTTGAAATCATTCGGACGTTCCCCGCGCCGCGTCCATGACGAACTTTCAGTGCGGCAGGAGACGCTCGCAGGACAATACATACGGCCAACTGAGGCACCCGCAGTCAAACCCTGACCGGTGCACCGCTCCGGAGCTATTCGGAGCCCTGCTCCAAAGGCTCTGACAGTTCGCCGGGACGCTGTTTCGGAGGACGTATGCCCAGATGTTTCTGGATGTCCGTGATGATCTGCTTACCGTGAAAGCGGCCGTTTTCAATGAAGATCTCATTGGTGTGCCGGCCGGAAATCACCACGCCTGCAAGGTAAATTCCGGGAACGTTGCTCTGGCGGGTTTTGGTGCTGCAGTTGGGGCGCGACGTTTTGGAATCGATTTCAACTCCTACACGGCGCAGGAAATCAAAATCCGGATGGTATCCGGTGAGGGCAAAAACATAGTCATTCTCAATGCGGACGCGTTCGCCCTGGGCGTTTTCAATCCAGACCGCGTCGGGCGTGAACTCTTTGACGGTGGCTTCCAGGTAAGCACGGATGGAGCCTTCTTTGATGCGGTTTTCAATGTCCGGCCGAATCCAGTACTTAATGTGCCGGCTCAGTTCGGGCTCCCAGTGAATGACGGTGACTTCGGCCCCGTGCCGAAAGAGGTCAAGCGCCGCAATGGCCGCTGAGTTGGCACCGCCGATCACGGCCACTTTTCTCTGATAGAACTCATGGGCCTCGCCATAGTAATGCGAAACTTTCGGCAGGTCTTCCCCCGGGATGCCCATCAGGTTGGGAATGTCGTAGTAGCCGGTTGCAATAATCACCTTGCGTGTGCGGTAGCATTTTTGTTCGCCATCCGTTGTGCTGGCGCGGACCTCAAAATTTCCGTCGGACCCGGCGACGTCCTCCACCCGCTGCTGGTAATGGATGGGAACCTGATAGCGTTCTGAAACGCCGCGATAATATTCCAGCGCCTCGGCCCGTGTGGGCTTGACGTTGATGCTGGTGAATGGAATGTCGCCGATCTCCAGCCGCTCTCGCGTGGTGAAAAAAGTCATGCCCGGCGGATAGCTGAACAGCGAGTTGACCAGGCATCCCTTTTCCACTATCAGCACGCTGAAATTGCCACGAAGGGCTTCAATCGCGCAGGCCAGGCCCGTGGGCCCCGCACCCACCACCAGTACATCCAAAACGTCGTCCATGCCCTGTTGTCCTTTCCAAAAAGATGAAGGGTTGAAAGTTCTTAGATGTCCCTCAATCATTTCTGATGCAGCGCGTAGTTGCCGGAGGGAATCCGGCGCCCGCAAGCGTGAGCGCGCGACAGCCAGTAAATCCAGGCGCGTATCCGGCCACCGCCTGCCATCGTCACTTTTGTTTCTTTGCGACTGTACTCATTCAATCCCGGTTTCGCGGGGTCAAATCCCTCAAAGCTGTCGAGGACCTTGAAGGCCGCATCGGCCCGTGGCAGCCAATAAAGCTCGCCATGGATGCGGTCCACATCGCCCGCGCCCTCTGCAGCTCCTGGGTAATCCCCAAGGTCGTAGAGGCGGCCCGGGACGTGCCCTGAGCCCAGGAGGCGGGGGCGAAACCTTTGCAGCAGTCCGTGGGAGCGGAATCCCTTGCGCAGCGTGCCATACACAAACAATCGGGCGCCCGCGCCATTCTCCAGAGGGCCGGAATCATCCATCTTAACGTGCTCCATTTCGCTGCGGCAAAAACGGCTGCCGTCGCGATTCCCCTGACTCAATCCAAAATGGGCGAAGAACATGCTGGACGCAGATGGGCGGAATCCAGGCAACGGCCCGGAGGCTCGATGGTCTTCCCTGCTCCGGCGGTAAAGCGCCGGGCGGAACCTTTTCCGGATCCCGTTAGTCCTGGTTTTCGAGCTCTTCCAGCACGCGGCGCAAAGTGGCGATGACCTTCTCGCGCTTCACGTCGCCCTTCTTGAATTGCAGGGTCAGTTTGAAATCCTTGTTTGGGGGAATGTACCGGAAAGATCCGGTGCGTGGTTTGCTTTGGGGATTGCGTTCCTGGCGGGCCTGGTCGCGGCTCAGCGTTCCTTCGGCAAAGCGCCGGACCGCTTCGCGCATTTTCGCTTCGGTCGGCTGGCGGGCTACCTGCAGGAGCTGCGATTTTGAAATGACCCCGCTTTCAATGCACACGGCCTTGATTTCGTCCGGGATGATGCGAAGGGTCAAAAGCTCGGTCACTGAGGAACGCGATTTCCCGATCTTTGCCGCGATTTCCTCGTGGGTCAGGCCAAAGCGGTCGCCGAGCGCCTGGACGCCGTCCGCTTCTTCAAAGGGCGTCAGGTCCTTCCGCTGCATATTTTCAATCAGGGCGAGTTCCAGAGTTTCACCGTCATCGGCATTTTTCTCGATGCACGGGACTTCCGCAAGTCCGGCCATGCGCGCCGCAAAATAGCGGCGTTCGCCGGAAATAATCAGGAACTTGCCGGATTCCGGGTGCTTTCGGACCAGCAGCGGCTCCAGCACTCCCTTCTGTCGCACCGAGTCCGCAAGGCCCGTCAAGTCGCCTCTTTCCTTGCGCGGCTGGTCGGCGTAGGGCTGGATATCTTCGAGGGCGATCATTCGCCCGATCGCCGCCCCGCTCCGTGAAATAATGTCTTCCACGTAATGGGAGTTGTGGCGCATCTGGATCGCTAGTGGTAAACCTGCGCGTCTAGCCGACACGTTGCAGTACCTCCTTGGCCAGGCTGGCATACTCCTCGGCGCCCGATGATTGCGGAGCAAAGCTGAAAATGGTTTCCCTGTAAGCCGGGCTTTCCTCCAGCCGGACGTTTCTGCCAATCACCGTATTGAACACCTTGGGTCCGAAAACTTCCCGCACCTGCTTGTGAATGTCGCGCGCCAGATTGGTGCGCTTATCGTAGAGCGTGATCAGGACGCCCAGCAACTGAAGTTCGGGATTCGGCCGGGCACGGATTCGTTCCAACGTCTCCAGCAGGTCGTCGGTGCCCTCCAGAGCGTAATAGGATGCCTGGATGGGAACGATCAGAAACGAAGCGGCCACCAGCGCGTTCACGGTAATGATGCCCAGGGCCGGCGGGGTGTCAATCACAATCATGTCAAAGTCATTCTGGCAAAGAGCGATGGCGTCCTTCAGCCGGAACGGCGCATCAAACTGGCCCACGAGCTGCGCTTCCAGCTTGGCCAGTGAGATCCGCGATGGAACCAGCGACAGATTCATCCACCGGGTCGGCTTGACCACCTCTGCCAACTTCTTCCTGTCGCCGGTCAGGATGTCATAGATGGAGCCGTCCACATCGCCCGGATTGACGAAGGTCAATGTGCTGTTGGCTTGAGGGTCCAGATCAATCAGAAGGGTCCGCTGGTTGTGCAGCGCCAGCGCGGCAGCCAGGTTGATTGCGGTTGTGGTTTTGCCAACCCCCCCCTTCTGGTTGGCAACGGCTATAACTCTTGCCACTCCTTGACTCCGCTTGAGGCAGGTTGGAATCATCAAGGCCGTCTCCCGCGGAAGCCGGCCTGAACTGCCTTCAGGTGCTACATTTTATATCGACCGATGTCCTCGTCGTTAAGGTTTTCCAGCCACTTTCGCAGTTCGTCGTTGCTGACCTTGTCGGTTCCGGCGCCGGTCACCTTGGAACTTTTCAGAACTTCATCCTCAACGAAAATCGGACAATCCACGCGCAAAGCGAGTGCCAGGGCGTCGCTGGGACGTGAATCGACAGAAAAGGATTCCCCATTCTTCTCGAGCCAGATGAGAGCGTAGAAGGTGTCGTCCTTGAGCTCGTTGACCACGACCTTTCTGACCTGGGTCTCCAGGCCGAGCAGAAGGTTTTTCAGCAGGTCGTGGGTCATGGGACGGGGCGTCGTAACCTTTTCGATTTCAAGCGCGATAGCGTTGGCCTCGTAAATTCCCACCCAGATCGGCAGTACGGACACACCCTCAACGTCCTTGAGGATAACGATTGGCATGTTGGTGACAGGATCCATCATCAGACCGCGAATTTTGACCTCGACTTCCATGGTAAATCCTTCCTGCAGTCTTACGGGCTGTCGCCCGGCTGCTCCTGGCTGAAAAGCATTCAGAACTGTGCGTGCCCGGCGTCAGTTTTCACAATGCGCTGGCCGACCAGGCTGTTCGGTCCCGACGCTGTCACGCGCACCATCATGTATTGCCCTGCCCACGAGGGGTCACCGGGAAAATTGATAATTTTATTGCTGGTGGTTCTGCCCACAGCCTGTCCCAGCCGCGGGTGGAACCCTTCAACCAGCACTTCATAATGCCGTCCCAGGCAGTCCTGATTTCGTTGAATCTGTATTTCGCGCTGATGGGCTTGAAGAATCATCAGCCGCCGCGCTTTCTCCTCTTCAGGCACGGAATCTTCAAGATGCCCTGCCGGAGTTCCGGGGCGAGGTGAATACTTGAAGGCGAAAACCTGATCGTAGCCGACTTCGCCGAGAAGACTGAGGGTCTGTTCAAAGTCGTCCACCGTCTCACCGCAGAAACCCACGATGATGTCCGTCGAAATGCTGATAGCGCGCTTTGAGCTGCGGATGCAATCGATTTTTTCAAGATACTCCTGGCGCGTATAAGTCCGCCGCATCCGTTTCAGAACCGAATCCGAGCCCGACTGTACGGGCAGGTGGATCTGGTCACACAGCACGGGGTGGCTGTCAATGGCCTCGACAATCTCCCGGGTAAAATCGCGCGGATGCGAAGTCGTGAAGCGCACCCGCCGAAGTCCCGGAGTTTCCGCCACGCGCGACAGCAATTCCGCAAAGCTCATCCGCGCCGGCGAAGGATCGCGATAAGAATTGACGGTCTGTCCGAGAAGTTGAATTTCCGTAAAACCTTCACTGGCCAGGCGGCGGCTTTCCGCAAGGATCTTGTCGGAGAGCCGGCTGCGCTCCGGGCCGCGGGTCATGGGAACCACGCAATAGCTGCAGGCTTTGTCACATCCTTCGATGATGGTGATGTAGGCGCGGAAGCGATTGTCACGCCGTGTCATCTCGGTTTCAAAACAGTCTTCTGTCCTGAGGTCCAGTCCCGTAACCCTGCGGTGGCCCGTTTCAAGTTCCGACAGCAATTCCGGAAGCTTCGGGTAACTTGCTGAACCGCAAACCAGACTGACGTGGGGCGCCCGTTCAAAGATCTGCTCCGCCTCCTGCTGGGCCACGCAACCCAGCACTCCGATGACCTTTTGCCCCGCGGTGCGGTTTTTGCGGAACGTTCCCAGGCGCGAAAAGACTTTTTGAGCCGCCTTTTCGCGAATGCTGCAGGTGTTGTAAAAAATGATTTCGGCGTCATCGGGAGTTGAAACGGGGCGATAACCACGCGCCATCAGAACGCCGGCCACCTTTTCGGAGTCATGGACGTTCATCTGGCAGCCAAAAGTCTCGATATAGAAAGGCTTGCCCTCGGAGTTGTATGCGGGTGTAAGGCCAGGTTTGCCGTTCGCGCTTTCAACGCGATGATCGCCACCGGACAGGATTGGAAAAACATTGCTACTCATCAGGGAAAACCGCCTCGCTTCGTTCAGTATATCTTGAGGAGTTGACTTTGGGTAGCAGCGATGTTCCTCTACCGGGTTTTTATTCTGCCATGAGACAGGAAACGAATTCCAATTTAACCCGAGGCCTGTTTCAGCATGGTGGCAGCATGCTTCAAAACGGCGTCGGTCACCCGCGATCCGGAAAGCATTCGGGCCAGTTCGCCGGCGCGCTCCTGATCACTCGAGAGATGGCGAACGCTGGTATGCGAGCGGCCGGCACGCTCAAATTTCTCCACGTAATAATGGTGGTCTGCAAAACAGGCGATTTGCGCGAGGTGCGTCACGCAGATCACCTGGGCGCTCTGCGCCAGGCGCTTGAGCCGCTGGCCCACACTCTCCGCCACCCGGCCTCCGATGCCGGTATCCACCTCGTCAAAAATAAAAGTGGGATTCGTTGTCTTCTTCGCGCCGCTGCCGCCGCTCAGCCGCTCGGTGCCCAGGACCGTCTTGAGAGCCAGCATGATGCGGGAGAGTTCACCGCCGGAAGCAATTCTGCCCAGCGGGCGAAGGTCTTCACCGGGATTTGGAGAAATCAGGAACTCGATGGCGTCGATCCCGTTTGGGCCCCCTGCAGGCGCTTCTGCCTCGCTGGCGGTTTCAAACCGGATGGCAAACCGGGTCTTCTCCATGCTGAGTCCTGCGAGTTCTTTTCGGACCAGGGTTTCCAGCCGGGCTGCCGCTTCACGACGCTTCTGCGAAAGCTGTTCGGCCGCTTTCCGGTATTTTGCCGCGGCCTGTTTCAACTGGCGCGCCAGTTCCTCCCGCCGTTCGTCGGAATGCTCAACGCCGGAAAGCTGCTGCCGGATCTGCTCCCGGTAGGCGATGGCCTCCTCGAGCGTCCTGCCGTATTTTCTCTTGATTCGATCGAGCAGCGCCAGGCGGTCTTCAACTTCTTCCAGCCGGCGGGGGCTGGCGTCCAGGTTCTTGACATAATCCCTCAGCGTCAACGCCACGTCCTCAAGCTGGGCTTTCGCCTCGCGAAGCACGCCGGCCTGCGCGTCAAACGATGAGTCGAAACCCCGTAATTCCTCAATCGCGCGGCCGGCCATGCCCACCCTTTCGCAGGCGGAGTTCTCATCATCGTACAAGGCGCCGTAGGCTGCGGAAACGGCTGACTGGATCTTTTCTCGATGCGCGAGAACATGCTTCTCGTCATCCAGGCGGGCATCTTCACCCGGCTTGAGGTCTGCCTGTTCAAGTTCGCGGAGCTGAAAACTCAGCAGGTCAATCGTCCGCAGGCGGTCCTGCTCATTCTGGCTGAGGCTTTTGAGTTCGATTTCAATCTGTCTGCGATATTCATGGAGTTCCGCCACCTCACCGCGCAACTTGTCTGCGCCCGTAAAGCGGTCCAGCAACTCCAGCTGGGACTCCGGAGAGAACAGACTCATCTGCTCGTTCTGTCCGTGGACCTCAACCAGAAGGTCGGCAAGCGCCTTGACGGCGGACAGCGTCACAACCTGGTCGTTCAGCAGCAGGCGGCTGCGGCCGTTCGAATGGATCACCCTGCGGAAGATGATCTCTTCCCCGTCCATCTCTTCCAGACCTAATTGTTCCGCGCATCGTTGCCACGCGGGTGGTTCGGGGGATCGGAAGACGGCCGTAATCGTTGCCCTGTCGCAGCCCGTCCGGATGACGTCGGTTGCCGCCCTTCCGCCCAGAGCCAGGCCCAGGGCATCCACCACGATGGATTTGCCGGACCCGGTCTCGCCCGAAAGAAGATTCAGCCCCGGATGGAATTCCACCGTCAGGTCGTCGATGACGGCGTAGTTCTGAATGCGGATTTCGTGAAGCATAAGATCTCGTGCGCGAAGCTGCCACCCGACCGGGCGCAGCTTGCTTCCCTCAGAAGAGGGAAAAGCCGATGATACCCCGGAATGGCCAGATAGAAAACATTCAGAAATTTTGTGTGCCTGAAGAAAACCTCTCAACCTGCGCTTCCGAACAATTGACGGATTTTGTCAGCGTGTGCTAGGTTCGAGTGATGGTTGTGTTGCACGATTCATGGCATCGAAGGAGGTCGATTGGTTGCTGCCCTACTCGTTTTTTTTCAGGGTGATATCTCGCAATACCTGTCGAGCACAGGTCTTGTCGCGCGCCTTGTTCTCCTGATCCTTCTCTTCCTGTCAGTTTTTTCCTGGGCTATCATTTTCAATAAGTACCGGCTTTTTAAGCGAGCTCTGCGCGACTCGATGGAGTTTCTTCACATCTTTCGCCAGAGCAAGAAGCTGTCGGAGATTCGTTCCTCCTGTTCGATGCTGAAAGGCAGCCCTTTGCCGGAAGTGTTCCAGTCGGGATACCGGGAGATTGAAAACCAGGCCACCGTCAGCGAGAACCCGGGCAAGCCGGTTATCCGAAGTCTGGAAGCCGTGCAACGGTCATTGCAGATCGGTTCCACGGCGGAGCTTTCGCGAATGGAGCGGTGGATGCCCTGGCTGGCAACCACGGCTGCCGCGTCTCCCTTCATCGGACTTTTTGGAACCGTGTGGGGCATTATGGATGCGTTCCATGGACTGGGCGCCGCCGGAACCGCCAGCCTGCGGAGCGTGGCCCCGGGAATTTCAGAAGCCCTGATTACCACCGCCGCCGGACTGTTCGCGGCGATTCCGGCCCTGATTGCCTACAACCTGTTCGTCCAGAAGTTAAAGGAGTTTGGCGCCATGCTGGACGATTTTGCGCTGGAGTTCCTCAACATGACGGAAAAGTACTTCACATAGAAAGCAGCACTCCGCCGGAGCCTCTGGCAACGCTGTTCCAGGTCTTTCGCATCGGGGCGCAATGCGTTGCTGACACGGTCAGTGAGGTTGGAAATGGCCTTTACAACCCCTAAAGGAAGAACCCAGACGTCGATGTCCGACATCAACGTCACTCCCTTCGTGGACGTGATGCTGGTGCTGCTGGTGATCTTCATGGTCACCGCTCCGCTGTTGCAGTCGGGGATAGAAGTTGATTTGCCCAAAACCAAAACCGTCAAGGTGGTCAGCCAGGAGCGGGTGGTGGTGACCATCGATAAGCGGCAGACGATTTATGTGGGAAACGACCCCGTCAACATCCACAAGCTTGGAGATAACATTCTCAAAAGGCTGAAAGGTGATGACAAGTCGCCCATTTTCATCCGTTGCGACGTGTCTGTGCCCTTTGGAGTGTGGGCGGAGGTTCTTGACGCGTTGAAGCAGGCCAAGTTGAACAACATCAGCATCGTCACAGAACCGCTGAATACCAAGGGGACCACGTAACCGAAGCGGGGTCACTTCTACAAAGCGATTCAGCCATGGATGCAGCCACGTTCCCAGTTTTCGACCATCGTGACAGCCTTCGCGGGGCGTTGATGGCGTCCGTCATTTTCCATGTGCTGATCACTCTTTTCGCCGTGGGCTATGTGCTCTGGGGATCCAGGCTTGGCAAAGGGTGGGGCCAGTCATTCAACAAAGGCAGCGTGGTCCATGTGAACGCCGTGGCTTCCCTGCCCGGCGTTCCCTTGCCGACGCCAAAGTTCACCACGCCCAACACCGTGAGGGTGGAGCAACCGGGTCTTTACAAGAATGAGCCCGTTCCCAAACCGCCGCCGGACCTGGTGACTCAAAAGATTCCCAAGTTTAAGGAAGCGGTTAAGCCTCCGCCCCAAAAAGTTCTGAAGAACCCGCGCATCGAGAAAGAAAAAGTCGAGCCGCCGCCGAATGCCGTGCCTTATGGCCAGGGTGGAAATCCGACGATGAGCTACAGTTCGGTCACCACCTCTTCCGGAGAGGCGGGCATCTCCATCGGGCAGGAGGATTTTGGCCAGCGTTTCGGCTGGTATGTCCAGGCCGTCCGGAACCGCGTCAGCAGCAACTGGCTGCTTTCCACCATCAGCCCCAGCCTGTTGAATGCGCCTCGGGTTTACGTTCAATTCGATATCAACCGGAACGGCAGCATCAGCAATGCCAAGGTGACGCAATCCAGCGGAATTCCGGAAGTGGACCGGTCGGCCATCAGAGCGGTTCTTGCTTCCAGCCCGCTGGCGCCGCTCCCGGCGGATTATTCCGGCGGCAAGGTTTCGGTGGAATTTTACTTTGATCTGAAGCGCTGAGTTTCGGGGTATTGATTCAGAAACCGCTTCAGAGAAATCTATTCACAGGGGTGCAGCATCTTGCTAACGATGAAACATCGACGCCTGAACGATCTTTTCCTGTTTACAATTGCTCTGGCCGTCTTTCTGGGCTTCGCCACGGTGGCAAAAAGCCAGGGTTGGTTCCGCACCGGCATCAACATGGGGCAGGCAACCATCCGGCTTGCGGTCCCTGACTTTGCCGCCCGCACGACGGACCCCACACTGGTTAACCTGACGAAGGACTTCAACCAGGTCCTGTGGAATGACCTGAACAATTCAGGCATTGTGGTTGTCGTCAGCAAGAGCCTCTATCCGGTGAATGTTCCGCAGGAACCGCAGAACGTCGATTTCAACGGTTGGAGCAACCCGCCCGCCTCGGCGCAAATGCTCGCTTTCGGTTTTACCGAAGTCCGGAATAACAGTCTGGTGGTGACGGCCCGGCTGTTCGATGTTCAAAGTCCCAAGAACCCTGGCGTCCTGGCCAAACGGTACGTGGCGGATCTCAACGAGCTTTCGGCGCGTGACGCCGCACACCGCTTTGCCAATGAGATTATTCAGACTTTGGGCGGCGGGATTCCCGGCATCAGCCTGACCAAGATCGCCTATGTCAGCAATCAAACGGGCCACACCGAAATATGGGTGATGGATTATGACGGCTTCAACCAGCACAGGATCACCAACTACCCCAATCTCAACCTGACTCCCCGCTGGTCGCCGGACAATTCCCAGATTGCCTTCACAAGCTACGCGAGCGGCAAGCCCCAAATCTACCTCTATTCCCTGCTCACCAACCGCCGGATATCTTTCCCCTCCTATCCCGGGCTGAACACGACCCCCTCATGGTCTCCGGACGGGAAAAAGATTGCCTTTTGCTCCAGCATGAGCGGGACCCCGGAAATCTACGTTTCCGACTCGAACGGCATGCATCTCCAAAGGCTGACTTTTGGCCCGGGGGTTAATATTTCACCCGTCTGGAACCCCAAAACCGGCAACGAAATTGCCTTTGTATCTGACCGCAGCGGCGCCCCGCAAATTTATATTATTAATTCGGATGGCACGAATTTACGCCGTCTCATCACTGCGGGCGGCGACGCTGAAGCTCCTTCATGGTCTCCCAACGGCCTCTTTATGACTTTTTCCTGGAGTGTCAGGGAAACCGGGCATTGGGACATCTACGTGATTGAAATCGCGACTGGACGCATTGTGCAGCTCACACAGAACGCCGGAAGAAATGAGCATCCGACATGGGCTCCCGACGGGCGGCACATTGTGTTTGAGTCCACCCGCACAGGCAGGCGTCAGATCTGGACCATGCTGGCGGACGGGTCCGGCCCGCACGAGTTGACCACTAAGGGCAGCAACTGGAATCCGAATTGGTCCAAGTAACGGAATCGGGTTGTTTTTCCGAAGTATTGAGATGGCCAGCGTGCCTGGCGCTGCATAGAGCTCCTGTTCAGACAGGGCGGCGTTCGGGGGTATTTTCAGGAGATTCCTAAAATTTTCTTACTCGCATGGTGCGTTTTGTAGAAAATATGGGGTTGTGTTTTGTTTTTGTTTGGTGCTAGGATTCAGAGCTTTGAAGTGTGTCTTTATCTTTTGCGGGTTTCTAAGGATTTAAATCAGCAGGCTCAGTCAATGGTTTTCGGGACATCTTGTCCGGTCTCACCATATTGAGATTCTTTGGGAAAGCGACAGCGCCCACCGATCAAGGAGGATTCAAAATGCGACAGAAGAAACGCAGTCTCGCGCTTCTCGTCGGGACTCTGGGAGTTTTAATGTTGGCGGCCTCGTGCCACAAGAAAGCGGTGGCGCCGCCACCACCACCTCCCCCGGCCCCGGCGGCGGCGGAAAAGCCGACCGTCAATCTGACAGCCGTGCCCAGCACGATAAAGAGCGGCGAGTCGGTCACACTCAGCTGGACATCAGAAAATGCCACAAGTCTTGACCTCCAGCCGGACGTCGGCGCAGTTCAAGCCAGCGGCTCCACCAGCGTTTCGCCAACGGAGTCAACTACCTATACGTTGACGGCCACTGGACCCGGCGGAGAGGCCACGTCCACCGCTCGTGTCACTGTTGCGACTTCACAGCCACCGCCGCCACCGCCGCCACAAGCGGCCGTTTCGGAACAGACTCTGTTCGAGCAGAACATCCAGGATGCGTTCTTTGACTATAACAAGTCGGATATCCGTCCGAATGCTCAGCAGGCCTCTGACCGCCGATGCCGACTTCCTCAAATCGCACCCGAGCATCAATTTCACGGTCGAGGGCCATTGCGACGAGAGGGGCAGCGAGGAGTACAACCTTGGCCTGGGCGACCGCAGGGCCAACTCCGCCAAGACCTTCCTCGTGAATCTGGGCATTTCCGCATCCCGGATCACGACGATCTCTTACGGCAAAGACCGCCCGTTCTGCACCGAGAGCAACGAAGACTGCTGGCAGAAGAACCGGCGCGCCCACCTGGTGATGGGCAACGAGTAATCCCGGGTACGCCGGGAGTCCCGAACTCTTCCGTGGAAGGTTCAAGGGGCTCCCGGTTCACCTGCGCTTTTTCCAAGCTGGCCTTGCTGCCGCTCCACGGCAGGTTGCGCTGGCCAGGCTGGCCCCACATTGCCGCGAGGTTTACAATCAGCCGGCGGGTTAACCCCTGCCGGCTCCGTTTTTCCCTTTCCCCGAGCCAGTTGACCTGATCATTGCCGTAAGGATAGACTGACAAGTGTTTGAATCTTATTGCCGGAGGTTGAACTGACATTGAAAAAGTATGCCCTGACTTTCGTTTCGATTGCTTTGCTGTCAGCGGTCTCTGCTTCCCCGGCTTTGGGCGTGAGCCGTGAGATTATCCAGATGATGCAGCAACTGGACACACTGCAACAGAGCGTCCAGACCCTTCAGAATACGGTCAGCACGCAATCGGCAATCCTGCACACTTTGCTTCAACAGACGTCTCAGGACGTTACCCAGTTGAAGTCCCAGATGGCTGACTTGCAGAAAAACACTGAACAGAACCTGGCTGCTTCATCCAACAAGATGGACTCCATGTCCGGTCAGGTCCAGGCGCTCAGTTCCAGTCTGGATCAGACCCAGGCGCAGATTACCAAGCTGAGTGAGCAGCTTGCGCAGACTCAGAAGGTTCTTCAGACTTTAAATTCTCCACCGTCGGTCGCTCCAGGCATGGCGGGAGATCCCGGCGCGCAGCCGGGTAATACAGCCGGACCGGGCCCCGACGCTGCGGCCCCAGGCCCCGGGCCCGCCGCGGCCAACGTCCCTGATCCTAATTCGCTCTTCAACTCGGCTATGGGCAGCTTCAACAGCGGGCAGTATGCCCTGGCCATCCAGGGCTTCCAGGAGTTTCTGCAGCACTACGGGACAACGGCACGGGCCTCAAGCGCCCAGTACTATATCGGCGAGAGCTATTACAACAACGGGGATTACACGCACTCCGTCGAAGCCTACGACAAGTGCATCGAGCGTTATCCCAACGGCGACAAAACGCTTTCGGCGCGCCTCAAGAAAGGTTATGCTTTGCTCGCCGAGGGTAATAAATCTGCCGGGATTCGCGAACTGCGTTCCCTGGTTGAGCAGCATCCTGAGGCCCACGAATCCGACCTTGCAACCCAACGGTTGAAGCAGCTGGGCATCATTATCCACGCCCGGCGCAGGGGATAAGGATTGGGCCTTGGGCGGCCGCCGGGATCTGAAAACGGTGTGAGGTGTTTATGGCCGGAACGGTGAATAAAGTCATCCTGATTGGGCGCGTAGGCCGTGACCCTGAGGTTCGCTATACTTCCAGCGGGACTCCAGTGGCTGACTTCTCTCTGGCTACGGACGAATCCTTCAAAGGCCGCGACGGCGAACAGCAGCAGCATACCGAGTGGCACAAAATCGTTGCCTGGAACAAGCTGGCGGAAATCTGCGGCCAATACCTGACCAAGGGTAAACAGGTCTACATTGAAGGCAGCATCCGAAGCCGCCAGTGGGAAGACCAGTCCGGCAACAAACGCACCTCTTACGAAATCATCGCACGCAACATGCAGATGCTGGGCTCCCGGTCTGATTCTGAGCGTGCTGCGGCCAGTGGTTCTCGTCCGGCGGCCTCTTCCGCTCAGAGTTCGGAGGAACACTTTGACTCCGGCCCCGAGCCCTCCGCAGACGGCGAAATTACAGACGACGATATTCCTTTCTAGCAGCGATGTCTACGGTACCAACCTTCCCTCCTGCTTTTCTCAGGCGCAAACAGGTCTGGCTGCGCCTCAGCAGTGCCTTGACTTGATACGGTTGAGGCAATACGCTTCCGGCCGGGTCAGGAACATCGAAGAAAAGAGGTCCCATTCGCTGGACTCCACTGTGCCCCGGACGAAGGGTGACGCAGAAGCCGGCGAAGTTATCAAGAAGATCAACGGCTGACGATTATTTCCGGCATGTTCAACGCCAGTCGCTGGCTTGGTTTCTCTATGGGTTGCAACTCTTGCCCCACGCAAACGGAGGGTCAAAATCCGGACCGCCATTGCAACCGGATGGGTTTTTGTTACATCATAGGTGAAGACGTGATGAGGGGGATTTGATCGCTGGCTTTGAAGGGTTGAGGTTCAATCGCCGAAGATGAAGGAGAAGATCCCCTTATGCGAAAACTGCTTACCTTTGCGTCCCTCATTGTTTTCCTGTCACTGGCATCAGCGCCAAAGGCTTACAGCCAGGTCGAACTCTACGGTGGCTATTCCCACCTGCAGCTGAAAGGCGCGCCGTCCAGCGTCGGATCAAACACTAATGGGTGGGCCGGCGGCGCCTACCTCCATCTGCTGGGGCCCTGGGGAATTGAGGCGGACTACAGCAAACACTACGGCGCCAGTCCGAACGAATTCGGCGGAACTGGCTATTACGTGCCAGGCCTTACCCAACTCTACGGCCCTCGATTTACACTCGCCCTGCCAAGAATCCACCCCTATGTCCACGCGCTGTTTGGAACAGTCCACGGCGAGACCGCAGAACCGCCACTAGGGGTTGCGTGTGGACCTCTGGGTTGTCCGTCACCTAATTTGAGCGAGAATGCCTTCGGCATGGCCTTTGGCGGCGGCCTCAACGTCATGGCCACACGGCACATCTGGCTGCGACTGGTTCAGGTGGACTACCTTCGAGCCCAATTCACTAACAATTCGCAGAACGATATGCGCATTTCAGCCGGCATTGTTTTCCGTTTCGGCGAGTGGTGAGCACAAGTTTAGAGCAGCCGGATATTCTGCGCCCAGTCTGGCCGGGTTGAAGGGCGAACTGCGCATCGAATCCAGTTCTCTGCCTCAACTCCTTCAAATCGTCCGTCGAGAAAAATCTCGTGAACACCGATGTATACTTGGGGTGTGGCAGTCGCTCCGTGGGGTGACTGCCGCATAGACCCAGCCTCGGCGGAAGAAGCCGCCTGTTTTCGTCCGCCGCAATAGCGGAAGAAATTCCTGACGTGCAGGTTGTTCCCTGAGTTTGTGGTCGGCCATTTGTTGTCAGATTCTCCGCCCATTTCGCCCCAGTGAGGTTTTGGATGGATATCCACGAGCAGGACGCTCTCGATTATCACCGCAAGGGACGCAAAGGCAAAATTGAAGTTGTGGCGAGCAAGCCCTGCCGCACGCAATGGGATTTGAGCCTGGCGTATACGCCCGGCGTGGCGGTCCCGTGCCTGGAGATTGAGAAATCGCCCGACCTCAGCTTTGAATACACGGCGCGCGGGAACCTGGTGGCCGTCGTTTCAAACGGCACCGCGGTACTGGGCCTCGGCAACATCGGAGCGGCGGCCGGAAAGCCCGTGATGGAAGGCAAGGCGGTGCTCTTCAAGCGCTTTGCGGATATCGATGTTTTCGACCTGGAGATCGATACCCAGGACCCCGACGAGGTCATCAAGTTTTGCCAGCTTCTCGAGCCCACTTTCGGCGCCATCAATCTGGAGGACATCAAGGCGCCCGAATGTTTTGCCATTGAAGAAACGCTTCGCCGCACCCTGTCCATTCCCGTGATGCACGACGACCAGCACGGAACGGCCATTATTTCCGCCGCCGCTTTGCTGAATGCGCTCGAAGTTGCAGGAAAGGATATCAGCAAGGTCCGCGTGGTTTTCAACGGAGCGGGCGCCTCGGGAATTGCCTGCGCGGAGCATTACCTGCGGCTGGGGGTGCGCAAGGAAAACATCGTGATGTGCGACATCCACGGGGTCATTTACGAAGGCCGCGAGGAAGGCCTGAATCCTTACAATTCGCGTTTCGCGGTGAAAACGTCACAGCGCAAACTGCAACAGGTGATTCGGGACGCCGACGTGTTTGTAGGGCTCTCAGCGGGCGGCATGGTGACGCCGGAGATGGTGCAGTCCATGGCCGCCCGGCCCATCGTCTTTGCCCTGGCCAATCCGGTCCCTGAAATCAGCTACGAGGACGCCACCGCGGCGCGCTCGGACGTCATCCTGGCCACCGGACGCTCCGACTATCCGAACCAGGTGAACAACGTGCTGGGATTTCCCTTTATCTTTCGCGGCGCCCTGGACGTCCGGGCCCGCGCCATCAACCATGAAATGGAGATTGCCGCGACGCGCGCCCTCGCCGCGCTTGCCCGCGAGGATGTGCCGGACTCCGTTCTGCGCGCCTACGGGCTGCGCCGCCTCAGCTTTGGCCCGGAGTACATCATCCCAAAACCTTTTGACCCCCGCGTGCTGATCTGGGAATCGGCTGCGGTGGCGGAAGCCGCCATGCAGACGGGCGTGGCAAGGCTTCAGGTCGAAATTGAAGAATATAAGGATTCCCTTTCGCGGCGGCTGGGACGCACCTACGAGGTGATGCAGAGCGTCCGGCAGCGGGCCAAGGCGGGACCCAAACGCATTGTCTTTTCAGAGGGCGAACGCGAAAAGATCATTCGCGCCGCTTATCAGATGAACGAGGAGAAAATCGGCCGGCCGATTCTGCTGGGCCGGCACCATGTGATTCAGGCGCGGCTGGCCGACCTGGGCATCCGGCATTTTGAGCCTGAGATCATTGAGCCGGAACAGTCGCCGCGCCTGGATGCCTATGTGGAGGAGTATTTCCGGCTCCGGCAGCGCCACGGCGTGACGTTGAGCGAGGCGCACGACCAGATGATCAATCCCAACTACTACGGCGCCATGATGGTGCACCTGGACGACGCCGAAGGCTTCCTGGCCGGCGTGGCCCAGCACTACCCGGAGACCATTCGTCCGGCCCTGCAGATCATCCGGGTGCGGGAGAACGTGCGGCGCGTTTCGGGCGTTTACGTCATCGTAACCAAGCAGCAGGTTTACTTCTTTTCCGACACTACGGTAAACATCGATCCGACGGCCGAAGACCTGGCGGAGATTGCCCTGCTGGCCGCGGAAGTGGCGCGCGATTTCAACTTTGAGCCGCGGGTGGCAATGCTCTCGTTTTCAAATTTCGGCAGCACGCGCCATGCGATGTCGGAGAAAATGCGCATCGCCGCCGAACTGCTGAAACTGTCCCACCCGGAGATGATGGTGGATGGAGAGATGATGGCGGACACGGCTACGGTGCCGGAAATTCTGGAGGAGGATTATCCCTTCTCAACTCTGAAGGGCGGCGCCAACGTTCTCATCTTCCCCGATCTCGGATCCGCCAATATCGCCTACAAGCTGATGTTGCGCATCGGCGGAGCGGAAGCGCTGGGACCCATCCTGGTGGGGATGTCGAAACCTGTCCATGTTTTGCAGCGCGGCGCCGACGTGGAAGAAATCGTCAACATGGCCGCCATCGCCGTCGCCCACGGAAGGGTGATTGCCTCCTGAGCCTGGGGCTCCCGGGGTGCTCTTGCAACCCCGGCTTCCCCGCCCCTCCCTGCGCTGCGGTCCGGAGTGGCTCTTGCGCGCCGGGTCAGGCGTTTTTGATGACGCGAATCAAGGTCAGAAGAAGGACAGCGCCGATCAGCGCCGTGACCAGTGAACCGATAAATCCAAACGAGTAAAGTCCGAACACATGCAGAATGAAGCTTCCGAGCCAGGCCCCGATCACACCGACCACCATGTCACCCAGCAGGCCAAAGCCTCTGCCGCGGGTGACGTGGCCGGCCAGCCAACCAGCCAGAACTCCAATGATCAATAGCCAGATCAGGTGCATCGTATCAGCCTCTGTGTGTGGAGTTGTGTGGCGACTCAGCCGCTAAGGGCTTGCATCTTTACTCTGGAATCAAGATGCCCGCCTGCGCGCCCGGGGACCTTATGACGTATCGCTGTTGCTGAATATACGGCGAAGCGCAACAGCCACATGCCGGTCGCAAAAAACTATGTTAGCACGCAAAGTGAAGGGTTCGCTGGCGGGAGGTGCTCACGGTGAGGGCACCCTTTTTGATTACGGCGGGCCGCCGCGGTGGATCAGGCGGCCGGGGCTTATTTCTTCGCGGGAGGTGGCTTCGCGCTGTTCCGGGGTCTGTTGCGTTTAGCGTCCCACCGTTTGACCATGGCGTTGAATTTCTCGACCTGTTGCGGGTTCAGGATCTTCCGCGTTTCGGTGCGGGTCTCTTCACGAATCGCCTGAAACTGCGGCTCAATCTGGTCGCGCAATTCGGATTCTTTCTTCTCCATATTACTGATAATCTGCTGGAGCTGCTGCGTCTGAGGTTGCGAGAGTGACAGTTCCTTCTGGAGGTAGTCCACCACCCGATGGCGGCTGATTCTCTGATGCCAATGTCCCGTGTACCAGCCGTAGCTGTACATGCCGGCGGCGCCAATGACCATGCCCAGTATAAAGGTCAGCGCGAAATAAAAGTAGAAACGGCGCTTCATCTGGTACCTCGTACCTCTGAGCCGCCGTTCCCGGCCGGCGCTGCAGCAGAATCCTGCATGTCGCCCGGATCCACCCCGTCCACGCCCAGGACCTGTTCATTGGCCAGCGTCGCCACCTGAGTCTGGACAAAGACGGAATCTGAAATTCCGGAACTGCGGAACGGTCCCGAGGAGGGCAGCGCGAGAATCAGCGCGAGCATCAGCGCCACCATGAGCGTCGCATAGACAACCCGCCTGCCAATCTGATCGATGAGTTGTTGCCCAAACTGAAATTCCGGAGAAGCGTTTTCCAGACGTCGCATCAGCCGGGTTGTGAAACCAATGCTGGGCTCCGGAGGCTCCTCCCCTCTGATCGCAACCAGCCCTGCCTGGATCATCTCCCACTTGCGCAGGTACTCTCTGCAGCCTGAACAGGATTCCACATGGACCTGGACCGCAGGCGTCCCGGCCATGCCTTCTTCAACAGTTTGCCGGACAGCGTTACAACGCATGGTTCACCGCTCCTCCTGCCAGTTTTCAAAATCCCTGACCATTCGCTTCCTTGCGCGATGCAATCGTACTTTAACTGTGCTCACTTTTAAACTTAAAATCTCCGAGATTTCTTCAACGGACCTGTCTTCAATTTCCTTCAGCGTCAGAATCAGCCTGTCTTCAGCCGGGGCGCGAGCCAATAGCTTGCCGGCAAGATCGCCCACCGCCAGCTTTTCCTCGTTGTCGAGACCGCCTTCATTGTTGCTGTGGCTGTGCGATTCAATCTTCCGTTGCCCATCCTCTGACATTTCCCAGAAATAAGTGACCCTGGAAGACCGTTGCCGGCGGAGATAATCATAACAGTGATTAACGGCAACACGGTTGAGCCACGTGCCAAACGATGACTGTGAATTGTAACTCCCGATTGCCGCAAAGGCTTTCATAAAAATTTCCTGAACGATATCTTCCACATCGTTCCTGCGCCGGACCAGATGATAAACAATGGAAAATACCCTCCGCTGATAGGCATCCACCAGCGGCGCAAAAGCTTCCTTTTCCCCAGACTGGCAGAGTCTGATCCATTCGGATTCCTGGCTGGGGTCTGGTCGAGAGTGTGCCATCTAGCATCCATAGTATCTCTTTCCTGTGTCTTATGACGAAGATAACGCGATGCTGGTTACAGGGGCGGGTATGAAATTGAATACGGATGGACCTGGGCAGTAACGGAAATTTCTATTGACTTATCTTACACCATATGGAATAATCGCCAACATGATTATAGGTATCCGTCTGAGGAAACTGCGTGAAGAACGTAAGCTTTCCCAAGGCGACATTGAGAAACGCACGGGACTCCTGCGCTGCTATATTTCCCGGGTTGAGAACGGGCACACAGTGCCTTCTCTTGAGACCCTGGAGCGATTGGCCGCAGCCATGGAGATCCCCCTCTATCAGTTGTTTTATGAGGGGGAAAGACCACCGGACCTCCCTAATCTGACCCAGCGCAAGAGTACCGACGAGCTGGCCATGGAGATTCCGGCAGACCGTGATTCGCGGTTCTTTCAGAAGGTTAAGCGCCTGCTGGGGAACATTAACGACCGCGATCGACGGCTTCTGCTGTACATGGCTCAGAAATTAGCAAACCGTTAACGCCAGTACGGTTTATCGTTCGGGGATCCAAATGGGACGCGCGAGGGCTGTATGGAGGGGGAAGCACTCATTCCCACTCGATGGTTCCCGGGGGCTTCGAAGTAATGTCGTAGACAACTCGGTTGACTTCCTTCACCTCGTTCACGATGCGGGTGGCAATCCGTTCAAGAACGTTCGGGGGGATCTTTGCCCAGTCGGCTGTCATGCCATCCTCGGATGTCACGGCCCGCAGGGCGATGGTGGACGCGTACGTCCTGGCGTCCCCCATGACCCCCACGCTCGATACGGGTAATAGAATAGCGAACGATTGCCACAGTTCATTGTAGAGCTTTGCTGCGCGTATTTCCTGCTCTACAATCGCATCTGCTTCGCGCACAACGTGCAGCCGCTCAGGGGTTACTGCGCCCAGAATCCTCACGGCCAGTCCCGGTCCCGGAAAGGGCTGGCGGCCAATCACTTCGGCGCCTAACCCGAGTTCCCGGCCCACTTCCCGAACCTCGTCCTTGAACATCTCCCGCAGCGGTTCAATCAGCTGGAACTTCAGGTCGGTGGGCAGCCCTCCCACGTTGTGGTGGCTCTTGATGGTAGCGGCCGGCCCCTTCACCGAGACGGATTCGATGACGTCCGGGTAAAGGGTTCCCTGCACCAGAAAGCGCGGCTCACGCAGGGCGCGGGCCTCCTGTTCAAACACCCGGATGAATTCTTCACCGATAATCTTCCGTTTCTTCTCCGGGTCCGTAACCCCGGCCAGCCGCGTCAGGAACCTGTCGGAATAATCGACCGCCCGCACGTTCAGATGCCCTTGCGTTTTGAGCGCCGCCGTCACTTCTTCAAATTCGCCCTTCCTCAGCAAGCCGTTGTTGACAAACACACAAGTTAATTGATCTCCGATGGCCCGGCTGACCAGTGCGGCGGCCACGGCGGAATCCACCCCTCCGGATAGCGCGCACAGAGCGCGTTCATTGCCCACTTGCGCTTTCACCCGGCTGACCGTCTCTTCGATCAGCGATTGCGGGTACCAGTTGCCCGCGGCTCCGCAGACGTCTTCCACAAAGCGCCGCAGGATTTCCGTCCCGGAAGCCGTATGCCGAACCTCCGGGTGGAATTCCACGGCGTACATGCGGGTCTTGCGGTTCTCAATGGCGGAAATGGCGTTTTCCGTGCGGCCCACCACCCGGAAGCCCGGCGGGACCTCCACAACGTGGTCGCCGTGGCTGTTCCAGACGCGTAGGGGCGATTCAAACCCGGCAAGCAACTCGCTGGGCGGAGTGATTTCAAGCTGGGCGAACCCGTACTCGCGGCGCGCGGCCGGTTCCACTTTCCCTCCCAGCTTGTAGGCCATCAGCTGCAGCCCGTAGCAGATGCCCAGCATCGGCACTCCCAGCTGGAACACACGGTCGTCGCAGGTGGGCGACTCGGGGTCGTAAACCGAGGACGGGCCGCCGGAAAGAATCACGGCCTGCGCGTTCATCTTGATGAGATCGTCAAACGGCAGGTGGCAGGGAACGATCACCGAGTACACGTGCATCTCGCGAATGCGCCGGGCGATCAACTGGGTATATTGCGAGCCGAAATCAAGAACCACAATAGGACGAGGATTTTCCATCTTTCTATTTGCTCCAGTGCCGCTCGAAACAACGATATCTTGGCAGGGGTAGTTTGATAACCGAGTCATTATACAACAGCTTGTGCTAAGGGTGGTTGATTGAAGGCGGGTTGCCAACCTGGCAACGGGGTTTTACAGGGGAAATTGACACAAGCACGGGCCGGGTCTTTCTCCGTTGGAACCAGGCGTTCCTGCAGATCAGTCTTGTTCCACGATGGGGGTGGGCAGCACGGCCCGGTCGCGCCCGGACTCTTTTGCCATGTAGAGGGCCTTGTCAGCGCATTCCACCACGGACTCTGCATTGCTTCCATGGAGGGGATAGATAGCCACACCGATTGAAATCGTGATGCCCCCGAGAGTTTGCCCGTGTAGACCCACCCTCAACCCACTGGCGGCCCGGCGAAGATGTTCGGCACGCTGCTTGGCTATTTCAAGTGGCGCGCCTGGCAAAATGAGAAGGAACTCTTCACCGCCAAAACGGCAGGCGATATCGTCCCCCCGGACGTGCTTCTGGAGGAGCGCACCGATTTCCCGCATTACGGCATCGCCCGCTTCGTGTCCGAAAGAGTCGTTGTACTGCTTGAAATGATCGATATCGATCAGGAGAATTCCAATGGTCGAGTTGGCGCGGCTGGCGCGCAGGACTTCCCGTGCCAGTGATTCTTCCATGTAACGGCGATTGAAAAGGCCCGTCAGCGGGTCGCGGATAGACTGACTGCGGAGGGTTTCGCGAAGCTGCAGGTTGGCCAGGGCCAAAGCCACGTGTTCGGCGACGGCACTCGCCAGTTCCTGCCTCGACCTCTTGAATTCCTCCCAATCGTCGGGATTCATGCCCGCGGCATCAGCACGGCATTCGATGTGAAGAATTCCCATGGCCTCACCCTGAGCCATGAGGGGAAGGCAAAGGTAGGAAACCTCAGGCAGGGGGGGCATATGGCCGCACTGCGCGGGCGCGTTCTCTGCCGCCACAAAATGCAAGCGGCCACTTCGGAGCGCCCAGCATTCATCCGGCGCAAAGAGGGGCTGGCTGGCTCCTGATTCACCCCACGAGGTGACGATTTGCACCATGTTCCGCGAGGCGTCGGTGAGGTAGATGCCCCCGGGAAAAGATGGAAAGAGCTTCTGGCAATACGCTTTGATAATCCGGCAGGCTTCCTCTATGCTTAAACAGCTTTGGAGCAACCTGCCTAATTCGCTGAGGGTGGTGATTTCCTCGGACCGGCTCTTCAGGATTTCCATCGACCGTGCCAGCTTTCGATGCGCTTCCTCCAAAGCCTCTCGGGCTCGCCATCGCTCGGTAATGTCTTCAAAGGAGCCCTGGTAATATTGCGTTCGCCCATCGGGACCGAGAGATTTGTGCGCATTCAGCGAGACCCAGATCGTTGTGCCGTCTTTTCGCCGGAACCGGCACTCATGTCCCCGCACGGCCCCTTGCTCTTCAATCTGTCTCCTCACCTGCCGCCGTTCTTCGGAGTTCTCCCAGACCTGGTGTCCCGAGTCGCCGATCGAGGCCACAAACTCTTCTGCCGACTTATAGCCCAGGATCCTTGCCACCGCGGGATTTGCCAAAATGAACTCGCCTTCGGGTGTGGTTCGAAAAATGCCTTCCACCGCCTCGGCAATTAATCTGCGCGATTCTTCTTCAGACTTCCACAAGGCTTCTTCCGCCTTCTTCCTTTCGCTGATGTCCTCCTTGACCCCAATGAAATGCGTAATAACGCCCGCCGCATTCTTAATGGCAGATATGGATGCAGATTCCCAATAGAGTTCCCCGTTTTTCTTTCTGTTAATGAATTCCCCGCGCCATTCCCGGCCGCTGAGCAGGGTCTTCCAAAGTTCCTGATATGTCGATGCAGGAGTCAAATGGGATTTTAAGATGTTGGAATTTCTGCCCAGGACTTCTTCCGTGGTATAGCCGGTGAGGCGGTTAAAATTCGGATTCACGTATTCGATCCTGCCCTGCCCGTCTGTGATGACAACGGTCGCGGGACTCTGCTCGACAGCCCGGGTTAATTTTTGGAGATGCTTTTCGGCCTGCTTCCGCCTGGTGATCTCCACGACGGTCCCGATCCGGGCCGGCCGGCCATTCAGACTGATGGGGATGTTCCCCTCCACCTCAATGTCGATTGCGTGCCCGTCCTTGTGCATGCCGCGGCATTCAAAATGAAGCGAATGAATCTTACCTGCCGGCGTGTCCTTCAGTTTCTCGGCAACGGACGGGCGGTCCTTGGAATGGATCAGGATCAGGAGTTTCTGGCCCACCAGTTCGGGCGGGCTGTATCCGAAGATTCTCGCCAGGGCCGGATTCACATAGTGCGCGCGGCCGTCCTGGATGACATACTCCCCCACCATCGAGTTCTCGCTGAGAGCCCGAAAATACCCTGCAGCATTCTTGCTCTGATGGTTGTCCACTGGAGACCTGTCCCGGTGCTTGCTGGCTGCCCGCGAAGGTGCCGCCTTTCCTGATCTTTTGCCAACAGATGAGACTTTGTTCATCCAGTGTACTTTCTCTTTTGATTGGTCATGGGTTCGCGCACTTGCCCGGCTGCAAGCCCTCGTGGTCTGGAGGTTATATGAAGAAAGGCCCCTTGATGAATATCGGCCACATCGGAAAGACTGTTGAGATGGTTCTCGAGGCCGTTCAGCGGGTGGGGGGAGTTTTTCGTCGGTCTGCGCAAGCCTGCGGATTTCGTCTTCCGTCATATCTACGGCCACGCGGCTTCGGCCACGCAGAAGGTGGGGCCGGAATGTCCAGTTCCCTTCCCAAGCTTGTCTGCGATACGGAACTTAAACAATCAAAAGGATCAGTAGCCATATCTCATGTTGTACTTGAAGTATTTCAGGCGACCCCTTACCGCCTTGAATACTGGAATCCGCTTCCCCAGGCTCCTTCAGAGTGCACCAAGCCAAAACGCGTGACTTCCGCCATTTCCCGGGAAGCCGACCTTTGAGGCCAGAATCCAAATGTGGCGCACTGGCGTGAACGGCGGCAAACTGCTTTTCGGCTGTCGCCTTCAACTCCGGCGGTGATAGACGCCTACGGCGGGGCGTCATTTCCGCGCGGCCGGCCATCCCCCCAGAATCCCAAGGTGCCCCACACGCGGGCAGGCAGTTAATCGTCAAGCGGCACACTTCCGCGCGGACCCAAAATCCGGATCACCCCTCCGTGGTTGGCAAATACAAAGCAACCAGCGGCAGATAACCTGGCTCCCTGCCTTCCCGACTGGGCTCGCAGGTTTTTTCATTTTGCCTCACACGGGCCGGGAATGAGTGCGTCCTAAGCCGCGCTGAGCTGCGAGGTGCAGTGCGGGCAGCGCGTGGCTGCTACCGGGATGCTCATCTTGCAATACGAGCAATCTTTGGTGGCAGGGGGCGCGGGCGCCGCGGCCGGCTTCGGCATCATTCGGTTCACCCATTTGATCAGCAGAAATACGGCGAACGCGACAATTAGAAACTCGATAACTGTGTTCAGAAATGTCCCGTAGGCGATCGTAACGGCCCCGGCCTTCCTGGCATCCGCCAGCGTAAGGTAGTGCTGCCCGGACAAGCTGATGAAGAAGTTGGAGAAATCAACATTCCCGAGGAGCTTGCCGATGGGCGGCATGATGACGTCATTCACCAGCGAGGTTACGACCTTGCCGAAGGCGACGCCAATGATGATGCCCACGGCCATGTCCAGCACGTTGCCCCGCATCACAAAAGCCTTGAACTCTTTGAACATGCATTCCCTCCTTAATTGGATTCAGGAGTTTGTAGAGCTAGTCTCCCGAAATTAGAACGTGTAGCCGAGCCCGGTGGTGAAGGCCACGTTGTTCTTGTGGCTCCCCACAGCGGGGTTGCTCAAATAAAAGTCGATCACGCCGGCGTTCACCGAAAACTTGTTGCTGAGCTTGGCCGATAAGGTGGTAGCCGTGTCAAACCGATATTGCCCCGTGGCGGACAGGTTGGGATAGAAGGTCAGATTATGGTCCAGACGGACCAGCTTGGTGAGCTGGATTCCGAGCCTCTCGCCGGCCAGAGCATCAGCACCCTGATCGTAGGCGCCGGTGAAAAACTTCTGGTGAACGAAGGTGATGCCGCCCAGCACGCTAAAGAGGGTGCGCGAGGATTTGATCACATCGTGTCCGTAGCCGCCGCCGTAGGTCTGCCGCAGATACAGGCCTTGGGCGCCGACGTGATCGAACTGAACGAGGCCGAAGACGAAGTCATTGGGCGCAAAAAGGTAGTCCTGGCGAAGGCCGGTGCTGAAGGTGTTGGAAGTGACCGAAGTGCCATTCTGCGCGGCATGGGAGAACACCATGGTCAAGCCGTAGTTGGTCCGCCAGTGGGGTATGAAGACCGGCGTTGCGGGCCGCTCACGGGTGGCCGAGACTGTGGTGCTGAAGTTGCTCGTCTGCTGGTCACCGCGCTGGACGGCATAGCCCAGGCTGGCGCCTCCCTTCCAGTCCTGCCAGGGCGCTGCGGCGTGCTCCACGAGGTTGTTGTAAGTCTCCTCGGGCATGATCAAGTCCACGCTCGAGGCTGCTACAGTTTGCGTCTTGCCGTTCGCGATCACCTGCCAGTCGCCCGAGGGCTCAAGCTGGAGCTGACCCTGGAGGGGCTTTTCGCCCTTGACCATCACCGCCGCCGGCTTTTCCGCCGAGAACGACGCTATCTGCGCCAGCGGTATCGTCAGGTCGCCAAAGATGTCGGACTTCAGCTCCAGCTTGCCGCCCTTGACGGACACCAGGGTTCCAGTAATCCGGTCGCCGTTTTTCAGCGTCACCACATCAGCGCGCGCCGTTGCTCCGAAGGACACAAGCACCAAAAGAACGGATAGCAGTAATTTCACAGGTCACCTCCCATAAGGCCGGCGCTAACCGCTCATGGCCACGATGAGCGGCGCTGCCAGGATAAAATCGATCTTCGTCTCGAAAGGAACCTTCACCGCCGAGCCCTTGGCCAACACCTGACAACCTGCGCCCGCAGCCGCGCCATTCAACCTTTAGCAAGCGGAGCATTCAATCGCTTCAGGGAGCCATTTGAAGCCTTGCCCAAAGTTTGAATCGGCTTTGACTTGCTGAAATGCAGGGCAGGACCGCGCGGACTCGAACCTCTGGCCTCCACCTTGTCAAGCGCCGACCGGCGTGGCTGCGCGGGCTTGGGTGATGCGAGGATAAACGATCCCGGCAATGATTCCACCGATGATCGGCGCCACCCAAAAGAGCCAAAGCTGATGCGTAGCCCACCCGCCTACAAAGAGCGCAGGTCCGGTGCTACGCGCCGGATTCACCGAGGTGTTCGTCACTGGAATGCTGACGAGATGAATGAGCGCCAGCCCCATGCCAATCGCCAGGCCCGCAAACCCGGATGCCGCCAGCTTGTCTGTGGCCCCCAGGATGATGACTACGAACAGAAACGTCATCACAATTTCGCAGATGACACACGCATGAAGCGCATAACCGCCCGGCGAATGCGCTCCGTAACCGTTCGACGCAAATCCACCGGCAAGGGTAAAAGTGGGAACTCCAGAGGCAATTTCGTAGAGCACGGCGCTTGCAATGATGGCTCCCACAACCTGCGCGATGATGTAGGGTATGACCTCGCGCCAGGGAAAACGCCCGCCCGTGGCCAGGCCGAACGTAACCGCAGGGTTGATGTGGGCGCCTGAAATGTGTCCGATGGTGTAGCACATGGTGAGCTGCGCCAGGCCGAACGCCAGCGCAACTCCCACAAAGCCTATCCCAAAATTTGGAAATGCCGCCGCCAGGACCGCGGCGCCGCAACCTCCAAGAACCAAAACGAACGTACCCAGGCATTCCGCACCTAACCGTTTCGTCAGGGGCATGGAAGCTTCTCCTCTCCTCAGATGACGAGCTTTTGGGAATAGATTGCTCGTAAACTATACTCCCGCGTTATGCGGCAGTCAACGCATGTTATGCCGGTCTGCGCCGTATAGCCGACGAGTTAAAAAGCCCGCTAGTCGTCCATCCCTTCCCGTTCCTGGTTTCTATGTGGGATTGCAGGATCATTCAAATGGTCTGGATATGCCCGGCTCCAGGCAGACTGCCCAACCACGTTCTCCGTGCCGGGCTTCCAGAGAAGGCCCCCAAAACGTCCTATACGCCAGCAGGGGGTGTGGGATAATGGCTCGACTACCTAACGTCTTGGCCAGGGTCTGAGTTTGGAGGTCATCATGAGCCGGAGACTTCGCTCTTTCCTAATCATCCTCGGGGTCCTCATTGTTGTGCTGCTCCTCTTACCGCTTCTGATCCCGGTCAATCAGTTCCGCCCGGCAATTGAGGAAGAAGCCTCAAGCACGCTCGGGCGCAAAGTCACGTTCGGGAATCTTAGCCTGTCCATATTGACCGGTTCGTTGTCAGCCTCAAATCTCTCCATTGCTGACGACCCGAAGTTCAGCGCCTCGCCTTTCGTCACCTCGAAGTCCGTCAAGGTCGGAGTCGAACTCATGCCGCTTATTTTCTCCCGAGTCCTCAATATCACGGGCGTCACCATCGACAGTCCGCAAGTCACGCTGCTCCGGAACAGCGCTGGCGAGTGGAATTATTCTTCTCTCGGTGGTTCCCCAGCCCGGTCCGGGCAGCAGGCGACTTCGGCTGGCAAGCCATCGGGTTCATCCGGTTCACCGCCCGAGGTCTCGGTACAGAGGCTTGTGCTCAGGAACGGCACCATCATCATCGGCTCAACCGCCGCTCGCAACCGCAACACGTACGATCACGTCACCGTGACGGCCTCCGACGTTTCCGTACGCTCCAGGTTTCCTGTTGGCGTATCTGCCGATCTTCCCGGCGGCGGCAATTTGAAGTTTGATGGCAAGATAGGGCCGCTCGACCGCGCTGATGCCTCGCTCACTCGCTTCGACGCGAAGCTCGATGTCAGATCCCTTAACCTGGACACTGTCAAGGCAAAGTAAGAAGTTCCTGTTCTTAGCAAAGTAAGTAGTTCCTGTGGGCGCTAAGCGAAGGAGCCCGTAGGGCGACTGAGGTTAGCGCCCGCGACGCGCCTCAGGGGGTGCTTCCTCCTGCTTTTCCACTCCCTGTTCCTGCCTCATAATTTTCCATAGCGGGGGACTCTGACGCAGATGGAAGTCTTTCATCCAAGGGCTGCCCGGTGTTCCCCGCCGAGGCGTCGAGATCGAGCGGGCTGAGGCGGACCGGGTCGGTTGGGGAACCGGCTCACACCGGCTCACCTTCAGGTAGCGATCCCGGAAGCGCACCCACACCGTCTGGTCTCGCCGCTCCTCCACCCGCACCGTCGCCCCTCGTAATCCCGGACGGATATCCGCCCGAGCGATCTGGTAGATCCGGGTGTTATACCGAATCGTGTAATCGTTGGCCACCACGCGCTCCTCGACGTGGCTCAAGATCGCCGCCAGGTCGTGCTCCGCCCGCAGCCCTCGATGCGCGTCGGTGGCTTTCTCCGCTTCCACCGTGAAGCGACGATTCCATAGCGGCAGGTACTCCTGCTCCAAATAAGCGTTGGCTTCCTCCAAGGTGTGCACGCCCGCCTTGCGCAGACCCTTCACCAGCCGGTCCTGGGCCGTGCCGAAAAAGCGCTCGATGCGCCCCTTCGCCTGCGGTGAGTGAGCCGCAATCCATCCTACCCCCAACTCCTTCAGCGCCCGCCCGATCTGCGTCCAAGCCTCTGGCCAAGCCTCGTCCGTCCGCCTCTCGCACCGGACGATTCACCGTAAACATGCTGTCCTTGTCGGTGTAAAATTCTCCCGGCCGCCCCCACCGCCTCAGATAACTCTCCAGCAAGCGAAAGTTCTCTTCCGTGGTGTCGTGCTCGGCAAAGCGCGCCCGGGCGCGACTGGTCGCGTCGTCGATCATCGCCAGCAGAAAGAGCTTCGGCCCTCGTCCCTCCAGCCAGTCGTGTTCCGACGAATCCCACTGCACCATCTCGCCGCAACAGGGCCGGCGCGCCCGCCACACGTGCACCTCTTCCACCCGCCGCCGCTTCCGCTTCCACACTCCCGCCTCCATCAGGATTTGCCGTACGCTCTCTTTGCTCACCACCACCCCGTGCTTCTCCCCCAGATACTCGGCCGCCAGCGTCGGCCCAAAATCCGGATACTCCCGCTTCACCAGCCTCACCACTTTCGCCCGCACCGTCGCGCTCAGCTTCCGCTTCGAGGCCCGCCCCCGCAGCCGGTGCAGGATCCCGCCATCGCCCTCCTTCCTCAGCCGCCCCACCAGCTTTCGCACCCAGCGCTCGCTCACCTTCAACTGCACCCCCGCCTGCTTCTGCGTCAGGTGTCCCTTTTCTGCTTCGTGCAACACCTTCAACCGATCCCGATCCCTTGCGCTCATCCACAGCTCCTGTTGTCTTTTCATCCCGACAGTCTGCCGGTTTCCTACAGGAACTTCTTACTTTGCCGCAATAGGATCTTTTCACTTTGCTGCGACACCTTAACCTGACACTTGACATCGCCTTCGCCCGCCGATACTATTAGCAAGCCCGAGGTTTCAGGCCCCAGGACGGTCGACTGTTATGGGCAGGAACCCCAACACGCTGTCTTCGGAGCAAGGGACGGTGCATCTTGCCGGTGCTAAGGGCGTACGCCTGCGTTTTTCGGGTCCACCCAAAAATCTTACCGGTACAATCCCTCTCGTCAATGACGGCTCTGAGAAGCAGAAGATCCGGAGTGTCGCCGTCAAATCTGACAAACTTCTGGGCGCGGCGAAGCTTCCGCTCCGCGAAATGCCTTTCTACGCGAGACTTTATGGCGGCGAGCAGCTGAGTATTCCAGCTACGCTTGCGCTCGATCCCCAGACTCCCCCCGGAAGCTACGATCTGGAACTTACCGTGGGCGCGATCACGCTGGCGGCCACGGCGTACGTTACTGAAGTGGTCGATCTGCGACTCGATCCCGTCCGGATCACCATTCTGGCGGGTTCGGAGACTTCCTACACTCGAACACTTATCGTTGAGAATGCCGGCAACGTTTCTTTGCCGACCGGCGCTCGGTGCGACGCGCCCCTCTTTGAGTCATTCGATCTCGTCAGCTCTTTTCTGACCGGCCTGAGCAAAGGCGACCGGAAATCCGCCGAGTCCATGGCAAAGGCTTTTCTTAATGAGTGGGCCGACCTGCAGGCGGGAACGCTCATCACCAAGCGCAAGGCGATGGTTCTGGCGCCCGGGCAAAAACTCTCGGTCGAGGTTAAATTCGAGCTTCCGGACACCCTGAAACCACTGCGCCACTACCGCGCCAATCTGCAGCTTTACAACGCGATCCTGTCGGTGGATATTTACACGACGGCAAAAGCCGGATCGCCCGCGGGCAAAACCAAGTGAACAGGAGGCTTTCTTAGATGAGCAAAGGCAGCAGCGTCAACATTCCCAGCGATTATACGATCAAGCTTGGCAGCGACGGCTCAACTATTCACGTCGATTCGGACCTCGACAATATTCATGTCAAAGAGATGGCTCCGATCACCGTCAACTCGAATGTGGCGGTGACGCAGCCGATTGTGACGGATTCGACCTCCAAGAGCGACTCCACCGCGGCCGTCGATCTGAAGGTTGAACCGCTCAAGGTCTCGAGCGATTCCACTTCAGAAATTGACGTCAAGCCGCTGGCCATCGATTCGTGCCAGACGCTGAAGCTCGCGCCCCTGCCGCCGATCAAGATGGAGCAGCCCTATTCGCAACATTTCGGAATCACTTTTATGGGAGTCGAGTTGTGGGGCTTCAACGCCTCGGGAAAATCGGAAACCTTTCTTCACAGCCCGCCGAAACTCCGGCATTACAACGTGCAGGTGCCGGAGCCCTGCGGCTGCGGCTGCGGCGGCGAGGGGCATCACGCGCACCAGGCGCCCACACAGCCACGAAGTGGTTTGCGCGTCCGCGTGAAATAAAACGGGCGAGGCCAGGCGAGCCTCGCTTTAAAAGGAAGGAAATCTATGCAGACAGGACAGCATCAATCCTCGCATCACGGTTATCGGAGCCAGAGCAGCGGGCCGGAAGTGTACTACGGCTATTGCCATGACACCCGGCGAATGAGAATGATGAATTACACCGACTACGTGAACAACGCGCAGACCACGTATTCCAATCTTGCCAGCAATCCAACTTCGGCAATGCAGATGCTGCTCGATGCCCTTTCGGGCATGGCCGGCAGCACAAGCCCTTCAACCTCCATGCCCGCAACCCGCGCCGGACATCACAAACACGGATGCGGATGTGGATGCCATGAACAGGACTGCGCGTGCGAGTGCTGTATCCGCTGCGCAGACATCGTGGAGTACGCGCGCTGTGGAGAAGTGAGGCAGATTCCTGTGGTTTTTGACAATGACACGCGGCGCGAGCGCGACGTCACTCTCCAGCTTGGAAATTTCGCCACCGAAAGCGGCCAGGATGCCGGTTGGAAGGCGGCGGTTTCTCCCACCACATTCAAGCTGGCGCCCTGTGGGGAAACCACGGTTGTGCTGTCTGTGAATGTGGATTGCAGCAAGCTGGGCACGCCGGCTGCGGCGGGCACGGCGGCGAACAACCGCCAAGCCTCCGCAGTGGACAGCTGCAAGGTGGTGTACGCAACGCTCGCGGCGGAGGGCTGCAGTGTTCGCCCGCTGGTCATCGCCGTGGCCGTTCTGCCAGGTTTTTGCGGCGCGCACCGCACCGGGTGTGGCTGCGGTTGCTGCAACTGATTGCAATCTACGCCCGCCTGGCTCGCATGATCCGGTATTCCCACGCGCCCGAGCGCATCTGCTCGTACACCGCTGACCCCGGAACGGCCAGGAAGTTGTCAATCATTTCGCTGCTGCCTCCAAACGCCTTGGTACGGTTCGCGGCCACTTCGTCGCAGGACGCCAGCACGTTGGCCGTGATGTTTCGCTCGCTCTCCGCGCGCAAACCCAGTGATTTGAGGAGCACGCGAACCTCTGCCCATCGCTCGACCGGCAGAAGGTCCGCGTAGAGGAAGATTCCGCCCTTCTCCAGCACCCTGCCCACCTCTTTGTAGAAAGCACGCAGATTGGGATAGGTATGTGACGATTCCAGGTTCGTCACCGCCTGGAAGCTGCCGTCCCCAAACGGGAGGTGCTCCGCGTCACCCACCTCGAACTTCGCCACGCCTCCATGGGCTTTGCGGCAGAAGGCAACGGCTTCGGGCGAAAGATCCACGCCCGTCGCCGCCGCGCCAAACGTTTCCCCCAGCAGAGCCACCGTTCCTCCGCGGCCACAGCCCACGTCCAGCACCTTGCGGCCTTCGAGCGGAGTCGCGCCGACCAGTTCCATCGCCAGCCGCACGGAATTGCGATTGAACACTTCGGGCGGAACCTCAAACCGCGCCTCGTCCCCGTCTCCCTGGCTGATGTATCCGTAGTTCAGGAAGAACGACGCCGCGCCCATGCCGGATTGCTCAAGCCGCCGCGTCACGTCGTTGTAGAACTCCCGGTAGCTTTCCTTCGCCGCCACTTCCGGCGCGTTGCCTTGCAAGGCGGTTGCAGGCACATCGGCGGCGTCCGCAAATATTCGCACGGGTTTGGTGTCCGCGTCGCCGGCGCGCGCCTGGTCCACCAGTGATGCAAGCTCGCCCACCGTAGGCGCCTGGAAAAGCTTCAGAACCGGCAGCTCGATCTGGAAGCGGTCGCAAATTTCGGAGGCAATCTGCGCGGCGAGCAGCGAGTGTCCGCCAAGGTCGAAGAACCGGTCGTGAATGCCGACGCCTTCCAGGCCCAGTTGCGATGCCCAGATTTCCGCCAGCAGCCGTTCCGTCTCCGTGCGCGGCTCGACAAATGCGGTGGAGATATTGGGCCTCGGATGCCGGTCCATGCTTTCCGTCTCAGCGGGTTTGACTTCCGCGTGCTGAACCCACGCCTTCAGGCGCTCGGCAAAGTTGATGACGACCAGAGCCCGCGAACCCTCCCAGCTCCCCATCAGCCGCAGCAGCACTTCGCTTCCTTCGGGCGGCCTGATCGCGGAAGGCATGCTGGCGCTCTGCGCCTCGCCCGCATTGTCCCAGGCGTCCCAATCAATGCTGAGCCAGTGCGGACCCTGCTGAAGCGCGAGGGCGTCGAGCATGGCGTTGGCGCCTGCATACGCCGCCAGTGCCAGCCCGCCCAGAACGGAGGAGATGGAGCCGTGGAGAATCCAGCGGATCGGCTCGCGTCCGCGAAAGATATCCATCAGATAGAGCAGCCCGCGCAGCTTGGGCGAAAACTGCGCATTCACGATGTCCCAGCCCGTCTCAGCCGCTGAACCAAAGGCGGCAGGGTCGATGCGCGCCGCTCCGTGCACGACCACGTCAATCCGCCCGAAGTGCGCAAATCCCTTGTCCACGGCGGCCCTCACCTCGGCAGCGTCGTTCATGTCGGCCGAAACCACAATCACTTCGTCGCGCATCCCCCGCATCTTCGCCAACCGCTCAAGCAACGCCTTCTGAAGCGGAGGCGTTTCGGGATCCCGGCTCTTCGCCGCCCAATCCGTCGGCTCCGGCAGGGGCGACCGGCCCAGCAGGATCAGCTTCGCGTCCATCCTTTTAAACAAGGCCTCGGCAAGGTTGATACCCATATGGCCCAGCCCGCCCGTAATCAACACAACGGGGTTCGGGGGCAGATCGGCCGGCGGTTTGACAGTCCTGATCGGTACGGGCTCAAACGCCTCCACAAACCGCTTCCCCTTCCGTAAGGCCAAAGCAGGCTGCGGAGCGCCCGCGGCGAGCTCCGCAACCACCATGTCCGCCACTGCATCGCCTTCGTCCGTGTCGATGTGCGCCACACGAAGACCTGGGTGCTCCTGCGGCAGCACACGCGCCACACCAGAGCCCATAGCGCGCAGGGGTTTCAGCTCGTCCGCATCCAGCACTCGCGCCGTCCCCACGGCCACCAGCAGCATCGGCAGCGGACGCACCGTTTGCTGACCGCTCAGAGCATGGGCCAGGCGCATCGGAGCCAGCAGGCTCTCCAAGGCGACCGCGTCGAGGTCTGCGACCGCGCCTCCCGGCGAAGCCAGGGACGTTGCGCTCCAGCAATCAATCACGCCGGACAGGCGCGTTTCACTGTCGCAAACCGCGCCCGCCAGCTCGCGGAAGTCCTCTTCCCGGTCGGGATTGAGGCTCCACGCGAATTCGCTTAAACGCGCATACGCCTTGCCCGGCCGCGCCGTGAGGACGTCGCAACCCCGTTGCCGCAGCTTCGCAACGATGGCCGCCCCCGGCGATTTTTCGCGGTCGAGCACCAGAATGCGGCGGCCCGCAAGCGTTATGTTGGGGCTGGCGGCGAGCGGCTCTTCGCGCCATAAGGCGCGGTAGAACCAGTTATATGGATCGCGCGGCTCCTCGGTGTTCAATGAAGCCTTTGTCCCCACCCAGTAGGTTCGCCGCTCAAAGGGATAAGTGGGCAGGGCGACCCGCAACCGACGTTCGTTGCGGTGGAACGCTTCCCAATCCACCTCCACTCCGTTCGCCCACAACTGCCCCAGAGCGTTTAGCGCCTGCTCGATATCGCTGCGGCCCGTGTCGGGACCCGGCAGCGATTGAACGCACATTGCCGCATTTCCTTTGGCAATTTCCCGAACGAACGTCGAAAGGGTATTTCCCGGGCCGGCCTCGATAGAGATGGGATTTTTTCCGGCCTTGCTGTTCGAACTCAGCAGTGTCCGCATTCCGTCCGCGAATCGAACGCCTTGACGCAGTTGTCGGCTCCAATAGCCAGGCTCGGTCACGTTTTCACCGGCCCAGTCACCGGTCAGGGTGGAGACGAACGGCAGCGCTGGCGCGGAGAGCCTGACCTTCGACACCGCGTCTTCAAACGGTTTCAGAATCGGATCCATCATGCTGGAGTGGAAGGCGTGCGACGTGTGCAGGCGGCGCACCGGCACTTTTTCTAGACCCAGCTGTTTTTCAAGACGCTTCACAGCGGCATCCGGACCCGACATCACTGTAAAGCCCGGCGCATTCACTGCGGCGATTGAAATCTTACCGTCCACGAAACGCTCGAGATCTTCCGCCGGACTCATCACCGCCAGCATCGAGCCTCGCGGCAATTTTGAGATCAATTCTCCGCGCCGGGCGATCAGCGCCAGCGCGTCGTTGAGACTGATGACTCCAGCGAGCGTCGCAGCCACGTACTCACCCACGCTGTGTCCAATCATGGCTGACGGCTTAACGCCCCAGGAAGTCCACAAGGCGGCGAGCGCGTAACCCACAGTAAACAGCGCCGGCTGGGCCCACCGGGTATTCTTGAGCGCCTCCGCCGCGCTCTTGCGGTCACGGGTCGACGGGAACAGAAGCTTCCTCAAGTCCGCCTTCAACGCGGGCTCCAGAAAACGCGAGCAGCGGTCAATGGCGCGCCGGACCACGGGCTCGCTTTTATAAAGGCCCGCCGACATTCCCGGATACTGCGAGCCCTGACCCGGAAACAGAAACACTGCCGGCCGCTCGGCTGCAGCCGTAAACATTGGTAATCCGCCGGGCGATTCAAGAGCCTCCGCCATGCGGCCACACTCATCGCTCCCCACTACCATCGCGCGACGGTATTTGAAGAATCGCCGGCCCAGGTGCAGCGTGAAAGCCGCGTCGGCCAGGTTAGTTTTCGGATGCACCCGCAGATGTGCCGCCAGTTGTTTCGACGCTTCGTTGAGCGCAGCCTCGCTCCGTGCGCTGAGCGTGAACACTTGGTGCCCGTGCTTCTTGTTCCGGTCTGTGCGCTGCGGCGCTTCTTCCAAAACGAGGTGCGCGTTCGTTCCCCCAACGCCGAAGGAACTGACCCCAGCTCGCCGCGGATTGCCGTTGCGGTCCCACCGGCGCAAACGCGTGGTCACATAAAAGGGGCTCGACGCCAGGTCAATGGCCGGGTTTGGAGCGGTGTAATGCACGGTCGGGGGGATCGCCTGGTTCTCGAGCGCCAGCACCGTCTTGATCAGCCCCGTGACGCCCGCCGCGCAGGAGAGGTGCCCGAAGTTTGATTTTGCCGACCCGATGCCGCAGAACCCGCGCCGGCTGGTTGACTCCCGGAAAACTTCGGTCAGCGCCGAAACCTCAATCGGGTCGCCGAGAATGGTGCCCGTTCCATGCGCTTCCACGTAGCCGATGGACTCGGCGTCCACGCCGGCGCTCCGATGGGCTGCGCGAATCGCGGCCGCCTGCCCGCGCGTGCTCGGCGCCGTGTAGCCGACCTTGTCATTGCCGTCGTTGTTGATCCCCAGCCCGAGAATCACGGCGCGGATGTTATCGCCGGATTCTACAGCATCCGCCAGGCGCTTAATCACCACGAGCCCGACGCCGCTGCCCACAATGGTTCCCTGCGCCTGCGCGTCGAAGGGACGGCAATGCCCGTCGGGCGACAGAATTGATCCGGGTACGTAATAGTATCCGCCGCGCTGCGGCACCTTCACCGTCACGCCGCCAGCCAGCGCCATGTCGCACCGGTGGCTCTGCAGGCTCTCGCACGCCAGCGCCACGGCTACCAGCGACGTGGAGCAGGTGGTCTGCACCACCACGCTTGGTCCGCGCAGATTCAGCCGATATGAGACCTGCGTGCAGAGATGGTCCTTGTCATTGGTCACCATCAGCTGCATGCCGTCGATGTACTTCAGGGAATCGAGGTTCTGGTAGAGGTGGCCGAGGTAACTGCTGAGCTCGCATCCGCCGAACACGCCGATCGCGCCCGGGTAGCGCCCCGGATCGTAACCCGCATCCTCCAGCGCCTGCCATGCGGTCTCCAGAAAGAGGCGGTGTTGAGGATCTGTGAGCGCCGCATCGCGCGCGGAAAAGCCGAAGAAATCAGCGTCAAACTGGTCAAAGCCGTCGAGGACCGGTGAAGCGTTCACGTATCCGGGCAATTTGGAAATGGCTTCCGGAATCCCAGCGGCGCGCATCTCCTCCTGCGTCAGGATGGCGATGGATTCAACGCCATGCGCCAGGTTTGTCCACAACTGGTCCACGTCGTTGGCGCCCGGAAATCGCCCGGCCATGCCAATAATGGCGACGGGCTCCGGACGGACCTCCGTGGGCCTGATCGCCCCTTCCACGGGTACTTTCTTCCGAGAGCTCATGACGAACCCCTAGCCGTTGGAGTGCATTGACGCTGCGGCCGTGGCAAGGATCCTCAGTTCCACTTCAAGTGGAACGTCGGCCCCACCGGTAAGGTAGAGAGCGCCGGTATATACGGCATCTGTATCGTACTTTTCGGGGTCGAGCCCCAGCGAGACGGTGAGCGTTCCTTCTTCCTTAGGGTCGAGCTCGATCGTCTCGGGAACAATCTTGACGGCGGGGACGAAGCTCGGACCCGCACCATCAACTCTGCGGACGTCCGCCATCTGATGACTGATTTGCGTTCGCTGTTCAGTCGTGTTCGTTATGGATAAGGCCGCCGCCGCCGTGGAGCCCGCAGGCCCGGAAAGCGTAAGCGTAACCCTCGCCTCACGGTGGTCAGGCCTGGCATTCGAGAGCAGACCGTGAAAATAAGTTTCTTCGTAGGCCGAGCGGACATCGTTCAGTCCGTTCAGCAGGTCGAAGTAGAGCTTTGTCAGCCGCTCCATGTACCCCGGCAGTTCCTCCTCCATCCGTTCCGTGGTCTGTTGCTGAACCTCACTCGGAGTCTCTTCTCCAGCGGCAACACGATCGAGTTGCGCCCGGTAGGCCTTGATCGCGCGCGCGTTCAATCGTCCCGAGTATTCAGCAATCTCCTCATACCAGCGGGTCGGGTTCGAGGGATCAAATCGCGGCGGGACGGTTTCAGGTTCCGGGGCCGCAGCGCCCGAGTCCGAGGGCTGCATGGAATAACTGGAGCCGAGACGAACAAGGTCGCTCAAAAATCGCGAGCCGACCTCCGCGAACCGGTTTGAGAATTCTGCACCGTGTGCGAGCGCGAAGGCCGAAAAATGATCCTGGAAAATAGTTGGAGGCAGCTTTCCCTGGGACACGCGCTCCAGTGCAAGCTGGTAAAGATTCAGGGTCCGCGCGGAGATCGCCGCTGAACGCGCTAAATAATGCGAGTACAGGGTAGACCAGTCGGCCGAGGGAGTTTCCGTGGTCATATTTTACCTCACACTGGCGACGTCGCAATTACCCAGGTGGTCAGTCAAACAGCACTATGACGTACGCCAATTTTCCCACAATGTGTACCAAAAAGGAAAGTGATTCCCAGGACTATGCCGCGAAGGTTGAGGGGGCATTCCTGGCTGGGGAACAGGGTAAGCGACTTCTCGGCTTGCGACTAGGCGATTGAAAAGGGCCCTCATGCACGTAGAGCGGGGCGGCAGACGGCCTCGGCTTGCGGGGGTGGAAGTCACAGAATACCAGGCTGCAGATGTGATGAATAAATCGGCAAAACCCACAAAATGGGACGAATGGGATTTCCGGCCTGAAAGGCAACGAATCAGTAAGTTATTTAGTATCGTTTGATTACTTCCACAGAAAGATCAAGAAGACTTCAAACTGCATAAAATTGTCCCATTTTTATAGTAAGTGTATAGATTACTAAGGGTTCACGGCTTCACGCAGAGAAGCAAAAGCAGTGTCCTACCTCAGACCGTGCGCAGCTAAATGGCTGTGTAGTCGGCAAACCGGACAAGTGGGAATAATGCTCGGACCACCCCAAACGGGTTCGTGGAGAGGACGCCTTGGCTTGACGCATTCTTTTTACCAATTCGACAGCGAATGGGCAGCTATGGCAATTGAGCGCAAGCCGGGTTTGTCTGGGGGTTGGTTATCTCGGGGAGCTCACGCATGACCTGGGACTCATTTCTTCTCTCGGCCCCTTCCATTTTTTGGGTCGGTTTGATTTTTTGGGCGTTGGACCGGGCCCCAAATCTGAGACAGCGAGTCTAGACTCATCTTTCATCGAATAGAGGGAGGGTCGTGACGTTCAAGTATGGGCGTTCCGTGATGCAACACTTGCGAGGGGGACGCTGGCCCTGCCATTAACTTGGGGAGGCCTTGATTCGGGCGCAATTTTTGGACGGAACGACTACTGCCACCTCGTTGCCGTGGATGCGGGCCGTCTTGATGATGCCGATCGCCCGCTGCCAGGTGGCTACGCACACTACTCACGAAGTGCCAAATTTTATCGTGATGGACACAGTGGCCATCCTCGAAGTTGATCCGCGAAATTGTCCCGGGGGCATGCACCGAAGTTTCGGAGAACTTACTTTTCGTTGCGGGTGGCAGTCCATGGCAAGGTCCTCCCGCCGGAATCGGCTGTCCCTTTGATCACATTGCCTGTCAGGCGGCCGGTGTAAACCGTACCGCCGGCAGTAAACGCAATCTGATCGCCGGTCATTTTGGCATCCGAGATCGGCGTTTGGTTGCCATTCAAGGTGAGCGTGCCGCTCAGCACCTGGAACTGCTGAGCGAGCGCCAATTCCCCTCCGCCGAGCTGCCATTTGCCTGCCACCTTCGCGGGAACAATCCAGAGAAGGGCTGTGCAATAGGTGCTGCATCCATCCTGCACTGTGGCAGTTTCGTCGGGCGTCCAGTCCTCCATGTAAAAACTGTCCGACACGACACGCGTCCCGGGCTTCATCTCCAGGATCGTCGGCCGCAGTCGCAGATTGAGGTCAGGCAGCAGGAACATCGTGATCACCGTCGCCTTGGAAAAGTCTGCCTTGAACAGATCGGCCTTCATGAATGTGGCCTTGCCGCTGACACCTGCTTTGGCGGCGTTTGCCTTCGACAGCTTCACCATGTCTGGGTTGAATTCTATGCCGAGGGCGCGAGCTCCGCGCCTGGCCGCGGCGATGACGATTCGGCCGTCACCCGAGCCGAGATCAATCACGTAATCCTTCGGTGTGACCTTCGCCAGGTCGAGCATCTTATCGACGACTGCTTGTGACGTCGGCACCCACACCACGTCCTTGCCGGCTTGGCCACTTGTAGGCTGGAACGGTTCCGTCTGGCCGGCCTGCTGTCCCGGTTGCCCCTGCAGAAGAGCGCTGACGGTCGCCAGCATGCAGAATGCCAGCAAGAAGTGACCCAGGGTACGCAGTGCCTTCATCTTTAATCTCTTCGCTGTGATGGCGGTTTGTTACAACTGATCGGATGATACTTGGAATTTTGCTATTAAGCAACCGGTGTTTTCGACGCGCCGTTGCATTTCTCCAGAAAGGTGGAACTTGGAATTCCGCGTCGGGACACGAAGTTTGTGACAAGCCACCATTCTGAAATTGACTGGACCTGGAATCGAATTAGTGTTCCACCGCGCTCCATCCGCAAGACTCAGTTCGCTGTAGCTTTCCGGATTGCGCTTGAGAAACGGCCTTCTCGGAAAGTAACCGCATTGTCCCCTCGCTGGGTCCAAGGTTAGGCCCCAGGGCAGATCTCTCGCAGGAAACAAGGCAAGAATTCACGATTTAGTGACGCGGAGTGTCTAGGCCGGTTGTCTCACTCAAGGGACCCATACCAGTTCGCGTGGCTTCCTACGGTGAGACACCCAGTCAGGAGATTGTCACTTTCCGAGAAGGCCGTTTCTCGTCAAAGCGCCCGGCGCGGGCGCCCTCGGCGATTGCTAAACCCCTGGCGGCAAGGCAGGACCTATGCTCTCCCGGTTCAGGCTCGCACCCGGATTTGAGGCTGCCAAGAAAACCGTACGGCTGGGCGTCCCTCGAAGGAGCGGCTCCCGCTTGCAAGTGCCGGTAAAAGCATTCATACTCCGAACATGAGCCTCAAGAATGCGGCCCTTCTGGCATTGGTCGGGACAGTCCTGCTCACCGTTTTGCTAGCCGCACATTTCATTTCAACCTTATTGGAAGTCCTGGGTGATTTGATCCCGGCGATAGCGCTCGTTGCGTCGCTGGTTTATTTGTTCGCGAGCTTCAGTGTGTTGGTGTTCTTTTACGTCTTCTACCGAAAACAGTCCTGATACCCGAAAAGTTCCACCTCAAGCCGCCCCAACCGTATGAGCTGATGATCCACGCAAGGGAACCTTTGATTCGCCAGGAAGGGATCCCGTTATGAGTCTTACCCCAGATTGCTTCTAGAGGTTGTTGAAAAAGTCCCTGCGCTACGTCATCCTGAGCGAAGCGAAGGATCTGCTTTATTCATTTTCAGTAAGAGACAGCAGATGCTTCGCTTCGCTCAGCATGACGGTTGTTTTTTCAACAACCTGCTATCCCTGGCTCCTGGGTTTCGGCTCACGTGCGGGCTTCTCTTTTTGACCTGGCCGGTTCAAACTCACAGGAATCCCGGTGATCAGGCCTTGATAATCCGCCAGGCGGTCCTCGCTGATGACAATGCCCTCGGAGGTGATCGCATATTCGCGGATATCGTTGCTATGTTTGCCGCCGCGCATCTTGATCACCACCAGGATCTTGCGAAGCTGGTCGCCGATGCAGATGTACCGAAGCCGGATAATGTCGTCGGTAAGGAAGGAGATCGAGTAGGTACTGAACGGGAATGCCGTGAAAGACTCATCCATCTCAACTGTGCTGAGAATCGTCACCCCGATCCCCGTCAAAGCGGTGATCATCCGGTAGAGCGATTCGCGAAATTCCGTGCGGAAGCTGGGCGCCAGCGCCATCTCAAAGCCAGCGAGTGAATCAATCACCAGGCGCCTGGCCCCTATCCTTTGGACAGCATCGAGTATCTCGTGCATGGTTTCATCCACGGAGAGGTCCAGAGGGCGAAGGTAGAGGATCTCCAGTTTCTTTTCCTGCCGCGGAGTTTTCAAATCCAGACCAAAGCTGCCCGCCCGCTCCGCATACTCCTGCGGCCGTTCTTCAAAAACCACCACAATTCCCGGATCTCCCTGGCGCAATCCCTCGGCAATGAATTGAGTTGCCAGGACCGATTTTCCAGTCCCCGATGCCCCCGCCACCAGCACACTATCGCCTTGGGGAATGCCCCCCCCGAGCATCTTATCCAATTCCGGAATACCGATGGAAAGGCGCCGGGGACTGGGGATTTTCCGGTGTTGTCCGCCCAGACCCAGGGTACGGGAGAAGGCTTGCAGCCCGGCATGGGTAATGCGGAAGGTGTGCAGCCCGGGCACGGACTCCTGCCCGCGCAGTTTCACCACCTGGAGCTTGCGCACAATGGAATCTCGATCCGCGGCCTGGAAGAGCCAAAAGAGGCCATCGGCCACCGTGAACACGGGATTGTCACGGATCTCACCCTCGATATATTCCCCGATGAGAAAAGTCGTTGCCTGCCAACTGGTCAGGAACAGCGCCAGGCGTTGAATGAAGGATTGCAGCTCCACTTCGCTGCTGCCGCCGGAAGCCTTCCGCACCACGGTGCGAAAGGAGTCCACCACCACGATGCCGGGGCTCGCTTTCTCCACCTCTTTGGCAATTTCTTCCAGGACCCCGTCCAGGTCTTTCTCGAGCACGACCTGGCTTAGATTGATGAAGCGGACGGCGTTGTTCAGCATGGCCTGGTCGAAGAATGAGTACTGTTGCTGGTAGCGCAGCATTTTGATGGCGGGTTCGCCAAGGATGGTGAAATAGAGGGCAGGACGCTCCGGCGTCGCGTTGGTGAACACGATTTGGTGCGCCAGCGTGGTCTTGCCGCTTCCCGGAGCCCCCGCGATGATATTAAAAGAAAATTCCGGGATACCGCCGCCCAGGATTTCATCGAGGCCCCGGACCCCGGTCGGCAGTTTGTTGATGGTGACTTTATCTTGTGTGCTCAAGTTTTCTTCTCCTTCCCGGAATCGCGAGCGTTGAGGGCGGCCTCCGGCCACACTTCCTGGACCAGCCGCAACGTTATACCTTCGCCAATAAAGAGGAGAAGCAGATCCAGTAACTGGGCAATGAGAATAGCTCCAGCCTCCACCGCCTGGTTCTTGACTTTCTCTTTTTGCCGCCCCAACTCGTCCAGACCCTTCAGGGATCCATCCGGCGCGACCTGCACCGCGCCAAGGCTTGGAGCTTTCGACCTGGCCAGCACCAGAGCCCGGAGAAGGATCGAGCGGAACCCGGCGACTCCCGTGATTGAGCAGAGCGGCTGGCGCAGCTTCTCACAGACGCGAGAGGCTGCTGACTCCGTGGGCTCGGAGCCCTTACCCGCCGCGGCTTCGTAAATAAGCAGCCACCGGGCCAATTTTCGCGTCACCGGAGGACTCATTGTTTCTTTTTCCGTGCAAGAGGCTGATGCTGCACTCAGTTCGGCCTGGGGCTTCTCACCGCCACCAGCACCCCCAATAAAGCGGCAGTGTTGCGAACGTTTCCCGCGATAGTCATCAGCGCTTCGGTGACGGGCGGATGCTGCTCCGCCAGTTCATCGAGACGCGCACTGACGCTTTTGAGTTGGTCAACTTCGTTCAGGATCGCTTCAAAACCTATGGGTGTAGCGATGTCCGGCAGGGACCGATAGTAGGGGAGCACCTCAGATCCCACCATCTGCATTGTCGCGGTTTCGCCAATAAAGAAAAGAAGCAGCCCGAGCAGATGGGAAATGAGAATGAATCCAGCCTGCCTGGCCTGGTCCTTGTCCATTTGCGAGCGAAGCTTATCCAGGCCCTGTAAGGATCCATCCGTCGCCACCCGCAGCGCGCTAAGGCTGGGTGCTTCCGCCCTGGCCAGCATTAGCGCCCGGGAAAGCAGCGAGCGAAACCCGGCGACTCCCGCGAGATCACAGAGAGGCCGGCGCAATGCCTCACAGACGCGAAAGGCTGCGAATTCCATCGGCTCGGAGGTGTTGCCGGCCGCGCCTTCGCGGGCAATAAGGCGCTGGGCCATATCCCGCGTCCTGGGTGGAGACATCACGATTCCCTCATCATATGATTCTGGAAATGACTGCGCCATGCCATTGCTTTTCAGCGTGGCTTGCAGTTTACCCGGAGTTTCCAGTCTGAAAGCGCCAACGTGGAAGTATAGGTAATTCCCGGCGCCGTGTCTGTTCAAAATCGCACACCAGGTTGAGGGGGGCGGTGAGAACTGAAATACAGAGGTCTTGACTTCTCTACTAGTCGTGCAGGATCACGCTAAGCAGGCCGCTATGGACGGTCAACCCGCCGCTGACACCGTCGTAATCGACAAAGCCCAGCTTCTTGAACTTGTTCATGAAATGGCTGACCCGCGACCGCGTGGTGCCCACCATTTGCGCCAGGTTTTCCTGGTTGACTCTGGGAAGGACAGCTTCGGATCGGCCTTCCTTGCCAAAATGCGCCAGCAGCAGGAGAACCCGCGCCAGGCGCTTCTCGCTGGAGTTGAAAAGCTGATCGACGAGATCCTCTTCATAGCGGATGTTGCGTGAAAGCAGGTGGGTGACGAACAATTCCGAGATCTCGTGCTGCTCGTGCAGCATGCGCGCCATCCGCGCCTTCTCAATCCGGGCAAGGGTGCAATCCGTTACCGCGACAGCCGTTGACACGTGCAACGTCTGGCCTGCCAGGCATCCCTCGCCGAAAAACTCCCCGGCGCCCAGAATAGCGACGATCGCTTCCTTGCCTAGCTGGGAGGTCACCGTAAGTTTCACCTTGCCTTGCCGGAGGTAGAAGATGGCATCCGCAGGGTCGCCTTGCCGGAAGATGATGCGGTCCGCAGTATATTCAAGAACGGACTTCCCGCCGTTGATTCCAGCCAGGAGGGCATCCCAATCGACAGACTGGTTTTTCTGATTTACGGGAGTGATCTGCGGCTGCACTTTGGTGCGTGCCAAATCCGACCTCCTTCTCATCACCTGAGGCGAGGCCAACCTATCAGAAGCAATCAGCGTTTAGCGACGTCTTGTCATCGTCCCCGGTGCAGTCAGGATATTGCTGAACTGAATACATTATAGATCATACACGCGAGAAATCAAAATGTTGCGGGTAGCAGATCAGCTCCAAACACGATGAACGTCCACATGTTTATGGATGCGAAGCGCCGAAAAGCCTGCTTTGTGCGAAGAGGAAAGCAAGGACATCGAAAACCAGCTCATCGCCGGCCTGAATCCCATAGGAATAATGGGCGCTTTCCTTAACCTTGCATCGTTTCCGGAGTGGGGAAACATCCGGAAGGAAACCAGGACATCCGCCTGTGCGGAATGTGGAGAGTCCAGAACAGATTCAAGCAGGCCACGGTAGGTGCATGCTCTCTAACGTCAGCGAGCGCGTGAGCTATAAGGAACAGACAAGAACATTCCCACAGTGTACAAAGGAGGTTAGTGGATATCAGGAGCAAAGTGTTATGCCGAGAGTGGTCAAAAAGCGAGTTGCCGATTCGGACCGGGCAAAAAGACCGGATTTCTCGATTCCCAACGCAGCGGACCGCCAACGGGGAGCAGTTCTACACCACGAGGAAGCCCTGCGCCATCAACATCAGGCAGCCAGGGATTCCGACTCTGGCCAGCCTGAGAAGCATAGCCATCACACCCTGCTGACATCCGCGCACCAACAGCAAGCGGAGGAACACGCAAAGGAAGCCGCCAAGGCTCACCCTGGGAATGGCCGTCACGATTCCCTCGATTTGCAGGAGAGTCCCACAACGAGCCGGAGAGGATTGGAACCTACTGATATGACCAAAACAGCACGCAACCCCAACCGGAATAAGCAGGATTCGCACCAGAAAGCCGCTGAATTTCACGACCTTGCCGCCCATACTCACCAGGTGGGCGCAGAGAGACGCGGCAAAGAGAACCACTTGACGGGACATGAACATTCCCGGCAGGCACTTGAGCATTCGCATGAGGTTTTCCAGGAGTCGCTGCAAAGAAACGCAGCCCAGGAGCAAGACATCAGGCAAGCTCTTGAGCACTCGCAGCAGGATGATCGGCAGTCGTTCGAATTGCACGAAGCCACGGCCCAGAAAATTTCCGCACTGGCCTATGAACTTTGGCAAGCCAGAGGCTGTCCGGATGGCTCACCGCAAGAAGATTGGTCCTGCGCCGAAGAACGACTCCGGCTCACTGCAAAAGGATAGGTCCCAAAAGTGACGCTATCGAGGTGAGAAGATTAAAGACAGATAACGAACGGCTGGGTCTTTTCACATCTGTCCGTTAGACGTCAACCGCCAGCCCTCCTGATGGCCGGCGAGTTCACCGCCCCAACCCACCTGGCCGTATCAGGATTCGCCGCGCAACGCGCCTTCGGTTGCGTCAATTGGAAGCACGGGAGCGGGCGGCTGGATCGCCCGCCATTCCCGCGCCGCACACGCCCGAAAGCCGACTCCCGCCTTAAATTGCACTTCCTGTTCAGGTGTTGACCGGTTTCAAAATACGGCTTTTATCCGTATTGATTAAAGGAATCACCGAATTGCCCTAAGACCGGTTTTGCCTCAGGATAGGAATCGTTCAACAGAGTGCGGGACCCACTTCCGGCAGGGGCTCTCTGGCTTGCTTGGACATCATCAGGGGAGGGTTTCAACAGTTGACGCGGTACGGGTACGCCGAGAGCCTCCGGGAGTGGCCTCAGCGATTTCTCAGCAGGAGTTGACTATGACCCCACATCTCACTGAAATCATCTTCCTTGGTATCCTGGCTTCTGCAGTTGTGTTGGGTGTCCTGGAACTGTGTTGGACGCTATGGGAAGGCGCCAGGTCGGCAGCCGCCAACCGCACTAAGTAATTCGGCGGCGACGGATTCTGCATCGGGCAAACGGCCCATGGACAGGAGGGCGCTGTCCGCGGCTGGCAGATGGGGGCGGCTCCGGGCAAGCGGGGCAATCAACACCTTCCTCACTATCCAGACGGCCCCCCTGATGCGACAGGTGGTAATGAATGTCGTTCGATGCTTCATCATTCTCCCCTGCCCCGCCCCCCCAAAAATGCCAAAGCTGCGTGGGAATCGGTTCGCGGCCCCGTGGGCGCATTGACGGCCCAATTTGAGAGACATCTGCGGCTCGAGACAAAGGCCGGGTAAAGTAAATCCAACCTCGAATCCGTTTCCCGGCTCCCGAATTCCGGCTACTCCTGAGTTTGCACTTCAAACACACAAACGGCGGCAAGCTGCTTTTCGGCCGGCATCTTCAAGGCCGGCGGTGATCGACGTCCGTGGCGGGGTGGAATTCCCGACCGGCCGCCAACCTGCACAGAACTGCCTGCTGCCAGGCCACGCATCGCTCGTCTCAATCGTGAATCCGCCCTCAAATTAGTAGCAGCGTGAGGACCCGGCAAGCCCTATTCGGATGTAAAATGGTCAGCGATCGTTCTGCGAAAGCCAGGAGTGATGAAAACATGGGGGCGTCCCCGACCGACCTCTGGAGAGAATTTCGTGTCAGGTTCCAGCACGCCAATGAGCGCCTGGTCTCTGTGATGGCTGCCACCGAGGGGGATGTCCGGTCACTGATAGATCGATCGCGGGATCAACTCGTTTCAATCACCCCGAACCAACTCGAGCCGGGAAAGACCGCTTCGTTTGAAGAGCTGTTCGGCGAGATGGAGAATCGCCTCTTCGCTGATCCAGTCGGGACCTTTGAGGCCATCAGGCCGATCGCGAGAACACTGTCGGCAATAGAGCAGCACCGGTTTGAAATGAACGATCTGGCACGCCGGCTGCCGCCCGTGATCACTGTCTCGGGAGCGGAACTTCTGGAGATCCTGGGACCGGAGGTGCGTGGGAGCTGGCGGAAAGCATGGGTCGGACGGCTTAAATCACCGCGGCCGCTAAAACTCCGCGAAATCGTCCTGGCCCAGGTTTGCAGTCAGCTGGCTGAACGCCTCAGGTTCGATAGAGCTTTTGAACTCGGGCTGGCGCAGGCCGGCCTCCATCTGCTGGCCGCATGGCAGGTTTTTCGCCGCCATCAACTGGCCATTCTGGCAGGGGGCGACCGGGATAAGACGACGCTCGCCAAGGAGCAAAAATGGTGGTCCCGGACATCAACCTCTCTTCAAAGACGCACCGAGCGGCTGGTTCGCTCCTACCGGCACTGGGCCGAGATGTCTCCGGTCCTGCTCAGCGAAGCGGTGCTGCGCCGTTCGCGGGAATTCTCAGATCGCCGGCAGCGCAAGATCCTCGATCGGTGGCAGGACAATATCAGCCACTGGCATCGTCAACAGCGCGCTGTGCGTGCACTGATCAATCTTGAGCGACAACTCACCAGCGTGTCACGCGAGGCCATCCAGGCCACCCGCCAGGCGCTGGAATCCTTGCGCGTCGAGCACGACGAAGTCACCGGGGAGATGGCCCAGGCCATTTCCTGGTTCCGCGCCGGGCTCGAACAGAGCAACCCCGAAGTGTTTCCGTCGCCCAAAGCCAATCTGCTCTCCGCCGAGCAGCGCGCCCGCGACTGGGCCGAGCGCCTTGGCTCCAGCATCCAGGCCTGCGTTCCCGCCTCGATCGAGGCGGTACGACTTCACTGGGCAATTCCGGGCTGGCGGAAACCCTGGCGGCAACTGCATCCCCAAAGTGTCCTGCTGAATGCGCTTGCACATGCGGGGCTGGACGCCACGCGCGATGGTTTTCGCGAGGGAGAGGCTGAACATACCGCCGTCATCCGCGATATCGAACAGGCACGGCAAGTGGTGACGTTTGGGCTGGAAGCCGGACAGTCGGAGGGCGGAACGCTCAAGAAGCTGCCGCGGGAAGCTGCTGCCAATGCCCTGGCCTTGCTGGAGCACCGCCAGGAAATTCTGATCGATGCGCAGCCGGCTGCGGAATCAGGTCTTTGCCGTGCTCAGGCTCTGACCCTGCTGCAGACGCATACATCTCTCGAAAACGGACGGCTGGGTCTGCTGGCCCTGTTCATGCGCCAGGGTGCGCCGCGCGCTGCCCGGCAACTTGGAAAGGTGGCGCTGGGCTCCATCCGGGCGGCGACGCGCATTTTTCAAACCGAGGCCGGACAAGCCTTTCAATGGACCGCCTGGAAGCTGGGTTGGGAAAGGCCAGGCGCTCCCAGTCTCGAACCGCTGACGGAACGCGCGCGGTTGAGTACTATCCTTGAGGTTCGACCCAGGACCCGGGAACTGCCCGCCCTCTACCAGCGGCTGTTTAGCCTGGCACCCGTGAAAGACCAGCGATTCCTGGTGGCCCGTGAAACCGAAATGAACGGTCTGCTCCAGGCGCTTTCGCTCTGGCAGTCCGGGCACGGTGTGACGGTGCTCGTCGTAGGGGCTCGTGGCAGCGGAAAAACCAGCCTGCTGAGCTGCGCTGCCGGAGCCGCGTTCACGGGCGTGTCCGTCGTGCAGGGACAGTTTTGCCGGAGGATTCGCAGTCAAGAGCAAATGTCTGAGTTTTTGAGAGACCTGTTCCGGATTTCGCCCGGAGCAGACCTGGCCACCGCCCTGAACCAGGGGAGAAGGGTCGCTGTCATCGAGGAGTTTGAGCGAACCTTCCTCCGGTGTATGAACGGGTTCGACGCCCAGCGCGAATTCCTGCGTCTGATGGCCGCCACTTCCGGCTCGACCTTGTGGATTCTCAGTATGAATCAGGCATCGTTCTGCTATCTCGACGCCGTGGTGGGGCTGGGGCGGAACTTCTCTCATTGCGTGAACGCCATGTCGGTCAGCCAGGAACACATGACCGATGCAATTCTGCAGCGCCACACGTTATCGGGTCTGCGCCTGCAATTCGCGCCGATGCCCCCGGGCGACCCCCGCATCAACCGCTTACGCCGATTCTTCGGGCTGGAACAGAATCCGCAACAACTGTTCTTCAATGCCCTCTACCGCCAGTCGGAAGGGCTGTTCCGGTCGGCGCTCGAACTCTGGTTGGGCAGTATCGGCCGCATTGAGGGCGCGGTAGTGCATATGCTCCAGCCCCTCGATCCCAATTACAGCCCTCTTGAGGCCGAATTGAAGCCGGACGATTTGTTCACCCTGCAAGCGATCCTTCAGCACGCCAGCCTCACCGCTGAGGAGCTGGCTGAGGTGTTCAGCATCGGCATCGAAGAGGCGCGAGGGAGGCTCGAACGTCTTCAGGCGCTCGAGATCCTGGAATCAGAACCAGCCTGCCCCGGACTGCGGGTGTGTCCCCAGGCGGGACGTTTCGTGCGGGACGCCCTGGCCCGCCAAAATCTCCTGTAAGGAGGAGAGAACATGCCATTCGGTGAGAACGCGGCAACGCGTGACATCTTTCAGTACTTCACCTTCGGCCGGATCACTTCGGTTGTCGCCGTTCTATTCCTCACCTGGGTCTGTATCCGTTACGCCAGTCGTCTGCTGGATTTATTGAGCCGGCGCGGTCCTCGCCTTCGCTTCCTGGCCAAGGGAGCCGAACCCGTCCTTCGGATCGTTCTGTGGTTTGCAGCGATCTTCGTCTCGTTCCATTTGTTGGCGCCGACAAGGGAAACCTTCCTGGCCGCGATCGGTTCGGCGGCAATTGCCATCGGCCTGGGCGCGCAGGATCTCGTCAAAAGCCTGATCGGAGGCCTGGTGGTTTTGGGAGATCGGCCGTACCAATTGGGCGACCTGGTTCAGATCGGCGACGCCTATGGGGAAGTCATCCATATCGGCCTGCGCAGCACCAAGCTCTTTACGTTCGGCGATACTCAAGTGACCATCCCAAACGCCGAGATTCTCAGCAAGCAGGTGTTTGACTCGAATGTGGGCGTGCCGCACTGCCAGGCGGAAATATTTCTCCACCTGCCGACCGATGCCGATCCCGACGAGGCCCTCCGCATCGGCTCCGAGGCTGCCTATACTTGTCCCTATCTTTACGCGGGTAAGCCGGTTTTTGTACTTCTCGAGGACAAATTCGACAGGAGGCCCTACATCCGGCTTCACATTAAAGCCTATGTCTCGGACCACCGCCTGCTGCCACGAATGCAAAGCGATATCACCGCGCGGGCGAAGCGGGAATTTCTTCGCCGGGGCATTCTGAAAAGCTGGTCTTCACCCTCTGTTTGAGCACGGACCGCCTGCCTTGCGGCCGTGGCTGGGCCGGATATGCCCAACATGGAGGAGATGACCCGCGCCACCACTTATCAGGCCCTCATCGACCCCGGAAAGTAGCGGGAGGATTGCCCGGCCAGGCTATTACCCGTCTGATTGCTGCAAGCAGGTGATTAGCGATTTGCGGCCCGCCTGTCGCGCCTGCCGAGGAGAGAATTAAAGAGCTTTCTCAGAACATCAAAATAGCGGTCGACGACGCGTTCTTTAAGAGGAATGATGGCGTTGTCGGTGATGCGAATTTCCTCCGGACAGACCTTGGTGCAGCACTTCGTGATATTGCAGAATCCGATGCCGTCGGCGTTTTTCAGATCTTCAACCCGATCTTCGATATCCATGGGATGCATATCGAGCGATGCGGCATAGACAAAGAACCGCGGGCCGACGAATTGCTGATGCAGGTGGTGCTCGCGCAGCACATGGCACACGTTCTGGCAAAGGAAGCACTCAATGCACTTGTGGAACTCCTGGATGCGGTCAACATCCTCCTGGACCATCCGCCAGGTACCGTCGGGAAAATCCGGTTTGCGCGGCCTGAAAGGCTTGATCTTTTTCTTGACCTCATAGTTCCAGGAGACGTCGGTGACCAGATCCTTGACCAAAGGGAAGGTCCGCATGGGTTGGATGGTGATGGGCGCCTCCAGAGGCAACTGACTCAATCGCGTCATGCACATCAGCTTGGGCATGCCGTTGATTTCCGCCGAGCACGAACCACATCTTCCAACTTTGCAGTTCCAGCGAACGGCCAGATCCTGCGCCTGGTTGGCCTGGATTTCGTGAACGGCGTCAAGGACCACCATTCCCGGTGATATCTCCGTGGTGTAATCCCTGTATTCGCCACCGTTGGAATCGCCGCGCCAGATCCTGAAGGTTGCCGTCGCCATTATTTCATCTCCTCAATAATCAGCTTGAGTTCCGCCGGCATTTCCGGGACCGGCTCAGGGGAGATTTGCATTTCTCCGTCAGGCCTGCGGCGAAGCACCAGATTGAATTTCCCGGCGGCTTCATCGCGGCCCGGATAATCGTCACGGAAATGCGCGCCCCGGCTTTCTTTGCGCTGGAGGGCGGCCCGGGTGATGGCTTCGGAAATCAGCAGAAGATTGGAGAGGTCCAGCGCCGTGTGCCAGCCGGGATTGTACTCCCGGTTCCCCATCACTCCCGCCTGGCGGGCGCGCGCGTTCAGTTGCTGAAGCACATCGAGTGCTTGATGGAGTTCTTTCTCGCGCCGCACGATTCCCACCAGGTCCTGCATGGTCTCCTGCAAGTCGCGCTGGATGAGGAAAGGGCTCTCCCCTGAAGGGCGGTCGAAAGGTTCCAGGGCCTGCCGCGCAGCCGCCTCCACCTCCCCGGCATCCACCTGGCCGGCCTCGTGCTCCTGGGCAAAGGCTGCGGCGTGCTCACCGGCGCGTTTGCCGAAAACCAATAGGTCTGAGAGCGAGTTGCCACCCAGGCGGTTCGCACCGTGCAAACCAGCCGCACACTCGCCGGCGGCAAACAAGCCCGGCACGGTCGACATCTGGCTTTCAGGATTAACCCGCACGCCTCCCATCATGTAATGCGTTGTGGGTCCCACCTCCATCGGCTCTTTTGTAATATCGATATCCGCCAGTTGCTTGAACTGGTGGTACATGCTCGGGAGCTTCCTTTTAATGTGCTCCGCCGAGTGAGGCATTTTTTCTTTGATCCAGGCGATATCGAGGAACACGCCCCCGTGGGGACTGCCCCGCCCTTCGCGGACCTCCCGCATAATCGAGCGCGCAATATGATCGCGGGTCAGCAGCTCCGGCGGACGGCGCGCGGCCCTGTCACCCTGGGTATACTTCCAGCCCTCTTCGGGGTTATCGGCAGTCTGACTCTTGTAAAGCGGAGGGATGTCGTCAAACATGAACCGCCGCCCTTCCTTGTTCTTGAGAATGCCCCCTTCCCCACGGACACCTTCGGTGACCAGAATGCCGCGCACGCTGGGAGGCCACACCATCCCGGTAGGATGGAACTGCACGAACTCCATGTCCCTCAGTTCCGCTCCGGCACGAAAGGCCAGCGCCAGTCCGTCCGCTGTATACTCCCAACTGTTGCTCGTGATCTTGTAAGCCCGGCCAATCCCACCCGTCGCCAGAACCACGGCCCTGGCCCGGTAGAGCTGGAAACGTCCGCGCTCACGATCGTAGCCGAAGGCCCCCACCACACGGTCGCCGTCTTTCAACAAAGTGATGATGACGCACTCCATGTGGACGTCGATTCCCTGGTGAATCCCGTGGTCCTGCAAGGTGCGGATCATCTCGAGACCCGTACGGTCACCCACGTGGGCCAGGCGCGGATATTTGTGGCCGCCAAAATTTCGCTGCAGGATTTTGCCCTGCGCCGTGCGGTCAAACACCGCTCCCCAGGCCTCCAGCTCGCGGACGCAATCCGGCGCCTCCTGCGCGTGGAGTTGGACCATGCGCGGATCATTCAGGTACTGCCCTCCCCGCATCGTGTCGGCAAAATGGACTTTCCAGTTGTCGCGCTCGTCCACGTTGGCGAGCGCCGCCGCAATCCCTCCCTCTGCCATCACCGTATGAGCTTTGCCCAGCAGGCTCTTGGTGACAATCCCCACCGACACGCCAGCCGCGGACGCTGCAATGGCCGCGCGAAGTCCTGCTCCCCCCGCGCCGATCACCAGAACGTCGTGCTCGTGAACCTGGTATTCCGGCATCAGAAGATCCTCCAGTCCGTCCAGATTCCCATCGAGCACATTCGGATGTAGAGATCCGAAAAGGCCACCCAGAACAGACTGAGCCACGCATACCTCATGTGGCAAGCGTTCATCGCACTCACGCAGTTATAGACCTTCTTGCGCGCCGGTGATAAGGCATCCATCAATCCGCCCGTCAGATGCCGCAGCGAGTGGCATCCCAGGGTGTAAGACCCCAGAAGGACCACATTGGCCACCAGAACAACGCTCCCGACGCGGACACTGAAGTGTCCATTGAACCAGAAACCCCTCCAGGCGTCGGTTGCCAGAATGACGAGGAACGGCAGCGCAATGTAAAGGAAGTAACGATGGAAATTCTGCAGAATTAGAGGCAACGAGCGCTCGCCACGGTAACACTTGCGCGGCTCGCCTACGGTGCAGGAGGGCGGGTCCGCCCAAAAGGATTTGTAATAAGCTCCGCGGTAGTAGTAGCAGGTCAGGCGAAAGCCGCCCGGCGCCCAGAGGATGAAAATCGCCGGAGAAAAAGGCAGCCAGCCCGGATACCACGAAGGCTTGCCGCCGAACCATGCCTGTGCATCGCCGAACAAGTCCGGCGAGTAGAAAGGCGAAAGATAAGGACCAAAGCGGTAGTGTGTTCCCTGCAGGGCCGCCCATGTGGCATAAACCACAAAAGCAGAGAGACCCAGGAATACCAGCAGCGGCTGCGCCCACCACAGGTCCCTTCGTGACGTCTGGCCAAACCCTGCCCGCGGAATGGGCATGTTGATGTCTGCCATCTCGAGACCCCCGACAATTTTTGAAGTTCTCTTACGCCCCTTCTTGCAGATGTCTCCAGAAGAGTAGCGCAAGTTCCGCTGCAAAGAAAGGCAGAGTTTTTGGACAACAGTTTTTTCAGCTTCGGGGCTGAAAGCCGGATAGGTCTCCGCTTCAAAATAATCGGCCCAGGCAGTCCGCGGCGGTCAACGGAACTGGCAGACGCCCGCGGGCAGAGGCGCCTGAGGACTGGTCCCGCGCCAGAGACACGTGGCCTTTGCCCATAAATTTCTATAATGTTGAAATTTTGGATTGACCGGGTTACTATCCTCTGGGCTCCAAAAAACAATCAAGGTGGTGCGCCATGCTCCGAGTGGTCCATGTTTTTGACGTCAAGCCTGGAGTGCAGGAGACATCCTTCATTGAGTGGCTGGACTCCCGTCTGGACGAGATCACCAGAAGCTATGGATGCCTGGAACGCAAGACCTGGGTCTTCATTGACGGCATCCGCGGCAACTACACCAAGGGCAAACCTGAGCGCCGCCCGAAATACCTGAATGAGGCCTTCTGGCCCTCGCAGCAGCATGCCGACAACTTCCGCCGGTGGCTGATGTCCGACGAGGGCAAGGAGTTCAGGCAAACCTGGTTCAACTCCGTTCAGAACCACACGGTGCTCCGCTATGTGAATGGCGGCGCAGGCCATCCGGTCACAGACGATTAGCCCTACGCTTGCCCGCCCGGGCAACGGCTATCCCGCAGCCTGACACCCGGCGGAAAGTCGTGGGACATGCGGGAATCGACCGTAGATAAAATGGCCGCCTTCCTTCGCGCGTTGAAATTCTTCCCCGATTGCCGGCCACCCGAAACAATCCAGTCGTTCAACATAACGTGTAGCGGGCAAAGCGCCGATCCGGTCTGCATTACGATTCCGCCGGTCAGGCCTGGATCGCCGTGAGCCCCTCCATGAAACGAAGCTTTCCATCCTGCGTCTCCTGAGGAGAAAATCATGGATTGGCTGTATCAATACCGCTGGATGTCCGGCCAGCGCGTTCATCAGGCATGCGCCCGAAGCACTGAATGTTTGAGCCAGTCTTCGAAACGGATCTTTCCGAGCTCCGCGTCGTCTTCGGGAACGAGGGTACGCTCCTTGATCTCGATCCCATAGTAGGGAGCGTGGGGGTCAGAGACAACCTCGCGCGGGTCCTTCCATGCGGCCAAACCCCGCCGGACGAGATCATCCAGGCGAAACTTTTCCGGGCCGCCAACTTCAACGGTGCCGTTGACTGGCGCGCCCGTCGCCACCCGGCCGACCGCACTGGCGACATCGTCGGCCGCCATGGGCTGGATGAGCGCGGATGGCAGGCGTACTTTGTTGCCGTCGGTGGCAAAATCGGCGATGCCCTTGACGAATTCGAAGAATTGCGTCGCGCGGACGATTGAGTAAGGGACTGAGGAATGTTTGATCAAGTCCTCCTGGGCCATTTTTGCGCGGAAGAAACCGCTGGCGAGCAGACGATCAGTGCCTACCACTGACAACGCGACGTGGTGTCCCACGCCTGCGGCCGCTTCATAGCTGAGCAGGTTACGGGTTGAAGTCTCGAAGAAATTCATCACGGCCGCGTCCTCCCAGGAAGGAGAGTTCGTTACATCTACAGCCACAGCCGCGCCTTTCAGCACTTCGGCCAGTCCCTCGCAGGTGAGAGTGTTGACACCTGAAGCCGGTGAAGCCGCCACCGCCTCCTGTCCATGCTCACGCAGTTTGTTGACAAGCTTTGACCCGATGAGCCCCGTGCCGCCGATCACTACGATTTTCATTTTGTTCCCTCCTTTCATTTCCGGCCGTGCATTGAAATGCATTCCTCTTTCTGATTGCCTGCTCGAGAAGGCTTTCCAGCAATCTGTTCTGTGGCATCAGTCTCGGAGCTGCATTTTCTTTGATGCGTGGGAATTGAACAGGTTTTAGAAATCCGCCACCCAGTCCTGCTTCGACCGTGTTCAAGAAACCTGCGGCACCCCGCCTTCACAGTGCCGGGGGAAAGCGCGCCGGAGTAAACCGCCTGGAACTGCGAAACCGGCCCGCTAAGGGGCTTTGCCCGTTCTCTCCTGTCCCGGGAACACGCGCACCTGCCGGCGCTTTGTCGAAAAAGCGATTCCCCACTGCACGATAACGAAGAAGCGGTTGGCAAACCCTATCAGAAAATAAATATGCACCGCGGCCCATACAATCCAGGCCAAAAATCCCGTAAAACGCAAAAATCGCAGATCGGCCAGTGCATACGTGCGCCCCACAATCGCCAGGTCTCCTTTGTCCCAATACCAAAAAGGCGGAGGGTCCGCTTTCCCGGCCACGCGCCGCTGAATCAGGCGTGCAACGTACTGGCCCTCCTGGATCGCGGGTTGAGCGACGCCCGGCATGACCATCGGCTCTCTTGATTTAATGCCTATCAAATTCCGCGACTCCGCAACCACATGCGCCGTATCACCGATAACGAAAATTTCCGGATGCCCCGGTACAGACAAATCCGGGTTGACGATGATCTTGCCCGAGTTGTCCATGGCCGCCCCCAGCCATTGCCCAGCCGGGGAGGCCAGGACTCCCGCGCCCCACAGCACAGTGCCCGCACCGACGCGCTCGCCGTTGGCCACGACGCCGTCCTCATCAACCTGGGTGACGCGGGTGTTCGTGTATACCTTCACGCCCAGGCTTTCGAGATGCCGCTGCGCCTTTGCCGATAGCCCTTCAGGAAACGTCGGCAGCACGCGCGGCGCGGCCTCGTACAAAAGGATCCGGGCCGACTGGGGATCGATGTGGCGAAAATCGTGTGCCAGGGCCATCCGCGACATTTCCGCCAGTGTGCTCGCCATTTCCACCCCCACAGTTCCCGCGCCCACCAGCACGAAAGTGAGGAGTTGTTTGATTTCGTCCACGCCGGCCTGGCCGAGAGCCGCCATTTCCTCCGCGCGCTCGAACGCAGTCAACACCTTCCCGCGAATCAGGTCGGCATCGTCAAGCGATTCCAGACCCGGCGCCACGTGCCGCCACTCATCGTGCCCGAAGTAGTTGTATTGAATCCCGGTCCCGAGAATGAGGAAATCGTAGGGAAGCTGATATTCTTTCAGGTGCACCGTCCGCTTGCCGGTGTCGATTCCGGTGACTTCGTCCTGCAGCACGTCGGCGTTGCGCTGACGGCTCAGGATGGACCGCAGAGGACCGGAAATCTGGTCGGCCGACAGGAGCCCCGTGGCGACCTGATAAAGCATGGGGCGGAACAGGTGGTAGTTCCGCTTATCGATCAGGGTCACCCTGACCGGGGCCCTGGCCAAGGCGCGCGCGGCGAAAAGTCCGCCGAAGCCGCCTCCCACGATTACCACGCGCGGTGTTGGTGCGCTCATGTAACCTCTAGTGCCCGCGATTCCAGGAGTGTTTTCGAACCCAGTGCCGGAACGGCCAGAGGCCCCCACCCCGCATTGAACAGGGCGTCATCTTCTGTTCCAGCCCCCCGCAATTTCTTACGCAGGACGCGGCAGTGGACCTTGGTAAGCGGCTGCAAGACAGTCGTGCTGGCCCAGGTCCAAATCGTCCTGTGTTTTGGGTTCAGACATATTCACACTGTATCGCAGATCACTCCACACGACATAGCACCTTCGAAGGCCTTGAGTAACCGTCTCTTGACCTGTTTACTTGCAATGGGTCCGCTTCGGCGAGGTAAGTTAGAGGAGCGTGAAGTAAGTCCCCTATTGCCGGCCGCTCGAAATAATCCTGATGTTAAACTCGAACTAAAGCACGCAACCAATAGGTGTAACGTCGGTTCAGCTACTGCGTTCGTATATTGCCCACCGTCTATTTGGACACTTTCTCCTGATTTCTATTTGCCGACCGACAGGCTCCGCCTCGGAGGGCCCCGTGTGGGAATGAGGGCATTTCATCGCAGCATTCCACAAGGAAGTGCGCGCGTGTCGATTGCTGGAGGCAAAGGCCGAGTAGGGCGAATCCAGCCTCAAATCGGTTTCCCGGCCCCTCAATTCCGGCCGCCCCAGTGTTTGCACTTCAAACGCACAAGTTGTATCAAGGAACCCCATATCGATTCCCGCCACAGGGTTCTATAGTCGGCTACACGCCAAATTGAGCATCCGGATTGTTTCCGACTGGCCGACAGTACGCCCAGACCCGCCTACTCCCAATCCATGCGCAGGCCGTTAAACTATCATGTCGTTTGATCCACCTAAACGATGATCGAAGTATACGCGTCGTCGGTCTTGCCCGCACAGCTTAGGGTCAAATAAAGGCGTCGGTCTGCATGATCACAGATCAAAGGATTGACGCTATCATTAGCGAGGTGCTACGCTCGTCGCCGGGATCGCAGCCGTTAGCTCTTCAGGTTGCACATCATGGTATGGCCGATAAATTGCTTCCAATTCCGGAGCTGCCAGACAGCCTGCGGGAAGCTGCCCATCGGGAAACGTTAGTTCCATTCATTGGAGCCGGGGTTTCCCAATTAGCTGGCTGTCCCGGATGGGACGATTTCGCAAATGCCGCACTCGAGTCATTGATAAGGAACGGAAGGTTCACGTATTCGCAATTTGACCAAATCAAAAATCTTAACTCGCGCGTCAAGCTGTCTATCGCTCGGACTCTTGAGAAGAAGCATAATGCTCCGATTGATTTTCGTAACCTACTCCACCCAGAAGACCCCAACGAACACACAGAGGGGCTCCGCCTCTACAATGCGCTGTTTAAATTAGGGAACATATTTGTTACCACGAATTATGACGAATGGCTGGACGAGGCCAGGGGCCAGCCAGCGCCATCTGCATCTCCCGACTCCTCTCCAGCGGACCTCGCGCCAGCCGTGCGGATGAACGTTATCCACAAAGTCGAGGAACTGATGCCTTCGGTTCTCGACTCCCCCAATACAGTTGTTCACTTGCACGGCTCCCTGCGTGATCCGGATAGGATGATCCTCACAACCCAGGATTATGTAAGACACTATGCCAATGGCCGTTTCACAGAGGATCCAAGAACTGAGAATCGAGTACTTACATTCCTGAAGCACCTGTTCCAAAACCGGAATATCTTATTCATTGGCTATAGCCTGGAAGAACTCGAAATTCTCGAATATGTAATTGTGAAAGCGAGGAGCGAGCCTAACCCGCATCGGGAGTCAAGACATTTTATCGTTCAGGGTTTTTTCTCTCATCAAGAGGAATTACGACAAAGCTTAAAATCGTACTACATGGGATCCGGGATTAGTTTGATTTCGTTCTCGCGGGACCAAAAGGACTGGAAGCAGTTGGTAGACGTTCTGGAGGAATTTGCCCGGCTATTGCCGGCCTCAACTCCACAAATTCTCCGCAAAATGATTGATATGGAGCACTGGTTAGATGAGTAAATTGACCTCAAATCAGGAGTCAGTAATTACACTCATGACTGAGAGCGAAGAGCTCGAGCGTCACGGCTTCCAATTGCTACTGAAGCGTAAAGACTTCGAACGCTTTTTCGACCCCCTAAACGAGGCTGGCCTTTTTGACGGATCTCGAAACCAAGGACCAATCACCGTGGGGAGTAAGGGGAGCTTCCAGATTCCGTATTGGGCAGCTTTGGGCTATCTAGCAGCTGTCGCGAAGTTAGCCGGTGAAAATGGTGACGCGGCCCTTGCAAGCAAGGTGTTGGAGGTTCTGCGGTCAGTAAGTAATTGGAAGGATGCCAACGGGAACACCCGACACAACTATCATACCTTTCGAACATTTGCGGAAATTCTTGGTCTGCTTCCTACTGAGTTGGTGACCGCCGCAGAGCTGTCATGCATTCCTTTATGGCTCAATGATCCTTTTAGCAATGGTTTCGTTATTCACGAGCTCGATAAAGGGCTCATGAACCGCCTTCTGTCAAGTCCCTCACCTGAGGATTGGAACAAGTCCATCACTGTGCTGAGGCACTGTATTTCAATGCTTTGGCTTCAGGCGGGGGAAGAACATAAAACATCAACGCGGGAAGGCTCTGAACACTGGCTAAACGAGCTCGTGCGTCATCACGCTATGGCCTTGGGAGCCAAGACCGGCAAGAATGCGGTCGATGTATTCGTGGAACTAATTCGCAAGGTTTTCAACTCCGAAATCAAGAAGAAGAACAGCAGCCTATACCGTCCTGCGATCGAGGGTCACGATCGAAATTATCGATGGCACGCTGCAGAAAACATCTCGGTCGAGGGCCTCCGTGACGCGCTCTTGGGTTGGTCTGGAAACGCACCCGACCAGACGCGCGCTTTCCTAAAGGGCGCGTTGGTCGATGAGCAAGACATATTGCGCAGGATCGGTATATATATCGTCGGGGAGCGCTGGACTGAATACCGCGCACTGTACGAGGAAATCGTTGGCCCCGAGTTTTTCTATGTTGGGCATCGTCATGAAGTCTATGAGTTGCTGAAGCAACATTTCCTGGACTTCGATGACCCTGTTAAGGCTCGGACACTGAAATCAATCGAGCAAATTCCTCTTCCGAAAAGGGGTGATGACCCAGAGGTTTCTTTAAAGTGGACTCAACTGAAGTGGCTCTCGGCAATCGAAGGAAAAGGCTACGTTGCAGCAGAAGAATGGATCGCGCAACTAAAATCTGATTTAGACTTGCAGGAGCCACTGAAACACCCCGAGTTCAACTCATATATTGAATCATCCTGGGTTGGTCCGGGCCCAACGCCTTACACGGTCCAAGAGCTTGTGGGATTTGCTCAGACGGGCGCTATCGTCGAAGATCTGAACTCGTTTAAGGAACAGGATTCCTGGCGAGGGTCTACCGTTGAGGGGTTGGTCAGTGCGCTGGAAGAAGCAGTGCAGGCTGATCCTGAGGTATTCCTTCGATCCCTCGACAATTTTCTAATTGCTAAGAGACCTTTTCAGTACGCAGTCATTCAGGGGCTGAAGAGGGTTTGGGAATCCACTGACGAAAAGTACGCGGGGATTAACTGGGAAATTGCGTGGGAGAGACTGGTTGCGTTCTTCGAAGGCCTTATCGTTCGCCGAGAATTTTGGGAAGAGAAGGTTCCCGAGAACGCAGATTTCATACCCACGCGGAACTGGATTGCTTCGGCCATTCCCGATTTTCTGAAAGCGGGCACGCAGAAGGACCAAAAGGCCTACTCAAGCAACCTCCTCTCACGTACGCTTCCGTTGATTAGAATTATGCTCGACAATGCCGAACAAGCACCGCAACTGCCAGATGATCCCATGCTGCACGCAATGAACTCTGCAAAGGGTCGGGCTGTTGAAGCGCTTTTTAGCCATGCTTTGAGAGCTTGTCGGGTTCAAAAGAATGAGCAAGGGGCACATACGGCGGCGTGGACGGAACTCCAGCCAATTTTCAACGCAGAGCTCGAAAAGTGCCGGAACTCCAATTATGAGTTTTCAACTCTTGCTGGCACGTACTTAGCCCAGCTTGATTACATAGACAGGGCATGGGCCAAAACCAACATTGGTCGAATTTTCCCAGCAGAATTTGTGCCCAATAGTGTATGTGCAATTGATGGCTTATCTTACGCTGCCTTTACGCGACCTGTTTACACCCTATTGGTCGAAGGGGGAGTGTTCAAACGGGCGCTTAAGTACGAACTCAAGGGACGCGACGCGCGCGGAAAGCTGATCGAGAGAATAGGGGCAGCATATTTGTGGGGAATAGAAAGCCTAGAATCATCCAATTTCAATTTTCTCTTTGAATCCGGCCAGGAGGCCGCCCTCGTCGTTGTGGCGAGGTTGTTTTGGACAGTAAGGGCCCAGCAGCTTACCGAAGTCCAAAAGAAAGGTATTTTGGCATTTTGGAAAAGGTGTATAGTCTGGGCGCACGAACGCACAACCCCTCCAGTCGAGCTGTTGACGGGATTGAGCACATTAAGCTGCTATTTGGATTCTGCGGATGGAGAACAGGGGCAAATGCTGGAGGCCGTTGCTCCCTATGTCCCTAGCAATTATGTATGGGAGGATTTCATTGAGCAACTCCTGCGCCTTGTCGAGCTGAGTCCAGTCGGAGTTAGTAAAGTTCTCAATCAAATCGATCCCGCGCGCGTGCCTCCTTATGATTACGAAAACCGCTTCAATTCCCTCTTACGGAAGTTAGCGGAAAAAGAGGGCATGAAGTCTGAAGCACGAGATCATGCGGAACGATTTCACGAGTTCCCTGGAATGCTGGACGTGTATCGCGAGCTAGATAGCGCCGGTTGATTCGGTCCCACAGTGGGTACGCTTTATGGCCTCTAAAGGCGCAAATCGATGAATCCATGACCCTCACGCCTCTGTCAGAGTAGGTCTCACAACCTTCTAGAGTTGGAATATCGCCCATCCAGAAACCATTAACCAAAACACCACAACCACGTTGACGATAAGCGGCAAACCGCAGATTTGGTCTGCGTGTCAATTTTGCCGATCAGGCCCGGACCACGATCCAGTCGGACACTACCTTCAAATTCCTGTTGGGCGCGGTCTGGAGTCCGCCTGAGGATGGCCTTTCGCGGAAAGGGGCATTCCAATGGTGGCACGACACCAGGAAGTGCGCCCGAATCGATTGCAAGGGCAGAGGCAGGGTCTCAAATGGGAAAATCGGCCGGGCAGTTCCCTTTCTAGCAGTGTCCAGGAATGGCCCGAGGGTGGCAAAAGCTGGGCAAGGCAAACTGGCGACTGAACAACCAGACGGAGACGAACTATTTGACCACGATATTGATGAGTTTTTGGGGCACAACGATGATTTTGACGATCTGGCGGCCGTTGAGGTGTTCGGCGACTTTTTCATCGGCCTGGGCAAGCCGGCGGATTTCTTCTTCCGTCACGCCGACGGCCACGCGAATCTTGCTGCGCAGCTTGCCGTTTACCTGCACGGGAATCTCAAGTTCTTCTTCAGCGGCAAGACCGGCGTCAAAGTCAGGCCAGGCCACCCGCAAGGTGGGGCCGGAATGGCCCAGGCCTTCCCAAAGTTCGTCGGCGATGTGAGGCGTGAAAAGCGCGAGGATGAGGATCAATACCTCAAGTGTTTCTTTAACTACTTGCGGGCGCACCTTGCCGCCTGAAATGCTGGAGTCCAGTTCAGAAAGCTCGTTCACAAGCTCCATGGCCAGGGCAATATCGGTATTAAAGTGCCAGCGCTCTTCCATGTCTTCCGTTACGTGCCGGAGCACCTGGTGCGCCTTGCGCAAAAGTTTCCGCTCTTCAGCCGTGTATTCGGGCGAAGCCGCTGGACGGGGCGCCTTCCCCAGCAGGGATTCCACCGCGCGCACGTTGTCGGCGTATTTCGAAATCACCCGGTAAACACGATTCAGGAAACGCCAGGCGCCTTCGATACCGGTATCGCTCCAATCCAGGTCCTTTTCCGGCGGCGCGGCAAACAGCATGTAGAGCCGCACGGTGTCGGCTCCGTACTTCTCAAACATGACCGTGGGATCCACCACGTTGCCCTTGGATTTCGACATTTTCGTGCCGTCTTTGATCACCATGCCCTGCGTAAACAGGCGCGCCACGGGCTCGGAGAAATTTACCAGGCCGATGTCCTTCATCACCTTGGTGAAAAAACGCATGTAGATCAGGTGCAGAATCGCGTGCTCGATGCCGCCGATGTATTGGTCCACCGGGAACCAGTAATCTACAGCTTCCTTGCTGACGGGCGCCGTGTCGATTTTGGGATCGGTGTAGCGGTAGAAATACCAGGACGAATCCATAAAGGTGTCCATGGTGTCGGTCTCACGCCGCGCCGCGCCGCCGCACTTGGGGCAGGTGGTTGCCACAAATTCAGGAACGGTTGCCAGAGGCGACTGGCCTGTTCCCTTCAGCTTGATGTCGGCCGGAAGCAGAACGGGCAGTTGCGACTCCGGCACCGGAACCACCCCGCAGCCGTCGCAGTAAACCATGGGAATCGGAGTGCCCCAGTAGCGTTGGCGTGAGATCCCCCAGTCCTTGATGCGGTACTGAATGGTTCCCTTGCCGAAACCGTCGGCCTCCGCGTCCCGGGTCATGCGCTCGATGGCCCGCTCGGAGGTGAGGCCGGTGTAGCGGCCCGAGTCGACAAGCTTCCCGTATTCCGTAAACGCAGCTTCAAGTTTTACTTCAGGTTCTCCATCCTTCGGCACGATAACAGTGCGGATAGGAAGGTTGAAAGTGGTGCAGAACTCGAAGTCGCGCTGGTCGTGCGCCGGCACGGCCATCACCGCGCCCGTGCCGTATTCGGTCAGAACAAAGTTGGCCACCCAGATGGGAACCTGCTCACCATTGTAAGGATTGCGGGCCGTGAATCCGGTTGCCACGCCGTCCTTCTCAAGGTTGACTTCAGCCCGCGCGCGGACGGCGGACTGCCTGATCCGGTCAACTTCCGTGCGGAGTTTCTCCGGGTCATTTGAGGCGGCAATCATCTTTTCAAGCAGCGGATGTTCCGCCGCTACAAAGACGACTGTGCAGCCGAAAATCGTGTCCACGCGCGTGGTAAAAACCCGAAGGGGAACTTCGAGCTCCTCGACCTTGAAATCGACTTCCGTCCCTTTCGACTTGCCAATCCAGTTCTGCTGCATGGTCAGGACGCGTTCCGGCCAGCGCACCAGTTCCTTCATGTCGTCCAGCAGCCGCTCGGCGTAGTCGGTGATCTTCAGGAACCACTGCTCAAGCTCTTTCTCAACCACCGCGCGTGTCTTCGTGCCGCCAGCAGCAGCCGTCCACCACCTGTTCGTTGGCCAGGACGGTTTCGCATTGCGGGCACCAGTTGACGCGGCTCTTCTTGCGATAGGCCAGGCCGCGCTCATACATCTTGAGGAAGAACCACTGGTTCCAGCGGTAATACTCGGGCACGCAGGTGGTCACCTCGCGGCGCCAGTCGTAGCTGACGCCCAGCCGCTTCAACTGCCGCCGCATGCGGTCAATGTAGGCAAAAGTAAATTCCGCCGGCGGCCGCTGGTGCTTGATGGCAGCGTTCTCCGCCGGCAATCCGAAAGAGTCCCAGCCGATGGGATGAAGGACGTTGAAGCCCTTCATCGACATGTAACGCGCCAGCGCATCGCCGATGGAATAATTGCGCACATGCCCCATGTGAATGTCGCCCGATGGATAGGGCAGCATCTCAAGCACGTAATATTTCTTGCGCCCGGGCGCAATGTCGGCGTCAAAAAGCTTCTCCTCGTTCCAGAGCTTCTGCCACTTCTCTTCAATTTTCTGCGGCTCGTAGTTGGTGTCCATCGATTAACCTGTCTCAGACATTTCGGGGCCTCATTTGTGAAGCCGGCTTGCAGTGCGCAAACCCTTTTCTGTAACGTAGAACCATAGCACACCTGCTTCATGCTGGCGGAAACTTACAGCCCGGAACTGCTTCGTCCCGGCATCGTAAACGCTCGCCTGCGCAAAACCTTCTTCCGTCAATTCCCGCAAAGCCTTGACCACCTCCGGGCGGGAAACAGGCACAACCTGCAGCGCTCTCCAATCTTTGAGCTCAGGCATATCCTGATAACATTGATTGATGGTCCTGAGAATGACCTCAAGATTCTCATAATCGTCGGCAATCGCATCCAGCACAAGTTCCAGAATGCCCGCGGAACGGTCACGAGTCAGATCGTCCCACCAGGGATCAATGCCTGCCAACGGTTTTCACTCCTGCCAGCTTGCGCATCATTGCGAGATTCCGTCTGTCGTCGTCCGGTTCATCCACCGGGGTTTCGCAGATGAAAGGGATGCCTCTAAGCTTCGGGTGTCGAACAATCCTGCCAAATGCGCGCTCGCCAATCTGCCCTTTGCCAATATGCTCGTGCCGGTCGACGTGCGAGTCGAAAGCCGACTTGGAATCGTTGGCGTGGATCACTCGAACCTTTTTGATGCCCACGGTCCTTTCAAGTTCCTTAATCGTGCTGAGCAGCCCCTTCGGAGTGTGTATTGAATAACCAGAGGCAAACGAATGGGCAGTGTCAATACATGCCCCGACCGGCAATTCCCTGCCGGCGCCCGTGACCATTTCTGCGACTTCCTCAAAGCTTCTGCCGATGGCGGCCCCCTGCCCTGCGGTGTTTTCAATCAGGACCGTCAACCCATCAAGAGAAAGTCCGTTGGCAGCTTCCTTAAGAGATTCGATACAGGTTTTAATGGCCTGGGAAGGGTTCGAACCTTTGGAACTGCCTGGATGCGCAACCAGGTAGTCGGCTCCGAGTGCCAGTGCCCTTTGAAGTTCCCGCCTGAACGCCGCAATCGATTTCCCGCGTATTTCCGGATCAGCCGAGGCCAGGTTGATCAGGTAGTTGTCGTGTATCACCATTGGCGAGAGCTTGCGCGCCTCCCGTTCCGCGCGGAACCGCTCGCAATCATCCGGAGAGGGATCCAACGTCCGCCAGCCTCGAGGGTTGGCTGAAAACATCTGGAAGGTATCACAGCCGATTTCCGACGCCCGGCGGACCGCATTTTCCAGCGCTCCTGCGATTGAAGTGTGTACGCCAACGCACAATCGGTTGTTCGCCCTTTTTTGCATGAGGCATCTTAGCAGAGCCTGTTCTGAAGCGTCAATTTGCACTGGACGTTGGCATTGGAATAAGAGCAATCCGTCCCGCAAGTGACCTTTATGATTGCCACGGGTGTAGCAAGGCCTGACTGCTTTCGATCCGCTTCCATAAAGACGTGCGGGGGAAGATGCTTGAATGTCGGCGCGCCGACATGTTGAAGAGATGCTTTAAGAATGTCGTCAAGGTGTTTCAATGCGGGGCATTCCTGTGCTGCGGCCGGAACCCCGGGAAGCACATCCTGATGCACAGAGCGCGACCTGTGCCAGATTCATATTCTCGCACGCCTGCCACAGCGAGCCCGCAATGATTAAAGTTATACCTTAAGTAAATTCAGTTGCGCTCATGTCCTGTGCTGTGCGGTTTCTAAGCCCCGTCGAGTATATCCGGCCGTTATAGGAATTCAATTCAGGCGCGATACGGTTGTATAAAAACACCGCATACGCTAAACTTCGTCGCTTCGGTTGAGTGTGCCCGGATGAAGAGGCCGGATTCTTCAGAGCTCTCGATGAAGGAGCGGCTGAGGTGCTGCCCAACCGAATGATCCCGAGATGGAGCGCTATTTCATTCCCTTTTATGACCGTTTGCAGGAGCATCGCCATACTCATTCCAGGAGGGAGGAGCCTCTGATGAGACTTCCCCGCCCTCAGCGTTTTTGTTTTCCGGCTCCTGGGCCGAGCTTGGCAATTCACGCCTGCTCTTTTCTCCGAAAGTCGCGGCTGGTCGTTTTCCTGGCTGTTGGCTTGATGGTATTGGGCGCTGTGGCGTGCCACAAACAAGAGCCGCCACCGCGCCCTTACGTGGCGTTTGTTGTCAACAACCAGAGCCAGTCGGTCGTCGCCGTAAACCTGGCCGCCCCGCGGATCGTCGCCACCATCCCCGTGGCGCCCTTGCCCGAAAAAGCAGTTCGACGGCCCGGGCATCAGGAAGTCTACGTGGTATCGAAGTCAGGCACGATCAGTGTTATCGAGTTCCCGGAATTGACGGTTGCGCACACCATTGACATCGGACAGACGGCAGGAGACCTGGTGTTCTCGCCGGATGGAGGCCGCGCCTATGCGCTCGAACCGCAGGCCGGCAGGATCGTTTTCCTCGACTGCAACACGCTGAAGGAGACCGGCCGGACCAGTCTGGTTCCAAAACTTGCGCACCTGGGTATTACTCCCAATGGGAAAACTCTGATTGCCAGCGACCCAACGGGCGACCGCCTGTTTTTTGTCAGCACGGAGACGCAAAAAGTTCTCGGGTCAGTCAAAGTGGGAAAGACTCCCGGGCCTTTGGCGGTCTTGCACGACAGTTCAGTGGTCTTTGTGGCGGACACGGGCGACGAGAAGATATCGGCGGCGGAAATATCCTCCCGTACGATTCTCGCTCACATTGAGATGGGATCGAGGCCAAACGGGCTGGTTCTTAAACCCGACGGGGGTGAACTGTTCGTTCTAAGCAATGAAGGCTCCAGCATGACGATCATCGACGCCTTTCATGACAACATTGAGCAGGCGCTGCCCACGGGAAGAGATCCTGTCGCCGCTGTTTTCAATCGGGATTCCAGCATGATGTATCTGGCCACTGCAGCGGACGGGTTTGTCACCGCGTTCGATATTACCAGTCGTGCCGTCCAGAGTACGGTCCATGTGGGCGTTTCGCCAATTGCATTAGACCTGACGCCTGATGAGCATTTTCTGGCAGTGGCCGACAGTGCCTCCGGCAGTCTGGCCCTTGTTCGGACGTCAACTCTTTCATTGATCACCGTTGTGCCCGTCGGCTCAAATCCGGTTGACGTCATCATTCCCGGGTGGGAGTTGGGCCAGAAAAAGCCGTGATAATTTCTCGCCGTCTGAGGTGTACTGCGATTTGAAAAGTGATACCTTCCAAGCTCCTAATCTATCACTTCATGTATCAGCAGCAATCAGCTGATTTTTAATGGAATAAAGTAATGTCTCCTGTCAGGAAGCGCTACTTTGATCGCTTCTACCAGCCTTGAAACTCTTCGGAGAGATCCAGAATCAGCCAGCCTTCCTGCGGCATGATCTGCAGCGGAAGGTCATCGGCCCAGAGAGATATCTGAAGCTGAATCTTACTGCCGGCGTTGATTCCCAGGGCGCCAAAAGCGAGCCGGCCTCAAAAATCTGTGCATAGCTCGCCTGCAGGCTTTCGCTGGTTGCAAGCGGGACCTGTAATTGCTCATTCGCCTTCCAGAACTCCACCTTCGCTACCTTGTTCTCGCGGATTGACGCATGCAACCGGGCGTTGGCGTCACCGTCAATGCTGATCCGAATTTGGAAGGATGGATGTTCCTTCCTGAAGTGCTCCGGGAAGTCGAGGCGAAGAAAGACCGCGTCGCGACCACAGCCGTAGTAAAGAGCCTCCAGGCAGTTGCGCACACCGTGCATGGATCCGGAGGTTGTGTCGGGGAGGTAAATACCCGCCCCAAGCCATTCAAAGTAGTTTGTCTCCAGGCCGTCAATGCGGGGTTCAATGGCGCCCGTGGGCGGGTAGTTGACAGCGCGGATTTCCAGCCCCTTGATCGGAACCGCCAGGTTGTCCGGCGGCGATTTGCCCAGCAGGCGGTAGATGTTACTCAGGTGAGTGCGGTAGAGACGATCAAATTCCTCATCGTGGCCGCTGGAATGTTCCGGTCCATACCACCAGCACCAGTCACTGCCTTCACTGATCCAGACTTCATGCCGGGCGCGTTCACGGTCTGAGTCGCTGAGGCTGGTGCGTCCCTGGTTTTGTTCAAAGAAATCGCGAGCCTCGGCCAGAAGGTCCCAGGCGCGGTTGTCCTCTTCCGCCCCGATCCACACATCAAAATTTGCATTGATCCATGAGCCGGGAACAATATGGGAGAGGCTTCCCTGCTCGCAAAGTTGCAGAGCTTCACTAGCCGTAACCGCTTTTAAGTCAGGGTCCTCCACAACTTTCTTATAAAAGTTCTTTAGGAATTCACGTCCATTGCCCGGGAAATACTCCCACGCATTCTCCCCGTCCAGAATGATTGAGACAACCCTGGGACCGTCGCCCGCACAACGAGCAGCGGCATGGATACGCTGATGAAGGTCGTGCGCTGCGGCCTGCGCCGGCAGGTTGGAGTACGCAAAGCCGATAAGGTCCGACAGATAATGGTCCCGAAAGAATATTGAAATCTGCTGGTCGTGGCCGTTGAAACGATAAGGCCTGTAAAGCTCGCGCGCTCCTTCAAGCGTACCGTCAGCGTGGCGGCTGAAGGTAGCCGGCAGCGATCTCCCCAGCACACCCTCGTCGGTTGCCGTCCAGGCGAAACCCTCCCGGGCGGCCAGTCGCAAAACTTCGTCGGAGACGCTCCCTTCACTCGGCCACAGTCCTCTGGGCCGGCGGCCAAAGACCTCTTCATGCAATCGGACCGCGGCGTTCAATTGCTCGACTGCGTCATCGGGATGCCGATAGGACCGATGAGGCAGGCGAACTCCCGGGTGCGACTCCTCCGCAATGTTCGAATCACACAGCAAGGGCAGAATGGGATGATAGAAAGGTGAGGTGGAGATTTCAATCTGGCCGCGCTCGGAGGCGCTTCGGTACTCTTCAAGCGTTACATTAAATATTTCAATTTCCTTTTTGCGTACGAGAAGCTTGTCATCCTCCGTGTAACCTCTCCCCTTCCTGACCAGGCTGCCAATGACGTCATCCGACTCAAGGTAAATCTCGTCGAACCAGGCAAGTTGTGACAAAACCTGCAGGTCAAGAAAATCCCGGGCCGCCCAGAAACGGACCACATCCCTGGAATTCGCGGTGTGGAACTTATCATAAAGCTCGCGCAGCCGCGGGAATCGATTCACCTGATTCCTGAGATTCAGCTGGAATGAAAAGTCGACCAGATTTTCGCGGTCTGTGGCAGACAATTGTTCCGCTGGCTTGAAAGCGAGGTCGAAAGCTTGCTCGCGCACTTCATCTCGGGCATACTCTTGAAGTTGGGAAACGAGCGAGGGGACAAGGTTGAAGGTGGCGTGGAAGGCGGGAAACTCCTTCAGCATGGCGACCATTCCGTAGTAGTCCTTCAGGGCGTGAAGCCTCACCCACGGCATGGCGTAGGTGCCTTCCGCCAGATCCTTGTAGAAGGGCTGATGCATGTGCCAGAGCAGCATGAGATAGGTTTGACGGCTCGACATGGGCAGATGATGATCCTCCTGGGAAACAGGCACGACGGGTTGAGACGTTAGCGCGGGCCCAACCAGTCGGCCATGTATCTCTTAAGATATCGGGGAATGGTCTTTTTCGGAAGAGCATAAGAATGAGAATTCTGACTCGCTACATCTTCAAAGAAATGTTCGGGCACTTCCTGCTGGGGCTGCTGGTTTTTACGTTTGTTCTTTACGTCCGCCCCCTCAGCCATGTTCTGGAACTGGTTGCGCGAAGAAGCCTTCCGGCTTCCCAGGTGTTCTTTCTATTTCTGCTTCCGCTGCCCAGTATTCTTGTGATGACCATCCCCATGGCGATTTTGCTGGGTACGCTGATTGGCCTCAGCCGAATGGCGGGCGACAGTGAAATCATCGCCATCCGAGCCACCGGAATTGGCAAAGCCCAATTTGTGCGGCCGGTACTGCTGTTCGCGCTGTGTGGATGGGCTTTGACATCCTGGATGAGCCTGTTTCTTTCGCCGGCGGCCATTCGCAGGCTGGAGCGTTCTGAAGCCAGCCTGGCCGCGATGCAAGCCAGCTATGAAATCCAGCCCCGGGTCTTCATCGAGCAATTTCCCCACCTCCTCCTTTACTTGAAGGATGTCGTCAGTTCCAGCACCCGTTGGCGAGGCGTCTTTATCGTCGATCGCAGCCAGAAAGACGAACTCAAGGTGACGTTAGCGGAATCTGGCCGGCTTGTGAACGAGGATGGTACCGGCCGCGTGGCCCTTTATCTTGAAAACGGCGCGACACACGAATTTAACCCGCAGCACCGGCAGCGATACACCGTTACTTCATTTGACAACCTGGAAATTCCCATCGTTGAACGCCAGGGAACTGCTGGCCGTCACCTGACACCTTCCATGCTTTCACCCCTGACGCTGCTGACGGACCTGCGGACTACAAAGGGGCGGCGCGCCGCGATGGTTGAACTCAACTATCGCCTGGCGCTCCCCATTGCGTGCCTGGTGCTGGCGTTGGTGGCCGTTCCTATTGGACTTTTCTCCCGGAAAGGTGGCAAAGCTTTTGGCCTGATGCTCAGCATCCTGCTGGTGTTTATTTACTACGTCTTGATGGCTTCCGGGCTGAACCTGGCAAAGGAAGGCCGCTTGAATCCTGTTGTGGGATTATGGACGGCCAATGTTATTTTCGGGGTTGCCGGGCTCATCATGCTGCGCCAGACCAATCGCGTGAGAACAGGAGTAGATTTTCTGCACGCCGGGCTTGAGAAAATCGGCCACACGCTCGAGCGATTCCATATGGGCGGGCGCAAACAACCCGCAGAGCAAAACAGAGTAAAGCGCCGGAAATTCGTATGGCGGGCTTTCCAGATTCTGGATCTCTACGTGCTGCGGAGCTGGCTGTTTTACCTGGCCATCCTGCTGGTTACCTTCACCGGCATTTACATCATTTTTGATTTTTTCCAGTTGCTGGGCGACATTGTGCGAAACCACATCACAGCCCCGCTTTTGCTGGAATATTACTGGTATCTGATACCCCAGATTGTCTACCTGATGCTGCCGCTCAGTATTCTGGTTGCGACCCTGGTCAGCTTTGGCCTGCTGAGCAAGTCGAATGAGATCACCGCCGTCAAGTCCGCAGGAATCAGCCTCTATCGCATCTCTGTGCCGATTCTGGTGGGCGCAGGGCTGCTCAGTGGAAGCATGTTCCTGCTGGGCAATGAGTATCTGCCTGAAACCAACCAGCAGCAGGACGCCATCAGGAACCAGATCAAAGGCAAGCCTGCCCAGACCCTGTATCGGCCTGACCGGCAGTGGATTTTTGGGAAATCCGACAAGATTTACAACTACCGCTTTTTTGACCCGGACCTGAACGTTTTTGCGGACCTGTCGGTATTTGAAATTGAGCCCAACACCTTTCGCCTGAAGCGGCGGATCTATGCCGCCCGCGGTTTCTGGGAGCCGCACATTCGACGCTGGGTTCTCGAGGACGGATGGGTGCGGGATTTTTCCGACGGCCGTGTTACGGAATACCAACCCTTTGCCGTGCATACCTTCAGTGAGGTGGATGAAGCTCCAGCCTACTTCAAAAAAGAGGTCAAGCCCTCGGAGCAGCTGAGCGTGATCGAGTTGCGCCAGTATATCCAAAGCCTCAAGCAGAGCGGGTTTGATGTGGTTCGCCTCTCCGTTGCGCTCAATCGAAAGTTCTCTTATCCGCTCATCGCCTTCGTTGTCACGCTGATCGCCATTCCATTTTCATTTTCCACCGGCAGCCGGGGCGCGCTGGCCGGGATCGCGCTCAGCATTGGCATCGCGATTGTGTACTGGTCCGTGTCGAGCCTGTTTGAGGCGATGGGCAATCTCAGCCAGCTTCCTCCGGCTGTGGCTGCGTGGTCTCCCGATGTCCTGTTCGCCTTGGGCGGCATTTACCTTCTGGGACGGATCAAGACTTGAGAAGCATTTCCTTAACTGAAGTCAGCGGCTCCCTATGGCCGGATGGGGCGGGATAGAGCGGATGTCGACGCGTCGACATTGAAAGGCTTTCCTGAAAAACAACAGCGACCCCGAACCCTCCATCTTAATTTCAAGACTTAAAGCCTTGCCTGATATTAGATTCAGAGATCGCTGTTTTCATGCAAGTTAGGCTGTTGTGTACGATTCGGTCGAAGCGCTCTTCTTTTGCTTTGCTTCACGCAGGGCTGCCTGGGCAGCCGCCAGCCGTGCGATCGGCACACGATAGGGCGAGCAGCTGACGTAGTTCAGCCCGGCTTCAGAACAGACCTGAATGGATGACGGATCACCGCCGTGCTCTCCGCAGATACCCACCTTGAGTTTTGCACGGGTCTTGCGGCCTTCGGCGGTCCCAATCTTCAACAGCCGTCCGACGCGTTTCGGGTCCAGCACGGCGAAGGGATCGGCCGGCCAGATCTTCTGCTTCACGTAAGCGTTGATGATTTTTCCGCAGTCGTCGCGCGAAAGGCCAAAGGTGGTCTGCGTCAGGTCATTGGTGCCGAAGCTGAAGAACTCCGCTTCTTCCGCGATCTCTCCGGCGGAGAGCGCCGCGGCGGGCAGCTCAATCATGGTTCCCACCAGGTATTTCACCCGAACACCCTTCTTCGCAAAAACCTCTTTGGCCACGCGGTTGACGATCTCCTTTTGAAGCGCCAGTTCCCGGACATCTCCGACCAGGGGGATCATGATTTCCGGCCTGGCATCGATGCCACGCTTCTTGCATTCGATGGCCGCCTCAAAGATGGCCCGCGCCTGCATCTCGGTAATCTCCGGATACATGATGCCAAGACGGCATCCGCGAAGACCCAGCATGGGATTAAATTCATGCAGTCCTTCAACTACTGCCAGCATCTTCTTCAATTCGCCCAGCTTGGAACCCTTCTTCCCTTTCGCTTCGAGCGTGGCAATTTCCACCATCAACTCTTCGCGTTTGGGAAGGAATTCGTGCAAGGGAGGATCCAGGGCTCGAATGGTTACCGGCAGGCCGTCCATGGCCTTGAACAGACCCACAAAGTCCTTCCTCTGCATGGGAAGCAACTTGGCCAGTGCCGTGCGGCGCTCTTTACGGTAGCGGGCCGCTTCCTTTTCGTCCGTCGTGTCCTTGCAGGCCATAATCATCCGCTGGACGTGCGGAAGCCTGTCACTGGCAAAAAACATGTGCTCGGTCCGGCAAAGCCCGATGCCCTCCGCTCCAAAGCGGCGTGCCACCCCGGCATCTCGCGGAACATCGGCGTTGGCGCGAACTCCCAGGCGGCGGACTTTGTCCGCCCAGCTCCATAAATGTTGCGAACTCGCCGCTGGACGGATCGGGAAGAAGGGTGTTTGTCTGCCCAAGAATCACTCGCCCGGTCGAACCGTCAAGTGAGAGCCAGTCGCCTTCCTTGAGCGTCAGCTTGCCAATCCGCAACTGCTTCTTCTTCTCATCCACTTCCGCGGCGCCACAGCCGGCCACACAGCACTTGCCCATGCCGCGGGTCACGACTGCTGCGTGCGAGGTCATGCCGCCTCGTGAGGTCAGAATGCCGGCGGCCACTTCCATGCCGTGGATGTCATCCGGACCGTTTCAGCGCGAACCAGAATCACGGGATGATGCTTCCCTTTTTCAACAGCGTCTTCGGCGGTGAACACTATCCGGCCAACAGCGGCTCCTGGTGAAGCCGGCAAGCCTTTTGCAATCACCTTCAAAGGCTTCGATTCATCAAGTATTGGATGAAGAAGCTGATTCAGCTGGTCGGGCTCAACCCTCATCAACGCTTCGTTGCGTTTGATGATTCCTTCTTCAACCAGGTCGACAGCAATCTTGACGGCGGCATTGCCCGTCCTTTTGCCGGTGCGGGTCTGGAGCATGTAGAGCTTGCCTTCCTGGATGGTGAATTCGAAGTCCTGCACGTCCTTGTAGTGGTGTTCCAGGCGTGATGTAATCTTCCGCAACTGGTCGAAGACCTCCGGCATGATCTTCTGCAGTTCGACGATGGGTACGGGTGTTCTGATGCCGGCCACCACGTCCTCGCCCTGGGCGTTCATCAGAAACTCGCCATAAAACTTGTTTTCGCCCGTGGCCGGGTTGCGGGTGAATCCCACGCCGGTCCCGGAGGTGTCGCCCATGTTTCCAAACACCATGGCCTGGACGTTGACTCCGGTCCCCAGGCCATCGGGGATTTTGTTCATGCGCCGGTAGGTGACGGCCCGCGGGTTGTTCCAGGAGCGGAAGACGGCTTCGATTGACATCTTGAGCTGGGTGCGCGGATCCTGGGGAAAGTCCGTGCCGGTGGCCTTGCGGATGACCTGCTTGTAGCCTTCGATCACCTGCTTAAAATCGTCTGCCGTCAATTGCGTATCCAGTGTGAACTTGTGCTTCTTTTTCTGGGCTGTGAGAATATGCTCAAACTTGTCTTTGGAAATCTCCATGACGACGTTGCCGAACATCTGGATAAAGCGGCGATAGCTGTCATAGGCAAACCTTGGATTTTCCGCCTTTCGTGCAACCGCCTCGACAGCTTTGTCGTTCATGCCGAGGTTAAGGATGGTATCCATCATGCCGGGCATAGAAAACTTGGCGCCAGAGCGAACGGAAACCAGAAGCGGATTCTGTGCGTCACCCAGGCGCTGCTTCAAGAGCTTCTCCAGCCGCTCAAGCGCTTTTTCGGACTGCGAAAGCACCTCCTGAGGGAGACGGTTTCCGGCTTCAAAAAAGGCGCGGCATGCCGAAGTTGCGATCGTAAATCCGGGTGGAACCGGCAGGCCCGCGTTGGTCATCTCCGCCAGCCCGGCTCCCTTGCCGCCCAAAATATCTTTCATGGTTCCGTGGCCGTCAGCTTTGCCGTTTCCAAAAAAGTAAACAAATTTTTCCATAATTCCTCTTCTCCTTGTGATGAAATCTGCGCACGGCCCAGGGCCGCGGAATTCTTGAAATGCCTGCAATCGCGCCGCTCAAACGGTAAGCGACAGCGATGATTCAAAATGTTGGCATCGACCGTCGAAGTCGGCACGCCGACAATAGTTAAAGCAACACTTCAGATGTGCCAGTCTGCCAACATGCCGGCACACCCACCTAGCGGTCCTGATTTGAGGAGCCGTGGGTCTCAACTGCAATCTCTGAAAGGTCCGCAAGCCGGGCAAAAACATCACGATTCAAATGGACCAGCAGCCGAAGCCGATTTTCCCTGACGGCCGGATCCTCGGCCATCACGAGGACCTTGTCAAAAAACAGGTCCACCTGGGGCCTGATTCCGGCCATGGTTCGGAAAGACGCTCCGTAGTCCCCTGTTGTCTCGATCGATTCCAGCTTCTTAGTGATACCTTCGCAGGCGGTGTATAGCTCCTGCTCCGGGCCTTCACTCAGCAGATCAGTATTCACAGACGATGTGCCGCCCACGAGGTCCAATCCCGCCGACTTGGTCAGGATGTTTCGGGTCCGTTTGGCGGCGGCAGCCAGAGCCAGGAAATCTTCTGTATCGCGCACCTTTTCAAGCGCCTGGGCACGCGCCAGCGCACCGGCTGGAACATCGGCGCCTGCGGGAACAGCCGGGCTCAGGACGGCTCGAACCGTGTCATACCGGAGCCCCGCGACCTCACGGAAATAGAACTCCATCCGCTCACGCAGGAAGCTTTCCACTCGCTGGGCAAGATTCCTCCCCTTCGCACCGGGCAGGTTCCCTTCAGCGCATTCAATAGCCTTTGCCGTAACGCGGGCCATATCCAGTGTGCCAAGGGTTTCAATTGCAATCTTGATGATCCCATTGCCTGCCCGTCGCAGCCCAAACGGATCACTGGACCCGGTGGGGTCCAGTCCCACGGCGAACCCGGCCGCCACACTGTCAAGCCTGTCCGCAAGCGCCACAATAGCGCCCACCTTGCTCCGGGGACAGGAGTCGCCCACGTTGGCGGGTTTGTAATGGTCATAGATAGCGTCCGCAACAACTTCGGGCTCGCCTTGTTCACGCGCGTAGAGCCCGCCAACCACGCCCTGTAGTTCGGTGAATTCCCGCACCATCTGGGTGGTCAGATCGCATTTGCACAGGCGGACGCCGCGCAACACCTGATCCCTGGCCGCGGCATCGAGTGAGCCCTGAGATTCCAGTTCGGCGCAGATTCCTTCCGCGATCGCCGCCATGCGCTCAACCTTCGCGGCGTAACTGCCCATTTTGGCCTGATAGGTCACCTTTTCCAGCAATTCCTGTCGTGCGTCCAGGGGGGTCCGAAGGTCCGCTTCCCAAAAGAATTCGGCATCGGCAAAGCGGGCCGTCAGAACACGCTCGTGGCCCTCGCGAATCAGCCCTGCCGAATCTCCTCCCATGTTGATAACCGTGATGAAATTCGGTTGAAGCGCCCCGGAATTGTTCTCGACGGCGAAGTACTTCTGGTGGTCGCGCATCACGGTCACCAGAATTTCTCGAGGCAGGTGCAGAAAGCGCTGATCAAAGCCGCCCATAAGGGCGTGAGGCCATTCCGTGGAATTGATAACCCACTGGAGCAAGTCGTCATCCGGAACAGTCTCGAGGTTCCGTCCTTCAAGTATCGCTTTAATTTCTGACTGAATGATTTTCGATCGCTGCTGAGGATCGATTTCAACCTGGCGATCGCGGAGCTTTGCCGCGTACTCCTCAAAGCTCTTCACCGCTATGGTTTTCGGGCCTGCCACCCGATGGCCATAGGTTGACTTCCCTGACCGCACGCCGGCAATCTCAAAAGGAACACTCCTGACCCTCTCACCCTCAGCGAAAATTGCCAGCAGCCAGCGGATGGGACGGATGAAACGGGGACCCGTTTTTGAGGTCCAGTACATGCTCTTGGGAAAGCTGATTCCCAGGATGACTTCAGGCAGGGCTTCCGCCAGAATCTCACGGGCAAAGCGTCCGCGCAGTTGCTTTCGCAGGCCAAGATAGAGCCCCTTGGGCGTCTCAATTTTGAGCAGCCGGCTGACAGGAATTGAATTCCTTTCCGCAAAGCTCTCGGCCGCTCGCGTAGGCTTTCCATCCTGGTCAAAAGCCACTTTGACGGGTGGCCCGATTATCTCTTCGACTTCATGGGGTTGCCGAAGCAGCACCGCTGGCACTCGCGCCACAAGCCGTCGCGGGGTCGAAAAGGTGATGGCCGGCTGCGCATCAGGCGGCAGCAATCGAACCCTGCGCAGAGTCTCGGTCAGGCGCTCGCCCAGTTGCCGCTCAGCTCCGGCAAGGAAACGCGCCGGAATTTCCTCAACTCCCACCTCAAGGAGAAATGGTTCTGTACGTTGTCTTTGCTCAGCCGTCATACCGATTCAACCTCTGCTAGCGGTTTAAGTTGTTCAAGATAAACCTGCGCCACGTCGGTTGCGATCTTTCGGATTCGCGCAATCAACGCCACGCGTTCGGTTACGCTGATGGCTCCCCTGGCGTCCAGGATATTAAACAGATGTGAGCACTTCAGGCAGAACTCATACACCTTGCGAAGCGGAAATCGGACAGGCCTTTGGCCGGGTTCAGCATTAAAGTAAATCTTCAGCAAACGAGCCGCTTCTCCTTCATATATTTCGAAGAGTTGGCGGGTTGATTCGGGTGAGGCAGACTCAAAATCGTAGAGGGAAAGCTCGAATTCCTCTCGATGCCTAAGATCATGGTATTTCAATGAGTTATTCCACATAACATCATATACATTGTTAACATTCTGGAGGAATGCTGCGATCCTCTCAAGTCCGTAGGTGAGCTCAACTGAGATAGGGTCCAGGTCGACGCCACCCGACTGCTGGAAGTACGTAAATTGGGTAATTTCAAGCCCATCCAGCATGACCTGCCAGCCGATTCCCCAGGCGCCCAACGTTGGAGCCTCCCAGTTGTCCTCCTCAAACCGGATGTCGTGATTACGAAAATCGATTCCGATGTCCCCGAGGCTGCGCAGGTAGATGTCCTGAACGCTCGTAGGCGGCGGTTTCAGGATAACCTGCAATTGCGTGTGTTTGATCAGGCGGTTGGGATTTTCGCCGTACCGGCCGTCGGCAGGCCGCCTGGAAGGCTGAACGTATGCCACGTCCCAGGGTTGCGGCCCGAGAACCCGGAAGAAGGTTTCTGGACACATGGTCCCTGCACCAACTTCCAGATCGTAAGGGAGCGCCACCACAGCTCCCTGCTTTGCCCAGAAGTTGGTAAGCCGGCTGACCATTTCCTGGAAAGTCAGGCCCTTCGCTGCTCCGTTTTTATTGACTGCTCTTTGCGCCATAGTATCCTGCAGACTTGGATTTCCCTGCCCGTCAACCTTTCATGCCTAAATTTCTTCGGCCAGCATGGCCCGTGTTGTCAGCTTCTTCTCCAGATGCGCCTCGATGATCTGTTCCAGCAGCCGGCGCAATTCACGCGTGCCCGGAGCGGCGGGCTCCTTTTCAATCCATTGCTCAATGCGGACCGTGCGAAACGTTGGAATCAGGCTCAAGGCGCCTGCCGAAATCCGCTCGACCGAAGACCCGCTGCGGCATCTGGGACATACCAGGGCGACAGCCACCGGGTCATAAAAACCGTCTTCCTCCGAAAACTGCTTCTGGCATGCCATGCACCTGCTCAGGTCAGGCAGAAACCCTCCAAGCCGCAGCAGCCAATAGTTGAAAAACACGAGTGGCCGGTTGACCTCGCCAAAGCGCTTCAAGGCTCTCAATACGGCCAGAAGCAGCCTGAAAACGCGTTCGTTCACTTCCCGGTCCGGCAGAAATCGGTCTGTGACTTCTGCAAGGTACTGAGCCGCCACCTGGATGCGAAAATCACGCTGCATCTCAAAAAACGACTCAACAATTTCAGCCGAGCCTATTCGCTGAAGGTCCCGGTTCTCCCGATCGTAGACCCACACCCGAATATAGCTCAGAGGCTCAAGCGCAGCGCCATACCGGCCCCTGCGGCTAAACGCCCCCTTGGCTACAGCTCGGACGCGGCCCAGTTGCCGGGTCAGCAGTGCAACAATCTTGTCTGCCTCCCCCAACCGGTGAGTCCGAAGAACGATCGCCTCTGTTTCGATAAGGGGCATTGCAGATGACTGTGTCGGCGTACCGGCAAATAATCTAAGTTAGCACAAGCCTGTAACGTTCTGAAAGAAGATTTCAAACAGGCTAACAGCACTGCAAAACGGTCTTGACCCTGAAAGCCTCCAAAGAACGGTGGACCAACAGTGCTGCGCAGTGCCTCACTAAGACCGGCAGGACACCCAAGGCACGAACCCTCCTTACATGCGATTGCCGTGATGCCCCTTAAGTGCCGTCATCCTTTGCTCCGCCCGTTGCGCCAGGTCCAGCCGGAACCAGAATAGCCTGAAAACCACTCAACCACGATCTGATAGCCAGGCCTCCGGAACTCCTCCACCGGCGCAGAAACTGCCAACCAAGAATCAGAAGCCGGGATCTGACCAGGAAATCTTGCTGGAGTTCACCTGCGCTGTGGATAAAAGCAAGGATCCTGTGCAAAAGAAGTTATGTTAACCTGCGCGCTGGGCCCCTCGCATTATCAGACGCGGCTGTGGAAGACGCCTGCTCACTTTCTGCCTGGCATGCGATGGCGTTGTTAACGCCAGGACTGACTGGCCGGCAGAGTCAGGCAGTACTCCTATAGAGCCCCCTTCCCTTTTCGCTGCGGAGCTTATGGTGATATTGACTCTTTGAAACGCTATGTCCCCAAGAGCAATGAAGTTTGCAGATGACCCGGCCGATAACAAGGGGTAGGTCTACGAAGTTTGGGAGGGCGTTATGGAACGACGTTTAGTCAGAAGCAATGCGCAATTTCCGGTTGATCTGGTGTCGACGGGTAAGGCAGTGCAGTTTCACGCGCCTGCGGGGGTGGTTGATATGTCGGCCGGGGGACTCAGGATACAGACCGGTCCTGCGCTGATTCCTGGCAGATTGGTGCACGTTTTCGTTGAAGGCAAGCCAAAGCCGTTTGCATATTGCCGGGTGGTATGGGTACAGACGCATGGCAGTGCGCTTCCGAGCGAGGCTGGTCTGGAAATCCTGGAGCAGTTGCCCGCGTTTCCATTCAGTGAAACTCCAGTCCGTCACTAAAGGTGGCCTAGTCTGGGTACTGAGATGATCAGTTGTACGTCCTGCCGCAGCGGAATTTCAGGACTCACGATGTTGTGAGTGTTTGCAGTTTGCTGTGGAATGTGGGTTACGGGTTGTCCACTCGTTTCGAGAGTTGACTTCAGCGAAGCCAGCCCTTAGCATAGGATTGATGATCATTCCGTTCCGGTGTGGAGTGACTGGCTCATGTTAATGATTTCATTGTTGGCATTTTCATTTTTCCCTGCCCTTCTGGCGGTTAACCTTGGAGTGGTCGTTCCACTTGCCCTTTCCTGCCTGGTCGTCGTGGCCGTCATCCCGTCTGCCGCGTGGCGTGGAAAACTGAATGTTCCCGTCTATGCGCTCATGCTTTTTGTTGCGGCATTTGTCGCCTTTGGGATTGGGAAAGTCGCCGGGGCCCAATCCATCCACGGTACGATGCTGGGGGTGGTGATCTCGTTTATTTTTTTCCTGCTGGTTGCAACGGCGATCGGCTCTTTTTTGGGAATTTTCTTTTACCGTCAACCTACAGACGAGTCAACGGCCGTCACAGCTGAGGCGGGCGTGTCCTCTGCCGTGCCAGCCATGGACAAAGACCGTCAATAGCAGTGAGCCGTCCCTGCCGTGAACTGATTCGCACATACCCCCCTTTTGACAGCAGTTCAAGCCGTTTCGATGTATCTTTGCGCCTCTTTCATTACGGCCCTTGATCAACTCCTCTAAACGTGTTGCCTTTTTTGTATCCGCCCACGGACGGCTCAAAACCCTCTGACCCTGGTTGGGAGGTCATGCAGACTGGCCGCATTCGCCGGGTTACATCCGTCCAAAGTAAAACAGAGGGGAGACGACGATGCTAAAGGAATTCAAAGAGTTCGCCACACGGGGAAACATGTTCGACATGGCGGTTGGAATTATTCTGGGGGTTGCGTTCGGGAAGGTGGTCACCTCCATGGTGAACGATGTTCTGATGCCTCCCATCGGGAAATTGCTGGGCCACATTGACTTTTCGAATTTCTTTATTAACCTGTCGGGAACACACTATGCGACGCTTGCTGACGCCAAGAAGGCCGGGGCCGCTGTGATCAGTTATGGAGTGTTCTGCAACACGGTGCTTGAATTTCTGATTGCCGCTTTTGCGGTTTTCCTGCTGGTCAAGCAGATCAACCGCCTGCGGCGACCCGCTCCCGCTCCGGAAGCTCCTGCAACGCGTGAGTGCCCGTTCTGCATTTCGACGATTTCGCTCAAAGCGAGCCGCTGCCCTCATTGCACCTCGGAGCTTAAAGCAGCGTAAGCGGGTATCAGGAAGGAAGTGAGATGGCAGGAATCTTCGCCTCGGAGCCCCCGCTCTTGAATGGTCCTGGTCCCGAGATGGCAGGGTGGAAACAGGGCGGGGGGATCTACCTGCGACCATAGTTCCTGGCGCTCGGGGTGCGGTGGCAAGAGGCTGGCGGCAGGTGCATGGAACAGCAAATGAAACTGACAGTGCAGTTTTTACACGATGTGTCAAAATCGAACACAATTTTGAGCAAAGTTATTTTTGAACCTGCGGCATAATTTATAAACAACGCATTATCAATAACTTACCAAATTTGGAATTTTAAGGTCAAACGTCCCATTTGTCTCATTTGGGCGCCCGGGACGCTATGTAGGCTACTCACCAAGGCTAAAGCAGTGAGGAATTGGGAATTACAAGTGATGCGTTCTGCCTGGGGATAGCGAGGGACAAGTGTCGAGTGGCGAGCAAAGGCAAAAGGCCATTACGAATTGCCAGTCACAGGTTCCGGGTTATGGGTGATGAGCAAAGGATTGGTGATTGGCGATTCAAGGGCGGGAAACGGAATTGCGCGTTACAGGTTATGGGTTTTGCCTTGCGGGTTCTGGCTGCTGACCGTTGACTTCTGACCTCCAACTCCGGGTTCTGCCTTCCGCCGGCTGGCTTCCGACTTCCGTCTCCTCCCTTCTCTCTTCTGACTTCTGCCCTCTCACTGCCGCTTTCATGCTTCATTCTTCGTCCATCCGCCGGCCCCGCGCCGGATTCTTTTTTCGGAGCGTTGTCATCCATTCAGGATTCATCGT
>CAWANC010000006.1:0-823952 GCA_963783155.1 uncultured Acidobacteriota bacterium | reverse complement strand
GCTGAACTGCTGCGGACGGGATTTCTGGCCGAGGCCTGGATCGCTCCGCGAGGGGTGCGGGAAGAGCGGCAACTGCTGCGTTATCGGGTGCACACGGTGCAGTGGGCGACGCGGGCCAAGAACTCGATTCACGGCGTACTGAACCGCAATGGGATTCGGTCTCCACTCGGTTCGCCGTTCGGCCCGAAGGGGCGGCAGTTTCTGGAGGGAGTGGAGCTGGCGCGAACCGACCGCTGGGAAGTGGACGGGCAACTGGAGCGGCTGGATCTGCTGGGCACTCAACTGGCGGCGCTGGATCGGGAGATCCGCAAAAAGGCGAAGGCGAGCCCGGTGGCTCGGGCGCTGGAGCAGATTCCGGGCATCGGTCCCTTCATCGCTTCGCTGGTGATCGCGGAGGTGGGAGACATCCGGCGATTCCCATCGGCCAAGCACCTGGTGTCCTACACGGGACTGGCGCCGTCGCTTTACGCTTCGGGCGAGCATCGCTGGGGAGGGCCGATCACCAAACAGGGCTCGAGCGTGCTGCGCTGGGCGCTGGTGCAGGCGGCTCATCGGGCGGCGTTGAATCCGAGATTTTACGGCTTCTACCAACGGCAGCGGGAACGGCACGGAGCGAGCCGGGCGGCCGTGGCTCTGGCCCGCAAGCTGGCGGTCATCGCTTTCCACCGCTGGCGGCACGCCCTGCATACCGCGGAGAAGTTGCCGCAGGGAGAAAAAGTTCGGGAGCGCACCTCGGGTGGCGCATGGTCAGAACATCGACCTTCAACGTGTGATTAGGTCGCTCCCGGCTGCGAATCGACATCCTGGTCTGCGAGACCGGATAGATGAGTGAGCTTGCGCTCGCTGAGAATTGAAAGGCCAACGGCGTTCAGGCGTCGAGGGAGAAGTGTGGCTGCGCTCGCATCCCCCCACTTTCGGGTAAGGGGGCCTGCTCGCTCCGCCACTCAAAACAAAGCGTCAAGATTTTGCCCTTGACACCGCCGCCCCCTTCATAGATGCGCCACCCGTGCACTCAGCTTCGCTGATGACTGAGACAGAAACCGCCTCTGCGCCACCCCCCAACCCCTTTCAGCTTCGCTGAAACGCAGACATTAAAAATCAATATCTGCGCCACCCGCCTGCACCTTCAAAAGAAAAATCACTCTTGGAATTAAAGAGAGAATCTACTCGCTCGCTCGCTTTGCTGATCGCAGACCCCAAAGATCAGGGTATGCGCCAGTCCCGTATGCGCCACCCGCCGATCCGCTTCCTTACAATTCCATCATCAGGAGACCCATTGCTAACTCGCTCAAATCTAACCATCAGCATTTTCCTCTTGACGCCGCCGCCCCCTTCATAGATGCGCCAGCCCCGGATAAGGGGGATTGCTCGCTCCGCCGCTCAAAACAAAGCACCAACATTTTTCCCTTGACCCCACCGCCCCCTTCATAGTTGCGCCAGCCGCTTTCATTGTCTTAGTTTTGCTCTTTGGCGTTTCAGCCCAATAATGAAAGCGCTCGTTATTGCTATATTGATTACAGCCCCAACGATCCGAGGTAACAGCGGATCGTTCCTAGTTGCCCATAAGGCATAGACAAAAATAAGCAGCATTACCGCAATAGCTACCTTGCAGATTCGGATACTTCGTAGGATTTCCTTGCGAGTGGTGAGGCCGTCTCCGGCCTTTGAGCGATGTGCCACAGACCGGGCCTCCCTAGCGGACTTGTCGAGAAGTAGTGTCAGAATAATGATCGCAGCGAGACAAACTGCGACAGAGGCGTAGCCCATCTCGCGGGGCGATATTTTGCCTGCCGCGAACAAGCCGACGATTAAGATAAGGGCGCCGACAAACACCACAAGAAAGGGAGTGAAATGCTTTCCAATCATTATCTTCATTTATTCCTCAGCCTAAAAGTGTAGACGCCTCCTGGCTCGACGCTCTATTCATGGCACCCGGCGCCGCTCACTCCGGCAAGACTCAATACAGCTTCAGCCCCTCGTTGGAATAGAGGTGTTGCTTTGTCAACCAAGCCAACTCCGCCATTCCAGACCCCCTCGATAGTCGCATTTCGTTGGGCTGTCTCCATGCTGCCCCCTAGCATCAAAGTGCCTAATCCCGCAACTGGGCCACCAAGGATGTCACCTGTTTGGTGAATTTCACCTAGGGTTCCACCGTTACTCCCGGCTATGGCCCCAAGAAGCTGAGCCCCACCCGAAATAGCTTGGCCAAAGATGCTGGTAATGCCGTAGACCCCGGCAACGCCAGCGGCAGGGGGAGCTTCAGCTAGAGCACCCACCAGCTCAGGCAAGGCGTACGCACGGACGCCTGCGTCCACAACGTTTGCGGCGCCAAGCATTCCCTGAACGACACGGTTAAACGTAGAACACCCATTGTTTGCGCTCGGCGGTTGACCAGGGACCTCGTCCCCGCCCCCGCCGGCAGCCGTACTTCCGCTGACGGCACCGACAAAGCCGTTCAGTTCTCCGCTCACTAAGAGATGGTTGAGACTCGCGTAGTCATATGCAGGCGCCCAGGTGTCCGAATGAATCACGTCAGAGGTAAGATCGTAAGGGCATCCGTCACCGCTTGCCTGGCTTGTTGATTTGGGGCAGGTCTTAAGCCCCAACGGGTCGATGTTGGACACCGGGTTATTCAACGCATAAGTGTAGCGGTCGAGGGATTGGGGATTCATTATGTTGCCGGCCAACCTGTCGGGCGACATCCAGCGGCCCAGGCCCGGAGCGTATTCCCGGAAACTTGCCTCATACTTCTGAATGTCGTCGTCGCGCTGGGGGAATTGCGCAAACTTCTCGTCCCACCCGAACCCTGTTGTGTTCTGCCATCGGACCCCGAAGGGGTAGTAGAGCATTTCTTCCACCGGAGCGCCCGTCTGGTTGGTGGCCAGTCCCAGCGAGCCCAGCGCGTTCACGTGGAAATAGCGCGACGTGTTCGTCGCCTGAGTGTAATACCAGAGCAGCCGCCCGTCAAAGTGTACGTATTCCTCCCACCAGACGCCGTTCGCGCCGTTCAGGTGCCCCAGCAAGTGGCCGGAGGGATCGAAAAGGTCTTCAGTTCGTCCGGCACCCGTGCTGATCCGCTCCACCCGCCGGCCAAAGGCGTTGTAAGTCGCCGACCACGTCGACCCACCGTTGACGCTCACCATGCGGCCCTTGGCATCCCCCTGGTAGGGGTTATTCCCGTCGCTGAGCAGGTGGCGCACACCCTCAAAATCTGACTCCTTCCGGCCGCAAAAACCACTGACTGGCCGGTCAGTGAAATGGCCACTGAACAACCAGACGGAGACGAACAAAATCGGCCCCCGGCGGGGGCCATTTCGCCATGTGGAGTCTGTTGTTTTGCGGGAAAGATTAAGGGCCGGGCCTCAACTGCGGAGGTCCACGCTACTCCCTCTTCAGGCCGAAGATTTTTCCGGGCGCAGCAGGGGGAAAAGGATCACGTCGCGGATGGAATGCGAATTGGTCAGCAGCATCGTCAGGCGGTCGATGCCGATGCCTTCCCCGCCCGTGGGCGGCATGCCATAGCTCAGGGCCCGGATGTAGTCTTCATCGATGGCGTGGGCCGTCAGGTCTCCCCGGTCACGCAACAACTGCTGATATTCAAAGCGGTCGCGCTGCTCGGACGGATCGTTGAGCTCGCTGAAAGCATTGGCGATCTCCATGCCCGCCACGTAAAGCTCAAATCGCTCGACAAAGTTGGGATCGTCGGGCTTCTGCTTGGAAAGCGGTGAGACTTCAAGGGGAAAATCAACAATAAAGGTGGGCTGGATGAGCTGATGCTCCGCCACAACCTCAAAAAGCTCCTGAAGTGCGGTTCCCGGCGCTGTGCCGTCGGGCATTGCAAGAGGCGCGTACTCGTCGCCAGGCTTCTCGGCAAAGGTGTTGTAGGCCTTGACCCATTCAAAAACTGCTTTGGCTCATCAAAATCCTCGGCCGTCGGGCGCGGGCCCGGCCTCCTTTGGCCAGTAACGGACAACCGCCTCCTTCATAGTTAACCGCTGGAAGTTTTCAAAAGAGATGTGATGCTCGCCGTAATCAAACTCAAGCGAGCCCACAACGGCCCTGGCCACGTGCTGCATCAGGCGCTCGCTCAGGTCCATCATGTCCCGGTAATCCGCATACGCCTGATAGAACTCCAGCATCGTAAACTCAGGGTTGTGCTGGGTTGAAATGCCTTCATTGCGAAAGTTTCGATTGACCTCGTAGACGCGGTCCAAGCCGCCTACAATCAGTCGTTTGAGGTAAAGTTCCGGAGCAATCCGCAGGTAGAGGTCCATGTCGAGCGTGTTGTGATGGGTGACAAAAGGCCGCGCCATGGCGCCGCCCGCCATCGGCTGCATCATCGGCGTCTCCACCTCGACGTAACCGTGCGATTCCAGAAACTCCCGCAGGGACTTGATGAGCCGCGCCCGCCGCTCAAAAACCCGCCGCGCCTCCTCATTGACCATCAGGTCCAGGTAGCGCTGGCGGTAACGGATCTCCACATCGGTCAGGCCATGCCACTTTTCCGGAAGAGGAAGAAGCGCCTTGGCAAGGAAATGGAGGTGCTCGGCGTGCACCGTCAGCTCGCCCGTGCGGGTACGAAACAGATACCCTTCCACGCCAACCAGGTCGCCCAGGTCAAGAAGCTTGTACAACTCGAAATCCCGCTCGCCCACCGCGTCCAGACGGACATAAATCTGCACCCGGGCGCCTTCCCCCTGGAGGTGAGCAAATCCGGCCTTACCGTGCGGCCGAATGGTCATCACCCGCCCGGCAATCCTTACCGGGACCTTGTTGGCATCCAGTTCCTCGGCCGTCCGAGCGGAATATTCGTCCAGAATCTGCGGGAGAGTGTGACTGAAGTCGAATTTTCGCGGGTAGAGCTCAAAACCCAGGGCTTCAATGGCCTTGAGTTTCTTTTCCCGTTGCAGAACCAGGTCCTGGCTCTCGTTGCTTGATATTGACAAGTTAATAAACTCCTGCTTCTGAAACTTTCAATCCGCTGGGGCGGCACCCGCTCAGGCGGAAGTCAATTGGCGACAGCCGACACAAATCAAAGGCGTTTCAGCTAACGGCTTGAGCCACCTAGCCCACCCTCGGGATAGCGTTACCGTGATGAACCGTTGGAATCTGAAAAAGGCATTATAGGTACCGGCACGAAAAAGTGTCAAGAATAGACGCTTTCCGCACAAAGGCAGTTCACCGGAAATGACTGTTAATTCAAGAATCAATAGACACATAGGTAGCCGAAAAGCTGCAAATTTTTTCACAAAATAGGCTACTTTGATCTTGCAATCGCACAATGGTTCGCCTATATTAAAGAACGCTTATGGTATGGATTCTCGAAATCGGCATTCTCCTGGTGGTCGCCTTGGTGCTCCGGCGAATCCTCCAGATGGGACGGAACGCGGTCCCCGAGCAGGCGGCTCCGCGCTTTCGAAGACCCGCCAACAACCCTCTCTGTGCACCCCTGCTCTCAGAAATTGACGCCCATACGGCTATTCTGGGAGTGGTGCTGAACGACGCCATCGATGAACTGGCGGCCGGAAATCCTGAGACTGCCCGCCGTATGCTCGGCATCTTTAACAGCGAGCGGGAGCGGTTGGTTGAGTTGGTTATCAATCTGCAAAACCTCTCCCTCAAGTATCTCCCAACAGTCCAGTATCCCATCGAAGCACGAAGCCTTGACCCGGTGTCCTTCCGTTCACACCCAGTGACCGAGATGCTGAAACAGCATGGGGCATTGGAGCAGTTTGTCTTTCGTTCCAAGCTTCGGTTCCAGTTGCAATTGCGATTGTTGCGCCGCGCAACTGCACTGCTCAACGAGAGCTTTGAGGAGGTCAGGGGCCGGACAGGAACGGACGCTGAGAGCTTTCAAAGCACCCTGTCGCAGATGGACCTCTACTATCACGATCTGGACCTGCTGACGAAGGAAACGATTCTGGGATTCAGTGAGGAACTGGCGGCCCTTCCTGATGCCGTCCTTGAAGATATGGCTGCTGAAATTTTCGTTCTGACCAGCCGCAGCACCGTAGCCGCCGCCCCCGCCATCGCAGTCCAGCGTTAAACAGAAGGACCCCTTCCCACTGCGCTAACGTGTTGACCGCAAGGCAGTCTTCCCGGATTCCCGTATACGGCCCGCCAACCGCAAGGCCATTGGCGAGCCCATCAGATACTGAAACGGCCGTGGGTATCCGGCTTCCGGCAATTCCTATCCGTAAAATATCTCTGCCGTCTGGATCAGCGCCGGGTCAACGAATTTCAGCTTGGTCATGGCGTCTTTGAGCGGGATGTCTTCAATCTTGTTCCCCCTCAGGCAAACCATGTTTCCATACTTGCCTTCGTGGAGCAGATCAACCGCTTTCACGCCGTACCGAGTGCCGAGGACGCGGTCAAAGGCTGTGGGCGAGCCTCCCCGCTGGACATGGCCCAGGACGGTCACGCGGGTCTCATAGCCTGTCCTCTTTTCGATTTCGTTGGCGATCACTTCTCCAACTCCGCCCAGGTGGACGTGGCCAAACTGGTCAAGCTTCTGGTCCTTGGTCACGACCTCCTCCACGCCTTCCAGCTTGAAACCTTCTGCCACCACCACAATCGAGAACAGGCGGCCCCGCTTGTGCCGTTTTTGGATGATCTCGCAAATCTCATCGATAGCCATGGGATGTTCCGGGATCAGGATGCAATCAGCGCCTCCGGCCAGACCTCCTACCACTGCAATCCAACCCGTGTGGCGGCCCATGACTTCAACAACCATCACACGCTGATGCGACTCGGCTGTGGTATGAAGGCGGTCAATGGCTTCGGTCACAATCGTGACCGCGGTGTCAAAACCAAAGGTCTGATCGGTTCCTTCGACGTCATTATCGATCGTCTTGGGTACGCCGACGACTTTCACGCCCTCCGCCGCAAGCTGGCGAGCCACACCCAGCGTGTCCTCGCCCCCGATCGCAATCAGGTAATCAAGCTTGAACTTCTCCATGTTGGCCAGGAGCGCTTTCTTGTCTTCTTCCTTCTTCAAAGGGTTCGTCCTGGATGTTCCCAGGATGGTGCCCCCGCGGGGCAGAATGCCTGAGACCTTCATCAGATCAAGAGGCTCTATAGTGCCTTTCACAAGGCCCAGCCATCCATTCTTGATTCCGTAGACTTCGTATTTCAGCATGAAAGCGCGTCGAACCACAGCGCGAATCACTGCGTTCAATCCGGGACAATCTCCGCCCCCCGTTAAGATTCCAATTCTTCCCTGACCGTCTGTAGCCATTTCTCTTGTTTCTCCTATTTAAGAATATGCAGTTCGTGGGCAGTTACAGACCACACATGCCGGGTCTTTGCGCCAGGCCACCCACAGAGAGCTAAGCCTGAGGCTGAAACATTCGAATTTATCAGGAAAACGATAGCCCGGTCAAATGATACGTCATTGACTTGACGCAAAAGAACAAGCCCTGTCTGGAATTCACTGAAAACCGCCTAACCGACAAAATACTCCCGCACGATGAACAATATACCCAGCACAATCAGGAGAGTGTTGGCGGCAAAAAAAAGAATTGTGCTGACGCTCTTGTGGGCTCCTGCCCCCCAGGCCATCAGCCATACCGATAAGAACGAGGCGCCGTAATAGCCGATCAGGCTGCCCACAAAAAACGGCAGGATGTGCCCGTAGCCTTCCACGCGGCCTTCGGCGATAATCGGGCCGGCGATGGCCAGCCAGTAGACCCAGGTGCCCGGGGCGCTGGCTTCCACCAGTGTGGCCAGCGCCAGGCTTCCGGAACTCAGCTTCCAGGAGCACGCCTTTTTCTCCTGGCCCTTCCGGGGATTTTCCCACAGAAGGTAGGCTCCGAAACCTGCCAGCGCCACGCCGCCGGCGTAAGAGGTGTAATGGGCAACAGCAGGTGGAATGAGCTGATAAAAGAAAAAAGCAATGAGGAAAAAGAGAGCATCAATAACTGTGGGTGGAGCAACCAGGACCCAGACGGCCCGTCCCCAGTGTTTGAGCGTCATCTGGGTTAATGCAATCAAATGTAGAGGTGTGGGAAGCAATCCGCCTACCACACCCAGCCCGAATCCCAACAGGAAAAGTTGCATATCCTTCTCGCAGAATCTTATGGTGAGTCAGGGCGGAAAACAGGAACCCGGTGGCGACGATAGAGGCACGCCATGGGCGGTCCGCAACCGGGCCGGCAGAGTAAAAAGCTGCTCCCCATTCCCTGAAAAACCAATGAAAACTGAACAGACTAAACCAATACGAGGTCGGGATGATAGATGCTCCCTGTAACGTGCCGCGCTATGGCAATCAGCCGGCGGTCCGGGTTCATGATTTTTAATAAAGAAATCGCTTGAACGCGTCCCGTTCCCCGCCCAAAGCGCTCCGTCTGCGCCAGCTCAAACTTGTGTCCGTGGCGGACGCTCTTTTCCTCCCGGCCGCGCACAATCAGTTCCGGGCAATCCGGAAGAAGCGCCTCCAGGGGAACGATGCATTTTTCCAATTCCTGCTCTCGGACCGCTTCCTCCAGCGCCTCCAGGGTCACCGACTTTTCCAGGGTAAACTCCGCTACAGCCTTCCGGCGCAAACCCTCCAGGTGGGCCCCACAACCCAGCCTTTGCCCGATGTCATGGGCAAGCGAGCGAACATACGTTCCGCCTGCGCACTCCACGGCGAAGGTGGCGCGGGACCCATCGAACGACAACAGTTCCAGAGCGTAAACCTCCACCTCCACCGGCGATAGATGGACCGGTTTGTTCTGGCGGGCAAGTTCGTAAGCTCGCTTGCCCCCAATCCGCTTGGCGGAATACGGGGGTGGCGTCTGCAAGAGCCGCCCGGTGAATTCCTGAAACAGCTTTTCGAGGGTCTCTGCCTCAACAGAAGCAGCGGTCTCTTCGGACGTGGGCTTTCCCGTACCATCGTAAGTGTCCGTGGAAAACCCGAGCCGCATGGTTCCTTCGTAGGCTTTTCGGGACTTCAGATAGAACTGCGCAAAGCGAGTCGCCTTTCCAACCGAAAGCGGAAGCACGCCGGTGGCAAAGGGGTCCAGGGTGCCGAAGTGCCCCACCTGCCGGATTCCGAGCAGCCGTCGAACGCGTGCGACGACATCGTGGGACGTCATGCCCGAGGGTTTATCAATAATCAAAACCCCTGGAATTTCCTGTTTCATGAGAGCGTTCAAGTCGTGCACAGCCGGCCTTTCGGCAAATGGCGCGCAAGGACTCACTTTCCCTGCTGATGCCATCTCAATGCTTATGGGTTCTTATGGGCCTGGTCGAGAAGGTCTTCGATCCTGTGCACGTCTTCAGCGCTGTCGTCCAGCACGAAAACAAGCTCTGGAACACGGCGCAATCTGAGCCTCAGGCTGAGTTCGTGCCGAAGATACCCGGCGGCGGACCGAAGCCCTTCGAGCGTCCCTTCCCGGGCTTCCTTTTCGCCGGCCACGGACACCCAGACGTGCGCAGACCCAAAATCAGGCCTCAGATCAACCCGCGTGACGGTGGCAAAGCCGATCCGGGGATCCTTCAGTTCCAACTCGATCATTCCGGCCACTTCCATGCGAATCTGGTCCTGCAGTCTCGCCTGGCGCCGTCCGGGAACAGTCATAACAAATCTCTGCAATATTGCCGTTACTCGCAGCCGGTACTAAAACATTTCAATTTCGTGGCCGGCGACATCGTCTCCCAGAATCTTTTCGGATTCGCGAAGGACGTCACGCAGCAGAGCATCCAGAAGCGGCTGACTGTCGGAAATGGAAACAACCCCGAGAGTTGCAACCTGCCACACGTCACGATGGTCCAATTCCGCCACAGCGACGTTAAACCTGGATCGGAGTCGGTCCCGGATCTTGCGCAGGACTGCTCGCTTCTCCTTGAGTGAGTGTGAATACGACAGATGAATCTCGAGGGTTAGGAGGCCGACTGGCATTCTGGCCCATCACCTCGTCAGACTATGGCGGGTTCCATCATGCGCTCGAGCGTATAGGTTTCGAGCACGTCCCCGACTTTGATGTCATTAAAGTTCTCGACAGAGATTCCGCATTCTGTTCCGAATTTGACCTCGGACACGTCTTCCTTAAATCGCCGGACGGAATGCACACGGCCTTCATGGACCACGACGTTATCGCGCAACACGCGGATCTTGGATTCCCGGGTCACCTTCCCTTCCTGCACGTAGCACCCGGCAATGGTGCCCACCTTGGAAATGCGGAAGGTGTCACGGACATCAGCCCGGCCTTGCATGATCTCTTTAAAGATGGCCGAAAGAAGTCCGGACATGGCTTTCTTGATTTCTTCCACCACCTCGTAAATAACCGTGTGAAGGCGGATATCAACCTTCTCAAGCTGGGCCAGGTCATTGGCCTTACGCTCCGGCCTCACATTGAACCCGACAATCACCGCATTGGAAGCCGAGGCCAGCAGAACGTCGGTTTCGGTGATGGCTCCAACGCCGGCATGGATCACCTTGGTCTTGACTCTTTCATTGCCCAGCTTGCCCAGCGTATCCGCAAGAACTTCGACGGACCCCTGAACATCTGCCTTGATGATCAGAGCCAGTTCCTTCACTTCGCCCGCCGCCATCTGTTCGTGCAATTGCTCCAGAGTCAGCCGCGAGCTCTTCGCCAGCGCCGCTTCCCGAAGCTTGGTCTGCCGGTGCGCGGAAATCTGCCGCGCCTTGGATGTATCCTCAATGGCCTGCAGGCGATCCCCGGCCTGCGGGACATCTTCCAATCCCAGGATTTCAACCGGAGTACTCGGTGCGGCATCAATGATGGGCTGTCCCCGGTCATTGAACATCGCTCGTATTTTTCCGTAGATGGCGCCGACGATAAACGAGTCGCCTACCCGCAAAGTCCCGTTCTGCACAATAATCGTGGCCACCGGGCCGCGCCCTCTGTCCAGCTTGGCTTCCAGAACCGTCCCGGAGGCCAACCGGTCCGGATTGGCTTTCAGCGACTGAATGTCAGCCACCAGCAGGATCATCTCCAGCAGAACGTCCAGGTTTTTCCGCTGTTTTGCGGAAACCTCCACCAGCACCGTGTCTCCGCCCCAGTCTTCAGGGGCCAGGCCGCGGTCAGCGAGCTGTTTTTTCACTCTGTCCGGCATAGCGTCCGGCTTGTCAATCTTGTTGATCGCCACCAGAATGGGGACCTGCGCGGCGCGCGCGTGGTTAATGGCTTCCAGGGTCTGAGGCATCACTCCGTCGTCCGCAGCAACCACCAGCACCACAATGTCCGTCACCTTGGCTCCACGGGCGCGCATTAGCGTGAAGGCTTCGTGGCCCGGCGTATCCAGGAAAACAATCTTCCGGCCTTGCGTCTCAATCTCATAAGCGCCGATGTGCTGCGTGATACCGCCGGCTTCGCCGGAAGCGACTTTCGTTTCTCGAATGGCATCCAGCAGCGAGGTCTTGCCGTGATCAACGTGCCCCATCACCGTGACAACGGGGGCACGGGGCAACAGGTCTTCCTTGCGGTCCTCTTCTTCATCGTCACGAAAGACTTCATCTTCAAAGCTGATGACCTTGACTTCCGCGCCAAAGGCCCGCGCAATTTCCGACGCGTTCTCACTGTCGAGCGTCTGGTTGATGGTGGCAAAAACGCCCTTCTCCAGAAGTCTCTTCAGAACGTCTTTCGCGCGGACTTCCAGCTTTTCGGAAAGCTCCTTGATGCTGACCCCTTCGGTGATCGTAATGGTACGGGTAATCTGGACCTCTTCCGGCGCCGCAGGTTGCGCTGGAGCAGCAGAGCGCCGGTCCATCTTCGGCACAACAATCTTCTTGCGCCCCGTGGCTCTCCCCGTTCCTGCAGCACCGGTTGCAGGACGCGCGGTGGGATGCATCGGGCGGGGATCGCCGGGCCGACGGTGACTGTGAGTACGCGTCGGAACAGCCTTCGGCAGCCCCGCAGTGGGATAAATCGGCTGCTTGGAAGGCGGCAGTTTGGAAGGACGGGCTGCCTTGCCGAATTTGGCTTGCGCAGCGGGCGCGGCGGCTTCCGTTCCTTTCCCGGGAATTCTGGCAACAGGCGAAGAGGCAGAATGGGACTTCTGAGCAGCTGTTTCATCCACTTTGGCAACCGGCTGGGAAGATCCCGGACGAACGGGCACTCCTCGACCGGGCAAAATGACGGCGGCCGGCCTGGGCTTTACCTGTTCTGGCGATGCGCCCGGCGACGAGGGTGCGCCATGAGCTGGCGCCGGACGTGCTGGAGGATGGGGCGCCACGGTTTTTCTCGCTGCCGCCTTGATTTCCGCAATCGACCTTGTGAATGACTGGCGCGCCATCGGAGTTTCCGGGCGTTTGGCGGGCGGGTTGGGAGCAGCCGCAGCGGGCAGGCTGGGAGCAGCCGCAGCGGGCAGGCTGGGAGCAGCCGCAGCGGGCGGGTTGGGAGCATCCGCAGCGGGCGGGTTGGGAGCATCCGCAGCGGGCGGGCTGGTCTTTGGAGGACGTGGCTCAGCCTTGGCGGGAGCAGCCTGTGCCTGCTTCGGGGCCGCAGACTCAGAAGGTTCTCGCTCGCCACGAAAGTATGCTCGCACTTTATCCGCCCACTCCTGATCGAGCGAACTGGAGTGCGACTTCTTCTCGGTGATGCCGATCTCAGAGAGACAGTTAAGAATCGCCCGGCTCTTCACCTCCAGTTCCCGTGCCAGCTCGTTGATTCGGATACTACCCATTTCACCTCTTTCCGACAATCTTTGCGCCGTTGCGCCGCAGGAAATGCACTCCGGGTGCACATCCCGCAGCACGATCAATCACAATTTCAACCTTTTCCCTCGGTAGCCCCTTCAATCTTCTCTTTCTCGGCACCCCCCTCGGGCTTGGTTGATTCTTCCTCATCAGATTCGGCGACCGCCTCTGCCTCTCCGGCTTCTTCCTCAGACTCGGCAGCAACCGCTTCCCCGGCTTCTTTTGGCTCACCGGCTTCTTCCTCAGACTGAACGGCAACAGCCTCCTCGGTTTCTTCAGCCTGTTCCAGCTCACTCACGTCTTCTGCCGATCTACTTGCCTCGGCAACCTGTTCCCCGGTCTCCGAAAGGGCTTGTTCAGCCTCAGCAGCCTCAGCAGCAGCAGCCGCCTGTTCAAGGGCCGCCTGCTCTTCCTCAGCCGCGGCCTGTTCAAGGGCCGCCTGCTCAAGGGCAGCCTGCTCTTCCTCAAGGGCAGCCTGCGCCAGCGCTTCCTGACCTTTTTCGAAGTAATCCGTCACCACGAGCCGGATGCGTTCAATCGTCTTGTCGCCAATGCCCTGAATCTGCATCAACTCCTCAGGGGTCATCTGGGCCAGCTCTTCCACGGTCTCAATATTCGCGCTACGCAGTCTTTCCAGGGTCTTCCCGCCCAGCCCTTCGAGGTTTGCAATCGGCGCTCCACGCAGGGCCATGGCGGCCATCTGGGACTCGATCTCCTGCCGTTTTTCCTCTTCGCTCTTGATGTCGATCTGCCAGCCCAGCAGCTTGGCGGCCAGGCGAACGTTCTGCCCCTTCTTGCCAATGGCCAGGGAAAGCTGCGAATCGTCAACAATGACTTCCAGATGCCTCTGCTCGATGTCCACGATGGATACGTGATTGATCTTGGCGGGGCTGAGAGCGTTGGCGGCAAAAGTCACCGGGTCTTCATTGTATTCGATGATATCAATCTTTTCCCCGCGCAGTTCGCGAATCACAGACTGCACACGCATGCCCTTCATTCCGACACAGGCGCCCACGCAGTCAACGTCCGGGTCTCGCGAGTATACCGCGACCTTGGTGCGCTCGCCGGACTCGCGGGCGATGGCCTTGATCACAACCGTTCCATCGTAGATTTCCGGAACTTCCATCTCAAAAAGCTTCCGCACCAGGTTGGAATCAGCCCGTGACGCAATCACCTGCGGACCGCGGGCGGCGCGGTCCACCAGCGTGATCACGGCCCGAACCCGGTCGCCGATCTGATAAGTCTCCAGCTTCGACTGCTCCCGCCGGGGCATGCGAGCTTCCGTCCGCCCCAGATCCAGGATGACGTCAGACCCCTCCATGCGCTTCACCGTGCAGTTGATGAGCTCACCAATCCGCTGGCTGTATTCCGCGTAAACAGTGTCCCGCTCAGCCTCGCGGACCTTCTGGAAGATCACCTGCTTCGCCGTCTGCGCCGCAATGCGGCCCAGCACATCCGTGGCCTTGGGAATCCGCACCGCGGATTCAACAGCAGCCTCCGGGTCCAGTTTCTGCGCTTCGGCCAGTGAAATTTCATGGTCAGGATCGGCAACCTGGTCCACAACTTTCTTGACCGCAAACACTTCCACGTGGCCGGTTTCCTTATTAAAGCGCGACTCCAGGTCCTCCACGCTCTTGTAGTACTTCCGGGTTGCCACCAGGATGGCGTCTTCCACGGCAGCAACCACAATTTCGGGATCGATGCCCTTTTCCCGGCTCAACTGGTCAATTGTCTGAAACAGAAGACTGCTCGTCACCATTTCCCTCCAGTTGCCTTCCCCCCGCCAGTACAACGCCTGGCCTGAGCACATCCGAGTCGCCCCAGCAACTCATTCCCCGGCTACAACTCGGGGAGCAACCTGGCTTTCGAAATATTTGAAAGCTCAAATTCCGCTATCTTTTCGTCGTCCAGGCCTAGCCTGACTCGACCTTCGTCAAAGCCCGCCAGCCTGCCTTCAAAAACCTTCCGCTCCTCAAGAGGCTCTCGCAGCACGATCCTGGCCCGCCGTCCCGCAAAGTATCGATACTCCCGCGGCTTCACCAGCTTCCGGTCCAGGCCGGGCGACGAAACCTCCAGGAGAAAACTTCCCGGGAAGGGGTCTTCCACATCAAGGATAGCACTCATTTGCTCGCTGACGAGCGCACAATCCGCGTGTGTAACTCCGCCGGGCTTGTCGACATAGACCCGGAGCAGAGGATTCGACCTTCCCCCTTTGAGCTCAACATCAATAAGCGTCAGCCCTTCGCCAGCGGCTACGCGCTCTGCGATGGCTTCGATCTTTTCCAGATCAACGATCATTCGTAAGGTACGGGTGGATTCGCCGTCCGTTGAGACCCGGCGAAACGGGCAATCCTGGCCCCAACAAAAAAGTGGGCTTGCGCCCACCGCAACCACTCTCCAATAAAGTATAGACCCTCGAACACTGCAACGCAAGCCAGGCAAAGAAACGCAGTTGCTGATGATCTTCGTCAGTGGAACCAGTTTTTCATCAATCCCGTCCGCAACTTACCGGCAGCCAATCTATCGTCTCCATCCCCGGTTTTCGGAAGGAACACCCGTCGACTCATGCGCGGAAGAAGCAGCGCGGCCGGGTCCTGTTTTGAAAATGCAAATTCACCCGGTAGAGCTGTTTGCCGGAGGCTGTCCACCCGGTGTATCTTAAGCAGCTACCGCAAAGCGGATACTGGGGTTTTCTGAATCAAAAGTAAGGTTGGAGGAACCATCCATGCGTGCAGTCCTGTGGTGTCTGGTTTTGATCATGAGCTTTCCTTTCTCAGGAGCGGCTCAAAAGAAGACTTCCAAACCTTCGCCCCAGGCAAAAGAGACTCCTGCAAAGGAGGAGTCAGCGGCGAAGCCGGAGGCCCGTGCTGTTTCAACACATCACACGGTGGAGACTGCGGGCAAGAAGGTCCCCTACACGGCGACGGCCGGAACCATCATTCTGCACAACGACGAGGATGAGCCAACCGCCAAAGTTTTTTACATTGCCTATACCAGGGACGGCGTCAGCGATCCGGCTTCGCGTCCGGTGACCTTCGCCTACAACGGCGGACCGGGAGGCGCTTCGGCGCTGGTGGATTTTGGAGGCTTCGGCCCGCGAAAGATCGTCTGGCCGCAGCCGGGCAGCACCGTCGCGGTCCGCCCGCCTTACCGAATGGAACCCAACCCGGACACCCTGCTGGCCACAACAGACCTGGTGTTTATTGACGCGGTGGGCACCGGCTACAGCCGCATCATTCCGCCCAAGGGAACGGATAAGATGTTTTACGGCGTCAAGCAGGACTCCCACGCCTTCACGCAGTTTATCGAGCAATACATCTCAAAATATCACCGCTGGGGCTCGGCCAAATTCCTGCTGGGAGAAAGCTACGGCACCACGCGTTCGGCGGTGCTGGCACAGGAGCTGGCCGATGGCGGCGTCTACCTGAACGGAGTCATCATGTGCTCGACGGTCCTGAACTTTCCAACCATCACCTTTGCGCCCGGGGACGACCTGCCCTTCATCCTCTTTCTTCCTTCTTACGCAGCCGCGGCCTGGTACCATCACCGGCTGAAGCCGCAGCCTGCCAGCCTGCCCGACTTTGTCAAAAAGGTGGAGGCTTTTGCTGAAGGACCTTACGCCACGGCGCTGTTCAAAGGCTCAGCTCTTAGCGATGCTGAGCGGCAGTCCATCGCCAATCAGCTTGCGGGATTCACGGGCCTGCCGGCTTCCCTCTGGCTGCAGGCCCATCTCCGGGTCTCCGCGCCGGTTTTCCGGCGCAAGCTGCTGGGTCAAGCGGACGAGTCGACCGGCCGTTACGATTCACGTTACACCATTGACCAGCTCCAGCCGCTGCTGCCCATCGGCGGCGCGGGAAGCCAGGACGCCTCCGCCAGCGCCATGTGGGGTGCACTGACCGCCAGCTTTAACGACTATCTCGAGCGGCGGCTGAATTACCACAGCGAGCAAAATTACATCCAGCTTAGCTATAAGGTGAACGGAGCCTGGGACTGGAAATACAGCCCACCCGTTGAAGACCTTCTGGGACAGGGAGCCATGTTCCTGAACGTCGCCCCGGCGCTCGCCCGCGCCATGAACAATGATCCCGGCCTGGAGGTGATGTTCAACAACGGCTACTTCGACATGGCGACTCCCTTCTTCGCCACGGAATACACCCTGCGGCATACCGACCTGCCAAAGGATGCCTGGGACCGCATCACGACAAAGTATTACGACTGCGGGCACATGCTCTACCTCAACCCGAAAACCGAGCCGGTACTGAACCGCAACATCAACAACTTCATCGCAAAAGCATCCATAAGCCACTAAGAAGCAACCGGCCTCGGTTAACTCGCATGTTGAGAAAGCCGTGGCCGGCCGGTTTCCAGCTCAAAGGTCCCTTCTCCCACGCCGCTTCCCAAAGGCAGTTGTCTCTGCACGCCAGTGTTCTTGGTAGGGGAGGCCTTTGCCCCCCCATTTTCTTCAGAATTTTCGGTCCGCCGGCTGGAGACAGGCCAGGAACACGGCCCGCAGTCTTCCCGCACAAATCACCCAGCCATTCTAACCTCCCTCAGGTTCGCTGAAAGTCCCGATCCATCGGGGCGCCACCCGCCGACCGCAAAAGACGCACGGCACAAAACCGATGAGAGGCTTATCCGCTCTGGTATAATCCCCGCGTGCCAATATCCTGGAACGAGATACGCCACCGCGCGATTGCCTTTTCGAAAGACTGGACTGGAGTTAAGCGCGAACAAGCCGAGAAGCAAACCTTCTGGAACGAATTCTTCAACGTCTTCGGCATGCGCCGCCGGACCGTAGCCAGCTTTGAGGAACCGGTGAGGAAGCTTTCCGGCGACTACGGCTACATTGACCTGTTCTGGCATGGCACGCTACTGGTTGAGCACAAGAGTCACGGCAAGGACTTGGGCAAGGCGGAGTCGCAGGCTTTCCGCTATATTCAGGACCTCGCACGCGAGGGCCGCGAGAATGAAATTCCCCGTTATGTCATCGTTTCCGACTTTGCGCGCATTGCCCTGTATGATCTGGAACCCGAGGATAGTGAAAATCTGCCGCTCTTCAACGACAGACGCGTCGAAACGCTTGATTTCCCGCTTGCCGACTTCCACCAGCACATACACGCCTTCGCGTTCATCCCCGGATACAAGCAGCACAAGTTTGAGGAACAAGACCCGATCAACATCAGGGCCGTTGAGATTCTGGGCGGCTTGCACGACACACTTGAGGCTGGCGGGTACAAGGGTCACCAGCTTGAGCGTTTTCTCGTCCGAATCCTCTTTTGCCTGTTCGCAGAGGACACGGGGATTTTTGACGAACGGGAAATGTTCAGGCTCTATCTGGAGAACCGCACGGCGGAGGACGGCTCCGACCTCGGCCTGCACCTCGCCCGCCTCTTCGAAGTTCTTGACACTCCGAGGGAAAACCGCCAAAAGAACCTCGACGAAACGCTTGCCGCGTTTCCGTATGTGAATGGGAACCTGTTTGCTGAAAAGCTTGATTTCGCGGATTTCAACCGCGACATGCGTAACGCCCTGCTTGCCTGCACCCGCTTCGATTGGTCTCGAATTTCGCCCGCTATTTTCGGTTCGCTCTTCCAGGCCGTAATGGACGACAAGGAGCGCAGGCAGATCGGCGGGCATTACACCAGCGAACGGGATATTCTGAAGGTTATTCGGTCGCTGTTTCTCGACGACATCCACGCGGAGTTTGAGCGCGTCAAAAGCAATAAGAGTCAGTTAAAGCGGTTCCATGAGAAGCTGGCCGGGCTTCGCTTTTTGGACCCGGCATGTGGTTGCGGCAACTTTCTTGTAATTGCCTACCGCGAGCTGCGCCTGCTGGAGATAGAAATTCTCCAGATACTTTACCGCGAAGCTCAACAGGGATCTGGGATGCTTCCCCTCTCCCTGATCGACGTGGACGCCTTTTATGGCATCGAAATCAGCGAATGGCCCGTGCGCATCGCGGAAGTTGCGATGTGGCTGATGGACCACCAGATGAACAATCGCCTTTCCGAAGCATTCGGACAATACTTCGTGCGCCTCCCGCTCAAGAAATCACCAACCATTGCCTGTGAAAATGCGCTACGGCTTAATTGGAATAATGTTCTCCCGCCCGGGGAATGCAACTTCGTCCTTGGGAACCCCCCTTTCGTAGGGAAACACCTGATGACCGCCGAACAAGAAAAGGACATGAGGCTCGTATGGGACCGGACTGCTGGTATCGGCGTTCTCGATTATGTGACCGCTTGGTATCGGAAGGCAGCCGAATACATTCAGGGAACACAGATTCCGGTCGGATTCGTTTCTACAAACTCGATTAGCCAGGGCGAGCAAGTCGCGGCTCTTTGGAATCCGTTGTTTCAGCATTTCGATTTGAAGATCCATTTCGCCCATCGCACGTTCAAATGGGAAAGTGAAGCTCGCGGGAAAGCGCACGTTCATGTTGTCATAATTGGGTTCGGAGCATTCAATACAGCCAACAAACGCATCTACGAATATGACTCGGGGAAAGAGGCCGTAACCATTCACCCCGCGAAAAACATCAGTCCGTATCTCGTGGAAGGCCCAGACTTTGCCATTGCAACTAGAAGGAAACCCATTTCTCATGTGCCAGCCTGCGGCTATGGCAGCAAACCTGCGGACGGCGGACATCTGATCGTGGAGGAAGGTGACCGTGAGAAGTTCCTCGCAGAAAACCCCGGCGCGCAAAAGTACTTGCGCCACATGCTCTGCGCCGACGAATATCTGCACTCGATTCCGCGCTGGTGTTTATGGCTTGTCGACGCGCCGCCCTCGGACATTCTTAACATTCCGGGGTTAAGGAAGCGAGTGGAGGCGGTTCGGGAATTTCGGCTAGCGAGCAGGAAAGAGCCAACCCGTCATCTAGCGGCGCGGCCAACCTTGTTTGCAGAAATTCGCCAGCCGAGCACGCAATTCCTCTTGGTCCCCCGGCATACATCCGAGTTACGGCGGTACATTCCGTTCGGCTACTTCGAGCCGTCCTTTATCGTTCACGATAGCTGCTCTGCGATCACTTGCGCCAGCCTTTACCATTTCGGAGTCCTCTCGTCAGGGATGCACATGGCGTGGGTTCGCCAGGTCTGCGGGCGTCTGGAATCCAGATATCGTTATTCCACAACTCTTGTCTACAACAACTTTCCCTGGCCCGAAAAGCCCAGCGAAAAGAACCAGGCCGCAGTTGTAGCCGGCGCCGATGCAGTGCTGAGCGCACGCAAGGAGTTTCCGGACGATACGCTGGCCGATCTTTACGACCCGCTGGCGATGCCTCCTGCCCTGGTCAAAGCGCACGCAGAGCTGGACCGGGCCGTTGACCTATGCTACCGGCCACAACCATTTCAAAATGACCGGCAGCGGGTCGAGCACCTTTTCGCGCTCTATGAAAAGCTCACCGCCCCGCTCATCCCCGTCGCGAAGAAGGGCCGGCGGAAAGCTAAACGGGGCCTGCAAGTCTTGTAGCTCGCAACGCCAACGGACAGGAGGCGTCTGTCTGCGGCTACCATTTGGTGCCCACGAGGCAAAAGGAAAGGATCAGCGCTACCGGGCGCATTAAACGACAATGTTGCTTCCGAAGATTCGCTGGCTAATACGCTTACTCGCAGCAACCGTAATCTGGTCGCACGCTCTGATGATCCTTCCTATCTACCAACCTCCAATCGGCAGGTGGGCGGCAGCGATTAACCTAACAGAGTCCGAGGCGGTACTCATACTGATTCTCGCCTTTCTCTCAGTGCTTTGGAGCTACGGGCTGTCTAAGTTTGCGCTCGACTTGGGGTACATATACGTTTTCCCTTTCGTCCTGCTCTTTTACTTTATCCGACTGCTATTAGGGGCAATTCGCCTTTTCTATAAAATGTTCTTCCCGGAGGAGTCAGCAGCTCTGGTAGCGCCGGCGCAGGAGCCTACCGAAACGGTCCCCGTGCTACCATCCCAATCTGTAACAAAGACCTCGGGAAAAAGGACAAGGCGGGCTTTTGGGAAGAGGCTTGCCCTGGATGTGTCGCGCCCTATCCGTCAGTTTACGCTCCTCTGGGGTCTCCTGCTCCTGTTGTCCTCAAGGCCGTGGCTTGTCTGGGTCGCCCTGGCTATTATCATGGCCCACCTCTTCAGAACACTATTGAAGATACTGGTCCTTACCGTGTTTTCGATGAAGTGGCTTTCGGGGTTGGAAGGCAAGCTTGAGGCGTACGCCGAAGGGCTAATTACAAAGGTGTTAGAGGCCTCGCAAAAAGCAGAGGGCACCAAACAGACGGAAGTCCGAAAGTGGCTTGGTATCCTGATAGGGCTTAAAACGGCAGCTGCTATTCTTGCAAGCAAGCGATTTGTTGCACAGGCAGTCTTGGCGTTAGGTTTTGTCGCATTCGCTGTCGTCTATGTCTACATCTCCCTCCTGTTTTCCTTTGCCTATTACGGCGTCGCACATGTCCTCTCGATCGGGCTTTCGTGGGGCCAGGCTCTCGTCATCTCTATCTTTATACCCGTAATGGTCACAGCGCTGCCGCACAACGCATGGCTGCTTCTCTTGGGAGGATTGCATGCATTTTTCGTGTTGTCCCTTGGGGTCGGAACGGTCCTCGGGTACCTCGGAAAAAAACTCGACACATTTAGGAATGCGGCAGAGACCCTCAATTCCCGGCTTGAAAAAGAGGAGGTAAAGAAGGCAATGACGCAATTGGCAAAGGAATTGAACATGCCTTACCCAGGCGCGGAAAGTGCTCCCAGCGCGTAGCCATAGCCGATCCGCCTGCGGACTGACGGCGGCTCTATCAGCGGCTACCAATGAGCGTGGCCTCCCCATCGCGATTCCTGCGACGGGGCTGGCGCAGAGGCAGTTTCTGTCTCTGCGATTTCGCTTGGCCGGGTGGCGCCTCCGGCGCGCCGTGCGCGGCGACGTTTCCCATCACGGCCGGGGCGCTGGTTATGATGGAGGATTTGGAGCGAATTCAGTTCTTCGAAATTGGCGAGGTGAGCTTATGAAAGACGAGGATCGAATACACAAGGTCCAAGAGGGTTATCAGCCAGGAAAGGGCGAACTGACAAGGGGCTATCAGGTCCAGCAATCAGTTGACCTTAAGCAAATCAGCGTTCCCAAAAACCTGGGCGACGCCGCAGTAACGCCGGTGAACAATGGCGACACCGTCCCCACGCCTGCCAAGCCGGGTAAACAGTAGGCGTTTGATTGCCAGGGTCCCGCCATGCACTGAAATCCACTCCTCCCTTTATCACGTGATGCACGGTGGCTGATTCGTCAGAAAAAGCAAGCGGTCCGTCACCCGTCCTGCCGCCTCGCGGGACGAGACGCCCTCTCCTCACTGTGGAGGGTCGAAAGAACGGAAGCGCGGGTGTCGTGCGTCGTGCGCGGGGACGTTTCCCATCACGGCGGTGCGGGCGGGCGGTTGAGCTGGCCTTCTGAGGGGTTTCAGTGGCGATTTTCGGTGATTCAACCACGCACACAGGGCGCTGTTTGCGCCATTACATAGGCCCCATGAAGTAGGCTAGATAGCAACGTAACTAGCCCAAAAATGGGACGTTTGGGACGTTTGGGACAAAAAATCACAAATTTGTAACTATAACAAAATACACAAGTTAATAAATTATTGGGATGCTTAAAATTCTTCTTTGGGCAAATTGTGTCCAATTCTGAAACAGTGGGTAAAAATTACAAAATGGCTCTTCGCTCATTCCGATGAAGAGCGGCTGGCACTCAGAGGGCTATTCGTTCCCGCCGCTGCTGGAGTACTACGTGGAAGCGTCATTCACCGGGCCCGCCGGCCTTAATCACCATTGCCGCAGTTTCCCGTGGATGCCTCAAAGATGAGCGGGTATAATCCAATGCCCCGGAGGTTGTGATGAAAACAAAACGGAACCTGCTGCTGATTGCCCTGCTGCTATCAACCTTTGCCCTTCCCGTCTGCGGGCAGGACTATAAGGCGGAGTCTGCGCGGCTGGCCCAATTGCTCAAATGGCAAACGGGCAGCGTGGTGGCTGAAATCGGCGCCGGCGCGGGCGAGATGATGCTCGACGCCGCGGGGCGCGTGGGCCCCACCGGCCACGTTTACGCAACGGAAGTGAGCACCGAAAAACTCGCGCACCTCAAAGAGCTGGCAACCGACGTAAAGACCCACAACATCACGGTGCTTGGAGGCTCGCAGTCCGGAACCAACCTGCCGCCCGAGTGCTGCGACTCGATCTACATGCGGCGCGTCTATCACCACTTCACCGAGCCGGAGAAGATGGACGCCAGCCTTTTCCAGTCGCTCAAGCCCGGCGGAATGCTGGCCGTGATTGACTTCCCACCGCGTTCATCGCTGCCGCCGGTGGAGGGTGTACCTGCCAACCGGGGCGGACACGGCATGCCGAAAAAGATCCTCATCCAGGAACTGACCAGCGCCGGTTTCCAGCTCGTTTCCGAGCCCGCCGACTGGCCCAATGACAACTACTGCGTGGTCTTTCGCAAGCCTGAAAAATGAAGGTAGGTTTTGCGTGGGCCCGTTTGCCGGCGGTGAGGAAGGGGTTGCCTGTCACAGCATGCATCTTCACCCGAAACGGACAAAATTCAAGGAGGTCGGAGTGAAACTTTCCAGGTGGCAACTTGCATTGATCGTTTTCGCTTTGTCGGCGGCCCAGCCCGCGTGGGCGGCGGCGAAGAATTTTTATCTTCATGACGGCCAGCGGGTGCTTTTTTATGGCGACAGCATCACCGAGCAGCGCTACTATCCCGTGGCGATTGAGACCTACGTGCGCACGCGGTTTCCCAATTTGCAGGTGAAGTTTGTCGATTCCGCGGTGGGCGGCGCGCGGGTGACCGGCAACTGGGCCGTCAGCTCAGAAGACGAGAGCCTGGAGCGCGACGTGTTTCCTTACAAGCCCGACGTCATCACCATCATGCTGGGCATGAATGACGCCAGCTACCGGCCGTTTGACCAGTCGGTATTCGACACCTACGTAAAAGGATACCGGTACATCATCCAGCAGATGCAATCGCACCTGCCGGGCGTGAAGATTGTGCTGATTGAGCCCTCGCCCTGGGATGACGTGACCCAGACGCCCTCCTACCCGACCAACCCGGCGAACCAGCCGGGCGGCTACAACTCGACTCTGCAGCACTACTGCCAATTCGTGCGGCAGCTTGGGGCCGAGAACCACCTGATGGTGGTGGACTTCAACGCGCCGATGGTAAAGCTGATGCAGGAAGCCGACAAAGTGGACCACGCGTTGGCGGAGAAAATCATACCCGGACGGGTGCATCCCGGCGCAACCGGAGAACTGGCCATGGCGCAACTGCTGCTGGAAGCCTGGAACGCGCCGGCGACGGTAACCAGCGTGGCGATCAACGCAAGCGGCAGCGTGAAAGAATCCGTCAATACCGAGGTAAAGGGCCTCGCGGCCACCGGGCAGACCATCACCTGGACCCAGACCGACAAGGCGCTGCCCTACCCCATCATGACCCTGCACTCCACCCAGTGGCCGCAGTTTCCGCCCGACCCGTTTGGCCGGCACACGCCGCAAATCTTCTGGAAGCTGCCGCCGCTGGAGGGAACGGAAATCAATCCGGTGGCGCAACTGGTAACGCGGCTGATGCACATGTACGAGGATCTGGATTCGGAAACGCTGAAGGTGACGGGCCTGGCGGCGGAAAGCTACGCGCTGAAGATTGACGGCAACGCGGTGGGAACGTTCAGCAAAGCGCAGCTCGCCCAGGGAATCAACCTGGCGCGTTACGACACGCCCATGATGGAGCAGGCCAACAAGGTGCTGACCCTGGTGTGGCACCGCGTGGACGTGCGCTTCTACGGATGGCGAGCCATCCAGGTGCCCCTGCGAATTGACAAGAACCCGGACACCCAGCGTGACATCAACCAGATACTGGCCAACCTGGAGCAGTGGCAAAACAGGCTGGTGGACGAAGCTCACTCCGCGGCCCAGCCGGTGCCGCATCATTACGAGCTGCAGGCGCAATAGATCGGGGAATGCCCGAATTACTTTAACGGGACGGCGTGTTCTTTGATGTAGGCCGCAATGCGCGGATCCAGGTCGGCGCCGGCCGCGCCGGGCGGAATGTAGTGGAACACTTCAGCATACTGAACACCGTATTTCGCGCCCAGTTCGCGGTTGCGCTTCAAAACAAATTCTCTGATGTAGTTGCGATCGGCGGCGAGGTCATTATCGCCCAGCAGCGGCAGGCGCAGGTTGCGTTTGGCCAGGCTGGCCCGCAGGCGTGAACCGAGGTGGCCGCCCGGGCCCTGCGCCGTATTGGCTCTGTTCGCGTCTATTTTCTTGTCGATCTGCGCGGTGATGTCCACCACGCGCGTGATTTCCGGCCGGCGCGCGAAATAGTATTTGTCCTGGACCTCCTTCGGCTTGAGGCCTGCGGCGAACTGCTCAGGGTAATCGTGCGAACGGCCGGCCATCCAGCAGGCCGCTTCCACGGCCCTGGCGGTCATGTAATGGTCAGGGTTCTCTTCGTCGTGCCCCCACGGGTCCCAGCCAATCACGGTATCCGCCTGGACCAGCCGGATGATCAGAATCAGCCGGCAGATCATTTCGTTCAGCGAAACGTCGGCCATGCGATGGTTGCTGTAGTTCAGGTCAAAGTGGCTCTTGCAGCCCAGGGCCTTCGCCAAATTGATGTTGTCGTGCTCGTTGCGGAGCACGTTTTCGCCGATGGTGCCCGGTATGCCGAGCCCGGGCGAATCGCCCATGTCATCATTGGTGGCGCGAACCAGGTAGCCCGTGTATCCCTCTTCGATGAGCTTGGCCACCGTGCCACCCGCCATCTGTGAGACATCATCCGCGTGCGCCTCGATGGCGAGAAGAACTTTGCCCTTGTGCGGCTGGCCCTTGGCAGGGTGTTCAAGATAGGGTGCCTGCCCCGGCTGCTCCAGGGACGGCTGCGAGGCCCCTGCCAGCGGGGCCAGAGCGCTTCCAGCGATCAGGTTGCCAAAAAATTTGCGTCGTAGCATGGCGGCCATTATACTCCCGCCGGGTCAAACATTGGCAAGCCTCAAATGCGTTCGAAGAATTGCGAAGTTCAGCCGCAACCGGATGCCGAAGACCGCCGGAGCGTATTTTGACTCGCGGGCCGGGCATCGCCGGATGGGGCGGGCGCAAACCTCAAATTAGAGTTATTCTGTTGGGCCGGAAAGAATTCATCGCCACAGGGGAACTGTCATGGACTACACGTATCACGACATCGCAAAGATGATCGACCATTCCCTGCTGAATCCCACGCTGACCGCGGAGGATCTTGAACAGGGCTGCCGGGTGGCGCTCGATTACGACTGCGCGAGCGTTTGCATCATGCCTTACGCGCTCCGCCGCTCGGCGGAAATCCTGCAGGGAAGCACGGTGATGGCGAGCACCACCATCGGCTTTCCGCACGGAGGCCACACCACGGCGATCAAGGTTGCGGAGGCAGAACGCGCGCTCGACGACGGCGGACAGGAACTCGACATGGTGGTGAACATCAGCAAAGTTCTGAGCGAGGACTGGGACTACGTGCGGCAGGACATTGGCGCGGTGATCGAGATAACGCACGGCCGCCGGGCAGAAGGTGAAAGTCATCTTCGAAAACTGCTACCTGCAGGACCAGCACAAGATCAGGCTCTGCGAGATTTGCGGCGAGCTGGGCGCCGACTGGGTGAAGACTTCCACCGGGTACGGCACGGGCGGCGCCACCATCGAAGACCTGAAGCTGATGCGGCAGCACTCCCCGGCGCGCGTGCAGGTGAAAGCCGCGGGAGGAGTTCGCACGCTCGACAAACTGCTGGAAGTTCGCGCCCTGGGCGTGACGCGCGTGGGCGCCAGCCGCACCGCCGAAATTCTGGACGAGTGCAGGCGGCGGCTGGGTTGATCGGTCCGCAGGTATCGCTAAGGCTGCTGAATATGACCTCGAATAAGAACGTCATGCTTTGCTAGAACGCAGACACTACAAAGCAAGCGTCTGCGCAGCCGCGCTCACAAGATTGCAGACCAGCCTGAGGCCGGAGGAGAGGACAATTCCATGAACGAATCCAAGACACACAGATATTGCAGGAACGTCTCTGCGCCGCTTTGCTGGCGCTTTTCTTCTGGGCGCCGGCGCTGGCATGGGCGCAATCCCATCCCATCCCGACGCAGGACGGCCTCGTCAGCGGAGTGGCGCTCAGCCATGGCCTGGAAGTTTTTAAGGGCATTCCGTTTGCCGCGCCGCCGGTGGGCAATCTGCGCTGGCGTCCGCCGCAACCGGCCGCTGCCTGGCAAGGCGTGCGCAAAGCCGATCAATTCGGTCCGCCGTGCATGCAGAGGGTCGTCACCGGACGCATGGGCCCGTGGACGCGGGTATTCAATTCCGGAAACCAGCCCAGCGAAAACTGCCTCTACCTGAACATCTGGACCACGGCGAAGCGGCCCGAAAAACTTCGGCCGGTGATGGTGTGGATTTACGGCGGCGGGTTTACCAGCGGGGCCGGCAGCGTGGAGATTTACGATGGCTCGGCGCTGGCGCAAAAAGGCGTGGTGGTGGTGAACGCCAACTATCGCGTGGGCCCCCTGGGCTTTTTGGCCTATCCGGGACTGACCGCGGAATCAGCGCATCATTCCTCCGGCAATTACGGCCTGCTCGACCAGATGGCCGCGCTCCGCTGGGTACAGCGCAACATCGCCGCTTTTGGAGGCGACCCGCGCCAGGTGACCATCTTCGGCCAGTCCGCCGGAGCAGAGAGCGTCTGGCTGCTGATGCAGTCACCGCTGGCCGAGGGCTTGTTCGAGCGGGCCGTCATCATGAGCGGCCCGGGAGTCCTTCCATTCAGGGTGATTACCGGCGGGCGGTCGCTGGCATCCGCCGAAAAGGAAGGCCAGGAAGTCGCGAGGCGCCTCAGCGCCCAATCGCTTGCGCAACTCCGCGCCCTGCCGGCCGAAAAAATCATCAAGGATTCGGGACGAGCCCGCTGGGCTCCCATCCAGGACGGCTGGGTCATCCGCGCCGGCTGGCATCCTGAGCACGAGGTGCCGGTGATCAACGGCATGGTGGCGGAGGACATTGGAATCGGCTACTACGGCACGGGCCCGGCGCCGGCTGTGACTCTGAAGGATTACCACAAGACAATGCAGCGAGATCTGCGGGACGGAGTCTTCAGAATGCGAGAAGCTCTATCCCGCCACGGACAGCGGGCAGGCCGCTGCGGCCATCCGCTCCGCCCTGCAGGACCGCGCCCGCGTGTCGCTCTACAAATGGGCGGCAAGCCAGGAGCGCCTTAGCCCGCAGGTTTATACCTATTACTTCAATCAACTGCTTCCCTGGCCCCAGCATCCCGAATACGGCGTGTTCCACTCCTCCGAAGTGCCTTACGTGTTTGACAATCTCCGGCTGATGGACCGTCCCTGGCGGCCGGCGGACCGGCGGGTGGCGCACGAAATATCCGCTTACTGGACAGATTTTGCCATGACCGGAAGTCCCAACGCGAAAGGCCTGCCCGAATGGCCGGCTTTCAAGGTTGGAAATTTGACGATCATGCAACTCGCCGCACAGATGAAGCCGATACCTCTGGCATCTCCCGCCCGCCAGCATTTCTGGACAAAGCATCTGGAAAAGCCCCTGGGATTTTAGCAGGCGTGGGAGAGCAGAAAGCAGCAGCAGTAGGCAGAAGGCATAAGGGAGCCATGGGCCATGCCCTACCAGGCTGTTGAAATTTCCCGCGGAGTGGGTGTAGCCGTGGGTTCACCTCGCCATGAGGTCAATGCTATCGACGTGGGTTAGCGCCGTAAAGCCGCCGCTAAAGCCTTATTCAACATCATGCTACGCTTTGGCCAAGCCTCACGGCCAGGAAAAAGATCAAGAGAACAAGACCAAAAGGGGCATTTTTAACGAGGTTAGAAAAGGGGACATTTCTAAAGAGCTTTGACAACCCTTGACTTCCCTCTTGACGCGGGAAAGGGGCGATGCTATTCTACCTACCGACTGGTCGGTATCTAACCTGGGCCTTGGGTGCCCGGCATGGCCAGACATCTTATTCGGGGATTACTTGTTTATGTCCAACACGTTTTCAGGGTCTGAAATTCTGCTGGAAAGCCTGGTGCATCAGAAAGTGGAGGTCATTTTCGGCCTTCCGGGTGGCGCCATTCTGCCGCTTTATGACGCCATGTACAGCGCCGGCATCCGCCATTTGATGATGCGGCACGAACAGGCCGCGGCTTTTGCTGCGGATGGTTATGCACGGGTGACGGGAAAGCCGGGCGTGTGCCTGTCAACTTCCGGTCCCGGGGCCACCAACATGATCACGGCGCTGACCTCGGCCATGATGGATTCCATCCCGGTTGTGGCATTGACCGGCCAGGTGCCCGCCAACCTGATCGGCAAAGACGCTTTTCAGGAAGCCGACACCGTGGGCATTGCCCTGCCCATCACCAAGCGCGCCTTCCTGGTAAAGAAGGCCGCCGACATTCCCGGGGTCATCCAGCAGGCGTTTGAGATTGCGGCTTCCGGGCGGCCGGGACCGGTGCTGGTGGACCTGCCCAAGAGCGTGCTGCTGGAGAAGACCGAGCCAAGCTATCCGCCCGCCAAAGAGTCGCACCGCATCCATCAACCCGGCGAGTGGACCCGGGAGCAGATGCAGCAGGCCTGTGAAATGATCGAGGCCAGCCAGCAGCCGGTGCTTTACGTGGGCGGAGGAATCATCGCCGCCAACTCCTCTGGCCTGCTTCGCGAGCTTGCCGAACTCACCCACATTCCGGTGACCACCACGCTGATGGGCCTGGGCAGCTTCCCCTCCGGGCATCCGCTCTCACTGGGCATGCTGGGTATGCACGGGTCCTACGCCACCAACACCGCCATCAGCAATTGCGACCTGCTGATTGCCGTGGGGGCGCGCTTTGATGACCGCGTCACGGGGCGCATCAACGGCTTTGCCCCCAACGCCAAAAAGATCCAGTTTGATATCGACCCTTCCGAGGTGAACAAGAACGTCAATGTTGACCTGGCTCTGGTGGGCGACGCTTGCGACACGATGCGGGGCCTGATCGATGAGTTGAAGAAGTCCGGGCACAAGCCGGCAACGGCCGAGCGCGAGCACTGGCTGAAGAGGATTGATGCCTGGAGGGCCGAGCATCCGCTGGCCTACGACAAATATACGAACATTGTAAAGCCGCAGCAGGTGATTGAATCGGTCGCCCAGATTGCCGCTGACGACGCCATCATCGGCGTGGACGTGGGCCAGCACCAGATGTGGGCGGCGCAGTTTTACAACTTCCGCTATCCCCGCACCTGGCTTTCATCGAGCGGCCTGGGCACCATGGGCTACGGATTCCCCGCGGCGCTGGGCGCGCAGATGGCCTTCCCTGAACGCCAGGTGATTGCGTTTGTGGGCGATGGCGGGTTCCAGATGACTCTGAACGACCTGGCCACCATGGTGCAATACCGGGTGCCGGTAAAGATTGTGGTCATCAACAACCGTTCGCTGGGCATGGTGAGGCAGTGGCAGGAAATCTTCTTTGAAAAACGCTATTGCGACATCGACCTGAACTTTTCGCCCAACTTCGCCAAGCTGGCGGAGTCCTACGGTATTCGGGCCAGCCGCGTGGATCACCGGGCGGACGTCAAAGACGCCGTCCGCGAAATGCTGAGCGACCGCGAGCCGCGCCTGATCGACTTCTGGGTGGACCCGACGGAAAACTGCTATCCCATTGTCCCCCCCGGAGCCAGCCTGGCCGAGATGGTGGTGGAACCGCCGCGCATGCTGGTGGAAGAGGAAGTTCTGGACGACCTGTGGGCGATGTAAGTAACGGCTCATAGAGTCCATTCGTCATGCTGAGCTAAGCGAAGCATCTGCTGTATCTTTCTGAAACCGGGCAAAGCAGATCCTTCGTCGTCCCGAAAGCACGGGACTCCTCAGGATGACAGAATAGAAGCGCAACGCAAGAAAACGTTGCGGCACAAGGCTTCATCAAAGACTGTATACTTGTTTTTCGGGAGTACCCTATGCAATGGCTGCTGACGCTTGAAAGTGATCGTGATCCCATCGTGCTTTGCCGGCTGATGAACATCTTCCGCCGCAAGGGGCTGGATATTGAAAACATGGCCCTGGGCGCCACGCCGGAATCCTATTCCCTGATGGCGGTGGTGGACAGCCCGGAAGGGGACGTTGACCACATTTTCAACTTCCTCCGCCGCACCGATGGCGTGTTGGGCGTGACCTACTATCAGCACGAGCCCTCGCAGGACGCGTCGTTCATCTTTGTCGAGTCGGCTGAAAATTCGGAAAATCTCAAGCGCATCCAGGAGGCTTTTCCGGGGTGCAGAGTGATTTTCGCCAGCCACGGCAAGTATCTGGTCGAGGTCCCGTCAGGGACTTCCCTGGGAGCACAGATCCCCGGGCTGGGCGCGCCGGGCTTCCTTCCGCTTTCACGGATGAAAACCAGCGGGCAGTCCCGGCAGATGGAACTGGTGGGCGCGGCAGTCGATTCCTAAGGGTCCCGCGGTTTGGGGATTCGGGACCGGTGTTCAGGTCCCGGAGTTCGTGATGGATCGCAGAACCAGCGGCGCTATGAAGCGCGCTCCGCGACAGGCAACTCGCGGCCGTGGCGCGCAGAGTTGGGTTGCCACATCCCGCAATCAGTAGTTAAAAATTCCAATCAGCAAAGGAACAGGTGACGTTATGGCGAAAGCTTACTATGAAAAAGACGGAGACGTGAAAAATCTGGCAGGCAAAACCGTGGCGGTAATCGGCTACGGCAGCCAGGGGCACGCCCATGCGCTGAATCTGCGCGACAGCGGTGCGAAAGTAATTGTGGGCCTGCCGGCCACCAGCCAGTCCCGTGCCAAGGCCCAGGCGCAGGGTCTGGAAGTTTACGACCCGGCGGAAGCGGCCAAACGTGGCGACCTGATCGCCATGCTGGTTCCCGACCCTCCCATGGCCAAGCTCTACAAGGAAGCCATTGAGCCCAACCTCTCCGCCGGCAAAACGCTTTTGTTTGCCCACGGATTCAACATCCATTACAAGTTCGTCCAGCCGCCGAAAGACGTGGACGTCATTATGATCGCTCCCAAGTGCCCCGGCCACCGGCTGCGTGAACTCTTTACCGAAGGCATCGGCGTGCCGGCGCTGCTGGCTGTCGAGCAGGACCCATCCGGCAAGGCAGAGCAGACGGCGCTGGCCTATGCCAAGGGGCTGGGAAGCCTGAAAGCGGGCGTGATCCGCACCACCTTCAAGGAAGAAACCGAAACCGACCTGTTCGGCGAGCAGACGGTCCTTTGCGGCGGCGTTTCGGCGCTGATCAACTCGGGTTTTGAAACGCTGGTGCAGGCCGGTTACCAGCCGGAAATCGCCTACTTCGAGTGCCTGCACGAGTTGAAGCTGATCGTTGACCTCATCTACCAGGGCGGCATCAAGTACATGCGCTACTCGGTGAGCGACACGGCGGAATACGGCGATTACTCGCGCGGCCCGCGGGTGATTGATGACCACGTCCGCGAATCCATGAAGAAAGTTCTGGAAGAGATCCAGAACGGCAAGTTCGCCAAGGAGTGGATGGACGAAAACGAGGCGGGCAGGAAAAAGTTCAATTCCATGCGCGCGGAAGCTTCGGCACGCCTGATTGAAAAAGTGGGAAGCGACCTGCGCAAGATGATGCCTTGGATCCAGACCGCCAAGGAAGAAGCCACGGCCGCCCAGGCCCAGGCGCGAACGTAACTGCAAAACCAGATGACAGGGGCAGCCACGGTTAAGTCGACCCTCGATTTAACCGTGGGCCTTTGTCGGAGACCCCGCGGTTCGAGAAACCCATCCGAGACTGCCGGCGCGATTCGACGCAAAACCCTCAACGTTAACAACCAACACTGCGATACAATAAGGTCCGCAGGTCCATAGCAAACTGAGAGGATTTCCATGAAAAAAGTGGCAGAAGCAGTTGCCGCGCCTTCGTCGGCAGCCAAGAAGTCGCGGGATGAAATCAAGAAGCTGGCGCTGATCGGCACCGGCAAGCTGGGCGAAGGCCTGCTCTCCGCCATGCTGCAATCGCAGGTGATCCCGACCGGGCGCGTGGAGTGCACGGTGGCCCACCAGCCGCGCGCGGATTACCTCTGCGCCAAGTACGGCGTCAAGGCCCACACCAACAACGCGCAGGCCGTGAAGGGCGCCAGCCTGGTGCTGATTGTGCTGAAGCCCCAACAGGTGAAAGGGGTTCTGCACGAAGTAAGGAAGACGATTTCCCCCAATGCCCTCATCGTCTCCGCCGCGGCCTCCGTCACCACAGCTCTGATCGAGCGTGAACTGGGACGTCCGGCGCGCGTGGTCCGCGCCATGCCCAACACGCCCTGCCTCATCCGGCAGGGAATGACGGCGCTGGCCGGCGGCAAGCACGCCACCGCGCACGACCTGGAAGTGGCCCAGAATATATTCGGCGCCATGGGCCGCGCGGTGATCGTGGACGAAAAGCATATGGACGCCATTACGGCGCTTTCCGGCTCCGGTCCCGCTTACGTCTACATGATTATCGAATCGCTGGCCGAGGCGGGAGTGAAGCTGGGCGTGCCGCGCGACCTTTCAACCGAACTCTCCGCCCAGACCCTGCTGGGAGCCTCCGCCCTGGTGCTGCACACGGGCGAGCACCCCGCCAAGCTGAAAGACGTGGTCACCACGCCGGCCGGCTGCACCATCGACGGGTTGATGGAACTGGAAGAAGGTCGCCTGCGCGTCACCCTCATCAAGGCCGTGGTCCGCGCCGCCGCCCGCGCCAAGCAGTTGGTGGAAAGCACCAATTCCTAGTTGCCGGCAGACGCGTTTCCCATTCCTTTTTTCTGCGCGCCCGGCAATCCTCTGCGCAGCACCGTGGCCGCCTGCCCTCCCAGTTTGACGCAATCGCCTTCCACTCTCGTCTGATGTGTCCTTCGTGGACCGACGCCTGCGACAGAGTCAAATCGCTCCGAGACGCGCCCGACGGTCAAAAGTCAGCGGTAAGCCTCGCGCCGGTGGGCGATCCGGGCAAGGGTCAATGACTTTTCTCTATCCTGGATGACATACAAGACGCGATACGCACCGACTCTCAGCCGCCATTCATTCTCGAATCCCACAAGCTTCTTTGCACCGGGTGGGCGCGGGTTTTCGCGAAGCCCATCGATGGCCTTCTCAATGCGCGCTTTCATTTTGGGTTCAAGGCTGGCGAGATCGCGAGCGGCGGCCGGCCTGAGCAGAACTTCGTAAGCCATTATCGGCTGCGTCCGTTATTCGGCCAACGAATACTCTCGCCCGGTTCGTCCATGGCTCGTTTGATGAGAAGATGGTCGTAAAGGTCAGCCAGCAATTTCTCATCTTTCAGGATCCGCAACGCAATGTCGCGGCGCCCTCCGGGGTCGAGCCTGCGGAAAGCCTGGTAAAGGCTTCGCTCGTCCAGCGCTGCTGTTTTAGAGGAACTTGCCATATTTCAGATTTTATCACATCGCCATGTGAATACCGTGACGTCAGGAAGGCGCCAAAACCGCATAAGTTGCAGCCCGGGAATCGCCTCCCGGTCAACCTCTTCCGGTTGATGATACGAAATGCCTAGCCCGTGCTCTTCATGCCGAAGGCGACGCCGCCCACGGTGATCTGGAGCAGGCGCAGGAGTTCGGGCGAGGGCTGGGTCTCGCGGCGCCATTTTTCCAGGAAGCGGATCTGGAGAAAGTTGAGCGGGTCCACATAGGGATTGCGCAGGCGGATGGATTCCTCCAGCACCGGCTGGCTTTCCAGAAGCTGCTTTGATTCGGTGATTTCGAGCACGCACCGCACCGTGCGCTGGTATTCCTCCTCGATGCGGCTTGAAATCTGCTTGCGCAGACTTGCCGGGCGGCACAGCGCCTCGTAGCGGCGGGCGATGTAGAGGTCCGTCTTGGCCAGCGACGCCTCGGCGTTGTCAATGATCACGGCGAAGAAGGGCCAGTGGCGGTACATCTGCCGCAGCACGTCAAGACCGTCGGGAGCGTGGCCACCGAGGAACGTCTCCAGTCCATGGCCAAGTCCATACCATGCCGGGATGAAATGCCGTGACTGCGTCCAGGCAAACACCCAGGGAATGGCCCGAAGCTGGTTGATGTCTTGCGTATTGGAGCGCCGGCTGGGCCTGGACCCCAGGCGGAGACTTTCAATCAGGTCAATGGGCGTGGCCTGGCGGAAGAATTCGATGAAGCCGGGAGTTTCATAAACGAGGTTGCGGTAGAATTCACGGCTGGCCGAGGCGATTTCCTGCGCATACTCTTCCCAGGACGCTGCTTCACTCTGGTGCGGCGTGTGCTTGGGCGCCAGCAGGAGGGTGTCCAGAACCGAAGTGACCAGTTGCTCCATGTTGCGCTCGGCAATCTCCAGGTTGGCATACTTCAGGGAAATCACCTCACCCTGCTCGGTGATGCGCATGCGCCCGCCGGGAGCCGCATAAGGCTGAGCCTGAACGCTGCGGTGAGACTGTCCGCCGCCGCGGCCGATGGTTCCCCCCTTGCCGTGGAAAAATCCCAGGCGGATTTTGTGCTTTTCAGCCACTTCCCACAGGCGCTTCTGAGCGCGGAACAGAGCCCAGTTGGCGGCGAAGTATCCGCCGTCTTTGACCGAATCGGAATAGCCCAGCATCACTTCCTGGAAGTCGTCGCGCGAGCGCAGCAGGCGGCGGTAATGGCGGTCCTTCAGAAGCTGGTCCAGGATGTCCGGCCCGGCCTCCAGGTCGTCCACGGTTTCAAAAAGCGGGATGGCGTCAAACGTTGACTGAAGGGCGCCCCCTTGCGATTTCACCAGCCCCGCCTGCCAGCCCAGCAGCACAATATCCCAGATGTTGGCGGCGCTGCTGGTCATGCTGAGAATGTAGCGGTGGGAAGCCCGCTCGCCGTTGCGCATCTGGATCTTCCGCAATGTTTCAAACTCTTCCAGGGTGCGCTGGGCGGCGACGGAAAGCTTCAACCGGCGCGGGCGCTTTTCGAGCAGCGCGTGGATGGATTCGATGCGCGCATCTTCCGGCTCGACGGGCAGGCGCGCCGCGCGCAGGATCTCGTCCCCCGCCCTGCGAAGGTGCGCGGAGTGCTGCCGGAAGTCCAGGCTGACCGAGTGGAATCCGAAAACCTGCACGGCGGTGTGCAGGCGTCCCGGCTCCAGGTGGGCGACACGCGGGCTGGGATGTTCCATCAGCAGCCGTTCGATCAGTTCCACATCGCGCTCGAACTCCCCGGCATCAGCATAAGCCCCGCGCGCCCTTTCCCGCGTGCGTTCAAGACGCCAGCGCATGATGCGAATCTTGCGCCGGTAAAATTCGTGGGGCTGGTCAATATTTTCAAAGACGCGCGTGGCGGGAAAGCGCCGCATGTCACGCTCAATGTCCCCGCTGATTTTGCGCTCGAGAGCGGGGCGCGAGCACGGAAAAGAAATCACACTGAGAAATTCATCCAGCCGCCGGAGGTAATAGTCCAGGACGCTGCGGCGGAGCCGATCCGCGGCGTTCAGGCTGGTTTCAGCCGTGACGTTGGGATTGCCGTCGCGGTCCGTTCCCACCCAGGAGCCAAAGCGGATGCAGGATCGCTCGCGCGCCAGGCCCGGGGCAAACCGGCCCATCTCCTGCACAAAACGCTCCCAGAAAATTCCGGCCAGGTCGTAGATGGTCCGCTCCAGAAACACCAGGGAGTTTTCGACTTCCAGCTCCGGAGTCATGGGACGTTCGCGGGTTTCTTCCGTCAGCCACAGGGCCTCAATCCACGGGTCCACGGATTTTTCAATCGAGTGCTCCGGCGACTCGTCCAGGGTTTCGAGCGAACGGCCAATACGCAGCACATGATTAAAGACGCTGCGGCGCTTGGCCTCAGTGGGATGCGCGGTGAGGACCGGTTCAATCCTCATGGAGCGCAGCACGCTGGCGAATTCGGCCACGGGAACATCCTGCTTCACCAGCCGGCTGAAGGATCGGCGCAACGACATCGGAGCGCCGACTTCTCCCGATTCATAGTCGCGCAGGCGCCGGATGCGCTGCCGTTCCTCGCAGAGGTTCACCAGGTGGAAGAACAGGCTGAAAGCATGGGCAACATGCGCGGCGCGCTGCAGCGAAAGGCTGCGCACCTCGCGGTCCCCCGCAGCCACCAGGGCGGGATCGGACGCCTGGCGGAGCTGCTTGGAAAGGCGGCGCAGGTTTTCAATCGCCTCAAAGGTCTTGCGTCCGCTCTGCTCCTGGATCAGAGCCCCCAGGCGCGTGGTCAATAATCGAACTTCCCTGCGAAGTTTTTCATCCATAAGCGATGATCACATTTCCGGGCGGTCAAACGAACTTACGCGGGAACGGCCAGCACGCTCTCCAGCGCCTTTCGCAAAGCCCCGAGGTTGGCATCCACCCGCACTCTCTGGCGGGACTGTTCCTCCGAAGAGCGATGGCGGATGACGTAATCCGTGTCTTTTAACTGGTGCCCGGTCAGGACAGCCATGATGTCCGCGTGGCGCTCAATTTTTCCTGCGCGCACCAGCTTGCGGATGCCGGCAACCGTGGCGGCGGAAGCAGGTTCGCATCCCACGCCGTCTTCGGCGAGGGCCGCCTTCCCCTCGAAAATCTCTTCGTCCGTCACGGATTCGCAAAAACCCCCGGTCCACTCGAGCACCCGGCGGGCCTTTTTCCAGTTGGCAGGACGGCCGATGCGGATGGCCGTCGCCTCAGTGTCAGGCTTCTCCACAGGGATCAGCTCCTGCGAACCAGCCTGGATAGTGCGGAAAAACGGATTGGCGCCGGCAGCCTGAATCACCACCACTTTCGGAACCTTCTCAATAAAACCCATCTCCTTCAATTCCCGCAAACCCTTGCCGATGGCCGAGGCGTTCCCCAGGTTTCCGCCCGGCACCACGATGTAATCCGGCGGCCGCCAGGCCCGCTGTTCCAGCATCTCGGCCACAATGGTCTTCTGCCCCTCAATGCGAAACGGGTTAATGGAATTGACCAGATAGAAACCCATTTCCCCAGCCACCTGGCGCAACAACCCAAACGCTTCATCAAAGGTGTCGCCGATTTCGATGACCACCGCGCCAAAGTCCAGAGCCTGGGCCAGCTTGGCGGCGGAGATCTGGCGATAAGGAACAAAAAGAACGGCCTTCATTCCGGCCCGGCCCGCATACGCCGCCATCGAAGAAGAGGTGTTTCCCGTGGAAGCGCAGGCGACCATGCGGACGCCCAGCGAGGCGGCCCGGGTGATGCAGGCGGTCATGCCCAGGTCCTTGAAGGAACCGGTGGGATTGATGCCCTGGTGCTTGATGGTGAGATGCACGGGCCCGGCCCACCAGCCGGCGCGCCGTGTGCCCACCAGCGGCGTGGACCCTTCGGAAAGTGAGATCACGCGATCGTCCGGACCGACAAAAGGCAGCAGTTCCCGGAAGCGCCAGACGCCGCTGCGGTCAATGGGTTCGCCGCTCAGGCGCCGCTGGTGCCAGGCCGATCGCAGGGCCTCGGGGTCCGTGATGTCAAATTCGTACCTGACATCGAGCAGGCCGCCGCACCAGGCACACTGGTGCATTTCTTTTTTGGGGTCCTGCCTGCGGCCACAGGCTTCTTCAATGCATTCGAGATAAGTCAGCGCCATTCGTCTGTCGGGGATGGAACCCGCAGGTTCACCGAACCGCCATTCGCCTGCGGCCACCCGGCCTCGCTAAAGATGAAATTCCTCGTGGACGGACTTGACCGCGTCCTTCATGTCCGCGGACTTGACCGCGAAGGAGATGCTCAGCTCCGAGGAACCCTGCGCAATCGCAATGATGTTGATCCCTTTGCGGCCGAGCGCTCCGAAGGCGCGCCCGCTGATGCCCGGGGTGCCTTTCATATTTTCGCCCACCGTCACCACGATGGCCACCTTGGGCATCACTTCCAGCACGCCCACGTAATCGTGCAGCATTTCAAGCTCAAACACTTTTTCCAGTTCCGCCTTGACCCGCGGAAGATCTGCCTGATGAATGGCAAAGCAAAGCACGTTGTCAGCGGAGGACTGCGTGACCATCAGCGTGGAAACTTCCTCCAGATAAAGGCAATTGAACACCCGGGCCGCAAGCAGCGGGAAGGAGATTGAGTTTCTGCCGCTCATGGTGATCAGGACCGCGTCATTAACGGAGGTAATCGCCTTGATGCCGGCCGACCCGTTCTTCGCGGCGGGCACAATCCGTGTCCCCGGGCAGGACGGGTTAAAGCTGTTCTTGATCCACACCGGAATCTTTTTCTGCATCACCGGCTGAATGGTCTTGGGATGGAGCACCTTGGCCCCGAAATAAGACAGCTCGATCGCTTCCCGGTAGGAAACTTCAGGAAGGATGCGCGCCTCCGGAACCAGGCGGGGATCGGCCGTCATCACCCCATCCACGTCCGTCCAGATCCAGACCTCATCCGCCTCGAGCGCCGCGCCCAGTATGGTGGCGCTGTAGTCGGAACCGCCGCGCCCCAGCGTGGTGCAAACGCCTTCCAGGGTGGCCCCGCGGAAACCCGTCACGACGGGAATGACGCCTCGCTTCAGCAGCGGCCCGAGCCTTTCCTGCGTTTTGACGCCGGTCTCCTTAAACAGCGGGCTGGCGTTGCCAAAATTGTCATCGGTCACAATGCATTCGACGGCGTCGACAGCTTCAGATTTGAGCCCGTGCGACCGCAGAATGGCCGCCACCAGCGTGGCCGACATCACCTCGCCCAGGCTTGAAAGCGTGTCCATGCCGCGCGGAGTGATTTCGCGAAGCAGCGTGAAACCCGAGCACAGGTCTTCAAAGTGTTTCACCTGCTCGGCCAGACGGGGAAGCACGCTCGCCTGCTCTGCCGCGGTCAGCAACTGGTCCGCCGCCTCACGATGGCGGCGTGCCAGCTCCTGGCGGGAGCCTTTCCAGGGCTCTTCCATCCCCTCACTGGCCTGGGTGGCGGCGCGAATCAGCATGTTCGTGGCGCCGCCCATCGCCGACACCACGGCCACCACGTCAGCGTGTTTGGCCTGCTCCCGCAGAATTTCAGCCACGCCCTGCATGCGCTCCGCGCTGCCGACGGAAGTGCCGCCAAACTTCATCACGATCAGCGGCCGTTTGCTCTTGCCCGAATTTTCTTTCACTTTCACCATCGTTCTACCTGCAGACAAACAGAGGCCCGCTCAGCTGTCCGAGCGGAGCCCCACAAGCCTCCGCCACTAGCGAGTCTTCGATTTCGTAGTGCTGGCAGCTTTGGATTGCGAGGCCTTGACCGCGTCCTGAACAGCCTGCAGGAACACCTTGGCCGGCAATGACAGGTACCGGTCACGGCGATAAATCAAGCCGAGCTCCCGGTATAATTTCTGGCCTTCCAGCGGAATCAGTTTCAGCACGCCTGCGGCCACTTCCGGTTCCGCATAGGCCCGGTTGATCAGGGAAATTCCCAGGCCCGCGCCGACAAACTTTTTCTGTGTCTCCACGCTCGCCAGCTCCATTGAAATCTGAAGGTGGTCGCGAAAATCGCGCAGCAGACGATCAATGACCACGCGCGTGTGGCCGGTCTTGGGAAGAATCAGCGGGTGCTGGGCCACTTCTTCAATGGTCACGCTCTTGTGCTTGGCCAGCGGGTGGTTTTTCGGCACCACCACCTGGACTTCATCTCGGAACACAGGAATCACTTCAATATTGTTCGCGGTCTGCGGCAAGGTTACAACGCCAAGGTCAACCGCACCTTCCTGGACCTTCTGCACAATCTTGTGGCTGAAATTGCGATAAATGCTGATCTGCACCAGCGGATAAAGCTGGCGGAAATGCGCAAATGTCTGCGGCAGGACGTAAAGACAGGTGGCCTCATTAGCTCCGATGTAAAGCTTGCCTCGCGGCGTCTGGTTCAGTTCCGCAATCGTCTGAAGGGCTTCCTTCTGCAAGGCCAGAAGCTGCTCGGCATAGCGCAGCAGGATCTCCCCCGCAGGCGTCAGCTGGACTTTCTTGCCGCTGCGGTCAAAAAGCTTTTCTCCGCATTCCTGCTCCAGCAGGCGCACCTGGGCGCTGATCGCCGGCTGCGTGCGGTAGATCTTCTCCGCCGCCCGGGAAAAACTCTGCAACTTGGCGACCTGAATAAAACTCGCTAACTGGTCGTAGTCCATGGCTTTATGCACTCAGGGTTTACAAACCATACATTCTACTTCATTTTGGCCCAACTGTGGGAGGTTAAAAACGGGAGAAACGGCTTCTGAGAAGGTCCCAACCGGACCCGCAAAGTTTGACCACCTCCTGGCGGTAAAAGAGCCTTATGCTTACCGGAAACAAGTATCTATTGATTTTTTTCGCTGCATGATCCGGGACGGTGGGCATGAACACGGCGACGTCCCCCCGACACGGTCAAACACCAACTCGTACTGCCATGCCGATTCCTGATGAATGGCCGGCTTCAACCCTGGCCACGTTAATGATCAGGGTACCGCGGACAGCCTGAAATTGGCATTAGGGTTCAGTGTGGGCCTATCGAATCTCCGGCTGGCTGATTAGGCGTATAGATTCCGGACTGCTTGTCAGATAAATTAATTTCAGGTTTACTGGCGATGTGGGCCAGGAAGAAAGTGCAAGGGGCAGGGAATCGAATTTTTAGTCTGCGGGTAATAGGCGGGAATCCTACGGGGTTCAACAGAGGATATTGGAGGATCGATTCCCTGCCCCCTCTTGCATCCTGACGCTTCCTTTTTACCTATTTAGTTAATGACCGTCAAGGTACGAAGGTACTAGCACTCTGGTACCACCTGCCTGCAGATTCCATAACCAATTGAAAATATTGATCTTATTTTACAGCAACTGGGCTAGTCTTGCCTGAAATCATTAAAAAAAACTTCGGAAAGCTTGACCAGAGGGGATACGCATAGCTTCTGAAATGATATCCGCGGCCGAACCGGACCGACTCTACGAACGGATAATCCTTATTGATATGCCGCTTTGGGGGGGAGGTTGCGAACGCCGGGAAAGTGTAGCCGTCTGTTATCAGTAGCGGGGGCCGGGAATCGTGTGGAACAACACACGGGGGTATTGGAAGGTAAGTTCCCGAGCCCCCCCTCCCTACATATTGCCGGTGAATATGTCACACCCTATTAATAGCTGTCAACCTATTCTTGTATCTAGACAATCAGTGTATGCTGCAAGCGCTGGACTTATGAGAAAGTTCATGGGGCCTGAGCTTGTGGCGCGATCCTGTTCTCAGAAGAGTGTCCCCGACGGGCCAGGGAGCTCGAGCGATATGGGAACCAAAGTAAACCCGCGCGGTTTTTTGCCACACCTGCCCCAGAATGGGTCGCACGACAGGCCGGAATCGGATACGTCCCCGGCCGGAAAAGTTCCCGAGGGCCTTGGCAAGGCTCGCTTTAACCATGTTAAATTGAAGCCGACAGAGCTTGTACTATGCCTGAAGAACGCCGGATGAAATTTGCCTGGATGGATGTGCTGCTGCTGGTGTTCCTGGCCAGCCTGGCGGTGCTCAATCCGGTCTCAGAAATTCACGCGCAGCTCATCCTGCTTTCTATCGGAATTTTCCAGGTCTTCGAGCGCAGCTTTATTGACATGGCGGGGCCGCGCGGTGGGACTTACAGCATTCTCCTGAAGATCGCCCTGGCGTCGTTGCTGATTGCCCATTCAGGCGGGGTGCAACCCAGCATCAACTCGAGTTTTTATCTCATCTATTACATTCCCGTGGTCACCGCCGCCATGTACTCCGGCCCCTGGGGAACGCTGGGCTGGACAACCTTGACCTCCGCGGCCTATTGCTCCTTTCTCATCCCCGCCCTTCAGGAATACCGCCTGACGGCGGGCGGCGCCAAGGAACTGGCCATCCGCATCCTCTTTTTCTTTCTGGCCGCCATGCTGGTGAACCGCTTTGTGATGGAGAGCCGCGCCCAGGCGGAGCGCTACCGGCGCGTGGCGGAGCAGCTTGCAGAAAGCAACCGCCAGCTTGAAAAGGCCCAGGCGGATGCCCGGCGGTCCGAGCGGCTGGCGGCGCTGGGACAACTGAGCGCGGGGCTCGCGCACGAAATTCGCAATCCCCTGGGGGTCATCAAAGGCTCGGCGGAAACACTGGGGCGGAAACTTCCGACGGACGATCCCGTGGCCCGGGAGCTGGCCGGTTACATCTCAAGCGAAGTGAACCGGCTGAATTCACTGGTCAGCCGCTTTCTCAGTTTCGCCAAACCGCTGGAGTTGAAGAAACAGCCGGAAGACATCTCACAAATTGTGGAGACCGCCCTCAAGGCCGCCCAGGAACGCTGGCCCGTCTCAAAAGTTGAAGTGGAGCGCGCCTACAACGGCGAACTTTCTCCCGTTTCATTGGACGCGGAACTCACCGAGCAGGTCTTCAAGAACCTGGTCTTCAACGCCTACGAGGCCATGGAAGAGCAGGGGGGAAAGCTGCGGGTGGAAATCTCAAAAGAATACAGCGACGGCCGGCGTGGGGTGGAGGTTGCATTTTCCGACACCGGATCCGGCGTGGCGTCGGAATTGCGCGAGCAGATTTTCAATCCGTTTTTTACCACCAAGAGCAGCGGCGTGGGGCTGGGCCTTTCCATTGTCTCGAAAATTGTGGACGACCACGGCGGATGGATTCGCATGGACCCGAGGTCGGAGAGAGGCGCCTGCTTCCGGGTGTTTTTTCCGGCGGAATAGACCAGGGGCGCTTGCGTTGAAAAGCTCCGCGTTCTAAGTTGTTCATGGTGATGGGTCCCACAATGCCGACCATTCTGATTGTTGAAGACGAACCCAAAATGCTCCGCCTGCTGGAGCTGAATCTGGCGGACGCCGGCTACGCGACCCGCACCGCCAGCACCGCTGAGAACGGCCTGAAGATTCTGGCCAGCGACAGGATCGACCTGGTGCTGAGCGACGTGAAGCTTCCGGGAATGAACGGCCTGGAATTTCTGCAGGCGGTGAAGCGCGCCAACGCCGCCATTCCCGTGGTGATGATGACCGCCTATGGCACGGTTGAAAGCGCCGTGGAGGCGATGAAAGACGGCGCCAGCGACTTCGTCCTGAAGCCGTTTTCCATCGAAGAGATCAAGCTGATCGTCCGCAAGGAACTTGATGTCCGGCGGCTGCATGAAGAAAACCGCCAGTTGCGCGAAGCGCTCGGCCAGCGATACCAGTTTGACAACATCGTTGCCAACAGTCCCGGTATGCAGGAGGTGCTGGCCGCGGTGGAGCAGGTGGCGCCCACCAACGCCACGGTGCTGCTGGGGGGCGAAAGCGGCGTGGGGAAAGACATGGTGGCGCGCGCCATCCACCAGCACTCGCGCCGGGTGAACGGCCCGTTCATCAAGATCAACTGCACGGCCATTCCGGAAAACCTGCTGGAAAGCGAGCTGTTTGGCTACGAGAAAGGCGCCTTCACCGGCGCCACCACGACGAAGCCCGGCAAGTTTGAGCTGGCCGACAAAGGCACCATCTTCCTGGACGAAATCGGCGACATGGCGGGCAGCCTGCAAGTCAAGCTGCTGCGCGTGCTGCAGGAGCGGGAGTTTGAGCGGCTGGGCGGCACCCGGACCATCAAGGTGGACGTCCGGGTGGTGGCCGCCACCAACCAGGACCTCCGCGCCGCGCTCGAACAGGGAACGTTTCGCGAAGACCTTTATTACCGCCTGAACGTGGTGCCCATCTCCATCCCGCCCCTGCGCGGGCATAAGGAAGACATTCCCTATCTGGTGGACCATTTTATTGGGCGCTTCGCGAAAAGTTCCGGGAAAGCCATCGGGGGCATCACGCCCGAAGCCCTGAAGCTCCTGGTCGATTTCCATTGGCCGGGAAACGTGCGCGAACTTGAAAACATCATCGAGCGCGCCGTGGTGATGACTTCGGGAACAAGAGATTGAAACCGCAGACATTCGTCTGGACGTCGCCAGGCCGGGGGGCAACTCCAGCGCGTCCGCTGCCAGTGAGAACTCCGCGACGATGTTTCTTCCGGAAGGCATGACGCTCGAGCAGTATGAGGACAAGCTGATCCAGGACGCCTTGCAGCGGGCCGGCGGCAACAAGAGCCAGGCCGCCCGGCTTCTCGGCCTCTCGCGCAACGCCTTGCGCTATCGCCTGTCCAAAATGGGAGTATCCGACGAACCGGAGCCCTGACTTGGACCAGCCCCTGATCATTTCCGCCAAGACGCTTGGCCAGCTTGCCTTGCCGGGTTATTGCGCGCGATGTTTCTGGCTGACCATGAAGGCCGGCCCGCTGCCTTTCCAGATTTTTCCCGGCATCTTCAGCGCCATCGATAGTTACTCGAAGAACATCGTTCACGGCTGGTTTGACCGTTACGGGAAAGCGCCCTCGTGGTTGGAGCCGCTGGGCCCGATTCGAACCTATAAGGTTCCGCCTCACTTCACGAAATTTTCGGTGCTCGACGAAGAGAACGCAATCGTCCTGCGCGGCACGCCCGACGGCATTTTCATCATGCAGGATGGTTCCTACGCCATCATTGACTACAAAACCGCCAGGTTCACTGCTTATCAGGACGATCTCTTCCCGATGTATGAAGCGCAGTTGAACGCCTATGCCTACATCGGCGAGCGCCTTGACGTCAAACCCGTCTCGAAGCTCGCGCTGGTCTATACCGAGCCGCTCACCAACAACTCCGCGGCCTCCGATGATTCCAACCTGACGCCGGAAGGTTTCCGCATGGACTTCAGGGCTCGGATTCTTGAAGTGGAAATCGATCCCGGCCTGGTGACACGCCTGCTGAAAACAGCCGCAGACGTTCTCAATTCAACTTCACCACCGGCAGGGGCGGAAGGTTGTAAGGATTGTGCCGCAGTTGCCGGCCTGGTTCACCTCTCCTCCCTCTGAAGCCTGCGCAAAGCAGATATCGTCAAGCCCGCCTCCGGCCAGGCTGCATTGCCCCGGGCTGGTGGCTGAAAACCACCACATTTGGCCGATATCACCCAAAACGCCTCGGCGCCATGGATCGCAAAAATTAGACTTTCATCATCTCCTTTGCTTTCTTTAGCTTGTAAGCTTGCCTCTCAGGCCTTTGGCAATCATCTTGCTCTTCACGGTGCAGGGTCACATTGGGCAGGTGAACAATCGAGCCCGGAGGTGGATGATGAGAGCGATGAAAATCAGATTGATAGCAGGCATGATTATGGCAGCGCTGGCGCTGGCCGGTCTTCCCTTGTTTGGACAGGGAGGCACGGAAACATCCACCGGCGTGGCGCGCGTCAGCCTCATTCGAGGCGACGTTTCAATGGAGCGCGGCGACTCAAACGAGTGGGTGGCCGTGACCGTGAACACACCGCTGGTTCCGGGCGATACCCTTGCCACCGGCCCCGGCTCGCGCGCCGAGGTTCAGCTGGACTACTCGAACGTGGTGCGCCTGGGCGATAACTCTGAAGTCAAAATCGCCGACCTGAACGATTCGCGCATTCAACTCCAGGTGGCCCGGGGCACGGTGGACGTGTCAGTTTTCCAGAACAACCAGGCGAATACTGAGATAGACACGCCCAACGTGGCCGTTCAGCCACAACAGCCGGGCACCTACCGCATCGACGTCAATTCCAACGAGGCCTCACTGATTACGGTGCGCGACGGCCAGGCGCAGATTTCCACTCCGCAGGGCTCGACAAACGTTAACGCAGGCCAGGAGATCAATGTTGAAGGCGCTCAGAATCCCCAGTACCAGATTGTGGACGCGCGCCCGCTCGACGACTGGGACCAATGGAACCGCGACCGCAACGGCGTCATTAACAGCGCCCAGAGTTACAGTCACGTCAACCAGTACTACACCGGAGCGCAGGACCTGAATACCTCTGGCCGCTGGAACTATGTGCCCGGTTACGACTGGTGCTGGACGCCTTATGTGAACGCCGGCTGGGTGCCGTACAGCAACGGCCGCTGGGTTTGGGAGCCCTTCTACGGCTGGACGTGGGTTTCCTATGATTCGTGGGGCTGGGCGCCGTATCACTACGGCCGCTGGTTCTACTATGGCAGCAGCTGGTGCTGGTGGCCCGGCGACGTCACACCCTTTTACCGTCCGCTGTGGGCGCCGGCCTACGTATCCTTTTTCGGCTTTGGGTACGGATACCACCGCTTCTCGTTCGGCTATGGATACGGATTCAACTCGATTGGCTGGTGCCCGCTTGGACCCCGGGACGATTTCCACCGCTGGTGGGGCCGGGGCGGCGACCACTCGTTCAACCGGATCGGCTTCAACAATTACTACGGCCGGGACGGCGGACGCGGGGGTCGCGGGTACGGTGGTTCCAACCTGCGTGCGGTCTTCAACAATTCCCATGTCCGCCACGGCATCGTGACCATGGACGCAAACCGCTTTGGCCGGGAAGCCGTGCCGCATAACCGCCGGATGGTCAACTCGACGATGTTGCGGAACGCGGACATGGTCCACGGCACGCTGCCGGTGGTCCCGACGCGTGCAAGCCTCCGGGTAACCAACCGTGTGGCTCACGTTCCCGCAGCGGCAAGGAGCGGGGCCAACAACACCCGCTTCTTTACACGGAGGACGGTGGCCACGCCTGGCAGCAACCGCTCGTTCAACAACCAGTCCGCCTCCATCCGGCAGATGGTGCAAACTCACAGAAACGTCAGTGCTCCCGGCGCCGACAGGGCAGGAACGAACGCTGGAGCAAACCGCGGGTTCCAGATGTCACGCTCAACCGGCCGGCAGAACCAGGGCAATGCTGCCGCCGGGCGAAACCCCGCTCCGGTGGTTCGCCAAAACCCGCAAGGCCGCCAGAACGCCGGGTCGAACGCCGGGGCCGGCAACGGGCGGAGCGTGCAAGCCAATCAGCCGAACATGCGGAGATTCGGAACCGGAGCGCCGGCAGGTGCACAAGCCCGCGGCAACCAGGGTCGCCAGAATTCCGCCCAAGTTGTTCGGCAGAATCCGCAACAACCGCAGGGCGGGAGCAACAACGCACGCGGCACACAGGCAAACCGTCCCGGTTTCCGCCAGTTTGGAGCCGGCGCGCCGACAGAGCAAGCCCGCGGCAACCAGGGTCGTCAGAATTCGGCGCCCGTGGTTCGGCAGAATCCGCAGCCGCGGCAGAACGCAAATCCCGGCGGTGGACCGAACACGCAGCAAAACGGGTCCAACTTCCGCCAATTCGGAACCAGTGCGCCGGCAGCGCAATCACGCGGCAACCAGGGCCGCCAGAATTCGGCGCCCGTGGTTCGGCAGAATTCGCAGCCTCGGCAGAATGCTGCGCCTCGCTCCGGCCAGCCTCAGTCAAGCCGGCCAAATATGCGGAGCTTCTCCGGCAACTCGCCGGCAGGAACCCGAGTAGCTCCAAACCAAAGTTCACAGAGCTTCAACCGGGGAGGAAATCCATCCGTGGGCAGCCAGCCGAACAATAGCGGCTTTCGCCGCTTCACTCCGCAGCCTGCGCCGCAGTCCGCCCCGCAGAACCAGGGACGCTTCAATAACAACTCCCCGGCCGCACCCCGGAACAACAGCGGAAACCAGGCCGGATGGAACCGCTTTCAGCGGCAAACACAGGCTCCACAGCAGAGTGGCGGTGGTGGGTTTTATAACAGCGGGCAACGATCGCAAGGATCATCCCAGCCACGCTACCAGGGAAGTCCGGGCAACCAGGGATCCCAAAGCTATTCCCGGCCGCCCCTGCGGTTCAACAAACCGATCGTCAGTGAACCGCGCACGGGGTACAACGGCGGCGGCTCAAGGCCAAGCTATCAACAACGCTCGGCCCCAAGCTATCGATCCGCGCCTCCTACCAGGTCCGCCCCGAGTTATCGCGGCAATTCCGGCGGAGGCAGGTCGTACTCCGCACCTTCGCGCAGTTCAGGCGGCGGAGGCAGGTCGTATTCCGCACCTTCGCGCAGTTCAGGCGGTGGAAGCAGGTCGTATTCCGCCCCTTCGCGCAGTTCCGGCGGCGGAGGTAACAGAGGCGGGGGTGGTAATAGAGGCGGCGGAGGTCATCGGCACTAATCAGCAGAAAATTCCGTGAGGATAAGTGAGCGAAAGCGGCCTGGCCCGGCAAGAGCCAGGCCGCTTTCGTCTTCAGGCTTTGGCTTCCGGCCTGGTAAAGTAGGTTTCGATCTCCTCCAGGGTTTTGCCCTTGGTTTCCGGGAGGAAGAAAGTTACCGTGATGAAGTAGAGAACGGTGAAACCGGCGAAAAGCAGGAACATGGTGGTATAGCCGTAACGGCCCACCGTGGGCAGAAAGACGGCTGCCAGAACAGTGGCAACAGCCTCATTGAGGACCAGCGCGATGCTCATGCCGTTCGAGCGGATGCGGGTGGGCATCAGTTCCGACAAGGCAAGCCAGACGCAGATGCCGGGCCCCAGGGCGTAAAAGGTGGCAAAAATAAACAGGGTCAAAGCAACCAGCCAGCCATGTCCCCGGCTGGGCAATGGCGTAATCAGGGCATGCTCAATGCGCAGCGGAGCCGTCTTGGCCTGGTCGAGATTGCCAAAGGGATTCGAGAAAAAGGCCACGACTTTGTTGCCGGGAACGCAGCTTTTCCGGCTCAATTGCACCGGGGTCGAGAGCGGTTGATTCGAGGCCAGCGCGGGCGTCACGGCGCTGAAATCCCCGTAGGAATAAATGATGGTCAACGTGGTCGGCTTGCCGGCCAGACGCGTGTTGCCAACCGCGTTCAGCCATTGCTGCTGAAGCTCCGGCGTATAATGCACGCTCATACTTGTATTTCCACTCGCCATAGCCTGGACGGGCTGGCTCACATCCACGCGGTTCCGTTCGCCGCGATGGAACAGGAAGGCCGTCGAGCACAAGGCCAGGACCACTCCGGCTGTACCGAGAGAGAGCAGAAATGTACGTCCTTTGCGGTCCACCAGCACCATGCCGATCACCGTGGCCCCCGCCTGGACCAGGGTGAAAAGGATGTAACCCCAGTGCGCCGCCACATCAGTCATGCCGCTTTGGATGAGGATGGCTGTGTTGTACCCGATAATCGAATTAATACCGGTGGTCTGGTTCAGGGCCAGAATCACGCAAGCCAGAATAAAAGGAAGCACATACTTGCGTTGCAGCAGGCTTTCGCCAACACGCCTTCCCTCGGATTTCGCCTGTTCAGCGGCCTGAGTGCTCTCCATTTCCTCCAGCTCAAGCCTGGCCTGTTCAGGCGCCCTGGAGCGCAACAGCGCCTCAAGCGCAAGTTCCTTTTGCCCGCGCCGGAACAGCCAGCGAGGCGATTCCGCCACGAGAAAACCGCCCAGCACAAAGATCAATCCCGGCGGCAGCGAAACCCAGAAAATACTGCGCCAGGCATAGTCCTTGTAGGTAAAGAGCATCTGTGGATTGCCCAGCCTGGCGACATCCTCCACGCGGAAGCTGAAGTACATGCCGATGCCGGCCGCCGCCACAATGCCGAGGGTCAACAGCCACTGGAACATGGCGGTGCCCTGGCCACGGTCCTCAGGCGCCAGGCACTCGGCCAGATAGAGCGGAACAACCACCCCGATCAACCCGGCGCTGATGCCCTGGAACAAGCGGCCCACAATCAGCAATTCGTAGCTGTGCGAAAGCGCAATGACGGGAATGCTGGCGGCAAACAACGCTCCGCTCAGGATCATCAGGCGCTTCCGGCCCATGCCGTCCGCCAGCACGCCGGCAAACAGGGTGGAAATTACCGTGCCCAGCAGCACAGCGGCCACCACAAATGAAATCTGGCCTGCGGTCAGCCCCGAGGTGGCTTCCAGATAAGGCAGGGCGGCGGCAATGATGCCCACGTCGATGCCATAGAGAAGTCCGCCCAGTCCCGCCACGAACTTCAGAAAACGGTTGTAGTTTGCCGGCTTGAATTTGAGGACCGAAGATGTTTGCATTTGAACCTCTTCGCTGTGATGTCTTGCTGCCTGAACGGTTCCGGTCAGGGTGCCGAACCCGGGCGCTCTGACAGATTATTTTTCGTTCAACGCTCTGGCGTTTCCAGGCCAGCACGCCAATGCAGGATTGGCGGATTTGTCGAGGGTGAAACGGTCGTGAATGCCAAAGCGATAGATTATACCGGAAGGCAACATTCCATGTGAATTCTTTCGCGACCGCGAAAAAGTCAACCCACCGGTGAAATCTTGGCGCGATACAACGGCTTTGCGAAACGTCCATCCTATCATCAGTCGGCCTTTTCCACATGCGGTTTCGCACCCCCTGCGGTGATTTCTGCGCGAGCCCTTTCCTGGAAAACCAAGCGACGATTCCCTTCCCGCCCCGCGCAGTTGACTTCGCCGCCGAACCCTGACTAACATGCCCTGAGAGGCTCAAAATGGTCAACCGGCGGGAGCGCGTGGTGGCGACATGCGCAGTCATCTTTGCTTTTTGCGTTCTCGGTCCAGCAACACTGCTCCGCTCGCAGGATACAAAGTCCGAAACGATCGAGCGGATCGGGGGAGAACTCCTGACCCGAAACTTCCAGTCCGCATTGGCTGATGCGCGCCAGGCCGTCCAGCAGTTTCCAGAGTCAGCCGTTCTGATGCACCTGCTGGCCGCGGCGGAATCAAAAAACGGGCTGCAGGATGAGGCCCGGAAGAGCTTCCAAAAATCCATCAATCTGGACCCCACCATCCCCCAGAATTACTACGACCTCGCCCTGCTCGACATGCAGGCCGGCGATTACCCCGAAGCAACCAGGATGCTCAAGACTTTCATCGGTATCACCCCGCAAAACGCCAAGGCGCACCTGATGCTGGGAATCGCTTACCGCAATCAGAACCAGGACGCGCTCGCCATCCAGCAACTGAAGCAGGCGCTCGCCATCACACCCGGCCTGCCGCTGGCGCACTACAACCTGGGGAAGATCCACGCGAGCCAGGGCGACAACAGCGCTGCGCTCGACGAGTACCGCAACGAACTGGGCGTGAATCCGGAATTCTATGATGTCTACTGCAGCGCCGGAGACGCCGAAATCGCAATCAGAAAACTTGATGCGGCGGAAGCGCTCTACCGCCGCGGGACGGAGATCAGTCCGCTGGCGTATCAGGCCTTCTACGGGCTGGCACGGGTCTTTCTGGCCCGGAAGCAATGGCTGAAAGCAGAGGCTGAACTCAACACCGTCATCGTCCTCGCCCCCGATGATATTGACGCTCACTCGATGCTGGCCGGCATTTACAACCAGCTGGGGAAAACACTGGAAGCCAAAAGAGAGGAACTGGTGGTGGAAACTCTCAAGAGCCAGGCAAACCAGCCGGACGAAACGCCCGCCCCATCACACTGAACCGGCCTGACTCAAAACCCATGCGTCCGCGAAACCGATGCTGAAATCCAGTGCAAAACAATTACCAGGTCTGGCTCTGATCGGCATCGCCAGCCTGCTGCTGCTTGCGCCGCCTCTCAGGGCCGATGAATTCACCCAGACTTCCCACTACAAGCGCCGCCTGTTTACAGGCGGCACCCTTACCATGGAAGTTCGCACGGGCGACATTTACATCACCGGCTGGGACGATCCGCACGTTGAGATTGAGGCGGAGAAGGTTGTGTACGCCAAATCAAAGAAGGACGCCGAGCGCCGCTACAAGCGCATCAGTATCCTGCTGAACGGACAGGATGAAATGGTTCGCCTTCGCACCCTCTATCCGCCCCGCCGGCCCTGGCGGCCCTTTCGCGGCGAGTCCAGTCTGACCGTCAACTTCCACATCCACATGCCCTACGATTGCAACCTGGACCTCAAGGTTGTGGACGGAGACGTCAGGGTCCAGGGAGTTGTGGGGCAGGAAACGATCATGGTGAACTACGGGCAGGTGGAGGTTGATGTTCCCTCGCGCAGCAACCTGAGATCGGTGCGCGCCAAAACCTGGCTGGGCAACGTGCAAAGCGATCTGCACGGAGAGAACGACGCAGGGTTCAACAAGAAGGTGCTCTTCTGGGACCCCAACGGAACCCAGAACATCTCGCTCAAGGTCCACATGGGCGGGATTTACATCTTCCGAGGCGAGGACGACTACCCGCCCTCTCCAATCCCGTGAACGGATTCCAGCCGGCGCCGGCAGCTTGCCACGAAAATCAACGAACTGCCCTTTTGTAATTTTTACCCGCTGTTCCAGAATTGAACACAAATTGCCAAAGGAAGATTTTTCCATGATCCAATTATTTTGATAACTTGTTTATTTTGTGATACTTACAAAATTGTTATTTTTCGTCCCAAACGTCCCAAACGTCCCATTTTGGGGCTAGCTACGTTGCTTACTAGGCTATCATATGAGGCCCATGCGTGCGCCCCGCGAGCCTTCGAATGGCCTCGCCTTAGCTCCGCCACCCCCGGCGCTATCCCCTCGCCATTGGCCGCCACTCAGCAATTGCCCCAGGAGTTCCAGACCCTGCACACCTTGTTTTGCCCGGGCAAATGTTGTAGCTTCGTTTCACTGGCGCGTGGGCCGGCTGGCTGCTGGAGCCGATCGCCGGCAACACCGTTCGCGCATCGCAAAACGTATGGATCTTGAACTCGCAGACAAGGTTTGCGTCGTCACCGGAGCGAGCAAAGGCATCGGGCTCGCCGTCACGCGAGCGCTGGTTGCCGAGGGCGCGGTGGTGATCGCAGGCGCGCGCACGGTTGAAAGCCTCCGTGGCATCCCGCGCGTCACGCCTGTTGCCGTCGATCTTGCATCGCCCGACGGTCCCGGCCGGCTGGTGAACCGCGCGGTCAACGATCACGGTCGCATCGACGTGCTGGTCAACAACGTAGGCGCCGTCCGGCTTCGTCTGGAGGGATTCCTCGGCACCAGCGATGAGGACTTTGAATGGGCGATGAACATCAACTTCTATGCCGCGTTGCGGGCCACGCGCGCTGCCGTCGCCAACATGGTCGGCCACGGCGGCGGCGCCATCGTCAACGTTGCATCGGTCAACGCCTTCTTCCAGCCCGATACCGCCACGGTTGACTACGGAGCCGCCAAGGCCGCGCTGGTCAATCTGACCAAGGCGCTTTCGCAGGAGTTCGGCCCGCACGGCATCCGCATCAATGATGTGTCGCCCGGCCCCGTCAGCACCGACCTCTGGCTCGGCCAGGACGGCGTGGCCCGCACCGTCGCCAATGCCACGGGCGTCGATCCGGAGACGGCCAGGCAGAACGTGCTTGCCAAAATCGGCGGCCTCGCCACGGGGCGGATGACCACGCCGGAACAAGTCGCCACCCTGGTGGTGATGCTTGCTTCGCCCCGCACCGCAAACGTCACCGGCTCAAACTTCATCATCGACGGCGGCCTCATCAAGACACTTTAAGAAGCGGGACAATGGCGGGAAAAACCCGCCGCTACAAAACAATGGGACGATGGCGGGGTAAACCCGCCGCTACGGGATGTAGAGGCGGCTTCACGCCGCCACGGGATGTAGAGGCGGCTTCACGCCGCCACGGTCGCAGGAAAATGGCGGGATAAACCCGCCGCTACGGGGAATGGGAAAATGGCAATGTTCCGGCGCAAACGCAATCGGCTGCCCCAGGATGCTTATATCGGGCAGCACTGGTATTTCATAACGCTTAACGCGGAGAATCGCCAGCCAGTTCTTGCGGGCGAGGATGTGGTGAAAGCGCTTCTCGAAACACTGCAGACGGCGTGCGCGAAACATCACTTTAATATATATGCCTATTGCTTCATGCCCGATCACGTCCATGTTGAACCCCTGGGCCTTGCACCCGAATCCGACTTGAGTGAATTCGTGCGCACTTGGAAGGGGACCAGCGCCGTCCCCCTGCGCGAGTTAGGTCTCAACGATCCCTTGCAGAAGGGCTTCTACGACCACATTCTCCGGCCGAACGACAATCAGGACGCCGTGGCCTGGTATATTTTCAATAATCCGGTGAGAAAGGGTCTGGTTAAGGACCCACGCGATTGGCCTTTCAGCGGATCATGGATGTTCGATTGGAAAAAGGCCGTGGCCCCGCCGGAGCAATTCGTACCGCCGTGGAAACGCAAAGATGGCGGGATAAACCCGCCGCTACGGGATGTAGAGGCGGCTTTACGCCGCCACGTTCGGCGGACATGCGAAAAATGGCGGGATAAACCCGCCGCTACAAAACGATGAGGAAAATGGCGAGGCAAACTCGCCGTTACGGGATGTAGAGGCGGCTTTACGCCGCCACAGTCGCTGGAAAATGGCGGGATAAACTCGCCGCTATCGTGCCACCACGCCTTTGTCTCTTCAACTCCAGCATCCGCTCCACCAGCCTTACGGCACGCGGCCCCGCCCCGGAACCCGCCTCTGAAACCCCTCGTAAGACCGGCCCAACCGTCCGCGCCGCTGGCGCCACCCGGCCAGGCGAAATCGCAGAGGCAGAAACCGCATCTGCGCCAGCCCCGAATGGCGCAGGCCTTGATTCTTTCGCACCGTCCGGGGCTGATGGGCGTTTTGCGCTTCCGTTTCCCACGGCTGGAGTTTACCCCGACGAAGTCGGTGGCCATGGGCTAAAGTCTGCCGGCCCTCCGCGCCTGGGGCCCGCTCCACTCCGTGTCCCGTCATTCTGAGCCCAGCGAAGAATCCCCGCATTCACAGTCCATAATTTCTTTCCCCTTTTCCCTAACCCCTATTCGCTATTCACCAAACCCTGCCGTTGATCCTTTTTCGTAATTTTCCTTTGCTTTTGAAGTCATTGAGGTGTATATATTTGCACGTCATATTGCGGTTATCGCCTGCCGCGCAGAAAGAGTCGCGGACCTCAGAAACGGAGGACCGCGCTACATGGTCTCGCTTCGCGAGATCGCAGACACTACAATGCGAGTATCTGCGCCACCCGCCTTCGGGGTCGTTGAGCGAACGATGGTTGACAAAGGATATCTTTAGTAGGTGACGTGGCGTAGTGACAAAGCAGTAGAATGGCTTTCCACCCAGCTTGCCTCTGACCGCAGGTACCGTTTTGTGGCTAAGCCCGGGTATTTGCTGGTCCTTTAGAAATTCAGCAAGGAATTGGTATCGCGCGGCCTTACCAAGGTGTTCGGCAATTTGCCCGTAGTATCGAAGTTCCCGCTCCGTTATGATTCGAATGTTCTCGCCGTTTGCGCGTTCCTTATCAGGAGCTGACCAAATAATATTCTCTGTGATAAAGAGCCAGATGATCTTCAGTCTCATATCCCGGCCATAATGCTTGCGCACCGCTGCGGAAATGGGACCCTTTAGATTTGCAAACTCCTCGATGTCCTTCTGGAGACTGCGCTTTGTCAGCTTCTCCGAGGCTTTGCATTCCGCAACAACAACCGTTTCGTCGTCCTTCCCGAACACGTCGATCTGCTTGCGAAGGGGCGCAGCACCTCTTCGCTCGATCAGTACGGTAAAATTACGGCCGTCACTGATTTCGGGGTAGCCCAGTCTGAAGAGCAGCATCCAGAATCTATTTTCGAGCCGTTCGTCAATTCTCTTCTCGCGTTTAACCTTTACTAATCGTTTGAGTCTCCGATCGAGCTGCCATCCTTCGGCCTCGTACACGGGGATATCGTCAGGACCTACCGACTTTTCGTCGAAAAGCTTACGTCTCCTCACAGCTTCTCTGCGAATGCGAGAAGCATCTGTCAGCAACGGACCGAGAAACTTAATTGCATCCTCACTTTGTTTCATTTGGATTCCATTAGGGGCCCTTTGCACCCTGGCGTGGCTGTCGAGGGGGTTTCCGTCGCCATTTCGCGACGTGTGCGGCCTTCAATAACCGCACAATTAAGATAACGCTTTATACACCCCACGCGCCTCAAATGCAAGCGGATCGCTACGTCACCGATTCTGTACCGTGGGCCTTTTTCCAGTCCGGGCAAGACCACGGTCGATTAAACGGCTGATTGGCGGAGGGCGGTGGCGGTCTCCGGGGGGATCGCAGATTGCAAATTTGAGAGCAGCGCCAAGCTCCGGAGGAGCGAAAGACTTTAGCCCATGGCGTGAGAAGCTGTGAAAAAATCAAAAAAGACTGGACTAGCGCTATGGCTATGATATCCTTTCTCCCTCTGATACCGGAGGGAGGCTTCACATGGCTTACCAATCCAGCGTGCAGGTGATTCAGCGGGGCGGCAAGAACCGCCAGTGGTATCTGATCTGTCCCGCACCCTTGGCGCAAGCCCTGGAAATTGAAAAAGGGGAAGTGATCGAATGGGTGGTCGAGGACAAGCATACGCTGATCCTGAAGCGTACTGCTCGGCGGACGGATTCATCCCCCAGGCGGAGGCGATCCCATGAGTGACAGCCGCGAGAAGCCGCAGCCGGCGATCGGGGCAGAGAGCGAGTTGCCCACCCGGCCGCTGGCGGGTGGCGCAGACATTGATTTCTAATGTCTGCGTTCAGCGTAGCTGAGCGGGGTTAGAACGGCGGGGCAAAACAATTACGAATTACAAATTACGAATGACAGGCCGGGCGTTGACACCGGGGCTTTTTGCTTTCTGCCAACTGCCTTCTGCTTTCTGCCGACTCTCCGGCCAGGAGAGCGGCGCCAAGCCCCGGAGGAGCCCGGGTGGCGCATACGTTCCGAAGCATGGAATGTATGCGGCAATTCGGCCCTGGCGGGTGGCGGGGCGTTGGGTAGGTTAGGCATGTAGGCTTCAGCCCCTGCGTTCCTTTTGGTGACGGGCCGAGCCTTACTGAGCGCATACATGCCCAAACGCGGCACGTCTGCGCCACCCGGGCAAGCGAAATCGCAGAGACGGAAACCGCCCCCTTCATAGATGCGCCAGCCGCGGATCAGCGAGTTAGTGGAATGGAAATATCCACCCGGAGCCCGCCACCTGGGGCGTTGAAGGCATGTATCTTTCCGCCGTGGAGCTCGACAACGCGGCTCGCAATCGCCAGTCCCAGACCGGCTCCGCCGGACTGCCGGTCGCGCGCGCCGGCCAATCGATAAAACGGGTGAAAAATTTGACTGAGCTCCTGTTCCGGGACACCCGGCCCGTAATCGCGGACGCTCACCAGGGCCGAACGGACACCCTCAGTCTCGGCACAGCTTAGGCGGACTTCAACTGCCGTGCCGGCCACCGTGTAGCGAACCGCGTTTCGGATGACGTTATCAAAAGCGCTGCGCAGCAAACCGGAATTGGCACTGGCTTCGCAGTCGCATTCGCGCGAAAGTTGGACCGTACAGCCGCGCCTTTGTGCCTCGAAATCCGCGTCTGCCACCACTTCCGACAGGAGCCGAACCAAGTTGAGCGGCGCCCTCTCAGGCAGTACCGATGTGCTGTCGAGACGAGCGACGGTCAGAATTCGCCCCACCATTTCCCCCAACCGCTCAACGTCCTGTTCCATCCGGGCGAAGGCGGGATCATCTCCTTTCCTTTCGCGCGCCAGATCGAGCGCCACGCTGAGACGGGCCAGGGGGGAGCGCAACTCATGCGAAACATCCGTAATGAGCTGACGCTGGCTATTGATCAACTCTTCGGTCCGGTCTGCCATGCGATTGAAATCTTTGACGAGGCCCCCAATTTCATCGCGGCGTTTTTCCATCCTGGCGGCTGCTCGTGCTTTCAAATTTCCTTCCGCCAGTTGCCTGGAAGCGGCGCTCAATCTGAGGATTGGCCCGGTGATATAGCGCGCGAGGAGATAACAGATGCCTCCTGAAACCAGGAAAGCGATGAGCCAGTGCAGAAGGAGCGCGCTCACGTTCTGGCCAAAAGCGGCGCGAGGACCGGCCGGGAGATCAGTAGCGAAAATATAAGACTTGTCACGGCCTTTGAGCCGAAGTGCAGTGCGGACAAGCCCGTAACGCATGTCGAATTGCGGATGGGCATCGCTGGCGCGCGCGCTGCACCAGGGCGACAAAAGTCGAACAATCGTCCCCCGCAAACTGAGTGCCATCCTGGCCGTAAAGACAAGCGTGCAATTTGGCCTTCCGATGAATGTCACCCAGGTAAGCTTGTGCCGCTGCAGGTCCGCCTTGATCAGCCTCCTCCACAGCAATATTGCCGTACATTCGGGCGGTCGCGCTCATCCCGGCATGCCACTGGGCCGGCACCCCGCCCGGCTCGAGGATGAACGTCACCACCAAGGCAATGCCCGTCAGAATGACGGTGGCCCAAAACCACAAAAAGATTTTCAGAAACAGGCTGCGCATCATGTTAATCAGGCCCTGGCTCCGACCCGACGAAGAGATAGCCGGCGCCACGCACCGCCTTGATGCGTTCGCCCTCCGGCCGGTCACCGAGCTTTTTCCGAAGGTTGCTGACGTGAACATCAATGCTGCGGTCAAAAGGTGAAAGCCTTCGCCCCAGCACTATTTCGTTAAGGCGCTCGCGGGCCACAATATGGCCGGCCTCTCGCGTCAGAACTTCCAGGAGTGTGTACTGAACCGAGGTGAGATTGATCCGCCGTTTGCCAACCCAGGCTTCCCGGGAAGCCGGATCGAGTGAAATATCACCCACGCTGATTCGAGACTGATAAGCCGCCTGGTGGGAGCTGCGGCGAAGAATAGCGCGAATTCGGGCAATGAGCTCGCGCGGGTTGAACGGCTTCGGCAAGTAATCGTCGGCGCCCAATTCCAACCCCAGAATGCGGTCCATGTCCTCGCCGCGGGCGGTTAGAATCAGCACAGGTAAATTCGAGCGTGCGCGCAGCCGCCTCAGTAGGTCAAGCCCGGGCAATCCGGGAAGCATGAGGTCGAGAACGACGATGGAATGATTGCCGGAGAGAGCGCGATCCAGCCCCTGCACGCCTTCATGGACGGTTTCGACGTTAAGGCCTTCCCGGGCCAGGCGCTCCGCCAGAAGCTCGCAGAGTTCAACGTCGTCATCAACAATGAGGATCGGATCCATGGCCGCCATACCATCCCAATCTTAAACGACGAATGTATGGCTGGGAGCAAACTTTACAAATCTTAACCTTTCCTTCACCAATCTTAACCTCACATTCAGGCGAAGAGTGCTTCACTGGAAAGGTACGAAGGAGTGCATGCGAATGGACGAAATGCTTTTCGCTGGAAGGCGGTTCGGCAAGCAACGCCGCGAGGAAACAGAACAAGAAACCGGGGAGCTAAAGCACCCCGGGCCGCCTGCGGCAATCAAACCTTGGAGGTGTGTGATGAAAACGATTCGAAGATTAACGACCGTGCTTGGGCTTTCCCTGGCGCTCGTTGCCCTGGGGGCGGTGGGGGCGAAGGGACAAACCCTCGATACAACTCAACTCGTCGGGACATTTACTCTTCCCATTTCGGCCCAATGGGGAACCGCCACCCTGCCTGCGGGGGATTACACCTTGCGCTATGGAACTATCTATGCGGCGGGCGGCTTTGTGGAAGTGCGCGGCTTGGCAAAAGGAGGTCCGCACGACGTGATTCGAGTAGACGGGATAGGCCAATCTTCGGCCTCGACGAGCGCGCTGGTCTGCATTCGCGACGGCGCTACGCTCATAGTCCGCGCCATCGAAATGCCATCGATCGGCGAGGCCGGTAGCTTCGCGCTGCCGCGTGGGGCAAAGCTCGTGGGCAATCGGCGGAATCAAAACGGCCACACCCAGCTTGCTGAAGCCCCCATGCTGATTCAGCGGGTCCCCGTTACACTCAACGTGAAATAACCATCCAGTGCCATCCCACCGTGTTCCGAGGGGCGGGCGCAAAATCCGCCCCGGCACTCCCCAAACCCCGGCGATGCCGCTCTCCGAAGCGGGTAGCGCAGACCGCCGTAGTTGCGGTCTGCGGCCTTTGTCTTCGTTCACAGAAAGAGCCGCGGAGCTCAGAAACGGAGGACCGCGCCTACATCTCAGCTTTGCTGAACTCAATCATTAAAAATCAATATCTGAGTCACGCGCGAATCTGGCATTCAACATGCGTAACCAATGTTGGAAATTGAGAGGAACCAGAGAAAGCGACGCACAATGTCGATGTTCTCCTGATCAGAATCAGCACGTGCGAAATGCTGAAAAACCAACAGAAAAGGAGAAAAAATGGCTAACGAAATCAAAACAAAAGAGGCTGCCCAGGGAAATAATTCTGGCAAGGAAAGGACAACGGTTGTCGGGCTGTTTAGAAATGCCGACTCTGTAGAAGAAGTTGTCCGCGAGATTGAGGCGCGTGGGTTATCGAGGAACGAGGTTCGCGTCCTGGAGGAGCCGGAAAGTTTCGAAGTCAGTGGAATCATGAGCTTCCCGAGGCTGGACTTTGAGGTTGATCTTGCCAGGGCCCTAATGCTAATTGGGGCGAGCGAGGCTGAGGCGGAAGCCTATGTCCGGGAATTGCGGCGCGGCGGAGCCTTAGTATTTGCAACAAGTTCGTCGAATGAAGAGATAGCAGCGGCTGCGGAGATTATGAACCGGCACGGCGCGGCAGGCATTGAGAAGGGCCAGGGTCAGGCTCCAAAGGTGCTGCACGCAACTCAAGGAGTCAGCACGGATTCATCGCATCCAGCCCCCCGCTCAGGCGGGCAGGTCGGGCGTATACCGCCCGGCGGGTCTGCATACTTTGTGTGGTGACTCAGCGCCCCCTCAAGTGTTGTCCTCTCGCTGTTGTGAGGTGGGAAAAATATTCCGGGAGCGGTCAAAATTACCCGTCGGCCTGCGGGCAGGTGTTCCGGCGTCACTGACAATGGAGCAGGTCGCACATCCATAACGTCCGCATACGTTGCAAAGGCGGCGGCGTATGCGGAGTGGAGCAGCCGTGCGCTTTGCAGGATCTGCGTCCCTGCGAAGCGAGAGGCAATTGCTAATTCTCACTCTGCCCGGGCCTGGCGCAGACGCTTGCCGTGTAGGGTCTGCGTTCTCGCGAAGCAAGAGGCATTTTTTTCATTCCGCCCGGCCCTGTGCGGCCACTTCGGCGGGGCCGGCCTGCCTTTTTGATTCTTCATCCTTCGGAATTCATCCTTCGCTTTGCCTCAACTCAGGTCCGCTGAAGGCAGACATCAAAAATCAATATCTGCGCCACCCGCGGAAGATTGCCCGCTATGGTGACTGTCGGGATCGCACAGATAGAAACCGTCCCTGACGTCATTAAGGGGCGCCACCCTATCGAAAAACGTCCTCACCGCAGGCGGAAGACGAGAACCGCGCCGGCGAGCATGGCGACTGCGGCGTAGGTGAAGGCGGCGGCGGGGGAGACGAGCGTCCACAGGCCGCCGACGAAGATGCTGGCCGCGACGTCGCCCACTCCGTTGACTGCGCCCAGCATTCCGTAAGCGGTGCCGCGGACATCAGGAGCGACCAGGTCCGCCGTGATGCTTCCTTCGAGCGCTTCTTCGAACGCCATGTAAAGCCCGCCGACGGCAAACACCATGGCGAGCCAGGAAACCGTCGCAAGCTGCAATGCAAACGCCGCAACAAGTCCCACCGCCGTCAGCGCGCCCACCAGATAGCCGATGGCCAGCAGGCCGCGGCGGCCCAGGCGGTCGGATAGCGCTCCCACCGGATACGACGCCGCAGCGTAGACGACGTTGTGCCCCACGTAAAGCAGCGCGGCGATTTCGGCGGCGTGGGCCATTCCGTGCGCGGGCAAAAGGAGCTGCGTGGCCGCAAGAATCATCAGCGAATGGGCAAAATCCCCCATGCCGAAAACTCCCACGCCCACCAGAAAACGCCGGAAGCTTTTGGGCAATTGCCTGACCGCCGCAAAGAATTTTGCCTGCGAACTTTGGCCGGGCTTCTCGCGCACCAGCAGCAGGAAAACGAGGCCGCAGGCGAGGCCGGGAATCAAGGTGAGAAGAAAGATGGTGCGGAAAGGGGCGGAGGGATCGGCGGCGTGAGGATGAAAGTAGCGCCAGCAGCGCCACGGCGATGAGCGGCCCCAGAACGGCTCCCACCGTGTCTCCGGCGCGCTCAAACCCGAACGCCTTGCCGCGCGATTCCGCCGGAACCGAATCCGCCAGGATGGCGTTGCGCGCCGGGGCGCGAATTCCCCGCCCGAACCAGCCCAGGGCGCGCGCAAACAAAACCAGCGGCCAGCCGGCGGCCAGCGCAAACAGCGCGGTGGAACTTCCGGTGACGAAGTAGCCGCCCACGGCTATGGGCTTGCGGCGCCCGGCACGGTCGGAAAGCCATCCGGCACCCAGCTTGACGAAACTCGAAACGCCGTCCGCCACGCCCTCGATCAGTCCCAGGGCGGCGGCAGAAACTCCCAACGCCGTGAGGAAGCCGGGCAGCACCGCCGTGGCCATCTCATGGCTGACGTCGGACAGCAGGCTGGTGAGCCCCATGCCCACCACGTTGCGATTGAGCCAGGCTGCGGATTGCTTTTCGGAGGGTTCGGGGCTGAGCATGGTTGTCGAAGGACTCGCGATGGGGCCGGTTGTTCAGCCATGGCCGGATCCTCACCGCCAGGGGGCGGCGGGCGGTTCACTTGGCGGAACGATACAGAATGACCCGCACCTCCTCCAGGGTGATGAGTCCGCCGCCGAGCATCGCATCCAGCTTGGGGAGGATTCCTTCAATGCGCTCGGGATACTCCACAACTTCGATGACGATCGGCAGGTCCTGAGAGAGGCGCAGAATATTCGTGGTGTGGTAAAGGCCCCGGCCGTGGCTGCTGGATCCGTAGCCGCCCACTCCCCGCAGTACGGTGACGCCGGGAAATTCCGCGTGGCGCAACAAATCGACAATCGCCTCGTAGAGCGGCTTGCCCTCCCATTTGTCCGACTCGCCGATGTAGATCCGCATGAGAGTCCGGTTGCCTTCGGATCGCTGGTGGTCCACGGTATCCTCCTAACAGGTTGCTGAAAAAGTAGCGAGGCGCGCCTGGTAACGCCCGCCTCTTGCCCGCATTCATTGAGCACAAGGAAGTTGTCGGCTGGAAGCCGGCGCTACAATAGCCCTCCCAAAGGCTTTTTCAGCATCCTCTTATATACGGTCTGCCAGATGAATGCCCGTCAACGCCAGCAAAAGACCTCCCACCACGCTGATGCCGACGTAAAGAACCATCTTTATCCAGTCGCCATCCTCCAGCATGTGCGAACTCTCATAAGCAAAACTCGAAAACGTGGTGAAAGCTCCAAAAAATCCCACTGTGATTCCGATGCGCCAGTCGGGAGAAACGGAGAGATGCTGGAGGGCGTATTCACCCACACCGCCCAGCAGGAAGCAGCCCACCAGGTTGACTGCCAGCGTGCCCGCCGGAAAAGATGATCCCACGCGGTGTTGCACCAGGCCGCCGATCGCGTACCGGGTAAGAGTACCCACTGAACCAAAGAAGATCAACAGGAAGATTCGCAAAACCCTTCGCCTTTCCGCGCACCAGCAGGCTGCACAAAAAAAACCCCTGATCGCCCGCTGGCGGCCAGGAGTCATTAGTCCCTTGCGGGACGGTTGCGGCGAACTCCATCGCCTCGTTTTTGTCCTTTTCAGTATACTACGGGAAAACCGGGAGGCAAGCCGCCATGCAAACAGTGAAAGCCGCTGTGCTTTATTTCGCCATCGTGTTTGGCGCGGGTTTCGTGCTGGGAGTACCCCGCGTGCTCTGGGTCGTTCCGAAGCTCGGCACCAGGGCCGCGGAACTCATCGAGAGCCCCATCATGCTGACGGTCGTTTTCTTTGCGGCCGGCTGGGTGGTTCGGCGCCTGGCTCTGCCGCCGACGGTTGCGGCCCGGCTCGGACCGGGCTTCATGGCGCTGGGCCTGCTGCTGGCGGCGGAATTCACGGTGGTGCTCAAAATCCAGCGCCTCACCCTGGCGCAATATTTCGCGGGCCGCGATCCCGTGTCAGGAACCGTGTACGTCCTGATGCTGCTGGCCTTTGCCTTGATGCCGCTCGCCGTCGGCCGGAGATGAATGGGCGGACAGAAAGGCACAGCCTGGGTAATGATCTTCAGCCAGTATCAGATTTCCTCTTTCCTTTCCTCAACAGAAAGCCATTATTTCCGGCACAAAGTAAAAGTTCTCTGAAAATTTGCAAACATTATGAAAAATGTCTTGACAGTCGATGCAGTTGCTGGTAAAAATCCGAGTGCAGCACTGACGTTATGCGTCGAGCACTGAGTTTAGTCCCCACCCCAAGTTCACAGAGGTCATGGCAGTCCGAAATGCGGCATTCCTTGCAGGGGCAGGGGTGCGTTCGAGTATTCCATGGTCCGTCCGGGGCAAGTAAATCAAAGCTGAACTGAACGGAATTTCGTCGGAAGAGGAGAGACGCTATGCGCGGTATGGACTCGATTTGCTGCAATAAGGCTTCTGCTTTTATGCGCAGCGCAATATTGGCCGGTGTCGTTTTTGCAATGATGCTGGCCGCTCCCCGGGCCGGTCATGCACAGGTCCTTTACGGCTCGCTGGTCGGACACGTTACCGACCAGAGTGGCGCTGCGGTGCCGGGAGCTAAAATTACGCTCACCAACCAGGACACCAACAATACGACCGAGGCGACAACCAACGCTTCGGGAGACTTTACGATCTCGAATATCATGGCCGGAACCTTCACCCTGCAGGTCAGCAAACAGGGTTTTCAGGCGTATCGGCGGACGGGTATTCCAGTCACCATCAATGCCGTATCGCGCTCGGATGTTAGGCTGACCGTCGGCGCGGTGACGCAGACCGTCGAAGTCACCAGCGCTCAGCCGCTTCTCCAGACCGACACGTCCGAAGTCCACGCCAACATTGACGCTCCGGCGCTCAGCAACCTGCCCGTTCCGCTGGGAAGAAATTATCAGCAGCTTTATCGCGCCCAGCCGGGCTTCAGTCCGCCCTGCAACAGCCACTCCTACCCCACCAATCCTGCGCGTGCGCTGGCGTTTAATGTGAATGGCGTCAGCAACAACCAGAACAACACCCAGATTGACGGAGTGAGCACCTACAACATCCAGCTGCCGCACGTGAATTCTTACGTCCCCACGCTCGATTCCATCCAGCAGGTGAACGTGGTGACGGACAGCTTTGACGCGGAAGAAGGCTTTGCGGGCGGCGCCGCCATCAACGTGGAAACCAAGAGCGGCACCAACCAGATCCACGGGGATATTTTCGAGTACCACAACAACAACCACCTGAAATCATGGCCGATGCTGTTTGACAATGCGGGAAACAATGCCGGCAACAAGCCAAAGTATATCTACAACGACTTCGGCGGTTCAGTCGGCGGCCCCATCATAAAGAACAAGCTCTTTTGGTTTGCCAGTTATGAAGGTCTGTTCAACAACTTTGCCGCGCAAACAACCGCCAGTGTCTTAACCCCGGCGATGCGCGCCGGTGACCTGTCTGCGACGGGTACGGACATCTACGACCCGCTGACGGGGAATCCGGACGGGTCAGGGAGACAGCAGTTTTACGCCTCCAATGATCAGAACGACCCCGCACACTACAACTCCCTCTGCGCAAGTGCGCAGTGCCTGAACATGATTCCCACCTCTCGGCTCAACCCCATTTCACAGCAGATCCTCGGTTATGTCCCGGGCCCCAACCGGGGAGGCGACCAGGACAACCTGTTTGTGTCGGGCAGCCGCGTGTTCCATCGCAATCAGGTGGACACCAAGGTCAATTACATTGTCACCCCGAAGCTCAACCTCATTGGCACGTTCGGGATGCTCCATTACATCAATGACACTCCCACGGCCTTCGGAACCGCTGGCGGAGGACCCGATTTCGGCTCCGGCGCCAACCCTGGAGTAGGCTCCGGGAACAGCTACCGCGTGACCATCATGGGAACCTATGCCTTTTCGCCCAATTTCCTGATGGACGCTCATTTTGGCTGGGCGCAACAAGGCACCAACTCCGTGCAAAGAGACCTGGGAACCAATATCGGCAGCGACGTGTTGGGCATCCCCGGGACGAATGGCACGAGGAACTTTGAAAGCGGCTGGCCGGAATTCGACATCGATGGATTCGACACCATCGGCCAGGTGGATAACTTCATGCCGTACTACCGCACCGACCCGCAAAAGCAGTATGTGGCCAACTTCAGCTGGCTGAAGGGTCCCCACAATGTCCGCTTTGGCTTCAATATGTATAGCCAGACACTCAATCAGATTCAGGCGGAAGACCTCTCCGGGGGATACGGCGCCCAGGGCGGATTTAATTTCGGCCAGGGCATTACCTCACTCTGCTCCACGCCAGGCTCTAACGGGTCTTGCAGTCTCGCGACCGACACTTCGGAGTACAACGGTGCCGCCGCGTTTCTGCTCGGCCTGCCGACCAACTTCGGTAGAAACTTCCTGGTACCGGACGAAATCCACGTCACACAGAAACTCTATTCCTCTTACATCCGCGATCGCTGGAACATCACCAAGAAGCTGACCGCGGACTACGGCGTGCGCTGGGAGTACTATCCCATGCCCACCCGCCCCGATCGCGGAATTGAAGTTTACGATCCGTCTACGAACATGATGAATCTCTGTGGGTTTGGTAGCGTGCCTTCCGGCTGTGGCGTCGACATCAGCAAGAAGCTCTTCTCGCCGCGCATCGGGTTTGCCTACCGCATCACAGATACTTTCGTCGTTCGCGCCGGCTACGGCATGACCACCGACCCCTACCCAGCCTTGGAGACCATGCGCGAAAACTATCCGGTGGCCCTCGCCTCCCACATCAATAGCATTTTGCCGGGAGGCAGTTTGCTTCCCCCCTGCGTTGCTTATAACGCCGCTGTGAACCCGACAAACTGCGACTCTCCTTATAACTACTCGAACCTTCAGACGGGCATCCCCCCCCTCACCGCTCCCGACCTTGGCAACGGCGTCATTCCCTTCGACGGGACCTTTGCCTACGGGGGTTATCCCACAAAGAAATTCGAGCGCGGATATGTCCAATCGTGGAACCTCACCCTCCAGAAGGAACTGGGGTGGGGCTTTACGGGACAGTTGGGATACGTGGCCACACGGCAAACCCGGAATGCTGGGCTTCAAGGATATCAACGCCGGACAAGTCCTGGGCGCCGGATCCACAGGGGAGCCCCTGTTTGCAGCCTATGGCAGGAGCGCACCCACCATCAACATCGTGCCCGTCGGTTCCGGACACTATGATTCGCTCCAGGCCGTCCTCAACCGGCGCTTCACCGGTGGACTGCTGTTGCAGGTCAATTACACTTACAGCCATGCCATCGGCAGCAATGACAACAGTGATGGAGGCCCACCCATTCTGGTTGAAAGACTCATGTACCTGAACCAACGCACCAGTGGTTTTGACCGCACTCAGAGCCTCCAGATCATGCACGTGTGGGAGCTGCCCTTCGGTAAAGGCAAAAAATACCTTTCGAACGGCGGCGCCGCCGGCTTCATCGCCGGTGGATGGCAACTGAGCGGCGTGGCGAGCTTCATCACCGGCACACCGATTACCGCGTGGTCGAACGAGTCGGGCTGGAACACCCCCGGAAGCAGCCAGACCGCCGACCAGATTTTGTCCAACGTTGCCAAGTTGGGGGGAGTCGGCATCGGCCAGCCCTACTACGATCCGGCTGCCTTCGCGAATCCCGACGCACCAAGACTGGGCACCTCGGGTATGAACAAACTGCGCGGACCGGGTATCGGGAACTACGACTTCTCCGTTTCGCGCGATTTCAACCTGAGTGAAAGGTTCAGGCTCCAGTTCAGGATGGATTCGTTTAATTTCACCAACACTCCACACTTGAGCAACCCGCGCAATACCGTGGGCTCCAGCTCATTTATGACGATTCACGGTGTCAGCAGCCTGGCGCGTGAAGGTATCGACGAGCGGCAGTTTGAGTTCGGCCTCAAGCTGTTCTTCTAGTGCCGTTCCAGAGTAGAGGGCGCGCCACCACGCGCGCCCTCTACAACTCATCCCTCCTTCCTTGGCGTACGCTCCAACGACCCGTAGCAGGTATCCTTTTCCCGTTCCGCGAGGAATAAGTTCCCGCGTCATGGAATATTGTCCGCCGGCTCCGGCATTCAATCCGTGAATTGAGTCTGCTTGACACCGGTCGCCATAGCCCCTAAATTAATGTCACCTTTTATGAAGAGAAGGAACCTCCATCCCATTCTTTTTGCCTTTTTCGCCTTCCTGCTGGTTTTCCATTTCATGCTCTTCTGGCACGCCAGGAACGATGCCCTGAAAGGGTCCGCGGATTTCTCCGCCTTCTACGCAGCGGTCAAGATGGTGCAGAACGGCCAGGGGTCGCAGCTTTATGACATTGCCGCGCAGGGACAAATGCAATCAGGGTTATACCCCAAGGTCACCACCCGCAGCGGGACGCTCATCTACGATCATCCCCCATTCGAAGCGCTGCTTTATCTCCCGCTTGCATACGTCTCCTATCCGGCGGCCTACGTCATCTGGATGATTTTCAGCATCCTGCTTTTGCTGCTGACGGTGCGTTTGCTGTGGCCGTACATGACAGAACTCAAGTCCCTCTGGCGCCCTCTTCCGGTCCTCCTGTTCCTTGGCTTCTTCCCGGTGTTTGTTGACCTTCTCCAGGGCCAGGATTCCCTTTTGCTCCTCCTCGTCTTCGCACTCGTATTCGTGAGCATGAAGGAGGGGCGCGACCTCAGGGCGGGTTGCTTCCTGGCCATCGCTCTTTTCAAGTTTCAGTACGCCCTGCCGTTCCTCGTTCCATTTGTCCTGTGGCGGCGCTGGAAGTTTGTTGGAGGCTTTGCAATCTCCTCAGCCGTTCTTTTTCTTCTCTCGCTTCCCGTCGCGGGAATTCGAGGGACTCTGTCCTATGCCCCTTTTCTTTCCAACCTGGTGAAAGGGTTGTCTTCTCACCATGTTCAGAGTGCGCTTGGCATCTTGTCCAACACGATGCCGAACATCCGCGGCGCTGTGGAGATGATGGCTCCCAGCCTGTTGCCCCATAGTTTTCAGAAACCGCTCATCGTTTTACTTTCCGGCATTGCCGTTTTATGGGTTGTCAAGCAGTGGCCGCTCGGCCATTCGCTTCCAGAAAAAACCTTCGACCTGGGCTTCAGCCTGGCGCTGGTGGTGTCGATCCTCGTCAGCTATCACCTTCAGTTGCACGATCTGTCTCTGTTGCTGATTCCTTTCATCCTTGTGCTGCGCCGGCTTCTGAAAGGCGAAATCTGCACCGGGCGACGGCGGCTTCTGATGTATGGAGTTATCATCCTGTTCTACCTGAGCCCCGTCTACCTGCTGCTGATGCGGCGCGGGCTGATGTATCTTCTTTTCTGGCCGATTCTGGCCTTTCTGGTTCTGCTCAGTTGGGAGATCGTTTTTCCTGCCCAGGGAAGAGAACCTGCCGGCCGCGAAAGCCTCCCCGGCCCAATCGCCCACACAACATGATGCGGAGCCAGGGATCAGGCGCGTGGTCGCTCAGCGGCTGAACATTAGCTGGCTGTCATCATCCATCATTTCCTTTGGCATCGGGCCGCCTTTTTGGTTTAGGATAGGCGCAGGAGGTTTCCCGAAGAACCGGCGGATGCCCTCAGGGGTGCCGGAACCAGTCAGCGCCATCCGGCAAAGTGGCAGGCGCTGAGCCTCCTTTTCAGCTCTCTTTCTGTCTCCCGGCAAGGGGTGCCGGAGAGACGGGTTTTGCATCAAACTAGCGTCGGGAAAATCCAATGGGTCTTCAGCGATGACAAATGGGTCGAGCTGAATTTCCATCGCGATTGGTCGTGCTTTCCGCGGACGGAATGCGTCCGGACTTTTACCGTCATCCGAAGAAGTTTGGACTGAAAGTTCCAAACCTTCGGGAGTTGGTTGAAGCCGGAGCAAGCGCTGAAGCGGTGGAGAGCGTCTACCCTTCCACAACCTACCCGGCGCACGTCACACTGGTGACGGGAGTGTATCCCAGGCGGCACGGAATTTACAGCCACCTGGCCTCGCTGGATCCCACCGAAAAAGCCCGGCCCTGGACATGGTTCGCGCGGGCCATCAACGTGCCCACCTTGTGGGATGCGGTGGGGGCTTCCGGCCGCAAGACCGCGGCGGTTGCCTGGCCGGTCAGCGCCGGGGCGCGAATCACCTATAACATTCCGGAAATCTGGGACCCCGCCGCGCCAGACCCTTATCAGGATTTTGAAACCCCTGCGCGCCATTCGACCCCAAGGCTTTTTGACGAAGTCATCAAGTGCATCCAATCATCGGCGGCGCGCGCTGCCGGGAAACGCCGGCAGCAGGAAATCCATAAAATGTCGCCTGACCGCCTTCGAGCTGAGGCGGCGTTGCACATCTGGAAGCGCCACCATCCGGATTTGCTCCTGGTCCATTTTGCGTTGTACGACCAGTTGGCGCACCGTCATGGGCCTTTTGCGCCCAAGGCCGTCGAGGCCATCGAGCAGATGGACGAAGAAATCGGACGAATTCGCGAGGCGGTCAATGGCGACCGGTCCACAACTCTGGTGGTCCTCTCCGACCACGGGTTCGTTTCCGTGGACAAGGACGTGGCCCCGCTGGTGCCGCTGATGGACGAAGGTTTATTCGGCAGGAACGCCCACGGCGAGCCCGAGCTGAAACGCCTGGGCGCCATCTTCTCCGGCGGGTCGTTCGCGCTTTACTGGCTGGAAGAGCCCACCGGCGAGAACCGCCGTTCGCTCAAGAAAGCGGTGGCGCGAATGGTGGACTCCGGCGCCGTGCGTGAAGTGCTCGACCGTGGCAGGCTGAAGAAACTGGGGGCTGATCCTGACGCGGAACTCATGCTGGATGCCAATCCCGGGTGCTGCTTTTCTGACCGGCATGCAGGCCCCATCGTTCAGGACGGCGCGAAGGACCGCGGAACGCATGGCCATTTGCCCTCTGTCGCGGGAATGGAGGCGGGCTTTGTCGCCGCGGGTCCGGGAATTGAACCCGGCAAGGATCTGGGACGGATTGGACTGACCCGGGTGGCCCCCACCCTGATGAACCAGATGCAGATCGCCCGGGGCATTCTGGCCTCAGAGGTCGAGCCGCTTGATTTGTCGTGAGTTTCAGCGCTTCTGTAGCGCCGGCATCTTGCCGGCCTCGGAAAATGCAGCCGGGACGGCGGCGCCATGGCCATTCAATTCGGGAGCGCGGAGGTCCGCAATGTGTCCTGAAAAATCCAGCTTGCAAACCGCCATTCTGAATTACCTGCAATCACGCCCTCGAGCCGAGCGGTGGCGCGAGTGGCTGGCGGGCCGGCGTTACCGGCTGGCGCCTCTTGGCGGCCGCTCCCGGCCGCTCTATGTGATCGCCTTCCAGGCGCGCGATGAGGGGCGGGCCGCGGAAACAGCCCGCACGCTGGAGCACGACTGGATGGAAGCGCCCGGCCCATGCCGCGAAACCTTCGACGAAATTCTTTTCCGCGCTCCCCAGCTGGTGGTCATCCAGCTCCACCGCACCAATGTCTGCGGATGCCTGGGCCACCGGCATGTGGCGGTGCGCGAGGCCCCGTTTGCCATGCCTCACGATGCTTTCGGAGGCGAGCATGCCGGTGAAATGGATATTGCCTTTGAGCAGGTCCACACCTGGCAGGCCCTGCCGCTGAGCGATACGGCTCTGGATGCCAAATTCCTGCACGGCAGCCGCCTTGAAGATTTCCACGCCAAGCAATTCCGCCTGCGCCTGCTGAGCGTCATCCTGCATGAAACCAACCACCTGGTGTCTCCTCAGGAGCCGGAGACTTCCATCCGTGAGCGCAGCCTCAATTTCTATCGCAAAGCGCTGGCCGCCTATACCGAGAAGGCCGTCGCCACGCTGTCCTTCACCCTCGACCGCTCTTTCTCGCGGCTCGAGTAGCTCCGGCGGTTCATTCCCGACGTGCGGGCTTACCCTCGGTTCCTTTATCGAAATATAAAACCGCAGGGTTACAGAACAACAAGGCAGGAGGCATTCAGCAGTGGCCAGCTCCTTCGGACCGCCTCTGTGGCACGACTAAAGTCGTGCACCATCTCCCCTTTCGCGGCCACTGTCGCCGGCCCACAAGCAGTCCGGACCAAATTTGTCTCGACGTTCTGCTGCAGGGATACTAAAATTGCAGTTTGGGCCCAATAGAACAAAAAAGATCTCCTGCCGGAATTCTGGTTCTGACGCTGGCGCTGGTTGCCGTCGCGCTTGCTACTTCCGCCTGCCGCCAAAAGGCCACCCGCCCTGTCACAAATCAGGTCGTCGTCCTGGGCTTCGACGGGATGTCTCCCATCCTGGCCGCCCAGTGGATGCAGGAAGGCAAGCTTCCCAACTTTGCGCGCCTGGCGCAAACGGGAACCTTCTCGAAGCTGGCGACCACGAACCCGCCGGAATCTCCGGTGGCCTGGGCGTCGTTTGCGACGGGGCTGAATCCGGGCGGGACGGGCATCTACGATTTCCTGGCCCGCGATCCCGAGACCTATCTGCCCCGCATCGGGCTGGTGGGCAAACAAAAGCCCAAATTTCTTTTCGGCCTGATTCCCATCCGTGGCCCCAAGGTCACCAACGAACGGCATGGAACTCCTTTCTATGAAGCGGCGGCCGATGACGGGTTCAAGACCACCGTGCTCCGGATGCCGCTGGAATTCCCACCTACGCCGGTGCCGGGCGGCGAGCTGCTGGCCGGCCTGGGCGTTCCGGACGTGCGGGGAACCTGGGGAACATTTTTCTATTTCGCCTCCAATCTGCCGGCGCAAGAAGCCGGCAACACCACGTTTGGCGGAGAGCTGGTTCGCCTGGAGATGAACGGGCGCGACGCCAAAAGCGAAATCTCCGGACCGGTTGACCCCACCACGGACCAGTACAAGCGCATTTCAATTCCCGTAAACTTCCAGCTGTCGCAGGACAACCAATCGGTGACGATTCAACTGGACGGCCAGACGGAAACCGTCGCCAGCGGCCACTGGAGCAAATGGTTTGAAGAAAAGTTTCCGATTAATATGTTCCTGTCGGTCCGCGCCATCAGCCGCTTCTACATTCTGGAAACGTCGCCCGAGCTGAGGGTCTACATGTCGCCGCTCAACATTGACCCCAAAGATCCCGCCCTGCCGGTCACTTATCCCGCCGGCTGGAGCAAGCAACTGGCGCAACGGTTTGGCGACTTCAAGACGCTGGGCTGGTGGCACGACACCTGGGCGCTGAACGAGGAACGCATTGACGAAGGGGTCTTTCTCCAGGACACTTTCCGCACCATGGATTCGCTGACCAAGATGGTTCTCGACCAGCTCCAGAACCATCCTTCAAGCCTGACGGTGGCCGTTTATACCAGCACGGACAGCGTCCAGCACATGTTCTGGCGCCTGACCGATCCTACCAGCCCCCGCTACGACGCGGCGCTGGCCAAGAAATACGGCGACGCCATCCTGCAGGTTTATCAGGCGGCGGACAAGGTGGTCGGCGAAGTTGAAAAGAACATGAAGCCCGGCACGACCCTGATCGTCGTCTCTGACCACGGCTTCCATGCCTTCAACTACGGATTCAACACCAACACCTGGCTGGTGAAGAACGGTTACATGGTGCTCAAGAATCCCAAGGCCCGGGCAGAACAGTACAAGCTGGAAAATCTTTACAGCCAGGGCAACTTCTTCCCCAACGTTGACTGGAGCAAGACCAAAGCCTACGCGCTGGGCCTGGGCCAGATCTATCTCAACATTTACGGGCGCGAGCGTTACGGCATCATCGAGCCCGGCCAGCAGGCCCGCCAGGTGGCAGAGGAAATCCGCGGCAAGCTGCTGGCATTCCGAGATCCCCGCACCAACAAGCCCGTGCTTGAGGACGTCTTTCCCGGTCAGGACATTGACCACGGCGCCTACGCCAAAAACGCTCCCGACCTGCAGCTCAACTTCGCCCCGGGCTATCGCACATCGTGGGAAACTTCGCTCGGCGCCATTCCGCCCGGCATCGTGGTCCCCAACCTGCGCAAGTGGAGCGGCGACCATTGCGCTTCCGATCCCAAAAACACCCACGCCATCCTCTTCATCAACCGCAAGCTCGACTCTTCCGATCCCAGCATCATGGACGTGGCGCCCACCGTCCTCAAACTTCTCGGCGCACATTCTTCCGAAAAGTTCGACGGCAAAGCCTGGACGCTTTCATCCCCCACTACGGCCCAGGCCGAACGCTAAAAGTCGGCCACACGGCCGGACTCTCTCAAGCATTTTCATTTCGGGAAAGTTTCCTGCTGGCTGTAACGCGCCGGGGCGCGGCTTATTCCGGCAGCAGGTGGTAGCTGACGAAGGCCACCTGCAGACTGTCGGGCGACCAGGAAGCGACGTTCATGGTTCCCTGCCCGCCGAACAGTCTGGCAAGGGGTTTGATTTTACCGTCGCTCATTTGCATGATGCGCAGCTCCACGTTCTTATTCTCCGGATGGCCGGTCACATCTTTCGGGTAGGAGAGAAAAACCATCCACTTGCCGTCGGGTGAAAAGTGCGGAAACCAGTCGTTGGTTTCATCGTTGGTCACGCGCTCCTGGTCCGTGCCGTCAGGATGCATCCGCCAAATCTGGTCAAGTCCGGAGCGGCTGGAGTTGAAATAGATGTACTTTCCGTCGGGCGAATATTCAGGGCCGTCGTTGTGGACAGCGTTTTTGGTAAGCTGCGTCTCTTCCCCGCCCGCCGACGCAATGGTGTAGACGTCATACTTTCCGCCGCGCTCGCCGCAGAAGGTGATGGTTTTGCCGTCGGGCGACCATCCGTGAAAGTAAGAAGGCGACTTGCTGGTGACGCGGCGCGGTGTGCCGCCGGCCAGAGGGACGACGTAGATGAGCGACTCGTGCCCATCCTGCGAGCTGTCACTGATGGCCAGCGATTTGCCGTCGGGCGAAATGCCGTGGTCGTTGTTGCATTCCGTGGCAAAACCGGTCGGGAGCGGTTCCGGCTCGCCGCCCTCCACGGGAATTCTTTCCAGGCGGCCGTCGCGATTATAAAGCAGCAACTTGCCGTCGGGCGTCCAGTTAGGCGCTTCAATGCGGCTCTCGGTTGTGTAAACCTCGCGGCGGTCGCCCGATTCTATGGAGACTGTTTCCAGTGTGCTGTAGAGAGTTGTCTTGGCGGAGGGCGCAGGCTGCGAGGTTTTGAGATCAACGTTTGAAAAGACCGCCGTCTCCACTCTGTCCTTGTCATGCGAGCAGACGCCGAGGCCCACATAGAACGGCGCTTTCAGCTTGATCAGCGGCGAGCCGGCCGCGAGCTTCAGATCATCGCCCTCGCCCAGAAACATGTAGAAGTAATCGCCGCGCTTTTCAATCCGCAGCCGCGCGGGTGCGTTGATGTTCGCCTGCACTTCGTGGGTTGTGGCGCCCTTCTCTTCCCGCCACTGCAGCGATGTGAGGCCCACGCCGTGCCGGGCGATATCCGCGTAAACGGAATCCGCGTCCAGGCTCTGGCGAATCATCAGAACGGCCTTGCGATGCTCGTTGCCGCCGGCGCCTTCAAACGCGATGTCGGCGGCCAGGGTTACGTCGCCTGAAACCTTCTTCCAGGCAAACTGGAAATCATCTTCTGAAACCCACATGTTGTTGCCGCTGCCGGAAATTGTGTAGGCACCCTTCGCGGCGTCGTATTCCACGGAGCCGGGATGCAGCACCGTACCCACGTCCCCGTGATTCTCAAACAGGCCGATGTGCTGTGGGGCGTCCTGTGCCTTCGGCGAAGGTTTAACAGCAAGCGCTAAGAAAAGGCAGCAAACCCAGGCCAGCAATCCGGCGACGGTTTTCCTGTTCATGGTTCCAGACCTCGGTGCGGGATAGCAGCCAGTATCTCAGACTTTTCGGACTTTTGGAACTGCGGAATCGGCGATGGGTTTCTGAAGGAGCAGCGGCGCATGGTGTGAAAGAATGAACCCGCCGCTGGGGCTTTCTGCTGATGAGGCTGTCCGGCGAAGCCCGGCGCCCCGGCAACAAGAGCGACAAGCAGTCCGGCTGCAAGAATGAATGCTCAACCTCTCTTTACGACCTCTCCTTTTTCTCTGTGTGAGTATCCTTTTCAAGGGCCTTGATATCTTTCAGGACATCTGAAGGGGTCCAACGGTTGCCGGCATACCAGCGAACCAGCTTTTGATCAGGGCCTACCAGTGCGGTGCTCAGCGAGTGAACGATCTGGCCGCCCTGCTCCTCAAAAGTGAAGCCGAAGAATGAGGAAACTTCCTTCAGTTCACCGGAAGGAATAGAGGCAAATTCCCAGTGCCGGAACCCGGGATCGTTCCTGCCGGCATAGCGCTTGCCATAAGCCTTCAGCACTGCCGGCGTATCGTGCGCGGGATCAAAGCTGAGGGTCAGCAGGTGTGTTCCCGCATCCAGGGTGGCATTGGCCGCCAGTTGGTTGTTGATGTCCGCAAAATTGCGGGTCATCAGCGGACAGTAGGTCGGGAATGGGCAGCGCGTATAAACGAACGTCAGCAGGACCGCTTTGCCGCGGTACCGGCGAAAATGAACGCGGCGGCCGTCCTGGTTGACAAAGGTGAAGTCCGGGACCCGTTGGCCCGGCTGCGGCGGCACGTTCTCATCAAGCTTCGGCGGAGGCGCGTTCGCTGCAGCCTTCCGGACAACCACGATGTTGTCGAGCCAGACGTCGTCTGAAGTAACCACCACGCGGGCCGTGATCCGGTCCCCGGGCTTCAATTTTTTTAGGGCGGCGTCATCTTTTACCCCATAGGACATGGTCATCGCCTCCATAAAGCCCGGGATCGCTTCATGGTCGACAATGATCTGCTCGTGCCCTACATCAACCGAGATCACCGTGCCCTTCAATTGATAGTATTTCGCGTGCAGCTCGGGTTTGCGATGGCAGGCTTCCGCCGCGAAAAAAAGCGCGATCAAAGCCGCGGCCGTAACGCTTCGCACAAGAATTCTCTTCATGATCCTTTCCTCCTTAGGTGGCAAAAATCGGCCCGCGGCTTTTGGGTTTACTCCGTCAGGCGCACCACCTGGCCGGTGGTCAGTTGATAGAGGGCCGTTGATGAGGGCAAGTTTTCCGTCCGCCACCTTCTGCCGGAGCAGCGGACTGTTGCGCAGAACGTCGCGGGCGCTGTGGAGGACGTTGGCCTGCTCGGCCAGCCGGAGCAACTCATCGCCCTCGGCCCGGCCTTTAACGCTTTCGAATGCCGGACGAACCAACGCAACAATGGATTCCAAATTTGCAGAAGGAACATCAGCGCCTGAAGCCGTCGCCGCCACGGCTCCGCAGTTCTCGTGGCCCAGGATCACCAGGACCCTGGACTGCAGATACTCCGCGGCATACTCAATGCTGCCCAGCGCCACGCGATCTGCCACGTTGCCCGCCGTGCGGATCACAAAAAGGTCGCCCAGGTTCTTGTCGAAGATCAGGCTGGGAAAAACCCGGCTGTCCGAACACGCCAGCACGATCACTTCCGGTTGCTGCCCGTTGGCGAGTTCCTCCCTGCGCTCAACAAGTTCCCGGGTGGCCGGCTTGCCCGCCTGGAAACGTTTGTTTCCCTCCATCAGGTCAGCCCAGATTTTCTCAGCTCCGGCTGGAAGCCTGGAAGGTTCAGAAACGGTATTTTGTCCCGCTGAAGTCATCGTCAATTGTCTCCGATAGCGGCAGGGCAACATTCGCGACTGAACAAGCAGCCGGAGACAAAGCCTCCCCCGCCGGATCAACCGCAAATTTCGCCAGAATCCGGCGCCCGGAACAGCCGTGAAAAGCTAATCGTACTTCTCGTAGCTGAGGGCTTTGTGGTCGTAGCCCATGGCGCGGAATTCCTGTGCAACGTCATCGATCATCTTGCGCAGTCCGCAGATGTACGAGTGCAGTCCCTGCTTCCCCGCCAGGTAGCGGACCACCTGCTGCTGGACGTAGCCCGTGTGGCCGGTCCAGCCGGGATCGGGGCGGCTGAGCGTGGGAACAAAATGGAAGTTGGGATCCTCCGCGGCCATCTTCTCAAATTCTTCGCGGTAAAGGATGTCGCGTTCCTGGCGCACACCGAAAATGAGCCACACCTCGGAATCATGCGGCCGGGCGTAAAGCTGCTGGAGCATGGCGCGGATGGGCGCAATGCCGGTTCCCGTGGCGATGAAGGCCAGGACAGGATCCGGCGGCTCGCGCAGAGAGAAAAATCCGAACGGACCCGAAAAACCAATTTTGTCGCCGGGCTTCAGATGGAACAGCCAGGAGGAAACGCGCCCTTCCGGCAGCATGTTGAGGCAAAGGTCAAATCCGTTGTCGGCGCGCGGCGCGGAAGCAATGGAATAGGGCCGGCGCACCTTCCGGCCGTCCAGTTCGATATCCAGTGAAATGAACTGGCCCGGGCGAAAATCAAAGCGGTGCCCGTTCGAGATCTGAAACTGGAAATGCTTCGTCCTCTCGTTGGTATGCCAGACATTGCGCAGAAAAGCTTCGTGGCGGGAATGGTTCACCGGCTTACCCTGGTTCCTTCCGTAATTTCTCGAATTCTGCTGAGGACCAGCGAAGCCATTTCAGGATGATCTTCAAGCGACCGGCCAACCTGGATTTCAAGCGCCGGGAACTTCTGCTTTTCCGACTCCACAAGCCTGGGAAGGTCGCGCCGAAGGTGGGTTCCCTCGGTCAAAAAATAAGGAATCACCACAATGCGATGAAAACCCGCGCCAACGGCTTCCGCAATGGCCGGACCCAGTTCAGGCTGGCCGGGGCCCAGGAACGACGCCCGAACATACGCGTATGCACCTTCGGCCTGAATCCTGCCGGCGAGATCGCGAACTCCCTGATTGGCTTCCTCCACCGCGCTGCCGTGGGCAAAAAGAATGATGGCGGGTTCGCCGTCCGTCAATGGCTTATCTGAATCCATACTTAAAAGTCCATTTTAACCTAAAAGTCTCAAATTGCGTAGACTCATCGCCTGTCCGCAGGATGAAAAGTTGTAAACCCGTTGAAAACCGGGCAACTCCGTTGCGGTGAGACTGTCGCGGCGGGGAATCACAAATTCCGCAGGCCGCTTAAGCCCTTAATTCTGTGGGGACTTTGGTCCTTCCTCGCGCTTGGAGGGGCGGCCGAGAACCGTTTTCCAATAGGAGGTTTTGGATGACTTGTCCGTTTTAGCATTTTGTAAACGAAGGCGATTGATGGATGCCAACCGATGCTCAATAAATGCCTTGTAGAACCTGATTCTGGACTCGAAGAAAACCGATGAGAGAAGGACACCCACCGCGATCCCAAACACAAAAATCAATACGAAACTGATCCAGTCCATCATTTTGATCGTACCCCGCCCTGGCAAAGGCGCAAATTGACAGCTTTGCCGAAGCCCAGCGCAAGAACCTCGGTGGTTTCAGGAACTTTTAATCCATCACAGCCGAGAGTAGATAGTAAGTCAATAATATAATGGTAAAACATCCTGAATTCAATATATCTCTGTGTCAGGTACGCTGTGTCGGGACGATTACACTGCCTTATTCGACAGGTCAAACATCGCTCATATTTTGAGTATTAAGAGTAAGTTGCGGTGAAGGCTTATCCTGGGAGCAGGCCCTGAGAGGGGCTGCAGGAGGGGAGAAGCGGGGTTAAGTCCTGCCACTGCAACCTGAAAGGCTGATGATTGCGGAATGGGAGAAGCCCCACTCGACATTCCCTTTCCGAAGGAAAAAATCTTAGACCAGTTGGACGCCGGGAAAGAAATAGGAAATTTCAAAGGCTGCGGTTTCAGGAGCGTCCGAGCCATGCACGGCGTTGTGCTCAATGTCCTCCGCATAAAGTTCGCGGATGGTGCCATCTTCGGCGTTGGCCGGGTTGGTGGCGCCCATCAGCTTGCGAAGCCGTGTGATGGCGTTTTCGCCTTCCAGCACCATGGCGAGAGCAGGGCCGGAGCTCATGAAACTGGTCAGGCTTTCAAAAAAACCTTTGCTGCGATGCACGGCATAAAAGCCTTCCGCTTCCTTCTTGCTCAGGTTGACCAGACGGGCCGCCTTGATGGTGAGCTGGTTGGATTCGAAGATCTTGATAATGTCGCCGATATGCCCCGCCGCAACGGCGTCAGGCTTGATGATGGTCAGTGTGCGTTCCAATGCTTGTTTTCTCCTGTTTAATTCTTCTCGGCGCTGGCTTTGCCCGCGAGGGCGCGCGCCATGGTTTCGCCGATCAGCGCGGGGCTTTCTGCCACGTGAATGCCCGCAGCCTTGAAGGCTGCAATCTTGTCAGCCGCGGTGCCCTTGCCGCCGGAAACGATAGCTCCGGCGTGGCCCATGCGGCGCCCGGGCGGCGCGGTGCGCCCGGCGATGAATCCCACAACCGGCTTCTTGACCTTGGCCTTGATAAACTCTGCCGCCAGCTCTTCGCCGGTGCCGCCAATCTCTCCGATGATGACGATGCCGTGCGTTTCCTCGTCATCGTTCATCAACTTGAGGGCGTCGATGAAAGGCGTTCCGATGATGGGGTCGCCGCCGATCCCGATGCAGGTGGATTGCCCGATGCCGAGCGCGGTGAGTTGCCCCACGGCTTCGTAAGTCAAAGTTCCGCTGCGCGAAATCACTCCCACGTTTCCCGGCCGGTGAATGGAGCCGGGCATGATGCCGATTTTGCACTTGCCGGGCGAAATGATTCCGGGACAGTTGGGACCAATCAGGCGTGTGCCGGTGCCCGCCAGGAAGCGCGTCACGGTCACCATATCCAGCGTCGGAATGCCTTCGGTAATAGCGACCACCAGCGGGATGCCCGCGTCGGCGGCTTCCATGATGGCGTCCGCGGCAAACGGAGGCGGAACAAAAATCACTGAGGCGTTGGCCCCCGTGGCCTCTTTCGCTTCGCGCACGGTGTTAAAGACGGGAATGCCATCGACACTCGAGCCGCCCTTGCCCGGCGTCATTCCGGCAACAACTTTGGTGCCGTAAGCAACAGCCTGCTGGGTGTGGAAGGTGCCCTCGCGGCCGGTGATGCCCTGGACGAGAAGCTTTGTATTTTCATCAACTAGAACAGACATGTGAATAGACCATTAACAATTTGTGATTTGCGATTTGTGATTGGTGATTTCCCGCCTTGAGGTCGCCGTGCTGCGCGACGCGGCAAAGATCCGCACCAACTCATTCGCTTCATTCAGCAACTCAGCCAATCTTTCTTGCTTCACAGTCGCGGAATCGACTAGTAACTCCAGCCAGAAAACTGTTTCATCCGCCTCTTCCAAGGTGATGCCAATCTTCGAGATGAAATCCGCCCGGGACCTGCACCGGCATGCGCTGCGATAATTAGCGGCCATCCCGGTCGCCGAGCGAAGGACTTGCTTGCCCAAAACACGGGCCTCTTCGGTCCTGGGTAGCGCCCGGAACAAGCCGATCACACGTAAGGCAAACTGCTTGGTTCGCTGGCGCAGTTCATCAGGTCCGCAAACCGTTCCATGGCCGTTCTTCGCTACATTGGCAATCACAAATCACCAATCGCAAATCGCAAATGTGTCAGCCTTTTGCTTGCGCGACAACTTTTTCCGCCGCGTCCTTCATACCCTTGGCCACGGTGAAACGAAGGCCGGACTCCTGCAAAATTTTCTGGCCGAGTTCGACGTTGGTGCCTTCCAGACGAACCACGACCGGGATTTCAATTCCCAGGCTCTTGGCGGCCGCCACCACGCCGTTGGCCACAATGTCGCAGCGCATGATGCCGCCAAAAATATTGATGAGCACGGCGCGCACGTTGGGATCGCCCAGGATAATCTCAAAGCCGCGCCGCACCTGCTCCTCATTGGCGCCGCCGCCCACGTCCAGAAAATTGGCCGGCTGGCCGCCCGCATACTGGATGATGTCCATGGTGGCCATGGCGAGTCCCGCGCCGTTCACCATGCACCCCACGTTGCCGTCGAGGCGGATGTAATTCAGGTTGTAATTCGAAGCTCTCACTTCCAGCGGATCTTCCTCGTCCAGGTCGCGCAGCTCGCGAAAGTCCTTGTGGCGGAAGAGCGCGTTGTCATCGAAGTTCATCTTGGCGTCGAGCGCCAGCAGCCGTCCGTCGCGTGTCAGCACAAACGGATTAATCTCCGCCAGCGAGGCGTCGCTCGACTGGAAGGCGCCGTAGAGAGCCGCGAAAAACCGCGCGGCCTCCTTGAGCAGAGCGGGATCAAGCCCCAGCCCGAAGGCAATCTTGCGCGCCTGGAAGGGCTGCAGCCCCACGGTGGGATTGATGGTTTCCTTCAGGATCTTTTCCGGATGCTTAGCAGCAACAACCTCAATTTCAACTCCGCCTTCCCTGGAGGCCATAAAGACCGGAGCGGCGGCCATGCGGTCAATCACCAGTCCCAGGTAAAACTCGCGTTCGATGTCGAGTCCTTCCTCGATCAGCAGCCGGCGGACGATGCGGCCTTCGGGTCCGGTCTGCACCGTCACCAGCTTCTTGCCCAGAATCTCACCGGCAACGCTCTCAGCTTCCGCAGCCGAGCGGACCACCTTGACGCCTCCGGCCTTGCCTCTGCCGCCGGCGTGGATCTGCGCCTTCACTACAACGGTTCCACCCAGGCGCGTGGCGATTTCGCGGGCCTCTTCAGGCGTGTACGCGACTTCACCCTTGGGAACTGTAACTCCGAAACGGGCCAGAATCTGTTTGGCTTGATATTCGTGAATCTTCATAGCGGGTCTACGCGGTAGTTAGAATTTCAAAAGCCTTCTGAAGGCGGCAATGGTCCCGGCTTGCGGGCTCGACTGCGCCAAACTCCTGCCAGAGAATGCCGTTCCATCGTACAATAGAGCGGCGCGATGTCTGCAGAATCTGCCAGTATAGGCAATGTGGGTCCGAAAATCAAACAATAGGCCCAGCTTCGAGCTGCATGCTGCGGACCGGGTCACCTGCCGTTCGGCCCGGAGGATGTACCGGCGCTGCTGGTAAATGGCACCTCATGCAAATCCTAAGGACCTGTTATCATGCAAATTACTGAAGCCATCGAAAAACTGAAGCTGGGCCAGAGCCTCGAACGCCAGGAAGCTCACGCCGTGATGGAAGAGCTGCTTTCCGGGCGCGTGCAGGATGAACAGATTGTGGCGCTGCTGCTGGCCCTGCGCGACAAGGGCGAAACCACCGCGGAGGTGGTGGGCTTTGCGGAGGTGATGCGGGCCCAGGCCCGGCAGGTTCTGGCGGACGCCGGAGTGCGCGTGGAGCAATTCATCAATTCGCAGGCGCTGCTGGATACCTGCGGCACAGGCGGCGACCGGCGAGGCACGGCAAACGTCTCAACCGCCACGGCGCTGGTGGTGGCCGGATGCGGCGTACCCGTCGCCAAGCACGGCAACCGCTCCATTTCAAGCCGCTGCGGCAGCGCCGACGTGCTGGAAGCGCTGGGCGTCGCCGTCGATCTGCCGCTCCAGCACATTCCAGCCTGCCTGGACGAAGTGGGCATGGTTTTCCTTTTTGCGCCCCACCTCCACCTGGCCATGAAGCACGTGATGGGCGCCCGGCGCAGCATCAGAAGCAAAACCATATTCAATCTGCTGGGACCGGTGACCAACCCGCTGGAAGCCCGGCAACAACTGACCGGAATCTACGACGGGGAGCGGACGGAAATGATGGCCGAAGCGCTGGGCATGGTGGGAACGAAGCGCGCCATCGTGGTGGCCGGATCGGACGGCCTGGATGAAATCACCATCACCGGGCCAACCAAACTTACAGATTACGATTCCGGCCGGATGGAAACGCGTCACGTTCTGCCGGAAGATTTCGGCCTCGAGCGCGCGGCGGGCGAAACACTGGCCGGCGGCGATTCTGAACAGAACGCGCGCCTGCTGATCGAGATTCTCGACGGAGAGAAGAATCCTCTGCGGGATTGCATTCTGGCCAACGCTTCCGCCGCTCTGGTGGCCGCGGGCAAAGCAGGCGACTTCCGAGAAGGCGTGGCCGTGGCGGCCGAGTCGGTCGATTCCGGCGCAGCCAAACAAACGCTTCGCGCGCTGGTGGAATTCACGGACAAGCACCGAAGCGAACGTGGAGGATGGCCACGGTCATTGCTCTCCAGCCCGTGGGCATCTCACTTGGCGGAAATCTCGATCAATTATCGAGCCGAATAACTGACATGCAGCAGCTAAGGCGGGCTTGCGTGACGCAGGGTCACGAGCATTGAGGGAGAATGCCTTGGAAACACACGTGTCCTGAACTTGCAGAACTCGGTCTTACCGGAGAGATTCCTTTACCTGCCGCCTTGGTTCGCGAGCGGTGGATGGCCATACTGTTCTACCATCCGATCGGATCGATGTGACTCCGGCCATGCAGCCAGCTGCCTGCCGCGGACAGTGTGCATTTCTATCCGCGTGACGAGGCCAACCGTTGAGGCCGATGGATTGCTGGGAGCGCCAGTCGGCCGCCCAGAAGCATTGTCATTCCGGGCGGAAGGGATCTGCAACCTTTCCCGCAGACGTGGTTCACAACTGGTGGAACACCGGACTGACCGTTCCCTATTGGAGTTTCGTCGGCTCAGCTGCGAGTTCCCGCCATCGCAAACTCGTGGGAGCCGCTTCCTTCCACGCTTACCAAAATTGCGGTGCCGTCACCGCCAGTTCAACCGAGCCAGTCCATCAGCATCGTTCTGCGTCATGGCGCTACGTGCTAGTCAGGGTGGCATCGCGCGGACATCAGGCGATTGCAGTCGCCGCCAAGAACCGATTCATCTTGGATCGTGTTTCCTCTCGTTCAGGATGCCAGAGTCGCCTCAGCGTATCAATGGCGTAATTATGCAACGCCTTATCTGGACCCGGCGGGACAGATGGTAAGCCGGCTCGCTCGAAGCGGTCGATGCACATTTATGCGACCGGAATCGCAGCTCGACCGGCCGGCACCGAGGAGTCTCGAAGCTAGGTAAACGCATGATCCGGCCTGACTCGCCTGCGACCAGCACTCCTCCAAGGTCAGTCAAAATAACGAATTCAATCGTGCGCCGTTCGGTCTGTACTCATGCGGAAGTGTTCGGCCCGGAGGCAGAACCCGTGGTACGCTTTGCGCTTCACTATCCTGCCGGGTGCAGGTTTTCATCGAAAAACTTCAACAGACTTTTCGACCAGGTAATGCCGCGCTGAGTAGGCGCTGAAGCCGTGCTTTTCACCTGGCTGCAGATAAAGCTGGTATGGCTTGCCGTCGCGCACCAGGGCTTCGATGAAATTGATGGTGTTCTGCAGGTGGACGTTGTCATCGTCCACGCCGTGCATCAGCAGCAGGTTGGCGGTCAGATTCCCCGCCGCCTCCAGCGGTGACGAATCCCGGTAGCCGTCAGGGTTCACGTCCGCAGTGCGCATGTACCGCTCGGTGTAAATGCTGTCATAAAACTTCCAGTCGGTGACCGGGCCGCCCGCCGCGCCGCATTTGAAAACGTCGGGGCGCGTGCGTCAGCGTGTAGAGCGTCATGTAGCCGCCGTAGGACCAGCCCCAGATGCCCATGCGGCTTGCATCGACGTATGGCAGCGACTTCAGATAATCCACGCCCGCCAGCTGGTCTTTGAGTTCCTGCCGCCCCATGTGCTCGAAAATGGGCGTTTCAAAGGCATGGCCTCGTCCCCACGATCCGCGATTATCAAGAATCCAGAGCAGGTAGCCGCGCTCGGCAAAAAGCTGGTCTTCCAGCGAGGTCACACCCCAGGAATCCGTCACCATCTGAATTTCCGGCCCGCCGTAGACCTTTACGATCACCGGATATTTCCTGGCCGGGTCGAAGTTCGGGGGGCTTGACCAGGCGGGCGTAAAGTTGGGTCCCATCATCAGCCTTGACCGTGACGAATTCGGTGGCGCCAAGTTCGTAGTCGTCCAGATAGTTGGCCGGCTTGTCGAGCGTGGAGATCTCCTCGCCATCCGATTTGTAAAGGCGGGTGACGGGCGGCGTCTGGTAGTCAGAAAACCTGTCCACGTAATAGCGGCCGTCGGGCGAAAGATAGAAGATGTGCGTGCCGGGTTCTTTGGAAATGCGTTCGAGGCCGCGTGCCGTCCAGATGGACGCGATAGATCTGGCGCTGGCGCGGGTCAGGGTCTGTCGAGAGGAAATAGACCCAGCCGGAATCGCCTGCCAGTTGAAACATGGGAAGGTCAGAGAAGAGCGGCCGGTCAATCATCCAGTCGCCGCTGGTGAGCTTTTTCTGCAGCTTCCCGTCCATGTTGTAAAGATAGAGATGCATCCAGCCGTCGCGCTCTGAAAGCCAGAGGAATCGCCCGCCGCTGAGAAATTGCGGAGGGTTCAGGGAATTGATCCAGTACTTGTCTCGCTCAGTCACCAGAGTGCGGTCGGTTCCCGGAATCCACATTCCACAGATGCGCCGCTTCTTCCGTCTGGTCACGGTTCAGGGTGAGGAAACAAATCGATTTTGAGTCGGGCGTCCAGGTGAACCTTGGCCCAAAGTATTCAACGGAAGCCGAATCGTTGCGCGAAACCCATGTCTTGATGCCTGCCGCCTTCGACCGAAACCACGTTGAATGTTGCTTTCGGGTTGGGATCGCCGGATTGCGGGAAGCGCTGGAGATTAAGCTCAACGTGCCGCGACAGGAAATTGACCAGCGGATACTGCGGCACGGGAGTGTCATCCAGGCGCAGATAGGCAATCTTTGTGCCGTCGGGCGACCATTCATAGGAACGGCCTGTGGCGCGGTCCGCCAGTTCCTCCTTGTAAACCCAGTCCAGGAGGCCGTTAAAAATCAGGCCGGATCCATCGGTGGTGAGTTGAGTGGTCTTCCCGGTCCTTAAGGAAATCGTGTAAATGTTGTTCTGCCTGACGAAGGCGACGGCGTCGCCGGCGGGAGAAAAGGTGGGCTCTTCTTCTTTCTGCGAGTCATGCGTCAGCCGCCTGGTCTCGCCGGTCTGCGCGTTAAATACCCAGAGGTCATCCGCGCCCTGGAAAAGAATCTTGTCGCCATCGGACGACCATTGATAAGTGCCGGGATGAACGCCGCCGGGGATTTCCAGTTGCCGGGCTTTGCTTGTGGCGACGCTATAAAGCCACAATCCATAACCGGCGTCATCATCCCGGACATAACTGACTTCCTCGCGGCCCGGGCGCCACGCGATGTGGCTGATGGACGGAGTAACAACCTGGTCCGCCCGCGTGACCAGTTCCGGAGTGAGCCGCTGTTTGGCCGCCCAGCCCGGAAGGGCCATCAAAGAAAGGATTCCAAAAATCGCGCAGGCGAATACCAACCGCCCGCCAGGTGTCTTCAATCGCCGAAGCACACGGCCCTCCGTGGGCAAAGAATGGTCTGCTGAATTGTTGCCGGCGTGAGCGACGGCAAAGCGTCACGTCTGGTGTTCCGGATGAGTACAGCCGGGAAAACTCGTCAGGAACGTGAGCCCTTTGTATTCGAGAAAATCAACCAGGCCCACCTTCGAGGTAAAGAACGCTTCGAGCGTCATGCTCTTCAACAAACGGTAGAAAGGAAACCCCGGGTGCCGGGCTTTCGGATCGTGTTCAGGAACGCTCATTTGCGTCAGCAGCTCTTCCCTCTGTGCAGGCGAAAGCTCCAGAAAAGGTTTCCCATACTGCTTCTGGCTGAGCTGGTTGACCAGGCCAAGCCCGTCGATCCACTGCTTTTGAAGCGCCGGCTCAAACTCCGCCGCCGAGTAAACAACAAAATCAATGTAGTTGGCCACCTTCGCTTCTTTGGCACCCGGCTGGTCATCGGTGGGAAGAATCACCTCCGTCAGAACTTCGACGGTATGGAACTCGTCCGGCTTGAAAAATTTCGGCGTGTAAGGCCCGGCAGTTGATGCCGAAGCAGTAGCCTGTGAAGCTGCCGTTAGCGGTACCAACCCCTCCGCCCCCCCGGCCGCGAGAACCTCACTTCCACCGGGCAGCCAGTTCGCCAGGAACTCCGCCCCGGCTGCGGATGCACTGAGAAATCCAAAATATTTCAAGGCCTTCCGTCTTCCAATCAGTTTTGCCGACATTGCCTTCCCCCTTGTTCGTGGCGCCATCGCGGCGCTGTGAGCTGGTTGAATTTCCCGGGAAGCCTACACATTCCCTTGCCGGAATTCTTCTGCCAGATGGTCGCATGCCCGGTAGGCAAGCGTCATCAGGGTATGGGTAATCTGCTTTTCGGGATGGGTAACAAAACACGCAGCATCCGCTACGATGACATTCTTGACATCGTGACAGCGGTTCCATTTGTCGAGCACCGACGTTTTCGGATCGTCTCCCATCCGCGCCCCTCCGGCCTCATGCGTTACGCTTCCCAGCGGATAGGGCGCCACTTTTTTATAGGGGAAAATCTCAGCGCCCGAGGCTTTCATAATCTCTTCCATCTGCGCGTACATTTCATCCCGAACGGCAAACGCCTCCGGGTATTCGGCGTTGGTGTGGAAGCGGACCTGGGGAATGCCAAGGCGGTCACGCAAGCCGTCGGGATCGATCTCAACATAGTTCCAATCGAAGGCGAGCCCTTCGCCGTAGCCTCCTATGGAAAACGCCGCTGGATAAAGTTCCTTGATCTTCTTCTTGTAAGCGGTGCCGAAGCCTGGCATGCTCGCGCCGGGGCCCGGCCCCATTCCGCAACCGGTATAGAAATCGAACCGCCAGCCGCGCAGATATTTCTTCTTGCCCTTTTGCCCATAATTATACCGGGGGATGTAAAGGCAGGACTCACCGGGGCCGTCATCATTCGTGGTGGGGCGGCCGGCGAGTTGCGGGAAAAAACCTTCGATATCGTTGAAAGCCACGTGTTCCATCAGGTATCGGCCCAGTGTGCCGCTGGAGTTCGCCAGGCCGTTGGGGAAATCCCGGTTCCGCGAATTGAAGAGAACTCGAATGGATTCCACCATGGAAGCCGCCAGCACCACCGCTTTGCCGTAAACCTCATATTCCTGCTTGTTCTCTGCGTCGATATAGGTGACGCCGCGGGCTTTGCCGGTCGCGCGGTCCATCAACACCGTGTGTACGGCGGCGTTGGTTTTCAAAGTGAAGTTTGGCCGGCCTTCGAGATGGGGGAAAACGGAATCCACGCTGCCGTAACGCGCCGCCACTTTGCATCCCCAGTTGCAGCCCCCGCAATAATGGCATTCCGGACGGCCGTGGTAAGGCTTGCTCAGAACGGCCAGGGGCTTGGGCCGGACCTTGATGCCAAGTTTTTCAGCTCCCTTCTTAATCAGCCATTCACCGCAGCGCGGGTTGAAGGGCGGAAGAAGGTTCTTCCCGCTCGGAGTGTTGTAAACGCCTTCCGGACTGCCTGCCACACCAATAAATTCCTCAACCGCGTCGTAATAAGGCGCAACCTCTTCGTAGCTGACGGGCCAGTCCTCTCCCCAGCCGTCCTGCAGGCTTTTTGCCTTGAAATCCAACGGGCCGAAACGGTCACAGCCCCGCCCCCAGCAGTTGGTGCGCCCGCCGAGGACGCGCATCCGCGTCCAGGTGAATTTCGCTCCCGGAGCCAGCGCGTAGGGGTCCTCATCAGGGATCGTGTAAAGGTGGTCGGTCCACTCCTTGATCTTCCACTCCATGCCTTGCGGAAGCTTGCCGTACTCACCGGGTTTTCCATTGCCGCGGCAGGCCCAGTCGTAAGGAAGCATGTGAGTGTGGAAGTCCCTGCCGGATTCAATTCTGCGGCCAGCCTCCAGGCACAATACTTTCAACCCCTTCCCGGCCAGCACATGGCAGGCGATTCCGCCGGCTGCGCCGGAACCCACCACAATCACGTCGTAAACTGGTTGTGAACTCATGAAGCTCCTGCAATTCGGAGTTTGGGTTTGCCCCTCAAGGTTTCATGGTGCTACACGTTACCCAGACGGAATTCTTCTGCCAGATGGTCGCATGCCCGGTAGGCCAGAGTCATGATCGTGAGTGTCCACTCCTTCTCCGGATGCGATACAAACGGCGCTGCGTCTGCTACGAGCAGGTTGTTGACGTCATGCGCACGGCACCACTTGTCCAGCACCGAAGTGCGCGGATCATCGCCCATGCGCGCGCCGCCGCCCTCGTGCGTTACGGCTCCCAGGGCTTCGGGATCTGCTTTCTTATAGGGCAGAATTTCAGCGCCCGAGGCTTTGAGAATTTCGTTGATCTGCTCATCCATTTTATCCACCATGGCATAGGCCTCGGGATACTCCGCGTTGGTGTGAAAACGAACCTGGGGTATGCCCCAGGGATCACGCAAACCGTCCGGGTCAATTTCAACATAGTTCGACTGAAGAGCCAGGCCTTCGCCATAACCTCCCATTGAAACAGGCGCCGGGTACAGCTCTTTGATCTTCTTCTTGTAAGCCGACCCGAAGCCCGGCATACCCGCGCCGGGTCCGGGACCCATCCCGCAGCCTGAGTAAAAATTGAGCCGCCAGCCTCCAAGATATTTCTTGTTTCCCTTGCCACTGTAATCGTAGCGGGGAATGTAAAGGCATGACTCACCGGGGCCGTCGTCATTGGTGGTGGCACGGCCGGCAAGTTGCGGGAAAAAACCCTCTACGCTGCCGGATGCAACGTGGTCCGACAAATAGTGGCCAAGGACACCGCTCGAATTGGCAAGGCCTGTGGGGAAATCGCGGGTTCTGGAATTGAGTAGAATCCGAACGGATTCGATGTTGGAAGCGGCGAGCACGACCGCCTTGCTATAAACTTCATATTCCTGCTTATTCTGCGTGTCAATGTAACTGACGCCCCTGGCCTTCCCGGTCCCGGGATCCATGAGAACGGTTTTGACGGCGGCATAGGGCTTCAAGGTGAAATTGGAATGTCCTTTAAGCTCCGCGAACGCTGCCAGACTGCTGTAGCGTGCTTCCACCATGCAGCCATGGTTGCAGCCTCCGCAATAGTGACACTCAGGGCGGCCGCGGTAAGGCTTACTTAGTACTGCCAGCGCCTGCGGGATCGCTTTGATGCCCAGTTTCGCCGCCCCTTTCTTGATGAGGAGTTCGCCGCAGCGCGCATTAAAAGGAGGCAGGCGGTTTTGTCCGGCGGGGACGTTATACAGGCTTTCGCGTCCTCCCGAAACCCCGATGAGTTCTTCAACTTTGTCGTAGTAAGGAGCTACATCGTCATAACTGATGGGCCAGTCTTCGCCCCAGCCGCCTTGCAGACTCTTTGGCTTGAAATCCAATGGACCATAACGCTCAACGCTCCGTCCCCACACAAGACTGCGTCCACCCACGGCACGCAGCCGGGTCCAGGTGAATTTTGCTCCTGGTGCGACCGCGTAGGGATCTTCATCGGGAATGGTAAAGAGATGGTCGGTCCATTCGTTGATCTTCCATCCCATGCCCTCGGGCAGCTTGCCATACTTACCGGGTTTTCCATCGCCGCGGTAAGGCCAATCGTAACTGAAATTGTGGGTATGGAAATCCTTTCCCGGATCGATTGGGCGTCCTGCCTCCAGGCAGAGAACCTTCAGCCCCTTCATGGCAAGCACGTATGAAGCAATGCCTCCACTGGCGCCGGAACCCACCACAATCACGTCATAGACTGGTTGCGAAGCCATTGCCACCTCCGTAGGCATCTGTCAGCACAAGCAGTTCACCTTATCGCTTTTGCCGGGCCTTGTAAACTTTCTTTGACGACACGCCGATGAGAATTCAGGGGGAAAGGAAACCATCAAAAAACTGCTCTGCAACCTTACTGCCAGGCCGGCGATTCCCATGTCTTCCCAGGCGGCACCCTCCAAAGATCTGACGCTGACCTTGCGCCCGCAGCCGCGGTTGCAGCTGGGAATTTGCCGGAGTCGGCGGCTTGCCTTTTCGCTTTCTGCGATGTTTGTCTTGATCCGTGTAATGCTTCCCTGCTCCACTGCACGGGGTGCTGAAAGCCGCCGAGTGATCTGGAACTTTAACCACACCATCACAAACTCTCTGGGCGGCGAGTACAACTCTTTTTCAAGGGAACCCTCCCGGGCGCGGACCTATCTGGACCCGGACGTTCACCTGTCGGCTTCGGGACATTCACTGCGGGTCACGGCGCATCGCGAGTGGGCCGGGTTCTGCGGCGTCTGGTTCAACTTCTATCCTGCCGATTCACACCGCTTCTTTGATGCCAGGTCCCACCCCTACCTCAGTTTCTGGATCACCGGCCGGAAGCCCGGCGGAGATTTTGACATCAAAATGGTGGACGCAATAGGCGAAGGAACCGAGGACTCGCTCGCCACGCGGCCGCTCCATGCCTATCTGCCCCGGGGCATCACAACCCGGTGGCAGAAAGTCGTCATACCGCTGGCCGACTTCCCTGAAATCGACCCGGGGTCGCTGGTCCGGCTGGCCCTTGTTTTCCCTGTCCCCGGCAACTTCCAGTTCTACCTGGATGACATTTCTTTCGAATCGACCCCGGATGACGTAGCAACCGTTCCATCATCCGGGGAGCAAGCACCGGCCGCGGGCAGGCAAAAGATTCCGTATCACTCCATGTGGGTCTGGGAAACCGGACCCCTTCTCGCCAGCGCCAAGGCGGCGGAAAGGCTCTTTGATTTCTGCTCCCGCACTGGCCTGAAGGAAATTTTTCTCTCGGTTGATTTCGCTGGCTCCTCCGGCGGCGTTGCTGACTCCATCACGGACGCTGCGGCCTACGCCGACTTCCTGAGCGAGGCGCACCTGCACGGGCTCCGGGTTGAGGCGCTTTCCGGCGCGCCTTCATGGGCGGCGGGCAGGCGGCACGAGGAGGCACTGGCTGCCGTGCGGGCGATCGTCAACTATAACGCCGGGATGACGCCCGATGCCCGGTTTGACGGCATTCACTTTGACGTTGAGCCTTATCTCCTGCTGGGCTTTGCCCTGCCGGATTACCGCAAGCAGATTTTCGAACAATATCTCGAAATGGTTGTGCAGTGCCGGGACGCCGCCCGTAAAGGCCATCTGGATTTCACCTGCGACATTCCCTGGTGGTTCTTTCCGCTGACGGCCGACACGCGGCAACAGTTCACCGTCACGTTTGGCGGCAAAGAGGAGACTGTCGGCGAGCACGTAACCGACCTGCTCAGTTCCATCACCATTATGGACTATCGAAACGAAGCGGACGGCGCGGGCGGCCTCATCCGGTTTGGAATCCCGGCCCTCGCCTATGCCGCCCGGTTGCACAAGCAGGTCCACGTGGGTCTTGAAACATCGGCGCAGAAAGATACACGTGTAAAATTTGTCCTGGCGGTTCCTGAGAAGAAGTTTCTGGACAAACTGCGCGAAACCCGCCTGGCAAGTAGCAGTTCGTTCGAACGCTTTTCGGTCCTTGCCCTGCGGGCCAATGGCCTGGTGTTTGTCGGGCTCGGTGAGCATTCAGGGACCGACCCCGGCGAATCGATCGACATCGCCCTGGCCCATCTTCGAAAGCTGTTTGGCGCAATATCCCCTGGCCGCTTTTCCGTCGAGCCCGTGCTGCAGGCGGCACGTGCAGCCGTGGCGGCAGACCCCGGCTGGGATGACTTTCAGTCTGAGGAGACAGGCAAGCCCGGATCGCACGGGACGATGGCCGCGTTCAGAGCCGTCCGGCGGATGCCGCCGGTAACCACTTTCCACGGGCTGGGCCGCAACATCTTCGAGCAGGAGTCCCGCTCCGCCGCCGAATGGTTCGGCCATTATCCAAGTTTCGGCGGGCTCGCCATCCATTACTACCAGAGTTTTCAGGAGATCATGGCGGCGCCTTAGCAGAAGAGTAAACGGGCGGCGAAGACCATTGCCCTCTCCATCCACGAACTGCTTGACCCCGCATTAAAGTTTGAGGAAATTTGCCAGCAGTTGCATGCCGGCGCCGGTGAGGACCGATTCGGGATGGAATTGTACGCCTTCCACTTTCAGCTTCCTGTGGCGAAGCCCCATGATGAGGCCGTCGGGTGAAGTTGCGGACACCGCCAGGCAGTCGGGAAGCCCATTGCGCTCAACGATGAGTGAGTGGTAGCGCGTGGCCGGGAAAGGATTCGGCAGCCCTGCAAAGACCGTCCTGCCGTCGTGGGAAACCGGGCTGGTCTTGCCGTGCATGATTTGCGGCGCCCGGATCACCTTGCCGCCAAAAGCCTGCCCAATGGCCTGATGACCCAGACAGACGCCCAGAATCGGTACGCGGCCGGAAAATTCCAGGATGACATCCAGGCAGATTCCGGCTTCGGAAGGAGTCTTGGGACCGGGCGAGATCACGATGCGCTCGGGGGCCATGCGGTGAATCTCTTGGAGCGTAATCTGATCATTCCGACGCACTTCTATTTGCGCGCCCAGCTCGCCGAGATACTGCACCAGGTTGTACGTAAATGAATCGTAGTTATCGATGACCAGAATCATGCGCTTGCTTTCATGCCCCCAAACGATTCATTATACGCTGTCATACAAAGGAGGATACGAACAATGGCAGACACAGGCCGCCGATCATTTCTGAAGAACGGCTTCATGGGCCTTGCCGCGATGAGCGCTGCAGGATCCGCGGGAAACGCCCTCGCGCAGGCGCGCCGGTTGCCCGGGCAGAGCGTCGATCCCCAGGCCCCCAGAGAATTCCATCTGGGACTGGTGACTTACAATCTGGCCAAAGACTGGGATGTGGATACCCTCATCAAAAACTGCGAGGCCACAGGCTTTGAGGGAACCGAGCTGCGCACCACGCACAGGCACGGCGTGGAGCCGACGCTGAGCAAGGCCCGGCGCGCCGAGGTCAGGAAGAGGTTCGATGATTCGCGCGTCAAGCTGGTGAGCCTGGGCTCGACGTGCTCGTTCCAGTCGCCGGATCCGGCCGAAGTGGAACGCAACATCCAGTCCGCGCGCGAATTCTGCGAGCTCGCACACGACGTGGGCGCCATCGGCGTCAAAGTGCGTCCGAACGGTTTCCCACCCGACGTGCCTCACGAAAAAACGCTGGACCAGATCGGCCACGCGCTTGCGAAATGCGGCGACATCGCCCGCGACAACGGCGTGGAAATCTGGCTGGAAGTCCACGGCCGGGGTACCCAGCAACCCAGGAACATTCACCGTATCATGACGGTCGCCAACCATCCCGCCGTCGGCATCTGCTGGAACTCAAACCCGCCGGATGTTATCGGCGGCTCCGTCAGGGAGAATTTCGATCTCATCGGCCCCTGGCTGCGCAACTGCCACATCCACGAGTTGTGGGATCCCGAGTATCCCTACCACGAGCTCTTTGCGTTGTTCCGCAGCGTGGGCTACACTCGCTATACGATGGCGGAAATTCAGGAAAGCTGTGAACCGATCCGGCTGATGCACTACTATCGCAAACTTTGGGAATACGAGGCGGCATAAACATGGCCATGGAAATTCATCCCATCACTTTGGAAGGCCGTGCCGTGCGGCTGGAACCTCTCAGCCTCGCGCACCATGCTCAGATGTGCGAGGCCGGCCTCGATTTCGATTTGTGGCACTGGATCCCGCAGAATGTCCGGACTCCTGAGGACATGCGTTCGTACATCGAGCAGGCCCTGGGTGAACAGGCGCGGGGCACGTCGCTGCCCTTTGCCACCATCGACCAGGCCAGCGGCAAGGTGATCGGCAGCACCCGCTACATGAACATTGATGTTTCCAACTTTCGCGTGGAAATCGGTTCCACGTGGCTTGCAAAACCATGGCAGCGGACAGCCGCCAACACCGAAGCCAAGTACCTGATGCTGCGGCATGCATTTGAGAAGTTCGGCTGCATCCGCGTGGAATTGAAAACGGACTCGCTGAACCAGCGCTCGCGCGACGCCATCCTGCGGCTGGGAGCCAAAGAGGAAGGAACGCTGCGCAATCACATGCTGACCTGGACGGGCCGCATCCGGCACACCGTCTATTTCAGCATCCTCGACTCCGAATGGCCAGAAGTGAAAGCGCGGCTGGAAGGCATGCTGGCCCGCAAAGCCAGGGTACAGTAAGAGTTTCCTCAGCAGGCGGGGCATGTCGGGAAACCTGAATGAGCAGCCCCGGACCAGACGTGCGGGGCTCTACGCCGTTCCCAGCCATTCCTGGAAGACCTTCTCACTTTCCTGCTCCGGGCGCACCACAAACCGGATTTGTTCGCCTGCGCCCAGCCGCTTGAACGCTTCGGCAGCGTTTCTGTAAAGGGACGAGACCTCAGATTCAGCTAGCGACTCACCTTGCGCGCTGGTCGCGTTCAGAAGCCAGCACGGACGAGGGGCTAGAAGCGCCGTGAGATCCGGCAAGTCGAAGTGTTTGAGAACATCAAAAAGGAACCACGTCAGGTCCAGCGAGTAAGCCTTCGATTCCACGATGGAACGGTAGGTGGCAATCGGGCGGTCAAACAGCACGGAGTGCAGCCGGCCATCCAGCACCGCGGAAAGCAGCACCGCCAGCGCGCGCGCCCCGCTCACCCAACCCGAGGATCCGGCCCTGGTCCACATCGGGCCGCGATTCGAGGTAATCGAGGCAGCGGAGAAAGTCCCACACGCGCTGGCCCAGCAACGGTTTTCCGAGACCGAAACACGCCCAGGCGTAACGCTCGTGGAGAGGCACATCCTGATAGTAAAGGGGCCCCGCGGAAGGAAGGTGTGGCGTGGAAACACCCAGGCCGCGGAGGTCAATGGCGCAGACAGCAACGCCCTTTCGTACCAGGCGGCTGATACCCGATGTTTCGTAGAGCACATGGTTCCTGCCGCCTTCTGAGACAAAGACGACAGTCGGGAACGACGGACCGCCTTTCCCCGGCTTCAGAAACCAGCCCGTCACCCGCACTTGCGGTTCGGAGTAAAACTCGAATTCATCCACGGTAACATCGTCCATCCAGCGGTTCGATGAAATAATCCGGGGATTCAGCGGCGTCCGCTCGGCGGGAAGACCCAGAAGTTCCTTGAGTGTCTCCTGCGCCCGTGCGCGTGAGGGGATGTTCTTCGGCGAAACCTGCCGCATGCGCTCTGTGTTCAGATCAACCACCGAGCGCCCGCCCAGCGAGGTCAGCACCTGCCCGGTGCTCGTGCAGTGCAATGTATCCCGGAGGACGACTCATCATACGGCGCATCTCCGGTTCCCCAGCTCCGGTTTGCCCAGCCAGCGGTTAAACCATGCGTAGGTTTCGCGACGGTTAAAGAAGTCGAAAGCGTGCGGCAGGGGCGATCCAAAGAGTTTCACCTTGTCGGCGGCGCCCATCAGTTTGTAGCCGGCCAGCGCCTCGTCGTAAATCTCCCGGGTTCCCTCGACGTAAGTGGGCGAATAGGTCAGACCGGCGTCAGTGCGGGAATACATGATCAGCATGGGTCTGGGAGCACACGCCAGAAACAGGTCCCCTCGGTCGATTCCCTCAGGCAGGCTGCCGGCTATGTTCTGCTCGGAATCGTCTACCGCTCCCGGAGGAAGGTAATTGGGTCCGGCAAGGTTCTCATTCTGTCCGTCGGAAGCCGCCGACGCCTTGATCCTCGGGTCCAGTGCCGCCAACCACATGGTCATGGTTCCCCCGCCCGACTGCCCCGTGCAGCCGATGCGCTCCGAGTCAACCTCGGGCCGGGAGAGAAGATAATCGACAGCGCGGATGCCGTCCCAGGTGCGGTACTGCTCGAATTGCGAACCGAACAGCAGCATGGGCCGCCCTGTCTGGTCGTGTTCACCGGTCGGATCGTAAAGGCCTTTTCCGGTGCGAGGGTCCAGAAACTGCAGCCGCTCGCCCTGCCCGAAAGGATCAAACGGCAGCACCGCGTAACCCTTTCTTGCCAGCGACTGGCAGACATATTGATAGTAGTAAAAAGACTTCCCGTCGATGGAATGGCCGAGCGGAACAATGATGCCGGGATAGGGAGGCTTGTGCCTCTTCGGGATGTAAAAATTGGCCGTGACAAAAACCTCGGGGAGGCTTTCGAAGATGACTTTTTCAATTCGATAATCGCTGCGCTCGATGGTCCCCACGATTTGCGGCTTCAGCGGGGTTTTCTCAAACTGCCCGCCGATGAGCTTCCAAATCTTCGAGCGCACCTTTTCAATGCGCGCCTTGACGTCGGCTTCAGTTCGCATCTGGCGTAACTCGGCCAGCCGCCGGGCGCGGGCTTCATTCGCCTGGGCCGTAACATAGCGCGGCAGGTCGTTCCAGAAATCACGCTTGCCTTCGTCTCCCGGTGGAGCGGCCTGCGGAGCGGACGGTAAGCCCGCGGCAAAAGCATCGCGCCCCGTCAGGGCCATCGCCGCACCAAGGATGTTTGTCTGGATAAACTTTCGTCGCGTGGGCATTCCGCTACCTCCAATCGACACCGTCATAAGATGAACTGTTGGAAAGTCTCCGTCCCAATCGAACTTTTGTCAATGCTGAGACTGTTGGATTCCACGCAGTGGCGCAATGACACAAATCGAGAAGGCGGCTTTACAACCCTTTTTCCGCCATGGCGAAGGCGCGCAGCATGGCGCGGGCCTTGTTCAGTGATTCCTCAAATTCAAGCGCAGGAACGGAATCCGCCACAATGCCGGCGCCGGCCTGGAGGTAGGCTTTCGAGTCCCTGATCATCACGGTGCGGATGACGATGCAGGAATTGAGGTTCCCGGAAAAATCGGCGTAGAGGACGGCCCCGCCATAGAGGCCGCGGCGGGTGGGCTCAAGCTCATCGATGATTTCCATGGCGCGGACCTTGGGCGCGCCGGTCAGGGTTCCCGCCGGGAAGCAGGCGGCAAGCGCCGCATAACTGTCGGCATCCGGCCGGAGTTTTCCCCGGATCAGCGAAACCAGGTGCATCACGTGCGAGTAGCGCTCAACAAACATCACGCGCTCCGGATGGACGGACGAAAACTCCGACACTCGGCCAACATCGTTGCGCCCCAGGTCAACCAGCATGATGTGCTCGGCGCGTTCTTTCTCGTCGGACAGCAGGTCCTGCTCCAGGCGCAGGTCCTCTTCTTCGGTTTTGCCGCGCGGGCGCGTGCCGGCGATGGGGCGATACTCCACATCGCTCCCGGCCACCTTCACCAGCATCTCCGGCGACGATCCCAGCACCGTGGACTTGCCGAATTGCAGGAAATACATGTAAGGCGACGGATTCACCACGCGGAGCGCCCGGTAAACCTGGAAGGGCGGCACGCGCACAGGGACCGTCAATCGCTGTGACAGCACCACCTGGAAAACGTCTCCGGCGCGGATGTACTCTTTGCCCTGCTCCACGATCTCTTCGTAGCGCTTCCTCGTCATGTTGGGCTTGACGCGCAGCGCCCCTTTGGGAGGCCGGATATTCGGCAGTCGCAGCGGCCGTGCCAGTTTGCGCTCCAGCCGGTCAAGCTCGCGGACAGCATGGTCGTACTTCTGGCGAAGATTTCCAGGGTCTTCCTCCGTCAGAACGTTCGCGATCAGAAACAGGCGGTGGCGGACGTGGTCAAAGGCGACCAGCGTGCGGAAATACATAAAGATCGCGTCGTCCACGTCAACGTCGGGTTCCACGCGGGCCGGCAGGCGCTCCAGCTGGCGCACGGCTTCATAGGAAAGATAGCCCACCGCGCCGGCGCTGAAAGGTGGAAGGCCCGGCAGCTTCACCGAGTGATACTTTAAGCCGATGCGCCGCAAGTACTCAAAAATGTTGCCGGATTCTTCAATGCGCTCGCGCCCGCGAACCAGCGTGATCCGGTCACCGCGGCAGGTAATCACCTGGAAGGGATCCACACCGAAATAGGTGTAACGGCCGACGCGCTCGCCGCCCTCCACGCTTTCCAGGAGGAAGCTGTGATGCGAACCGCCCTTGCCGTGCAGCCCGGCGCCCTTGAAAGCCTCAGGAGCAAGTTTCAGGAAGGCCGAAACGGGGCTCAGCAGATCAGCCACGACGGTTCGGTAAACGGGCACCACGGTGCCTTGGCGAGCCAGGCGGCGGAAGTCCGAAAATTTGGGAGTCGTCAGGTCCATCGATGTCTCGGGAAAGTATCGGTTGCCCACCCTGAAGGTTGAAATCCTTCCGGGGGTGTGCTTTTCCTCTAGTCTTTCTTATTCCCTTTGTCCTTGTCCTTGTCTTTACCTTTATCTTTGTCTTTGTCTTGATCTTTTTCTTTCTTCGAGCTATCCGGCGAAGCATCATCATCCTTTTTCGAGGAAGCCTTCTCCGCGTGCTCCGCAAGCACCTCACGAATCACAGCTTTCAACTCTTCGCGGTCCTGGTCCGAGTGGATGGCAAAAGGCTTGCTGGCCTCGCCCCAGTAGACGCTTCTGTGCGGGAACGGAATTTCAATGCCCACTTCGTCAAATTTCTTTTTGATGCGGCGGTTCATTTCGCGCCCCACTGTCCACTGTTGGACCGGAACCGTCTTGAAGCGCGCCTTGATCACCACCGCGGAATCGCCGAATTGATCGACCCCCAGAACCTCCAGCGGAGCCAGGATGAGAGGCTTGTACTTTTCCTCCTGCATCAACTCATCCGCCACTTGCTTGAGGACCTCGACTACGTGATCCGTATCCTCCTTGTACGCAACTCCGATGTTGAAAAGATAATACGAAAACTCGTGAGTCATGTTGGAAAGGGTGGTAATGGTGCCATTCGGAAAAATGTGGACCGTCCCGTCCAGACTGCGAAGCACAATGGTCCGCAGATTGATCTGCTCCACCAGCCCGCCCGTCCCATTGATGATGGCCACGTCATTCACCCGAACCTGGTTTTCAAGCAGAATAAACAGGCCCGCAAACAGGTCGCGGACCAGGTGCTGCGCGCCAAAGCCGATGGCCAGGCCAAGAACGCCGGCAGTGGCCAGAAGAGGGGCGATGTCAAACCCGGATTCCTTGAGCGCCATCACGAGCGCCAGAACCCATATCGAGATTACAAACGTCTTTCGAAGGATGCCGCTCAGAGTGGCCGCGCGCTTCTCCACCTCCATGTCGGCCCGGCCATACTTCTTCATCCGTTCGATGATCTGAACCCTGATGGTGTGAATCGACTTATTTACGATCTTGGCAGCAATATAGGCCGCCACCAAGATCGCCACAATGCGGATGGTGTGATCGATGATGACGGGGGCGATTTTGGGAAGTGAAGCCAGTGAAACAAACAGCATGCAATAACCCTTTCGAAAGAATCAGGTGTTGTCCCTTTTCAGCAGGACGGTGACGCGCTGACCCTGCACTCAATGCTTCTCCCCACGTTAAAGCCCGGGACTGGCTCATGTCAATTGCAAGGGGGAAATCAGGAAACAACGGCGGGCGCGGGTCTACCCTGCTCCGGCGTGGCTCAGCGACTGGCGGACGGCCTGCTCCATCAGCGCGCGTGGAGCGGACTGTCCCGTCCAGATTTCAAACTGCCGGGCGCCTTGCGCCACCAGCATTTCGAGCCCCGATATGGTGACCAGGCCGCGGCCTCTGGCCTCGGAGAGAAAACGGGTTTCAACCGGAAAATAGACCATGTCAAAAACCACTCGCGTCCGCAGCCGTGCAAGGTCAATCGGATGGGCATCAGCATGGGGCGCCATCCCAACCGGCGTAGCGTTGATCACGGCGTCCACGTCCAGGCCGTCGGCATTATCCCAGGGGACGGCCTCCGCGCCGACGCTACGGGCGAGCTTTCGCGCCACGGCCTCCCTTCGCGCGGCAACAAAAACGTCCGCGTTTACCGCTCGCAAAGCGAAGGCCGCTGCCCGCGCAGCCCCGCCGGCCCCCAGGATAAGAATCCTGCTTCCCGGAAGCCGCAGACGCTTGGTCAGCACTTCGGTCACGGCGCTGGAGTCCGTATTCCATCCCATCCACTTGCCGTGGCGGATCGCCACCGTGTTGCAAGCCCCAATCTGCTCAGCCAGAGGATCCATCCAGGATAGTTCCTTCATGATGGCCCGTTTAAAAGGCATGGTGATGCTGAAGCCCGCAAATTTGAGTGCCCGCGCAAACTTGAGGAAGTCACTCAACCTTTGGGTTTCGCAGGGCAGATAGAGAGCATTCACGCGCTTTGCATGGAAGGCGATGTTCTGCATGGCCGGCGAGAGGGACATGGACGAATGCGTTCCCACAACTCCATACAATTGCGTCCGCTCGTCCAGGTGCTCCACGTGGTAAATCGAGCGCATGTGGTCAATAGCCAGTTGGCCGCCCGCCACGGCATGATGGTTACCCACCGATGCATACGTAAAGGGACAGCCCCACCGGAAAGCCATCACGCGCGAACAGATGCCGGAATTGCCCATGGCAAGCGCAACCAGCCTGGGACGCCGCCGTCGATTGGCTTTGAGCAGCTTGAGAACTTTCAGATTGTCCTGAAGTTCCCGGGCGTGGCTTGCAATCTTGACGGCTTCAACTGGATACCGTGCCAGACGGCGATAAATGGTGCCCAATTCGGGCGTATTGCGATAATTGTGATAGGAAACAATCACTTTGGCAGGAGCGAACTGTTTGAAGGGCGGCTTGCGCAAAGCCTTGACGGACTCAATTTCAATGTCAACCCATTGGCAGCCGGCGCGGGCCGCAGCGGCCAGGATATCAATCTGCTCTTCAATCGAGCCCTGAAAGTGCCCGCCCGCATCCACTCGACGGCAGGTTGCGATCATCTGAGGATAACGCAGACGAGCCAGCATCCGGTGCAGGTCCAGTTCAAGCCCGGAATTACCACGGAGATAGTCCAGGCGCAGTTCAAAACCTAGCGGCGGAGAAGTGCCCAGAGTCTCGATGTGCGCCTCAGCCGCTTCGAGACTCGGAGGCGCTAGAGTGACAAAAATGTGTGGAGAAGGAGATTTGGCCAAAATTTTTTCCGGGGCCGCTAGCCCTGCCTAGTGAAGAACCCTCTTATTATAAAGCATTTGCCAAAATTCCGGCAAGACCATTGTCCGGCATTGTGTGCCAACTAATGCTTTTTGAACGGTTTTCAGGCGCTCAGCCGTCTCGCTGAAGATGGTTCAGAAATCGTCTTTGAACTGCTTTCCTAAACGGAATCCGCACCTTACAGTCGGCTTTCGTCCCCATCTCCTGTCACCGCAGAAACTATTGCCCTCAGCACGGGTGAAATGCCGTAAAATCAAGGACTGGGGCTAGAAGGCAACCCGATTATTTTTGATTTCGCCCCAGGGCTTTGCTAACAAGTCTTGTATTTGCAACCACTTAATATTTTGGGCAATGCCAGACGCGGCCAGAAAGGCGTCGAAGATGAAGCGTGAATATCCCCGCCACCCGATTGTGGGGGTCGGGGGAGTGGTAATCCGCGACAATTCTGTTCTGTTGATTCGCCGGGGCCGCGAACCCCTGAAAGGCGAATGGTCAATTCCGGGGGGAATGCTTGAACTCGGAGAAAGCCTGACAGATGGTGTAAAACGGGAAATTCTGGAAGAAACCGGCCTGAAAGTCCGCCCTCTGGAGGCACTCACGGTTTTTGACCGTGTGCAGAAAAACGGTGAGAGGGTCCGGTATCACTACGTCATCGTTGATTATGTTTGCCGTCCGGCTGGGGGCCGGCTGAAGTCCGGGAGCGACGTTCTGGATGCCCGCTGGGTAGAACGGGATGAACTGCCCCGCTACAAGATCACGCCGAAAGCCGCCGCAGTCATCGCCGACGCGTTCAAGTGGGTTGCGGAACGGCGGAAACCATCACCGCGCAAACAGCGACGCTAGGGTGATTCCTGCCGTTGGATACTGTCTTACAAGCATGTTACGCCGCCAACACCGCCGCGAAAATAAAAAACCCCTGGCCTTGATTCGCTGTCAAGACCAGGGGCCGGATACTGATTGGGATTGGCCTCCCAGATGCTTTTGGGAACTGGCGCCGGTTGCGCCGTGCCTTCCATCCTCTCGTAGCTAGGGAGAGGTCCTACAAAAAAGCACTAGCGAGCGCCTAAGCCTCAGCACCCTCGCTACAGTTACTTTCAATTTGCATGATCACCTCCTTTCTAGCGTGATTCAAATATTAAAATCCTGCTGTCCTGGAGTCAAGAAAAAATCTGAGTTTGTTAGAGAAAATTTCAGATAGGATCCCGCCCAGCCATGGCTCGCCAGCGGAGAACGATCAAATCGAGAAACATGTGGGCTGAATCGCGCAGGAAGTGAACCTTGGTGGCGGGATTATCGTTCCAGCGCACGGGCACTTCCGCGATCTTCCCTCCAAAGCGCTGGATCAGGAACAGGAGTTCAGGATCAAAGCCAAATCCATCGACGCGCTGCAACTCAAAGGCCCGGCGAGTGGCATCCCTGCGGAAGAGCTTCAACCCGCATTGAGTGTCATGAATCTTCAGTCCCGTGAACAGCCGCACCAGCAGGTTGAAAAATCGACCGGCATATTCCCGCCGCCACGGCTGGCGGATTCCGATCAGCGTCCGGTCGAGAGCGCGCGAACCGATGGCGGCATCGGCCTTTTCCGACTCCAGCGCGACAAGCAGCTTGTCCGCCTCCTCAATCGGCGCGGAAAGGTCCGCATCCGTAAAGAGGATGACCTGGCCATGAGCTTCCAGAACGCCTCGTCGCACGCTGAAGCCTTTTCCCCGGTTGACTGCGTTGTGGAGAACCCTGGTCCCGGGCCGCAAGGATTGAAACTCCCTGAACAGTTCCAGTGTGCGATCGCTCGACCCGTCGTCCACCAGGACGACCTCGGTCTCAAAGTGCTTTGAAGCAAGGTAGTTCCGCACTTCTTCGAGGGTCCCTCCCACTCTCAAAGCCTCGTTGTAAGCGGGGATAACAATACTGAGATAGGGGTCAGCCATGGGGGAAGACTATAGTACCGCTAATAAGTAAATTGCAATGGAATTCAAATTCAGGCCGCGCTTGTAAGGCAGTTCTAATCCGATACTTAACAAGCAGTTCGTGACAGAGGTTCTTGCAACTAACTCGTCCGTTCCGGCCAGGCCTGCTTACCAATCAGGGGAACAAACTGGCAGGAATCCAGGTCGCGGACTGAAAGGTTGCCGGCATATTTGGAGATCACCTGAAGTGTCTGCAATTGAAGCGTTCCGACAGGAATCACCAGCCGGCCGTCTTCAGCCAACTGGGCGACAAGCATCTGCGGCACTGCCGGTGCAGCAGCGGTAACAAGAATGGCCGCGTAAGGGGCCCCCGCCGGGTAGCCCGCGCTCCCATCCTCAGAAACAACCCTGACGCCGCGGTAGCCTAACCGGACCAGCCGTTCTCGCGCGGATTCGGCCAGGCGCGGAATGCGTTCCAGGGTAATCACTTCAGCGCCCAAGTGCGCCAGGATTGCAGTCTGGTAGCCGGAGCCGGTGCCAATTTCGAGGACCCTGTCTCCGGGTTCAACCCCGGCAGCCTCCGTCATGGCCGCCACCATGTACGGCTGCGAGATGGTTTGCCCTTCCCCGATCACGATCGGCTGGTCGTCGTATGCCTTGAACTGAAAGAGCGGAGGCACAAATTCGTGGCGCGGCACCTCGTACATTGCCTGCAGAATACGCTCGTTGTGAATTCCCCGGCAGCGCAAATGCCGCTCAATCATGGCGCGACGCTCGGATTCGAAGGGAATGTCTGGCATAAGCATTCAGCATGCTGGTGTCGAGAAGGCATCCTTAACTATTATGATCTCTCACGCGCTGGTCTGCGTCGAGGGTTAATTTCGATAGCGGGGCATTGTCATAGCCACCATAGAAGTCAGGCACCTCTGCAAGCAGGCGGTTCAGCTCCAGAGTTTCTGGTGCGGCGGGATCAGCGAAGGGCCTGATTGAGCGGCAAGGTTAACCCCCTCGGACTCTCGGGAACCCATTTGATCCGTCGCGCACACGTCGTTTCGATCGCAACGGCGCCATACTCCCACGCCGAAATTGGATCGAATAGGCTGGGCGGACCCGCGATTCGAGGGTACAGTAGAAGGCAGTCAATTCTTTAGAATGGAGGGCCCACCCTATGCCGCTGACGACAGACCAGAAACTACTGTCCCTTGGCCGCAACGTTGTCGAAGCTTTTGACAAAGCGAATGGTGGTATCCATCCGGGGTTCAGACCCGCGCACGCAAAAGGCATTCTGCTCAGAGGCGCATTTACTCCTTCGACAGAGGCTGCCTCCCTCACGCGCGCGCCGCATATCCAGCGGAAATCCACTGCGGTGACGGTACGTTTCTCAGACTTTGCCGGAATTCCAACCATTCCAGACAACGACCCTCAGGGAGCGAGCCCTCGCGGTTGCGCAATTCGATTCCACCTTGCCGAGCATGTTCACACCGACATCATCGCTCATTCGGTCGACAACTTCCCGACGCGCACCGTGGAGGAATTCCTGGGCTTCCTCAAGGCGCTGATCGCCACCGATCCTGCAGGTCCGCATCCGAATGCCATTGAGCAATATCTGGGCGCTCATCCGGCGGCTTTGAAGTTTGTGCAGACTCCCAAGCCGATCCCGGACAGCTTTGCGAAGGAGTCTTTTTTCGCGGTATCCGCGTTCAAATTTACGAATGCGGACGGAGTCAGCCGCTACGGGCGGTATCGGCTGCTGCCGACGGCAGGCAATGAATACCTGGACGAGGCCGCGGTGGCCGCGCAGAGTCCGGACTTCCTTTTTGACGAGATTAAAAAACGGGTCGCAAAAGAACCGGTTCGGTTTCGAATTGTTGTCCAATTGGCCGAAGCAGGCGACACCGTGGATGACGCCACGACGCGCTGGCCGGAGAGCAGACCCCTGCTCACGTTCGGGGAAATCAGTTTGACCGATGTGACTCCAAACAACGCCGCCGAGCAGCAGCACATCATCTTCGATCCCATCCCGCGCGTCAATGGCATCGAGGCTTCGGCCGATCCTCTCTTTGACCCACGTGCGAACATCTATCTCATGACGGGAAGGCGGCGCAGAGAAGCCGGAAAGCAGTAAATGCTGAGATCAGCGTATGCATTAACGTCCCCAGCCACAGGCGCTGGCCTGAAGGACGGCGTCACCTGGACCTTGTCAATTCCCTGCCTTTCCCCTTCATCCCCGCCCAACCTAACGGTTTGAGGCAGTATAATGAATTGGAAAAGCCTTTAGACGATGAACCGCGAAAAATACTCCCGTCAAATTCTCTTCCAGCCGATCGGCGAGGAGGGGCAGAAGAAGCTCCTAGCCTCAAAAGCCGTGATCATTGGCTGCGGGGCGCTGGGAACGGCGCAGGCGAATGCGCTGGTCCGGGCAGGCGTCGGGACGCTGCGCATTGTTGACCGCGACTACGTTGAAGAGAGCAACCTGCAGCGCCAATCTTTGTTTGATGAAACCGACGCCCGCGACAGCCTTCCCAAGGCTATCGCTGCGGAACGCAAGCTGAAGCAGATTAATTCCGACGCCCGGACGGAAGGCATGGTGGCTGACGCAACCAGCCGCAACATTGAAGACCTCGTTCGCGGGTTTGACGTGATCCTCGACGGTACCGACAACTTTGAAACCCGCTATCTGCTGAATGATGCAGCCGTCAAACTGGGCATCCCGTGGGTTTACGGAGCCGTGGTGGCAAGCTCAGCCGTCACCATGACCATTCTGCCGGGCCAGGGGCCGTGTCTCTCCTGTGTCTTTCCTGGTGCGCCCGCGGGATTGCACGAAACCTGCGACACGGTTGGAGTGATCGGGCCGGCGGCGGCATGGACCTCGGCCATCCAGGTAACGGAAGCTTTAAAAATCCTGATGGGGCACAGGCAGGACCTGCACGGGACCCTCTTCGGATTTGACATCTGGCACAACCGCACTCAGCAGGTCAGGCCGGAACGCGATCCTGATTGCCGGACCTGCGGGCAAAGAATTTTCACTCACCTCGAACAGGGGGACCCGCGTCCGACGACGCTCTGCGGAAGGGACGCCGTCCAGATTCGTCACCGCGACCCTCGCAATCTGGATCTGGCTCTCCTGAAGTCGCGCCTCGAACAGTTTGGGTCTGTCCGCGCCAACAACTATCTGTTGAAGTTTTCTTTTGACGGTTATGAGCTGACGATCTTCCAGGACGGCCGCGCCATCATTAAGGGAACTCAGGACCCGGCTGTCGCCCGCGGGCTTTACGCCAGGTACATCAGCTCGTGAGAAATGAGCGGTGCAGGACGAGGCAGCGGCGGCTTTGTGCCGCCAGGCACCTCCATCAGGACTAACGCATACACGGACTTTGCGGCTAGCGGGAGCTCAGGTTGTACTCCGCTACTCCCGAACGCGTAACCACAAGCTGCCGGCTCAATTGAAATTTCAGTTCCGTGCCGCGGGGCAACGTCAGGTCCGGACCTCGGCGGCGCATGCTGTCCACCAGGCCCGCGGCCCCGCCGATCACGCCTCCTACAAAAGCTCCGTGCAAGCCCCCAATCATGGTTCCCAGCAGGCCTCCGCCGCCAATCCCGACGCCGACTTCTTTCAGGTCGCGCATCCGGGCATCCGGCCCCCGGACAACTCCCTCGGGGTTTGCGATGCGAGCGTCCGGCGCGCCATAAGCATGCAGCAGGACGGCGCTCATCGTAAAAGTCTGTCCATTCGGGAGGGCAAGAGTTTCAGGGACCAGCAGCATTTTCCCCACACCCTTGATGCGGCCCGGCCTGTTCAGGCTTGCGATTCGTCCACGAATCGTGGCGCCGGCGGGAACAATCTGGTTCCCGTCCACCACCAGCGGCTCGGCCAGGGTGGCGGCAAACAACTGCCCCTGGGTGTTCAACGCGGTGGACAATGTCTGGGAAAGTTTGCAGTTGAGGACGGTGCCTGGTGGAACAGTTAGGGTGGCGGCCATTCCCGCACAGGTACTCAAAATAAAAAGGGACAGGACCAGCACAGCGCGCTTGACCATGAATCACCTCCGGAACCATTTTCATGGCCGGACCCTGGCGCTCTGTCCAGCTGGGTTCAAAGACCCGGGAAAGTATCCGAACGGCTAGCCTGGCCCCTCCGACCGCAAGGCCATCCGGGTAACGTTCTTTGGTGTACTAATATATCCGGAGATGACGCCCTTGTCCACTTTGTTCACTACGAGCTCACAGAAGGCCTGTGAGCTTCGGGTGGCGAAAAAGATCGGCTCGTTAATCGTTCGATGATCTTTCCGAACCCAGACGTCGTCAACCAGCAGATCCAGGGTGAATCGGTGATGCTTCTTATTGGTATTCTTCAAATCCAGGCCGATACTCGCCAGGTGGATGGGCTTGTTACGAACCAGCGTGAATTCGTAATAGTCCCGTTGACCCAGTTTTCGCAGCGCGTCGATCTCATCGTGGTTGCGCGCAATCAGCGTCCCGAATCGGGTGCGCGACATACCAAAGTTGTTGGCCAGCTCATCCACGCTCTTCTTCGTCTTATTCAGGTCCGTCTTCGTATTCGAGACGTCTGCCGTCAGCGCTCCAAGCTGCTGCTGGTCTGCTTTCAGCGCAATCTCGCGTTTCAGGCTATCCACCTGCTCAGCATGGTCCGTCTGGAGCTTAGAAACTATTGCGCGCGCCTTGCGGAGTTCGCCCCGCTGCGTGCCCAGGTGCTGTGAATCCTGGTCCAGTTCTACTTTCAGCGCTTCAAGCTGCTGCTGATTGGCATGCTCATAGGACATCAGCCTGGCTGAAAGCTGGTCATTCAACTGAGAGGTGAGTTCCTGCCGCGTTTTCGCGTCCTGTTCACGAAAGGATTTCCCTAGCGCGGAAATCCGGCTGAAGGAATAAATTTCTGCCACCAAAATCACTGCCAGGACCATCAGGATGACCTTCATCCTGGTATCTATGCCCCTCCAGGCAGAGGTAGTCCCCTGTGGGCCGCTTTCCAAAGGCGTATCATCGCTCGCCATCTTCCTGCCTCCTTAATATATGAAAACCGTCTGTTGAGCCGCAGAACTCGATACCGTCTGCCACGCAATCGAGGTTCCAGCTTGGCCAGGAGTGGAATAATGGAATGGAAACAGGTACATTCGGCCCAGCGCAGAGATCGGGTCAGGAAAACGTAAGTGAATTTCTTACGTAGGGGATGTAAAAATTGCAGGATCGCAAAGAGGGTTTCAGACCAAAATAAGCAGGATATTTATGAAGGAGGTCTCCTCATTGCGGCTTACCGGCCCTGACTGTCGCCCTTGGCGCGCGAGTTGGGATCCTGTGGTGACGCTGCCTTCTGCTTTTTGTGTTTTCGAGCCCATCCTTCTTTGTTCACCTGGCGCGCCCGGCCAACGGCCAGCGATTCAGCCGGAACGTCTTCTGTGATGGCTGAACCAGCCGCCACGTACGATCCCTTGCCGATTTTTACCGGAGCGACCAGCATGCTACCGCTGCCGATAAAAACACCATTTTCAATCCTGGTCGGGTTCTTTTTCTCGCCGTCATAATTGCAGGTCACCGTCCCGGCGCCGACGTTCACCTGCTCACCCAGGGTGGCGTCTCCCAGGTAGGTCAGGTGCCAGGCACGCGTACCGCGCCCCACGTGAGACTTCTTGACTTCAACAAAATTTCCGATGCGCGCCTCACTCTCAATCACCGCCCCGTCGCGCAGCCGGGCAAAGGGCCCGAGAATCACGTCAGAGCCGATCTCGCATCCTGTCACCACCGTATTGGGCCGCACCAGCACGCGGTCACCCAGGATGGAATCCTCCAGGGTTGAATAAACCCGGATGGTGCAGCCCCGCCCGATTCGGGTATGGCCCAGCAGGCTCACCCCGGGCTCAATCACCGTATCGTTTCCGACTTCCACCGCGGCATCGATGTAAGTGGCTTGAGGATCCACAATCGTGACCCCCTCCCGCATCAGGGCCTCGGCCTTCTGCACTCTCAGGATGCGTTCCATCCGGGCCAGATCGACCCGGTCATTCACGCCCAGCACTTCGCGGGCATCCGCAACGGGAAACGCCACCACCTTTTTGCGGCGCTGGTTAAAGATCTTCACAAGGTCCGTCAGCAGATATTCCTTCTGCGCGTTCCTGTCGGAAAGCTTGTCGAGATGCTTCAGCAGTTCGTCCCTCGAAAAGCAGAGGATGCCGGAACTGACTTCCCTGATCCGGCGCTGGGCGGGGGTGCAATTTTTTTCTTCGACAATGGCCCGCACCCGGCTGCCGCTGGACCGCACAATCCTGCCGTAACCGTGTGGGCTTTCGGGCCGCATCGTCAGCACCGAAGCAGCCGCGCGGGCCTTGCTGTGCGCTGCAACAAACTCCTGCAAAGTCGCCATCCGCAGAAGCGGCGCGTCACCCACAACCACCATAACGGTGGAACCTTTGCATTGCTCCAGTTGCGGGCGCGCCACCATCAGCGCGTGCCCGGTTCCCAGTTGCTGCTTCTGCTCCACGAACTTCAGTCCCGGCCGCGCCAGTGTTTCGCGCACCGAAGCAGCGTTGTGTCCCACCACCATCAGGACGGTTTCCGGCCCCGCCGCCAGCGCCGAACTGACCACGTAATCGCCGAGAGGACGGCCCGCCAGCCTATGGATCAGTTTCGAACGCTCAGACTTGAAGCGGGTTGATTTTCCTGCGGCAAGAATAACAATCGCGAAGTCCTGATTGGCCATAGGATGATTTCGGCTCCATCAAAAAAACGCCCGGGGCAAGTACGGTCCGTTCCACGATGTTGCGACCGGCCGCCACGGGACCGGAAGGCCAGACGACCTTTTTAACACGTTCCAGACGCTGCCCGGCAGCTATCGCCCGAAAACCAGGGCAGGCAGGTCAATCCTCGCCCATCCAGGCGCCCCAGGGTTTTAATCTATCGACATGGTCGCAAATAGCCTTGAAGGCCGCCGTCATGGGCACGGCAAGAATCAGGCCCACAGCGCCCCAGAGCCATCCCCAGAACATCATGGCAATCGTCACGGTCAGGGCGTTCAGGCTGACCTGGTGGCCCACAAACTTGGGCGTCAGGACGTTAATGGCCAGGAAGTGCACCACCATCACCGTGACCGCAATGGCGATAAAAGGAGTTGCCGAAGCATACTGTCCCAGCGCCATCATCAGCGGCGGCGCCATCGCCAGCGCTACTCCCAGATACGGAATCATGCTGAGAAACGCAGAGAGCGGCCCGACCAGCAGGGCAAAATGGAGATGCATCACTGCAAAGATGGGCGTGAGCAGCGCCGCCGCCATCAGCGCCACCAGGATGTTGCCCATCACATAGCGCCGGATCATGTGGCCGATCCCGAGAATCACCGTCTCTGCCTGCTGCCGGTGCGAATCCGAAAAAAGGTTCAACGTTCCTTTCCAGATGTGGCCCTTGGCGGTGAGCATAAAAAACACCAGGAAAGGAATAAACATCACCGTCACAATAAACGTGTAAACCGACCCGATGCCCCGCAACAGATACTGGCCCCAGTGAGATTCCTGCTGCAGACGGATGGTGGGAAGGTTCGATTGCGCCTGAGCGGAAACCGGAACTACCCCGGACGCCAGCTTCTCGATGTTCCTCACCATGCCCTCGAGGCTCGCAAACAGATGCTTGAGCGGCGCACCGTAGGTGGGAAATTCCTGGATGAAGGCGATCACGCGGTCGTAAATCCCGTAAACCACCAGGTAGAGCAGCCCGATGGAGGCCACCAACATCAACAGCGCCCCCAGCCAGCGCGGGATGTGGATTCGCTCGAGGAGACTGACCGCCGGCTCCAGAACAAAAGCGATCAGGATGGCGCAGATCAGCGTGATGATAATCGAGCTGGCGTAACTGACGCAGGCAATGACGATGGCCACGGCAATGATGCGCCCGCTCGCCGTGGCAATCCTGGTGGTTGGAAGAGTCTCGGGATTCGTCTCAGGCATTGGCTGAACTCGTGAATTTGATTCTAGCTTGGCAGCATCAAAAATTCCACATCGGCAATGCGGCAGACTCGAACGGGCAATTCGGTCCAAACGGCCAGGATGCCGCGCCAGCCGGATGCAAGCCATCACCATCAAGGTTCGGCGCTAATTGGCATTTACCGGACGGGCGGTTATAATGGGCAACGACTATGGCACCCGATCACTCATGGCTTGATGACCGTCCTCCGCGGCTTGGCGATCTGATTGACGACCACTGCCCGCGTTGCAAGCGTCTGATGAATCACGCCATTGCCAGCTTTATAGGCGGCAAGGTGGTCAAAGTCGTTTGCCAGACCTGCCACTCCGAGCATCCCTATTTTGAAGGGATAGAAAAGAAAAAGAAGCCCAAAGCCACGGCCTTCGACCAGGTGCTGGCCAAGGCGAGCCCTTCCGCAGACCCCAAGAAAGAGTCAACCGCCGGAAAAACAAAGGCAAAGGCAAAAGCCAGGTCCGGCCAACGGCCCCTGATTCGTCATAAGGCCAAGCCCTCCGGGAAAAAATAATATCAGCGCAACTTCCGCGCCACCACTTCCACTTCATGGTCTGACCGCAACCGGTAACAAACGCCGCTCCATTCAATCGTCCGTACCCATCCCGCCACCACAAAGTTGCAAAGCATCACCCAGGGAACCAGCAACGTCAACTGCCAGTAGCACTTTCCGTATCTGGACAGAATCCCCTGCTCTTCCGGAAAAATCTCGCGGGCCACAATGGCACGGATGTTCCCTTTCCCCATTCCCAATCCCAGAACGGCAGCCAGCGCCTGCAACAACTGCAAGGCGTTCCCAGCCCCCGGCCGGATTGAGGAGCACAAGAAGCCCGAAAATGAACGTCAGGGAATAGAGCGCATGCGCCGCGAGGCCCAGCCCCCACAATCGGGGAGCATAAACCCGGGTGATAATCATCTGCCGGTTGGCCCAGCGCATGAACTCTGCAAAAGTAGAATCCTCGCGCGAAGCCACCAGGCAGCGCGGCTCAAAACGAATCCTTCCGCCGGCGTCATGGACCGCCCGTCCCAGCCCGTAATCGTCACTCACCGTTGATGCCCAGTAACGCTCGCGAACCTCGAGGCGTTTAAAATCTTCCGCGCGGATGGCCATCGAGCCGCCCCATGGAAAGCTGCTGTCGTGCTCTCCCATGAACGTTGCGATGGAAGTATCCCAAGCGGCCCGCAGCTGCGAAACAAAACTCCGGCCCGGCAGGTACCAGCGGAATCCGGTGCTGACGGTCACGCCGCGGTTCGAAAGGGGCTCAACCAGCGACCGCAGCCAGGTCAGGCCCGGCCGGGCGTCCGCATCGGCAAAAACCAGAACTTCGGTTCCCGTCCCGACCTCATCCAGTCCCCGCAGCAGGTTATGGACTTTCTGCCCTTGCGCATGCGAAGGCCCCGCCACCACCAGCGAAGCGTTGCAACTTCCGCCGGAGCCTCGCGTGCCTGCTTCTTTCAGCAGCCCATTCAGAATCCCATACGCCGCGTCCCTTTCGTCACAGACCACCAGCACCAACTGATATTGCGGAAGCCTCACCCTGGCAGGTTCACAGTCGCCGTTTTTACTCGCAGGGCAATCCCGCAGGTTCGCGCCCGTCTTGGAGTGGCAATGTACGGTCTTTGCCCTTGAAGCCGGCGCTGCTGTATGCTCGGCCTCGGAATTGCAGGCGCGCTCGGAGCTTACGTGCTGGCCCGAAAACGCAGGACCAGTGGGCTTTGGATCAAACTTTAGCGGCTACAAACTTATATTGAACTTTGATTAGAGCATACCCTTGCGGATCTGTGTCGAGGGAGGTGTGCCCCATGCAGCCAGGCGTAAAACGTTGGAGCAGGCTTGCGATCATGATAGGCCTTCCGGCCATTCTAGCGTTGATCATCTTGGGGATGATTTATGAACAGGTCGGCGAGAGGCGGGACCGGGAGCGATACCCACAAATCGGCCGCTCCGTGGATATTGGCGGCCGCACGCTCAATATTTATTGCTCAGGCGAAGGCGGTCCGACCGTCGTCTTCGACACCTTCGGACACACGGCCGGCTACAGTTGGTCCGCTGTTCAGCGCGAGGTGGCAAAATTCTCCCGTGCCTGCTGGTATGACCGCGCGGCCTACGGATGGAGCGAACCGGCGCCAATGCCGCGTACATTCAAGGATGTCGCCGAAGATCTGCATTTGCTCCTTCATGCCGCTGGCGTTCCCCCACCCTACGTACTGGTTGGCGCTGGCGACGCGGCTTCACACATTCGCGTTTATCGCGGGCTGTACTCTGCCGAAGTCGCAGGCATTGTCATGGCAAATGCCAACGGGGTGGACGATCCTCACGCTGCCGCTATATACCCCGAGAACGCAAAAGGTGGCTGGGCAAGAGAATTCGGATCGTTCGCGCCTCGCGCGCGGGCGGCCGCCTGTACCTTCTATCCGATGTTGGCCCGGATCGGCGTCATCCGCTTGGTGACTTCGTTCCAAAAGCCACGCCGGACGTCAGGCCTCGGGTTGACTCCGGCCGAACAAAAAGAAGCCAACTTTCTTTCAGACAATCCCACCGCCGAGCAAGGCAGCGAATTGTGCGCTCGGGAACAGAGCATGCAGCAGGTGGAGGCAGCGGGAAATCTGGGTGCGGTTCCTTTGCTCGTGCTTGCACCTGAATACGACTTTCCCGAGGCGGTTTCCGTCACGGGTTCTGCCGAAGCAGCCTGGAACAAGTATCAGCTTGAAGAAGTCCAACCAGGATTGGCCCGGCTCTCAACACACGGCCAGTTGATTGTTGAGAAAGACGGCTTGCCATTTGCAACCATCGTCGACGCCGTCCGTCGGGTCATCACGGAAGTCCGCGCAGAGGGGCGGAAATAGTCCGACAACTCCAAGAGTGAGCACCAGCCCCACGAGCTCGTAAACGCGAACGAGCGCACTGGTATGACGGCCTGCCCGACCTCTTGCCCGTTTCGTTCCGCAATGCCTATAGTCAATTGAGGAGCTTCATTTGTACTTATTGGATCTGGTTCTCTGGTTTGTATTCGTCGTCTGGATTGCGGCGGGGCTTTTTGCCTTCTGGAACATCACCGGTGCCGCCATCCTTCGCCCGGCCTCTTATACCGCGTCGCCGTCCACACTTCCCCGAGTTTCCATCCTGCTGGCCGCCCGCAATGAGCAGGAAATGCTGCCTACAACTCTCGATTCCCTGCTCAAGCTTGACTATCCGGATTTCGAAATCATCCTGGTAGACGATGACTCCGATGACCGCACCGGGGCGATTGCCGACGAGTGGGCGCAACGCCACGGCGCCGCCGGCATGCTGCGCGTGATCCACAATCATCACCTGCCGCCCGGCTGGCGCGGCAAAGTCCACGCCATGAGCCTTGCCGCCGCGGCCGCCACAGGCGAGTGGATTCTCTCCACCGACGCCGACGTCGTTTTCCACCCCAGCCTGCTGCGGCAGGCCGTCGAACTCGCCCTGCGAAAGAACGTGCAGTTCCTTTCGCTGACGCCGGAAGTTCGAATGCAATCCTGGGCGGAAAAGGTGGTTCTGCCGGCGTTCGGCTTTCTTCTCTTCATGTTGTTTCCACTGCGGCTCGTAAACGATCCGCGATCGTCGCGTGCCATGGCCGCGGGAGCCTTCCTTCTGATGAGGCACGACGACCTGAAGGCTCTGGGAGGTTACGCCCGCCTGCGTGACACCCTGATTGAAGACCTCCGCATGGCCGAACTCTTCAAGCGCAACGGCCGGCGCGCCTACCTGGGGGTGACGCGGGGAGTGTTTTACACCCGCATGTACGAAAACTGGCGCGAGGTTTTTGAGGGTCTTGCCCGCAGCGCCTGGGAAGGCGCCGGGTGCTCACTCTGGAAGGTGTTGGCAGGAGTGGCGGCTGGCAACGCCCTTGCCGTGCTGCCCTGGATTTCGCTGGCCGCTCTGTGTCTTGCGCACCTCATTGCAGGAATACCGCTCGCGCACGATCCGGTCTTCATCGCGGCAGCGGCAGCTTCGGCCGCCAGCGCCGTCGTCTATTGCCCCGTGGTCGTCTTTGCCGGACTCTCTCCGCTTTACACATTCACCCTGCCACTGGCATCGCTCTTTTACTCCACCGTTTCGATTGTCTCTGCCTTCCGCAGCCTCACCGGCCCCGGTCTCCGGTGGAAGGGCCGCAGCTATCAGCCCCCGGCGGCGTAGCACTTCGCTCTCCGTTACTCCATCCTGCCCCCCCTGCACCGTCATTCTGAGGCCGCAGATCGGATGAGGAATCTGCTTTCCCTCGGGTGGCGCATACGTCGCGTCCTTTGCGATGTATGCGGTCACAACAGCTCCGGGAGGGTCTGCAACGGCTGACAGGGCACATCCTTCCGCTCCCGCGTTCTGCTAAGATAGGGGAGCCCATCGGGCAGGATAGGCGCGCATGTTTTCCCGCCACAAACAGATGATCGGGGTCCTCTATCTTCTGGCCGACACCGCGCTCGCTCTGGCCAGTTTTGCCCTGGCCTACTGGGTCCGCGCCCGCTTCATCACGCCGCAGCCGCTCTATCGCGATTCAAATTACATCTGGATTATTCCTTACGCCATCGTCCTCTGGATTGTTGTCGGTGTTGTCACGGGCAGCTATCGCGAAATCCAGGAAGAAAACCTTCTGCGGGCTTTCTGGGACCCGTTCAAGGCGGCGTTCCTCGGCACCGCACTGCTGTTCGCCACCATCTTCGCTTTCAAACTGATTTACATCAGCCGCCTGTTGCTGGCGCTCTACGCCGTCATCCTTCTGCTGGCCATGATCGCTTTTCGCCTGGCGGCCCGCAGCCTGGGTGACCCACTCCGCCGCACCTTTGGCGGCTACCGGGAATTTCTGCTGGTAGGTGACGCCCCGGCCGTGACCCAGGTTGCCCGGGCCATTGAAGCCAATGAGAAGCGCGGCATGCGCATCTTTGGATTCGCGCGCATCGGCCCCGCCGCTGAAAATGACCAGCCCGTCGCCGAACTGCGCCGCGAGTATCCAGTCTTTTCGCTCGCCCAGTTGCCCGAACTCGTCCGCCGGCACGTGATCGACGAAGTTGTATTTGCCGCCGCCAAAGGCGACATGGAAAAGATTGAAGATGCGTTTCTGCTTTGCGAAGAGGAAGGCGTGAAGACGCGCGTCCTGCTCAATTTTTTCCCGCACGTCGTCTCGCGCGTCTATCTCGACCGGCTCGAGGAAATGCCGCTGCTCACTTTCACCACCACGCCGGAAAACGAATACCTGCTTCTGCTGAAGCGTTTGTTCGATTTCGCCATGGCCCTGGCGCTGCTCATCATCCTTTCGCCACTGCTGTTGCTGCTCGCCCTTATCATCCGGCTGACCTCTGCCGGGCCGGTGCTCTATCGCCAGGTACGCTGCGGCCTGGGCGGAAGAAAATTCACAGTTTACAAGTTCCGCTCCATGCACGCCGGCGCCGACCTGCGGCGAGAGGAGCTGGCCGCATTAAATGAACTTGACGGCCCGGTTTTCAAGATCAGGAATGATCCGCGCTGCACCGCCATCGGCCGCTTCATGCGCAAGTTTTCGCTGGATGAACTGCCCCAGCTTTTCAATATTCTGAAAGGCGATATGTCGTTTGTGGGGCCGCGCCCGCCGCTGCCCGAGGAAGTTGAAAAATACGCCGGCTGGCAGCGCCGCCGCCTGCGCATGCAGCCCGGCCTCACCTGCCTGTGGGCGCTGGAAGGGCGCAACCAGTTGAACTTCCGCCGCTGGATGGAACTCGACATGGAGTACATCGACAACTGGTCGCCCACGCTGGATTTGAAAATTCTGCTGAAAACCATCCCCGTGGTCCTGCTGGGCCGCGGCGCAAGCTGACAGGAGATTCCCGCGCCGGGCACATCAGAAATCGCAGAGCCCCAAAACCGCACTCTGGACCAGCTACAAAGCCAGATACCCGCCCGTCCCACTTGCGCTTGACATTAAAGGTCCCGCTGCCTAATCTTGCAGGCGAAAGCAAAATTCACAACAGAAATTCCGAATGACCCACCGGAGCGGCCTTGGTTCTGCCGACTGCGAACGGAGTTTCGGGGAGAAACGGAAATGATAAGCAGATGCAGGCTGACCGGGGCGCTGCTGGCGCTGATGTGTGTTGGGATGGCCCTCCTGGGTGGCGCCGGAGTTATGAGTGGAGCGGTAGACTCCGGGCAGCCGAAAGCGGCGCCGAACCTGCCTCGCATGGAGCAGGTGATCCAATCGTTCGTCGAGAAAAAGCAGTTTATGGGAGCGGTGCTGGTGGCCCGCGGAAACGACGTCCTGCTCGACCAGGGCTACGGCTTTGCCGACGTGGAGTGGAAAGTTCCGGACTCGCCGAAAGCGAAATTTCGCCTGGGTTCCATCACCAAACAGTTTACGGCGGCGTCGATCATGCTGCTCCAGGAGCGGGGAAAGTTGAAGGTGACCGACCCGGTAAAGAACTATCTGCCGGACGCGCCGGCGGCCTGGGACAAGATCACGATTTTCAATCTGCTGACGCACACGTCGGGCATCCCGAGTTTCACGGGCTTTCCCGACTATCATTCATTCGAACGCGTTCCGATCACACCGAAAAAACTGGTGGCTCTGTTCCGCGACAAGCCGCTTGACTTCCAGCCGGGTGAAAAATGGAGTTATAGCAATTCGGGGTACGCACTGTTGGGCTACCTGATCGAGAAAATCAGCGGTGAGACCTACGCAAAGTTCGTGGAGGACGACATCTTCAAGCCGCTGGGAATGAAAGATTCGGGTTACGACTCGAACTCGGCGATCATCCCGGACCGCGCGCAAGGCTACACGCGGGGCCCGGACGGCCTGGCCAACGCCGGCTACATCAACATGACGGTTCCCTTCTCGGCGGGAGGGCTCTATTCCACCACGGGCGACCTGTTGCGCTGGGAGCAGGGACTGTTTGGCGGCAGGCTGCTTTCACCGGAATCGCTGAAGCAGATGACCACGCCGTTCAAGGACGACTACGCGTTCGGCCTGATGGTGCGCACGGAAAACGGGCACAAGGTGATCGACCACGGCGGCGGCATCGAAGGGTTCAACACCATGCTGGCCTACTATCCCGACGACAAGCTGACGGTGGCCGTGCTGGGGAATTTGAGCGGCGGGGCGCCGCAGGAGATTGCGAAATACCTCGGGACGCTGGCCCTGGGCGGGAAGGTTTTGTTGCCTTCCGAACGCCAGGCCGTCCAGATTGATCCGAAAATCTTCGACCGCTACGTGGGCGACTATGCGCTCTCTCCAAAGTTCATCCTCAAGGTTTCACGAGAGGGCGATCGTTTTATCACCCAGGCCACCGGGCAAGAGCAGGTCGAAATATACCCCGAGAACGATCACGAGTTCTTTGCCAAAGTGGTGGATGCGCAGATCACTTTTGTGACGGACAAAAACGGCAAGGCAACCGCTCTGATTCTGCACCAGGGCGGAGCCGACCACCGGGCGCCGCGGGTGGAGGGAGCGGCTGCGGCCATGGCGCCCAGGGAGCACAAGGAAGTCCAGGTTGATCCGAAAATATTCGACGGCTATGTCGGCACCTATCAACTGGCGCCGGGCTTCTCAATTGCCATCACCCGCGAAGGCAATCGCCTGTTCGAGCAGGCGACAGGCCAGCAGAAGGTCGAGATTTTTCCGGAAAGCGAGAAGGAGTTCTTCCTGAAAGTGGTGGACGCGCAGATTACATTTGTGACCGGCAGCCAGGGGCGCGCTACTGAACTCATCCTGCACCAGGGCGGGCGCGATCACCCCGGCAAAAGGATCCCATGACGGCCGAGATCAGATGACAGGTGGCGTTTACCTGGCGCATTGCGCCATCTGTGCGGGTTCCATCCGGGCCCCGTCGTCCCGCACACGGCACAGAACCCGCGATGCGTACGCCGTCCGCAGCACTAACATTGCACCCGGCAAACCAGGCTAATTATTCGGTCTCTTTTCAGGGCTATGCGTGAGGTAAGCCGGCAGCCTGTCCAGTTCGCGATCGAGCATGCCTTTCAGCAACTCGTCCCTGACGTCAAAGTAGACCCTTGCTGCGCTCTTCGGCGACACCTTGGTTTTCCGCGATACAATCCCGCTCGCCAGGATTGCGGAAATCACGTCCAGTACATGTTTCTCGTGCATGTGTACCTTCCGGGTATGATTTTAGGTGCTTCTCTTTTTCTGGGTCAAGCGCATCCCGGCCTTGCCCCGGCACTCCGTTTGAGCGTCAGGAACAACCCGCGGGCGGCACGGACCCCGATTGAGCAGACTGTGCGTTTCGATTGGTAGCATACCACCGTGCCGCGAGGTTGACATCGGCGCAAGTTGGTTAATAAGCACTTCAGCGATGGCGGAGAGACCGGGTACATTTGTAAAGGCAGCGTCCGGCGCCGGCCGGGCAGTTCGGGCGAAAATGGGAATTGACCACGGCAGCCGTACATACTTTTGGCCGGAACCCGGCATCTTACGGTTAATAAGGGAAAGGTGGACGCAGAATTGAGAGCTCGAATGAATTCCTGCAGAACAGCTTTTTTTCGTAAATTTCTTTCACAGCGCGTGTGTGGCTCGATTGTGGCAGCGGGCGTTTTCATCGGGTTGGGCATGGGGTTTGCCCGCACCGGACTTGCCGCCCAGGCGCAACCTGGGACCGGCCGCCTGCCGTAACGGGGGCGGCGGCATCAGCCGCAAGCCAGGCACCCGTTCAGCAATCAGCGGGCAGCATCAGCGGCACTGTTGCCGGGCCGGACGGAGACCCGGTCATCGAAGCTCTGGTCACCCTGGTGCGCAATGGCAAAACGGTGCAGCAGGCGCAGACAACAGACAGCGGGCAATTCTCTTTTGCGGGCGTCGCCCCCGGAACTTACTGGCTTACCATCACCGCCCCGGGGTTTAAATCGCAGTCCGTCGCCGCCGTGGTGCATCCGGGCGAGATGTACACGGCGCCGAAAATCCCGCTGGCGCTGGCTCCGTTTGTAACCTCCATCAAGGTGTCGCCTTCCCAGGCCGAGGTGGCCCGTTATCAGTTGCAGCACGAAGAAAAGCAGCTGGTACTCGGCTTCATTCCCAACTACATGGTCACCTATTACCCCCACACCGCCCCACTCACCGCCAGTCAAAAGTTCCAGCTCACTTTTAAGACAGTTTTCAACCCGTTTACCCTGGGCCTGACCACGGCGTTCGTCGGCGGCGAGCAGGCAGCCGGCATGTACAGCGGATACGGCACTGAGGAGAAGAGTTTCACCAAGCGATTTGGCGCCGCTTATGCCACTCTGGGCGTGGGCGCCTTCTTGAGTGACGCTCTGCTGCCATCCATCCTTCACCAGGACCCGCGTTTTTATTACAAGGCAGACGGCAGCGTCGGCTCGCGCCTGCTCTATGCCATCACCCGTTCGTTCATCTGCAAGGGCGACAACGGACACTGGCAGCCGGACTACTCATCCATCCTCGGGCACCTGGCCGCGGGCGGCATCGCCAACCTCTACCTCCCGCAGCAAAATCGCAATGGATGGGGAACCACGCTTGAAAACGGCATGATCGGAATCGGATTTGACGCCTTCGCCAACATCCTTCAGGAATTCGTCATCCCGAAATTGACCCCGGCCCTGTCTCACCGCCAGCACGGCCGGCCCTGAGCCACAGGAAAAAGACGGGCATCCCGGGACTTGGCACGCTTGCCGCCTCATAAGCTGTTTAGGCGATTGTGATGAGGGTGGGGCATCCGGTTGGCCCGGTGGCGGCTTATTGACCCGGAATAAAATGTTTGATTTTCTCCAGGCCGCCTTGGCTTTCCCTGGCCAAAGTAAAACCGCCGCCGTCAAAATCGAACCTCAAAGTCAGGGGCTGCTTCGGCTCCATGGGAGTTTTGGTTTCGCCGCAGGCGTTTTCGCCGGTTGGCGCGCGGCCCCTGGTTTGTGTCACCACAACCATAAAACCTGCCTCGGAGGCCAGCTTTTCAAAGCTGGCGATGTTTTGCTCATAGCAGTAACCCTTGACCGCAAACCCCAGCCCGGCCATGTTGTCGATGATCAGAGGAAGCATGTAGTGGCGATGCAGAGTGTTGTCTTCAAACGACGCCGCTTCAATCCAGGATTCGCCTGTCCCGAAGTGCATATCGTCCTCCCGGCAGGCCAGGCGTTCCAGGCCGTCATGCCCCTTGAAAGAAAAACAATCCGACGGCTTAAAGGCCTTAAAATACCCCGCCTTCTTCCAACCAGCGCCCTCGCGCGTCAACAAGGCGGTCCCGCCGAAACCGTCGGCGTGCGACTCACACCCACTCAACACCAGCAAAAGCTGCTCACGGGTGGTGGTAGAAAAATGCCCTCGAAACTCCTTTTGAAGGTTGAATAACTGTTTGCGATTGCCGTGGAAGTCCGTGTAAGAAGGGCATTCGTCACATTGATAATGGCCCGACGGGCCGACGCTGACGGCGGAACTCGACTCGCAAACCGCCAGCATGGCGCCCCGGCCGGCGCCGCCGGGCGGGGGAGAGTTTTGCGCAAACACAGGCGTCGCGCAAACCGCCACCAGCAGAGGAGCTTCAGGACGTCATGCCGAATCTGTAGATGCTTTATGATGTTCCCTCCCGGGCGGGCCATGGGTGGGCTCATGGATTGCGTGGTTTGCGATCTTTGGAGTACCGAAAGGCCCGGAGTGCCGAAAGACTTTAGCCCACGGCGCAAGTCCCGCGCAGAAACTTCGCCGCCAGCCCTACCCAATCACCAGATCAAGTCCGGCGGCTTCAACAAACGCCCGGAATTCGCGGTCGCGGGTAACAAGAGAAATTCTGCGGTCGAGGCAGCTCTGGGCAACCAGCGCGTCGCCCAGGCGAGCCTTGCGGCGCTTTGCCAACACCTTTGCCCGCAACTCTCCTGCCCTTTCCCAGTAGCCAGATCGAATTACAATCAACGGAACTTCGGCGAGAATTTTCGCCACGCTCAGAGGAAGTTTGGGATCGCTCAACAGTTCCGCCAGCACCACCGGCACCATCAGCACCTGCCGGTCCCCGAGCGCCTTGTCCAGCAACTCGACGTCTTTACCCCATCCGCCTTCCAGATAGGCCATCCAGGTGCTTGTGTCGGCGGCAATCATCGGTCAGCCTTCAGTTCCGCCAGCTTGCGTGAGAAGCGAACCTTGCCCCGGAGTTTGCGCAGGCGCGCGTAAGTCTCCGACGCGGCTACCAGTTCGAGGCCGGTGCGGACCGTCTGGGTGATGCCGGCGCCGCTGGCCCGCTGAGCCTTTTTCAGCAATTCCGGCGAAACTTCCACGGTGATTTTACGAGGGGTTTCCATGGGGGCCATCCTACCATATCCAATGCCAGCATTGAATATGGTGTGCAGTTGCTTTGCAGCGCAGGCCCTTCCGGGTTGTCCGTACGTATCGCAGAAACCGCGATGTTTGTGCCACGCGCGGCGCGGCCCTCCGCAGGCGGCACCCCGATGCAGTGCCCACTCGCTCGATGAATTCACCTTGACCTCAGTTCAACCGGATGATAACAAGGAAACGTTACGCAGTCCTCCAGCGAGCATAAGTGGGGCCCCTATGACTTTCAACCACTATTCCATTTCCCCTTCTGCGAAGTTCGGAACGAGAAGACCCTTGAGCTTCCCTGTTTGCTTGATTGTCATCCTGGCCGGACTCATTCTGTCAGCGCCCGCTCGATCAGGTCCTCGCCAGACATCCGACGCAGACCGCGTGGACAGCCTGTCCAGGCAGATGTGGGCGCTGGTCAACCGCGACCGTCAGAATCCGGCAAATGCCGCGGAAACGCGCGGCCGGGCGCTGCCCCTCAAGTGGAACGAGAAACTGTCTGCAGTCGCCCTTGCGCATTCCCGCGACATGCTCCGGCGCCGGTACTTTGCCCATGTTGACCCTGAGGGCAGAACCCCTAGGGACCGGATCAACGCCGCCGGAATTCCCTGGCGCGCTTTGGCGGAGAATATTGCCGTCAACAGAACGGTCGCTGACGCGGAAAACGATCTGATGGACGAGCCCCGGTTCCAGCAAAACCATCGCGGCAACATCTTAAACCCCGCGTACACCGACGTGGGAATCGGGATTGTTCAGGGCCCGAACGGCGACCTTTACATCACTCAGGATTTCATTGCCACCCCGCCTGATCGCGGTGGCGTTGGCAGGGGCCGCTGACTTGCCCGCAAGCGCGAGCCTCCCATTGCCGTCAACGAGTCCCTTCTGGAAATCCCAGGGCCCAAACCCGGCCTCCGCGCCAGCCCGGCGCCTGCTGTAACCTGGAAGCGCTTCGCCTCGTCTCATCTATCAACCACCGGGATTTGATCTGCAGACAGAAAAAGGTCACCTTAAGGAGGCAATCATGAAACGGGGAACCAACTTTTTGCGCTTGCACTGGTGCTGGGTATGGGACTGTTCATCGGCAGCGTGGCCATGGCCCAGGACGCGGCGGCGAACGTCGCGGGCGCCTGGAACCTCACGATGACCGGCCAGCGCGGCACTTTCGAGCAGACGCTCAAGCTTGAGCAGAAGGCGACACGGTGACGGGCACGATTTCAGGCCGCAGGGGAGACAGTCCCGTTAAGGGCTCCGTGAACGGCGACACGCTCACGTTCAGCGTGACCCGAGAAACGTCTCAGGGCACCTTCACCATGGACTATAAAGCCACGGTCACCGGCGACTCGATGAAGGGCACCGCCGGCAATGAGCGCTTCAGCCTGGAGTTTACCGGCAAGCGCGCGCGGCTCCCAATAATCGAGGCGCGCCTCGCGGGTGGCGCTCGCCAACACTAGCTCCAGGTTCGGCGAAAAACGAAATGCAATCAGCTCTGCGCACGCCTCGTTCATCGGGGGGGGTGGCCGGCTGAGCCGAGGGGCAGACGGTGCGGATGCATGTCCCATGATTGAGGGGCCGGTGTGGCGAGTGTTTTTTTTTTTTTCTGTGGATCAACCCGATTTATATGGGACCGTTTTCTCAAGGGTCTTGCGTTGCGCAGGATATTCTTTCCTTTGTTTTTTGCCGTGTAGGTTAGCGAAATAGTTTTGCTTCTCTTTAGCGACTGCGATCATCGCCCAGCGCCGTCTCATAGGCCTTGAGCAGTTCACGTTTTTCGATGTCCCAGTTGAGACTTTCTTCAATGCGTTTGCGGGCGCGCGCGCCGAGGGTGTGCCTTAAATCTTCAGAATCGAGCAGCTTCAGCATCTGCCGCGCAAAATCTTTGGGATCGTTGGGCCGGGCGTAGAGAGCCGCATCACCGGCCGAGCGGCGGCCTTCGGTCAGGTCATAGAGCACCACCGGCAGCCCGAAGGCCATGTACTCCAGAATCTTGTTCATGGTGGATTTATCGTTCATGGGGTTTTTGGGGTCGGGAGCGACGCCGAAGTCGGCGGTGGAAAGGCAGGCCCACATCTCAGCGTCGGGCACCCGGCCGGTGAAGGTGACGCATCGATCGATTCCCTTCTCCCGCGCCCAGGCTTCGAGCGCCGGCGTCTCGGTGCCCCGGCCGATCAGCACGAATGAAACGTCATCGCGTCCGCCATCCTTCACAATCTGCCGGATGGATTCCAGCAACAGATCGAGGCCGTCCTGCGCGCCCATCACCCCCACATAAACCACCATCAGCGGCCTGCCGTTTTTCAGCTCCGGCTTCGGCGGTCCGATGCGAAGGTTCTTTAAGGTCGGGACAGCTTCTCACCACAAATGCGCGGCCGGGGCTCATGCCGCCGCGGGTAAGCGCCACTTCGCGGTAGGATTCGTTGGTGGCAATCGAAACGGTTGCCGTGCGGAACGTCAGCCGCTCCGCCAGCGACACCAGGCGGTAAAACATGCCGCGGCGACCGAACTTGGCCTCGTAAAGTTCCGGGTTCAGATCATGGTGGTCAAAGATAAACCGCACGCCGAACAACTTGAAGAACAGCGCCACCAGAAACATGGTGTCCGGCGGGTTGGCGGCGTGGATGATGCGGAAGCGCGTGCGGCGGTAAGCCTTCAGCGCCAGGCGAAATTGCGAAACCAGCGCGATGGCGTATTCCAAAAAGTAGCCGAGCGGCCCCGACGCCTCCCACAATCCGTGCCGGTAGATTTCAATCCCCTCGCGCACCTCATACGTCTGCTCAAAGCCGCGGCCCTTGGGACACACCACCGACACTCGATAGCCCGCCTCGGCCAGCGTGCGCGCTTCCTGCCACATGCGCCGATCCAGCGGCACCGTCAGGTTTTCAATCAGGATGCAAACGCCGGTGGCGGGAGGTGTCTGGCATTTCGTTCCAGAGGCGGAAGTAGGAAGTCGGAAGTCGGGAATAGGGCAATGTCCTGCGCGCTCCTTATACGCCTTTCCCCGCTCAAGGGATCGGATCAGTGCGCGTGCAGCATCTTCCCTACCCCTCACATTGGTCGAGCACTTGCGCACTGGCCGTTCGCGGATCAGCCCGACCCGACTGCGAAATCAGGTATGCGTCTCAAGTTCCTTCAGGGAGCCCTGGGCCACGCGGAGGAATTGGATATATTCACCGCGTCCGTTCCGGCCATACGCTTCAGCAATGTTCGCGGCAACAGACGCCGCGGAACGGCGAATCTGCGACGTCATGCCATAAAGCTCGTCCTTTGGGAAACCCGCGCGTGAGGAGATAGCAGCCTTCAGCCAATGTCATCTCCTCGTGCCACACCCGCATGTCCGCGGCCAGACTTAACGGTGATCCTTGCACAGACTCTTCGAATTTTCCAAAGTCTCCTCCAAGTCTCACTCGGTTGTCGTCTTCCCAGTTCCGACTTCCGACTTCCGACTTCCTGACTCCCGTTTTCCCCCTCATCCACAATTCAAAATTCACCAGCGCCCAGATCTGTTTCTGCCGGTCGCGCACGCCGTCGAAATGCTCGCGCACAAAGTTTTCCATGTTGGCCGCATTAAAGTAATCGCGGGAGCGCGCGCCGGGCGAAAGCAGCAGGTCGGCCACAAAGGAATTCAGCGTTTTCCTGAACCACTGGCCGACGGGCACGGTGAATCCCACCTTGCGCCGCTGCAGCGTTTCCTCGGGAAGATAGGGGCTGAGCGCCTGCCGCAGCAGCACCTTGGTGCGGAATCCCTGGGTGAGCAGCCGCACGGGAATGCGCGCCGCCAGCTCCACCAGCTTGTGGTCGAGAAACGGCACGCGCTCCTCGATAGAGGCCGCCATGGTCATCTGGTCGCCGCGCAGCAGCAGATTGTCGGGCAGCCAGATTTTGAGATCGGCATAGAGCATGCGCTTCAGCGGCGCCCGCTCGCGCACCTGCTCGAGATATTGCGCAAAAACGTGCGCCGGATGCGCCACGTCCACCTGCTTCAGAAAGTCCGGCGAGAACAGCGCCTCGCGTTCCTGCCGCGAAAACGACGCGAACCAGGTGGCCGAACGCTCCGCCTCATCCGGAATCGAAAGCGCCTCCAGCGCCAGCTTCACCCGCCGCTGGCGATAAGGGAGCCAGCGCACGATGGCGCCCGTCACTTCCGGCGGAAAGGCCGAGACCAGCCCGGCCAGGCGGTCCGCCGCATACTTGGGATAGCCGGCGAACAGCTCGTCGCTGCCCTCGCCCGCCAGCACCACCTTGACGCGTTTCAGCCGCCTTCCGCGACATGCGATAGAGAGCCACATCCGTAGGCTCGGCTACGGGCTCGTCGCGGAAGGCGATCAGCCGCGAAAGCTCGTCCGCCAGGTCGCGGGCCCGCAGCACCACTTCCGTGTGTTCGGCGGAAAACCGGGCCGCCACCCGCCGCGCGTAAGGCAGCTCGCTGAATTGCTTTTCATCGAAGCCCACGGAAAACGTCCGCAGCGGGCGCACGCCCAGGTCGGACATCATGGCCACGATGGCCGTGGAATCGACGCCGCCGCTCAGGAAAACGCCCACCGGAACGTCGGCCACCAGGCGCAGCCGCACCGATTCGCGCAACGTTTCCAGCACCTGCGCGGCATAATCCTCGGCGGCCAGCGGCGTCTCGTCTTCCCCCGGCAGGTCCCAGTAGCGTTCCTGGCGGATGCCGTTCGAGTCGGCCAGCAGAAAGTGGCCGGGAAGCAGTTTGCTGACGTTGCGATAAAAAGTGTTCGGAGCGGGCACGTAACGAAAACCGAAAAAGTCGTAGACCGATTGCGGATCGGTTTCAAGCGGCCGCGTGGCCAGTTCGCGCAGCGAGCGCAGCTCCGAAGCAAACGCCAGCCGGCCGGGCTCCGTCAGGTAGTAAAGCGGTTTGATGCCGATACGGTCGCGCACCAGCAGCAGGCGGCGCCGGCGGCGGTCCCACAGCGCGAAGGCAAACATTCCGCGCAGGTGTTCCAGCAGGCCGGTGCCGTGCTCTTCGTAGAGATGCAGGATGACTTCGGTGTCTGAAGCGGTGCGAAACTGGTGGCGGCCTTCAAGCTGCTGCCGCAGTTCGCGATAGTTGTAGATCTCGCCGTTGAAGGAGATCCAGAGACTGCCGTCCTCGTTTGAGAGCGGCTGGTGCCCGCCGGGAAGGTCGATGATGCTCAGCCGGCGGTTGCCCAGGCCCAGCTCGCCATCCAGATAAAAACCTTCGTCGTCAGGCCCGCGATGCGCCATGGCGTCGGCGGCGCGTTTCAACCGCGCCTGGTCCGCCGGCTCATGCGTTCCGAAATTCAGTACTCCGCAAATTCCGCACATTTGTAATCAGAATGCAGGCAGCGCCGGGGTGGCGCATACGTCGCCGCTTTTGCGATGTATGCGAGATCCCTCAATCAATCATGTCCGTTCACAACTTCGCAAACCCGTCCCCCGCTCCCGCGCCGTACAGCAGATGGAACAGCGTCATCGCCATGGGCCGCGGGTAGGAGCGGCTGTCGCTCAAAAATCCGTAATCGCCCTTCGAATAGATAAAGCTGCCGTCGCCGTTCTGCCGGGCGGCCACCCGATCGTAAGCCCGCCGGCTGAGATCGCCGTCAATCAGTTTGAGCCGCGCAGCCTCATCGAGCGCCGCCGCCAGCGCCGCGGTGTAATAGTCCACTTCCACCGAACGGCTCGAACAATCCTCAGCGCAGGCGCCGGAAGCCGTAACGCCCGTGGCCAGAAACTTTGCCAGGCCGGGCAGAACGGCCGCAACCGATTCGCTCGGTCTCAGGCGCTCCAGCCACGCCAGCTTCAGAAACTGGAAGGCGTTGTACTGGTAGCACAGGTAATGCTCGCGGCGGCGCTCGTAAGCGCTCTCCACCACGTAGGGCAGTTCGCCCGTCGCAAGCTGCACGCTCTTCACAAAGTCCGCCATGCCGTCCACGTGTTCAAGATAACGCTCATCGCCGGTGGCCCGCCACAGCCGCGCAAACACCCAGGCCGCTTCCACGGAATTGTTGGGCACCTTGCCGCGGGGCTTGTCGAAATAGTTGATGGCCTTGCCCGCCTGGTGCTCCTGGAAGCCGATGCGGCCCACCAGGTAATCGTACCAGCGCACGGCGCCTTCCAAGAATCGCGGCTCCGGCTGGCGCGCCAAGGACGCCAGCAACCCGATGGCGCCCCAGTTGCCTTCCACCGTGGCGATCAGGTGTTTGCGCTCCGGCAGCGGATAGGCCCAGGTGCCGTCAGCGCGCTGAAGGCCCAGGGTGGCTTGCGTGCTTTCGAGTGCGACGTCGCGCCAGCGCGCCTCGCCCGTCTGCTCAAACAGCATCCAGTTGGCAAGAATCCAGTAGCCCTGCGTCTGGATAAAAACGTAGTCGTCACGCCAGGGCAGAAAGTCGAAGGCGCTCTTCAGGAATCGCCACGCCCGCAGGTTGAAGCGAACCCCCGCGTCCGGCCCGCGCAGAAGTCCGCGATGGTAGTGGCGGCCAAGCAGATAAGCGTGCAGACGTTCGGCAGCGGCAAAAGTTTTTTCACGTGCAGGCATCAGGAAAGCAGTTTAACGCAGAATGCGATTGGGCGTTGCAGTCAGGAAACAGAAGTCGGAAGTCAGCAGGTCACAAGCCGGGAACTGCTCGCTGACTGCTGAGGGCCGCCGGCTTTCCCGAATTTTGAATCTGCAATCTGGAAGGGCGCTCTTGGAGTGCGCCAGCACCTTGGAGTGCGGCAGGGGTACCTGCCGCCTTGTACTGAACTACTGCAGCGCCGGCTACCGTCTTATACTCAAAAAAGATCCGCTATCGCCTTGGAGTGCGGCGGCTACCTGCCGCCTTTTCAGCTTTGTTCCATGGCGGCAGTTCCCTCCGTCTGAATAAAAAGAAAAGGCGGCAGCTCCGCTGCCCCTGCACTCCAAGGTTACTCATCGGGGGACCACGTTACGGTCAAATCGTCCGGATGTTTCAGCCGCCCGATTCCAAATCCCATAACGCAAAGAAGGCGGTTCGAACTCCTGCCAGCTGGAACCAGCCTGCCGCGTCCAACCATCCACGGATAAAGCTTGACGGCTCCCGGCCAGCCCGTGTGGCCCAGGCGTTGCATGGATATAACAGCACGCTTGCTGAAAAGCTGACCGCTCATAAGTCAGTTCGCCGTCATGGTGTACTACGGGGCCGATGAAATAACTTACTTTCTGGATGCTAATCTGAACATCCTGGGGACCGTGCCGGTTGGCGGCCTGATGTCTGGCATGGTGTACAGCCCGGACGGCCGCTATCTCTATGTCGTTTCAGACACCTATTCCGGTGTGGACCCAACCCAGACGCGCCCCGTGGTCTCCAATATTGACAAACCACATTCAACTTGTCGGGACGCGCCCGCATATTGGCGGAATCCACGCTGCGGTCCACAGTGGAGCTTATTAATCAACTGAGGCAGGGGTCTCGACGAGGCTGATTTTCGGAGCGGCCCACAATGGTGTGGCGTTCGATAAAGCAACTTTTCACCAGAGTTTTAACAATTCAGTGGTTCATCCGGTGAGTTTTGGGGCAACACCAGCCGAAGGGAGCGTCCAGTCTCCCACCCCGGTATCGATTTCGATACTGAATGTATTGGGGGTGCCAACGGTCTGGTTTGGTCCCAATCCGGGCGCGAAAGTCTCCCAGAGCACGACAGGCGTACAGGCAACAGCGCCTCCCGCCGGCAGCCCCGGCCCCGTTAACATCAGGATTTTCGAGTCCGACGGAGAATCCGCAATCATGCCCCAGGCCTTCAGTTACGGCCCGTCGCCCATCACCTATGGCACCCTCGCGGCCGGACCCCAGGGCGGGGCGACGGCGGATCTGTTCGGCACGGCTTTTCAGCCGACGTTCAGGGAGCAGCGATTAACGTGCGAATCGGCGGACAGGACGCTGCCGTAACCAAGACCGAGTGGTTCTACAATGACGTCCCTTACGCCCTGTATCTTCAGCACCTCCGGTTCACCACACCGGCCGGCACCCCCGGAGCGCAGGTCATCACAATCAGCTCTCCCACCGGTTCAACAACGATATCCAAAGGATTTCACATCCTGAAAAGTGTTGACGACTATTCCAAGGCAGACAAGTTGCTGCGTTCTCTATGACCAGAAGCGACAGCAACTCTATTTGAGCGCCGGGGACCACATCGACGTCTTTTCTCTAACCGATAGCAGCTATCTGCCCCCGATCGTTCCGCCGAGCCTTTGCGGCCAGTCGGGCCTAAGGGGTCTGGCCCTCACGCCCGACGGCTCCAGGCTGCTGGTGGCCAACTTCCTGGATGATTCGGTGGCCGTTATCAGCCCGGACAGTCCTTCCACCGCAAGCGCGGCGCAGATCGTCCCTCCATGGACGTTTCTGAACCCGGTCCCGGCCCAGGTCGCCACGACGAGTCTCAACACGGCATTCGTTGATACAGGAGACACCTCAGGGATTACGGGCGGCGGGGGACAGGTCTACATCCTGGATTGCGGCACGCAGCAAGCTGCCGCCTTGGCCTGACCCGGGACTATCCTTCATTGAAGCGCCAGGAACCTGGATTAATCCTCTAACGATGGCTCCCAGGCGATCATTAACAATCCGATGGAGACCCGCTCTCATCTGGAACGCCGCGTCAAACCATTGGACCCCCCAGAGCGGTGGAACCCTCGTAGATGGGACCGTGTCTTCTGACGACAACATGTTTGCGACTGTTGGCACGGGGAAGACCGCGTTTCTTATCCCCGTCGCTTTCATCGACCCGCAGGCGGACAGCCTAGGATACATCGGCCTGCCGGATTGCCTCCTGAAGATGCTGCCGCTCTTGGCCCCGCTATTCGCCACCAATTTACTCAAAAAGATCCGCAGCCTTGGACTGCGGCAGGGTTACCTGCCGCCTTTTCTTTGTTCCATGGCGGCAGCTCCCACTCTGAAAAAAAGAAAAGGCGGCAGCTCCGCTGCCGCACTCCAAGACGGCTTCATGATACGTAATGGAAATGACGACACACTAAACCGAGATCTTTCGCCCCGCTTTGGGAGCCTGGTGGCAGCCGGCAACGACGTCTGATTCACTCCATACTTCAAGAAAAGCCTGTCAGCGCTCAGCCTTCAGCAGTTAAGGTGCAGGCTTCGCGTTCCGGGATTCTGAACTTGGAAGCGGCAATCAGAGTGATACTCCTGGAGTTGCAAATCGCACCTTTGGACGTTGCGGAACCATAGCACCGAATCCGCGTAATCTGAGACTGCATTGGCAGGGCTTACCTGCCGCCTTTCTCAGAAGCGGTTCCCGGCAGAAAGACAGAAGTCAGAGGCCACGGATAGGAAGTAGGAAGTAGGAAATAGGGAAAAACCGAAAAGCAAACAGACTCCACACTACGTGCTTGTTCCATGGCGACAGCTTCGCGGTCACACTCCAAAGCCTTCACCGCCTACCAGCCCACCGCTCCGAGGCCGACGTACAATGCCCAAACCAGCAGGACGGCCAAAGCCACGCACAGGTACATATCATCGCGCCTCTTTGGCTTTGCCCGGCCTACGGGGCGGCCCCCAGGAATCGCCTGACGGTTCCAATTCTCCGGCTCCATCGCCATCGTACACCTCCACTGAGTGTGTGAGATCCCGAGCAGACCCGGAGGTTCCTCCGCAGGAACTGGCTCGATTTCCGCCGGCAGATATCGTTTTTGGAAGATGGCCCCAGCCTCCACGGCCTCGGACTGACTCAGGCACAATCCCCGCAAAACATAATTTTTCAGCTAATAGTTGGAAGGATACTCTCAGTGCTGCGCGGAATGCAATAGGGTAGTTGCAGGAAAAATTGATTAATAATTCCTCATCGTCGCCTGGGGTATCACCTGAGACTGATGCGTACAGTTGCTATGAGGAGGTTGAAAAGAGCTGTCAGCGCTCAGCTTTCAGCCGTCAGGAGTCAGAGGCCAGAAGCAAGGAAGTAGGAAGTAGGGAAAATATGAAGGATGAAAGCCTGCGTAGCGACGGGTTTGCCTCGCCACATTGGCCACCCCATGGCGGGGTGAACCCGCCGCTACAAGAGGACTCGAATGCCGGGCTGACGCCCGGCGCCATTACAAAAAACCCACCGCCCGGCCGCAATGTGCGACCACCCTTTTCCCCTGGAGAGGGCTGCAGCGCCTTGAAATACGGCTTTCAGCCGTCAGGAGTCAGAGGCCAGGAGTCAGGGAGTAGAAATAGGAGGAAACCGAAAAGCAAACAGACCCCCATCCTTCACACTTCAGAAGCTGCCTTTTCCGGATAGGCGGCAGGGGAAAGCCTGCCTTAGAATAAGAGAGCCAATATGGCCTTGAATGTGTGGCTCAACGCTGACCAGTCCACCGCGCGCACGCCCACAAACAGCGCCCACCCCAGCAGGACCACCAAAGCCAGGCACAGGCCCAGTTCCTCGTGCTTCTTGGGCTTTTCCGCTGCCGCAACTCCCTGGTTGCCGCCAGAAAACCCCAGACCACCCATTTTCTCAGATTGCGTCGCCATCGTTTACCTCCCTGGTATGTGCGAGATCCCCTGTCAGCCTCAAGGAACCTCCGGCTTGACTTCAGCCGACAGATATCATTTCTTTAAGTATTCTTCTTACCCTGTGCCCCCGGATAGCCCCGGGCGCCAACCCCCGCAGACCAAAGTCCTTCTGCTGATGTATGCAATCATACCCTCTGCCCGGCAGGACACAATAGGAGACTCTCAGGAAAACAGGCTCTAAAATTACCCATTACCGCCTCAGGTAATCACCTGAGTGTGAAACGCAGATTTTTGTCATTTCAGCGTCATAAGGCCGTCATCTCTCAGGTTTTGGCGTGCCAACCTCAGCCTTTTCAACACCCCGTCCCCGTCTGCTGACTTGCCCTTGACGCTTTCCAGCGGCTGGGGTTGCTGGTGGCGGGCTGGGATCCCACGGCTGACGCCCCAGGCTGAAATTGGTCGCCCCGCTTAGGGGGGGCTTGCCTTTACCCGGCAGGATCTCCGGGGCAAAACCCTAGACACACACCCGGCGCCGCAAAACCGCGGATGACGGCGGCCGGATTATTTCACACTTCATCCTTCACACTTCATACTTCAGAAGCTGCCTTCCGGCCCCTGCCGCCACAAACTAGGCTGCAATCAGAGCCTACAGACAGCCCGGAAGGCCCAAAATGGGACGTATGGGATTTTCGTCACAAAAATTCCAAAAATGGAAGTTATTGATAATTAAAGATTTAATTGATGATTAATGGCTGGAAATTTTGCGTTTCAAAAAATGTGTTCAATTACGAAACACCGGGTAAAAAATACACCCCTCAGGAGTTTTGCCCGCTCGCCACTCTCGCATAGACTTCGACAACCCGCTCCGCCACCTTCTCGATGGCCAGCCGAGCGATCGCTTCCCTGCCCCGGGTGCGCATCGGACGCCGGCAGACCTCGGCAATCTTTCCCGGCCATCGGCTTCACTTCCCGCGGCACCATAAAGCAGCCTTCGGTGTGGCCGATCAGTTCCCGCACGTCGCCCACATCCACGGCCACCACGGGCAGGTTGACGGCCATCGCTTCCTTCACGGCGTTCGGCGAGCCTTCAAAAATCGACGCCAGCACCAGCACATCGGCCGCGTTCATGTAGAGCGGCATGCGGTCGCGCGGAACGCCGCGGACGTGAAGGATCTCGATGGAGGGATCGCCGGCCTGCGCCTCAGCCACCGCCGCCTGGATCAGGTCAAAACGCTTGCGCTGCTCGGCGGGATCGTAGGGAAAGAGGACGTACTTCTTTTCCGGATCGAGCCCCAGCACCTTGCGCGCCGCGTTGCGCTCGATGGGCCGGAAAGCGTTGAGGTCCACGCCGTTCGGAATGACTTCGGCGGAAGCGAGCCGCAGCTTCGATTTCATCTGCCCGGTCTTCACGATGCCGGCCGCAACCATCCGCGCCAGCAGGAAACTGGAAACCTGTAGAAACCTGCCGTAGGCCGTGATGCTGCCGTCGCGCCGCGGACGCCCCAGGACATCGTCGCCCATGAAAGAGACCACGACCGGCAAGCGAAGCTGGCATCGCGCCACCCAGCCGGAAAGCCCGAAGTGCGCATGGATCAGATCGTACCGGTTCTTCCTCAACAAGCTCCGCATCCGCCGAACGCCGCGCAGATAGTTCCAACGCGAGGCGCGGCCGTCGATGAACAGCGTGTCAAAGTCCACGCCCAGCGGCCGCAGTGATTCCATCTGCGCCTGCACGAAGCTGCCGTAGCCCGGGTCGGATTCCGTAGGCCAGAGATTGGTGACAACAAGAATGCGATAAGCCCTCATGCCTCATCATTCCGGGCGAATGTGCCGTTGCCTGTGCGCGCGCTGCAACTCCCGTCCATTATGATCCCGCCGGGCGCTCGAAAAGCAATCTCAACTGCGCAATGGACAGGATGCCTGAAACCCTCAGCACCAGCAGGTAGGCCAGGCTGCCGGCGCCGCAGGTGATGCACAGATAGATAAAGTTGCCGAGCCCGTTCTGCGGCGCCGAAAACCACACACTCAATCCCCAGATGGCCAGCGCGGCCAGGCTGCATCCGGCTGCTACTTTCAGCGCGAAGATACCCAGCGTCCGGTCGATTGCCTCACGCACTTTGCCCAGGTCCCGACGCCAGGCAAGCCCACAGGCCAGGAGGACGGAGGTCAGCATGCCCAGCGGAATCCCTTTGGCGCCCAGGTGGAGAAGCCCGACATAAAAAAGGTCAAAGGCAATATTCATCGCATACTGGAAAAAGGCCAGCCGGAAGAAAGCTGCGGCGTCGTTGCGCGCAAACAGGTAGAAGTTCATCAGGCGCACGGCCGCGTAAGGCAACAGGCCCAGGCAATAGTAGAAGAAGACCAGCGCCATCAGTGACGCGGCTTCGTGCGTAAACCGGCCGCGCTCAAAAAACAGGCGGATGATGTTCTGGCTGAGCATCAGGCAGAAGACCATGGAAGGAGCCACCAGCGCCAGGCTGATTTCCAGCGTATCGCGCAAGGCGTTGCGAACCTCCGCAACCGCTTTGCGGGCCACAGCCATGGAGAGTCTGGGCAGGGCGGCCGTCCCGGCGCTTCCGGCCAGCACCTCCGCAATCGTACTCATGATCTTCATGCCGTAAGCGAGCGCCGTGAGCGTGCCGGGCGGAAGGAAGGAGGCGATGATCCTCTCCACGATCACCACTCCCTGCCAGGAGAGCGCAGTCGCCATCTGGGTCAGCCCCGCTCCGCGCAGATTGCGGAAAGCTTCGCCCGAACCTCTGAAGCTGGCGGAATAACGGACGGGAAATGAAATCAAGAACTGGCCGCCCAGCACCGCAAACTGCACCAGGTAACCGGCCAGATACCCAAAGATGATGCTGTAGTAGTGGAAGCGCCGGAACCCGAACAGGACGCTGAGGACCACGGTTGCGTTGCGGAAGAAATTCGCCGAAGCGGGCAAAGCAAAGCGGTGGCGGCTGAACAGGAACGACCGCATGATTTCCGCCACTCCGGCCGGGATGATGATGATGAAAAGCCAGCGGGCAAGGTGTGCGGCAAGTTCCGCCTGTTGCCTTGTGAATCCGGGTGCGATGCCCCGAATGAGCCAGGGCGCCCCCAGGGCGCCCAACAGGGCCAGGGCGCTGAGGCCGAGGAAAACCATGTTGGCCACGTAACTGACGCCGCGCCAGACTTCCTCCTCAGGATGCTGCGCTTCGAGCGAAGAGAAAAAGGGGACCAGTGAAAACTGGCCGGTGGCGGAAATCAGGTTGGTAACGATGTAAGGGACCGTGAAGGCCACGTAGAAGGTGTCCGACGCCTTGGATAATCCCAGGTTGGCGGCAATGCTGATTTCCACCAGGATGCCGGTCAGGCTGCCGAGCGAGGAGAAGATCCCCACCACCATCGAGCTGCGGAACATTTGGCGCTTGGCCGTCATGAATCATCCAGAATAGAAAAACCGCGGACCGCGAAATCGGAGGTTCGCGCCAGCCACCCGAAGTTAACGGGCCACCGGCTTCTCGCCGGCCGCGGCTTCAATCCGTTCCACCACAAAAGGAGTTGAGACCACAAACAGAAAGACCATCAGAACGGGTGACGTCCCGAAGTTGAATTCAAAGAAGCCTTCCACCAGGAACGCGAGCCATGCGGCGAGTGCTCCATCCACCATCCATCGGCCGGCGCGGCACCGGCGGCGAGCTTTCCACATCTGCCACGGGAAGGCTGCCATCAGCCACATCCAGGCCGCCAGGCAAGGGAGGCCCCGCTCCGCGCCGAACTGGATGAAGTTGTTGTGCATATGGTCATGGAAACCCGCTTCTGGAGCCTGCCCCGGGGGAAGATAGAGATCATACACCTGGGGAATGTTGTTGGGTCCAACGCCTACCCAGGGATGGGCCTTGATCATGTTCAGACCGGTTCGCCACATTTCAAACCGGATGGACAGCGCCGGATCGCGCGTGGGGTGGAGCGCCAGCCATACACGCTCATGGACCACCCGGGGCGCAAAAAGATAGGCCACCACCGCAAGCACCGGAAGCGCCAGGACCCATTTGGGCTTCCAGCGCCACAGCAGGTAGACCATAGCAAAAAAGCATCCCAGCCAGACGCCGCGCGTCAGGCTGAGAACAATCGAGAGAGCGACAACCGCCGCCACCACCCACCAGATCCGGCCCGCCCTCAAAGCCAGCAGCAGGAACGCCGCCAGAAGGATGAAGACCAGCATCTGCTGGCCGGCGAAATTCATCCAGTCCCCCATCAGCCCGGTGATGCGCGTGGTGATCATGTAGGCATAAACGTGGTGCGGGTGCTCCGCGCTGACCATGCGATATTGCCTGACAAACTGTCCCGCCGCAATCAGGCCAACCAAAGCAGCTTCAACAAACAACCCCTTCCACAGCCAGACCAGGTGCCGGCGGCTCACAATCAGGTTAACGGCCATCAGGATGATCAGGAAAAGGACCAGCTTGCGCACGGCAAACAGGCCGGCGGCGGGATTGGCGGCCCATAAAACCGAGATCACTGTAAACAGGCAGAAAAGCAGCAGAGGCAGCTTGAGGCGTGGAAAGCTGATGGGGGGACGGTTGCGAACAAGGTGCACAGCGAAAAGAAGTCCCGCCAGGGCCAGGAACGCCTGCGTGACGGCGATCGAGAAGAGATAGGTGAGGACGGAAAGACTGAAGAAAACCGACGCCCAGCGGGCAAGGTTCGTTCCTGGAAGTTCCGCACGCACAGCGCTGACCCTATTGTTAATGTTATTCACCCGAGAGTTGAGACTGTATTCAACTCGGGCGATAATTTCAAGAGGGAAGCTGATGGATGGCGGGAGCGCCCACCGAACCCACCGGGGGCAGCCCCTGTGGAATGAGGCGCGCACAGCGCTCTACCGACCGGTGGGAGGGCTGAAAGTAAGTGCTTGTTGTGCCAGCGTTTCTTGACACGCATGGCCTGCTGGCTATAATTATAGTTTTGGACGAGTGAGGCTGAAGTGTTGATCACCCTCCAGGAGCTGGAGCTTCACCGGGTAACTGTATCAGAGACCTACGAGCCCGGCGCTCTGGATTTTCAAGAGACTAAGTTCCGGCAGACAGAACCTTTAGCGGTGAGCGCCGAAGCTGATCTGGCCGGAAAAGAAATTCGGGTTCGCGGGCACATTTCCGGAGCTCTGGAGGCTGCCTGCGACCGGTGTCTGGAACAAGTCAGGATACCGGTTGAACTTGATTTCGATCTGCCTTATCGGCCGATGGAAGAGATCGCCCGGGAAGAAGAAGTCGAAGTCGGAGAAGACGAACTGACGATAGGCTTCTTTGCGGGCGACGGTGTCAACCTGGCCGACGTGGTGAGGGAACAGGTCCTCCTGTCCGTCCCCATGAAGATCGTTTGCCGGCCTGACTGCCAGGGCCTCTGTCCGGTGTGCGGAGTGAACCGCAACGAAAAGGAATGCGGTTGTTCCTTGCAGCACGAAGATTCGCCCTTCGCTTTCTTGAAGAAAAACCAGGTCAGGTGACTGGCCGCAATCAACTGGAGGGGCCGGTGTGTGGGCCGCCGGCCGGCCTGGCGCGGGTCCCACGCAGAAATTCAACCTTGCAACCGAATCAGGACGGCAAGGTAACTTGATGTGAAGGAAACAGAGAAATGCCAAATCCCAAACGACGACATTCCAGAGCGCGCCGCAACCGTCGGCGTGCTCATGACCACCTGAAGCGGCGGTCAGTTTCTGAGTGCCCCAACTGTCATGAATCGAAGATGCCCCACCAGGCATGCCAGCGTTGCGGCCACTACAACGGGCGGGAAGTGATACTGGTTGATGAAGCGGCCTGACAGGCCTGAGTCCTGGTCCAGGCATCGCCTGGCCCTGCTCAATAAGGTCAACACTCTGGGGGCGCCCTTAGACCATGCGCGCGATTGCTGTTGATGCAATGGGATCGGACACGGCTCCTGTGCCTGAAATCGAGGGTGCGATTCAGGCTGCCAGGGCGGGACACGCAGAAGTGCTTCTGGTGGGCCCTCAGGACGTGCTCCATCGCGAACTGGCGCGGCGAAGCGCGGAAGGCCTGAAGATTGAAGTGGTCCACGCCTCCGAGGCCGTCACCATGGAGGATGAAGCGGCCAAAGCGTTCCGCCGCAAGCGCGACTCCTCCATCCGGGTGGCCGCCCGGCTGGTCCGGGACGGAAGAGCGGACGGACTGATCAGCGCCGGCAATACGGGCGCGGTGATGACCACGGTCAAGATCCTGCTGGGCACGCTGGAGGGCGTGGAACGGCCGGCGCTGGCCCAGGTTTTTCCCTCGTCGCAAAACGGCAAGGCCTCCGTTCTGCTGGACGTCGGCGCCAACGTGGATTGCAAGCCCCTGCACCTCGAACAGTTCGCTGTGATGGGCGAAATCTATTACCGCGTGATCTTTGGCGCTGAGAGGCCCCGGGTGGGATTGCTCTCCAACGGTTCGGAACCGCACAAGGGCAATGAAGTAACGCGCGAGGCTCTGGCGCGTCTAAACGAGTTGAATCTGAACTTTGTCGGCAACGTCGAGGGCCGCGACCTCTTCAACGGCCGGGTGGAGGTCATTATTGCCGACGGATTCATCGGCAACGTGGCGCTGAAAATCAGCGAAGGAATCGTCGATACAGTGACGAGCCTGCTGAAGGAGTCTCTGGCGGGCACTTTTTCATCGAAGCTCGGCTATCTGCTTTCCCGAAAGGCCTTTGGCCGGATGAAGAAGCGGCTGGATTACTCCGAGTACGGAGGAGCCCCGCTGCTGGGCGTCAAGGGAGTTTGCATCATCTGCCACGGCGGGTCAAATGCAAACGCCATCAAGAACGCCGTTCGCGTGGCCGCAGAATTTTCCGAAGGCCGGGTCAACGAAAAAATTGAGCGCGAGTTGGCCCTCGCTTCGCTCGGCAAGAATTAATAGGACATATCAGGAGCCATCATGGTTGCTACGGGTTTCCTGGGCACGGGCTCGGCCCTGCCCGAAAAGGTCATTACTAATTCCGACCTCGAAAAGATGGTCGAGACTTCCGACAAATGGATCACGGAGCGCACCGGCATCAAGGAAAGGCGCCAGGCCGCTCCCCATGAGACTACCTCAATGCTGTCGGTCAAGGCGGCGCAAAAGGCGCTGGAGATGGCCGGCATCACGCCTGGACAGCTGGACCTCATCATCTGCTCAACCATTTCCCCCGACATGCCTTTGCCTGCCACGGCTTCCCTCATCCAGCGGGACCTGAAAGCCGGCACCTGCTGTGCTTTTGACCTGGCGGCCGCCTGCTCAGGATTTCTTTTCGCGCTGACGGTGGTGGACCAGTTTATCAAAACAGGAAAGTCCAAATACGCCCTGGTGATCGGAGCCGAACTGCTTTCCCGGTATCTGGACTATCAGGACCGCACCACCTGCGTGATCTTCGGAGACGGCGTTGCCGCCGGAGTGCTGGGCGCCGTCAATTCCTCCTCGGGCATTCTGGCCTCTGAGGTCCATACGAATGGCACCTATGCGGACCATCTCTACATTCCCGCCGGCGGGACGGCACGGCCGGCCACCTGTGAAACCGTCCAGGGGCATGAGCACTTCATCAAAATGCGCGGGAACGAGCTGTTCAAGGTGGCGGTGCGCAGCCTGGAAGAAGTTTCCCGGAAGGTGATCGAGCAGGCGAACCTCCAGCCCGGCGATATCGACCTGTTTATTCCCCACCAGGCCAACCTGCGCATTACAGAGGCTGTGCGGGAGCGAATGGGAATCCCGGCGGAAAAGGTTTATTCCAACATCGATCGCGTGGGCAACACTTCCTCGGCTTCCATTCCCATCTGCCTGGATGAATGCGTACGCAGCGGCCGCATCAAGAAGGGCGACCTGGTTTTGATGTCCGCTTTCGGCGCGGGCGTAACCTGGGGATCGGTTTTAGTGCGCTGGTAGCGAAAGGCGTCCGCCCACGAGACAGGCGGCACAACGGCCTTCGGCACAGGCGCAGACTGAGCACACTGGAGATTTGTTTTTGTCCGAAATAGCTTTTCTTTTCCCGGGCCAGGGTTCGCAGACGCCCGGCATGGGTCTCGAGCTGGCGGAAAATTTCAGCCCGGCCCGCGAAGTTTTTGAGCAAGCGGACGCCGCCCTGGGATTTCCGCTCTCGAAGCTGTGCTTTGAGGGCCCGGCTGAAGAATTACAGTTGACGGCCAACACGCAGCCTGCCATTCTTGCCGTTTCGGTGGCTGCGGCGCGGGTGCTGGAAGAAAAGGGCATTCGGCCTGATTATGTTGCGGGACACAGCCTGGGCGAGTATTCGGCCCTGGTGGCTGCCGGCTCAATGGAATTGGCCGATGCGCTGCGCCTGGTCCGCAAGCGCGGCCAGTACATGCAGGAAGCCGTTCCCCTGGGCCAGGGAGCCATGGCGGCGCTGCTGGGCCTTGACGCCCGCGCCGTGGATGAAATTTGCCGGGAGGCCGCCGGGGACGAAGTGGTTTCCGCGGCCAATTTGAATTCGCCGGCCCAGATTGTGATTGCCGGACATCACGGCGCTGTGGAAAGGGCCGTGGAGCTTGCCAAGGCCCGCGGAGCCAGGCGGGCGATCCTGCTGAACGTCAGCGCGCCTTTCCATTGCAGCCTGATGAAGCCCGCCGCAGACCGGCTGGCCGTTGATCTGGACGCCGTGGCGATCAGCGATCCGCGGGTCCCGCTGGTGAACAATGCGGATGCGGCTGTGGTTCAAACCGCCGAGGCGGTACGAGACGGGCTGAAGCGCCAGGTCACTTCCCCGGTGCGGTGGGCGGACTCGATGCTCGCGTTGCGCCGGGAAGGCGCAGATATTTTTGTCGAGGCCGGTCCGGGCAAGGTGCTTTCGGGGCTGATGAGGCAGATTGACCGTGAAGCCCGGACGTGGCGCGCGGGCGACACGGCGTCGCTCGACGAAGTGGTTGGCGCCGTGCAACCGCAGTAAAAAATTGAAGGCCGGGGGGAGGTGAACGTTCCATCCCCCGGTTTATTTTTTGTAAGGGCCAGGCCGATGAACCTCAACGAACGCGTCGCCGTGGTGACGGGAGCTTCCCAGGGAATCGGGCGCGCCTGCGCTCTGGCGCTGGCGGAAGCGGGCGCGGACGTCGCCCTGGCCAGCCGGAACGTCGAGAAGCTGGAAGCGGTGGCCAGAGAAGTTGAAGCGGCCGGGCGCAAGGCCCTGGTGCTGGGCGTTGACGTCGCCAGCGCCGAATCCGTCAAGGCCGGCATCGGCAAAGTTTTGGAAACCTGGAAAAAGATTGATATTCTGGTGAATAATGCCGGCATCGTGAGGGATAATCTAATCTTGCGGATGAAGACCGAAGATTGGGACGCGGTGTTGCGCACCAACCTGGATGGCGCCTACCATTGTATCAAGGAGGCGCTTCCGGGCATGGTGCGGCAGCGGTACGGTCGCATTATCAACATCACCTCGGTGGTGGCCCAGGCGGGAAATCCCGGCCAGGCCAATTACATCGCGTCGAAGGCGGGCCTGATCGGACTGACCAGGGCCGTGGCTTCGGAGGTGGCGCGAAGAAACATCACCGTGAACGCGGTGGCGCCGGGTTTTATCGCAACACCCATGACCGACAGGCTGCCCGAAGATGTTCGCGAAAAGCTTCTGGGCATCATCCCGGCCGGCAGAATGGGAACCGCCCTGGACGTTGCCCATGGAGTTCGCTTCCTCGCCTCAGAGGAGGCAGGTTATATCACCGGCCACGTGCTGAACGTCAATGGCGGCATGTACATGGCCTGATGTTGGTCCGGGCCAGGTCCGGAAAAAGCAGGTTTCTCAGAACGGTGCCGGACAGATTGTTTGCCTTAACGTGCTGCACCGTTTTCAGGAAGGGCAGGAAAAAGCGGGAGCTTGACGCCCCCGCAGCGCAAAGTTAGAATAGCCAACCCCATGCAGGGTGAGGAGGACATATCAATGGCTTCGCCTGAAGAAAAGGTTAAGCAGATTATTGTTGAGCAGCTTGGAGTCGATGAAGCGGAAGTTACCCCCACGGCGCATTTTGTGGATGACCTTGGGGCCGATTCGCTGGATATCGTGGAGTTGGTGATGGCATTTGAGGAGGCGTTCGAGATCGAAATTCCCGACGAAGACGCCGAAAAGATCCAGACCGTCAAAGATGCCGTCGAGTACATCCAGGCCCACATCAAGCCAGCGAAGAACTGACGCCACAGGCCCGCAGGAGGAAAGAATTTGGCGCGAAGAGTCGTGGTGACAGGGGTTGGCCTGGTAAGCGCGCTGGGGGTGGGAACCGAAGAAACGTGGCAGAATCTGCTCGCCGGAAAAAGCGGCGCGGCCTCCATCACGCACTTCGATACCACAGGTTTCCCCGTCACCTTCGCCGCAGAAGTCAAAGGGTTCGATCCGCTTCGCTTCGTCGAAAAACGCGAAGTGAAGAAGATGGGGCTGTTTATTCAGTTCGCCATGGCCGCGGCGGAGTTTGCCATGGAGCAGTCCGGACTGAAGATCACCCCGGAGATGGCGGAGAGGGCCGGTGTCTATATCGGTTCCGGCATCGGAGGATTCGACGTCATCGAGCGCGAGCACACGGCGTTGATGAAGGGCGGCCCTCGAAAGATATCTCCTTTCTTCATTCCCGCCGCGATTGTCAACCTGGCGTCCGGGTTCGTCTCCATCCGCTGGGGCGCCAAGGGACCGAATTCCGCAACCTGCACCGCCTGCTCGTCCAGCGCGCACGCGGTGGGCGATTCCTTCAGGCTCATCCAGCGCGGCGACGCAGACGTGATGATCTCCGGAGGCGCCGAGGCTGCCATTACTCCCATGGGCGTGGGCGGATTCGCCTCCATGCGCGCGCTTTCAACCCGCAACGATGAACCCGAAAAGGGGAGCAGGCCTTTTGACTGCAACCGCGACGGGTTCGTCATCGGAGAAGGATCGGGCATCCTGATCCTTGAAGAACTTGATTTTGCCCGCAAGCGCGGAGCCGTGATTCTGGGCGAGATTGTCGGATACGGAATGTCCGGAGACGCCTTTCACATCACCCAGCCTTCGGAAGACGCTGACGGGGCCATCCGGGTGATGCAGAACGCGTTGAAGGATGCCGGCGTCGAGCCCGGGCAGGTGGACTACATCAACGCCCACGGAACCTCCACTCCTTTCAATGACAAGCTGGAGACCAAGGCCATCAAGGCCGTCTTCGGAGAGCGGGCCTACCAGTTGCCGGTCAGTTCCACCAAGTCCATGACCGGCCACCTGCTGGGAGGAGCAGGGGGCCTCGAGGCGGGCATCGCAACGCTCATCCTGCGGGACCAGATCATTCCTCCCACCATCAATTACGAAAATCCGGATCCCGAGTGCGATCTGGACTATGTTCCAAACCAGGCCCGCCGGGCGGAGATCCATTGCGCGCTCTCCAATTCTTTCGGATTCGGCGGCACCAACGCAGCCTTGGTCTTTAAGCGCTTTTCGGAATAACCGGAACAGCCCTGTGCCGGGTTAAGATTTTCTGCCGGGAGAAAATATCCCTCATGAAAATTGTTGTCTGCCTCAAGCAGGTTCCATCCCGCGACGCCCATCTCAGGGTGAACACAGCTTCCACGTGGATTGAGGAAGCCGACATCGGCTTCGAAATCAACGAGCCCGACGTTTACGCGCTGGAAGAGGCTCTGCGGCTGAAGGAGAAACTGGGAGGCGAAGTCATCGTCTGCACGCTGGGCCCTGCCCGCGCCGGCCAGGCCATCAAGGAAGCGCTGGCCAAGGGGGCCGACCGCGCCCTGCACCTGGAGGACAGCGCTTTTGAAAACCTGGACGCCCACGGCGACCGCCCGGGTCCTGGCCGCCGCCGTCCGCAGGGAAAACCCGGACCTGGTGCTCACCGGCCTTCAATCCGACGACCTCGGGTTTGCTCAGACCGGAGTCATCCTGGCGGAAATATTAACCCTGCCGCACTCCACCATCGTCATGGAAATCCAGGCGGAAGGCGACGCCCTGAAGGTCAAACGCGAGCTTGAAGGCGGATGGTTCCAGTGGATTGAAATGCCGCTTCCCGCCCTGCTCACCATCCAGTCGGGCATCAACAAGCCTCGTTACGCCACCTTGAAAGGCATTATGGCGGCGAAGAACAAGCCGCTCCAGAAGCTGACGGCCGCAGGACCTCGGGCTCGACGCCGAAGCGCTCAAACCGCGCCAGGTGATTTCCCGGGTCTACGTGCCGGAGAAAACGGCGCAGACCGAATTCATCGAGGGCAGCCCCAGGGAAATCGCCGAGCGGCTGGTCGATAAGTTGAAGAACGAGGCAAGAGTCATCTAGACCGGCCCATGCATGGAGCAGCCCCGCCTCGCAGGGTTGTTGCGAAAGGCACAGATATTGCCAAACGTCGCAAGTTTTGTGAAAGGGCACGGATTTATCCGTGCCGTACAGGCAGTTCGAAGGAGGTGGCTTTAGCCACTGAAAGTTGCGGCGCCATGAGCGTTCTGTTCAGGGGCTGAAGCCCCATTGAATTTTTGAGGCGGTCCGGCGGCACGACTAAAGTCGTGCCCTTTCACGGAGCCCTACCGGGTCATCAGCAATCCGGACCAGCAGCACTTATAATAGGTTGACTTCCCCAACCGGAAAGTGAACGCAACCGTGGCTGAAGAAATTCTCGTTTACGCGGAACATCAGGAAGGCAGGCTGGCGCGCCCCACCTGGGAAGCCGTGGCAGCGGCGCAGCAGCTGGCCACAGAAATCGGAGGGAACTGCGTTGCCGCCATCCTGGGTGACAACGTCAGCGCCCTCGCCCAGGAACTGGCCGGCGCCGGCCTCCAGGAAGTTCTGACCGTCGAATCGCCGCAGCTTGCTCAATACACGCCGGACGGATGGAGCCTGGCGCTCCGCCAGGTGATTGAGAAGCGGCAGCCCCGCTTTGTGGTCTTCAGCCACACCTACCAGGTGCGCGACTTTGCGCCCAGGCTGGCCGCTTCGCTTGACCGCGGGCTGGTGGGCGACTCGCTCGGTTACCGCCGCGATGGCGAACGAACCCTTTTTGTCCGCCAGGTTTTTCAGGGCAAGTTTTCGGCCGACGTGGAGTTTCGCGGCGAGCCGCCTTACTTCGTGTCATTCCAGGCGGGGGCCTTTCGGGAGGATTCCGTTCAGCGAGGCCAGAGCCAGGCGAAGGTCACGCCTGTAGAGGTCAGCATTTCTCCGGAAGCCATTCGTACCCGTCCGCAGGAAAAATTCCGGGAGGCCAAACAGGCTGTCGATCTGAGCCAGGCGGAAATCATCGTCGCCGTAGGGCGCGGCATCAGGAAACCGGAAAACATGGAACTGGCTCAAAAGCTGGCGGAAGCCCTGGGAGCGGAAATCGGCGCCTCGCGGCCCATCTGCGACAGCGGCTGGCTGCCCATGGACCGCCAGATCGGAAGCTCCGGGCAGACCGTGGCGCCCAAACTTTACATTGCTTTGGGAATCTCGGGCGCCATTCAGCACCAGGTGGGAATGAAAGGTTCGCGGACCGTGGTGGCCGTCAACAAAGACCGCGAAGCGCCCATCTTTGACATCGCAACCTACGGAATCGCGGGCGACCTTTTTGAGGTTGTTCCCCCGCTGATTGAAGAAATCAAGAAAGCGAAATCAGGATAAGCTCCCGCTACTTTGCCGGCACCCACTCGAAGTTTGCCCATCCGGCTTCAACCACCTTGCAGGCCGCACAATTGAATTTCTTAAGGGTTTGGGCGCGGCCGGTAATCCGGTCTTCGCTGATGGAGTCGATTTCGAATTTAAGGTTCAGGCGGCAGGTGTTGGTAACTTTATCGTTCTTCCCTTCCCCCACCGCGCAGGGCATGTAAATATCAGAGGTGCCGGCCCATTTTCCTCCCTTCAGCTCGCACGCCGTGTGGATGTATGCGCCGTGCTGCCGCGGGACGGGAGGCAGGTTGACCCACTGCGCGTAAAAGTGGCTCTTGTCCATGCGGACAAAATATTCATTCCCCGTGGTGAGTGAGCGCCAGACGTCGGGCAATTGCCCCTCCTCTCCTGCGCCTGAAGACGCCTGCGGAGCCTTCTGGCTGACGGCGTTCGAACAGGCCCAGCCGGCAAGAGCAAGCAGGCTGGCAAGCATGGCAATTTCGAATTTTCGCACTCGGTTCAATGTTCTCTCCCGCAGGAATCCATCGGCAGATCAGGCAGGGTACACGAAGTCGGTTTTCGGAAGATGGTTATCGCAGCGACTTCGCGGCGCCCCGACCGCCCGGGTCAAAGCGTCCCGCAAAGGACAGTAAGCAATGTTCTTGCGGCAAACCGCGCCCGACTGGCGCTGGCTTATTAAAAAGTCGAAACCTTCATCTGCGATATCGATCGGGACTTGGTCGAAGAAGAGAACATTGCCCGCTTCAAGCTTTTCATATTAAACAACACTCACTTCAAAACTCATATCATGAAGCGAAACTGCTTCCATCGCTGAAAATCCCTCAGATTCCTTCCAGGGTTATTCATCATCCTCATTCATGTTTTGCTGTCCCCGGCCATTGCGTTCGTTCGAGGAACATCCTGGCCCCTGCCTGGCAGCGCTCGAATCGCCGGCTTCAATGAAAGCAGACATCCTCGCATATCAGCCACATCGGAGTAAAGGACCAAGAGGCCCTCCCGCACGCTTCTCATGAGAATTTCGGCCAGTTTCGAAGAATGTGTTGCGCCGACCGGAGCGCCAGGGCGCTGAGGGTGAACGTCGGATTTACGGCGCCCGTTGTTGGAAAAAGGCCCGTGCCGGCGATAAACAGGTTGGCGACGTCGTGGGTTTGTCCGTAACTATTGGCAACAGAGTTCCCTGCAGAATTCCCCATGATGGTCCCGCCCATGGTATGCATCTGAGCCCTCCTGCTTGCCCAGACTTCATACGCGCCAGCCGCTTCCATGATGGCCTTACCTTGTTTCACGCCAGCTTCCCAGCATCGGAGGCTATCCTGCCCAAATTCATGGACCACGTGCGCCAGCGGGAATCCGTAGCGATCCTTCTTGTCACTCAGAATCAGCCGGTTCTCTGCCTGCGGCATCCCCTCTCCTATAAACGTCATCGTGGCGAGATGGCGCGCCGCGGTGCGCAAGAAGGTGTGTAAAGGTTCACCAAATAGGTCCGCCCTGGTATTGGCGACGCCCAGAAGGTCGTTGGGTTTGAGGGCGTTCCCAATCAGCCACTGTGAACTCGCCACGTATCCCTTTCCGGGATCCTTGGCATAGCTCTCCTGCGAGAGCAGCTGGCCGCCGGTCATTCCCATATGATTCTCGGTCTCTTCCTTGAACAATCCATATACATTTGAGGTCGAGTGGCCCATCATGTATTGCCCAACCTTGCCGCTGGAATTGGCGAGGCCGCCAGGGCGGGAGTTCAGAAGGATACGAGGATTCCCAAACGCGTACGCCGCGAGGATAACGACACGCGCTTCAATCACACGGCGCTGCCCTTGAACGTCGAAATATTCCACACCCGTGGCACGGTCGCCCTGCCGATTCGTGAGAACCCGCGATACAGCACTGTGGTTAAGGAGCTTCGCTTTTGCGTCCAACGCCTGCGGAAGGTAGACAGCCAAAGGGTTTCCCAGGGCGTAAATCGGGCATCCCGCATCACACCAGCCGTCGTAGATGCAGGCAGGGCGTCCCTTGTAGGGAACGGAGTTGATGGCCATGGGTAACGGCGAAGTGCGCAGGCCGAGCTGTTTGAATCCCTTCGCAATCAGCCGGCCCTGGTTGAAAACCTGCAGCGGCGGCATGGGGTAGGGCTCGCCTTCGGGTCGCCAGACTTCCTGTTTCGCGTCGCCGGAAATTCCGACTTCCCGCTGGATTTGATCGTAAAAAGGACGCAAATCCGCATAGCTCAGGGGCCAATCCAGCCCCTTGCCGAAGCGCCTCTTCATCTGAAAATCTTCAGGATGTAATCGGAACCAGCAGGCGTAATGATGGAGGGCCGATCCTCCAGTTCCCCAACCGGAACCGAAACCGACCGAGAGCGGATCCTTGCCGCCTGTTTCGGTCCTGGTGCCCGCCCACTTCAAGCGGCGCGCCCAGATCTGGGAACTGACCAGATCCCCCATCTGGCGTGGCGGCCCCGCTTCCAGGACCACAACTTTCCTGCCCGCCTGCGACAATTTGGCCGCGAGCAGACTCCCGGCAGCCCCCGATCCAACAATCACCGCATCCACTCTGTTTTCAGACATCAACCCTCACCATTTTTCCGGCGGCGCGATATGAGCCATGTACGGAATGTTAAGCTTTGCAAAGCCCTGCTGGGTTCCGTAATAAACATCCACGGCATCGTTGCGGGTCACAAAAAAGAACAGAGGCGCCGGCGGTCCGCTCCATCCGGGAGGATCTTTTTGCGAAATCTCCCGAACCAGATCGGCCTTCAGGGATGAGGGAAGTTCTGGAAATGAGTGGCTGTGACGGGCCTGGGCCAGACCTTCCAGCGACGCCAACCCCTGCCGGTAGAAATCTACGAAGGGCATAGGAAAGTCCAGGTATTTGAGCATCAGCAATGGCGTCTTGCTGGCAAGCTGGCTGTCCACATAGTGCGCGATTCCAGCGGCTGCGGCCCCGGGCAAGAGGACGTCGCCGAGGGCTTCGAGCCTTCGCCCCTCCGGTTCGCTCAAAACCCGCAGCGCCACTTCCTTCGCCCGAGCCTGTTCCGGGCTGATGGCTCCATAGGAGGTTGAAACGGTCAGGGCAACAAATCCGCTGCCCACTCCGGTGAGAAATTCGCGCCGCGTTTTGTCATTGGACATGAAAAAGCACCCTATGATTCAAATTTCAGAATCGCTCCTTACAACGCCCCCGGTTCAGGGGATTCTCTCATATATTCCTTTATATTCCTATCGACCGTGTGGTCCGATCACTCGAAAATCATTTGGGAATAACAGCCGGACGCAGCCCTTTCGGCACGGGACGCCAGATGAAGGGCCGCACCTGGCTTCGCTCAACATATCCGGGGCCCGGCTTGCCCGCATGCGAAAACCCCCGACCCAATTTCTTCTGGACACGCCTGCCCCTTCTGAAATGCCATTACGATTCAAACAAGCTTCATCACTCCGTTTTTCCAGAATTTCCCTTAAGCCAGTTCTTTCTGCCCAATTCTGATGACGCTTCACGGAGGAAACTGCCGCGGGTTCAAAGTCTGTCTGTGGAACCCTTTCACCGCCTCCTGCCCTTCTTCGCGTTTGTCACGCCCCTATGTTACGATGAGAAATTGGTTCCAGCACGGGGCAACGGGCGGTTTTCTGCACTCTGGCGGGCCGGACAACAGGGATTCCATCATATGGCACAGCCGACAAACAAACGGCCGCGGGTGCTGAGCGGCATGCGGCCCACTGGCAAGTTGCACCTGGGCAACCTGGTGGGGGCGCTCCAGAACTGGATCAAGCTCCAGGACCAATATGACAGCTTCCATTTTGTGGCGGACTGGCACATGCTGACCACCGAATACGCCAACACCGCGGAGTTGCAATCAAACATACTGGAAATGGTGACCGACTGGCTGGCCGTCGGACTTGATCCCGGGAAGGCAACTTTCTTTGTGCAATCGCGCCTGCCGGAACACGCCGAGCTTTACCTGATTTTCGGCATGGTGACGCCGCTCGGCTGGCTGGAGCGTGTGCCCACCTACAAAGAGCAGCTCGACAACCTGCAGGGTCGAGACCTGCACACCTACGGCTTTCTGGGCTATCCGGTGCTGCAGGCGGCCGACATTCTGATGTACAAGGCCGGCTACGTTCCGGTGGGCGAAGACCAGGTGCCGCACGTGGAACTGACAAGGGAAATCGCCCGGCGCTTCAACCAGTTTTATGGAGAGGTTTTTCCGGAGCCGCAATCGCTGCTGACCCCCAGCCCGCGCCTGCGCGGCACCGACGGGCGCAAAATGTCGAAGAGCTATGGCAACGCCATCTTCCTCTCCGACCCGCCGGATGTGGTCGATAAAACAGTCCGGGGCATGATGACCGATCCCGCCCGCAAGCGGCGGCACGATCCGGGCGATCCGGAAAAATGTCCCGTGTTCGACCATCACAAGATTTTTTCGCCCCCCGAAGTGATTGAGCGCGTCGACCGCGAGTGCAGGACGGCTGAGCTCGGCTGCGTGGACTGCAAGAAGATGATGGCGCATCACATGAACGAATATCTCGCGCCCATCCAGGAGCGCCGCAAAGTTTACGAGAGCAACCCGCAAAAGGTCTGGGACGTGCTGGCCGCCGGCACCGAAAAAGCGCGGCGGGTTGCGCAGGAAACGATGGGCGAGGTAAGGACCGCAACGAAACTGGCCTGAATGATGAATGACCATCGCCCACCCAATCCGGAGTGGCCGGAAGAGTTTGCAGAGGAAGCCGCCGCCGAGCCCTCCAAGCGGACCACGCGCGCCGATACGCCCGCGCCGCCGGTGAAGTTGGAGGCTTACCAGGGCCCGCTGGATCTGCTGCTCGACCTCATCCGCAAGCAGAAGATCAACATCTACGACATTCCCATCGCGAAGATCACCCGGCAGTATCTCGACTATCTTCGCCTGATGGAGGAATTGAACATCGATGTTGCGGGTGAGTTTGTCCTGATGGCGGCCACGCTGATTTACATCAAGTCGCGAATGCTGCTGCCGCCCGACCCCACGGCGACGGACGAGGAAGAGGAAGGGGACCCGCGCGCGGAACTGGTGCAGCGCCTGCTGGAACACGAGCAGTTCAAGAATGCCGCCGAGATGCTGAAGTCCAAGCAAACGGTGGAGGAAGCCACCTGGTCGCACCCGGGCATCGACGAGTTCACGGAGGCGGAGGATGAGCCGGGCCTGGCCGTTTCGGCGTTTGATCTGATCTCGGTGTTCCGGGAAATCCTTGAGCGCGCCAAAAAGCGCCCGCAGATCCACGTGCGGCGCGAACAGGTGACCGTCCGCGAGATGCTGGAGCACGTGAAGCAGGTGATGCGCGGGCGCTCAGGGCCGGTTTCGATTGAAGACCTCGCCGAGGGCTACGTGTGGCGGCAGGCATTGATCGCGCTGCTGCTGGCCCTGCTGGAACTGGTCCGGCTGCGGGCCATTCATCTTCGGCAGGACGACCTGTTTGCCCCCATCACCGCGATGAGGAGCAAACGGTTTGAAGAGATCGTTGATTCGGTGAACGCCGCGGACCTGGAAGAAAGTCTGGGCGAAATCTAAGACGGGTAAAACATGCTGACGGACGAAACACTCAAAGCACTGATCGAGGCCATCATCTACGTTGCGCCGGAACCCGTGTCGCTGGACGCCATCGTCAAATCGCTGGACGGCGAGGAGCGCGACCGGGTGAAAGCCCAGATCGAACTTCTCGTGCAGGAATACGAGCAACCCGGCCACGGAATCGAGGTGCGGCACGTCGCCGGCGGCTTCCGCTTCTCCTCCAAGCCCGAGCACCATGAAGTGCTGAGGAATTTTGTCAAAAGTCTGAAGCCGCTGATCAGGCTCTCAAAGCCGGCGCTCGAAACCCTGGCCGTGATTGCCTATCGCCAGCCCGTCACCGTGCCTGAAATCGAGGAGATCCGCGGCGTCGATTGCGGCGGGGTCATCCACACGCTTCTTCAGAAGAAGCTGGTGGTCACCGCAGGGCGGAAAAATGTGGTGGGCCGTCCCATCCTCTATCGCACCTCCAAGGAATTCCTGGTCCACTTTGGCCTGAAGGACACCAGCGAGCTGCCCAGCCTGAAAGAGTTTGAAGAGCTCGCACGGCAGGCCCTGGGGTCAGACCTTCCGGAGGAACAGGAACCGTACTCCGGTCCTGCGGAAACTGAACCCGCCGAAAACGAAGAAGCGGCGGCAGAGAACACCGAAGCCTCCGAAGCAACCGAAACGGCTGAACCGGAAACGGCGACGGCGGCCGAGCCCGAAGAAGAAGCAACCCCTGCGGCGTCCCAAGACGCGGAGCAGGAAGATGATGAAGCGGGTGAAGAAAGCGCCTCGCCCGAAGAAACCCGGTCCTGACACACGTCAAGCTATGGAAGAGCGGCTGCAGAAAATCATTGCCACAGCGGGCGTCACCTCACGGCGCAAGGCCGAAGAGATGATCGTGCAGGGCCGCGTCAGCGTCAACGGGCATGTGATGCGGGAGCTGGGATCGAAGGCCGACCCTGGCCGCGACAAAATCCGCGTGGACGGCAAGCCCCTGCCGCGAAGCCACGGCCACCTGGTGATTCTCCTCAACAAACCCACCGGCTATGTTTCCACTGCGATGGACCCGCAGGGACGCCCCACGGTTTTGACGCTGCTGGCGGGCGTGAAGCAGCGCGTCTATCCCGTGGGCCGCCTCGATTACAACTCTTCCGGCCTGCTGCTGCTGACCAACGACGGCGATCTCACCAACTTCCTCACCTCCCACGCTTCTGAGGTTCCGCGCACTTATCACGTCAAGCTGGAGGGCCAGCCGTCGCCCAAGGATCTCGCCCGCCTCGAGCGCGGCATCGTGCTGGACGGCCGCCCCACCGCGCCCTGCAAAATTCGCATGGTTTCGGAGCGCGAAAAACCGTGGTATGAAATCACCCTGACGGAAGGGCGTTACCACCAGGTGCGCAGAATGTTTGAGCGCACGGGCCATGGCGTAGTGAAGCTGAAGCGGGTGCGCTTTGCTTTCCTCACGGACCGCGGCCTGACGCCGGGCAAGTTTCGCTACTTAAGCGCGTCGGAAATTGACCGGCTGAAACGCTGGAAACCGGAAGCCGCCAGCGCAACGTAAATGTTAAGATTCCCGGTGACGGGACCGCAGGGTCCGGGCGCCGCCGCCGGAAACTCTGCCACGATCTCCTGCCCCCGATCTTCTATCATTTGTTCCGCTGGTTGGACTGGCCATGGCACAAAGGTTTTCAATCAACGAACTGCTTCCGCCCTGGGTCGCGCGCATCCGGCCCTACCCTCCCGGCAAGCCGATTGAGGAGGTGGAGCGCGAACTCGGCCACAGCGCCGTCAAGCTGGCCTCCAATGAAAACCCTTTGGGCCCTTCGCCCCGGGCGCTGGAGGCGCTCCGCAATTCGCTGGACCGGGCCAATTTTTATCCTGACGGCGGCGGTTATCATCTGCGGCGGAAGCTGGCGGAATTCCAGCAGCTTGAAATGTCGCAGCTCATCCTGGGAGCGGGTTCCACCGACCTCATCGAACTTGTCGCCAGGACCTTTCTGACCGCCGGCGACCAGGGCATCACGTCTCAGTCCGCTTTTTATATTTACCGCCTCGCCATCGAGGGGATGGGCGCGGAACTGATTCAGACGCCCCTGCGCGAAAACGCCTTTGACCTGGCGGCCATCGCCCGCGCCGTGACGCAGCGGACGAAGGTGATCTACATCGCCAACCCCAACAACCCCACCGGCCGCATGGTCACTGCTGATGTCATGGACCGCTTTCTCGATGCTCTGCCGCCGCGCGTGCTGGTGGTGCTGGACGAGGCTTACTACGAATACGTTCGCGACCCGGATTATTCCCGCTCCATCGATTACGTTCGCAACGGCAGAAACGTCCTGGTGCTGCGCACGTTTTCCAAGGTGTACGGACTGGCGGGCCTGCGGCTGGGCTACGGCATGGGGCATCCCGAACTGATCGAGGCCCTCAACCGCGTTCGTTCTCCTTTCAACGCCAACAGCCTGGCGCAGGCAGCCGGGCTCGCCGCCATTGGCGACCAGGAACACGTGGCGCATTCGGTGGAATCGAACACCCGCGAAATGAAGTTTGTGACCGAAGAACTGGCCCTGGCCGGCGTCCGTTATACGCCCTCGGCGGGAAATTTTCTGCTGATCGATACGGGCCGCGACTGCGAAGAGGATTTCATCCGCCTGATGCACGAAGGCGTGATCTTGCGGCCGATGAAGCTCTACGGATTTCCGACTTCGCTGCGGGTGACCATCGGCAGGCACGAGGATAACGAAAAGTTTCTGGAAGGCCTGGCCCGCGTGGCCAGGATGTCCACGCAAAGAACAAAACGATAGGCTTATAATGGCAGTGTTGTAGTTGCGGACAAACTCAAGGCCGCCCGACCCAAGTTTGAGAGTTTGCCATGCCAGACCCGATTCAAACCATTCTCGAAACCTGCAGGACGCTGGCGGTGGTCGGCCTGTCTTCCAACCCTGCGCGGGCCAGCTACGGCGTGAGCTCTTACATGCAGTCGCACGGCTACCGCATCATTCCCGTTAACCCCAACGAAGATTCCGTGCTGGGAGAAAAATCCTATCCGGGGCTCGACGACGTTCCGGAAAGCGTCGATGCCGTCGTCATCTTCCGCCGTTCGGAATTTGTGCCCGGCATCGTGGAAAGCGCCATCCGCAAAGGCGCCAGAGTCGTCTGGATGCAGGAAGGCGTCCAGCATGAAGAAGCCGCCCGGCGCGCCCGCGAAGCCGGCCTCGAAGTCGTCCAGGACCGCTGCATCCTCAAAGAATACGCCAAACACTTTGTGTGTGAAGGAATTTGATGCTGGTTGGAAGGGATGACCTGCTGTCCCTCACTTGCGGCATGGATTGACAATGTCTCCCACGATATGGCCCGTGCCGGCCAGACAACCCAGCCAGTCCTTGTCCGGCTTTGCAATGGTTGCGATAGGCACGATCTCCGCTACTGGTTCCCCAAAGCGAGTTATTAATATCGGCTTTTTCGTACGGCGAACGCGTTCCAAAACCGCGTGACAAGATGTTTTGAATTTTGATATGGAGATTTCTTCCATCAATTCCTCTGCGAGTATCTGACCATGGCCTTCGAGCAGAGTCAATCAGGAGTGTTATCGCCGACCTGTAGATTTGTTCTCTGTGACCTCTGTGAGTTCTTCTCTGCGTCCTCTGTGTTAGATTCTTCTCCGTCCGGGCCAACAAGAAGCTTTTAACACGGAGGTCACAGAGGATGCGCAGAGAGCACAGAGAAGGCGAACTGCCGTGATCCTTCGCGGAGTTTACCCTGAGCCCCTTCACTCCATTCAGGGCTTTCGGAAGCGGAGGGCGAACGGGCTCAGGATGACAGGCGAAGGGCTCAGCATGGCGGGTCAACGGTTTTTGATAAACTCCTACTTGCCTTGCCTTTTCCGCTTCCACTCTTCAATCGCCTGCATCTTTTCTTTTAATCGTTTTTCGAAGCCCTGGTCGGTGGGCTGGTAGTAGCGGCGGTCTTTCAGGTTGTCGGGCAGGCATTCCATGTCGGTCAGTTTTTCTTCGGCGTTGTGGGCGTACTGGTAGCCTTTGCCGTAGCCGACGTTCGCCATCAGCCCGGTGACGGCGTTCCGCAGATGCAGCGGCACGGGTTCCGCGACGGTCTTCTGCGCGTCGCTCTTCACCTCGCCGTAGCCGGTGTAGAGCGCGTTCGATTTGGGCGCCAGCGCCAGGTAGACGGTGGCTTGCGCCAGCGCCAGGTCGCCCTCCGGCAATCCCACAAAGTGCACGGCCTGCATGGCGGCCACGGTCACTTCCAGCGCCCTGGGATCGGCCATGCCCACGTCTTCCGACGCCATGCGGATCAGCCGCCGCGCAACGTAGAGCGGGTCTTCGCCCGCCTCGAGCATCCGTCCCAGCCAGTAGAGAGCGGCGTCGGCGTCGGAATTGCGCACCGACTTGTGGAGGGCGGAAATGATGTTGAAGTGTTCTTCCCCCGACTTGTCATAAAGCAGAACCTTGCGCTGGATGGCGTCTTCGATCAGCTTTTCCGTAATCGTGGCGCGTCCCTCGGCGTCGCGAGCGGCTGCCGCCACGGCAGCATCAAGGGTGTTATAGGCCGAGCGCGCGTCGCCGTTTGCGAACACGGCAATCTGCCGCAGCAGTTCGTCGGAAATCACGACATTCTCGCCGCCGAGCCCGCGCTTCTCATCCTGCAGGGCGCGCTCGCAGCAGCGTCACCACTTCATCCGTCGAAAGCGCCGACAGCATGTAAACCTTGGTGCGCGACAGCAGCGCCGCGTTCACTTCAAAGGAGGGATTCTCGGTGGTGGCGCCGATCAGAACTATGTCTCCGCGCTCGACGTAAGGAAGAAAGGCATCCTGCTGGGCCCTGTTGAAGCGATGGATTTCATCCACAAAAAGGATGGTGCGCCGCCCGAAACGGCGTGTCTTCTCAGCCGCGGCCATCACGTCCTTGATCTCACGGATGCCGGAAAGCACGGCGCTGAAGCGCACAAAGTCGCTCTTCGTCTTCTGCGCCACAATCATCGCCAGAGTGGTCTTCCCTGATCCCGGCGGTCCCCACAGGATCATCGACGCCGGCTCGTCGCGCTCGATCTGCCGCCGCAGCGGCTTGCCCGGCCCCAGGATGTGGAGCTGGCCGGCGTAATCCTCCAGCGTTTCAGGCCGCATGCGGTCCGCCAGGGGCCGGCGGCCCTGTTCCGGTGTTTCGGAAAGCTGTGTTTCAAACAGGCTCATGGCTGATATTGGAATTTGCGCTGCCGCGCAACCTCGTAAAGAAAAATCCCCGTGGCCATAGCGGCGTTCAGCGAATCGGCTTCCGCGCGAATGGGAATGCTGAGAAGCTCATCCGCCTCTCGTGAAATTTCCTCCGGCAAGCCCGCTGCTTCCTGCCCCACCAGCAGGGCGACCGGGCCGCGCAGATCAGCATCAGGCAAACCATGGCCGCTGCGGGGCTCCGTTCCCAGAATGCGCACTTTCGAGTCGCGTAAAACTTTGAAGACGGTCTCAGGCTTCTGGCCTGCGAACACGGGCATCCGGAGAATTGAACCCACGCACGACCGCACGGCTTTGGGATTGAACGGATTCACCGTCCCCGCCAGCGCGACCACCGCCGAAGCTCCCAGGGCGTCGGCGCTACGGATGATGGTTCCCATGTTGCCCGGGTCCTGAAGCCCGCAGGCGACGACCAGAACAGCATTCCGCGATGCGGCCACAGCCTTCAGGTCGTGTCTGGGCGGTTCAACAATCGCCGCGATGCCCTGCGGCGTCCGGGTGCCGGCAATCTGGTTGAAAAGGCGGCCGGGAATGTGCGCCAGCTCCGTTTCCGCTGGAAGGCGGGCCAGCAGCGACTGGTGCTTTTCCGCCGCTTCCGACGAAACCAGAACGCTGTGGACCTTCGCCCGCGAGCCGGGCTTTAGCGCCTCTTCAAGAAAGTGCGGCCCTTCGCCGCAAAGCCATCCGTCGCGCGTCAAACCCTCGGCCAGCGCCCGGCGAAAAACTTTGACCAGTGAATTGGTGGCGCTGGTCAGCACTCGCGGGTTTGCGGAAACAGGCTGCTGTGGCATCTTCATCGATCTTTAACGAGGATTGCATAGTAAAGTGACGGACTTCCGTAGCGCCGGCATCTTGCCGGCCCTGAAAAGTGCCGCCGGGACGGCGGCGCTACGAACGAGCGTTGTCACCCTATTTTGCAATCCTCACAAATGGAGCTTTCCGCGGCCGGTGGTACAGAATCAAAGTCAACTCACCGCGCCCTGAATTGAGTATAAACCACCCGCGGCGGCAAGCGATGCCGGGCGCGCCTTTCCCCGCATCCTGTGGTAAAATCGCGCCGCACTCATTTTTCTGAACTTCAGCACATTTGGAGGAACCGATGCGGAAAGCTGTGCCTTTCATCCTGATGCTCGCCCTGGCAGCGCCGGCGCTGGCCCAGAATTTCAGCGACTGGCTTGGCCAGCTCCCTGAACCTCACTCTTACGTTTTGAAGCGCGTCTCCAGCTATGACCGCACGGGCGGCAACGCCGATTATCGCCAGGTTGCCCCGGGCCAGACGTTTACGGTTCTGGATGAGTCCGGCCCCGGCGTCATCACCCACGTCTGGTTCACCATTGCCGACCCCGAACTCTATCATCTGAAGAAAATCGTCCTGCGCGTTTACTGGGACGGCGAAACGAATCCCAGCGTCGAGGCGCCCATCGGCGACTTCTTTGGCCAGGGCCTGGGCGATTACTTCACCTACCAGTCGGTTCCTCTGGCCGTGGGAGAGGCCAAGGCGCTGAACAGCTTTTTCCCCATGCCGTTCAAAAAACACGCGCGCATCACCGTCACCAACGAAGGCCGCGAAGCCATTCACGCTCTCTACTTCAACATCGATTACCGGGCCTATTCGAAACCCCTGCCGGAAAACACGCTCTATTTCCACGCGGAATACAACCAGTGCGCTCCCTGCACGGCGGTCGAGAGCGACGGCAAGAACCCCGACGGCAAAGACAACTACGTGTGGGTCAACGCCAAAGGGCGCGGGCAGTTTGTGGGCGTCACCATGTCGATTCTTGAAAACAAGGACGGCTGGTGGGGCGAAGGCGACGACATGTTTTTCATCGACGGCGAGAAGCTGCCGTCCATCGTCGGCACCGGGACGGAAGACTATTTCCTGGGCGCCTGGGACTTTGGCGGAAAGCCGTTTGCCTACGGCCTGTTCGGCGCGCCGGTGGTGGGGCCCGAGCGCCAGGGAGCGCGCTGGTCGGTTTACCGCTTCCATCTCGATTCGCCGATTCCGTTTACGAAGTCGTTGCGCGCCACCATCGAGCACGGCACGGCCAACAATCGCGGCGACAATTACTATTCCGTGGCCTACTGGTATCAGACCGAGCCGCACGCGCCGCTGCCCCCGCTGCCGCCCGTGGAAGAGCGCCTGCCGCGGATGCATCCGGCGAATCCGTGAGGCTGAATGATTCACGGCGCAATAGGACTCAGTGAAAGGGCACGAGTTTACTCGTGCCGTAACGGCGCCCTTGAGATGCGGCATTAGCCGCTGGAATTGATCCTTCGGGATTGCGGGACACGCGTGGGGGCTGAAGCCCTTAACGAAGTAGAGGCACGCTCTGTGGCACGGATGAATCCGTGCCCTTTCACGTCCAGGTCCAATAGTTCATCAGTAGTCCGGCCTGGCCATCGCGGTAATTTTCAGCTGGGCGTTCCACTCCGCGCGGCTGTGCTTGCGGGGCCCCTGCACAACGTTCAGCAAAGGCTTTCCGGCAACCAGGCGATCAATATTTTCGGCCACCAGTTGGAGGCGTTTCCGGCGCGTACCCAGCATCCAGCCGGAAACGTGCGGAGTCATGATCAGGTTGGGCAATTTGTGGAACGGAAAGCGCGAAGGGCGGAAGCGTTCGTTGCCTTTCGGGTAGCGGTACCAGACGTCGATGGCAGCGCCGGCGATCCGTCGGTCTTTCAGGGCGCGATATAAGGCCTCTTCCTGGACCACCGCGCCGCGCGCCACGTTGATGAGGAAGGCGCTGCGCTTCATCTGCTTAAATTCCCGCGGCCCCATCAAACCTCGCGTGTCTTTGTTCAGCGGGCAGGCAAGAACCACGTAGTCGGATTCTTTGAGAAGCTGCGGCAGCGCAGCCGGGCCTTTCCAGAAATCAACATCTCGCGGCTTTCGTTTCGGCGGATGCGCGCTGACGACCTTGATGGGCATTCCCAGCGCCCGCGCGCGGGAGGCAACTTCACGCCCAATGGTGCCGTAACCCACCAGCCCCAGGCTTTTCCCAAGGACCTCCCCGGCGGGAACTTCGCCTGTGGTCCAGGAACCTTCCCAGCTTCCCTTCCGGAACCACGCGTCGAGGTTCAGCAGGTTCCGGCTGAGGGCAAGCACCATCATCACCACGTACTCTGCAATGGCCGGACCGTGGAAATAGGCGTTGGCCACCGTTGTCCGCGCGGAAAGCAGGTCCGTCCTGAAGGAGTCAATCCCCGCATTGGGAGCCTGAAGCAGCTTCAGGTTTCGGGCGGCGCGGGCCATGCCCTCGGTAAAGAAATGTCCCACCACCACGTCGGCAGCCGGCAGTGCTTTCAAGATCCGCGCATCTTCACGATTGACGGGGAATGCAGAAATGGCCGCAGGCGCCTTGAGGAGAGCCTTGAGGTCGTCCGCCGCTTTCGCGGCAACTTTGCCCGCCAGGACCACTTTGATCCGTTGCTGTTTGCTCGTTTGCCTGCTGGCCATTCTGGTTGCAGCTTTCCTTTGTCTGCTACGGAGCTGGGGCGATTAACCCTCTGCGCCTTGAGCTTGCGCGCCGGGCTTGCGCAGCCTGCATTGGGGCAGGTCTTTCACCTGGGTATTGATCAGGTGCCGTGGAAATTCGCCTCGCAGAATCTGGGCCGCCTGTTCAGAAATGCTGCGGCGCAAGTCGGCATAGGCCTCCAGGCTGCAGGAGGCATAGTGGCACGTTACCACGACGTTGTCGAAATCCAGAAGCGGATGGGGCATTTTGGGAGGCTCGGTTTCAAGAACGTCCAGGCCGGCGCCGCCCAGGTCGCCGTCCGCCAGCGCTTCTTCCAGTGCAACCTCGTCCACCACCGGGCCGCGCGAGGTGTTGATCAGGATGGCTCCGTGCTTCATCAGCGCAATGGAATCCGAGTCGATCAGGTAACGGGTCTCAGGGGTGAGCGGGACGTGAAGAGAAACGATATCGGATTGCGGCAGCAATTCCTCAAGCGACATCAGCTCCACTTCCGCCGCCTGGGCAACCCGCGGCTCCACGTAAGGGTCGGTGGCAATCACCCTGAACCCAAGAGCTTTTGCCATGCCCGCGAATCTCTGCGCGATTCGGCCAAATCCCACCAGGCCCAGAGTCTGGCCCTTCAACCGCCGAATCGGCAGCATGCGCTCCTGGATCCCCGCCACCCACTTGCCCTGGCGGGCCAGGCGGTCAGCCAGGACGATCTTGCGAGTCACGGCCAGCAGCAGGCCCAGGGCATGCTCGGCCACCTCGTCCTGGCAGAACTCCGGCACGTTGGCCACTGCAATTCCAAGCTCGGTGGCGGCCTCAACGTCGACGGAATCGTATCCGATCCCCGTCCGCACAATTCCCTTCAACTGCGGCAGTTCCCTCAAAAATTCGCGGGACATGGCGGCCGTGCTCGCAATCAGGACTTCGGCGGTTTTGGCCAGGGTGATGCGGTCAGCCAGGCTGCTCGCCCTGCCGCACTGAAGCGTGCCGCCGGCCCCATAGATCAACTTCTCATCCAGTCCGCAGACGGGACCCTCTTCCCTTTCGGTGAAAACAACCAGACGCGATGTCTCAACGTTCACGTTCACTCCTTGTGTGATGAAAAACAGTCATATAGGGTACGGGCAGAAAGCAGGGGAAAGCAAGACGGTAATCACCTGAAAAATGGCGGGGCAGGAAAATTTTCAAGAAGTGAAGTCCAGAAAGAAAAATCTGAAGCGTTGCGAGGCTTTCCTGCGCTATCCGGATGCGCGCTTGGAGCCTGCAACCTGATCTTCCAGGTCGGCCATGTTCAGCACAATCACCTTGCGCCGTTCCATTTTGATGATTTTGCGGTCGACCAGCCGCCGCAGGTTTCGTGAAACCAGGTCGCGGACGGTCCCAATTTCCGCGGCGATCTGCTGATTGGTTTCTTCCAGCGGAAACTCTATGCCCCGTTTGGTTCGAATCCCCACCGCCAGCGCCCGGTCCCGCAGGAACCGCGCCAGCCGGTGGCTGACTTCCTTCAGCGAAAGCTCTTCCACCAGCGAGGTCATATACCGGAACCGCCACGCCAGCGACCGGATCACGGCAAAAGCCACTTCGGAGTTCTGCCGGCACAAGGCCAGGAATTCGCGCTTGGGAAGGAAAAGCAGGCTGGAATCCTCCAGCGCCGCCGCCGAAGCCGGCAGGTTGCCGCCGTCAAAAACCGGCAATTCCCCCACCGTCGAACCGGCCCGCTCAATCACCAGCACCTGCTCGCGGCCTGTGTCCGCCATCTTGAAAACCTTGATGGCGCCCGATTGCACCACGTACATGCCCTCGCAGTTGTCGCCTTCCGCGAACAACAGTGCTTCCTTCTGAAGCTGCCGGACCACGCAATGGCCGGCCAGGCGGCGAAGGTCCTCCTCCCCCAGAACCGCAAAGAAGGGGACACGGCGCAGCGTCGCGATGGCGTCAAGCGAGCTCATAAGGAACTACCACATCCTAAACTTCCCGCGCAAAACCGGCAAGAACTTCTCCCGTTTCGGGTATAATGGCCGTTTGGTCTGGGGAGGGATTTCTGCGGTCCTGCCCGGACGCCGACTTAAGTCGTCGCATTCTTCATGATAGTCAACTAATTTAAATTAAGACGGGGTGCAATCCTGCACCTCGGAAACAATAGCGGAGGAAGTTAGAATGGCCTACATCATCGCTGAGCCTTGCATCGGTACCAAGGACACTGCCTGCGTGGACGTCTGCCCGGTGGATTGCATCCACCCTCGCAAAGACGAGGCAAACTTTGAGGAATCGGAAATGATCTATATCGACCCTGTGGAGTGTATCGATTGCGGGGCCTGCGTTCCGGTCTGTCCCGTTTCAGCCATTTTTCCCCAAGACGACCTGCCGGAGAAATGGAACAGCTTTATTGAAACCAACGCCAAGTACTACCAGAAGTAGCAGTCAACAGTCCCGGCAACATCAGGGGGGCGCCACCCATCGTGGCGCCTCTCAACCCTCCTGGCATCGCGGCACGGCCACCCGCCTTCCGGCGCCTGGCGCCCGGCGCGGGCGTTTGTTTCCATAGCGAATCTTCCCGTTTCAACCTATAATTGGCTCTGGTTGAGTTAAAAGTCCTTGGCTCCCACGCTGCCCTTATCCTCGCATGTACCGACTGTATAGCATTTTGTTCAGCCTCGGTCTCGTCCTGATGGCGCCCTGGTACATCTGGCGGCACCGGGGCCGAAAAGAACTTTCGGGCTGGCGCGAGAGGCTGGGCAAGCTGCCCTCCGGCCTCCGGCAGCCCGCGCCGGGAGCCATCTGGATCCACGCCGTCTCAGTGGGCGAAACCCTGGCTGTCGCCGGGCTGGTAAAGCAACTTCAGCAGCGCTACCCGGAGCGGAAAATCTTCCTCAGCAGCGTGACGGCTGCGGGGCGCGAAGCGGGCGAAAAGAAGCTGCCGGATGTTGCCGGCCGGTTCTATCTGCCCTTTGACTGGCAGTGGGCCGTGCGGCGCGTGCTGCGGCACATCCGCCCTTCCCTCCTGGTGATTGTCGAAACGGAGCTGTGGCCCAATCTGCTGAAGACCGTCAGGGAATCCGGCTGCCGAACGATTCTGGTGAATGCCCGGGTCTCCGACCGTTCATTTCCCGGCTACCGGCTGGGCCGTCCCTTCATGCGCCGGGTGCTTCGGGATATCACCCGCATCTGCACCCAGACGGCAACCGACGCGGAGCGCTTTCAGCAACTCGGCGCCCTGCCCGATCAAGTGATCGTAACGGGCAATCTCAAGTTTGACGGCCGCGCCCCCGAGTTCGGAAGTTTTGGGGTGAAAATCAGAAACATCCTGGCCGCTGAAAATCGCAGCCCGGTCTTTGTGGCCGGCAGCACCATGCGCGGAGAGGAACCTCTGGTGCTCGAAGCCTGGCAGCGAATCCATGCCAGGCATCCGCGCGGGGTCATGATTCTGGCGCCGCGCCATCCCGGCCGGTTTGACGAGGTCGCGGAATTGTTGCAGACACAGCAACTGAGCATGGTCAGGCGGACTAACCTGCCGGAAGACGAATATGAAATCCGCCGCCTGCTCTCCCAGACCGAAATCCTTTTGCTCGACACCATTGGCGAACTTGCGGAAATGGTTGGCGTTGCCGACGTTGTTTTTGTAGGAGGCAGCCTGGTCCCCACCGGCGGCCACAACGTCGTCGAGCCCGCTTTCTGGGGCAAGCCGATTCTTTTTGGCCCTCACATGAACAATTTTCGGGACGTGGCGAGTCTGTTTCTCGCGGCGGGCGGCGCAGTTCAGGTGGCCGATGCCGGCGGGCTGGCCGACGCTGTCCTTCGCCTGCTCGATTATCCGGATGACGCGCGCCGGATGGGAGAAAAGGCCAAAGGCGTCATCCATCAGCAGTCAGGCGCCGCCACACGCATCCTGGACCAGATGGAGGAATGGCTCGGCACGCCGCAAACCACCGTTGCGCCGCTGCCCTGAGCCTGTTGATGAACCGATCGCTCACACCGCTTGCCGCGCTTTATGGCGCAGGGGCGCGCCTGCGCCGCAGGGCCTACCAGCAGGGCTGGCTGAAGTCCAGGCGCCTCTCTTGCCCCGTCATCAGCGTGGGCAACCTCACCCTCGGTGGAAGCGGCAAGACTCCCCTGGTTGCCGAGGTGGCTGAAGTCCTGCTCCGCAAGGGCCGAAAGCCGGCGATCCTCACACGGGGTTACGGCCGCGAACCCGGGGCCGATCTCATTGCCCTGGAACCCGGGCCCCGAAGAAATCCTGACCCCCGGACAACCGGCGACGAGCCGGCGCTCGTGGCGCGCACGCTGCCGCAGGTTCCGATTGTGATTTGCGCAGACCGTTTTCGCGCCGGGCAGCTTGCCGAAAAGCGCTTTGGCGTGGACGTTCACATCCTGGACGACGGCTTCCAGCATCTCGCGCTGGCGCGCGAGGTTGACCTCGTCGCCATCGACATCACGCAGGACGTTCTGGGCGGCGCCGTGCTCCCCGCCGGACGGCTGCGCGAGCCGCTCTCGGCACTCTCGCAAGCGGACATCGTTGTCCTGACGCGCACGGAAATCCAGGACCCTGCCGCAACCGAGAAACAGGTGAGAGCAATCAATGCCCGGGTCCCCATTTTCCATTGTGCGATGCGGCTCCGCGGCCTGGCCGGCGCGGACAGCGGGCAGGCTGTCGAACCTGAAGATTACCGGGGCAGGCCGGTCTGCGCTTTTTGCGCCATTGGCAACCCCTCCGCTTTCTTTTCCGATCTGCGGCGGTGGGGCTTCAATCCCGTCGCTGAAATTGCCTTCCGGGACCACCACGTCTATTCCCGCGGAAGACGTTCAGCGGCCTCAACAGGGCGGCGGGAGAAAAGGGGGCCGTTGCTTTTCTCACCACCGAAAAGGACGAAATGAACCTTCCGTCCGGCCTGGAGTTTGGACTTCCCGTGCTGGCCTGCGCCATCCGCGCGGAAATATCGGATGCTGAAAAATTTGAGCAAACACTTCTGGCGGGCATCGAGTGAAAACAGGTAGGATCAAAGGTTGCTTCCCGGGGGAGAGCAGCCGGTTTAGGGACGGTTACAGGCTGTTTCAAAAACCGTCGGGGGAGATCCTGAACTTCCGCGAAAGGGCACGACTTCAATCGCGCTGTTGGAGATCCTTGAAAGCCCTTGCGTGAAAGGGTACGACTTCCTGAGCTCGATCCGTGCCGAAGAGGCAGTTCCAAGCAGGCGGCTTTAGCCGCTGAAAGTTCCGGCGCCATGAGCGCTCCGCTTGCGGGATTAGGGGTGCGATTTTAATCGTGCCGTGGCAGGCGCTGAAGCCCCGATAGGGCGATTGAGACGCTTCAGCGGCACGACTGAAGTTGTGCGCTTTCACAGAGCCCCACTCCCTCGTGAGGAAGCCGGGCTGGTCACATTTATGCAGACGGATCCTGAAAAAATTCTGGTCCGCGCCACCAACTGGGTTGGCGACGGGGTGATGTCCATGCCCGCGCTCGAAGCCCTGCGGGAGCGTTACCCGTCGGCTGAAATCGTGCTGGTGGCGAAGCCCTGGGTGGCGGACCTTTATCTCCATCATCCGGCGGTCAACCGGTTGATTGCGTACGATCCGGCCGGCGAACATCGAGGCCCCAGCGGCTTTCGGAAGCTGGTGGACGAGATCCGCGCCGAACATTTCGAGATGGCCGTTCTGTTCCAGAACGCCTTTCACGCCGCCTGGATGGCCTGGCGCTCGCGCATCCCCGTCCGCATCGGCTACGGGCTGGAGGGCCGTGGATTTCTGCTCACCGATTCCGTGCCCGTTCCCTCGCCCGCGCACTACGGCCACCAGAGCAACTATTACCTGCAACTGCTTTTCCGCGCGGGCCTGGTGGAAAGGGTCTCGCCGGTTGATCAGATTCACCTGGACGTTGAGAACAGTGAAAGAACCTGGGCGGCAAAGCACCTGAAGACCATGGGATTGGGCGGACCTCGTTTTCTGGTGGGCCTCACGCCCGGCGCCGCATTTGGACCCGCCAAGCGCTGGCTGCTGGACCGCTATGCCAGCCTGGCGGACAGGCTGATTGGAGCGCTCAACGCGGATGTGTTAATCTTCGGTTCCCCGTCTGAAAAGCCCCTGGCGGAGGAAATTGCCCGGGGGATGAGCCATACGCCGGTGATCATGACGGGGAGCACCACCCTGCGCCAGTTGATGGCGCTGCTGGCACAATGCCGGCTGGTCATCACCAACGATTCCGGCCCCATGCACCTGGCCGCCGCGCTGGGATTGCCGGTGGTCGCCATCTTTGGATCGACGGATGAAACCGCCACCGGCCCGGTCAGCCCCCTGGCCAGGGTGGTCAGGCATCCGGTCGCGTGCAGCCCCTGTGGACTGCGGGAGTGCCCCATCGACTTCCGGTGCATGAAGGGCGTGACGGTGGACCAGGTCCATCGCACCGCCCTGGGATTGATCAAGGAGTACGGAGTGACGCATGAACGACCCGCAGCACGTTAATCAGCACGCGGCGCGGACAGCCGGATCGCGGAATGGCGCACCGGTTCTCCGCCCGGCGATTTTTCTGGACCGCGACGGCACCGTGACGGATGAGGTGGGCTATATCAACCACATCAGCCGCGCCAGGATTTATCCCTTCGCCGCTGAAGCCGTCCGCATGCTCAAATCCACGGGACTTCCGGTCATCATTGTCACCAACCAGTCGGGTGTGGGGCGAGGATACTTCACCGAAGAGATCGTGGGCCAGGTCCACCGCATGGTCCAGGACACCCTTCAGGCCGCGGGCACCGGCATCGACGCCTATTACTACTGCCCGCATCATCCCGACGCGGCGGTTGAGAAATACCGGAGGGAATGCCGCTGCCGCAAGCCCGGGACGGGAATGCCGGAAGAAGCAGCAGAACAGTTTGGCATCGACCTTAGCCGTTCCTACATGGTGGGTGATACTTACCGGGACATGAAAATGGGATTCGCCATCGGCGCCCGCACCGTCATGCTGATGACGGGCTACGGCCGGGGCGAGCATGAATACCGTCGCGGAGAATGGTTCCGAACGCCGGACCTGCTGGCCGAAAACCTGCTGGAAGCGGCCAAACTGATCGTGCAGGAATTGAATACAAACGCAGGCGCCCATCCGGCAGCCTCATCAAGCCTTTCATGAACCTGACGCGCAAATTCCGGCCGGCCTTGCTCGCAACCATCGGGAAGTTCTCCCGCCAGGATGTTGTGGTGCTGGGCGATATGGTCGCCGACGAATTCATCTTTGGCGAAATCGCCCGAGTCTCGCGCGAAGCGCCGGTCCTGATTTTGAAACAACGGGACAGGCGCATTGTGCCGGGCGGCGGGGCCAATGCCGCCAACAACCTGGCGGACCTGGGAGCCCGCGTCACGCCGGTGGGCCTGGTGGGCGACGACCACAGCGGCGACGCGCTCCTGCAATATTTCAAGGACAAAGGCGTCTCCACACGCGGGCTTTTGCGCGTCCCGGGATATACAACGCCGACCAAATCCCGCATCCTCGGCGGGCTCGGCCACTGGCAACGCCAGCAGATTGTCCGCATTGACCGCGAGCCGCCGGAAGAGAACCGCGACGAACTGCGCAAGCGCGTCAGCCGGAAGGCCGCGCGTTTGCTGAAAGGCAGGACCGGCCTGCTGGTTGCCGACTACGGCTACGGAGCGACAGACGCCGGGGCGGTAGCCTCGCTGCAGCGCCGAATCGGGGACAGCCGCTTGCCGGTGGTGGTGGATTCGCGGTACGCGCTGGAGAGCTATTCGGAGGTTACGGCCGCAACTCCAAACGAACCGGAAGTGGAAGCGGTTTTCGGCAGGAGCATCGGAAACAATCTCCCTCTGCTCTTCGAACTCGGACGCAGCATGCTGGAACGGCAATCCTTGAAGGCCCTGCTGATCACCCGCGGCCGCGACGGCATGGCGTTGTTTGAGCGGGGCAAAAAACCACAGATCATTCCCATTTTTGGCTCCGACCAGGCCGTTGACGTCACCGGCGCAGGCGACACCGTGGTGGCGGCATTTTCGCTGGCGATTGCCGCGGGAGCCGATTTTGCCGTCGCCGCCCTGCTGGCGAATTGCGCGGGCGGACTGGTGGTGATGAAGCGCGGCACCGCCACCGTCACGGCCCGCGAACTGAAGGAGGCCATACGGAACGCATGACAGGCAAGACGGATTCCCCGGGCGGAGGCCGCGGCGCTCGGCGAGCGCCTGCGGCAGGAGGGGCGGCAGGTTGTGTTCGCCAACGGCTGCTTTGACCTTTTCCACGTGGGCCATGTCCGGTATCTTGAGGGCGCCCGGCAGCAGGGCGACGTGCTGGTGGTGGGCGTCAACAGCGACCGCTCCGTGCGGCAACTGAAGGGAGAGGGCCGGCCGCTGCTGCCTGAAGATGCGCGCGCGGAACTGCTGGCGGCCATGGAATGCGTGGATTACGTGATCATCTTTGATGATTTGACGGCAGGAAACATCCTGCGCGATCTGCGGCCTGACGTTCACTGCAAGGGAACCGACTATACGGAGGCTACCGTCCCGGAACGGGAAGTCGTCCGAAGCTGGGGAGGCCGTGTGGTGATCGTGGGCGATCCGAAAGACCATTCAACCCGTGATGTGCTGGCCCGGATTGCGCAACTCAAAAAAGTAGAGGGATGAAGCGCCGGACAGGGCGGCCAGGGCAGGTTCCTCCTCCTTCCGCTTCATTCACATTGATCTGAAAACAAATGCCAGGATCCCGTCAGCGTTTTCTCGTCGTCCGTCTCAGTTCCATCGGAGACATCGTCCACACCCTGCCGGCAGTGGCGGCGCTGGGCCGCGCGCATCCGCAGGCGGAAATCCACTGGGTGGTCGAGGAACGTTTCTCAGAGCTTCTTGCCGCAAATCCTTATGTCAGCCGGGTGATCAAACTGGACACCCTGGGCTGGAGAAAGAATCCGACGTCCGGCAGAGCGATGTCGGAAATCATGCAGGGCTTTGCAGCGCTTCGCGAGTATCCCTATGACGCCGCCATTGATTTCCAGGGGCTGATGAAGTCCGCCATCTTTGCGCGGCTGAGCCATTCACAGGAACGGATCGGCCTGGCGCGGGGATGGCTGCGCGAACCCCTGGCGTCATTTCTTTACACGCAGCGCGTGTCCCCGAAAAACTGCACGCATATTATCGAGATCAACCTGTCGCTGGTGGAATCACTGGGCGCGCGGGCTTCAGAGTGGGAGTTTCCCCTGCCCGATCAGCCGCAGGACCGTGAAGCCGTTCAGACAGAACTCCAGCGGCTGGGAACAAAAGAATTCATCATCGTCAATCCCGGCGGAGGCTGGAAATCCAAACGATGGTCTCCGGCAAATTATGCCGGGTTGATTGCCGGGCTGGCCGGGCAAATCCCGCTCGACATCCTGGTAACGGGTTCGCCGCAGGAGGAGGGCGTGGCGCGCGAAATCATTACCGGGGCCGGAGTCCCCCGCGCCAGGTGGTTTCCCTCCACGCTGCTGCGGTTTATTGCGCTGGCGCGGCAGGCCAGGCTCCTGATCGGCGGGGATACCGGGCCGTTGCATCTTGCGGCGGCGGTGGGAACACCGATTGTGGCCCTCTTCAACGCCGCTGATCCCCGCAACACGCCGGAGCGCAACGGACCTTTCAATAAGGCGGATATCATCCTTTGCGGTCCCAGGCAGGCAAAACAGGCGGGGCATGACAAGGACTTGAACTATCTTGAAGGTGTCAGCGTTGAGTCCGTCGTCAATGCGGCGCTCGAACGCCTGGGAACAGAACATGGATAAGGATTTTTCCGCTTTCGTGGCGCGCTGGCGCGTGCCGTTTGGATTTGTGCTGGGCGTTGCCTATCTGGTCTTCGCGCAGCCGACGTGGCCGCTGCTGATCGCCGGTTGCCTGGTGGCGCTGGCGGGTCTCGGAATCCGGGCTTACGCCGCCGGTCATCTGGAAAAAGATCAGAGCCTGGCTACGGGCGGCCCTTATGCCTATACGCGCAATCCCCTGTACCTGGGCAGCCTGCTGATCGGCGTGGGGCTGGTGGTGGCCGGTGCGCAATGGGTTCTGGGCGTGGTGTTTGTCGTTTTTTTCCTGGTTGTTTACCTGCCTGTGATGCGCCGCGAGGAGAGAAACCTGCGCCGGCGCTTCGGCCGGGAATTGGATGATTACGCGGCTGCCGTTCCGCTGTTCTTTCCCCGTCGAAAACCTCTGAATCCTTCACGTACAAAGTTTGCATGGAACCGCTATCGCAGGAATCGAGAATACGAGGCGGCCCTGGGCTATCTTGCCGGAATCCTTTTCCTGATCGCGAAGATTTTGCTACGTTAGAAGGGGGGAGGAAGGTTGCCTTTCGGCAATGGGGTGCGTCTAAACATAGTATGAGACTTTGCCGGTCCCATATTGCGGTTGCCATCGTTTTCATCGCCACTCTTGCGCCAGAGGGTGGCGCGCAAGCGGCAGAAAACAAGCCGCGACCCTTCAGCCCCGGTGAAACACTGGCCTACGATGTCACCTGGTCCCTCTTCCCCGCAGGGAAACTGACGGCCACTCTCAGCAGGGACAGGCACGGCCCCCGGGATGCTGATGTGATTAAAACCACCGCCGATTCACAGGGTTTCGCGGCGCTCTTGTATAAAGTCCAGGACGAATTCCACTCCGTTTTTAATCCGCGGACGCTGTGTTCCATTGAGATCTCCAAACAGATCAACGAAGGTAGCCACCACAGGATTACAAAAATCACCTTCGACTCATACCGCGGCCTGGCGATGCTGGACGAACAATACCTGGGCGACGAAAATAAACCCCCCAAGCACGACGAGAACGCCATTCCGCCCTGCGCCCAGGACATCATCACGGCTTTCTACTACGTTCGCAGCCAGCCCCTGCACGTGGGCGACAAGATCCAACTTGCGGTCAACGACGGGTCAAAAACAAAGATCGTAGTGGCTGAAGTGACAGGACGACAAAAAATCCAGACCCCGCTGGGCCCCCGTGAAGCGTTGCGAGTGGTACCCTCCGTTTTCGGCAATCTTTACGAGAAGAAAAAAGGAAAGGTTGTCATCTGGTTCAGCGACGATGCCTATCACTTCCCTCTGCGGATCAGGGTCTCGCTGAAGCTGGGCGCCATTACAGGGACTTTGACTTCAGTCTCACCGGGTCCTCCCGGCTACACCTCTCCCGGCAAACCGGAGGAGGAAACAAAACCGGCCCGGAGCGCTTCGGCGGTCAAATAATTTTGTATTTGTCAGACAGGATCCGTTGCAGCCGGGGCCGATAGATCAGGTCAAAGGTGTGCCCTTTATCGGGAAAAAGATTGAGGGCAAACTGGCGGGTTGCTGCAACCAGCTCGGAGGCTTCTTCAACGGGAATGTCCTCCTGCTGTAGCGTGCTCGTCACCAGGTCCATCACGAGCTGGAGCCTTCGAACTTTTCTGGCTTCTTCCCAGATTTCCGCATCTGTTGCCACAATCACCCCACCTGGATTGGAAACCCCACAACATTATTATAGGCCAGAAGCTCCCGCAGCACGGCTCACTGAACGCTGTAAATGGAAAACTTTGGAGGTTCCGTAGCATCGGATGCTGAGGGTTGAGTTCTTCATGTCGATCGTGACAGCCCCGTCGTTCCCAGCGTTGAAAACAGGCACATCCGTGGAACCGGTCTTGTTCTGGTGCAGATACTTTCGCCCTTCCCCGGCTTTCTTCATGACCACCCGTCTCCAGAACAATCCGGGGATTCACCCGCGCCAGGAAGTTTTTCTGGGAGGTGATTTCAGACAGCGGGCGCGCAGATTCCAGCACGTCGCTGGAAAGCTCATTCCCGGATTCCGCCAGCAAGCGTTCGACCCGGTCATCCGTATTGCCGCGCAAGAGAATGCTCCCTTCCGGATCCATAATGCGCAGCACGGGTGACCAGTCACTATAGGGCAATCGTCGATTGCGCCAGGCCACGGAGGGCCACAGCACCTGGATGTCGGCACGGCCTCTGTGCTCGCCGCCTCCCGCCATGATGTCACGAATCCGAACATTGCGCTCACGCGCCGTGTCGATCAAGGTGTGATCGTCCGGTCCCTCCCTCCGTGGGCTGCGCCACAATTCGCCGACCCTGAAGTTGCGGAGGATGGCCGCCATGGCGTTGACGTTCTCATCGCTCGTTCCGCCCAGAACCGCAATGTCGACGCTCTTGATGCCACGCGACCAGAGATAAGGAGAGACGATCTCTTCTCCCGGATTCCATCGCCCGATGTCCGGCCCGAAACTTTCCCGCCCTCCCGCGTCCACCAGCAGAGTTGTGCCGTCAGGCAACACACCGAAGAGGGCCTCACCCCGGCCGCAATCGAGCGCTGTCACCTCGAGCGTTCCGCTCGGGATTCTCGGGGCGAACGGATATGAAACCACAAACCCGGCGAACGTTATGAACAAGCAGACGGAGACAAGCAAAGCACGCCTTCTGCGGTGCAGCGTCAACGCAACGCCGACCACCGCCAGCGCAAAGCCCACGGCAACCCACAGGGGTGGTCCCGGGATGCGGTACGACATCCATAAGGGTTCGCCCCGGAACTCGGTCAAGGCCAGCAAGCCGTTGGTCAGCCAGAACAGCAATTTCCCCGGAAGCACGGCAAGTATAGGCACTGTGCCTGCAAGAATCACGGTCGGCACGGCGACGGTGATCAGCAGGGTCATCAGAGGAAAGGCCAGCGTGTTCAGGCCGATTCCGACAATCGTAATTCGGTGAAAAGTCATCGCCATGGGCATCAATAATCCCAGCTGTAGAATGGCTGAGAAAAGCACCAGGTCCGCCGTCCACAAAACAATTCGGAACGGCATGGTCACGGTCTGCTCGCAAAAAGCAGGGTACCGGTGCAGGAAGGAACCCTCCTCTTTGAGCCAGGCGATTATCATGCGAAGCTCCACACGGAATTGAGCATGCCGCGGATCTAAATTGATGTCACGGTCCACGGTTCCCAGGTGAACCAGTGCGCTACGGTAAGGAATGGTCGTACGCTGAAGGACGGGAAGCGCGAGCCCGGCAATCAACAGAGCTGCCGAAAAAGAGAGCGCGAAGCCGGCCTCAAAAAGCCATGCAGGCCTGTAAAGCAGTAATACCAACGCCGCAATTCCGACCGCGTTCAAGGCAGATCGGTCACGGTAGAGATAACGGGCCAGTAAATAGGCAGCGATCATCAGCGAGGCGCGCAGCGTGGGCGCCCGCTGCTCGACGAGGAGCGAATAAGTACCCAGGAACATCAGCAGCCAGGCGGACCGCCAGGTTTCTCCGACGCGCAGCAGGTAGAGAAAAAAGAGAAGCACTGAAGCCAGCAGGCCCACATGCAGTCCGGAAATCACCAGCAGATGATACAAACCTGACTGCCGGAAATTTTCCACTGTGTCCGAGTCCAGTGAAGAACGATCACCCAAAAGCACCGCCTTCAGCACCGCCCCAACACGTCCCTCCGTCGACCACGGAGGATACAAGAGGTCAATCCCATGCAGCAGGCGCGACCGGACATTCTGAACAAGCAGTGAGAGACGAAGGGCCCGGGATTCCGAAATTTTCCGGACCGCTTTCGGGTTACTGATGGTGCCTTCCCAGGAGATGTCATTGATAGCTTCCAGCCACCACCGAAAATCAAAACTCCCCGGGTTCCTATACACCCACGGTTTTTCAAATCGGACCGGCGCTTGAATCAGATTGCCATAGTGAAGGCCAAGCGACTCGATGGCTTCCCAGCTTTGGGTATTCGAAGGCGTAAACAATCGAACCTGGATTTTTCCCCGCACCTTCCGCCACTCGCCGTCGTGCTCAATCCTCCGGCACTCCAGGTCAAACCTGAAGCTGTTATGGCCCCGAATCGGGTTGCTGGCAATCACGCCCTCGGTTTCCACGGTCCTCTTCAAATCCACACCCCAGCCGGAGAGGTAGTGGACATCGTTGGGCATGAAGCGATATTGAAAACCAGCGCCAGCCGCCATGCCTGCAAGAACAAAACCTGCCAGCGCAAGGCAGGCTGAAATCCGGATATTTTCTCGCCGGAGAGAGATGAGCCCAAGCAACAGACAAGCGGAGGCAGCGGCAAGCGACAGGGAGACGCCAGCAAAGTCAGGGGGCAGCAGATGCACCGCCTGGATCCCGAGGGCAAAACAAACCGTCAGAATCAGCAGGGGGCATTTCATCAGGCAGCCCCGCCCTCCCGAACAAGGCGTGCCAGGCATTCGATGTGATAGGTGTGCGGGAAGCAGTCGAACATCTCAACCTCTTCCAGACGATAATTCCTGCTGAGCAGGAAGGAAAGGTCGCGCGCCCAGGTAGGCGGGTGACATGCAACATAATGAACACGTCGCGGCTGCAAATCAACCAGATATTTCAGTGTGGATTTTTCAACGCCGCAGCGGGGAGGGTCGAGAACCACAAGATCCGGCTGGCGCTGCGCAAACCGGCGAAGGAAATCTGAGGTCCGCTGTCCCACTGCCCGGACGTTTTCCAGGCCATGTCTCGCTGCGTTGGCTTTCAGATCGCACGCCGCCGCCGGGTGCGATTCCACACCTACCACCTGCCGGAAACGCCGGGCGAGCGGCAAAGTGAACAGCCCCACGCCAGCGTAGAGGTCCAGCGCCAGATCTCCGGGTGAACTTTCCGTCACGGCGTTTACGAGCTGCGGAAGAAGGTTGCGCGAGGACTGGAAAAAGGCGCCCGCGCTGAGTTGATACCTGAACTCACCCACCTGGTAAATAAAGTCCGGTTGTCCAAACACCTGCGTATCCCGCCGGTCGTGAAAAACCACCGCCACAACGCCATCGACTTCCTTCATGAGATCTTCCGCCAATGGCTCGGCTTCGCCTGTTTGCGGGTTTCCGTGGAGAGTGATCCGAACCTGATCATCACGGTCATTGGCCAGCAATTCAACTTCACGGCAGGCTCGGAACCTGCTGAGCCACTCCGGCCGTCGAAGCTGGCCAAGCACGCAGTTCAGTCGAGGTGAAAGAATCAGGCATTCGTCGATGGGAACAAGCTGGTGGGATTCGCCCGCGAAGAAACCCAACGCAACCTCGCCGGATTCTGCTGCGGCCACTTTCAGTTGGGCCTGGTTGCGGTAATTCCAGGGGCTCGCCTGATGGACCGTAATCTCGCGGTCCCAGGCAATCTTTCCGATCCTTTGCAGCGTCTCGCGAACGATCTCCAACTTCCAGCGCACCTGGTGTTCAATATCCAGATGCTGGTAATGGCACCCGCCGCATCGGCCAAAGTATGGGCACGGCGGGTTGACTCGCTCGGGCGCCGCTTCCAGGATGTGCAGAGGTCTGGCATGCACCACACCTTTGGCAACGCGCACCGTTTCAACCTCCAGCCGCTCGCCCGGCAGCGCGCGCGGCGCCAGCACCGTGCGTCCTTCGGCGTGCCCCAGGGCCTCACCGCCATAGACCAGTTTGTGCGGGGAAAATTCAAACGGCACGGATCACCTTTTGGGGTTCGGGAAGAATGGCAAAATGTCGCCAGACCCTGACAACGGGCCCGCCAACGGACTTACATATAAAACAAGCTCAACCGCGGAAGATTGTAATGTTCAAACAGACCCTTCTTGATGAATTGTCTCTCCAGCGACTCGGCCTCGCCCCTTCCCATGTTCCTGCGGTAAGGAGCCATGGCGCGCTCCATCTCCGTCCGGAAGGAAGTGAGCAATTCGACGGGCGCGGCCCGGGTGAGAGAAGCCGAAAGCTTGTCTTCCAGGGACGTCAGTTGCCGCTCAAGGCCTTCGGGATCGGCCTCCCATTCCGCATCACGGGCAGCCATACCCGCCAGTGCGTTCCCCACCTCGCTGAAGTCCTGAGCCAGGACACTTTGCCCTTCGGCCTCCTGCGATTTCGCCGCATGCTCAAGAACCCCCGCGTTGCGCTTGAGAAAACCGGCAATGTCACTCTTTTCAAAAACCGGCTCGTCGTGGGTTCTGCTTTCGCGGGCACCGCCCTCGTCACCCGTGCCGGCTTCATCCGCTGCGCGCAAAACTTCCTGCGAACAATAGGCGAGGCAGTTGACTTTCCGGAACCGCTGTGGCCGCTTGTGGTACTTCTCAAAAGTGCGCTCGATCCCGGCGAGAACGGCTTCAAGCGGAATGCCGGCCTCCTTCCAGGATTCAATGAGCGCCCAGTCCAGAGTGGTCAGCAGAGTCGTAACACCCCGTGCGCGCTGGAAGCTTTCTTCAATCTCGGTGAAGTAATTAAAATAGTTTTCCAATGTTATTTGCGATGAGGGGTTGAAAGATTCCGCTCGTAGATGATCCTCAGCCCTTCGAGCGTGAGGAACGGATCGACGGGCGGCTTGTGCTTCAAAGCCGAGGCCAGGAATTCCGCCTGGCCGCCCGTGGCGATCACGCGCGTTTTGGGGCCCAGCACGGCGCACATGCGGTCAAGAACGCCATCTACCAGCCCGACGGAACCGTAGAACAGTCCCGATTGCATGCTTGCAACCGTATTGGTGCCGATCACGCGTTCGGGCTCGCGGATTTCGACGCGGGGCAGGCGGGCCGCGCGCGCAAACAGCGCCTCCGATGAAATGCCGATTCCCGGCGCAATCACTCCCCCCAGATACTCGCCTTTTTCAGAAACGGCGTCGAAAGTGATGGCCGTGCCAAAATCCACGATGATGCACGGGCCTCCATATTTTTCAAACCCGGCAACACTGTCTGCAATGCGGTCCGCACCAACTTCCAACGGGTTGTCATAATGAATGGCCATTCCGGTCCGCATCCCGGGACCGAGAAAATAAGGTTGGAGATGAAAGTAGCGTTCAGCCATTTCCTGAATAACCGGGTTCAGCGTGGGGACCACGCTTGAGACCATCATGGCATTGATCTCTCCCGATTGAATTCCGCCCAGCGTGAAAAGGTTTCGGCTGAGGATGCCGTACTCGTCGGCGGTCTGGCCGCGATGGGTGGAAAGGCGCCACTGCGCGACCAACTCGCGCTCTTTAAAAACTCCCAGGCTTGTGTTCGTATTGCCCACATCAATGACGAGAAGCATATTGTTCCTGGTCCGCCAGAAGTATTTTCAAAAAAAGATGCGCACCCGCGCCTATCTCACTTCAGTAATCTCGCCGGCCACCAGCAACTCCTGCAGGCCGTCGTCGCGACGAATCTTGAGGGCGCCGCTTGCGTCGAGGCCAACTGTGACGCCGGAATAGTCTTTTCCGCCGGCCTTCACGCGAACCTGTTTCCCTTCAGCGTAGCTCGACGCCGCTGACCACTCCCGGACAATCGCCGCATGGCCTTCCCTCAAAAGCATATGATAGTAATGTTCCACGCTGCGAAGCAATTCGGCAAGAACATGCAGCCGGGAATAGGGCCGGCCGCTTTCGAGCGCAAGCGACGTGGCGATCTCCCGGAGGTCCTCCGGCATCGAACTGTGATTCACGTTGATGCCGATGCCCAGCACCACCATATGAAGGCGATCGACCTCGGCCTTCATCTCGGTGAGAATCCCGCAAACCTTTTTGCCGTTCACCAGCACGTCGTTGGGCCAGCGGATATCCGCCTTGAGGTCAGTGGCCGTGCTGACAGCCCGGTGGACGGCGACCCCGGCCAGAAGCGTCAGAATGGGCGCAGCCGCCGGCGATAATGGAGGCCGCAGGACGATGGAAGCATAAATGCCACTCGATTTTTCAGAATACCAGTTCCGGCCCAGCCGCCCTCGTCCCGCCGTCTGCTCCTCCGCGATGACGACCGTGCCATGGGGGCCGTTCTGCGGGTCGAGTTGCAACGCCACGCTGTTGGTCGAATCGGTCCTAAAGTAATGGACAATCCTGTGCCCGATTTCGGCATGCGGGGGAAGTTCGGCCCGTACCAGGCTGGGAAGCAGTATGTCGGGCAACTTTTCAAGCTGGTAGCCGCGCCTGGGATGTCCCTTGATGGCCACCCCCAGCGCCCGCAGCTTTTCAATCCATTCCCAGACCGTGGACCTTGAAGCTCCAATCTCTTCGGCGATTTTGGGGCCGGGCACCACCACCGTGGCATTCCTCGCCAGCAGGTGGACCAGGCGGTCGATCTTGTGATCTGTGGTTCCGGTGCTCATGGGCCCTTAGCGCCCTTTGCCTCTCAGCGACCTGGCGTGAGAGGTCTCGGTTCAAAGGCCTCTCGCAAAGGGGCAGAACTGCAAAGGGACGGGAATTTTGACCTATAGGGGTTCGATCAGAAAGTTGATGTCGACCGCAGGCGCCGAGTGGGTCAGCGCACCGACTGAAATCCTGTCGACCCCCGTCTCGCCGTAGGCGCGAACATTCTCAAGGCCCACGCCGCCCGATACTTCCAGCAGCACACGGCCACGGACAAGGCCGACGCATTCCGCAACTTCTTCGGGCGTCATGTTGTCCAGCAGAACGATATCGGCGCCGGCCTCCATCGCTTCTTCAAGTTCCTGCCGCGTCCGGACCTCAACCTCAACCGGCATCCCGGCCGGCTTTTCACGACGCACACTCTCAATCGCGGCACCGATGCCGCCGGCAATGGCAATGTGGTTATTCTTGATCAGGATTCCGTCATCCAGTCCCATCCGGTGGTTGGTCCCTCCACCCATGCGGACGGCGTATTTTTCAAGGATTCTCAGATCCAGGAGTGGTTTTGCGCGTTTCCAGCAATTCCGTCTTCAGGCCCGCAAGCTGGTCTTTGAACTTCCTCGTCAGAGTCGCAACGCCGCTCAGCCGTTGAAGGAAATTCAAGGCAACGCGCTCGCCGGAAAGCAACGTGGCGGCTTTTCCTTCCACCCTGGCCAGCGGCTGGCCCGCAGGAACTTCCGTGCCGTCCGATATCACGGCGTCCCACAAGTAATCCGGCTCCAGCGAGCGAAAAACTTCCTCGGCAACGGGGAGTCCGGCCACGACGAGAGGCTGCTTTGAATAGAAAATTCCCCGCGCTTTCGCGCTTGCAGGAACGGTCAGGCTGGTGGTCACATCGCCTTGGCCGAGATCCTCGACGAAGGCGCGCGCGACAATCTTGCGCACCCGCTGAACGGGCAGGCCCTGGACCATTTCGTCCAGTGAAACGGGGAATTCTTTGTTCACATCCGCCACGCGGTCATCCCAGCCTTTCAAGCGACTGAACTACTTTCTGAAACTGATTTTCAAGCTCGGTGCGATGATTCTCGGTCTTGCGAACGACCTCTTCGGGCGCCCGGTCCAGAAAGTTCCGGCTTTCGAGCTGTTTCTTCACCCGCTGCAGAGCGCTTTCCAGCTTCTCTTTCTCCCTGGCCAGGCGCGAACGTTCGGCATCATGGTCAACCTGCTTTTCGTAGATCAATTGAAGTTCAAACGCCGAAGTCACGTGGGTGCCCTTTTCAAGCCGGCCTGAAATCACCTCCAGCGATTCAAGCCCGGCCAGCCTCAGAATGGTCTGCTGGTGGGTGTTGAAGAAATTGAGGAGTGCAGGGTTTCCCGTCGCTGCGCGCGCCGCCACCTTCTCTTTCTGCAAACCCGCTTCCGCCTTGGCGTTGCGCGCGGCAACGACCAGGCTGCGGATATTTTCAAAATCCCATTCCGCATCTGAATTCTCCGCCGCCCCGCTCACCAGCGCGAACGGCGCCAGAGATATTGAAACCTCAGCGCCCCGGTTGGGCAGGCGGTGCCAGAGTTCTTCCGTGATGAACGGCATGAAGGGGTGCAGAAGGTGAAGCGACGACTCGAAGACCCGCAGAAGGTTTGCCCAGGAATTTAACGAATCTTCCGGGCCCAGAGTCTTTGTGATTTCCGGCTTAATCCATTCCAGATACCAGTCACAGAATTCGTGCCAGAAATAGTGATAAACCTTAAAGCTGGCTTCATGGAAGCGGTAGTCCGCCAGGGCCTCTTCAACTTCCTTTGTAATCGTTGCCAGGCGTGAAAACATCCACTGGTCCGCGAGCGCCAGGGTCGGATCTGTGGGCAAAGGCTCAAAGCCGTCTTTTGAAGCCGCATCCGTTACGGCCGATACCTGATTGCGAACCTCAGGCGCCAGCTTCTGCAGATTCATCAAGATGAAACGCCCGGCGTTCCAGATCTTGTTGGCAAAGGCGCGGTAAGATTCGATCTTGTCGTAGCTGAACGTAATGTCGGTGCCCGGCGCGGCGCTGATGGCCAGCGCGAAGCGCACGGCATCCGTCCCATACTTCTCCGTCACCTCAAGCGGATCGATGACATTGCCCTTGGTTTTTGACATTTTCTGGCGCTCGGCGTCGCGGACCAGGGCATGGATGTAAAGCTCGCGGAACGGCACGTCGTCCATGAACTTCAGGCCCATCATGATCATGCGCGCGCCCCAGAAGAACAGGATGTCAAAACCCATGATCATCAGGTCGGTGGGATAATTGCGCCGCAGGTCCTCCGTCTCTTCGGGCCAGCCGAGCGTAGCGAACGGCCACAAGGCCGAACTGAACCAGGTGTCAAGAACGTCGGTTTCAGGCTGGAGAGAAATGCCCGAACACTTGGAGCACCTTCCCGGAGAATCTTCCGAAATCATCACTTCCCCGCAATGCCTGCAGGTCCACACAGGAATGCGGTGGCCCCACCAGAGCTGGCGCGAAATGCACCAGTCATGTATGTTGTGCATCCAGTCCAGATAAATCTTGCGGTAGTTCTCCGGCACAATCCTGATGCGCCCTTCCTCCACCGCGCGGATGGCCGGCTTGGCCAGCGGAGACATCTTCATGAACCACTGTTTGGACAGGATCGGCTCGATCACCGTCTTGCAGCGGCTGCAGATACCAACGTTCAGAGCGTAGTCTTCTTCCTTTTCCAGCAAGCCGGCCGACCGAAGATCGTCCAGCACCCGTTCGCGCGCCTGGTATCGATCCAGACCCTTATAGGGACCGGCGGCTTCCGTCATGCGTGCTTCTTCGTCCAGAATCTTCACCAGCGGCAGATTCTGGCGGATGGCAATGCCGTAGTCATTGGCATCGTGCGCCGGCGTAACCTTGACGGCGCCTGTCCCGAATTCCGGATCGACGGCCGCATCAGCGACCACGGGAATCGCGCGTTTGAGCAAGGGCAAAAGGAGTCGCCGGCCCACTGTGCTGCTAAACCGTTCGTCCGAGGGATTCACGGCCACGGCCGTATCGCCCAGCAGGGTTTCCGGACGCGTGGTAGCCACCGTCACATAGTCTCTGCCATTGACAAATGGATAACGGATGTACCAGAGCTTGCCCGCGCGCTCCTCATGCGCCACTTCCAGATCACTCACCGCCGTGCCGCAACGCGGGCACCAGTTCACGATGTAGATGTCCCGATAGATCAGCCCTTCCTTGTAGAGACGCGAGAAGACCTCAAACACGGAGCGCGAGTAATCGGCGTCCATGGTGAAACGCTCACGTGTCCAGTCGACGGACGCACCCAGGCGCTCCATCTGTTTGCGAATTCTCCCACCGCTCTGCTGCTTCCATTGCCAGCAGCGTTCCAGGAACTTCTGCCGTCCCATTTCAAGCCGCCGGCGCTGCCCCTCGCGCCTCCAGGCGGCCAATGCCGATGAGCGGCCCTCAAGTTCCGGCAGGGCCTCGCGTCCGATCTCCTGCTCCACAATCATTTGCGTAGCAATGGAAGCATGGTCAGTCCCCGGAAGCCACAGCACATCTTCGCCGCGCATGCGGTGCCATCGCATCAGGATGTCAATCTCCGTGTGCTCAAGCATATGCCCAATGTGGAGCGATCCGGTCACATTCGGCGGCGGGATCACCAGGCTGAAGCGCGCACGTGCAGGATCGCCGGTCGGCCGGTAGAGTTCCTGCTCAACCCATATGCGCGCCCAGTAAGGTTCAATTGACTCCGGCGAATATATTTTGGGGATATCGGTTTCCACTTCAACTCCCATCCTATGGCATCGCACTCCGCAGCCCAGACACTGAAAACCCCCGGCGCAAGCGGCGCATCATCAACAAATCACCTGATAAAGCTTCTGGTTAGTTTACTATATCGTCGGGCCGCCAACCGGTCAACGTGCGGCCACTTCGTCCCCCAGTCGAAATGCAAAGGCCACCCGCCGGCAATTGCGGGGTCCTCTGTCCTTAAGGCAACGATGGCACAGAATCGCGCACGGAGAATCGCCAGAACAGGTTTTCAGGCCTGGCAGTCGAATCCGGAGCCTAGCGGGGGAAAATAACGAAAAAAGCAGGTAATCTTATCTCTCAAAAGGGTTTAAGAACTCTTTTGAACATATGGAGCGGACCAGACTTCTTCTTCGGTGCCGTGGCGGCCTTCGTGCCGCCGTCAGATTTATCAGCCGACTTTTCCTTGGAATCATTTGCCTTTTTGCCGTCAGTCGATTGGCCGGCAGGATCAGCGGACTTCCCGCTCTTCAGGGCCGACTCGTCCACCGGCTGGATAGAAATTGCGTTTGCCGAATCCCCGCCAGCGGAAGGGTTTTTTGCCATCATCACCGGATTATTTGACGGATTGGTAAGGATGACTGGGCCATGTCGCGTCGCACTGAGATTGGGTGCGCTGGAAAATGTCCCCATGATTTTCTGCATGAGGCTCAGATTCGTATTATGCGAAGCATCGGCACGCGCCCGGGCCAGAGCCGCACGGGTTGGCTGCGGAATAGGTTGATGTAAAGCAGCAAGCTGTTCTTTGGCGTCGGGAACCATCGTACTCAAAGGATAATCGGTCAGAATGCGGGCATAATAAGGAACCGCTTCCTTCGGCTTCTTCAATCGTTCGTAAGTCTGCCCCAGATACCAGCACGCCTTGCCTGCCTCGCTGAACGAGGGATAATGGTTGACGATTTCCAGAAACCGGGATTCAGCCGCCGGATTAGCGTTCTTTTCATAATAGAAACGCGCAACCTCAAATTCACCATGGGCCAGCGCTTCCTGGACCTCCCGCAACCGGGCCTTGGCACGGGGCATCATGTCACTGTCGGAATATTTCAGCAGAAATTCTTTAAACTCCGCCTGGGCCAACCGGATCTGCGTCAGGTCGCGGTCAGGCTTCCCCATCAAGCGAAAGTGCGACATGGCCACTCGGTACTGGGCCATGGGAGCTTCAGGAGCCGTAGGAAAGAAGGTCTGGAAATCTTTGTATTCGGCCTCAGCCTCGGTGAGGCCGGCGGTCCCGCCCTGCTCGTAATAGGAATCCGCAATGGCCAGCTTGGCCTTCGCCAGATATTCGCTGTCCGGGTACGTATTGAGGAGCGCCTGCAGCGTCAGCCGCCCAACGTCATAGTGGCCATGGTCAATGGCGTCAATAGACTTCTGATAGAGAACCTTATCAGGCTGCTGGCCGGTTGGAAGCAGGTTGTTCGTGGCGCCCCTGCGTACGAGTAAGACGCAGCCGGGCAAGATCATGACACCTGCAACCAGCAGGAACAATAGCGCAGGCCCGGACCTCCGAACACACACCACCGTCCTTTGGATCCTGCCCCGCGCTCTTTGCCTTAACCCGTCTGTCATGATTTCTTTAAGAAAGCCCATCACCTTCCCATGGATGTACCGGCATCCCTTGGCACACGAAAGAAGGACCCTTACGGCCCAAGCTAGTGGACCTGGGATTCCATCTCCTGCCCGGCGACAGTGGAGTTGCCGCTCAGAGTCCGCGCAAGCACACGAAGGGCGTCACCACCCTCTTTCTTATCAAAGATGGCTGAACCCACCACAAGGATGTCCGTACCCGCAGGAAACAATTCCTTCGCCTCGCCGGTCCCGATGTGCCCTTCCGCTGCAATCGAAAAATTCAATCCACGGGTCTCGCGCTCTTTTGCAAGGACGGCCACTCGATGAAGTGAACGCGGCAACATGGCGCCTGCACCTGTCTCAAGCAGCACGAAGTCAAGGTCTTCCAGCACTTCGAAACAAGCGCCCACCGGCGTAGCCACATCCACTGCCAGACCCACCTTAATCCCCTGACTTCGCGCAGAGTCGATAGCCAGAGTTACGTTCTGCGTTGCCTCAAGGTGGAATGAAAGAGAGTCTGCGCCAGCTTTAACAAAATCTTCGATATAGCGCTCAGGGCGCTCAACCAGAAGGTGAACGTCCACCTTCAGACGGGTCGCTTTACAAATGCTCTTCACCACCGGCTGACCCACTGAAATCCCCGGCCGAAAATGCCCGTCCACAACATCGATATGGACGGCGGAGACTCCCAGCGCCTCGACTGTATCCAGAGATTCCCCCAGCCGGGCAAAGTCTCCTGCAAGCAGTGAAGGCACAATCGAGGGCATAAATCATCGTGCGGCGGTGGGCTCAGACGCCCCCATCCGGCTCAACTTTCAGGCTAACACACTTCTTCCTGCCGTGAAAGGCTCGCGGCGCTCATTTGGGCATGTGAACCCTGCTCCGAACGGGGCAAAGCATGTGCGGACGGGGAAAGGACTTCGGAATTCATTCGAGCGATATTGCGAACGCCGAACCAGTGATGAACGACGGCCTGCCCTCGGGGGCGGGCTGGGGCTTTAAGTCCCTCACACGCTCACAAACGCGGCCAGCATGGCCGCAACAAGCCTGCTGGCGCAGTGGGGTCCAGCATGCCGGAGCGGATGACCGGCATCCGTCGCTAGGCGTCAGTCCGGCGGCCGAGCGAATAGAGAAGGTGGGTGCGGAGAACTCTCATAAATTCTTCCGGAGGGACAGGCATTTCAAGATAATCGACTGCACCCAGCTGCATGGCCTCCAGGTAATTTTCCATGTCTGAGTTCCGCGCCAGCACCAGGACGGGAATGCTCCTGTCGATTTCCAGTGCCCGCATCACGACGTCTTTACCTTCAAAAAACATGCTGCCCTGCCCCACGGTCACAAGGTCAAACGCCTCGTTCTGCAACATCGCCAGGCCCTCTCCATAGGAATCGCAAGCCAGCACCTCGTAACCCAGGAGGCGGAGGAGTTCGCTGTGGTGGTCAAGGCTCACAGGATCGTCAATTACCATCAGAACCCTGGGCCCAGTTTGAACAAGATTTTCAGTTCCAAGGGCGCCCACCTCTGTGATCTTCATAATCTTTCCTCCTGTTTTTTGTCGGAACCTCTTCGTTTTCCGTAGACTCCTGTTTTGGCAGAGTCAATAGAAGAACCCGTAAAGCCCTTCCATCCCGCGACATTCAACCCAGCTTTTCTGGTCAGGTTAAAATCACGGGGACCCCATTGCTATCCTATCGGCAGATCGTCTTCCAACCTGCAGTTTCCTCCGGGATGTTCTCCTCAGGCTGGCTCCCGGCTGCGCAGCCAGCACCTTGCGATGTGGTCCCCGCTGAAATCCCGCTTACGCCCCGGTGAACTCGATCTGGGTTTCAAGCCCCTTCAGCCGGTCAGAGGTTTTCCCATAGTCCAGGAACATGCTGACCGTCCTGTTGATTTCCTCGCCGTGCTCCGAAATGGCGTTGACGCGGTGGGTGTAGCGCGGCACCCACAGACTGCCCTGATTTTCGTTCAGGTGAACAATGGCCTCTTCAGCGTGGGCGGCCAGGGCCGCAGCCTTCGGCATGACCCGCTCCACAGCCTTCTGTTGCCACGGCGCAATCATGCCGTGAATCTCCTGCAGCCGGTCCAGCTTCGTGCCCATCGTGTTAATGTGCGCGCTGATCTCGTTGAGGTGCAGCGCGTGGCTCCTCCAGTCGAGAGAATTCAACCGCGAGGCGGATTTCAAGTGCTCGGCGCCCTCAGCAGCCTGTGCCGAAAGCGTCCGGACATCCTGGAGCAGCCCGGAAGCCTCCTCCGTGTATGCCCAGTTGTAAGTGGGTGAGTTGTCGGCCTTTGCATCGGCCCTTGAATTTGAATCGGAAGCAAAAATAGGAGTTATCAGAAACAAAGTCCCAACCACTCCCCAACCGATTTTGCCAAGTGTGAGCCGCATAAATGTGTCCTCCCTGTTTAAGGTTTGCCCCATGGGTCACAGTGCGCCGCACATAGATACTTTTAACTATTCCACCTCCGTTAGAAAAGTAGAAAGTTTCGATGTCATTAATAGATTTTTTCTATCTATAATAGTTCTATGGAATGGATCAATTATCACCACCTTCTTTACTTCTGGACGGTGGCGCGGACCGGCAGCATCGCCAGGGCGTCAGAGGAGCTTCTGCTGTCGCCGCCCACCATCAGTTCCCAGGTCTCGCGTCTTGAGGACCAGCTCGGCGAAAAACTCTTCATGCGCTCCGGCCGCCGGCTGGTTTTAACCGAGGCGGGCAGCATGGCGTTCCGCTACGCTGAAGAAATCTTCTCACTGGGGCGCGAACTGAAGGAAACGCTCCAGGGCCATCCCACCGGTCATCCCCTTCGGCTGCGCGTGGGAGTGGCCGATCCGCTCCCGAAGTGGATCGCCTATCATCTGATCCATCCTGCCCTTCAACTCCCCGGCTCCGTCCGCGTCATCTGCCACGAACATCGGATTGACCGCCTGCTGGCAGAGCTTGCAGTCAATGAACTGGACGTGGTTCTTGCCGACACGCCCGTTGGACCGCAGGTTAAGGTGCGAGCGTTTAATCATCTGCTCGGCGAGTGTGACGTGGCCTTCTACGAAAAGCGCAGGAATGCGGCCAGGCTGCGGCGCCGATTCCCCCACTCCCTGAATGGAATCCCATTCCTGCTTCCCACGGGAGACAGTTCCCTGCGAGTCAATCTCGAACAATGGTTCAATCAGCAGCAGGTGCGTCCCCTCGTCGTCGGCGAGTTTGATGACTTTTCACTGCTCCGGACGTTTGCCGAGGCCGGACACGGCGCCTTCGCAGCCCCCTCCATACTCGACGCAGAAATGCGCCAGTACGGTTTCGGGATGATCGGGCGCACCAGCGCCGTCCGTCCCCGTTTCTATGCCATTTCAGTGGAAAGGAAAATCAAGAACCCTGCTGTAGTGGCGATCTCTGAGGCCGCGCGCCAGAAAATCTTCGGATAGCACGGAACTGTCCCTGGCGGTAGACGGAAGACTTACAGTCCCGGCCGAGGCGCGGAAAACATCTGCGTCCGGCGATTACTTTTTGAAGAGGTTTTCAAAAGCTGCACGGGCGTCAAGAGGCTTCGATGAAGAAGTTTCCCGTTCAATGGTAGTCCGGGGAGCGAAAAAGGAGCATTCGTTGCGGGCATCCTTTTTCGGGATCCGCGCCGTCACAGGCCTGGTGCATTCAAACCGGCTTCCTGTATCGAAAAAAGTGCACTGCCTGCAACTGTGCAGTTCAGCCCCACAATTGGGGCACTTCGCCTGCTGGTCAATCCCAGCCGGCAAAAGCGCAGCGCAGGATGCACACCGCCAGACTGAACGATGACCTGGCATCGTCGGGGTCCGGGGACCGAAGTTTTCAGGCTTCCTCTGCTGCGGCCGCCCATTACGCTCTCCGCCACCGGAGTCCATGTAGCCCTGCTGTTTATACTTCCTGCCCATTACAGAACCTCTTCATTGGATTTGGAAATGACTTTGAGGATACCAACTGTTCTCATCATAGGACCATTACGGACCAAGCGCCAGCAAGATTGTTTCGATTCCGCGAGGACACAATTCCAAGGCAGCACGGAGCATGCCTGCCTGCCCGGAAGCAATAAAGTAGATTTCATCTGTAGAGCCCAGGGATTAAGATTCCAGAGATTTCGGAAAGTGATCTTCCGTCCATCGAAGGCCGGTAATCAGACAATACGGTTGATGGAGGCCACCGTCCATCTTCTGCTATTTTCGCGGCGGATTCTTCAGAACAGGCCGGAGTAATACAGAAACCAACCGCCGACTCCAGAAGGGGGTTTGGAGAGCGTCGTCGAAAAGGCACTGGCCCCTGCGACAGAAGGGAAACCCCTTCGGCTTATTCCTTTTTCTTCGCGCCCAGTGAACGAATGTACTTTAGAACAGCCGCCATCTCCTGCTGGCTCAGCTTCCCCTTAAAGGAAACCATGGCTGTACCTTTAACGCCATCTTCGATGGCGTCCTTCAGTTCCTTATCAGGATGGGCAGCCTGCCATTTGGGATCGGTGAAATCAGGGGTCTTGATGGCAGCATACCCTTTGCCGTCAATCCCATGACACATTGAGCATTTTTCTCTGAAAATGTCGGCACCGTTGACCTTGTTGGCAGCAAATGACAGTGTTGCATTGAAAGCGAGAGCTCCTGCTGCCAGGAACATCACAGCCATGGTTCGAAAGGGTCTCATAAAAGTTTTTCTACAACCTCTCTTCTCGTGAAATTCGGCGCGCTCAGCTTCACCAGCGGACGCAAATTCAGGATTTGCCACGGCTATCCATGCGTCACATGGTTGGCGTTCAGCTTAGAGCTCCGAGTGGAAGCCCTGCCCCGATCTCGCGGATCTTCATGTCCGGGCAGGCCGGCCCTCAGAAATAATCGGTGTGACCATTCAGGCCGGGATTCAGATGGCCTGTTCAGGTGGAGCCCCGGACGATCCAACACCCATAGAACCTGAGGAGGTAAACCGCCGTCAGCACCCGATGCCTCTTACGAACTCCGGGAACAAAGCAGTACCAATCTTTATGCTATGGACAGAAACCAAAAAAATCAAGCACCATCAGCAACCCTGCCCGTCCCCGAACCCGAGGCCCACTGCCGCGACGGGAGGATTTCCCTGTGGTGGGTGAATGCTGCCGGACGCCGGCCGGTCTTTGAGGATTATCCCGGCGCCTGCTAAGATGACCTTTGGTCAACTCATCTGAATCCTTTCAGCTAAACGGGTCGGTTCCGTTGAAGAGCGTTCTGATCTCCACTTACGAACTTGGCCGCCAGCCATTCGGCCTGGCGTCTCCCGCCGCCTGGCTCCGGCGGGCAGGCTCTGCGGTTACCTGTCTCGATCTCTCATGCCAGCCGCTCGACGAGGAAGACGTGAGGTCCGCCGACCTCATTGCGATTTATGTACCCATGCACACGGCAACGCGCCTGGCGGCGCAGATACTTCCTACAATTCAGAAACTCAATCCGCGCGCGCACCTCTGCTGCTATGGACTCTATGCGCCGGTGAATGAAGCGTTCCTGCGCAAGCTGGGGGTACAAACAATTCTGGGTGGTGAATTTGAGGAAGGCCTGGTTGCGACGATGGAGCAGTTGCGGAGTCCCTCGCCCCCGCCCGGGAGCCAGCCGCGGCCCGCTATTTCTCTGGCCCGGCAGAATTTTCTGGCGCCGGATCGGGAATCCCTGCCCCCGCTCAGCCGCTATGCAAAGCTTGTTTTGAGCGACGGCAACTCTCGAATCGCCGGCTACACGGAAGCCAGCCGGGGCTGCAAACATCGCTGCCGCCATTGTCCCATCGTCCCCGTTTACGACGGTATTTTCCGCGTTGTCCAGCCGGAAGTGGTGCTGGAAGATATCCGGCGGCAGGTGGCAATGGGAGCCGGGCATGTCACCTTTGGCGATCCTGATTTCTTCAACGGCATCCGCCATGCCGTGCGGATCGTCACCGCCTTGCATGCCGAGCACCCGGCGCTCACCTATGACGCCACCATCAAGGTGGAACACCTGCTGAAGCACGCGGAGTTCCTGCCAACACTTCGCGATACCGGGTGTGCGTTTGTGACCAGTGCCGTGGAATCTCTGGATGACGAAATTCTTCGCCAGCTCGACAAGGGGCATACTTACAGAGATTTTGTCCGGGTGCTGGAACTGTGCCGGCAGGCGAACCTGCCGATCTCGCCCACCTTTGTCGCTTTCACTCCGTGGACGACGCTGCAAAGCTATTGCAGATCTATCGCCGGTTTGCAGCAGCTCGGGCTTTCCGATCACGTTGCGCCCATCCAGCTCGGCATTCGCCTCCTGATCCCCGCGGGCTCGCGGCTGCTGGAACTGGCGGAAATCTCCCGAAGGGTCGGGCCGTTTGATGAACGAGCCCTGGTTTATCCCTGGTCCAGCCCTGACCCGAGAGTGGACGAGCTGTGCGCAAGAGTTCAGAGCGCTGTTCACGAGTCCGGGAAAAAGAAAGCCTCCCGGCGGCAGATCTTCCACCGTGTGTCGGCGATGGCCTGTGAAGCGGCAGGGATCGAGCCGGTCGGCCCGTTCGAACCTGATGATCGACTGGACCCCGCGGCCATCCCTTATCTGACCGAACCCTGGTATTGCTGAGCCGAGCCTACCGGAGACCAGTTGGCCTCCATGCCTCATGGCGAAGCGTTTGTCTGATTGAACCGGCGCTTGCAGTGCCATTTGGACACACCATTCAACCTGCCCGGTGAGGGGCAGAGATCAAGAAAGAGAGGACCCCTTGGCATACGCAGAATTTGCAACGAGTCTACTGGAAAAATTGAAGCTGAGCCACGCGCCCGTTGGGATTGCGTTTCTCGATGAAGCGCCCGGCGGAGTGAAACATTACGAAGAGGCCGTTCCATCAGCATGTACTTTCTGGAAAGCCGCCGAGAGCGAACTGTTCTACGCCACGGCCTCGGACCATTACAACTGCCCCATCGGCGCCATCACCCAGGGATTCCAGATCCCGCAGCCGGTTTCAACGAACGCCATGGAACTGATTGGCATGATGGGGAAGATTTCCTATCTCGAAGCCGCCGAAGCCAGCAATGTTCCAACCGTGGAAAAGAAGCACAAAATAATCGTCTACGGCCCGCTCAAGGATTTTGGCGAAATCCAGCCGGACGTCGTCCTGCTGGTGGCAACCCCTCTCCAGGCCATGATGATCTCGGAAGCCAGCGGCGTCGCATCCTGGGGCACAGGACACGAAAGCCGCACTCTCGGGCGGCCGGCTTGCGCGGTGATCCCTTCGTCTCTGAAAAGCAATGACACAACCATCAGCATGGCGTGCATGGGAGCGCGGACATTTGCCGACATCAAGGACGAAGAGGTCCTGATTTCAATTCCTGCCCGCGCGCTCGTCGAACTCCAGAACCGGCTGCCTGTCATCCTTGAGGCCAACGTTGGCATGAAGAAGTTCTACGACACGCATAAGGGCGACTTCGCGCCGGTGTAGCACGATGGTAAAGCACATTGCCGAACCCGGGCAAGCGACTCCAAAAGGCGAAAAACGGTGTTTGCTGCTGCTGACGACGACCACTGGCTATCAGACCCGGGCGTTCGTCCAGGCTGCCGAAAAGCTGGGTCTTGCCGTCGCCTTCGGAACCGACCGCTGCCACGTGCTGGACGACCCATGGCAGGACGGCGCTCTGGCGTTAAAGTTTGAAAATCCCGATGAGGCCGCCGGGAAAATCGTTGAAAGTGTCCGCCGCCAGCCGATCCACGTCATAGTTGCCCTGGGCGACTCGACGCCACCTACCGCCGCCAGAGCAGCAGAAGCGCTCGGGCTGCTGTTCCATCGCCCCGAGACGTCCGATATCTGCCGCAACAAATATCGTTCCCGCCGGCGAATGCAGGAGTGCGGGCTCCGCGTTCCGCGTTTTGTCCGCTTCCCCATTGATGCTGATCCAGAAGACATCGTGAAACTGGGAGTTGCACACATCGGCTTCCCCTGTGTCCTCAAGCCTCTGGCGCTCTCCGCAAGCTGCGGAGTGATTCGCGCCAACAACGCGCAGGAGTTCATCAGCGCGTTTCAGCGAATCCGGTCCCTGCTGCGCTCGCCGGAAATCCGCGGCAGGGGGGACGAGGTCTGCGATTATTTACAGGTGGAGGAGTACATCGAGGGAGAAGAAATCGCCGTTGAGGGCATGGTCGATCGCGGCCGGCTGAAAGTGCTGGCCGTGTTCGACAAACCGGACCCGCTGGTTGGACCCTTTTTTGAAGAGAGTATCTATGTAACGCCTTCGCGCCTTCCGCTGGAAACCCAGGCGGTAATCATGGAAGAGTTGCGCCGTGCGGTGCAGGCCCTCGGCCTCCACCACGGCCCTCTGCACGCCGAACTGCGGGTCAACAGTCGGGAGGCGTGGATTCTGGAAGTGGCCGCGCGTTCCATCGGCGGGCTGTGCTCAAGGGCGCTACGCTTCCGCGCGCCTGGCAAGGATGCCAATATCTCGCTCGAAGAGCTGATTATCCGGCTGGCGCTGGGGGAAGAGGTTGAAACCATCCGACGGGAGGAAGCCGCGTCCGGCGTGATGATGATTCCGGTTCCTCAGGCAGGTATCTTTCAGCGCGTCGAAGGAGTCGAGAAGGCCGGCAAGACTCCCGGCGTGGAAGACATCATCATTACGGCCCGTCCCAACCAGAAGCTGACGCCCCTTCCAGGCGGAACGAGCTATCCCGGATTTATCTTCGCCCGAGGGGCGTCGCACGAGTTCGTCGAACAGGCTCTGCGCGACGCCCATCGGAAATTACATTTTGTGATCGGTCAGGCACTGCCGGTGATTGGATGAAGTGGCGCATTAGGCAGGTTGTGATCAGAGGCGTCAGGGCATGGCTTCAGCACTCGCTAATCGCCAAATAATCCGCGTCACGGCGGGAAAGACACCTGCCGCCAACTTTTCAAGCTGTCACTTTTTCTGCTGCGGGACGTATCCCGGAGGCAGCGCCGCCCCTTCGCCAAAGAAGAACTGCTCCATCTGCTGGGCGATGATTTCCTGCGATTCCGGGGTTGCGGGGGTCAGGCGATACTCATTGATCAGCATCTTCAGGTGTTCCAGCCAGAGCTTCCAGGCATCCTTGGATACGTTGTCGTAAATCCGCTGACCTAGTTCTCCGATCCAGGGCGGCTCATCCAGCCCCGGCAACTCTTTCTGGTATTTCACGCATTTGACCATGTGTTCCGCCATCAAAAACCTCCACTTAAATCGTGTCTTAAGGAATTCCCCGGGCCGCTCCCGTACCCGAGACTGGTGTGAACCGCAGAAATTTATTATACAGGAAATGAGTCTCTCGCGCAGGCTCCCACAGGCGAACAGAAAGCCACGAAGACCCCAAACCCCAGAAAGTCCCTTTTACCCGGTGGATCTTCAACCGGATGACGAAGGCCACTTCACGCCCAGTAGTTACGGTCGAGCGAGCGGTACTGGATGGCTTCAGAGATATGGGCGGAGCCGATGGATTCGGCGCCGTCAAGATCGGCGATGGTGCGCGAGACTTTGAGGATGCGGTCGTGTGCGCGGGCGGAAAGGCCGAGGCGAGTCATGGCACTTTCGAGCAGCCTTTCGCATTCCGCCGAGATGTTGCAGTACTTCCGGAGCTGACGCGGGCTCATCTGAGCATTGCAGTAAATCTTTTCTCCCTGGAAGCGTGGCAACTGCCGCTCGCGGGCATCCACAACGCGCTTCCGAATCTCCTGCGAGCTTTCGCCGCCCAAGCTCTGCCGCAGTTCGCTGTACTTCACGGCGGGCATGTCAATGTGGATGTCGATGCGGTCGAGCAGCGGACCTGAAATCTTGGAGACGTACCGCTGGATCATGGGGGGCGTGCAGGAACAATCACGAGATGGGTCGTTGAAAAAGCCGCACGGGCAGGGATTCATGGCCGCCGCCAGCATAAATCGAGACGGGAAGGTCAGCGACATGGCCGCACGGGAAATGGTGACCGAGCCGTCTTCAAGCGGCTGGCGCATCACCTCCAGCACATTGCGGGCGAATTCCGGCAGTTCATCCAGAAAAAGCAAACCGTTGTGCGCCAGGCTCACTTCGCCGGGACGTGGAACGGCGCCGCCGCCAATGAGCCCTGCGTCTGAAATGGTGTGGTGCGGTGCGCGGAACGGCCGCGCGCCCACGAGGCCCGTGCCGGGATCGAGCACTCCGGCCACGCTATGAATCTTGGTGGTCTGGATGGATTCATTGAATGTGAGTGGTGGCAGGATGGTTGGGATGCGCTTGGCTAGCATCGTCTTACCTGCGCCGGGCGGGCCGATCATCAGAATGTTGTGACCGCCGGCGGAGGCTACTTCAATGGCGCGCTTGGCATGCATCTGGCCCTTGACGTCATGGAAATCCACATTGTACTTGCCGCTCTGGTCCAGCATCTCCGCCGTGCTCACTTTGGTGGCCGGGAACTCGCGTGTACCATTGATCAGGTCAACCACTTCCGGCAGCGAGCGCATGCCGTAAACCTGAACGTCGCCCACCACGGCCGCCTCCGGAGCATTCTCCACCGGAACCACCAGGGTCCGGATTCCCTTTTGCTTGGCCATGGCGGCAATCGACAGCGCGCCCTTGATGGGTCGAATGCCACCGTCGAGCGAGAGTTCGCCGAGAAAAATGTAACTCTTCAAATGGCTATTCAGCAGCGCGCTGTTGCTGGCGCCCAGGATGCCGAGCGCAATCGGCAGGTCAAAACCCGAGCCTTCCTTCTTGACGTCAGCAGGCGCCAAATTCACGGTGATGCTCTGGAAAGGATACTCGAGGCCGCAATTCTTGATGGCCGCCTTGATGCGCTCGCGGCTTTCCCGGATGGCGGCGTCGGGCAGCCCCACCGTGGTGAAGTCCGGCTTGCCGGCCGAGATATCCACCTCCACCTCAACAGGGTAGGCGTCGATTCCGTAAGTTGCGGCGCTGAAAGTCTTGAACAGCATTGAAGTCCTGCAAGCCTTCGGCTGAGTAGCGCTCACCATATCGGATGACGTCACGAATGGCAAGCGGATTATAACAGAACCTCGGGCGCAGGCAACTGCCCGGACAGAAATTCAGCGGCCATTGAAAAAGCAGGGTTTCTTCAGGGATGTTTGCGGCTGACCGTCCGAGGTCCGCGAATTGTGGCCGTGTGGCTGGGGCGGCGCTGGCAATGCGGGCAAAAATGGCTGCTGCGTCCTGCGATCACGACGCGGCGGATGGGGGTACCGCAGCGCGGGCAGGGCTTGCCGGTTTTCTGATAAACCCGCAACCGCTGATGAAAGTTGCCGGGCCGGCCCTCGATGTCAACATAATCTCGAAAAGTGGTTCCCTGAAGATTGACGGCGCGCTTGAGAACCTTCTGCACCGCCCGGAAAAGGCGGTGCGCGGAGGCAGTGGAAACCCGGCCCGGCTGGGCGAGCGGATGAATGCCGGCTTCAAACAGGGCCTCGTCCGCGTAGATGTTCCCCAAGCCTGAAACTCCCTGCTGATTCAGCAGCCAGCTCTTCAGGGCTCCCCGGCGGCCACGCATGGCGCGCAGAAATTCCTCTTCCGTCGCCTGCTGCGCATCCGGCCCCAGGCTCTCGAACAGCGCCTCGAATTCTTCACGCGTCAAACAGCGCAGCCGGCCGAAACGGCGGACGTCGCGAAAACGCAACTCCTCTTTCCCTCCCTGGAAAAGCATCCGGACATGCGTGTGGGGCTCCAGAGGAACGTCAAGCGGCTGAAGGGTCACCTGGCCGGTCATTCCCAGACGGAGAATAAGATAGCCGACGTCTGAACCTTTCGCTCCCGCCAGCTCCACGGCCAGCACTTTCCCCTTCCGCCGCACGGCGACGGCGGTTCTGTCTGCAACCCGCGAGATAAAATCTTCCACATCGCCGGCGATGATGCCCGTGTGCAGGACCTCGACCGCGACGATTCGCCGCCCAAGCGCACGCTTGCGCAGGCCGCGCAAAACTGTTTCAACTTCCGGGAGTTCAGGCATAGGCTTCAGTGATAAGTTTAAGGTTCGGTCGGGACGAATGCGATGACCCGGGCGGGAGCCCCTGAGCCGCCGCCCAGCTTGAGAGGCAAAGCGATCACGCTGAATCCGGTTACGGGCAGCTGGCTGAGGTTCGCCACGTTCTCCAGGTGATAGATGCCGGCCGGCATCGTGAGCTGATGGACCGGGCAATCCGTGGACGGGCCGTAATCGACACTGCTCGTGTCAATGCCAATCCCGACCGGTTGCGCTTGGTCCATCAGATAACGTGCCGCCTCCACTGAAAGTCCGGGAAAGTGCAGAACGCCGTTGCTATCCGCATTCATGTACTTTTCCTGCGAGGGCCAGCGCTCAGCCCAGCCGGTCCGGAAAAATACCACGGCGCATGGGGGAATCGCTCCATGCCTCTCAATCCAGCCATCGAGGTCCTGCGCCGTCACACGATAGTCGGCATGCAACTTGGCGGCAGAACTGACGTCAATCACAACAGCCGGTGCGAATAATTTCCCGACATCAATCCGATCAACGCTTTCACCCTTGGGGTCAAAATGCACCGGAGAGTCCATATGCGTGCCGAAATGCTCCGGCATACTGAGGTTGCGGGTGAAATTTCCGTCTTCCCCGTAAGTCGTGGCAACGCTCGTGTGGAAGGGACTGCCCGGAGCCTCTTCCGGCCAGTAAGGAGAGTCTCGTTCCAGGGTATGAGTCAGGTCAACCAACCTCAGTTTCCCGTCACGAACCCCCTCCCAGAACTGGTCAGCCACGTTCGGCTCCTGTCCATACCCATCGAATATGTCCACGATAAAACAGGCGGATAGTCTGGCAAGCTCAGCGTGCAAGCCCCTAGACGGCCACCTTGATTTCGTCGCCTTCAATCTGCACGGGATAGGTATCCAGCTTCAGCAGGCTGTCTTCCAGGTTTTCTCCTGTGCGGACGTTATACTGCCACATGTGCCAGGGACACGTGACGACATCGCCCTCCAGCATACCCTCCCCCAGAGGCCCGCCCTGGTGAAGGCAAGTGTTGTCCGTGGCATATACTGTTCCGTTCACGTTGTATAGGGCGATCGACTTGCCATTGACCTCAACAGTTTTTGCAACTCCAGTATCCAGCTCGGACAAACTCGCCACTCTTACAAACTCAGCCATAGCACCCCCATCGTTCAGGTCTAGAGAGTTCCTCTCCGCCTGTCTATATTGTCGAATTGATGATCAGAAATTCCTGCGGTAGACAGAGTCCGTACTAACTGAAAGGACAAGCACTTCAGCCAACCTACTCTTTCGGACTGCGCCAGCGCCCCGGCTCACCCCGCGTTTTGAACTCGTAGTCTTCGGCCCTTATTATACCGCCAGAGTCGAGCCTTAAACCACACTTCAAATGTAAACTGCCTTGAGAAACAGAAAGGACTTCCCTGTTGCCAAGGTCAGGGTTTCTGGATTTCGTCCCGCACCCGTTTGGCCGCAGCGGGCTCTCCTGCTGCTTCCAGCGCACTGGCTTCGGCCTGGTAAGCCTGCCAGTAATCGGGAACAACCTTGCGCGCAGCGTGGAATTCCGCCGCGGCTTGATGGTACTTGCCAAGCTTCATCCAGCAGGTGCCCAGGTAGAAACGGGCAGTAACATCCTGAGGATCCGCCTTCACCGAGTGCTCAAAGTATTTTGCAGCCGTCGTGTAATCACCTCGCGGAAAATAAACGGCGCCCAGCGCGTCGCTCGGCTGCGAACTGTCAGGCGCGGCGCGTTGGGCCTTCCCGAAGTCCTCAATTGCTTCCTGCCTTTTTCCGGTTCGCTGGGCAATTCGTCCAACGGCCAGGTAGTAGTCGTGATCGAGGTTTAACGGCCACGAACTCGCCCGGTTCAGCCGCCTGGCTTTGTTGTATTCCCTCAGCGCGCCGGTCAGGTCTCCTTTCTCGTATTCGAGCACCACTCCTCGCGACATGTGTAGCAGGGGCGAATCGGGCGATTGGGTCAGAGAGTAATGAATAAGAGTGTTGTTGTCGCGCCAGCGGGGAATGGCCCGCAGAGCCTGGACTCCACAAAAAATCATGGCCAGGCCCATCACGCACGCGGCGGCCGGAACCATACGGGCGCGCGGGAACCGGCGTGGAAGCCAGTCGAGCAGCAGATAAGCCACGGCAAGGCATGGACCCACCGAAGGAAAATAGAGGAAGCGGTCTGCCAGGAGAGGAAAACTGAGCTGGCGGATGTCCAATACCGGCAACAGCGTTACCGGCCACCAGGCTATTAGAAATGCCAGCAGGGGCTCACGCCTGCGCATCCAGAGCGTAGCGCCCAGGCATAGCAATGTGATCCATGGCCATGGTGAATGCAAACCAGGGCCCAGATAAAACATTCGAAAAACGTTTAAATGGGCAGGCCAAAGCAGGATCTTCGTATCCTGGCCCAGCAGTGCCACGGCGGCTCCGGCAATGCGCGGCGAGATTCCCCAGAGATGTCCAACTTGTGTGAGATAACCCAGCGCAAGGTGCCGCACCCCTAAATACGCGACTGCGACCCCCACGTAGGGCGACCACCGCAACAGGCGGCGAAACCAGCTTTCCGGCCTGCCCAGGAAAAACCAGTAAACCAGCAGTAGAAGTGGGAAACTGAGCGCCATCTCCTTGAAAAACAGGGCAACGAAAAATGCCATAGCAGCCAACACATGGTAACGGCGTTGCTTTGGGCCGTCCTGTTCAGCATGCACAAAACACAGCAGGGCCAGAAGAGTAAAAAAAGCAAAGCCAATGTCAGGCAGGGCGGAAATCCAGGCTTCGGCCTCCACGTGTACCGGGTGAAGCGCCCAGAGCAGGGCACCGGCAAGAGCAACGACGTCATTATTGCAAAGCTTCCTTGCCAGCCGGTAGACCAGCCACAGCGGAAGCCGCGTAGACCAGCAAATTCAGAAGGTGAAACACCGCCGGGTTGGGCCCGCCAACGCGGTACAGAGCCCAGTAACAGGCAAACTGCAACGGACGGTAGAAGTTGGTTTTGCCGCCCTGGAAAGACCAGACGGAGCCTGTAAAAATCTGCTTCCACAGATGGGCATTCAGGATAAAAGCATTCTGCAGGATTTGCGGATTGTCATCGTAGACAAAACCGTTGGCCAGCGACCCCGAAAAAATTGCAAAAGTGATGGCTCCCAGAATCGCGCCTGCGAGCAGGCGATGTTTCGCGAGCCGCTCGCTGAATTCAATTAACAATGGAAAACTCCGGCCAGCAACTCATGCCAGGATGGCCACGAAGCAACGCCCAGGCCATGCCTTTAAGACCCGGCGGCCATTTATGTCTTCTGCTTCCTTCCATGCACCAGCAGCGCGCCAACCTTATGGAATTTCCTCATCTGTTCGGCATCTCGAAACCAGCGGCCCGAATAGTCATCCGGGACGGGTGTAGGATCAGGAATCTGCCGGTGCAGAACGTTCACAAATCCCGCCTCGCGGTAAAAGGCCTTCCAGTCATCGGCTGAGAGCAAGTGGGTTGGAACGTTGACAATCGGGCCCCACTGATGCGCATGCGGGTTCTCGAGGTAATAGTTGATCAGAATCCACGCGCTCCCGCCCTCGGCGAGGACTCGGAACATCTCCCGAATGCTTGCCGCAGGGTCCGGCCAGTAATAAGCGGACTCCACCGAAATAATCCTGCTGAAGGAATTGTTGTCACAAGGAATTCTATCGGCAGCGCCCTCCATGAAATTGAGGTGGGCATATTCCCTGCCAGCGGCTCTGGCGCGCCGGACCATTTCCGGCGCCACATCAACGCCCACGACCCGGCCTTCAGGAACCCGCTGCGCAAGCAGGCGGCAAAGCCAGCCGCTGCCACAGCCAAGATCCAGAATGCGGTCATTGGGCTTTAAGTCCATCAGGGGCAGCACGGGCCGCGTGATTGGAAGATGGTGGTCCTCCATCTCTTCTCCGCGGCCAGCTTCCGCCCACTGGTTGAATTCGTCGCGAACTTTATTTTCCGCTGGAATTTCCGTCATAGACACCTTTCGTATCTGTAAATTATGCCATGGGACGCACTGGCGTTTGCACGGCTGACGTCAAAACATTCGAACCCCTGCCACAGGAACGATATGATACCCGAAATCAACTCACACATCCTGGACAAAAAGCCGATGATAACCGCCAGTTGCAGGGCAAGAAAGAATTCTGGAGCCGGGTTGTCAATATGGACCTCTCAGATGGTATTATGTTTCATCTTGGGGGCTGCAACGATATCGTATTGAAGATCCCTTGAACAGGTTGATCTCGGGAAGAGTCGGATATGGTCGAAATCATGATGAAGAACATCGCGGCGTACAAGAGTTCGCTGGCCGAGGCGATGAAGGGATTCCAGAGCTTCAAGACGTTTGCTCTTGCGGCCGCAAGCGATTTCCAGAACATTGCTTCCGTCGCTCCCAGCTCACGGCACCTGGCGCGCGCCATGCTGGAAGGCCTGTCCATCAATGAAACGAGGACGGTGGTGGAACTCGGAGCGGGCACCGGTGCCATCACACAAGTCCTGCTGGAAACCCTTCCCCCGCAGGCCACGCTCCTGGCCTTTGAGATCAACCCGGAATTTGTCAGTTACATGGAAAAGCGTTTTTCTGATCCGCGCCTGGTGCTGCTGAACGCGCCTGCGGAAAGCCTGGGCGATGAGTTGCGACAACGTGGTCTGGACCGGGTTGATGCCGTTGTTTCCTCTCTCTCGCTCCGCTTTATGCCGGACCATCGCCAGCGTATCCTGCAGGACGTTCTCGCCCCTTTCATGGACGGGAAAAGCGTGTACACCCAGTACCAGTACCTGCATGGCATGCGCCTCGAGAACGGCAAGATGCAGCGGCATTCTTCCCTGCCGTTCCTTCGCAAGTATTTTGGCTCCATCCAATGCAGAACCATCTGGCGCAATCTGCCACCCGCGCGTGTCTTCACCTGCCGCGAGAGGTTCAGAGAAGGACAAACCCTCCAGGTCCGCACATCCACAAACTCCTGCAAGACAGGCTCGCTGGCCCGCGAACAAGCCTGACGACTTGTTGACGGGGACCCCAAAGAGGACACACGCACATGCATTGGATTTATGTCGTGATTCTGGCGGTCGTTCAGGGATTGGCCGAACTCCTCCCCGTTTCCAGTTCCGCCCACGTCATTGTGGCGGCTAAACTCCTCCACGAAAATATGTCCACGCCGGCCAACGCACTGCTTTTGGTGATGCTGCATACGGGAACCATGTTTGCCGTGATTGTCTATTTCTGGCGGCAGTGGGTAGACACCTTCTTCTCATCGCGGGAGGCCTTCATCCGGTTCGCTCGCATGTGCTTTGTGGCGTGCTTCCTGAGCGGCGCTGTTGCGGTTCCGCTGATTCTGGGCGTGGAGCACGTGCTGAGCCACGGAAACCACCATGCCGAAATTGAGGCTTTATTCCATAAGCTCAACTGGATTGCTCCTGCGCTGGCAGCCGCCGGCATTCTGATCCTCTGGGCCGGACTTCGCGAGGCACGCAGACCCGAAAGGCCGTCGGGGGCAAGGCATGGCGAGATCACCTGGCGCCAGGCCATCATCATGGGAATTCTGCAGGGTGTTGCAATCCCTTTCCGGGGATTCTCTCGCTCCGGGTCCACCATCTCCGGCGCCCTGCTGGCAGGTGGCGACCGCATGCCGGTTGAGTCATTCAGTTTTGCCATCGTCGTCGTCATCACTCCGCTGGCCTTCGCCCGCGAACTCTACCGACTGCTCCATGCCAGCACGCAAGCCGGGGTTCACCTCGATCTGGCCACTGCACTGGCGCCCAGCCTGCTGGGCATGGTTTGTGCCTTCCTGGCCGGTCTGGTGGCGCTCAAGTGGCTGTCACGCTGGCTCGAACAGGGTCGATGGTATTGGTTTGGAATTTATTGCCTGGCGGCTTCCGTGGTTATCATGCTGCTGTATCTGCAGGGGTGGTAAAGGCTCAGCCAGGCGCAAGGCAGCAGGGAACCTTCGGCGCCACGCGGATTCAGGGTCTCAGCGTCAGGGCTGGAAGAAGTATTGTCTCCGCGCTTATTTGTCAATCTTGGCCAGCAATTCCACAAACTTCTGCTCACGATCTTTCTGATTGAGCCCCAGGTGTTTCTCCATCACCTGCGTTGTGTTCATGGAGCAGAACTTGGGGCCGCACATGGAGCAAAACGCGGCATCTTTGTAAGACTCGTCGCCAAGAGTTTCATCGTGCATGGAGCGCGCCCTTTCCGGATCGAGCGAAAGGTCAAACTGCTTGTTCCAGTCAAACAGGAAGCGCGCGTAGGAAAGAGCATCGTCGCGGTCGCGGGCGCCGGGGCGCTTGCGAGCCACGTCTGCCGCGTGAGCCGCAATCTTATAGGCGATAATGCCCTGCCGCACATCGTCCTTGTTAGGCAGGCCCAGGTGTTCCTTGGGCGTCACATAGCAGAGCATGGATGCGCCGTGCCAGCCGATCATCGCCGCTCCGATGGCGGAGGTGATGTGGTCGTATCCAGGAGCGATGTCGGTGACCAGCGGCCCCAGCGTATAAAATGGAGCTTCGTGGCACAACTCCATTTCCTTGTCCACCTGGAGTTTGATCTGGTCCATGGGAATGTGCCCCGGCCCTTCAATCATCACCTGGACATCGTACTCCCAAGCCTTCTTTGTCAGTTCGCCCAGCACTTTAAGCTCGGCAAACTGAGCTTCGTCGCTGGCGTCCGCCAGACAGCCTGGCCTTAAGCCGTCGCCGAGCGAAAAAGAGACATCGTACTTTTGGAAGATCCTGCAGATATCCTCAAAGTGCGTGTAAAGGAAATTTTCCTGATTGTTCTCTGCGCTCCACTGGGCCATGATGGCGCCACCCCGGCTGACGATCCCGGTGATGCGGTGACGCGTGAGAGGGATGAATTCCCGAAGAACGCCCGCGTGGATGGTCATATAATCGACGCCCTGCGCTGCCTGTTCTTCAATCACTTCCAGCATGATCTCAGGCGTCAGGTCGCGAACCTGCTTCACCCGTGTAAGCGCCTCGTAAATAGGCACCGTGCCAATAGGAATGGGGCTGTGGCGCAGGTTGGATTCGCGGATGGCGTGAATGTCCCCGCCGGTTGAAAGATCCATCGCTGTATCCGCGCCAAAGTGAACGGAAGCGTGCAGTTTTTCGAGTTCCTCCTGCAGGTTGGAAGTGGTGGCGGAGTTCCCGATGTTGGCATTGATTTTGCATTTGGAGGCGACCCCGATGCACATGGGCTCGAGCTCGACGTGGCGGATGTTGGCGGGAATGATCATGCGGCCACTGGCAACTTCCGAGCGGATGGTCTCCGGCGAAAGGTTTTCGCGCTTCGCCACGTACTCCATTTCTTCCGTCACCATGCCCTCACGGGCATAATGCATCTGAGTCACGATGGGCCCGGTCCGCTTTTTGACCCACTCACTGCGCAATGGATCCGACATTGTATTTTCCCTTCTTGGTTGGTGAAGCATCCTGTTTCAAAATGCTTCTTATTGGACGCGGGATGAGCCTGAAGCAGGCTCCCCAGGGGAACCATCATCCAGACGTCTGCGCCCGGCGAATCCGTCTTCCAGCCCATGCCAGTATTCAATTCGACGCTCTCCCTGTTTCCAGCACAGAAAAGCTTCCTGCCCTTCAATCAAACTCGGGAAATCGATCAGACCTGTGTCGATATCCTTGACCAGGCACCCGGTCTCCTGAATCTTGCCAATCGTATCAACAATCCTGGCTGAGGCATGGTCCCGTTCCGCTTTCTTCCTGACAAGGTCCGAATACGAGGGATAAGATCCGCCTAGAACCATAATCCGCGAAGCCGCATTCGTCAATTCAGTCTGTGCAGCATCCACGGCCTGCTTGTGCTCCTGCGCCTGCTTCAGAAATCCCTCGATCAACGGCAGAAGTTGCTCTGCTTCGTGACGGCTGAAATACTTGCTTGACATAAAGACCCTTCTCCAACGCGCATCACCAAAGTCGGCGACGGCCCCGTCCTTCTTCCGTTCCTGTTCTTTCACCATCGCCATTGCCCGACGGACAACGTCAAAGAAGATCCGGCTCGGCCAGGCTTCACACAATCTCCAGCATGCGGTCCAGGGCCAAATGCGCCCAGCGCCGGGTTTCTTCATCCACTTGGACGCGGTTCACAATCTGACCAGCTACAAGGCTCTCCAGCACCCAGCACAAGTGCAGCGGCGAGATACGGTACATCGTACTGCACAGGCATCCGCAATCGTCCAGCGAGACCACAAACCGGTCAGGATGTTCCTGCGCCAGTCGCTTGACCAGATGGATTTCTGTTCCCACGGCAAACTGGCTGCCCGGTCCGCCTTCCTCAATTTTCCTGATAATGAATTCCGTCGATCCCACTGAGTCCGCCTTCTCGCAAACGTCCCAGCGGCACTCCGGATGCACAACGATCTGAATCCCGGGATAATCCTTCCGTGCGCGGTCCACGTGCTCCGGGAGGAATCGCTGGTGGACTGAACAATGTCCCTTCCATAAAATCACCCGGGCACGTCGGATCGTGTCTTCCGTCAGTCCGCCCAATTCTTCGTGCGGATTCCACACGGCCATTTCATCCAGCGGAATCCCCATGCGATAAGCCGTGTTTCTTCCAAGGTGCTCATCGGGGATAAACAGTCCTTTTTCTCCGCGCTCGAGGGCCCATTCCATGACCTTTCTGGCGTTGGATGACGTGCAGACCGCCCCGCCCTGGCGACCGACAAACCCTTTGATGGCCGCAGTGGAGTTAATGTACGTCACAGGAACAACCTTTGCTTTTAACCTGCCGGACACTTCCTCCCAGCACACCTCCAGTTGTTCCAGATCGGCCATGTCCGCCATCGAGCAGCCAGCGTTCAGGTCAGGAAGAATCACAACCTGGTGCTCTTCGCGCAGGATATCCGCGCTCTCCGCCATGAAGTGGACGCCGCAAAACACGATATATTCCGCTTCCTTGCGGCTTGCGGCCAGACGCGAAAGCTTCAGAGAATCGCCGCGGTAATCCGCGAACTTGACGACCTCGTCCCGCTGATAGTGGTGGCCGAGGATGACCACTCGCGAACCCAAAGCAGCCTTGGCCTGCAAAATACGTTCGTCCAGTTCCTGCTCAGACAACTCGACGTAATTTTCCGGTAAAAGACTCAAAGTGCCTGTTGTCATGTAAGACCCGCCAAAGCCTTATTTTAACACTCCGTGAGCCGTCAGTGAGAGCACACAAACAAGATGCCGGGAGGAGACGCTGCAGATCTCATCCTCCAATGTAAACCATCGTCCGCGACGGCTGTACAAAGTCCGGCTCATTGATCCGGTGGCCGGGCTCCTTCTGGTCCACCGCGGCACGGATGAAACCTCCGACTGCAACGTCGTCAGCCCCGCCGCGAAGCAATGCCGCGACGTCATGTTCTTCAAGCGAAAACAGGCAGGTGCGGAGCTTGCCATCGGCCGTCAGGCGAATGCGGCTGCACTGTCCGCAAAAGGGGATCGATACGGGAGCAACCATTCCGATTTCACCCTGGCCGTCCCGGAACCGGTAGCGCAGGGCCGTCTCGCTCGCTTCCCGGCGAGGGATCTCTTCCAGCGGAAAAACGGGATGGATGGTCTCAAAAATCTCGCGCGCCGTCACCACCTTCGAGCGGTCCCAGGAATGATCGGCATCGAGCGGCATAAACTCGATAAACCGGACGATCAAATTCCTTTTCCGGGCAAGTTCCGCAAAACCCAGAATCTCCCCTTCATTGAATCCCCGGACCAGCACCACATTGACCTTCACAGGGTGCAATCCCACTTCCAACGCAGCGACCACACCCTCCATGACGCGTTCAAAAGAACCGGGTGTGCGCGTAATGGCAGCAAACTTGTCCGGGTGCGAAGAATCCATGCTGACATTGACCCGGCAGACACCCGCACGAACCAGCTCCGAGGCCATCTCCGCCAGAAGATAGCCATTGGTCGTCAACGCCAGGTCCTGGATGCCCTCGATCTGCTTTAACCCGGAGAGAAAATCAATGATGCCCGGGCGCAGCAGCGGCTCGCCGCCGGTCACGCGCACCTTCCGGATTCCGAGCCCGGCCATGATGCGCGTCAACCGCAGAAACTCGTCCCAACCGAGCAGGTTGCGGTGAGGGAAATAATTCTTGGGATCCGCCGACTTGCAGTAAACGCACCGAAAGTTGCAGCGGTCCGTGACTGAAATTCTCAGATCGTGAATGTCGCGGCCGTAGCTGTCTTTGAGCATAAATTTCCGCCGCCAGGGTTGGGGGCGCGCCGGGAAGACGGCCCGCACTAGCCTACAAAAAGAAAACACCTACCCGTATTCGGCGTAGGCCTGTTCCCCTTTCCAAATACGGGAGGCACCCGGATTTCTCCGCGCACCCTGCCGGCCAACGGGGCATGGATTGTTTGAGGCTCTTTAGCTCCCGAAGGCTCGGAGAACACTCTTTATCGTACTGCAACTTCAAGGCAGGAGCAAGGCCACTGCATGCCGCATTGACGACCTGAAGTCCTGCCGCTGGAAAGTAAAGCCGCCGCTCCATCCAGTGGCGGAACAAACAAAAAGGCCGCCCGTCACTTTCTTAACAGGCGGCCTCTTTTGCCTCAACTCCCCACGGGGAAACTAGACGGAAACTTCTTCGGATTCCTCGGTTTGCTTGGCGCTGCCAATCTGCACCAGGTCGGCCTTGGGCTTCTTGAGAACCAGTTCTTCATAGACCGCCCGAGCCTGTTTGGCTTCGTAGTCAGCCTTGCGCCGCGCCCGCTGTTCCTCGGCCGCTGTCATCGGGACGTCGTGAGCAAGCTCACGAACCCGCGAAGCGTCCTCGGCATTAATCTTCAGCGAGTGCTCGTACTCAGACAGGTTGACCTTTTTCCCGGCGGCATAGATTTCATGCTTGCCGTGGGTCTTGTACCACTCGGCGACGGTGGCGTTCTTGTGCATGTTCTCGATGATGTTCCGCCATCCGATTCCCGTGTTGTAGGCGCAGAAGGAAATTTCGCCCTGCTGCGTCGCATAAGGAATGATGCACATTTCGGTCCGGCGGAAGTCATAGTTGAACAGGTCCTGGAACCACATGCCGGCGATGAAAAGGAAGTTCCAGGGGTCCGACCGGCGCTTCATCGTATCGTCAAGCGTGCGGTCCGGGCTGGAAGCTCCGTAGACCTTGTCGGCCCGCTTTTCGCCGGTCAGGGCGAAGGACTTGTCAAACTTCTTCAGGATATCAAACAGCGCCAGGCTCGGCGGCGCACCGAACGGATTGTAATTCTTCAGCAACGCCAGGCCCATCATGAGGTTCGAAAACCACTTGCCGCGGCCGGCGTCGGTGATTTTCTGCATGTCTTTCACCAGGCCGGGAATGTCCAGGAATTGCGGCACGGGCGCCCATTCCTTGTTTTCCTTGTTGATCATCAGCGCGGTCCCGACACCACAGTTGGGATGGCAGCCGCAGCTGACCTGGCCCCACTGCGCTTCCGGCCCGTGGACCAGATCGGCAAAATCGGCGAACGATCCCATCAGCGAAAGCGGGAACCAGTCGCGGGTCGGTTCCGTAATCCCGACCTGCTTCTTCACGTCTGCCGCCATGTGGGAGAGCGTGTAGCGCTGCCGGGCCCGCCGCTCCGGAGTCACGTCCTCATCGCGTCCGGTGAACGAAACCGGCTGGAAGGCGATGAAGGCGATCTTCTTGGGGTTTTCGCGGGCAAAGTTGATGATGGGGCCCACCTGGTCATTGTTCACGTTGTTCACCAGCGTGGTCACCAGGATGATTTCGATCCCCGCCTCGTGCATGTTGTCGATGGCTTTCAGCTTGACGTCAAACAGGTTGCCCACCTTGCGGTGGCTGTTGGCGTCATTGCCGATGCCGTCAAACTGCAGATAGGCGTACCGCAGTCCGGCCTCAAACGCCTGCCGGCAAAAATCTTTGCTCTTGGCAAATTCGATGCCGTTGGTAGCCGCCTGGACGCTGTTGAATCCCTTCTTCCGGGCATAACGGACCGCGTCGATGAAGTAGGGCGACATCGTCGGCTCGCCACCCGAGAACTGCACGGACATCTGACGCCGCGGCTTGATCTTGGTGGCGTTGTCGAGAATCTCCATGACGTCTTCCCAGCTCAACTCGTGCACAAAGCCAACCTGGTTTGCATCCATAAAGCACGGATCGCACATCATATTGCAGCGGTTGGTCAGGTCCACGGTCAGCACGGAGCCGCGCCCGTGTTTGATGGTGCTGGACCCGTGATTGTGCAGGTCCTTGTCATTGTGGGCCCGGATGTCGCGGCCCGGAAAGTTCTGCTCAATCCACTGCAGGAAGTTGACGTCGAGCGCCATGATGTCTTCATAATGGCCGTGGATCGGGCAATCTTTTATCATCCAGACCTGGCCGTCCCGCTCGATGATCTGCGCCTTAATCTCACCCACTTTGGTGGTGAGCAGGTCTTTCCAGTCCTTCTTGCCGGAAATGATGGCTTCCCGAGCTTCCTTTACACAGCCCGGACAGAGCGAATCGGTCTCCCGCGGCCAGCCCAGTTTCGGCTTGGTCTTCTGCCAGGATTTCAGCAGCGGCTTGTCAGACCAATTCGGCGTAAAAGCCGGGGCCGGTTTGTACTTATTGAAATACTGAATACCATTAAACACAGCGCCGGCGGTCCCTGTGATCGCCCGGTCAAAATACTTCATCGCTCGCTGACCTCGAATACGTGGCATAATTCTGCACCCCTCTTCGTTGAAATAATCACCCGCCGTTACTTGGGGAGGGCGTTACGTTCCTCTCACGTTGGGCGAGGCCATTCAGCCGCAGGCTTCGCGCCCCCAGCTCAGAACAACTCCCGCAAAAAACTGTCGCCGTGCGAAGCCAGCATCCTGGGCTTCTATGTCAGACCTGACAACAACCCGGAGCCTTGCCGACATTCGCACGAATTCCAGATGGCTATGTGGTTCCTTTTCCAGTTACCCGCAATTCGTTCCTGCGATCTCACATGCCTAAGCTTACAGCGTGAATTCTAGGAAACATCAGCCGAAGTACTAAGCACTTTGTGCCGAATTGCAGCAAAGAGGGGTTGGACGGCCATAATTGCAGCCTGAATGGAAACCGAAAATCTCCTTGAATTTCAACACGTTGGCTTCCAGTTGCGCATAAATTTAACCGGCATGTCGCATGCGGGTGTCATGTCAAGTGCGTACGGTCAACGGTTAACCGCATTGATTTTACTTTTTGATTCTGTCCAGCCACGCAGCAACTGCCCGCAGACCTGCCTCTCGCTGGGCTATGATGGTGTGCGATGATGCTCAAAGCTCAACTGATACAAAAAGCTCTTGAAACGGGCTTTGACCAGGCCGGCGTTGCTCCGCTGGGCATCTGGAAGGACCTTGATTTCGCGCGCAAGTGGGTCGAACAGGGCTACGGCGGCGAAATGCACTATCTGGAAAATCCCAAGCGGCACGATCCGCGGCTGGTTTTGCCTTCCGCAAAATCTGTTCTCTGCGTTGGCCTCGTCTATAACGCACCTTTCCCCTATTCAACCGAGAACGCAGCACTCTCCTCATCAGCGGGGTCGGAAACCGAAAAATCTGATGACGCATCCGTTCCCCGCGCCTGGATATCCCGCTACGCATGGGGGCGGGATTATCACCAGATCATGCGCCAAAAGCTGGAAGAGTTAAGGCGGGCCATAGAAAGTCTTTCGCCCGGAGCAGAAACGTCCGTCTACGTCGATACCGGACCTATTGTCGAGCGGGCCTTCGCGCGCTATTCCGGCATCGGATGGACCGGCAAGAATACCTGCCTGATCAACCCCTCAAAAGGTTCCTGGTTTTTCCTCGGCGTCATCCTCACCAGCCTGGCCATTGAACCCGACCTGCCCGCTCCCGACCGGTGCGGCTCCTGCACGCGCTGCCTGGACGCCTGCCCCACCGGAGCGCTGGCCGAGCCTTACGTGATGGACGCCTCCCGCTGCATTGCCTATTTCAACATCGAGATGAAAGGTTCGATCCCGGAAAAGTACCGGGAGAAGATCGGCCTTAACCTCTTTGGCTGCGACATCTGCCAGGACGTTTGTCCATGGAACAGAAGCGAGACACCAGCCCTCAGCCGTCAGCCCTCAGCGGTCAGTTCCCAAAATGCACAGAAGGGATTCGGCCGCACCGGCGCGGCCACGACAGCGCTGCCCGAATTCCAGCCCATGCAGATTACCCTTGCAGCTTCGCCTGACGCCGGGGATACAGAATCCGGCGGGGAAACGGATCCATCGCCGGGGCGCGGTTTCTCGCTGTTCAATCCACCGCTCGACGCGCTTGCGGAACTGAGCGCAGAAGATTTCCGGCGCGTCTTTGCGAGTTCGCCCATCAAGCGTCCGAAATTCAAGGGCTGGCTGCGGAACCTTTGCGTGGTGATGGGCAATTCCGGCGACCGCCGGTTCATCCCCAGGCTCGAAACACTCTCCCGGCATATAGACCCCATCGTCCGCGAACACGCCGAATGGGCCTTACGGCGGCTGAAACAAGGACCTGAATGATGCTGTTGGGTCCTGCCCTTGTGAGAGGGAAAACCGATCTGCCTTCCGCCCTCCCATATTCCTCTTGACAATAGTCGTCATAACGACTATATTGGGGTTGTGGCAAAGAAACTCCAGGCCGAGATCAAACAGAAGGCGCCGTTCTCGAGCATCGAGCAGGAAGCCTACCTCAACCTGCTGCGGACGGGCGACGCGCTGTCGCAGAAGGTCGAAAAAGTGCTCCGGGCGTCCGGCCTTTCCGGGACCCAGTACAACGTCTTGCGCATCCTGCGCGGCGCGGGGAGCGCCGGGCTGACTTGTGGCGAGACGGGAGAGCGCATGGTGACGCACGACCCGGACATCACGCGCCTGCTGGACCGGCTGGAAAAGAGAAAGCTCATCACCCGCGCTCGCGACACACGCGACCGGCGGGTCGTCAAGACCAGGATCACCCGCGAAGGGCTCCGGCTGCTGGACACTCTGGACAAGCCCCTGACGGACCTTCAGCACGATCTTTTTGCGCACGTCGCCCCAAAGGACCTCAGGAAGCTTTCGTCTTTGCTGGAACAGGTGCGATTGCCTGAAGGGTGACCTTTTATTTTCTCAATTATTTGTTGTAACGATATTCGTCACAAGACATCTTATCTTACAGGAGGTGCAAAATGGCACAGACTCAACAAGTTCCGGCAGTCAAACAGGGAATCAGAACATGGGAAATCGATCCGGCGCATTCGAATGCGCAATTCTCGGTGCGTCATATGATGATTTCAAATGTCAAAGGGGAATTCAGCAAGGTTGGGGGCCAGGTCCGGTTTGACCCCACCCAGCCCGAAAATTTCTCCGCGGAAGCCTCGATCGACGTCAGCACCATCAACACCCGCGAGCACGACCGCGACAATCATCTGAAAAGCCCCGACTTCTTCCACGTCGAGGAGTACCCGACGATTACTTTTAAATCGAAACGGGCGGAAAAGAGCTCAGACGGCCTTAAGTTAACCGGTGACCTGACCATCCACGGGGTCACGCGGGAGGTCACGCTGGATGTTGAGGGACCGACCCCGCCGACAAAGGATCCCTGGGGCAACACCCGCGTCGGCGCTTCAGCAACCACCAAAATCAACCGCAAGGATTTTGGCCTCACCTGGAACCAGGCGCTCGAAACCGGCGGCATCCTGGTGGGCGACGAGATCAAAATCACCGTGGATGTGGAACTCATCGCGCAGTCCGAAGGCGAAAAGTAACGGCGTGGGCCGGTGGCGGTCCGGCATCCTGCGTCAGGGGTGTTGGAACGGAGTGTTCCGGGCGGGCGCGAACTAGGTTTTCTTCAGCCCGTTCGGAACCATGGGCATGGAATAGATGCGTTTGCCGGTGGCGTGAAAGATGGCGTTGCCGATGGCGGGAGCAAGCCCGCAGATGGGCGTTTCGCCGGCGCCCGCGGAAGGCTGGTCCTTGCGGTCGATCAGGACCGGCTGAATTTCCGGAATGTCCTGGAACCGTGGCACGCGATACTGGGTGAAGGTGCCGTTGGTGATGCGGCCGTCTTTGAACTCGATGGCCTCAAACAGCGCGCCGCCCAACCCCATGATGTCCGCGCCCACAATCTGGTTTCGAAGGCCGTCGGGGTTCACCACGGCGCCGCAGTCAAAAGCCGTGGTCACTCGCACCACTCGAACGTCGCCGCTCTTTCGGTCCACGGCAACCTCAGCGCAGGTGGCGACGTAGCCGCCCTTTTCAACGCCGCCCCCCATTCCGAATCCGTGCCCCTTGGGGGCCTTACGGGTGTTCCAGCCAAAAGCGTTTGCCGCAGCGGTGAAGGCAAACTTCAGCCGCTGGTTTTTCAAATTCTTCAGCCGGAATTCCAGCGGGTCCATTTTCGCCTTATGCGCCAGCTCATCCATATGCGATTCGCGCGCAAAGTGGTTGGCGGTTGCGGCCAACGACCGGTAGGAGCCCTGACGCAGCGGAGCCTTCGTGGGGTGAAACTGGATATGCTGGTTGGGAACCACGTAAGGCGTACGGATGGCCGAGCCACCGGAATTAAAGTTATGGAACTCCCAGGCGGTCAACAGGCCATGCCCGTTGACGCCGCTGGTAATTTCAATGACCCCGGAAGGGCGGAAATACGCCCAGGTAAACTCTTCCTCGCGCGTCCACACCAGCTTGACGGGTTTACCGGCCGCGCGCGCCAGCCGCGCCGCCTCGATGGCCGCCTCGCCGGTATGCTTGCCGCCATACGCCCCACCCGTATCGGGAAGAATCACCCGGCATTTGCCTTCTGAAAGGTGGAAAGTTTCTTCCAGTTGCTGCTCGACGCCGAACGGCCGTTGCGAGCCGGTCCACGCGGTCAGCTTGCCGTCTTCCCATTCCGCCACTGCGGCCCGCGGCTCAAGCGGAGCGTGCTGAATGTAAGCGATGGTGTAAGTGGCTTTCAGGCTGTGCCGTGCGGCGGCCAGGCCTTCCTTCATTGACCCCACTTCATAATCACCGCGTCCGTCGGGCTCACCCGGCTCGGCGTGTGCCTTCAGGTATTCGAAAAGTTCCCCACTGGAAGGCTGCGGAGTGGTTTTCCAGCTGGCCCGAATGGCAGCGGCGGCACGACTGGCTTCAAATTCGCTGGGGGCTACGACACCCACAAAATCTCCGTCATGCACCACCGTGACGCCAGGCATGGCCTTTGCCTTGGACACATCAAGCGATTCCAGCGTCGCTCCGTAGGCGGAGGGTCGCACCATCTTGCCGAACATCATGCCGGGGCGCCGGATGTCAGAAGCGTACTGGTGCTCGCCGGTCACAAACGCCCGGCCATTGATTTTGGGAACAGAGGTTCCGGCCACCTTCCATTCACTCGCGGGGGCCAGCGGATCGTTTTCGACAATGGCCCGGGCCAGTGTCTGCCCCTGGGCAAGCTCGGCGTAACTTACCGAACGGGCGCTGTTCGGCTGCAAGACTTTGCCGTCTTTGGCAACCAGCAGTGAAGAAGGAACCTTCCATTGCCTGGCGGCCAGGCCAACCAGCACGTCACGCGCCACAGAGGCCACCTGCCGAAGCTGTTTGTTCATGGTGGGCGTGGTGCGGCTGCCGAACGTTCCCATGTCAAAGGGCGTCAGATCGGTATCGCCCATCACCAGAGTAATGGCGCCAACCTTCACGTGCAGTTCTTCCGCCACGGCCTGGGTCAGCGAAGTGCGGATGTTCTGTCCCATTTCCGCTTTTCCGGTATAGACCGTCACTGCGCCATTTTCGCCAATGTGCAGCCAGGCGCCGATATTCTGCGGCAGTGGCTCGCGGGAGCCGAAACCTCTGCGGCCCGATTCCTGCGCCAGGCTTTTCGGCAGCAGCAGAAAAACGGCCACACCGCCGCCGACCAGTTTGAAGAAGTCGCGCCGGTCCAGATTAAAGTGATGCAGCGGAGCTTCCTGAAGCTCGTAACGCTCGGGTTCGATGGCGAATTCCGGAATGTTCCCTTTGCTCATGCTTTAGACTTCTTCATGGCCGCTGCGGCGCGCTTGATGGCCTCAACAATGCGCGGATAGGTCCCGCAACGGCAGATATTGCCTTGCATAAACTCTCGAATGGTCTTTTCGTCAGGGTTGGAATGCTCGCGCAGCAATGCCACGGCAGTCATGATCATGCCGGAAGTGCAGTAGCCGCACTGCAGCGCTTCCGCGTCGAGAAAAGCCTGCTGGAGGGGATGGAGCCGGCCGTTCTTTGCCAGCCCTTCGATGGTGGTAATCTGCTTTCCGGCGGCATCGCCCACGGGCGTCAGGCAGGAGTGGATGGGCTTTCCGTCCAGCAACACCGTGCAGGCACGGCACTGGCCTTCCCCGCACCCGAACTTGGTTCCGGTGAGGCCCAGGTCGTCACGCAAAACACTCAGCAGAGTAGCCTCCGCGTCGGCGTCAATCGCGTGGCGCTTCCCGTTCACGAGGATTTCAGTAATCCTGGCCATGGCAACGAGCAGCGGCTTTCATTGGGTATCAGACGGTCTGGAAAGGCGAACAGGTCACAGGAATTTCCCCCTGCAACCTGCGCCATTTCCAGTCGATTTATTTTCCGCCGGCGAACCGTTTTTCAACGGCCGTCCAGTCCACCACACTCCACCATGCTTTGATGTACTCAGGCCGGCGGTTCTGGTATTTCAGGTAGTAAGCGTGCTCCCACACGTCGAGCCCCATCACCGGGCTTTTGCCCTCCATCAGGGGGCTGTCCTGGTTGGCCGTTGAATAGATGTCCAGCTTGCCCGAACCGTCTTTCACCAGCCATGCCCAGCCCGAACCAAAGCGCGTGGTTGCAGCCGCTTCGAATTTTTCCTTGAACTGGTCGAACCCGCCGAAAGTGCTCTTGATGGCGTCCGCCAGCGCACCGCCGGGCTGGCCGCCCTTCTTGGGCCCCATGATCGTCCAGAACATGGAGTGGTTGGCGTGGCCGCCTCCGTTGTTGCGGACGGCGGTCCGAATGTTTTCCGGCACCAGTCGCACAATTGTTGGCCAGAAGTTCCTCGACGGACTTTCCGGCCAGATTGGGCACCGACTCAATGGCTTTATTCAGGTTGATTACATATCCTGCCATGATGCTTGTCATGGTGAATTTCCATCGTCATCTTGTCGATGTAAGGCTCCAAAGCGTCACTTGCGTACGTAAGAGCAGGAAGAGTAAATGGCATTGCGCCTCCTTTAGCTGTCGTAGGTGAAGATCCCATCACAACCTCCTTCTTGAATGTCGGATTCCGGCGGCCTTCACTCGATGGAGGCCGCGCGGTCTGTATGCCCTCATCAGCGGGGCACAGAGGAACGGAATCACCGCTCCCCGAGTCCGGCACAACCCTGGCTGGACTCAGTCAGCCGGGCAGCAAGTCTTTCCGCCCGGGAAGGAATTTCTGATTCCACGTTTTTTTTCGCCCCGCAATTCATTGATGGCACCAGTTTATCACAGCTCCAGGTGGAGGGATTAAAATCGCCCTGAACAGACCTCCGTCCCTGCCACCATTCGCCGGAACCGAGGCTGGCGGCTTTGTGAGATGAAGCGCCAAGGCCGCAGGCGCACAGTGCGGTTGGCCATTCTGCTCCCGACCGATGCGGAGCGAGTGGCTGCCGGGGCTAATATTCCGGAAGCGTTATTTTGTCGGCAAGGTCCCGTCCGACGGCAAAATCCGCGACCCAGGGAACCGCCAGAAGATTAAAAATCTGATTGCGCAGAAAGAGCGCCCATTTCGATTTTGGCGCGAAGGACCCCGCGAAACGCAGGGCGGCCTTCTGCTTGTTGAGGACGAAGGGCGCGAACAATTCCTGGTATCTCCGAAAAGCCCTGGCATAGTCCCCGCCGGCACGATGCAGTTCGCCGGCGAGAATGTAGGCAGCGATCATGGCCAGGGCCGTTCCCTGCCCGGCCAGCAGGGAGACGCAGCAGGCAGCATCGCCCACCAGCGTCACCCGTCCCGCGGTCCACAATTCCGGGCGTGAATTCATCCGGATCTGGCTCACGCGGTCCAGATAGAAATCATCGGCGGCATCGAGCGCCTCCAGAATCCGGGGGCATTCCCATTGGGTCGCGCCAAATCGTTTTCGCAGCAGCGCCTTCTGACCTGCAACGTCAGCGGGGATGTCAGGATCGTCATCCTTGAAAGTAAACAGAAACAACGTCCGGTCCCCACGCATTGAAAATCGTCCCACCTGTTGGCCGACTTCCGTGTGCAACATGTAAACGAGATCATCTCTTGGCGTGTAGCCTTGCACCTGGAAAGCCGCGGCTTTGAATCCCAGATAACTTTCAAACCGGCTTTCTTCTCCAAAGACCAGCTCGCGCACGCGGGAATGGAGCCCATCGGCGCCAACCACCAGATCGAATTTGCGCACGTCCCCGCTCTGCACCGTGACTCGAACGCCGTTTTCAGTCTGGTCGATGCGGTCCACGCTGTCTCCAAATATCGTTTCCACCCGGCCTTCGAGCCGGTTGAAGATCGCCAGCGCCAGGTCCGTTCGCGGAAGGCTCGTAAAACGACCGCGAGTGATCCGGGAGAAAGCATCAACCGGAAATCCCGCCACCTTCTTCCCTTTGCCGTCTACAACTCGAAGCTCCCTGATTTTGTACCCCTCGCTGCCGATTTCCTCCGACAACCCCATCCGCTGCGCGATATCAAAGCCCGCGCCCCAGAAGTCGATCATGTAGCCGCCGGTGCGAAACCGGGGCGCCGCTTCGATGAGCGTGGGCTCAAAACCGTAACGGGCCAGCCAGAAGGCTAGAGTCGGTCCGGCGATTCCCGCTCCGGAAATCAGAATTTTCATGGCCCCAATTATGCCACACAATCGATACGCGGACGCGCGCACTGGCGCAGGCCCGGGCAACCCCATCATTGCGCAAAGGCAGAATTTGCTTGACATTTGTCGGCTAGCATGGTAGTCTTTAAAATGCCGATGTGCGGCGGGATTTGAGACGGATGGGACAAAAAAAGATGTTATTTTAAAAAACGAACCCGAGAAGTTATTGATAATAAACGATCGGCACCAAAAACGAACCCAAACGAACCCAAAAACGAAGCCGGGAAGTTGTTGAAAATACGTAGCTGTGGAAAAACGAACCCAAAAACAAACCCGGCCATGTTGTTGAAAATAAATGATGGCGAAAAAACGAACCGAAAACGAACCGGAGAAAATCCGGCACACCATCTAGCCGCATAACTCATTTTCACGGCCTTTCCGGCCACCCTGGTCCCTGCCCTGTCTCCTTTCTGCATGGCCGCGAATCCAGCCATGAACCCTTTCCGCAACGGGCGCATCAGAATATGTCTGGGGGTTAAAAGCCACAAGAGGTCTGGAAATAACACTTCGGTTGGTTCCTCAATCGAAGCAGCCTGAGAGCCTCCCCCTGAAAATCCTGCGTGGTAATATGTTGGCAGCGAAGAAGGTTTTGGTAGAATGCAAACGCGCAGTTGAAAGCACCACCCAAATTCTTCTGTCCGGGGATGCCTGAAGATGAGCGAAAAAATAAAGAAGACCGCCGATTTTGAAAATCTGGCCATTTTACCGGTTCGGGATACGGTCCTGTTTCCGAATGCGATTTTGCCGCTGACAGTGGGCCGGGAAAGCTCCTTGGAGCTGATCAATTCCCTGCCGGAAGGCGAAAAGTTTGTCGGCATCATCGCGCAAAGGGACCCGCGCGTGGACAATCCCCAGCCCGCCGACCTTTACCAGATTGGCGCCGTGGCCTTTGTCCACAAAATCATCAAACTTCCCACCCAGAGCCTGTTCATCTTTGTCGAGGGTCTGCAAAGGATCGCGCTGGAAGAAGTTCTCCAGATGGAGCCTTTCATCCGAGCCAAGGTCAAGCAGATCCCGGACGTCGTTCCGGAAGACAAGAAGGCCGACTTCGATGCGCTGGTCCGCAGCGTCACCACGTTGTTCCAGCAGGCCGTGCAGCTTTCCCCGACGCTTTCCGACGACCTGCAGACGGTGGTGATGAACATTGACGACCCGGGCCGCCTGGCGGATTTTATCGCCGCCAATCTCCCCTCGCTCTCCAGCACCGAAAAACAGGAATTGCTGGAAAGCCTGGATCTGGAAGCCCGGCTCGACCGTCTGAACCACCTGCTGGCCCGCGAGGTCGAGGTCCTGCAGCTTCGTTCCAAGATTCAGTCTGATGTCCAGGACCAGGTGACACAGAGCCAGCGCGAGTATTACCTGCGCGAGCAGATGAAGGCTATCCAGAAAGAACTGGGCGAGGCGGACGAGCATCAGGAAATTGAAGAGCTGCGCAAGAAGATCGAGGCTGCGGGCATGACGGAAGAAGCCCGCAAGGAAGCGTTGCGCGAACTGAGCCGACTGTCCAAGATGTCCCCTGCCGCCGCCGACTATCACGTTACCCGCACTTACCTGGACTGGCTGGTGGTGCTTCCCTGGGAGAAGATCAGCGAACTGAAGGTGGACGTCACCAAAGCCAAAGAGGTGCTCGAAAACGATCATTACGACCTGGAAAAGATCAAGGAGAGGATCCTCGACTACCTGGCCGTCCTGCAACTGAGGCCCGAAATGAAAGGTCCCCTGCTCTGCTTTGTGGGACCGCCCGGAGTGGGAAAAACGTCGCTCGGCAAATCCATCGCCAAGGCGCTGGACCGGAAGTTTATCCGCATGTCGCTCGGTGGAATCCACGATGAAGCGGAAATCCGCGGGCATCGCCGGACTTACATCGGCGCCCTTCCCGGCCAGATCATGCAGGGCATCCGCCGAGCCGAAACCCGCGATCCTGTCTTCATGCTGGATGAGGTGGATAAGATCGGGCGCGACTTCCGGGGCGATCCGTCTTCCGCACTGCTGGAAGTGCTCGACCCGGAACAGAACTCGCACTTCCGCGACAACTATCTCGACGTGCAGTTTGACCTCTCCAAGGTGCTGTTTATCTGCACGGCCAACGTGCTGGATACCATTCCGCCGCCGCTCCTCGACCGCATGGAGATGCTGGACCTTCAGGGTTATACGGAGGAAGAAAAGGTTGAGATTGCCATCCGGCACCTGATCCCCAAGCAGAGCGAGGAGCATGGCATCAAGCTGGGGGAGCAGATCGAGTTTACCCGCGAATCCATTGCCGCCATCAGCCGTCATTACACACGCGAGGCGGGCGTGCGCAACCTGGAACGCGAAATCGCCACGGTGTGCCGGAAGCAGGCCCGCAGGATTGCCGAAGGGCACCCGGAAAAGTTAATCGTAACGCCTGAAAACCTTCCCGAATTTCTCGGTGTCCGGAAATTCCGCATGGAGACCGAACTGCTTGAACGAACCCGCCAGCCGGGCGTCGCAGTGGGACTGGCCTGGACTCCCTCGGGAGGCGACATCCTCTTTGTCGAAGTCACTTCCATGAAGGGTGGCAAGAACTTTACCATGACCGGCCACGTGGGCAAAGTGATGCAGGAATCGATGCAGGCGGCGCTGGCCTGGGTCCGCGCCCACGCGGGAGAATACAGCATCGATCCGGACTTCTTCCAGAACCAGGACATCCACATCCACGTTCCCGCCGGCGCCATTCCCAAGGACGGACCCTCGGCCGGCATCACCATGGTGTCCGCGCTGGTTTCGGCGCTGACCCAGCGGCCTATTCGTCCGCACGTGGCAATGACCGGCGAAATTACCCTCAGCGGGCAGGTCCTTCCCGTCGGAGGCGTCAAGGAAAAGGTCCTGGCCGCGCGCAGAGCCGGCGTCAAGGAAGTGCTGCTGCCCGCGGACAACGAACCCAACGTCAAAGAGGACCTGCAGGACAGCATGCTGGAAGGCGTGAAACTCCGTTACGTCAAGACCATCCGCGAGGCCATTGATCTGGCGCTTGAGAAGAGTCCCGCCCCTGCAGTGGTCCAGGCTTCCACCAGCACCCCCGGGTAAACGGACCTGCCCAACCTTCAACTCATTCTCTGCGGCAGGGGCTTTCCGGGAGAAAGCCGGATGCATGATCGACTATAACCGTATTCAGCCGCGGCTTCTCGTCGGTGCGTTTCTGGAATCCTCGCGCGAAGTGGAAATGCTGCGGAACCGCGAAGGCGTCACCGCGGTGATCAACCTGCAGACGGATGAAGACCTCCGGATGGACAGATTCTTTGCTGAGCCGCTGGAGAAACTCTATGACGGCAGCGGCGTCAAGCTCTGCCGCGTACCCATTCGCGATTTTGACGAGTCACACCTTCGGGAGAGGCTGCCGGAATGCGTAACCGCACTCGCCCGGCTGCTGGAAGAAGGCCACACGGTCTATCTCCACTGTACGGCGGGCGTCAACCGGTCTCCGACCGTCGCCATCGCCTATCTCCACTGGTGCATCGGATGGAAGCTTGATTCTGCTGTGAAGCATGTCGAGGCGTGCCGGTCCTGCTCGCCCAAAGTGGATGCAGTCCGCCGGGCGAACTGGAAGCCGCCCACCTCGCCGCCAGCGGGAGACAAACCGCCCGCTATGGAAGTCCCATAGCCACGCGCAAGCGGTCATGCAGGCTTCAACGTTTCTTGAGGGTTACCCCAAGCCCCCGGCCCTGCATGTAGAAGATGGTCTGCAAATCAGGATGGGAGGTAACGGCGCGAACGTAGTCGGGCGCCATGTCAATGTTATGGGCGAGAATCAGTCCGCCCGGCCGGACCAGTGGGAGGACCTTGTGCAGATAGTCGACGTAGCCGCCTTTGTCGGCGTCGATGAAGACCACGTCAATCGGCCCTTTCAGCTTCTCCACGTTCTTGTGAGCGTCGCCCTCAATCTGGGTGACCAGGTCTGCGACCCCGGCTTCTTCAAAGTGCTGGTGCGCCTCGGTGAATCTCTGGTGGTTGATCTCGAAAGTGGTCAAATGCCCGCCCGTCGCCGAGAGGGCCATGCAGAACCACAGCCCCGAGTAGCCTGTTGATGTGCCAATCTCCACCACCCGCTTGGCGTCCGCAGCTTCGGTCAGCACCCACAGCGCTTCGCCGTCCTCCCGCGGGACGCTGAGATAGGTCTGATTGGTTTTCACCATCCGGGCCAGTTCCGCCAGGATCTTCTTCTCCGCGGCCGTCTTGGCCAGCGGCGGATTCGAATACCGGCTCTGCTGGCAAACCCCCACCAGCGCCGTGGCCAGTAAGGTACCCGTGATGACAAACGTTCGCTTAATCGCCTTTCGCATCTGTGACGCTCCTTCTCCCGCATTCCGGGTCAATTCGATCTGCCCATCCATGTTGCGGCCGGAAAAGCATGGCCTTTCCCGCAGAGCCAATTTCCCGTCATCAAATCAGCTCAATCTGCATACAAAGGTTCATCAGCGGCGTAACTTCTTCGAACACGGCCATCATCGAGTCCACGAGATCAACTCCGGTCGAGCTGCGCACCTCATTCTCGTCCATGGCATAGAAAAGCTGGAAGCCGGCCCAATCATCCCCAGGCGCCTTCCGCAGCACCCGCGCGATTCCCGAAGCCCCGGAATAATTCGCTTTCGAAAGATAGACGGGGTCGTCTTCCCAACTGCCCGCGCGAATCCTGAAGCCTTCCCTCATCACCAGCCGCTTCAATTCCTTTTCCAGAGGACTGCCGGACTTGAGGGCGCCCATCAGCCTGTGCCAGTCCCAGTCACGCTCAAGCTTACAGGAGGGAAAGTCACGAGGGGCCTTCACATATCCGCGCTCCACCTGCAGTCCGCACTTGAAAAATCCTTCGTCGGTATCCACGGAAAGGAAAAATTTCGAGCAACCAAAACTGACCCTGTTCGAAAGGGGTTTGGCTTCGCGATTGGCCCGTGGCAAATATCCAATCCACTGCCAGTAAACCCCGCGCCCCCACCGCTCGGTCACGAAGGACTGGCTGTAACGCGACTCGAGCCCAAGCTTCAGGATGCGGGTGATCCGCTCATTATCTTCCAGGTTGCCGACGTGGATCCCTCGCCGGAAGTCCAGAAACTCCGGGCGAAACCCGATGGCAGCCGAGGGCACGGCATACGAGGGGCCGGAGCAGTCAGGTTTTTGTCGCATGGAAAAGCTCATGCCCATTCTATCGCAAACGGCGGGGTAAGGGGGATGGGTCCCGGCGGTCAGGGGGGGACGCGGCTGCTCCTGCGGCGAGGACTTCTTGAAAGAATTTTGAAATGCCTTCTTGCGGAAAGTACTCAGGCGCCTTGGGGAAGGTTCGGAAGCTGTCCGCTAATGGTCTGCCGCGACGGCGTGCGCCCCGGCAAAGGCGTGCGCCCCGATCGCGACAATCCTCAATGCCTTCGCCCATCGGGAATGTCCATTGGTTTTCAGTCTTTGGGAAAGCGTATTGACGGCGTAGGCGCTGGCGCCCGCCACAAAAAAGATACCCGGGTTGCGTGCAAAGGGCCGGACCATCGGGTTGGCCTCGTAGCATCTGTTTCCGCAGTTCTGAAGCAGATGGTAAGTTGTGGCTGCGTCGAATTCCGCCGCAAGGTAGACCAGCGCGTCGAGCTTCGTCAACTTAATACGGTGCGGCTTCTTGACGGCCCATGCCGGAACCGCGAACAGGATTAATGCCAGGAGGCCTACCGCACATGAAAGTCTCATCATCGACACCTCTCCTTCCGCGCGGAAAGCCCATCAAGACAAGAGAGGCCATCCCTCACGTGTTAGTCGTAGAAATGTGGAACTGGTTGATTGAATCCGATGAGGGAGCAGCGACCTCACCGTAAAGTCCGTCGCCCCTCTTCGACCGGTCTTCCCTGCCCTGATGAAGGGCGTAGCGTTTTTCCACCTGCCCACGGGCTAGTCTTTTCTTCCCGGGCGGGCAACGGTCAGCACACATAACCTTCTACCTGTTCGCCTAACGGCGTAGAAGTATCCGGAAGCAGGTCCTCAACAATCACGAGGACGCGGCCTTCACCCTGCCGTGGAGCAATCCGCGTCATGGTGATGTGCACTGGCCGCTCCCCGGCCAGTCCCGTCCGAATGGAAGTGTCGAAGCAACAGCTTGCCGCCGGATCAGAACGCCTCAGCAGAGCATCGGTCTGGTCCTCAATCGCTTCGGTCGAGAGGACATCCTCGACCTTCCAGCCCAGAACCTCCTCCGGCTCCTGGAGAGTGCTTTCCAGGTATTTCTGATTGGCAAACTGCACCCTCATGTCATGAGAAACAATCAAAAAACCGGCGGGTGTGTTGTCGCACCATTTCATGACGCTTTCCATCATTCCGAGCCTGGCCTCCTGTCCCTTAATCTGGCCTTCGAGCTTTTTCGTGTGCCACACTTCTTTGGCCAACAATCCACACAGCAGGGGAAACAGAATCGCCACAACGATGAAAGACGAAGACAAACCGATGCCAAAATTTGATGAAAGCGAGATCCCTGCCACAATGCCCGTTGCCAAAGCCGCAGCAGCAAAAACCAGCAGCGACATGTGAGAAATATCCCGCAGATTTCTTTCCATGCTGGCAGAAAACTCCCAGTGTTCTGCCGGCCCCAGAGGTTGTGCAATGTTTCGAAACATGGCCATTCGTTCCTCCGTTGGTCGAAAAGACTCAGGCCGGAAATCCCCGGTCCCTGGGCCTGACTTGCACAGTGGTTATCGGTCAGAAACCGATGCGACTTTAGCCCAACCCACACAACTTGATGGGGGCTTTGCGCCGGCGAACAGGGAATTCAGGATTTTGTCTTTACGCCTCCCGTCCCTGGCCACGCTTCAGGTGGGTTGAGTCGGCACTACGCCACGGAGGATTCAATTGAGTGTGTTAAGCTTTTTGTTGAACAGGACTCCGATTTCCACTCGGAATCTCTAAATATCCTGGAGACGGTTACTGACGAAAACGTCTCCAGTCCTTCGATTGGGTCACACGAAACTCCGGCAGAATGCTCGTGGCAGCGGGTTGCGGCCATCCGGACGATCCAATCATCAGGCAAGAAATCGATCACCCGTTCTATCGGAGGGAAACTTGGCCAAGGAAGCTGAGTCGCAACTTCTTCTCGACAGCGTCCTGATGGGAATCGTGGGAGGTGTCGCGGCCCTGCTGTTTGGCTGGATGCTGCACGCGTGCGACAGCTTTTTTCTGGTGGGGCTGGCGGGCTATCAATCGCCCCGGCTGGCCAGCGAGGGAGGCGCGCTAAACCAGGTCATCGGGCCCCATGGCCTGTGGCTCGTGGTCCCGGTAATCGTCGTGGGCGGACTGATTTCGGGTTTCCTCGTCTATACCTGGGCGCCCGAAGCCGAGGGCCACGGAACGGACACGGCCGTCAGGGCATACCACCGCGCGGGAGGATTCATCCGGGCTCGCGTGGCTCCTCTCAAGATGATCGCTTCCGCCATCACCATTGGGTCGGGCGGTTCGGCAGGGCGGGAAGGACCCACCGCTCTGATTGGCGCGGGTTTCGGATCCGTATACGCCACACTGCGCCATCGCTCAGATGATGAGAGACGACTCCTGGTGGTCATCGGCATGGGAGCGGCCCTCTCGGCCATTTTTCGTTCGCCGATTGGAACCGCCTTATTCGCCATTGAAGTCCTGTACGGAAGCCTGGAATTCGAAGGCTCCGCGTTGCTCTATTCCCTGATTGCCTCGATCGTGGCTTATGCCATCGAAGGATCCGTTGTAGGTTGGAAACCCTTGTTCCGGGTGCCAGAGTCTCTAGCGGCTCCCAGTCCTCCCGATTATATCTGGTATGCCGCCTTAGGCGTTGCCAGCGGACTGCTGGCCACTCTCCTTCCATTTGCTTTTTACAAACTTCGGGATGCTTTCCACCTGCTGCCCATTTCGAACAAGCTCAAGCCGGCGCTCGGAGCTTTGGGAGTGGGTCTGCTGGCCCTGGAGTTTCCGCAGATACTGGGGGGCGGATATGGATGGATTCAGGAAGCCATTAACGGTCATCTGGTGCTGAAGATTCTGCTGATTCTGATCTTCGTAAAGATGCTGGCATTCGGCCTGACGGTGGCCTCGGGAGGATCAGGCGGCGTGTTTGCGCCAAACCTTTACGTGGGAGCCATGCTGGGAGCGGCGATTGCTGCAGTCTTCCATCAGCCCTCCCCTGACTTTGCGGTGGTGGGCATGGCCGCTGTGTTCGGGGGGGCTGCGAGAGTCCCCATTGCCACGCTGGTGATGGTGATGGAAATGACCGGTGGCTATCGCCTGCTGGGAGCTGCCGCGCTTGCGGTGCTGATCAGCTATCTGGTCCAGACCCGGCTGTCGTCGTTCCTGAAGCTGAAGTACCAAAGCATGTATGAGGCCCAGGTTCCCGGCCGTGCGCAGTCCCCGGCCCACTATGCGGAATATCTTCGCGTAGGACTGAACCTACTGGGTAAGCCGAATGTTCAGGAATCCGGGCAGATGGGGCATCTGAATGTGATGACCCTGCTCCGTTCGGGCGTTTCGGTGGACCTCCCGGAAGGCAAACAGTTCCTCGGCTGCGAAGTCCAACCGGACAGCAGCTATATCGGCCAACAGGTTCAGCAGTGCTCGGAGGACGCGGGAGAAGCCACCGTGGAAATTGTCGTTATCCTCCGCGGCCATGACGTCCTACTGCCGAATCCGGAATCCGTGTTCGAGGCGGGGGACCGTCTATTGGTGATTGCCTCACCGGAAGGGCGGGAATGGCTGGAAAATCATTTCGTCCGTTTGAGTGCGGAAGAAGAATAAGGACAGAAGGTCTTGGAAGTCCCATTCCAGGGAAGAACGAAGAATACAGGCCAGCATAGCCAACGGTGAATCCTGCATCTCAATCCCCGGTTGCGCGTGGCAAATACACCGGCCATACCAGCCCGAAAGTTTCCGGCGTAACAATAAATAGCGGCAGGGCACCAGCTCGGACGCCAATGAAACATCCAAGGTGTGATAACTTAATACAATGACTTCGTGTGAAGAGTCCGGCATCCACGGACAGCCAACGGCTCCCGTTGGTCGGGGGTAACTTGGGAACCAGAAGATCATTGGCTTGATCACGGTGCCGGGGAGAGTCCTGGCAGTCGCGGTGCTTTCTGCGCAACCCCGCCCATGGAATCCTCAACTGCCTCGGGAGCCTGAGCGATTGAACTTGCAGTGGGAGAAGAACAAAGACTATGCCTCCAGAGGGTGATCGGCTTTGTCCAAGGTGCGGGCAACTGATTCCCGCCGGACAGACAGCCTGTCCAGTCTGTACTCGACCGAAGGGGTTCATGTGGTCCCTGGAGCGGGAAACCCTGGTCCTGATCAGCATTTTTTTGCTGGTGGTTTTCTTTGTCATTACCGGATTCACGGTCAAACGATATCATGCCGAGCAGGCGGCGCTTGGCGGGAGGTGGTATCAAAGGGGTGAAGATGCCCTCCAGGCAAATCGCCCGGAAGAGGCAGTGAACGACTTTCACACAGCACTCGTCTACGCACGTGACAACACAACGTACCAGATGCGGCTTGCCGAGGCGCTCGTCAAATCCAACCATCAGGCCGAAGCGGAGGTTTATCTTCGATCACTCTGGGTGCGGCAGCCGGGAAATGGAAACGTTAACCTCCAACTTGCCCGGCTCTCTGCCAATGCGCACAACGTGCCGGAGGCTATCCGCTACTATCACGACGCCATTTTTGGGGTCTGGCAAGGCAACCCGGAAACTCATCGGCGCCAGGTGCGCATTGAGTTATGCAAATTCCTCCTGGGAGAAGGCGAAAGAAACGCCGCGGAATCCGAACTCATCGCTCTCCAGGTGGAGTTGCCGCCGGAAGCCGGACTTCACACCCAGGTTGGACTGATGTTCGCACAAGTAGAGGATTACCGGCGCGCGCTCCAGGAGTTTCAGCAGGCATTGAAACTCAATCCCAAACAGTCCGGAGCTTCAGCGGGCGCCGGCGAAGCGGCCTATCAGCTTGCCGATTACGCCCAGGCGCACCGTTATTTCCAAAGGGCCCTTGAAATAGATCCCATGGACCAGGAAGCGGCCAAGAAGCTCGAAATCAGCGGGCTGGTTCTTGAACTGGACCCATTCCAGCGCAGGCTTTCCCAGAACGAACGCGGCCAGCGGACGATTGCAGCGTTTCAGCAAGCCCTTTCCCGTCTAAAGCAATGCGCTCAGAGCCGGGGAGTCAATTTACAGTCTCAACAGGAATCCGGTCCGTTTGCGAGCATTTATTCCAGCGTGAAGAATATGCAACCGAAAGTCACCAGGGGAAACCTGCAGCGCAATCCGGACTTGATCACCAACGTAATGGACCTTGTGATGCAAATGGAGGAGACGGCCCAGCAGGCCTGTGGAACGCCTCCGCCGCCCGACCAGGCCTTACTGATGATTTCTCATACGCGAGGTGTTACAGAACGGTGACTGATCCCGTAGCAACCAATCCTGATATTGCTGAACCACCCTCCATTCCAATCCTACTCAAAAACTGGAGCAGAGTGCGCGAACGACTCAAAAATATGCACACGCCGCGCCTGTTTCTTCATGAAGAAGGCCTATTTCTCCTTCTTGCCGTTATTATCGGGCTTTTCTCAGGACTCGCCGTTGTTTGTTTCCAAATCTCCATCGACTGGACCCGTATCAAGCTTCTGGGATCCAGCCTGGCCCCCAGTCCGCTTCGCCTTATTCTGATTCCTGCACTGGCAGGGCTGGCCGTTGCCGTCCTGGTTATCTATGTCTTTCCGCGGGTTCGGGGCAGCGGCGTTAACCAGACCAAGGCCGCCGTCTACATTTATGACGGCTATATTCCTTTCAGCACGGTGATCGGCAAGTTTCTAACCTGCGCTCTGGCGATTGGGAGCGGGCAGTCACTGGGGCCAGAAGATCCCTCGCTCCAGATGGGTGCAGGCATCGCTTCGGCGCTCGGAAGGCGGCTTCATCTCTCGCGGGACAAAGTGCGAATGATTGCTCCCGTGGGCGCCGCGGCGGGACTGGCGGCGGCCTTCAACGCACCCATATCGGCGGTCCTTTTCGTCATTGAAGAAGTTATCGGAAAGTGGAGTTCAGGCGTTCTGGGCGCGGTCATTCTTTCCGCCGTGTCCAGCGTGACGGTCCTCCACCTGTTCCTCGGCGAAGACCCTCTTTTCCGAGTCCCTCCCTTTCACCTGGTTCACCCGAGCGAACTGCTCTCTTACGCTGCGCTGGGCGTGATCGGCGGTTTTGCCTCCCTGGCCTTTGTCCGATTGGTCTCTTATCTCCGGCTGCGGTCGAAAGCAATGCCCAAATGGACCCACTACGTCCAGCCTGCAGCGGCGGGGCTGCTGATCGGCATCATGGGAATCTGGACGCCCCAGGTGATGGGAGCGGGGTACGACGTCATCGATCAGGCCTTGCATGACCAGTTCACCTGGAAGCTGCTGGTCCTTTTGGCGGTCTTTAAGATCCTGGCCACCAGCTTTTCATTTTCCAGCGGCGCGCCGGGCGGCATGTTTGCGCCCACGCTGTTCGTTGGCGCCATGATCGGCGGTGCGGTTGGAGGCGTCGAGCACATTTTCTTCCCTCACCTGGGCGGTACGGTCGGCGGTTTTGCGCTGGTAGGAATGGGAGTGCTGTTTGCCGGCTTCCTGCGCGTACCCATGACCTCCGTATTCATGGTGATGGAACTCAGTGGAAATTACTCCATCATTCTCCCGGTCATGATTTCCAATACGATTGCCTACCTGATCTCGCTGAAGTACCAGCCCGTGTCTCTGTTCGATATGTTTTCCCGCCAGGACGGTACCGACCTGCCTTCGATGGAAGAGCAGCGCGAGCGCTCAATGTTGCTGGTTGAGGATGCTATGCGTCCACCCGCTGAAATCGTCCTGCGCGCGGAGGACACCGTGGCCGATGCGTCAAGGCGCGTCAGTGCTACCACGCTGGAGTTTTTCCTGGTCAGCCATAGGAATGGGGACTGGACCAGCGTGACCAAAGAGGACCTGCGCCGACTGGCCAAGGAAGGAAAGGGTACATTGCCGCTTGCAAGGGCCTTGTCCAGCCCCTTACTCCCCTGGCTTCACCCGGACCAACCCCTTGATGTGGCTTTGCGGCAGATCGGGGAGTGGCCGCTTCTGCCGGTCATCCACAGGGCCGACTTCAATAATCTCCAGGGGATTATTTCCATTGCCGACATCCTGGCTGCCTACGGAGCCGCCAGCGACGACGAGGAACACGGCAAGCCGGGCGGTGGTTCGGAACCGTGATGCAACCGGTCTATACCTGAAATCTCACCCAACACCTTCTCGCTTCGTGAAGCAACGAGTCCGGAATATTCAGCAGGATGCGGGAGCTGTGGTGTGTGGCGAAATCATCCGCCCGGGCCGTCGTTTGAAAAGTACTGGTCAAGGGAGTGGAGTTCGCGCTGCAGGTCCTCGATCAGATGTTCCAGAAGATTGCGAATGGAGAGCATTCCGAGAAGCTCGCCGTCCGGTGAAACAATGGCCAGATGGCGCATGTGCCGCTCCACCAGCTGGTTAAAAGCATCTTCAGCGGTCATGTTTTCCGGGATCGTTGTAACCGGCGAGGTCATGACGTCACGAACCTTTGTCTGTTCCGGATCAAGCTTTTGAAGCACCACGCGCAGCATCAGGTCGCGCTCCGTAAAAACGCCGCAGAGCTCTGCCCTTTCACCCTTCTCAATCACCGCGACGGCCCCGACGCCTTCTTTTGCCATCACTCGAACCGCCTCAAGGACCGCCTGCCCCGCCTCAACCCTGGCAGGGGGAACGTGTGCAATTTTGAGGATGCTCATCTTAGTATCAGGAGCCAGTGCTCCCACCCTTCCGATTGAAGTGACTTCAATTCATGGACAAATCGTATGCCGGTAAGGCACTGAAGTCAAGAGGCATAGAGCCCCGAGGGTCCCAAAGCAAACGGCTTACGCCGAGGCGATTTCCTGACGGAAAAAGGCCAGACTCGCCGTGGCGTCCTGGGCAAGCGATCCCCTGCCCTCGATGGAGATTCCTCCGTGGAAGTGGATACTCTTCACCTGCCTGAAAAACTCGGCGTACACAGGATCTTCCGCCGGGCTCTTTGGCCACAATCTACCGTGGGGGTTGGCAAAGTGGAAATGAACGATTTCCTTGCGCGCTTTCCAAACTATTTCCGGGCTCTCTTTCTCTACGCGCATGTGGTAATAATCGATAATCATCTTGATGTTTGGATGGTTGACTTCGTGGACCAACTGCAGGGCTTCCGCGCCATTGTTAATGATGTTGCTCTCCTGATGGCGCAAAGGTTCGATGGCAATAATCATGTGGTGGCGGCGCGCTATGTCACCCGCCCGGCCCAGAAAATCCTTGATCTGGCTCCAGGCCTTCTCACGCGAATACCCGGGCTCCACGTTTCTTGATCCCGCGCTGCCCCAGACGACAATGGAGCCGCCGAGGTCCCGGCAACGCGCCAGAGTGTGATCAAGATATTCATTCAGGGCGTTCCAGTTCACATGGTCACCCACCACGCGCAGTTCCTTCCTACGGATGAAACTGTTGTAGCACTCGCATCGAATCGGCGAAGCCATCAGCTTCGCCTTGAACGCCTGGAAATGATCCTCGCTCATGGCAGAAACAGACGCGGCCGCTGGCTCAATGTAATCAAAGCCGTACCCGACCACCGCATCGAGATCACTCGTGGGGGCGCAAACCCCGATCTCAATACCTTTGACAGAGGCCAGCGCAGGGATTGCAATTCCAGCCACGCCGGCCGCCAGCAGAAATTCCCGGCGAGTGATATCCACTTCGCCCTCCTTTCAAAACTGCGGGCCCGGGAAAGGCTCCGCAAAACTCGATGTATGATTTGCACCAGCCCCCAAATGCTTTCCAGAAGGGCCGGAACCAGTCCCACTCGGGGCAACTTCACTGCAGGAACTGGCTTCCGCCCTCTGGATGTTTGACAACGCAGTTACAGGGGCTGTCCTGATGCCCTATACGTTCTCTGGAATATAGAACGGTTTCCTGTAGCCTCGATCGGCGCTGCGCAGCAGGCGATTGGCATCATCGTCATTCACCACCTTCACTGCGTCAGGGTCAAATTCGATGGTCTTGCCCAGCCGGTACGACGCGTTGGCCAGGTAGATCAACGTCGAGGAAATATAGCCTTCTTCAATCGGGGCATTCAGTGACGCCTTGTTCCGTGAACGCACAGCTTCAACAAAATTCAGGAAGTGGTCGCCGCCTCCGGAACCGTGCGGGCCGGGTTCCTGCCCGGGGCCCAGCCAGGTCTTATAGCCCGCGCCTCCGTCAATGGCCAGGTAACCTTTCGAGCCGTAGAAGATATCACCGATGGTATTCTGCGGCGCCTCCACGGGTCCCAGTTTGTGGTTCTGAGCTTGCAGCCCCGCCGCCGGAATGCCGTGGGGCCCTTTGCCAATACCGATGCCAGCTTCATGATTGGTCATCCAGCCGCGGACCTCAAACTCAATCATCTTGCGGCTTCCGTCCGGCATGTCGTACTGGAAGGAACAGTTCAACGTGTTCGGAGTCTCCTGGTCGTCCTTAAACATGAACTTGCCGCCCACTGCAGAGACCCGGTTGGGGAATTTGACGCCCAGCCCCCATCGCGCGATGTCGAGCTGGTGGATGCCCTGGTTGCCCAGGTCGCCGCTTCCGTAGTTCCAAAACCAGTGCCAGTTGTAGTGGAATTGGTTCTTCGTAAAGGGCTGTTCGGGAGCAGGTCCCAGCCACAGGTCGTAGTGCACGCCCGAGGGCACCGGCGCATTGGGTGTGTGCCCGATCGAAGGCCGCCATTTGTAGCAAAGCCCGCGCGCCATGTAGACGTCGCCAATCAAGCCATCCCGCATTTTCTGGATCCCCTCGATAACACCCTTCTCCGAGCGGCTCTGAGTTCCGTGCTGCACGATCCGGTTGTAACGGTTCGCGGCCGTTACCAGCTGCTTGCCTTCCCACCAGTTGTGGCAGCAGGGCTTCTCGCAATAAACGTCCTTGCCGGCTTCGCATCCCCAGATGCCGATCAGCGAATGCCAGTGGTCCGGCGTCGCAATCGAAATGGCGTCGATCGACTTGTCCTCCAGCAGTTTCCGCACATCATAGTAGTATTCCGGCTTGGCAAGCCCCATTTTCTCCATGTCCGCAATCCGTTTGCGGCCGACGTTCTCATCTATGTCGCAAATCGCCGCCACCTGCACGTTGGGGAGTTTTGAATATCCCCTTACATGGTCCCACCCGCGCCCCCGGACGCCACAGACGGCAACCCGCACGCGCTCATTGGCGCCCAGAACTTTGCCGGGAGCACCCACCAGACCGAGCCCTCCCATAGCGGCCAAACCCGCGCCCGTCCTGGCGCTCGACTTCAAAAATTCGCGACGGCTGATTTCGGATTCCTGACTCATAACTTCCCCCTTCAAAATGGTAAAAATAGATTCTTGTAAGGCGGTCTCAATATATCACAGGAAAAGCGATACAGGCCCAGGGGATCGCTCCTCGTCTCCTGACGCAGGCGCAGTCAGGGAATGTGCAGCATCATTTCGCCATGGTCTGCGTCTTGATGGCCCTGGCTGCGGGCCGCGCCGCCTAATGCGGAGTGGGCATCCTAGTTTTCACTTGCCAGCAGCATCTTCCGGCCTGTAATCTGAAAGGTTACAAGTTCATTTATGTTGGAGGCATAGTATGGCAACGACAGAAGCCGTTCCCAGCGTGGGGCGGCAGAATCAAAGCGGCCGGATGACGGATCGCGTCCGGGAAATCCTGAGCTGGTATGAAAGCGATTCGCCCGGAACCAAAACCAACATCGCGCGGCTGTTGAACAGCGGTCGCCTGGCAGGAACAGGCAAACTGGTCATCCTGCCCGTCGATCAGGGATTTGAGCACGGACCGGCGCGGAGTTTTGCCGTGAATCCCTCTGGCTATGATCCGAATTATCACTTTGAGCTGGCGCTCGAGGCCGGGTGCAACGCTTATGCGGCTCCGCTGGGTTTTTTGGAATCAGCTGCCGGACGGCACGCGGGAGAAATCCCCCTCATCCTGAAGCTCAACAATCACGACACGCTGCACGATGAAAAGGATCCTCTTTCTTCGGTAACGGCCAGCGTGGATGACGCTCTTCGCCTGGGCTGCGTGGCCATCGGGTACACGATATATCCTGGATCGGCCCATTCGCAGATCATGTATGAAGAATTGCGGGAACTCTCCAGCGAAGCCAAAAGCCGCGGTCTGGCGGTAGTGGTATGGTCTTACCCACGCGGGTCAGACATCAGCAAGGCCGGCGAAACAGGAATTGATGTTGTCGCCTATGCGGCCCAGATTGCCGCGCAGCTTGGCGCTCACCTCATCAAGGTCAAACTGCCCAGCGACCATATCGAACAGGAAGCCGCGCGGAAGGCCTATGAGGGCGCGAAGGTGCCCATCGGCACTCTGAAGGAACGTGTACACCACGTGGTCCAGAGTTCCTTCGACGGTCGCCGAATCGTCATCTTCTCGGGAGGCGCAAAGGCCGCGGATGACGCGGTGTTCGATGAAGCGCGCGCCATTCGCGATGGCGGAGGCTTCGGCTCCATTATCGGACGAAATTCCTTCCAGCGTCCCAGAAATGAAGCGGTGAAGTTCCTCCAAGCTGTCATGGGCATTTACGCGGGAGAGATCAAGTAGCTGTAACCCCTGAATTCAGGGTCCAAAGGGCGGGAATTCATCCCCGCCCTTTTTCTTTTTTGTAGAGCAGGATGACTGGGCGCCTGACGCTGGACGAGGTGGCCGAGGATGCTGTGGCGCTCCAGCAGACTTCGGAAATCCTAATGGGTCAGCTTTTGGCCGCCGCGCGGCGAGAACTTGGTCAGCGTGCGGTCGAGCTCCCGGGCCGGGGCTGGAATTCCGCCCGCACCCTGCAGGCAGATCTCCTTGGGCTCAAGCTTGCGCCCGTAGAGCCGCTCGTTCGCCTCGCCGTCGGTCTTCATGAACGCACCCTGCAGTGAAATGCCGGCAAACAAACCACGCGCCCGCGAGTAAGTGAGGATTTCCGCGTGCATCTGCAGGTCCGTGGCGGCCTGGGACGTTCGCCCAACAGGGCCTCCGGCAACCGAGGCGTCCGCCCCAAGCTGGGTCTTGTTCCCCATCAGTTTCTCGGCCCCCTTGGCGCTCATCACAATCATCACAATGTCCGTCGCCGAACCGCCAATCTGAAAGCCGACGCTTCCTCCTCCCATGGTAAACATGGAAGGTCCGCTCCAGGGGCCGTTGCCACCGCGCCGGCAAACCATCGCTCCCTTGCCGCCGCTGGCTCCAAAGCCAAAGGCAAGTTTCTTATAAGACGGAACAATCGCCACACACACGGCTTTGTCCAGAAGATCCTCGGGAATTCCCTTCTCGGGCGTTTTCATAATCTCCTGAAGGATCTCCGCCGACCGTTGCAACCTCTGATCTTCATTGCCGGCTGCCAACGCCGGCACGCAGAATGAAATAACCAACAGCCCCGTCAGAAGATATTTCATAGAGGTTTTCCTTTCTCCTCACCGCGTTCGTTTTATCAAGCCTTGCCCCGTGGCGATGTCCCGCCCCGGAATATTCATTCTGCCACAAAGGCAGCTGGCGTCTATCGGAACTTTCACACCCTCCGGAACCGGTCAGATTTGCGAATAGGGAGCCGGTGTCAGGAAGTAGTTCGTGATGTTCACCACGTTCGGTCCGGAGGAAAATTTGGGTGACGAGGTCAGCTTCTTCCATTGCGGATCAGAACTGAACGCCGCCCAGGCCTTGTCGCGTTCTTCCATATTGCCGATCGAGAGCATGTAGGTGAGGTTGGGCATCCTCTCGCCAATCAGTTTTTCGCCAAAGAACACAGGATGAAATCCGCTGCGGATGAAAATGTCCACCTCGCCGCTGCAGAACATCTCCACTTTGTTCAGATTGTAATTCTTGCTGGAACTTTCATAAGTGCGGAGCTCAAACATGCGCTTCCCTTTGGGGGGAGCCGTCATTCGCGGATGGCAGTCGAAAGCCTTCATCAGCGAACTCTCGTATCGGACATACACAGGATCAGACGCCGGAGCGTCCAGGAAACCGGCGCCGCTCTTGACGTACTCGGCATCGGACCGCAGGCGTTCTTCCAGAGTCGCCACCGATTCAAGCGACGGGTGCGGCAGCAACACGTAAAGCGACGGGCTGATGGGCCCCACCATGGTGTTGAAAACTCCCACCGGCTTGATGCCGATCCGGTTGAGCGCAGGGATTGCGGCCTCGCGAAGGTAGTCGTGCATGAGCTTCAACTTGGAACCGTTGGTCAGCTGATAGAACCTGAGCTCGTAGTAATCGCGCGCAGTGGTTTTGCTCTCCTGAGCGTTGGCCGCGCCGCCTGATGCGAGTGTTGCAGATGCTGCAAGGGATGATGCCAGAAAGTCACGCCGTTTCATGAACAACCTCCATAGGATTTCAAAATTCCGTGATAGCTTGTTTTCCTTGAACGCAAGTTTGCCGCAGGGCCCGGGGCCCGGCACGGACCGAATCCAGCCTCGACTAGTAGGCCTACTCTGAGGCCGCCGGCCGGCTTCACCCCCGCCCCGCCCGCGCTCCTTACACCTGCGAAAACGCTGCCGGGCGCAGCAGCACGTTGGTGATGTTTGAAACGATCTCGGCGTCCGAGTAGCCGGGCGTTGATTTCAATTTGTTCCAGTCCGGATCGGCGCCGAACGCGGCCCAGTGCTTGTTGCGGTCCTCCAGGCTTGCCGACGCCAGCATGTAAGTCAGATTCGGCCAGCGCTGGCCAATCAGTTTTTCGCCGAAGAACACCGGATGGAAACCAACCTTTTTGAAGATATCGATTTCGCCCGTGTTAAACATTTTAATCTTGGTCAGGTTGGCCTTTTTGGTGGCGCTTTCGTAGGTGCGCAGTTCAAAGACGCGAGGGCTCTGGGCCGGTGGCGTCATCCGCGGGTGCGTTTCAAACGCCACCATAAACTGGCTCTCCACGCGCACAAATACCGGATTCGAGGCCGGGGCGTTCAGGAAAGCGGCGCCGCGCTCCTGGTATTCCCTGTCGGCGCGCACGCGCTCCCAGGCCGTCAGCACCGAGATGGCCGAGGGGTGCGGAATCAGCACGTAGAGCGACGGGCTCTGGGGTCCCACCAGCGTCTCGAACACGCCGACCGGCTTGATGCCCGCTCGGTTCAGCCCCGGAATGGCGGCGTCGCGCAGATAGTCGTGGGTCAACTGCACGCCCGGCCCGCGATGGAGCTGGTAGTACCTCAGCTCGTAGAACTCACGGCCGTGTGCCCCCGCCGATACCATTCCCTGCCCACCGCCGGCCGACTCGCCGTAAGCCATCCCGGCCGACGTCGAAGCCGCCGGCGACGATGCCAGAAATTCCCGCCTCTTCATAACCGCCTCCCTCGTCGATTGAATCTGCCTTCTGTTTTTCGTGGCCCCGTTATTGTATGGCATTCCGTCAAGCCGCGCCGTGAATTGTGAGCGTCGCGCGCCATGGAAAAGCGGCCCGTCCATGGGTGCGGCACGCGCTCCGCATTTAGAAATACATGCGCTGTTCATTTGCCGACTGTGCAGCGGGATCGAATGGGGAAGGACGGCGGAAGTCAGAAAGCTTGGGGGCTTAATGCCACGACATGGAGGTGCGTGGCTCAAAGCAGGAAGCCGGCGCAACGTGCTTACTTCGCCAGCGCTGAGCAGAGGCTGGTAGAAGAACGAGTCCAAGTTGTCTTGCAGGTTGCAGGCCGGGCGGTAGCGAACGATCAGGTCGTACTCGACCCAACGGCGCTGCTCTTCCTTCAGCAAGGGAGTGGGGCAGAATGCCACATAAAGGTTTGCGGCCCCGCCGGCTTCCGCCGCCCAGCCGTTGAAACGCTCGTGGTCTCCGGTGACGCGCTGAGAGAAGTTACTGGATTCCCCAAAAAAAATCGCCCGGAAAGGCCGCGGCCGACAGGAATCTTCGGGCGCCAGGATGGCATAGATGCCGGAGGAAACGGGTGGCAGCGCCAGAGAAAACGGCGCCGGCTCCGTGAAGATCCTGTTATTGAAGCGGATTCCGGCCCGCGACCGTCCGTAATGCTGCTCCCAACCCGAAATCCTCATCAAGAAAACCTCAGGGCAAAATTTTAGCACAAGATATTGTAGCTACCAAATGAAAATTTCCATATGTGGTGGGCGGCAGGCGGACTTTTCGGGCCTCCACCCGCCAGAGGTGAACCCCGCTTGGAAGGCTACGATTATTGACGCTGCCGGGGAGGCTGGGCGTAGATAATATTAAGCGGGACAAGGAGGCAAACATTGAAAAGATTACAGATACAGGCTGCGGCCATTGTGGGATTCCTGCTGCTGGCGCTGCTTTCGGCCGCTGCCGCCCAGGGCACGCAGGAAAAGCAGGGGTCAAAACAGCCGGCCCAGAAACAGGATAAGCGCGCGCGGGGCCCGAAGGAGATGGCCGACGGCCAGATCGAAACCGTCACCTGCAAGGGCCGCTCCATGGACATGACCTTTGACGACTCGTATGCAATCCTGCGCCTGCACACCGACGATTATTTCAAGGTAAACTTCAGCGCCATCAACTTTACTCCCAGCGGCACCATGAATCCCTGCAAGACAACCGGAGGGATGTACGCGCGTATCTTCTACTACCCCATCAAAGGCCATCCCAAGGAAGGCGAACTGATCTCCGTGGAACTCAGGAAATAGCGGATTGCAGAAGGAGAGGCAATCCCGTTCGGGGGATCGCACGCATCTGAAAGAACGCGGTTGTGTGCGCCACTCTGCTCGGTTCTCCGCACAACTGGCATAACCCCTTTACGCCTACCGTTAACTTAGGATATAATCCCGTGCCAAGATGGTAAACAAGGGGGTAGAATGATAGCTCAATTTCACTGGAACGAAACCGATTTCGTTTCGGCTCAAAAGGTATGGTTGCGCCGCCATCCCTGGGCCCATTTGCGAGGCTATTGGTTCCCGGTGGCCGTCGCAGCCCTTTCGATCGCTATTGTGGTGTTCAAACCTGAAGTGGGGATCAATGGCATGGTCGGCGTCGCCCTGGCGTTGCTCCTCTTTGGCTTCAGCGCCCTCGTGACCAGGTGGCGCTGGCACCGGGATTTTAAACTGACGCCGCTGTGGCATGATGAAGTCACTGCCAAGGTTGACCGGCACGGAGTCAACCTGCAGAGCCAGAGCTATAACCTTCACCACTCCTGGGGGGAATGCTCGGATATCTACGAGGCCGCCGGGGTTATTGTTATTGAAGCAGCGAACGAAAGTTTTGTCTTCCTCCCCAAGAGGGACATGAGTCGAGCCCAGCTTCTCGACCTCAGGAATACCATCGTGACCTATGCGCACGTAAAGCCTCGCCTGGCCAGCCAAACGGCGTAGCGGAGTTGGCCGGAACTTCGCGCGTTGCGAGAACAATGACAATGCAGGACGCGCGTCCGCGCCACACACCGGTTGCTGGCCCCGAGGGCAACGGCTTAGAATGTGGCGATGGCCCCGGCATTAAGCCCCGAAACAGAACGGCGTGTCGCCGCACTCTTTGCCCTGAGGATCAGAGCCGAGGCCCGCACACACTTAATCAATGAGTGCGGAAACAATCTTCCGTTCTGCCACGATCTCGATGAGTTCAAGCTGGAGCGCATTCGTTTCGCGGCCCTCAAGCTCAGTGGGGGGAGTCTGGACAGGCTGAAACAAGCTGCCCAAATGGCAAAGCATGACTGGCGCGATCTCTTGATGGCGGCAGGCTTCGCGCATGACGTTACTGCGCATGAGCGATGGTTTCCAGACATATCTTCCGAATAACCCAAGCTGCCACCCGCCAGGCACAGACCGTCGCATTTAAGGCAATACGGGATTTGCAGTGTCTCTTACCCCTGCGCGCCTTTGGCTTTGGCGGGGGCAAAGGTCATCTCGCCTTTTTTCGAGTCGGCGTCCACCTCAACGGTTTCGTCGGGCGTCACTTCGCCTTCCAGGATTTTGAGCGCCAGCGGATCCTGGATAAGGCGCTGAATGGCGCGCTTGAGCGGCCGCGCTCCGAACTGCGGATCGTAGCCGCGCTCAAAGATCAGTTCACGCGCTGCGGGCGTCAGTTCAATCGTAATCTTGCGGTCGGCCAGAAGTCCGCGCAGGTGGCTGAGCTGCAGGTCGATGATCCTGGTCAGCTCTTCCTTGCCCAGCGCGTTGAAGATGACCACCTCATCCACGCGGTTCAGGAACTCCGGCCGGAAGTTATCCAGCAGCGAGGCGCGGATGTTCTTTTTCAGATCTTCCGAAAGCTTGCCGGGCTCGTCGCCACGCGACGAGTTCATCGCTTCATGAATCATGTGGCTGCCGATGTTGCTGGTCATGATGATGACCGTGTTTTTGAAGTCCACGGTGCGGCCCTTGCCGTCGGTCAGCCGGCCTTCGTCGAGAATCTGCAGAAAGATGTTGAAGACGTCGGCGTGCGCCTTCTCGATTTCGTCAAACAGCAGCACGGAGTAGGGGCGCCGCCGCACCTGCTCGGTGAGCTGGCCGCCCTCCTCGTAACCCACATAGCCCGGAGGCGCGCCGATCAGCCGCGCCACGGCGTGCTTCTCCATGTACTCCGACATGTCAATGCGAAGCATGGCCTTCTCGTCGTCAAACAGGAACTCGGCCAGTGCCCGGGCCAGCTCCGTCTTGCCCACGCCCGTCGGCCCCAGAAAAATGAAGCTGCCGATGGGACGGTTGGGATCGGAAAGTCCCGCCCGGCTGCGCCGCACGGCGTTGGCCACCAGCTTCAACGCTTCTTCCTGGCCCACCACGCGCAGACGCAGTCGCTCTTCCATGCTGACCAGCTTGGCCACTTCGCCTTCCAGCATTCGTGAAACGGGGATGCCGGTCCACTTGGAAATCACGCGGGCCACGTCTTCCTCGTCCACTTCCTCCTTCAGCATGCGGCCGGCTTTTCCCTTCCCTTCGAGCTCGGTGTTGGCCTTGGCAAGCTGCTTTTCGAGCGTCACCAGCTGGCTGTAACGGATTTCCGAAGCCTTCGCCAGGTCGCCTTCGCGAGTGGCGCGCTGCTCATCCAACTTTGCCTGCTCGATTTCCGACTTCAACTGGCGGATGCGGGCGATGATTTCCTTCTCCGCCTTCCAGCGCAGCTTCAGGCGGTCGGATTGTTCGCGCAGCCCGGCCAGTTCCCCTTCCAGTTTTTCGAGCCGCTCGCGCGAGGCAGCATCGTCTTCTTTCTTCAGCGCCTGCTTTTCGATCTCCATCTGGGTGATGCGCCGCTCGATCTGGTCAATCTCCGACGGCATCGAGTCAATCTCAATGCGCAGGCTGGAAGCCGCTTCGTCGATCAGGTCGATGGCTTTGTCGGGCAGAAAACGGTCCGTGATGTAGCGGTTGGAGAGCACCGCGGCGGAGACAATGGCCGAATCCTTGATGCGCACGCCGTGATGCACTTCATAGCGCTCCTTCAGGCCACGTAGAATGCCGATGGTGTCTTCCACCGTTGGCTGGCCCACCACCACGGGCTGGAATCGCCGCTCGAGCGCCGCGTCTTTTTCAATGTACTTTTTGTATTCGTTCAGCGTGGTGGCGCCGATGCAGCGCAGTTCGCCGCGCGCCAGCGCCGGCTTCAGCATGTTGGAAGCGTCAATCGCTCCCTCGGCCGCGCCCGCTCCCACCAGCGTGTGCAGCTCGTCGATGAACAGGACCACCTGCCCGCTGGATTCTTCAATTTCCTTCAGCACGGCCTTGAGACGGTCTTCAAACTCCCCGCGATATTTCGAGCCGGCTATCATGGAGCCCAGGTCCAGCGCCACGATGCGCTTCGACTTCAGCGATTCCGGCACGTCGCCGGCAATGATGCGCTGCGCAATGCCTTCCACAATGGCCGTCTTGCCCACGCCCGGCTCGCCAATCAGCACCGGGTTGTTCTTGGTGCGCCGCGACAGCACCTGGATCACTCGCCGGATTTCATCGTCGCGGCCGATCACCGGGTCGAGCTTGCCGCGCCGTGCCAGTTCCGTCAGGTCGCGAGCGTATCGCTCCAGCGCCTGGTACTTGGCTTCAGGATTCTGGTCGGTGACGCGCTGCGAGCCGCGTATGGCCACCAGCGCCTTCAGGATGGCGTCATGCGCCACGCCCAGGCGATTCAGAAGCTGGCCCGCGGCGTCACTCTTCTTCCCGGCCAGCGCCAGCAACAGGTGCTCGGTGGATACAAATTCGTCCTTGAACGGCTCGGTCTCTTTCGCCGCCTGGTCCAACACTTCCTTGAGCGCGGGTGAAAGATAGTGGTCCGCCGTGCCGCCCACCTTGGGCAGGCGCTCGATGGCCTTCTCGGTCTCCTGGTTTACTGTCGAAGGCGTCACGCCCAGCCGCTCCAGAATGGCCGGCACAATGCCTTCCGACTGCTCAAGCAACGCCTGCAGCAGATGCACGGGCTCGAGTTGCTGGTTGCCAAAACGGCTGGCAACTTCCTGGGTGCCCTGCAACGCTTCCTGAGCCTTGATGGTGAATTTGTCAAATCGAGTCGCCATGTTGATTCCTTTGTCGTTCCAGATTGATTAGAAATACCTCTTTACACCGTTCTGATCTCGTCCGATTCGCTTAGGCCTCACTGATGTTCCTGCAGTCTGTGTCTATCAAGATTTAACACAGAGTGCACAGAGGGTTTCAGATGTTTCCGCATTGAACTCCTTCTGGCCACAGAGGGCACAGAGAAAAGCAGACTCCACGCCGTCCCTCGTTCAGCCGGACCGGAATAGCGCAACTCGAAACCGTCTCGCAGACCGCTGGAAAAACAAATCCGGGCTGGCCGGCATCCGCCCACCAACCCGGATAAATCTTGCCAGCGCCTTTGGGGCGGCCGGCAGAGAGCCGCAGAGGCTTGCGCCCCACCGCCGTTATTTTGCGGTGCTGATCTTGATCCGCTTGGCCTTCGCCTCTTCTTTTTTGGGCATGGTCAGCTTCAGTATCCCTTCCTTGAATTCCGCCTGGACATTTTCCGCATCGACGGAAGCGGGCAGTTCGAAGCTTCGCGCAAAGCTGCCGTAAGCGCGCTCCACGTGATGGTAGCTCTCTTCCTTCACTTCCTTTTCGTACTTCCGCTCGCCCTTCAGATAGAGCGTGCCTTCGTGAACGGTAGCTTCAACATCTTTGGGGTCAACGCCAGGCAGCTCGGCTGTCAGCACAATGTTCTGCTCGGTTTCGTAGATATCCACCGAGGGCACCCACGCGCCCGACCTCATACCTTCGTTTCCAACAAACCGCCCCATCGTCTCATTGAAGAGCCGGTTCAGGCGGTCCTGGGTTGTGACCAGATCTCGAAAAGGTTCCCATCGTACAATTGGCATCGTCTTCATACCTCCTTCTTTGCTTTACAGTCCTCTGATTGGCCGGGGCCCGTGGGCCTCAGGCTTTTGAAACGTTGATCTTAATGCTCCGGGGTTTCGCTTCCTCGCGCTTGGGCATGGTCAGGGTGAGAATGCCGTTCTCGTATTCCGCCTTGACCTTGTCCGCATCAATGCTGTTGGGAAGCGCAAAGCTTCGCGTGAACGTTCCGTACGACCGCTCAACCCGGTGGAGGTTCTCTTCCTTGACATCCTTCTCAAACTTCCGCTCGCCCTTCAGATAAAGCGTGTTGTCCTCAACACGAATTTCCACATCGTCCGGGTTGATTCCGGGCAGTTCCGCCTTCAGCACCAGGCTGTCGCCGGTCTCGTAAATGTCCACCAGCGGGACCCACGCCCGCGGTGAGGCTTCCTGCTGATCGCCAAAAGCGCGGGCAAAAGTGTCGTTAAAAAGCTGGTTGAAACGGTCCTGGGTTGAAACCAGATCACGAAATGGCTCCCATCGGATGATTGACATTGCTGATGACCTCCTGAAAAGTGTTTAAATACCTTAGCCAATAGTGATAATAAAACCTTAGTCCTATCTTGTCAAGTATTTTTATAATGCTTATTTTCAATAGATTGAAAGAATATATATAGCAACATCATCTCCTTAACTCTCCCACTCGATTGCATTTATTCCTGTCCATTAGATGATGGCTGGTTGCAATATCCCGGCGCACTTCCCCGCCTGGCAGGTGTGCCTCCGCGTCGTTTCCGGCTTCCCATCGAGGTAGTTTTGAGCAAACCACCGCATGCGCCCGCACCAAATTCGTGATAAACTCCTCGTCATCTTCACTCAACCTGGGTCCTGGGGAGGTAAATAATGAAGAGGAATTTCAAAGCCGCTGCGGCGCTGGCAGTTCTTGCGCTGGTGGTTCCCATCCTGAGCCAATGTTCCTCGGCGGAAACGTCGGCCACAGCCACGCCGGAAGCCAAAGCAACGGCGAGCGCTCCGGAGCCTGCAGCACTGAAAGTTGGAGACAAGGCGCCGGATTTTACCCTGCCGGATCAAAACGGCAAACAAATCAGCCTGAGCCAGTTCCAGGGCAAGGAAAACGTGGTTCTGGCCTTTTACGTTCTGGCCTTCACCGGCGGTTGAACGAAGGAATTACAGGCGTATCAGTCTGATCTCGCCAAATTCAAAAAGACCAATACGCAAGTGCTGGGCATCAGCGTGGACAGTTCACCGGCCAACCGGGCGTTCGCCAAACAGATCGGCGTGACTTTCCCGCTGCTCAGCGATTTCAACCGCACGGTTTCAAAGGAATACGGAATCCTGAACACCCAGCACGGCTTCGCCAACCGCACCACCTATGTGGTGGACAAGCAGGGCGTCATCACCCACATTGACAAGGACCGCGAAGCGCTGGATCCAACCGGCGCCCACGACGCCTGCAGCCTGATGGAGCACCGGGAGGCGGAGAAGAAGAAGTAGCTCGGCCAAAAGTGGCGTGACTCATTACGGACAGCCAGGATGGCACTGAACATCGGAGACCCGGCGCCAGATTTTGAACTGCCCGACCACACGGGCAGGTTGATCGGGCTGCGCGATTTCCGGGGGAAAAGCAGTGTCGTTCTGGCTTTTTACGTTTATGCCAGCACGCCGGGCTGAGCGCAGGAACTCAAGGCATACCAGGATGGTCTTGCCGGGTTTGAAGCATCGGGCGCTCAGGTTCTGGGCATCAGCGTGAACAAGCCGGAAGCCAACCGCAGCTTTGCGGAGAAGCTGGGCCTGACGTTTCCGCTTTTGTCTGATTCGGAAAAGAAAGTCTCCCGCCAGTACGGCGTGCTCGGCTTTTTGCGTGTCGCCAAACGCACGACTTTCGTGATTGACGCCGCGGGCTTCATCCGCCACATCGACCGCGGCAGCGAAGCGATGGACCCCAGCCGGGCCCAGCAAGCCTGCCGCCTGCTCCCGCCCCATTCAGATTAGCAACATGTTTCCGGCCGTCGGCACCACCAAGGGCGCCGTATCGTCTGTTGCGATGCCCTCAAAAGCGCAATTGCGCCAGGGCAGGAGCGCCGGGCCTGGCGTGAGAAGGTGCGCCGGCCAGACCCGGAGTTGTCCCATTGTGTTGTCTTCCCGTGCATGTGCAGGTTCACGGCATGGGCGGCACCGGCAGCACGTCCTGGACCGGTGTAGTCACTGCAATGCGCAGCCCTTGGACGTTGCCCATCAGCGACACCAGCAGGTTACCCGACGGATCGTACTGCTTAATGGTAAATGTACCTGTAAAGCTGTTGTGGTCGTTGCTCAGAGTGACAATCTGGCCGATATTGGTAGGCCCCAGGTAAGTTTCCGCCGTCCCGCTAAACAACCAACTGATAGCGAAATGATTGAGCTGGTACTGCGATCCCCCTGTTTTCTCCCACACTCCAAGGCAGAAACTTTGGGTAACGGGCTGGCGCGACGAATTGCTGATTTCTGTTCCGTCAGAGTGCCACTGGGCAAATCCAGAGTCGAGCACTGCCCCATCAGGCGGAACCTGATCTGCGGGCAGCCCGGTGCTTTCCACGGTATTACCCTGGGCTATGAATTTAAAGTACCAGAAACCCACGATCGGAGCTCCAGGTGGGTCCGCCACCGTTTGCGCGTCACTCACGCCGCCGCAGTGTATCAACGGAAGCAAGAATGCTGCGATTACGGCTAATCCGAGCGGCACCTTCAAGTTTCTGAATATCGTTTTCATTGGATTCCCCCTTCGTTTGGCATGGGATCCCCCCGGCCAGCATCCCAGCGTCAGCTCCGTCTGGCATGTTGGAGATGGACTTTGCCCCACTGCCCCATTCAGATTCGCGGCGGCGCACCGTTCGGGATGACTCGTTCCCGGCGTCTGGCTCGCACGCGTGCTGGGACTATGGAGATCTTCTGGCGATACCTCAATGGACTGTGAGTCCTCGGTCAGAGAATTAGATGTCCCCTCATAAGTTCCGCAGTTCAAGCAAGTTATGGGAACATATCCCCTGATTGGTTTTATATTGATTCCTGGCAGAGGGGTGTTAAACTTAGCACAAAGCGTTGGGGTGGTCCCCGGTGAAACAGGTGAATAGCCAACAAGAAGTCGTCCGGTTCGGGGTCTTTGAGGCCGACCTCCGCACGGGCGAATTGCGTAGGAAGGGCCGGCTGGTCAGGTTGCAGGAACAGCCGTTTCAAGTGCTGAGCCTTCTGCTGGCGCGGCCGGGTGAACTGGTGACGCGTGAGGAAATGCGGCAGCAACTCTGGCCTGCTGACACCTTTGTGGACTTCGAGCACGGCCTCAATAAAGCCATCAGCAAACTGCGCGACGCCCTCGACGACGACAGCAGTACTCCGCGTTATATTGAAACGCTGCCTCGGCGCGGCTATCGATTTATTGCCCCGGTCAGCGCCGACCCGGTACCGGTGCCAGGTGAATTGCAGGGGGCGCCGGCGACTCAGCCCGATCCATTAGTAACCGACTCCCCGAGAAGACCCCGCTTGATGACACCCGTGATGGTTCTTTTGCTGGGCGTGCTCGTCCTCCTGGTTTCGGTGTTTGGGTACAGGCTGGCCCGGAAGCAACCGCGTCCTGCCGCGACCCGACTCGCCGCCCCCATCCGCTCGCTGGCCGTGCTGCCGCTACAGAATCTTTCCGGCGACAAGGACCAGGAGTACTTTGCCGACGGCATGACGGACGAGTTGATCACCGACCTCGGACAGATGAGCGCCCTGCGGGTGATCTCCCGCACTTCAGTAATGCATTACAAGCAATCATCCGAAACCTTGCCACCCCTGCCGCAGATCGGCCGTGAACTGGGTGCCGACGCCATCGTGGAGGGAACGGTTTTCCGCTCCGGCAACCGGGTGCGGATAACGGCCCAGTTGATCGACGCCCGCACCGACCGCCACCTGTGGGCGCATGCGTATGAGCGCGACTTGGGCGACGTCATAGCCCTGCAGGACGAAGTCGCGCGCGACATCGCCGATGAAGTCAGGGTAAAGCTCACCCCCCAGGAAAGGGCACGTCTGACCATTTCCCACCCCGTCAATCCGGAGGCCCACGAGGCTTACCTGAAGGGCCGCTTCTATTGGAATCTTTTCACTGAAGCAGGTGCCAAAAAGAGCATCGGATTCTTCCAACAGGCACTCGAAAGAGATCCGAACTATGCCCTGGGTTATTCCGGAATGGCCGATTACTACGCCGTGATGTACGTCCGCTATGGCGATCTGCCTTATAACGAAGCCTGTCCTAAGGCGGAGGCCTTCGCCCTTAAAGCTGTTGATCTCGATGATTCGCTTGCCGAGGGCCATCACTCGCTGGCCGCCATCCGGTTCTATTGCGACTGGGATTTTTCAGCTGCGGAAAGCGAGTTCAAACGGGCCATCCAGCTAAATTCCAGCTATGCTGAGACTCACCGCGTTTACTCGGACCTTCTGTCACGCCAGGGACGCACCGCGGAAGTTTTGGTTGAGATGAAACGGATGGTGGAAAACGATCCCATGTCTGCAAGGTGTAACCAGTTGCTTGGATGGGATTATTACATGATGCGAGACTACGACCGAGCCATCCTGCAGGAGCGGAAGGCCCTCGAAATAGACCCGACACGGGGCGACGCTCACTATGTCCTTGGGTTCGTTTATACACAGACTGGGCAATACGACCTCGCCGTTCGGGAGTTCACGCTCGCGGGAGCGGATCCCCGAACATCGCCCTCGGCAGGCTATGTCTACGCCCTGGGCGGAAAGCGAAAACAGGCGCTTGAGGTGCTAAGGCGGTTGAACGCAATGTCGACAACACGACCAGTCTCGCCTGTTGACCGGGCACTTGTTCATATCGGCCTTGGCGAAAAAAATCAAGCCATCGCGTTGCTTTTGAAGGCATACCGGGAGCATGACTCGGGGCTGCTCAGTTTGAAGGTGAACCCGCGATTTGACAGCCTGCGCTCCGACCCGCGCTTCCAGGATTTAGTGCGCCGCATTGGTTTGTGAACCCGGCCGCGATCGGAAAACACCACACCAGCAGAGCAGGCATTGGATCCCGCCTTCGGCTGACCGCGCAGAAAATCAGAGTGAAATCTACCCTCAATTGGCGGGGAAACCTTTGACGTCGAACTCAACCACGGCGCTGTTGGTGGTCGGCGGGTCGGTAGTGGCCGTGGCTGTGATAATGACCGTATCGCGAGTGTAACCGCGGGTATTCACTGGGATATTCAACTCAATCGGAAACTCGCGCGATTCGCCGCCGGCAAGCGAGAGCAACTGGGGCGCGTGGCTGGTGAGAAAGTTTTTGGTATCTACTGCCAGAATCCGGAACTCCCGCGCCTCGCCCGCATTGCGGATCTTGAAGCGGAGCGGAACCGTCTTGCCGGCAGGAAGATCTTCGAGCCCCGGATTGAGAGGCGTTACCTCGACGGTCTCAACATGAAATAACGAGGAAAAAACGCGCTCAAAGGGATGGCCACTTTCGTCTTCTCCGGTCACCGCCAGGCGAAACGGGGTTGCAGGCAGGCTGAGTTCTCCGAAATATTCGCTTTCATCGTTGCCGGCCGAGTCGGCCTTCATCACAACCGGCTGCAACGTTGTCGCTTCGGGCGAGACCAGCCGGAACTGTACGTTCCGGGTCGTGCCGCTCAGTTCCACCCGCAGCATGGCCGGCTCGCCCGCCACTGGCTGGCCGGCAATGCGAAAATAACCCTCGTGGCCGGGCCGCCCGGCAAGGTGGACGAACTCAGCCTCAACCATAAAGATGTCGCTGACGCCGCTGGCTTCCAGCCAGAAACGGCCTGTGCCGGCGACCCGCACGTGCCACTTGCCGGCCGCGGGAGGCGCCACCCTGACAAAACGGCCGCAGTTGAGCGGGGTAATCACTGCCCCGGCAGTTTCGCTGGTCACTTCCCTGCCGTCGGGGCCGAGCGCCGACAGTTTCCCTCCCGGCGCATCGAAGGATAAGGAGAGCATCAGCCGCGTTACGGTGGAATCCACGGGAACCACAAAATCATGGCCACCGGCAAGCCGCCCGCGCGCCCACAGCAGCGTTACGTGATTCTGCCGGGTCAATTCACTCACCAGCGCAAATGATTTTCCCACCTCGTCCGGAGCGAGAAACAGCGGCTGTCCACCGGACTCCTCCGCTGTACGGATGTAAGTGGGATCCGCCGGGCCGCACACACCCGGGCCGTAGTGGAGGGGAGGCCTTCCCGATTGCTGCGCGAACAGCGGCAGACAAAAGGCCAGCAGAAGCACCGGGCAGGCTTGAAGCAGTCGCATAAGATTTTATGACAGGGCGGAGTGCGGTGGTTTGTTGAATTGCCGCCCCAGCTTTAGCAACCATAGCGCGGTCGGCGGCTCCACGTCAACGGGCGGTGATATATCGTGTTGGTTCTGTCGCACCGTGCTTCAACCCGACAAAGCAGTGGCAGCCCGAGGACTGGCCCTGCCATCAGATGACGGGAGCTATTGCTGTTGGGCGGCAAGCTGGTTGAGCGTCTGGCCGAGTTTCTTGATCTCGCTGCCGTAGCCCGCCCAGTCTCCCTGCTTCAACAGTTGCAAGGCGCGCTCGTACTGCTGATTGGCCTGCCGCGTCAGGTTCCGAACCTGCTGCAGCTCGGAGGGAGCCGGCGCCTGCGTTGCGGCGGGCGCTCCGGGCACGGAGGTGACAAGCTTTGCACCCGCAACCTTGGGCTGCAGGGTTGGGAGCGACTGGGCTGTTTGAGTCGAGATGTTGGTGCCAAAGATCTGGCTCAGCGCATCGTCCAGCGTGTCTGACATCACAACCTGGTCCGAGTATGCCACGATCACTCGTTTCAACTGCGGCAGTGCGCCACCCGACTGTGCCGCCAGATAAAGCGGCTCAATATACATGACGGCATTGCCGATGGGAACCACCAGCAGGGTACCGCGGAGGACGGATGAACCCACCTGGCCCCAGAGCGTCAGTTGCTGGGAGATGGTGGGGTCCTGGTCGATGCGCGATTCAACCTGCTGCGGGCCGTAAACCAGTTTCTGCTTGGGAAAAGTGAAGACGGTGACCTTGCCGTAATTCGGAGTATCACAGCGGGCGGCCATCCAGGCAATCATGTTGTTCTTCCGCGCCGGCGTGAACGGCACCATCAGGATGAACTCTTCCTTCTTTCCAACTTCCGGCAGCTTCATGATGGTGTAATAGGGCGTCATCGGAGCGGCCTGCCCTCGGGCGGCGCTGCGGGCCACCCGCCACAAATCTTCCTTATTAAAAAAGACGCGCGGGTCGGTCATGTGGAAGACGGCGAATTTAGCGGCCTGCACGCTGAAGAAAGCCTCGGGATAGCGGATGTGCGCCTCAAGGTCCGACGGCATTTCGCTGAGCGGGTGAAACACACCGGGGAAAATGTTGGAATAGACCTGGATGAGGGGGTCGGCAGTGTCGGCGATGTAGTAGTTGACCTGGCCCGTGTAGGCGTTGATGGTGGCTTTCACCGAGTTGCGGATGTAATTCCCCATCTCGCCGGTGGGGTCAGAATACGGATAGCGGTCGGAGGTGGTATAGCCGTCCAGCATCCAGTAGAGTGAGCCGTTGTCGGCCACCACCATGTAGGGGTCGGAATCGAACTTGAGAAAAGGCGTCAGGCGCTGGGCGCGATCGATGATCTGCCGGTAGATCATCATGCGGCTGTTGTTCTTGATGTCGCTTGAGAACAGAATGTTCTTCTGGCCGAATTTCAGCATGAAAAGCAGGCGGCGCCAGATATTGTTAACGGGGATGCCGCCCGTGCCGGTGTAGGTGCTGTAGACATCATGGTCGCCGGCCGGATAGTCGAACTCCTGCTGGCCCGTGTCCACAAAACAGTAATCGTTTGAGACCTCGCCGTAATAAACCTCCGGGCGTTTGATGGTGAGCGGGATGGAAGAGACCGGCGGGACGTCTTTGACGAAGAACACCGGCAGGCCGTCGGACGTATATTCGTTCACCGGCCCCATGCAGAGTCCATAGCCGTGCGTGTAGATAAGATGTTCGTTGATCCAGTTGCGGCTGGGCAGGCTGGAGGTGGAAAGTTCCCGCGGCGAGAGCGAAACCTGGCGGTAGACGCCGCCAATCTGGTAGCGGTCATTGTCAACGTTGACGAAGTCGTAGTAAGTGCGGATTTCCTGCAACTGGCCAAAGGTGGTGAGCAGCGGCTTGTGGTCCCACAGCCGGACGTTCCCCATGGTGGCCTGGTTCTGCATGACGGTGGCAGGCGTCAGGTCCATGGCTGCGGAAAAATGGTGTTCCTGGAAACGGTTGAGCGCGTAGGCCTGGCGCGTGAACTCAATGGCGTTCGAGATGAACGGCCGCTCCTTGTCCAGCTCATTCGGCGTCACCACAAAGTGCTGGACGATTCCGGGATAAACGTTGACCCCGACAATGCCCACCAGCGCCAGCGCCAGCAGGCTGTAGATTGCCGGCCGAAGCTGCCCGCGGATGGCGCCAAACACCAGCGCCAGCGCCATCACCACGCAGAGCGCCAGCATGATCTTGAGAACCGGCAGAGTGGCGTGAACGTCCGTATAGCCCGCACCGTAAACTATGCCGCGCGATGAAAAAAGCAGGCTGTACATGGCCAGGCGTGCCCGGTAAGCAAGCAACAGAAACAGAAGCGATCCCAGCACCATCAGGTGCGTGCGCACCGCCGGAGCCACATTGGGGCCGCGCGGCGTGACCCACACCCCGCCTTCCAGCAGGTAAACCACCGCCGCACTGATAAGACAGAAAATCACAATCACCAGGCCCAGGTGATAGAGGAACCAGTAGAAATTCAGGTGGAACAGGTAAAAGCCCAGGTCGAGGTGGAAAAGGGGATCAGCCTGGTGCATGGGCACAGCGTGCTGGGCCAGCAGGTAATCCTGCCAGTGGAACGACGACCATTGCCCCACGGCATAGCCCACCAGCAGCACGCCCAGCCACACGATCCAGCGGAAGGCTTCCGCAAAACGGTCAAGCCCCGGCAGTTCAATGGCCCCATGGAAAACGCGATAGCCGTAACGCTCCGCCACGGAGCGTGCCACAAAAACGTTGACGCCCACCAGAATGATGAAGCCGATACCACCCAGGCCGCTGAGTCCGATCTGGGAAAAAAGAATGTTTTTATAAATGACGAGGTAGCCCTGAGCGCCAAACCAAAGCCAGTCCACCAGCAGGTTGACGCCGTCAGTCAGTAGAGGGGCCACCACAAGAAGCAGCAGGATTCCTGCAACGATGTAGCGTTGAACGCGGTCTTGTTTCAAGTGAATTCTCCGCCGTTATCTTCACACACCAAAGGCCTTGTGTCAAAAGGGTTGGCGGGGGCTGGCGCCTCAAATTTGAAATCTCGTATTTAGAGTGAGCGCGGGTCTGAAAAGTAAAAACTTCTTGACAATACTAATTCGTTAGTACTATCTTTTGCGTATGAGAACACCAAGCCGTACCCTTACCGGGCAGGAACTGGAAATCATGAAGGTCGTCTGGGAACTCCGACAGGCCACCGTTCGCGGCGTCTATGAGAAGCTGCGCGAGCAGCGGCCCATCGCCTACACCACCGTCATGACCATGATGAACATCCTGGAACAGAAAGGCTTCCTGAAAAAGCTTCCGGCGGAAGGCCGCGCCTACGTTTACCAGTCGGCGCGCCCGCGCAAGCAGGTGATTCGCAGCATGGTGCGCGAATTTGTGGACCGGGTCTTCAACGGCTCCGCCGAGCCGTTGGTTGTCCAACTGGTTGAGGATCGCCGCCTGTCCGAAAAGGAACTGAGGGAAATTGCCCGCATCATCGAGGAGGGCGAATGAGCATGCCGCTCTGGTTTTACAACCTTGCCGTCTATTGCGCACAGCTCGCCATGCTGATCGCGGCCGGCGCACTAATGGTGACGATCACGCGCCTCCGCGAGCCGCGACTCCGGCTCATCTACTGGCAGGTTCTGCTCGCATTGGGCCTGCTGCTTCCCGCCCTTGAGCCCTGGCAGACTGCGCCGCACGTCGAGCAGGGCATGACCCAGGCAGGGGGAAGCGCGGCCCACGCTGGAAGTATCGGGATTCAAGCCGCCGCGTTGCCGGCGCATGCCGCGACCGGCTTCTCCATTTACCAGTTCTTCGCAGTCGTGCTGGTGGCTGGACTGCTGTTCCGATTCATCTGGCTGGCAGCCGGTTTGATGCGCCTCCGCCGATCACGCCTTCGTGCGCATCCGCTCGGCTCGCATTCCGCCGTGGAAGAATTCAAAGCCGCGCTCAGCGTTTCGCCCGCCGTTCTCGTCTCCAATCACCTTTCTTCACCGGTTACTTTTGGCTGGCGCACTCCACAGATCCTGCTGCCCCGGAAGTTTACAGGAATGGATGAAGCCCGCCAGAGGGCCGTCCTCTGCCACGAGTTTCTGCACGTCCAGCGCCGCGACTGGCTCTGGCATGTGGGCGAAGAGTTTCTCCGGTCATTGTTCTGGTTCCACCTTGCCGTGGCGTGGCTTATCGCGCAGATTCGGCTGTGCCGTGAGCAGATTGTGGACCGCGAAGTGGTAACTCTCGCCGGTTCTCGCCGTGACTACCTCGACGCGCTTTTTGAAATTGCCTCGTCTTCTTCCAATTGCCGCCACGCGCCGGCGCTTCTGTTCCTGAGCGAGCGCAACCTGAAGCGCCGCGTGACTCTCATATTGAAGGAGGTCCCTATGTCGCGTAAGGAGCTTGTCCTTGCCGTTTCTGCCAGCCTCGGTGGTCTGCTTCTGACAGGAGCGCTCGCCGTGGGCCTGCTGCCACTCAGGACTTCTGCCGCCCAGGCTCCGTCCGCAGTTGCCCTGAAGTCACCAACAGTGCGACCCGATACGCATTTTTACGGCAATCCCAATGCCAGGGTCACCGTGGTGGAATTCGGCGATTTCGAGTGCCCGGCCTGCCGGAAGGCGGCATCGGTGGCCGAGGAAGTGCGAAACAATCTAGGAAGCCAGGTTCGTTTTGCTTATCGCCAGTTTCCTCTGACGCGGATGCATCATGACGCCGAAAAAGCAGCCGAGGCCACCGAGTGCGCCGCCGAACAGGGAAGGTTCTGGCAGGCGGTGGATTATTTTTCTGACCACCCGCTCGATTTCAGCAGTGACGGGGTCCGGCAATTCGCCGCCAGCCTGGGTCTTGACCAGGCGCGAACCATGCGATGCCTCTCGAGTGGAGCGATGGCCGCCCGGGTGCAACAGGACATCAGTGACGGGCATGCATTGGGCGTCCACAGCGTCCCCACTTTCTTCATCGATAACACTATGGTGGTGGGTTTGCAGTCCTACTCCCGTCTTCATGCGCTCATCGAGCAGCAACTCTCTCAAAGGCAGAGCACGACAGGCATACGTCTGCTACCGCCCTTCCCGACAAAAGCTTTGGGCACCGGTGCCCGCGCCATCGAGGAGGGCCAATGAGCTATCAACCGATATGGCTTCGCGATCTGGTGGCTTTCAGCATCCAGGCGGCCGCGCTTGTGGGCGTAGGAGCCGTCATGGCAAGCCTGCTGCGGCTTCGCATGCCCCGGGTGCGCCATGCTTACTGGCAGGCGCTGCTGGCCGTGTGCGTTTTCCTGCCGCTGCTTCAGCCGTGGCGGCCCGAAGTTCTGGAACCATCGGGAGCCGTGTTGAGCGAGATGACGTTTGCCGCTCCGGCAGCCGCGGCAGCGCCAACAGTCCCGTCACTCGCCGAAATCATCCTTTTCCTGATCTGCGCCGGCATAGTTCTGCGTTTGGCGTGGATGGCTCTGGGGTTGGGCCGGCTGTGGCTTTACCGCCGACATGCGGAGCGAATCAACCAGACGCCCGAGGCGGTTAGAGAAGCGCAACGCCTCGTGCCCGCATCTTCTTCTTTCTTTATTTCACGCCAGATCCCGACACCCGCAACGTTTGGATTTTTCCAACCTGCAATTCTCTTCCCTGCCCGTTTTCTCGACATGGAACCCGCAATGCAAAAAGCCATCGCGCTGCACGAACTTCTGCACGTGGAGCGCCGCGACTGGCTGTGGAACATGTTTGAAGAAATCGTGCTCACACTGCTGTGGTTTCACCTGCCGCTCTGGTGGGTGGTGCGCAGCGCGCGTCTCAGCCGCGAGCAGGTGGTGGACGCGGAAGCCGTCCGGCGCAGCAACGCCCGGCGGCCTTATCTGAAAGCATTGCTCGAAATGGCGGGACAGAAGCGGCTGGCCGAGAGCCTGCCGGCGCCGCTCTTCCTGCGCGAAAACCAGCTCGCCGAGCGGGTGGCGCTGATGATGAGGGAGGTCCACATGTCTCGCACACGATTGACGTTTTCAATTCTCACGACGGCCGTGACCCTGCTGATTGCCGGAGCGTCGCTGGTCTGGGCGTTTCCTCTTAAGACTGCAGCTCCGCAGGCCGAGACGTCCGCAGCATCATCCGAACCCGCCCAGAATGGCGCCGGAACCTATCGGTACCAAGGCAAAGACTACAGAGCCCTCAGAGCCCTCGGCAAAGTCTATAAGGTCGGTGGTGACGTGCACGCCCCCGAACCAGTCAACAACCCGGACCCGCCTTATACCCCCCAGGCACGGAAGAACCATTTGACCGGTACGGTAATCTTCACCGTGGTGGTCGACGCCAAGGGCGGGGTTGCCGAGGTGAAACAACTTTCTAAACCTCTGGGACAAGGTTTGGATGAAAGCGCGATTAGGACCATTCGCTCCTGGAAATTCAAGCCGGGAACGCGAAATGGGGTGCCGGTTCCAGTTAGAGTCCAGGCTGAAATCACTTTCAGGCTTTATGGAAAGGCGGGCGACGCGTCCCCGAAGGCAAACCCTATCACTGACCCACTGCCCCAGGGCAACCAGAACGCCTCGACGAAGGCTAACAACAACTACAACGTTCATATCAACCAGGCGGAGATCCAGCGGCAGTTGGATGAGGCGATGAAACAGGCAGAGATTGCGCAGCAGGCTTCCTCAAGGGTTGATCAGGAAAAGATTCAGCAGCAAATCGAGAAGGCCATGAAGCAGGCGAATATCGCGCAGAAGAACTTTGCGAAGGTCGACCAGGCAAAAATCCAGCGGCAGGTGGAAGCGGCGATGAAGCAATTGCAAAAGGTAGACACGCCTGAAATGCGTCGAAAATATGAAGAGGCCAGGAAGCAGTTCCAAAAGATGAACACACCTGAAATGCAGCGGGGGTATGAAGAGGCCTTGAAGCAACTGAAGATGGCGCAGATGACGGCCCCAAAAATCGATCAGGCTAAAATTCAGCAGCAGGTTGAGCAGGCAATGGAACAGGCGAAGCTCGCGCAGGAATCAGCGGCAAAAGTGAACAAGGCCGAAATCCAGCGCCAGCTCGATGAAATGAGGAAGCAGATGGAACAGGCCAGACAGGAGGCGCAGGCCGCAAGAGAAGAGGCCAGGAAAGCACGCCAGGACGTGATGGAGGCCAGGCGGGATACCAAAGAGCAACGCAAAGCGGCCAAGCCCGTGCCATCTGCAACGCCCAAACCATCCCCTGCGCCACCAAAAGAGATTACGCCGCCTCCCGCGCCGCCGGCTCCTCCGGCGCCACCCAAAACTCCCGAGTCAGCCGCGATTGTTGGAGGAGTCAGAGGGGGAGTGGTGGGCGGCGTGCCTGGCGGCAAGATCGGTGGTGTCCAGGGAGGGCAGGTGATCGGCGTGCTGGGGGGAATCACCGACGGCGTGATCACCGCCCCGCATCCGCCTGTGGCTCCTTCACCTTCTCCCAAGGATGCACTGCCGCCTCCGGCACCCGCTTCGCCAAGTCCGCCGCCAACGCCGCAGAATTGATAGCAGACAAACGCAGACCTCGTATCCTGAGAATCGCGCCAGGGCATTCCCCCGCAGGAAAACCCACAGCACGGAACTGGTGCTATGGCTACCTGTGCCGACGCAGCACGGCCGGTACGGCAATTGACCGCGCACCGTTCTTGCCCACCGAGCGCACGGCAAAAAAGTGATTGTCGGTGGAAATGCCTTCGAAAACGAACTCGCCCGGCGCTTTTGTAAAGTCAAACACCGACCATCTTGGGCTGGTCGTTTCCCGCCACAGCACTTCAAAGCCCGCGCGCTCGGCGTCCTCCGGCGCCGTCCACCTGACCTTGGCACTGGGCGACACTGCGCCGGTGAGCGCAACGTCACTGGGCGGCGCTGGAGCCATGGCAAGTTGCCGCAGCGCCTCGGCATTGTCCCGGGCCACGCGGGCCATGAAATCGAAATTCAGAAACTTCATCAAGTCGCCGTACTCGACGCCGGTCTCGATGCGCGGCGTCTGGTGCTCGTGGTGGTAATTTTCGAGCGGCTCGGTAAAGCGCACGGCGGGGAGTCCAGCTTCGACAAAGGGCCTGTGGTCGCCTCCGCGGCCCAGCCGATCTTCGCGAAAGATCAGGCGGATGTTTTGCCGCCCGTCGATCTCTTCCACCCTTCGCGCCAGCTCGCGCGAAGGCGAATCGCAATCGTCCACCTTTCCGCCGCCCGAAAAAAGGCGAACCCGATGCGGCGCTCCCGGAGCGAAATCGGCGCCGACAATATCGTCGTCCAGCATGCCACCCACCGTGTAGCCGTGCTCTTCGAGATATTTCAGCAAACGGGTGCCGCCCAGCAATCCCTGCTCCTCCCCTGAAACCGTGGCAAACACCAGCGTTGAGCGGTAATGCCCGCGGGCCAGCAGACGGGCACATTCGATGGAAACCGCGGTGCCGGAACCGTCGTCGTCGGCGCCGGGCGCATCGGATGTCGAATCCATAATGTTCGAAGGCATGGAATCGAAGTGGCCCGAGACAACGAAAACCGTTTTGGCGAGCGCAGGATCGTCGCCGGGCAGAATGGCATAGACGTTTTCCATCGGGACCGGCTTGTTGCCGGTGCGCGGAGCTTCTACTTCAAAGCGGTCCACCATCACGCGCAGCCGGCCACCGGAAGCTTGGGCGATTTTCTTGAATTCCGCCACAATGTGATCGCGGCCGCAGCCGATGCCGCGTTTGGGATCGGTCCAGGAAGAAAGCGAATGGCGCGTGCCGCAGGAAACCAGTCCGTTGATGGTTGCGCGCAGATCGCTTTCGCTCACCGCGCCGATCGTGATCGCGCCGGCGGGCGGAGGCAACAGTTTCACCCTGGGGGGAGCAGCCTCGGGGACGGGATCCTGTGCCACAGCGGCGCCGGTGGCGAAGCAGATTGCCAGTACCCCCACCCTCAGCCATTTAGATATTCGTGAACAGGATTGCATGTATGAACGCCTTGCCATGGCGCCTCCCGGATTCTTGCGAGTCTTGAAAGTATATCGCTTTTCAGTCGACGGTCGCGGGCAAAGGCGTGACAGGGACAGAAAACTTTGAGGCGCGCAGCACAACGTCGCGGCCGCCGCCTGCCTAATCAAAAACGGCGGTCTTGTTGCCGTAAACCAGCACTCGATGTTCCAGGTGGGCGCGCACGGCCCGGGCCAGGACCACCCTTTCCAGGTCGCGTCCTTTGCGGATGAGGTCCTGGACCGAATCGCGATGGCTGATCCGAACGGCATCCTGGGAGATGATGGGACCACCGTCGAGTTCCGAGGTGACGTAGTGGCTGGTGGCTCCAATCAGCTTGACGCCCCGCCTGTGGGCCTCGTGGTAGGGCCGGGGACCGGCAAAAGCCGGGAGAAAGGAATGATGAATATTGATGATGCGGTTCGGGTAATGGCGGGCAAAAGCTTCTGTAAGGATTTGCATATAGCGTGCCAGCACAATCAGGCTGACCTTTCGGCGCTCCAGTTCCGCCCGGACCGCCTCTTCCTGCTTACTTTTGGTTGCGGCGGTTACAGGGAATACCAGGAATTCCAGCCCATGGCTTTCCACGAGTTCCCGCAGGTCGGGATGATTGCTGACCACCAGAGAGAAATCGGCCGCGAGCTCACCCGCGCGGCAGCGATAAAGCAGGTCCTGCAGGCAGTGGTCATACTTTGAGACGAAGATGGCCCCAGGGGGCCGTTCATCATTGAAATGCAGTTGCCAGTCGAACGCAAGTTCACGCGCCAGCGGCTGGAGCGCGGCCCGGATCAAGTCGCGTGCCAGATTGAACCCCGCCAAATCCCACTCGATACGCATCAGGAACAGGCCCACCTCGTCATCAATGTGCTCGTCGGCGTGCAGGATGTTCCCATTGTTCTTAAAGACAAAATCCGAAATGCGTGCCACCAGACCTCTCCGGTCGGGACATGAAATCAGCAGAATGGCGTGCGGATTATCCGATGTCATGGCGTTGATTTTACCATGCCAGAACAAGCATTCGCCCCCTCACCGCCGCCAAACAGATAGCAACGGCCGCTGGCACCGAATCCATGATAGACTGGCAGAAAATCTGTAAGGCAATCCGGGAGCGACGCGGACTGGCTGAAAATGCAAGCCTGCCCGCAGTCCAAACAGCCCGAGGGGCTTCATGAAGAATTCGTACCGCCAGGGGCAGTCGATCCGGCGCCGTGGAGTGGGCCGCCGTATTTTGATGCGGCTGGGATCGATTACAGTGGCCGCGCCGGCGCTGTTTTTTGTGCGCGCTGAAGCCTTTCGTCCGGTTGAAAAGTGCCGGTCCTTTTACAATCTGCTCACTGGCGAGCGCCCCAAAACAGTTTACCGGGCTGAGGGGCATGATGTGCCCGGAGCACTGAACGAAATCCACTGGGTCGTTCGCGATTACCACTGCAACAAGGTAAAACCCATCAAATTGCAGCTTCTGGACCTGCTGTACACGCTCGACCGAAAGCTGGAAAGCCGCCAGCCGTTCCACATCATCTGCGGATCCGCTCGCCAGCCACCAACGAATCTGCGAAAACACACGGCAGGGGTGGCAAAGCACAGCATGCACATTCAGGGCAAGGCAGTGGACATCCGCATCCCGGGATGCCGCCTGGCGGCCTTGCAACGGGCCGCCCTGGCGCTGCACGATGGTGGGGTCGGGATCTATCCTGTTTCCGGTTTTGTTCACGTCGATGTGGGCCGGGTAAGGCACTGGTGATTACCACCGGCGGCGCGGCGCCTTTCTAGTCCACCAGGAGCGTTGTCCGATCACAATTCCAACGAAAGCAGAGGATCAAGCGATGGCAGACGGAAAAACAATTCTGGTGACCGGAGCGACCGGCGCACAGGGGGGCGGCGTTGTTCGGCACCTGCTGAAGGGCGGCAAGTTCAAGGTCCGGTGCCTGACCCGAAAGCCGGAGTCCGAAAGGGCAAACGCGCTGGTGCAAGCCGGCGCGGAAACCGTTCGCGGCGACCTCGGGAACGCGGAAACCCTCAAGGCGGCAATGAAAGACTGCTATGGGGTATTCGGCGTGACAAACTTCTGGGAACATTTCGAAAAGGAAGCCTTCCACGGCAAGAACCTGATTGATGCCGTGAAGGAATCAGGGATCGAGCATTTTGTCTTCAGCACGCTCCCTTCCGCGCAAAAACATTCAGAGGGAAAACTCGAAGTTCCTCACTTCGACCTGAAAGCCAGGATGGAGGAGTACGCGCGCAGCCTGAACCTGCCGGCCACCTATGCGCACGTGGCCTTTTACTACGAGAATTTCCTCTACTTCTTTCCGCCCAAGTTGCAGGAAGACGGCTCGTTCATGTTCGGCTTTCCACAGGGCGACACACCTCTGGCCGCAGTGAGCGTGGAGGACGTAGGCGGCGTGGTCGCTACGATCTTTGAACGGCCCGGAGTGTTCCGCGACCAGACGGTCGGCATCGTTGGCGATGACCAGCCCACCAGCAATTATGCCGAGATCATGTCACGCGTGCTCGGCAAGAAAATCATCTACCGGTACATCCCTCGCGAAGTCTTCGCCAAGTTCGGCTTTCCGGGCGCCGAGGACCTGGCCAACATGTTCGAGTACAACCGGCTCTTTATTCCAAACCGGCTGGCCGATCTGGAACAGTCCCAGGTACTCTATCCGGACGTGCAGCGCTTCGAACCCTGGGTCGAGGCCAACCGGCAAAAGTTCGCAGCCATTTTAAAGTAAGCCTCTGGCGGCCTGAATCCTTAAGCAATCAGTTCAGCGGGACTTGCGCGGGTAGCGAGCCTCGACCGTGGTGTGCATGCCGCCGCGGGTTGTGAATTCCCCACGAACCACTGCCCACTTGGGCCGGCACGCCCGGCCAACATCATCAAGAATACGGTTGACTGCATTCTCATAGAAGATGCCGAGGTTGCGGTAGGCAAGGATATAGTACTTGAGCGACTTGAGTTCCAGACAAAGCTTGTCGGGAAGATAGTGGATGGTTACGGTGCCAAAATCCGGCAGGTGAGTGCGGGGGCAGATGGAAGTGTATTCAGGAATCGTGATGGTGATCTCGTAGCCCCGGTAATTATTTTCCCAGGTCTCGATCTCAGGCAGATCAGTCGATACTCCGGAAGAAGCATGCTGCGGCGTGTACTCGCGCTTGGACTTTTTCTTGGGCATTTAAGGCCTCTCCTGTCGAAAAGATGACGTTTAAGCCATTAGCTTACTACAGGATGAGGCGCAGAGGCACGGCTCATAGCAGGATGTTGAAATATCCCGCAGAGTGGGTGTAGCGGCGGGTTTACCTCGCCACAAGATCAATCCCTTCAACGCGGGTTGGCGGCTTAAAACCGCCGCTACGGCCTTTTTCAACCGGCTGTTTGTGAATGGACCTTCCAAGAACCCGATCATAGGCTCGATCTTGACCTTTTAGCGGGCGATGATCGAAACCATAAAAACAACTAAACTATTGATTCAAAAATTGTTGTATATTCATATTGACAATGACACACTAAGACTTTATTATGCCATATAGCTAAAGTAATAGTTGCGAGAATAACTCAATGTTGAGTGAAGAGGATACAATAGGGCTTCTCGAACGAATCTAAGCGGATTTTTCAAGTTTCTTAATGGAGGCGTCAGCAATGGGAAAGATTATTGGCATTGATTTGGGCACGACCAACTCAGTGGTTGCAGTGATGGAGGGCGGAGACCCGCAGGTCATCACAAACCCGGAAGGCGGCCGCACCACTCCGTCGGTGGTGGCGTTTACGAAGAGCGGGGAGCGATTGGTGGGCCAGGTGGCCAAGCGCCAGGCGGTCACAAACCCGGAGAACACGGTCTATTCGATCAAGCGATTCATGGGGCGCCGTTACGACGAAATCCAGGATGAAATCAAGACCGTTCCCTACAAGGTGATTTCCGGCACCAACGGCGACTGCCGGGTGGTGGCGCAGGGCAAGGAGTATTCACCGCCGGAAATCTCGGCGATGATCCTGCAAAAAATGCGGGACGCCGCCTCGGAATATCTGGGCGAAAGTGTAACCCAGGCGGTGGTGACGGTCCCCGCCTATTTCAATGACAGCCAGCGGCAGGCCACCAAGGACGCGGGCAAGATTGCCGGCCTGGAAGTATTGCGGATTGTGAACGAGCCGACAGCGGCGGCGCTGGCCTATGGGCTGGACAAGAAGAAGGAGGAAACCATCGCTGTCTATGACTTTGGCGGCGGAACCTTCGACATCTCGATCCTTGAGGTAGGGGAAGGCGTGGTCGAGGTGAAATCGACCAACGGCGACACGCATCTGGGCGGCGACGACATTGACAAGCGCGTGATCGACTGGATTGTGGAGGAATTCCGCAAGGACCAGGGCATTGACCTTTCCAAAGACCGCATGGCGCTGCAGCGGCTGAAGGAAGCAGCTGAGAAGGCCAAAATGGAATTGTCCACCTTGATGGAAACGGAGATCAACCTGCCCTTCATCACCGCGAACGCGTCAGGCCCGCAGCACTTGAGCAAGAAGCTGACCCGGTCGCGTTTTGAGCAGATGTGCGAGGACATCTTCCAGCGATCCGTGGGCCCGGTGAAGCAGGCGCTGAAGGATGCCGGGATTGAACCCGGCAAAATCGATGAAGTGGTGTTGGTGGGCGGGTCCACTCGCATCCCGCGAGTCCAGCAGATTGTGAAGGACTTGTTCAACGGCAAGGAACCTCACAAGGGCGTGAACCCGGACGAGGTGGTGGCTATCGGCGCCGCGGTGCAGGCCGGCGTTCTGGGCGGCGAAGTGAAAGACCTGTTGCTGCTCGACGTGACCCCGCTGACGCTGGGCGTTGAAACGCTGGGCAGTGTGATGACACCCCTGATCCAGCGCAACACCACGATCCCGACGCGGAAAACCGAGACGTTTTCAACCGCGGCGGACAACCAGACGTCGGTTGAAATCCACGTGCTGCAGGGCGAGCGCCCCGGCGCCAAAGACAACCGGACGCTCGGCAAGTTCCACCTGGTTGGAATACCGCCGGCGATGCGCGGCATCCCGCAGATTGAAGTGACGTTCGATATCGACGCCAACGGCATCCTGAATGTGGCGGCCAAAGACCTGGGCACCAACCGGGAACAGAAGATCACGATCACCTCTTCCAGCGGCCTTTCCAAGGACGAAGTGGAACGGATGAAGCAGGAAGCGGATGTCCACTCCGACGAGGACCGCCAATACAAGGAACAGGTGGAAGTGAAGAACCGGGCCGACTCGCTGGTTTACTCCGTGGAGAAAACTCTGAGAGAGAACCGCGATAAGGTTTCAGAAGAGGATGCCAAGGACATCGAAACTGCCGTGGAGGAAGCCAAGAAGGCCATCCAGGAAGGCAACGTGGAAGCGATCAATGCCGCAGTGGAACGCTTGACTCAGGCTTCGCACAAACTGGCCGAGGCCATGTACAAGCAGCAATCCGCCACGGCCGCCCCTCCCCCGCCCGAAGGCGAGGGTGAAGCCGGACAGGCCAGCACTGCCGGCGGCGACAGCGAAGAGAAAACCAAAGGAGAAGGCGAAGTGATCGACGCTGAAGTTGTTGAAGGAGAGGACAAAAACAAGAAGTAATCGGACGGCCCAATAGTGCATCTAATGGAATGAAAGGCCATTTCGGGAAGAAGGGAGGCGATCCGATGGAACAACAGACACAGCAGCAACAACAGGAACAGATTCTGGAACACCGGGCGCAGGTGGGCATTGAATGCCCGACTTGCCATGCCCGGCAATTCATGGAAATTCAGATTGACAGCCCGGTGAGCAATTCCCGCACTGCCGAAGAAATTCGCCGACAGCTCGAAGTCTGGATCGCCTCCCGATGCCCCGATCACATTGGCGTCGTGCTGAAAACAAGCATGAACTGAAGCCCGGGGTATGGGGCTCAAGAGCGCTTGGAGCGAAGATGTGAAATTCCCGCATCCCGCTCCAGCGCAACTGTTCTTGCCCTCTGATCGCTGATTGTTTTGTCCACCTCCTTCCACAATGTGAGCCACCGCCATAAGCAGCGTGGCACAGCAGCCTCAAAAAAGGAAAACAGGCATGCCCGCGGGAACCAAACAGAAAGATTACTATGGCGCGCTGGGAGTCGACCGCAAGGCCAAGGCTGACCAGATCCGAAAGGCTTACCGGCGACTCGCCAGGAAGTATCACCCCGACCTCAACCCCGGAAACAAACAGTCGGAAGAGAATTTCAAGAAAATCCAGGAAGCGTACAACGTCCTCAGCGACGACAAGAAGCGCAAGATTTACGACCAATACGGGTTCTACTCCGACAACATTCCCACCGGTGCGTACGAGGCTTACGCCAAGGGATCGGGAGAGCCCGCCGGAGGAGGTCCGAGCGTTGATTTTTCCGGCTTCGATTTTTCCGACTTTCCGCCCCAGGGAGAGAGTTCGGCAGGTGGCGGCTCGACCTTTCGCGACATCTTTTCCCAGATTTTCACCCGCGGGGGCGAAGACCGCGAATCTGCTGCGGGCCCGGTGCGGGGGCGCGACATCGAGCACCACATGCACATTGGGTTCTGGGACGCCATTCGCGGAACGCAGGTGCGGATTACCATCGCAAGAGAAGAGATTTGCGGGTCGTGCAAAGGCAGAGGCACGCGCGGCGGGCCGTCCGTCGCCTGCTCCGCGTGCGGAGGGAGCGGCAAAGCCCAGCGGACGGCCGGAGCGATGCGCTTTTCCATGACTTGCACGCAGTGTGGTGGGACAGGGCGGCAGCAGACTCGTTGCCCGGCCTGCCATGGGACAGGGCAAATTCGCAAACCTGAAACGTTTGACGTGCGAATTCCACCGGGAGTTGATACGGGATCGCGGGTGCGCGTTCCGGGCAAAGGAAACGCGGGCCCACGCGGCGGACCGCCCGGCGACCTCTACATCCTGACCGACGTTGCGGCCCACCCGTATTTCGAGCGCAAGGGAGACAATTTCTATGTCAAGGTCCCTATCAGCGTCGCAGAAGCTGCGCTGGGAGCCAAGGTAGAGGTTCCAACCATTGACGGACCAACCACGATCAGGATTCCTCCCGGAACCCAAAGCGGGCAGAAACTGCGAATCCGGGGAAAAGGAGCGCCCTCGTTGCGGGCCAGCCTGCGAGGAGACCAGTTCGTGGAAATTGAAATCAAAGTTCCGCGAGTGGCCGACGAGCGCAGCAAAGAAATTCTGCGGGAACTTGACCGGCTGAATCCCGCAGACCTTCGCAGCGAATTGCGAAAGTATTTCAACCCCCAGTCGTAAAGGCGAGTTTCCCGGGTTCGGGACGCTCAAAGAGCACATGGCAAAACGAGGCCGAAAAACCCGAGGCAAGGCAGGTTACATGATCAGCGCCGTGGCGGAGTTGTATGATATCCACCCACAGACGCTCCGCCTGTATGAGCGCGAAGGGCTGCTGATCCCATCTCGCAGTGAGGGCAATACCCGCTTCTACACCGAAGAAGACCTGGAAGCACTGGAAACGATCCTGAGTCTGACCCGCGACCTGGGCGTCAACCTGGCCGGAGTAGAAATCATTCTGAACATGCGGAAGCGCATGGAAGAAATGCAGAGCGAGATGCAGGCGTTCGTTAAGTATGTGGAGAAGGAGATCATGACCCGCGTTGGCGAGTCGCATGAAGAAGTGCAGAATGGCCTGGTCCGGGTGATCCCACCCTATTTGATCCGGATGCAACGCTCCAGAGAAAAACTGTGAGTCATTCCGCCTCCGGTTCATCCGAATGGAGTCCCACAGCGCCAGCATGGAGCACTGAAAATTCGATGCCGGTCTTATTCCCTTCCGATTTTCGTCCCAAGTGATTTAGAATCAGCTACGGGTTACTCAATGGCCAGAAAGGATTGTCCCCACTGCGGAGGAACGGGCTGGCGGCCGGTGGAAAGAGGCGGAGTGCGCCTCGTGGCACGGTGCGAGTGCGAGAAGTCTCAGCACTCCGAGTCGTTGCTGAAAGCGGCACAAATCCCACGCCGGTACGAGCACTGCGACTTTGAAAGCTTTGATACTCGACCGGACCCCAGTCTCAAAATTGCCAAGGTCTACTCTCAGAGATTGGTGGAAGAATATCCGACGGACTTTGGCCTGCTGTTCGCGGGGCCCACGGGCGTCGGCAAGACCCACTTGGGCGTCGCAGTGCTGCGGGAACTGATGGTGCGCAAAGGCGTTCCGTGCCTCTATTATGACTTTCTGAGACTGCTCAAGGATATCCGGGACAGCTATAATCCGGTTTCACACACTTCGGAACTGCGAGTCATGGGACCTGTCCTGGATGTGGAAGTGCTGATGCTTGACGACCTGGCGGCTTCGGATCCGACCGACTGGGTCCGGGAAACGCTCACCCATATCATCAATTCGCGTTACAACGAAAAGAAAGTCACGCTGATTACTACGACACTTTCATCAGAGCGCGCCAGGCGGCGTGAAGTCCGCGAGCCATCGGGCGATCCCATTCCGGAAATCGACCGGTCGCTGGCGCAATTGGGCCCGACTCTTTCATCGCGGCTCTATGAAATGTGCAAGCTTGTCGAGATCAAAGCCAAAGACTTTCGCAAGACCACGATGCAGCGCGGAGTCAAGTTCCGTAGCGAGTAGAAAATAGTTCCTGCCAAGTCCATTGATTAGTTTGACTTCACTTTTCAGGGAACGGTAAAATACAATCTCAGTCGGAACATGCGTTGGGTAAGGGCAGGGAGGTAAGTTCATGTCTTCGCAAGAAAATCGTCTCAGCTCGGGTGAGGTCATCGTTTCACCCGAGGCGCAGGGCAGTGTCGACGCTGCTCCGCGCAGGGATATGGCTGACCCCGTCGATACCCAGGCCCAACCCAAAGAAGAAGTCGTGCAAACTCCGGCGGTGACCGACGAAGACTCGCCTGCCGCTTTATCCACTCAGGATACCGGCGAATCCGAGGCCCAGCCCGAGGTGGAAGCACCCCCCACGGATCAAACCTCTGAGGGCACAGACAAATCCGTCACACAGCCCGAGGCAGCATTGCCGCCCACAAATCAAGCCTCAAAGGCCACAAGCAAATCCACGGCCGACTCTGAAGCACCGGCTGTTGCCGCTGGCGCGGAAACGCCGTCCGGATCAGAACTTCCTGCAAACGACGAAAACGGAGAAGAATCTGAGGACGAAGCCCTTGGCATGGCTGAGGTTGAGAGCCTGATGGAAAGTATGGAAGCGACCCCCACGCTGTCCGTGGGCGAGATCGTCCAGGGCCATGTTGTAAGCGTGACCGACGAAGAAGTGGTAGTCGATCTGGGGCTGAAATGGGAGGCAGTCATCCCCCGCATGGAGTTTACCTCCGAAGACGGCGCGCTGAACGTCGAGACGGGCCAGTCCATTGGAGTCCTGGTCGAGAAGTTTGACGAGCTCACCGGAACGGCCGTGGTCTCCCGCCGCAAAGCTCTGCAGGAAGAAGTGTGGGAAGAAATTGAGCGCGCCTTCTACGAAGAAAAGCCCGTCCGCGGGCGCGTAGTGCAGCGGGTTAAAGGCGGGCTCGAGGTCAACATCGGGGTCCACGCTTTTATGCCGGCTTCGCAGGCGGACCTGAAACCCCATCCGACGCTGGAAGACTGGATCGGCCAGGAGATCGAGTGCAAGGTCATCAAGCTGAATCGCAAGCGGGACAACGTTGTGGTCAGCCACCGGAAAGTCCTGGAAGAAGAAAGTAACCAGAAGAAAGCGGCGCTGATGGAGCATCTTGTTGAGGGAGCGGTTCTGACCGGACGGGTAAAAAACCTGACCGATTACGGAGCCTTCGTGGACCTTGGCGGTATCGATGGCTTGTTGCATATGACCGACCTCTCGTGGACGCGCGTGGCTCATCCTTCAGAAGTTGTACAGGCCGGACAGGAAGTCGAAGTCAAGGTGCTCAAGTTTGACCGGGAGAAAGAGCGCGTTTCCCTGGGAATGAAGCAGCTGACGACGGACCCGTGGGAAAACGTGACGGCCCAGTTCCATGTCGGTGACCACATTACCGGCAAAGTGGTCAGCGTGACGGATTACGGGGCTTTCGTGGAATTACAGCCGGGTGTCGAGGGGCTGATTCACATTTCCGAGATGAGCTGGACAAGACGGCTTCGTCACCCTTCGAAAATTCTGAAGCCCGATGAAATGGCTGAAGTCGCAATCCTGGACGTCAATCCCGAGCAGCGGCGAATATCCCTCAGCCTGCGGCAGGCGCTGCCCGATCCGTGGGATGGCCTCAGCGAACGGATGGGCGCCGGGACCGTGGTGAAGGGCCGAGTCCGCCACTTTACCGACTTCGGGGCTTTCATCGAAGTAGCAGAAGGAGTTGACGGCCTGATCCACGTCTCGAATCTTTCCTGGACTCGAAATGTGAAGCATCCTTCTGAAGTGTTGAAGAAGGGCCAGGAGATTGAGGCCGTTGTCCTGAACGTTGATACAGAGAATCGTCGCCTGTCGCTCGGGTTGAAGCAGCTCCAGCCTGACGCTTGGGAAAGCTTCTTTGCCAAAATAAACGTGGGCGACATGGTCCATGCGAAGGTCACCCGTCGAACTTCTTTCGGAGTCTTTGCCGAAATCGAAGAGGGTATCGAAGGCCTTTGCCACATTTCGGAGATTGAAAGCAGCCACCCCGGCAGCGAAGAAGGCATGCCTAAAGTCGGGGAGGAACTTGACTTTCGCGTGATCCGGCTGAATCCGGAAGAAAAGAAAATCAGCCTGAGCACGAGGTCCGAAAACTGGAAAGCCACACAATCGCGGGAAAGAGTTCCTGAACCACCGGCGCTTTCCAGGATGGCCGAAGCATTTTCTTCAGCGGGCATTACCACCGAAGCGATGGCGCGGCCCAATGCCTCGGGGGATCGTAACGATTCGCACTAAAAATGACCGGTGGCGGCGCGTCCTTCCGGACCGGCCGAAAAGCTGCTGGTGAGGATACCCGGGTCTAAATCTTAGCCTGAGGAGTCGAGCATGACAAAAGCTGACTTGATTGAGGATGTTGCTCGAAAGACAGAGTTGAGCCGGAAAGACTCTGAGGTGATTGTCGATACCATTTTCGAGGGTATCGTCAAGTCCCTCCGAGGTGGAGATAAGATCGAAATCCGGGGGTTTGGAAGTTTCAGAACGCGCCACCGGAATTCCCGAGTGGGGCGAAACCCGAAAACCGGCGAACGCGTGGATGTACCCGCCAAAGATATCCCTTACTTCAAACCCAGCAAAGAACTAAAAGACCTTGTAAACAGTGGCCAGGAGACAGGCCGGCCGGTTCAGGCGGCTCCTCCTGCGGAGGCACCGACGCCACAGCCCGTGAGCGAAACGCCTCCCAAGCCAGTCTTTCCCGAAGAGTAATCTTTCTGCCGGCAGGTTATTGGACATGGATTATTTGTGGACCCCGTGGCGGTTTCAATACGTCACCAAGGGGACCCGAAATGAGGGGTGTATTTTCTGCGAAAAAGCTTCCGCGGATCCCTCAAGCGACAGAGAGCATCTGGTCCTCTACCGGGGCCGGGTAAATCTTGTCCTGCTGAACCTTTACCCTTACACGGTGGGCCACGCCATGGTTGTTCCGTACGCGCATATCGCAGAGCTTGTTGAAGCGCCGGCCGATACGCTGACGGAGATGATGACGCTGGCGCAGCAGGTCCAGCGCGCGCTCAGGGACGTTTACCATCCCGAAGGGTATAATCTGGGCTTGAACATGGGGCGTTGCGCAGGCGCCGGCATTGAGCACCACGTCCACATGCACATCCTGCCCCGCTGGACCGGCGATTCAAATTTCATGACCGTGGTTGGAGAAACGCGGGTTGAGCCCGAAAACCTTTCAACCACCTACGATAAGCTGGCAGGTCACTTTCGCAAATGAGTTCCTTGGGTTCGGCACGAAGGTTTCAAACTTAATTTCACCTGACATAGGATCCCAGAACCCGGACTCCGCGGTTTCTTCCCCATCGAACAATTGGCCTGCAAAGTTCTTCTGCCGGTTGGCCCACCGCAGCTTGACCGAACTTTCGCCCTGAACCTAAAATCGCTTATGCGCCGGGAATAAACATGAGACTTGAAAACTCGCTGGAATTCGATCCCAGGGCAGAAAGCGAACCGTTTTTCGAGCAGTTCGATCATCGGGCTGCAGTGTTTGCCCTTTTTCCGGACCAGAGCGCGACTTCCAGTCCCCAGCCCTATATTGGCCGCACGCGTGACCTTCAACGGCGGCTGAAGAGGGTCCTGCGAAGCACAGAGGGCCATTCCAGGCTTTTGAACCTTCGCGGGATGACTCGCCGCATCGAATACCAATATGCCGGGTCGGGTTTCGAAATGCAGTGGCTGGTCTACCACCTGAACCGCCACTATTATCCCCGGCAATACCGGGCGCGCTTGCGGCTGAAGGCCCCCGCGCTGCTCAAATTGAATCTCCGGAATCGATTTCCCCGGCTCTATCCCACGCGGCGCATTTCAAAAGATGGCTGTCTCTACTACGGCCCATTCCCTTCCCGGGCGGCGGCTGAGCGCTTTGCAGGAGAATTTCTTGACCTCTTCAAAATCCGTCGTTGTGTTGAGGACCTCGATCCGGACCCGGCCCATCCCGGGTGCATATACTCGCAGATGCACATGTGCCTGGCGCCGTGTTTCAAGGGTTGCAGTGACGCCGAATACCACGAGGAAGTAGAGCGCGTCGTCGAATTTCTGGCCACTGAGGGTCAGTCGCTCGAGAGGAGCGTTAAGGCCGACCGAAGTCAGGCTTCAGATCAGCTTGATTTTGAGCGTGCTGGACAATTGCATCGCAAGATTAAAAAGATTCATGACGCGCTGGCGCTTAAGCCGGAACCCGTCCGAAACGTAAACGACCTTCACGCGGTTCTTGTTTTGCCGGGCTCCATGCACAAGACCGTCTCCTTTTTTCTGATGCGCTCGGGTAAACTGCTCGAACCCGGATCGATGGACCTCGGAGAAAATGTCTCCTCGCCGCTTTCTCTGGACGAACGCTTTCGCCTGCTGTTCGATGAGTTGTTGCGCGAGGCGGACGAATCCCCCGGCGCAGCCTCCTGGGAGCATCTGAGTCTGTTCGCCAGATGGTATTACAGCAGTTTCCGCCAGGGAGAACTAGTGGTGCTTTCTTCCCCGTCACAGATTCCGCACTCCAAACTGATCCGAATTTGTCGCAGGATTTTGGCGGACCCTGCCTGACCGAAGGACCGAAAGAACGGCAAGATGTAAGCTTATGACCCCATCGATCCTTGGAGCATCATCTTTGTTTGACTGTTATAAAGGGTGGTCCTAGAATTGGTGGAGAGGGAAGCACTTATATGGATGGTCCCCAATCCCGGCCTCCGAATCGCCCACTTCGCGGGGGGGCGGCACCGCTGTTAAGAAGCCGAAAGTTTTTCGGCCAGCTTGTCTTTGTTATCCTTGTTGTCCTCTCGGCGGGAGTCGGAGTGCTGGGAGGACTCTTCTTTGTCTATTCGTCTGACCTTCCCCAGGTTCAACAATTGGAAAATTACCGGCCTGACGTGATGACGGAGGTTTTTGCCGACGACGGCACCCCTCTCGCACGATTTGCGATGGAACATCGCGTGATGGTGACTTATAACCAGATTCCACCGGCCATGCGGAACGCTGTAATTTCTATCGAGGACCGCAATTTTCAAAACCACTGGGGCGTTGATGTTCTGAGGATCATCCGGGCGGCCATCACCGATATTCTTGAATGGCGCAAGGCCCAGGGCGCCAGCACGCTCACGCAGCAGGTGGCCAAGATGCTCTTCCTGACTCCTGAAAAGAGCTTTCGGCGGAAGATCCAGGAGGCTCTGCTGGCCATTCAGATCGAACGCCGGTTTACCAAACCGCAGATCTTCAGCATGTACGCCAATCAGGTTCCCATGGGTTACGGGAACTATGGCGTTGCGGCTGCAGCAGAATTTTACTTTGGGAAACATCTTGAGCAGATCACGCTCCCTGAAGCCGCACTCCTCGCCGGTATGGCACGTGGCCCCATTTACTGGCCGATTCTCCACCCGCACTACGCTATCGCGCGCCGTAACGAAGTTTTGAAGGCGATGCTGAACAATGACAAGATCAGCAAAGCGGATTATCAAAAGGCCATCAAGTCGCCGCTGGACCTGCACGTCAAGGGCTGGAATGAAAACATTGCTCCCTATTTCGTCGAAGACGTCCGGCAGTTCCTGCGAAGGAAGTACGGCCTGAAAGCTGTGCAGCAAAAAGGCCTTCGGGTTTACACGACTTTGAACATCAGCATGCAGCGCGCCGCCCAGGAAGCCCTCCGGAATGGTTTGCGGGCAGATGACAAGCAGCGTGGATGGCGGGGCCCGGAACGGAACATTCTGGAACACCCGGTCAAATTTACGGATGGCAAGCAGGCTACGCTGAAGACCTATGATAATTCTGACTGGTCAGGCCCTCTGAAAGTGGGCAGAGTGATCCATGGCATTGTCATGGGCGTTAATCCGCTCTATGCCGAGGTGCGGTTCGGCGACCTGACAGCGGAGGTCAAACCCGCCGATTTCAAATGGACCTGGAAGAAGGATCCCCGCAGGGTGTTCAGCCCGGGCGACGTGGACGTGTTCAAGATCGAGGAGATTAAGGGTAAAACGGTCCACGCGACTCTTGATCAGACGCCGACAGTCCAGGGAGCTCTGCTGGCGATTGACAACGCGACCGGCGAAATCAAGGCGATGGTGGGCGGATACGACTACAGCGGGAGCCAGTTTAATCGGGCGGTGCAGGCTTACCGGCAGGTCGGATCCTCCTTCAAGGTCTATGTGTATGCGCAGGCTCTGCTGGACGGCATCGGGCCTTTCGATACCATCATGGACAGCCCGGTGACCTTCCCGAGCCCGGCAGGCCTGTGGGCGCCCCACAATTACGATGGCAAGTTCGAAGGAAGCATCACGCTGCTGCACGCTCTGGCGGAGTCAAAGAACGTCCCTGCGGTTAAACTTCTTGCCAAAGTCGGGATTGATAACGTCATCAAACTTTGTCGCCGGTTCGGAATCGAGTCACGGCTGGTTCCCAATCTGCCCCTGGCTCTTGGCGCTTCTGACCTGACGCTGCTGGAGCATACATCGGCCTTTTCAACATTCCCTGATGACGGCGTCCACATTGCGCCCCGTGAAATCCTGCGGGTCACCGACTATAACGGCCGTGTGATCGACGAGTTTCCTCCCCAGGTGACCGATGTGCTGCCGGCGGGAATCGCACGTATTGAAGTCTCAATGCTGCGTGAAGTTTTCAATTCCGGCACGGCCGTCCGCGACAAATGGCTGGCCCAGAAATACGACCTGGCGGGAAAAACAGGGACCACCAATGACTTTACTGACGCCTGGTTTATCGGATTTTCTCCTTCAATCACTGCGGGAGTCTGGGTGGGATTTGATGACCATCACCCGCTGGGACGTAAAGAAGAAGGCTCGCACGTGGCGCTGCCTGTCTGGTCGGATTTCATGACCCAGGTGCTGAAAGACAAGCCGGTACAGAGGTTCCCGGGCTCACCGCTATTGTCAACGCCTGACCAGGTACAGCAAATTCTGGCAAGCGCGGGATCAGGCAACGTTCTGACCAGCGATTCCGATCTTCGCGCGCTTGCGGCCAGCCTGGCGGGCTCAAAACCTGTCTCCACGATTCAGCAGATTCCACCCACCACCCAGTCAAACCCAACCCCGTCAACCACAGCACCGCCACCAACTGCCCAGCCTCCAGCCATCGTCGCTCCACGAGCCGCGCCGGAGCTTCAGGCCAACTAGTCATCATTCCAGGTTTTTCCATCGGGAAGATCCGCACGGCCCTATGCCATTACTTTGAAAAATGATCGTAGCCGGCCGGTGCGAGAGGCGATGGTCTGCCGTCTTGATGAGCCAGGAGGACGTTCCGCGAGCGGTCCATCTGGCCAATACAATGGAGCGGAACGCCGCGGTAGGTTCGGGGGACCTTCCTCACTTTCCGTCTGGGCACCGCAAAGAGCAACTCATAGTCCTCTCCCCCATTGAGAGCCAGTTCCAGGGAATGTTCCGGCGTCACTCCGGCGGGCCCGGGCATGCGCCCGGCATCAACTCTTGCCCCCACCCCACTCGCCTCGCACATCCGCATCAGATCCGTTGAAAGACCGTCACTGATATCCATCAATGCAGACGGAATGCCGGCGCTCTGAAGCCAGCGGCCCAATTGGCAGCGCGGCTCAGGGTAAAGATGAGCCTTCAGGGCTGCTGCGGTTTCAGGATTGTCCGGCTGGTCTTTCCGAGTTCGTTTGCTCCTTCTCGCTCGCGATTTCAGAATCTCAAGGCCGCGCGCCGACTGCCCCAATCTTCCGCTGACATAAATCATGTCGCCGGGACGCGCCCCGGAACGGAGCAATCCTCTGGCGCGGGCAACTTCGCCTGCCAGCGTCACGTCAATCATAGCGGTTCGCCGCGCAATCGATGTGTCTCCTCCAATCACGTCCACTCGAAAACGCGTGGCAAGATCCATCACTCCCCGATAGAATTCTTCAACCCAGGCGCGAGAAATGGCGCGCGGGAGAGCCACGGAAATCAGGGCAAAGCGAGGAACACCTCCCATGGCAGCAATGTCGCTGAGAGAGCGCGCAAGCGCGCGGTGGCCGACCGACCGGGCCGGATGCAACCGCGAGGTGAAATGGACACCCTCAATCGAAAGGTCGGCCGTCAGGATCAAATCACGATCGCGCCCCACCCGAACCACGGCTGCATCGTCGCCGACACCCATCCTTACTCGTCTCGATTTTTCCGACGTCAGGTCCCGGAGCCACCTTACGAATTCACCTTCCGATTGAAACATCGCCACGGCTGTAGTATACAATCAGCTTTGATTTCCAGTCCCTGTGTTTGAAAATTCGTGGTTTGCGTGTGCGAAAGACTGCCCGCTGACTGCCTGAAGGATCCTTATGATCACGCGTCGAAAGTTTATTCAGTCCAACATGCTGGGACTGGCCTTGCCCCTGGCCGGTGCGGAAACCTTCGCGGCGGCCCATTCCCGGGGTGAACCAGCAACTTCCCAGGCAGCACCCCGGGGCGAACGTGACTATTGGAACGACTGGCCGGAATACCTGACCGCTCAAATGAACGAGGCGCGCGCCCGAAGGCTCTCGCAGCTTCGCGCCCTGCGCAGCGAGGCTGACGTCCGCGCCCGCATTGAAAAAGTACACTCCACGGTCTGGGAGCTGGTTGGCGGCCGGTTTGAAAAAACTCCGCTGAACCCGCGCATTACGGGGAGGATCGACCGCGGCGCCTATCGAATCGAAAAGGTCATCTTTGAAAGTCATCCTGAAATCTACGTTACGGCCAATCTCTACATCCCCAACGGCCGCAAAGGCCCGTTCCCGGGGGTTCTCGCGCCTCTGGGACACACGAGAAACGGAAAAGCCTACCGCAATTACGCATATGTGTACCAGACGCTGGCACGCAACGGATATGTGGTGCTGGCTTTCGATCCTTTCGGCCAGGGCGAGCGCTACCAGTACCTTGACCCTCAAACGGGCAAGATCCTTTACGGTCCAACCGGGGAACACTCTCAAGCCGGGCGGCCCATGCTCCTTTTCGGTTCAACCTTCGCGCAGTACCGCGCCTGGGATGGTGTGCGGGCCCTCGATTACCTCCTTTCACGCCCCGAAGTCGATCCGGATAAGATCGGCGTGACGGGCCAGTCCGGTGGCGCGACCGTGACGATGTACCTCTGCGCGCTTGAGCCGCGGATCAAAGTCGCCGTGGAAGTCGACGGAAACTCTGAAAACCTCGCCGGGCCGTCCTACGCGCCACCTGGCGGGGTGGCCGACGCAGAACAGAACTTGATCTTCAGCCTGCCGGAAGGAATTGACCGTGGAGACCTACTAATGGCTTTTGCGCCCAAACCCCTGCTTATGATCTATACGCCGATCGACCGTGGCGCCACTTACTCACCAACGTACATTGAAGGCACGAAGGAAGTTCACCATGAAGTCCAGGCCGCTTACAAACTGATGGGAGCTTCGGAGAAGGCCGGCCTTTTCGCCACTTCGCTGCCACACGATTATGACTTCTTCAGCCGGCGCGCTGCCTACGACTGGTTCAACCGTTGGCTCGGGCAGGAGGCCTGGGGAACCGCGGAAGCCGAGTTTGATGAGGCGGCTGCCGGCGAGCTCAACTGCACACCGACGGGACAGGTGCTGACGTCTCTGGGTGGGCGTACAGTGGTCCAACTGAGCGCAGACCGGCTTAAGAAACTGCAACCGGACAATCCTCTGGGAAGCACGCCCAGTGAAGCCAAAGCCTTCCGTGAGCGCGCACAAGGCACGCTCAAGCGTCTGCTTGCCCTTCCCGCGAAGAAGACTCCTCTGGATTCAGTGACGCTTTCCTCCCACACGCGCAAGGGCGTACACATCGAAGATGTCGTCCTGCACTCGGAACCTTCCGTTCGGGTAACAGGATGGTTCATGAAGCCGGCTCAAGGCGCCGGGCCCTTTCCTGCAATCCTCCATGTCTCGGAGAGAGGTAGGAATAGTGCCATCGAAGAGGCAGGCGAGATGGTCGATCTTGTGCACAAAGGATTTGCAGTCTGCTCAGTCGATCTACGTGGTCTCGGCTTCTCCATCCCGCACCTGCCCGCTGCCGGGCCTGTCTTCTACCACGGAAACGACAATCAGGAAGACTATGCCTGGGCGAGCTTCGCGCTGGGCAAGCCAGTCATCGGTCAGCGGGTTTGGGATTGCCTCCGCAGTCTCGATTACCTTCAATCAAGGCCAGATGTGGACCGTAAACGGATTCACGGACTCGGAGAACAGGGCGCAGCTATTGCCCTGCTGCTGGCCGGAACAATGGATGAACGCCTGAGCTCGCTAATGCTTGATTCTACAGTAGCTACGTACCGATCGATTGTAGAGTCCAAAACCTACTCGCTGACGCTGCCATGGTTCGCCTATGGAATCCTGAAGCATTTTGACCTGCCAGACATTGTGGGCGCCCTGGCTCCCAGACCATGTTGGCTGCTGAATGCCACTAACGCGTCAGGGGAACCGTGGCCACAAACGAAGCTCTCGGCAATTTATCGCCACGCACTGGAAACATACAAACGAAGCGGCACGGGTGAAGGACTTCGATTATTAGTCCGAAGAGACGATGAACGAGCGGAAGTGCTTGACAACTGGCTCAAAACCGCATAAGTTGCGCAGCTAATCCGCTTGACAAGCTTTGCATGCTCCAATAGGATGTCTCTTTTGTTTTCCTGGGCGAACCTGGGGACACCCGCTCTTGTTCAGGTGAGGTGGGAGGACGTCCAAGATTCTACGAAAGGCTAGTGGTGATTGAAGCGAATGAACAACAAGTTTTACACACTGCTCATCACGTCTGGTGCCCACGGTAGAGTCCGCAAGTTCAAACTCCCATTCTATGTGGTCCCCGTGATTCTTGCTCTGAGCATCATCGGAATAGTGATGCTGGCCGGCCTGGCAACCAGCTACGCGCGGATGCTGATCAAAGTATCGAATTACAATACTGTCCGAAGCGAACGAGAGGCTTTGAAGCAACAATTCCATACCTTGGAAAATAAGGTCAGCCGCGCCAATGTCAAGCTGAACTCCCTCCAAACGCTCGCTGCCGAAGTCGCGGTGACCTACGGATTTGGAAACGGACGCCGGCAGCAGATCACTCCTGACCTTCTGAATCTGGCCAGACAGTCCAGCGCAGCAGACGGCGACCCTTCACTTTACGCCCTGAACACCTTGAAGACTGTAAGCCTCAACAGCGTCAGTGGGAGGTTCAGCCCCAGCGCGTTTCCAGGCATGATTGACGACCCCAACGCCATTCCGTCAACCTGGCCGGTCCATGGAAGGCTCACCGCCGGATTCGGCCAACGGATGGATCCATTCAGCGGCGAGGCGGCCTTTCATCCCGGCATCGACATTGCCGATGCGGTGGGAACCGACGTGGTGGCCACGGGTGACGGCCTCGTGATTGAGGCCGAGCCTGATGCAGGTTATGGCCGAAGTATCCTGATCGACCACGGCGACGGCATCACGACCCGCTACGCCCACCTCAGCAGGATATTCGTCGTGGTGGGAGAACAGGTCAAGCAGGGCGAGAGCATCGGCGCCATCGGCATGAGCGGGCGGACAACAGGGCCCCACCTCCACTACGAAGTTCGAATCCACGGCACTCCGGTCAATCCGGGGCGCTTCCTTCACGGATAAGATCAACTCGGCACCTGGAACTTCCAATCGATTAAGATCAGGTCATCAGTTCTCCTGGACTGCCTTCGGCCTGCTTTCTGGAAAGACGAGCCGGCCCCTCTGCTCCAAAGTATCGCGTGCTTCCGCAATATCTCCTGCAGCGGCGCAAATTCTCTGAAAAATAGCGGCAATATTGCCATTTCCCCTGAAAACTGGATTGACAGAAGGGCCTGTTTTCGCGCATCATAAGGTCAAAAGGAATGTACGAATGGGCGCTGATTTACGAGTTGAACCTTCAGCCAATTCTTGCCGCTTATTAGTAAGAAAGAAGCCTGGTCCACGTGAGATTATACAGTTTGTCGTAGGCGGCATTGAGATTGGTCAGCAAATCGTAGTACTGGCGGGACCCGCGTGGCTCAAAGAGCTTGCTCGAATCCTGGGTGATCAAGGGCTGCGTCCAGAGACCCTTATCCGAAACAGCCGCCTGGTTTTTCTGACTGCTCCTGACTGCCTTTCCCGTTTTGCCAAGATGGACAACCCCTGCAAACGGCCGATCATCCGGCGTAACGGATCCATGGTGCGCTGGGTTTCAGACTGGTCATGGGCCTACCGTCCCGGGGCAGATCCCGCGACGATTCTCCGCTATCAGTGCCGTATCCATGACTGTATCCACTCGCTTGCTGACATGTCGATCTGCACGGTCCACTGTGAAAAGATGGAGCGCAGTTCCATGCTGGCCGTTCTGGCCCAGCACCGGCGCGCGACCCGTGCCACCGACCGTCCCGTTTAAGTTCCTTATCCACGGTTTACAACCCAATCGGTTTGAAATGTGATCAGGAGGCGCAGGTATGTCCAGGTGGCTCGAAGGCCGAATTGCAGTGGTGACCGGGGCAGCCCGAGGAATCGGACGCGCCACGGCCGACCTGTTTGCACGCGAAGGCGCGCGCCTCGTACTGAACGACGTGGATGAAACGGCCCTGGCAGTGGCCGCTGAAACGATTCGCCGGGCCGGCGGCTCCGCGCACAGCATTGCAGGCGATGTAACGGCGGCGGATTTCCCGGAAGACCTTCTCGAAACCTCGTTCGAGATGTTCGGCATCCCCGACATCCTGGTGAACAACGCAGGGATCACCTGGGACGGAACGCTCCACAAAATGACCGATGAGCAATGGCAGTCCGTCATCGACATCCATCTCACTGCAACCTTCAGAATCCTTCGCGTGCTGGGCGCAGCCATGCGTGAGGCCGCCAAACAGGAGATTGAAGAGCAAGGCGCGGCCCGCGCCAGAAAAGTGGTCAACATCAGTTCCACCTCCGCCACCCGGGGCAACTTTGGGCAGGCCAATTACGCTGCCGCCAAGGCCGGCGTCATCGGCCTGACCAAAACCCTGGCGCGCGAATGGGGACCCGTCAACATTCAGGTGAACGCGGCTGCGTTCGGCCTGATTGAAACCCGCCTGACCGCCCCCAAAGAAGATGGTGAAAGCTTCCGCTTGCAGCAGGCGGAAGTCAAACTGGGAATCCCCGCCCGGATGCGCGAAGCGGCCATCCACTCCATCCCCATGGGCCGCCCGGGAACTCCGGAGGAGGCGGCGGGAGTGATCTTCTTCCTGGCTTCGCCCCTCTCGAATTACGTTTCCGGCCAGGTCATTGAAGTGACGGGCGGATTATAAAGGCTGGCAACCTTCTCCTGTTTCCGGTGCCGGGAAGACGCTCCGCATCTCCCTACCCCGGATTATTCATGGCGCAGTAGGGTTCCGTGAAAGGGCAGGTTTTGCGAAAGGGCACGACTTCAGTCGTGCCGTTGGAGCGCCTCAAAAGCTGCTGTCGGGGCTTCAGCCCCGCCACGGCCCCTCCGGCCCTACGAATCAATTTCAGCGGCTAAAGCCGAATCACAGGCAAGCCGTTACGGCACGGATAAATCCGTGCCCTTTCACAAAGAATGGCCGCGATTCAGCCGTTGCCGGTCAGTGGTAACGGCCCGTATAGCTGGTGGGATTCGCCAGCACGGTCGTACACTGCGAATCCCCATAGCCGCACAACCATCCTGAAAAGTTATCCATGGTCAGAACGCCCGAGTCCGCGTTGGATGAAAACGGCAGAGCCAGAACATGGTAATTTCCGGGAGGCACCACCAGGCGATAAGTGCCGTCAGAAGCGGAAATCCCATCGGTCACGGCGTTCCCCGTGTTGGCATTCACCGCGATCACGTGCGCGCCAAAGACTCCCCCCGTGCCGCTCAGATTGACGGTCCCTGAGATTGTTCCGGTGGCCGTGCTGAAATTGGAGGCGGGATAGAGATAAGAGATGCCGATGGCGTCGTCGGTCGAAAGCGCTATTTGCTGGCCTGCGGCGGTTGAATCGCCAAAGGGAAACATGACGGTATGGCCGATCCCGCTGTGGTCGAGCCCCAGCAGGTGGCCCTCCTCGTGAGTGGCGACGGATTGCAGGCTGAAAGTGTTGGCTGGAGGGCTTAAAGAAGTCGTGAATTGAACGCTGGGATTGAACTCGATGTCGGCGTCGGCCATGCAGTCATCAGTGTTGCACGTCTTGTTGCTCCCGCCGCTGCACTGATACTGGAAAGGGCCGGTTGTCCCCGAAGGCCGCGTCACCGTTGCCACCTCCGTAAAGGCGATGGTCCCGGTCGAAAAATCGCTGCTGTTGGTATCAGAAAATCCCACCACGTTCTGGCAGTCATTAAAGACAGGATCCGTGAGGGTGCTGGAGGTTGGGCCGCTCACGTTCACGGTGGTCAGAGACTGACCCGCAACCTGGGCATTCATCCAGGTGGTGAATCCGGCTGAAATCGGTTGCTGGATGCACGAATCCGGAGTGCCGCCCAGGACGCAATTAGGCGTTGCGACATTGCCGGAATTAGTCGCGTTCAGCAGCCACGCGACGGGCATGGAGTTCCAGCGTGCGGCAACAGGAACGGGTGCAGACAGTGTCCCCAGGTTGTCCTGAAAAGTGTTGAAGCCAAACACCAGGACCGCCGCTGAAAACATCGCCGCCACGGCAACAAGGGCTGCTGCAATCCCTCTTTTTCCACCTGCGCGTTGCCTCTGCCTCATCACTTTCACCTCGTCTGGACAAACATCGCCTGGCCCTTCAAATCCTCTGTGACCGGAATTTCGCTGGTTGCGGAAAGGTGCGCCGGGCGGCCCCGCACGGAAACAGTGCTCCAGTAAATTATCCACTTCGTTCCCTGCCGCTGAGCGTTACCCACCAACTGGCTGCCCGCGGGAATCGCCACGCTCTTGCTGGGGAACAGATCCGAGGTAGTCCGTGCAATAACCACGGCCTGTCCGGCGCCCTGAAATTCGGTTGAAACAATCACCGCCGGGATCGAAGTCCCTGACGGGATGACAATAGGCGCCGCGACAGCGCCCGAAACGGTCATCTGGAATTCTCCAAGCGAAGGAGATCGAGTGATCGTCGCGGAGCTGCCGCCCGTGCTGAGAGCTCCCAGGGGAAGAACAACATGGCGCTGGACACCATTTCGCTGCTGGTAGACGCGAAAAGCGCCCTGCATCATGCCCACCAGGTGATAAGTGCCGCTGGCCCCCGCCGCCGGCTCCAGAAAGAGGATGTACTGCGTCCCCGGCCTCAGCAATGCCGTACCCGGCACCCGGACGTGAAAATTGCCAACAGTTCCGCCCGGCTGCTGAATGGTGAGCGTGGCGGGCGGAAGTCCTTTCAGGGCCTTCTCAAGCTGTACGGTGGTGTAGGTGAAAACGCGGGTGTGGCTGGCGTTCGTCCGAGTGGCCTGAGACACCACCTGGCCCTGGACAATGGTGCTGGACGCCTGCGCAAGCTGCCTGAGGCTCATCCGGACCAGCGTGGTGGCTCCGGCCGGCAGAACAAGCCAGAAACCCAACAGAACGGCAAGAACAATGGTACGAATCTTCATAAAACATCGCTCACTGTGTGATATTCACGGCCCCCACAAATGACGTGAGTTCATGGCCCGAATTTCTCACCACCAGGTTTCGCGGCCCCAGCGTGGCCGAGGGGCTGACCGTCACCTGAAAAAAGACCGCAGGAGTGCCGTCACTCGCAGTCTGAAACTGGCTCGCCAGAGGCGGAGTAACCACCACGTCAGTGCCGTTGCTGCTGATCGTGTAGGTGGTGCCCGGAAGGATTCCATAACCCGCCACAAACAGGTAGACGACCTGGCCTTGCGAAATCTCGGTTCCCGTACTGCCGGCGGAACAATTCAGTTGAGTCGCCGTGGTCTGCGTACACTGGCCCACGGCGAGAATCGAAAGGCCCGTAAGCGTGATGGTGGCGGAGGCGGACTTCGTGCTGTCGGCCTGGCTGGTGGCCGTAAGGGTCACGGTATCGACGGAGTTCAGAGGCGGGACGGTGATGTCAGCACCGGAAACCGTCTGCCCGCCGGTTACGGTCACCATCTGAGGCACGGGGTCGGTCGGCACCGAAGTAGCTGCCGGAGCTGTATAGAGCCCCGAACTCGAAATGGCGCCGATCTGGCTGCTGTTACTGCTGCTGGAGCTGGATACGCTCCAGCTGACGCCTGTATTGGTGGCGCCGGACACCGTGGCGGTAAACTGCTGCGTTGCACCATAACCCACGGTCTGGCTGCTGGGCGAAAGGGTCACACTTACAGCAGAGGGAGGATTATTCGAACCGCTGCCGCTGCTGCTGCCACTACCACATCCTGCCGCCGCAAGCGCCAGGAGAATCATCGCTCCGAGCCCTGACCATCTGGCGTATCTCATAAACACTCCGTGATTTGTGTCCACGGCCGGTAACTCTGCCATTTGATTCCGTCATGCAACCCTAAGGGTTGCTTTGCCTCAATTCCGCACAACGGCTTCGCGTATTATATCGGACCTTCGGCGCGACGGCGTCAGGGTATCACTAAAATATTGACTCCTGACCTCCTGATACCGGAGGCAGGGGGAATCTCGATGTGTGACGCATGGCCGCGCCCGGAGACAGACCTAAGAATCAGTTATTGGCGGCGAACGCCGTGCGGGAGCGCGAGTGGGGGAATCAGTGCTGGCGGGGCTACATCGAGGCTGAGATTTCTCCGGTTCGTTTTGGGTTCGTTTTTTCGCCATAGTTTATTTTCAGCAAGATCGGTAGGTTCGTTTTTGGGTTCGTTTTTCCACAAGTACGTGTTTTCAACAACTTCTCGGCTTCGTTTTTGGGTTCGTTTGGGTTCGTTTTTTGAGCCGATCCTTTGTTTTCAATAACCTCTCGGGTTCGTTTTTTAAAAAACGTGTTTTTTGTCCCACGCAATTTAAGGTCCAAACCAATCGACACATGTTTTGAGTGAATTACGCCGATATAAAGCGTCTGCCTGGACTGTTGAAATCTGCTGTCGAATCAACGCCGCCACCCTTCCACCCTGCACCATGAAGACTACCATACTAGGCCACAGAAGTCAAGCGAATTCGTGTCTGTGTCGCTGCAAAGTGAGAAGTTCCGGTATGAGCAAAGTAGAAAGTTCCGGTGTGAGGTGGTACGAAGCTTTGGGGATGAGAAAAGAGGAACTGAGGTTGAGTCAGAGGGACCGGGATCGGCTGCTGGTGTTGGAAGGCGGGAGAGGGGCTTTCTCCCCGGCGGAGCCATCCATCATGGGTTCGAGCTGCCGCCGAAAATTGAACCCGGTTGCGAGGGCTGCGAAGGCTGGCTGGGACTCAGCTGAAACCCGCCGCCGGAATTCGGGTTTGAGCCCGGAAGACCATTGGGCGACTGCCCCGGCTGTGCTCCGACCCCGGGAACCGCACCCGCTCCCATGATGTTGGGCGCTCCGGGAGCGCCCGGGATCCCCAGGAACTCCCATTGGTCATACTCGGTCCGCTTGTCAAAAACACCGATCGACTGGTGGTTGCTGGTGCTGGCAACTCCCACGATGGAAGTGCCGATGGATTGATTGTTGCTGAAGAAGGAAGAGCCTCTGTTCTCCTGCTGGTTCTGGCCGGAATTCTGTCCCTGACCCGGCAGGGAAAAATTTCCCATTTCGAAGCCCCCGTTTTGCGAACTGTTCTGCGTCGCGGGCTGCATTGTTGGCGGAGCGCCGGGCGTGGACTGCGACCCTGTGGCATTGCTGTTATCGCCCAGCGGCTTGTTGTTTGGTTGGCCGGGCGGTTTGAGGATCTTTGAATCAAGGACCACGCCGTTGGCTGTGGCGTGGATGAACCGCCACTTGCCGCCCCGGGTCATGGGATCGGGGTAAGCCTTCCGCAGGAAGCTGAGGTTGTTGGTGTGGAGCAGTTCCTTTACGGAAGTGGGATAACGTTTAAACTGCTGGTGAAACAGAATGATGGCGCGGGCGTACTGTTCGCCGCGGAAGATCAGTTCCTGCTCCTTCTCCCGCTGGCCTTCAACATAAATGCTGGGCGCCGCCGCGGCCAGAGAGATCAGCAGCAGCGTGGCCATCATCATCACCAACAGCAGAATATATCCCGCTTCCGAGGAGTCCCTCCGCGGGCCTCTGCCGCGAAGGCTACTGAACAACCGGAATGGGCAGTTGCGATCTTTCACCAGAAGCTCCATCCTGGACTTCAACCATCATGGAAGTGATCTTGAGAATCTTAAAACGCTTGGAGACTACGTCGCCATTGTGGACGACAAAAACATCATCTGAATCCGCCAGGTAGGCCTCGGGCCCGACGCCGGGTTTATCAGAGTACCCGATGGCCCGCAAAGGAATGTGGGAGGCCTCAGGCGCCGGGCTGGCCGTCATGGGGCCGGCGGCGGCTCCGGCCGCCTGCATTGCCTTCTGGGCAGGCGTCAGCGGCGGCGGGCCAAAACCAAAAGGATTGCGGTTAAGGTCCGGAAGCGGCTTCGGCCGGTATTGGTCGAGGGTTTGCATTTCGAGGGCGGAACCCGAATTCTGAGCAGCCGTGGACTTCCCCGCCTGGCCCTTTGCCCGAACCGGATTTGAAGAGGGCAGGTAAGACTTCGTTTCCGTCTGAGCCACACTGGACGGATTGCCCATGATTTCCGAAACCAGCCTGAAGATCAGGAACACACAAACTACGGCCAGTAAGACCAACCCGATTTTTTCGGCCTTTGTCCGGTTCTTCATGGTGTGAGATAAAGGACGCCGCCGACCCTCAGGTTGACCGTGCTGCCCTGCCCGGCCGAGAACGAAAAGTTCCTGACCAGGATCAGGTCATCCGACGTTTCGAGCGAATGAGCAAACTTCAACAGATTCGCGAAAGGGCCCTCCACGGTCACATCCAGGCCAAGCTGATTGAGCGGTTCGTCCTTCTCTGAATTCAGTTTATAACTGACGTTGTCCAGTTGCACGCCGGACTTCTGGGTCAGCACCCGCACCAGCCGCGCGGCGTCTGAAAAGACGCGCTGCCGCGACGGAACATGGTCCTTGAGATAATCCTGCAGCTTGTCATCCGCGGCAGGCAGGGCTTCCTGGAACTTTTCAAGGCGGGCCACCCGGGCCTTCTGAAGCTCGAAACGCGTGGACGCCTGATGATAAGAATCCTCAGCCAGGGCAACCTTGCCCCCCTGGGGCCGGACGGCCACGAAATACACCACCAGGTCCAGGGCCACAACCGCAAGGGCGGCGACTTCAAAAGCCCGGATGATCTTCTTTCGACGCTCTCTTCTCATACCTGCGATCAGTTCCCTGTCGTCGGAGTTTCCGCCCTGTACTTCGCCGTGCAGACCAAGGCAATCTCCTGCGGGCCGCTTTCACCACCTCCGCGAAAACCCTGGTTTTTGATAATGACCTCGCTGAAGTCCCTCGATCCTTCCAGGTTGCTCAGAAAGGCTTCGATGGACTCTTCGTCCTTTCCCATCACGGCGAACTGAACGACCGGGTTCGGGTCCGACGCCGAAGCGAGGGCCAGGCCGTTGAGCCGGGTGGAAGGAGGCAGCAGCTTGCTCACCTTGAACGTGAGGTCCGTGAGCGAAAACTGCCTCTGGTTGATCAGTTGATTCACAAATTCGGTTTTCTGAATCATGCTCCTGTATTCAGGGCGGTCAATCTGCCGCCGCAATCTGGCCTCCTTCGAGCTCAGGGCGGCTTCCTGCGACCGGACTTCGGCCAGCGACTGCTGGGCCTGGTGCGAGCGCCGCACGTCACGGATCGCCGTGAAGGCAAGCCAGACCAGCACCATCAACGAGACGGCCAGCGTGGGGACGGCCCAGGCAAGCGCGTATCGCTCACGACGGTCAGGAGCAACCGCAAGGTTGAAGTAAACTTTCATAATTAAGTTGCGTTCGCCAACAGCCCGGAGACCGTGGCGCCAAATTCATTCAGGATCTGCCCCTCTTCCTGTGAGAGCCTCATCCTGACGGGCAGCACGGGAGGCAACACATCTGTCACATTCCGCGAAACCCTCTGCTCAAAGTCCGCGATCCAGCTTCGGGGCACATTCGGCCGCGCGCAGATGCAGACCCTGCTGATTTCGAGTCCCAGATGGTCGTGCGCGGCCGCCAGGGTCCGAACCGCCTCTTCGGTGACGGCCGCCAGACCCACTTCGGAAGACTTTCCGCCCATGGACTGGTTTCGCCAAAGCTTGATCTGCCGGCCTTTGGCGACGACCACCGTCAAGTGGGTGGGCGAAATATTCAGCAGCATTTCGCCCGCCTCGGCGTCTTCTTTCAACAATGTGAGAAGCGCCGCGCTGGACGGCAGCACCAGGCTGACATCGCCGTTCAACCCCTTCAGGGTGGATTCGTACTCGGCCAGCACCGATTTCCGCACCGACATGACGACCGCTTCGACCCCCTCCGGTTCTTTCGGCGAAACCTCAAAACTCAAGCGCGCTTCTTCCACCGGGAAAGGAAGCAGGGGCCGCATCTTCCACCGGATCAGAGACTCCTGCTCCTTGGGGTCGGAGGGCAGTGTTTCAAATTCCAGAACACTGACGCGTACCGCTCCGTCGGGCAGCAATAGACCAAATGGCCCCTTGTCAGACCCCAGAGCTTTCGCCACCGCGCGGATCCTTCGGGCCACTTCATCGGGCCGCAAAAGATTGGGGCGCACCAGAAGGGGAGTCAGGACGCCGGCATCGAGTTCTCCCAGCGCCACGCTCGCCACCCGGCGGAATGACCTGAGGAGCCGCGCGCCCAGAATATACTCCGGCTGAAACTCAAACACCGTCGCGGGCAAAGAAAACTTCCGCTTCGCAGAGGCACGAAACGTCCGGGCTTTCCCGGCGGAAGAACTCCTTCGCAAATGAAATCGGCCAAGCGAAATACTATTCAACAAAGGTAACCTTGTTAATCTCTTTCAGTGTTGTCACTCCCTGGCGAACCTTGTCCAGCGCGGCTTCGCGCAGCGTCTTCATCCCCTCGTCGCGGGCCGCCTGGCGGATTTCCGACGACGGGCGCTTATCCAGAATCAGTTCGCGAATCCTGTCGGAAAGCGCCAGCAGTTCCCCAATGGCGGTCCGGCCGCGAAACCCGGTCTGGGTGCAATGCTGGCAGCCGGCGCCTTCGTAGAAAACTATGCCCTGCCACCCGGCCGGGTCGATTCGGGACTCTTCAAACAATTCGCGGGGGACAGTCGCCGGCTGCTTGCACTCCTCGCAGATCATGCGGACAAGCCGCTGCGCCAGAATGCAGTTGAGCGCTGAAACAAAGTTGTAGGGCTCCACGCCCATGTTCAGGAACCGGCCCAGAACGTCGACGACGTTGTTGGCGTGGACCGTGGTGAACACCAGGTGGCCGGTGAGGGCCGACTGGATGGCAATCTGCGCGGTCTCATTGTCGCGGATTTCGCCCACCATGATCTTGTCGGGGTCGTGGCGCAAAATGGACCGCAAGCCACGGGCAAAGGTGAGCCCTTTTTTCTCGTTGACGGGGATCTGGGTGATGCCGCGAATCTGATATTCGACCGGGTCCTCGATGGTAATGATCTTGTCTTCATCGCTCTTGATTTCCGAAAGCGCCCCATAGAGCGTCGTGGTCTTGCCGCTGCCCGTTGGCCCGGTGACCAGCACCATCCCGTAAGGTTCCCGGATATAGCGTCGGAAACGTTTGATTTCGTAGTCTGAAAAACCCAGGATGTCCAGGCGAAGTTGCCGAAACTTTTCGCTCAGGGATTGCTTGTCGAGAATACGGAGCACCGCATCTTCGCCATGAATCGAGGGCATAATGGAGACGCGGAAGTCAATGGGGCGGCCGCGATAGCTGACTCTGAAGCGGCCGTCCTGCGGAACGCGGCGCTCGGCGATGTCGAGGTCCGCCATCACCTTGATGCGGCTGATCACGTTGGACTGGTATTCATAGGAGAGCGGGTTCATGGCCTGATGCAGAGCGCCGTCGATGCGGTACTTGACCACCATCGAGTTGTCACGGCTTTCCAGGTGAATGTCACTGGCGCGCCGCTCCAGTCCCGCGAAAACAATCGAATCCACCAGCCGGATGACCGGGCTGCCGCCGCGCTCGCCGACCAGTTGCTCGAGCGAAAGGCTTTCCTGGTTGGGGCCGGTCTCTTCTTCGCGGATAACGTCCAGGCGGAACTCAACGGTGGCCTCGTCCAGCACGCGCTGCGAAGGATCGGTCTTGCTCAGGAATTCCTTCACCTGACTGGGAGCCGCCACCTTCACCACCAGCTGGCGGTCCAGCCGCATCGCCAGCTCGTCCAGGCGGGCCAGATTGGACGGGTCGCCCACCGCAATGGCAAGCTCGCCGTCATGGACCTCAAGCGGCAGGAACTGGTAGTCCAGCATCACATCCAGGGGAATGGACCGCAGGATATCCGGATCAGGACGCAGATCGCGCAGATCGACAAACTCGAAGCAGTAACGCGCAGCGGCGAGCCGGGCCGTTGCCAGTTCCTCTTCGGGATCGATCACTATTCCGGAAAGCGGATTTTCATCCATCAATGCACCTGGGCCGCCAGTGAAAACAGCGGCAAGTAAAACGCCACCAGCACAAAAAGCACGACGAGCGCAATGAAGGCAATCATGATGGGATCCACCATGGCCACCAGCGTCGACAGGTCGATATTGACGTCCTCTTCAAAAAACTCAGCAACCGACTCCAGCATGGTCGGCAGCGCTCCCGTCGTTTCTCCCACCTCAATCATGTCCAGAGCCATGGGCGGAAAAAAATTCGTCATGCGGAGGCTTTCGCTCAGCGGACGCCCCCCCATCACTTCTATTCTAGCCTGCTCCAGTCCGCGCGCGAGCAATGGACTGGAAACCGACGCCGCCGAGTTCTGGAGCGCGGCCACAATGGGAAGCCCGCCCTGCAACAGCGTTGAAAGCGTCCGGACAAATTCCGCAACAGAAAACTTGAGGAGCAGGCTCCCGGCCACGGGCAGCCGAAACTTCAGTTTGTCCCATTGCAGACGGGCCGTCTGCGACCGGCCCGCTGCCCGCAGGCCCAGTATCGCCAGAACAATCCCGATCAACACAAAAACACCCATCCGCTTGATCGCCAGGCCCAGGCTGATGACAAACACTGTCAGGGGAGGCATGGGAACGTTCAATTCGTTATAAAGCTCCGAAAACCTGGGGATGATAAACGTGTCAATCAGGACAATCAGCCCGGTCAGGAAAACCAGCAGGAAGGCCGGATAAATCAGTGCAGACAAGAATTTCTTGCGGAATGACCGCGCGGTCCTCTGATAGGTTACGTATTGGCCCAGGACCTTGTCCAGCGTACCGCTGCGCTCGCCGGCCTGAAGAGTGGCGCAATAAATTTTGGGAAACTTCCCAACGGCTTCAAAGGCTTCGGAAAGCAGGGCGCCGCCGCGAACTCTATCTTTGACCTCTTCCACCGCCGCCTGGAGGCCTTCACTCCGGGTCTGACGGGCCAGCATTTCCAGCGACTTCTGCAAAGGCAGGCCCGACCTGGAAAGCGTCACAAACTGCTGATTGAAGATCAGCAGATCATCTTCCCGGATCTTGCCGCGCCGCGGCCGTCCCACGCTGATCGAAAGGAGGGACTTGGGCCTGACCGAAAAGACGTAGTACCCCTGCGACGCCAGCCGCGCACGGAGTTCGCCCTCAGACGACGCTTCGTGCGTCTGGTTGAGAACCTGACCGGCTCCTGTCCCGATCTTGCAAACGAATTCACCCATGACTACCAGCTGCTGTACGGAGTTCCCTCCAGCGACTGCGCGACGGAACCGCTGTGGACATCCACCACGCCCGGCACGGTTTGTTCCGGGCTCAAAGGAACTTCTTCAATGTCAACCTGCCAGGTCTGGTTGGATCCGGTGAATGGATCGACGGGCAATCCACCGCGCAGGTAGCCCGCCTGAACCAGGTCATCCATAGATTCGGGGGGCTGGTTCTTGTCGAGCGTGTACTGGTCAATCAGCTTCCGCATGGTGAACAGGTCGTCCTTCAGCACCGTTTCGCGCGCCCTCACAATGGCCACGCGATAGCTTGGAGCGGCAATCGCCGCAAGGATCAGGATCAGCGTGAGAACCACCATCAACTCAATCAGTGTAAAGCCGTTCTTCCCGGCTCGCTCTCCGCCGGAAGTTCCCGGCTCCAGGTTGCTCAGCCTACCAATCCGCATAAGGGATCCCATTCATGCCCATTCCCTGGCTCTTCGAAAACACGTCAAAAACATCCTGTCCACCCCAGCTTCGGGAGTCAGAGTCATCCTGCATGGAGCGCATTCCCCAATCGGTATTGCCCGTCATCGGGTCAACGGGAATCTTCCTGAGGAATTTATATTTGTCCTTGCTGCCTTTCAATGGGACTCCTTTAACCAGCGTCTCCAATGTCGGCGGATAGCCAAAGGTGTCCATCTGGGTGGGAATCATGCCCCGGTCGGCAAAGTCCTTGTAGCGGTCAATAGAATTCCGCATGGTCCGGAGGTCTTCCCTCAGCGCCGACTCCTTTTCCCGCTTGACAACAACAGCGGCCATGGGAAGGGCGATGGTGGTGAGCACCAGCATGATGGTCATGGCGGCAATCATCTCGATCAGGGTAAAACCCCGGGCAGGGGGTAGTATCCTGTGCCGATTTCTAAAGAAACGTCTCATCGCCGTTGAGGTGGCCTTCCCGGAGAAGGAGGCGCAGAGCTGGGCTGGACGGGCAAGGCAGGAGGAGCAGGCGCTGAAGGGGCAGGAGTCGAAGGCCCGGTAACAGGCTGCGCAGGAGTCTGCGCCGCGGCCGCTTCCACGGAGGATTCAGGCAGGCGGATGATCCGCGGAGTCAGCATGATCAGCACGTCCGTTTGTTTCTTTTCGTGTTTCGTGTCGCTGAAAAGGTACTTCAGGCCGGGAATATTGCCCAGCCCGGGCACACCCGAAACCGTGACCGAGTCTTCGTTCTGGAGCAAGCCGCCCAGTACACTCGTTTCTCCTTCTTCCAACCGAATATCGTGCTCAATTTGCCGCTGGCCAAACGTCGGCTCATTCACGCCGGCGATGCTGACCGAGGGCTGCACGGATGAAATCTCAATCTTCGCGTGGATCGCGATTTCGCCACTGGGCAACAGGTGCGGCGTCAGGTCCACATTGACCCCGACATCCTGAAACTGGAATTGCGTACTCGCAATCAAGCCGCCGAATCCGCCTGACTGTCCACCGGTTGCGCCACCCACTCCGAGGGAAGGCAGAAAGCTGCCGGTGGCGTAGGGAATGCGGCTTCCGATCCGCAGCGTGGCGGTTTCACCGTCGGTCACCCGAACCTCCGGATTCTGCATGATGCGCGTGGTGGAATCATTCAGAACGGCATTCGCGATAGCACTGGGAACAACCAGGCCATAATCGTTCAACCCAATATGCCCTGCCAGAGTAGCGGCGCTCAGGGGGCTGTAAACCGCAGCTCCCTGCAACCCCTGGGTAATGGAGCCTGATGGGCTGATGGTCGCCGGTGACAACCCCAGTTCTCTCACCCGGTTTGCGTCAGCTTCCAAAACCGTAACGTCAATCATGATCTCGGCTTTGCCGTGATCAAGATCGCGGATGAGGGCCACAGCTTCCTCCACTTTCTCAGGCGAGTCCCGGATGATGATGGCATTGGCGCTGGGATTGTCGATGATCCGCTGAATACCCAGGATCTGCTTCAGCGCCGTGGTAATTGCCGTGCGGTCGGCGGGTTTCAGCGAATTGTCCAGATAGACCGTCTTCAGTACCTCGGTCTGATAATCGCGGCGGTTGGCAGGATTGTCAGGAACAACCAGAATAGTGTTGGAAGTCACCACTTTCCAGAACGTGTGGGTCTGCAACGAAAGGACGTGCAAAGCGTTCTTAATGGTCACATTGTTCAGGTCCATCGAAACCGGCTGGGCCTGAAAGTCAGAAGTGAAGGCAACGTTGAGTCCGGCAAGCTTGCAAAGCGTCTCGTAGACCCGCTTGCTGTCGGCGCTGATGCGAAATTGAGTCAAGGGCTCCTGCGGCAAGGGTTGCAACTCGGGTGCAGCAGCCTGCTCCTGTTGCTGGCTGGACTGGATGGCCTCCTTCAGTCCCTTTTCCCGGGCCTGCTTGGCAGCCACTTCATTTGACAACAAAAGGGTAAGTTCCTGCCTTGCGGCCTGGTTACTGGGGTCAATGCTGGCCGCCTTCTGGAACTCTCCCATCGCTGCCGAAACCCGCTGCTGACGCAGGAACTCTTTCCCCTGCTTCAGATGGAACAACGCAGCTTCCATCCGCGCATGCGTCTGCCGGAGCTGAAACTCGGCGTTTTCAGGCCTCGACTGCACGGCCCTGTCGTAGTTGATGAGGGCCGTATCCCAATCTTTCCTGAGTTCCGCTTTGTGCCCTTTCTGGAAGTAAACGTTACCTGGAGCACAAGCTGTCGAGATCAGTAATCCCGCCAGCGCCGCTACCCCCCCCACGCGCCGCTTCATAAACAATTCCCCATAGCCACACATTAATTTATGTAGAGTCCATTATCCGCGAAGACGTTGCCCAAAGCAAGAAAACAGATGCCATTCAGGCCATAATATGTAGCCTATCGGCAGAATTAACTATTTAATTAACAAAATGTGCTATGATGTCGGTTCAGGCTCAAGAATACAGCAAGGAGGATGTTATGGGAAAAGTGTTGCGCTGCAGCGACTTAGGCACCAGTTGCCCTAAGGAAATCCGGGCAGATAATGAAGAAGAATTAATGAAATTGGCTGCTGAACATGCCGAAAAAGACCATGGAATTAACGCGTCCAACATTCCGCCCGCCATGCTCCAAATGGTGAAAGCCGCCATCAAGGACGAATAGGCCGAAGTCTCCCAGACCTCAATCGGGGCGAGCAAAGCCGACCTCGCCCTTTCATATGCAGCCCTGCAGGTTTCAATGACAGCCACGGGTCAAAGAACCCGTGGAGAGCATGGGCCTGTGCAGGCAGCACCTATATTTCGACCCCTCGAAAAGAAAGCCCCTGCCGGTTGCCCGGCAGAGGCTTGATGACCCTCAGGTGCCGGGCTGTTACTGGCCCGGGGTATCTTCGGTCTGGTCCTTCTTTTGCTTCTTCGATTTCTTTGACGCCTTCTTTTTCTTGCTGTGCTTCTTCTTCGCCTGCTTTTGAGCAGGAGCAGACTGCGGAGCGGCTTCAGCCGGGGCATCCTGTGCTTCCTGTGCGAATGCGGGCATCGACAGGGACACTGCAATTGCCAGCGTTGCCAACAATGTCAAAATCTTTTTCATATACAGAGGTTCCTCCTCAAAGAATAGGGTCTTGCATCAGATAGTCTTGCACGAGTGGGGCCAAACACCATTAAACCCACGCCAGATGGCACCTCCTTGATTTATAAGGGATTCCGCAGCAGGAAAGGACGGGGTTCCGACAGTCCACTGCCCGATGAGCAAATGACTATACGGGATGGTGTACGCCTGCACCAACCGGTGTGCGGGTCCCGCCTGAAAAGGTGGGAAAACCTGATGACACGAGGTGACGGGCTTTTAAGAGCAGAACTGGAATCGGAAGAGAGCGGCTGAACCGTGTCCCCTCTCAACCCGGTTACCGGAAGGTTCCGTTTATGCGACGGCCGGGCGCGGCATGACCTGCCGGCACTCGATGTTGGTCGTGGCAGATTCAAGGCCAGGCGATGTGGCCTGCACTGTGATCGACCCGGCTTGTTTGCTGGACTGCACGATGGCCACCGACAGCCCGTTGAAAGCATGCCGCTGGCTGGCTTTATCAGCCTCGTGGCTTGAGGGATCGCCATTGCCCACGCCAATCAACCTGCCGGCACCGGAAACCTGGAAGGAAATCAGGTTGTGCGCCACGGGAACCACCCGCCCCTGCGAATCCACCACGCTCACGGCAACCACGGAAACGTCCTCGCCGTCCGCGTTGATTTTCGCCCGTTCCGGCTGGAGCACGATTTTTGCGGGCTTGCCGGTGGTTTCCCTTTTTGCGGTCATCACCTGGCGGCCGCCCTTGTATCCCCGGGCCTCGATGACACCCGGCATGAAGTCTACTTTCCAGGCTGCGTGTGAATTCTTCCGCACGGTCCGCATCCCCAGGCTCTTGCCGTTCAGGAACAGTTCCACCTTGTCCAGATTGGTGAAACACCAGACGTCAATCGGCTTGCCTTCACCATCACCCCAGTTCCAGTGTGGGAAAAGGTGGAGCACCGGCTGATCACCCCACCACGCCTTGTAGTAATAAGCAAGGTCTTTGAAGAAGCCGCAGGTGTCGATGAGCCCGAAATGCGAACTGATGCACGGCCAGCCGTAAGGCGTAGGCTCTCCGCGATAGTCAAATCCGGTCCAGGCAAAGCCGCCGGAAAGCCACGGTCGCTGGTCGTAAATCTGCCACCACTCCTCGGCTGAAGTGGCCCAGGGCGGATAATTCAAGTCGTAGGAGCTGACGTAACCTTGCCCCGGGTCGTTGAAATAGATCCCGCGCGTGGAAACGGTGCTGGCCGTTTCCGTTCCGACGCAAGGCTGGTTCGGGAACTTCCGGCGGAAACCGTCGATCTCGGGTGCGTGCTTGTAGTTAAACCCCATGATGTCCAGCACGGTGGTGATCCCTTGACCCCAGCCGCCGTTCATCGCCTGGGTGATGGGCCGGGTGGGATCCAGCCGCCGGGCCAGCCGCTTCATGGCGCGGCACATGCGGGCCCCTCGGTCGGTGCTCTGCTCAGCTTCCTCGTTGCCGGTGGACCAGAAGACCACGCTGGGATGGTTGCGGTCGCGGCGAACCAGCCGGCTCAACTCGCTGAGGCCTTCCGGAGCCGACGAGAACATGCGCGTTTCGTCCAGCACCACCATGCCCAGCCGGTCGCAGGCGTCCATCAGTTCGGGAGTGGGCGGATTGTGGGAAGTGCGGAGGCCGTTGGAGCCCATCTCCTTCAGCTTGGCGATGCGGAAATACTGCAGCCGGTCCGGCAACGCAATTCCCACTCCGGCATGGTCCTGATGGTTGCAGGTTCCCTTGATCTTCACCGGCTTGCCGTTCAGGAAAAAGCCCTTGTCCTTGTCAAAGCGGATGGTCCTGATGCCAAAAGGGGTCTCGCAGGTATCCGTTGCCGTCCGGTTGACCTCAACAGTGGTCTCCAGGCGATACATATTCGGCTCTTCGATGGACCAGAGCTGGGGGTTATCAACCTTGACCTTCAGAGTGATTTTTCGCCGCCGCCAGCCGGGAATTGAAACTGCGGGGGCACGGTGCGTGGCGGCCACATTCCCTTTGCTATCCAGAATCTTTGAGGCCACCGTGCAGGACGCCTCGCTCTCCTGATCGTTGCTGACTTCCGTCGCGATGGTCAGCGTCGCTGAATTTTCCTTCACCTCAGAAGTCACAAAAGTGCCCCACTGCGGCACGTGCACCGGGCCGGTTTTCACCAGCCAGACATGCCGGTAAATCCCCGCACCTTCGTACCACCAGCCCTCGTGGTCCGTGGCGTCGACACGGACCACCAGGACGTTCTTACGGCCGTACCAGGCATGGTCCGTGATGTCGTATGAGAAGGGCGCGTAGCCGCTCAAGTTTCGCCCAAGGAAGTTGCCATTCAGCGCCACCATGGAGTCCCGAAAGACGCCGTCAAATTCCAGGCTCAGCCGCTTGCCGAGGTCGCCGGCTGGAATTTCAAATTCCCGCCGGTACCAGCCGATGCTGGTCCCCGGATAATCTCTTCCCAGCGGCTTGGACCCGTGGGCCGTCAGCCATTCGTCTTCATGGAAAGGCAACGCCACCGCCCAGTCATGAGGAAGATCGACGGCCTCCCAGTCGCTCGCGTCAAAATCAGGGCGCGAAGGCTTGGAAAAGAAGTCGCCTGTCTTCTCGAACCCGCGACCGCGCCCGTAGTCAAAATCCTTCGAGGGATCAGCGGCGTTGCCAAGATGAAAACGCCACCCAAAATCGAGCAGCAATCTCTCTCGCAATGAACCTGTGGAAGACGGCTGGCCAGAGGCGCGGGCAAGAGACGCGCGAGGTTCCGCCAGAAATTCATCGGCATTCGGTCCGAGCGAGGCTGCCCCGGCTGAAGTTGCAATACCACTCTTCAGGAAATCACGTCTTGTCCAGGTTGGCATTTTGACTCCTGTAGTAACGACATGCGCATTGGGTCCTGCAGGCCAATTCCGGGCAGGAGTGGCGGATTGGCATGAATGGGAACGACCCGATTATATCTCCGGACAAGGTCTGGATTGTGAAGAATATGAAAAAATGCCCTGGCTATCGGGGGACCCGATTCGCCGTTTGCGAGAGCCCAGGCTATCTCCACTGCTTGCCAGGCATGAAACACGGCGCAACCCACCAATTGCCATTGACTAGAACTGTGCGAAAGTGCACAATTAGTTGTTAAATACCCAGAGGAGCCTGCCTGCAGAGAAAGGGCACGTGATTGCCGGAGGAGGAAGGACAAGACTCATGGCGAACAGGAACAAGAAGCTAAAATTTGGGATCGGAATAGCGATCATCCTTGCAGCCGTGGGCTGGGAAGCGGTCTCCGGTTTCAGCAATCAAAAACGTACTATGTAACCGTCAAGGAGTTAACCAGCGGAAAGTCTGCCCATGAGCACGTTCGCGTGGGCGGCATTATCGCGCCCGGCTCCATCCATCGAAGCGGGCAGATTCTGACCTTCCGTATCTCCCAGGAAAACGCATCAATCCCTGTCACGTACATCGGGAAAGACACCTTGCCGGATGACTTTAAGGATGGCGCCAATGCCATTGTCGAGGGTAATTACCTGGCAGACGGCACTTTCCGCGCGCAGCAAGTCCAGGCGAAATGCGCCTCCAAATACAAGGCCGTACCTCCAGCCCCGAAGGAGGCCAACACAGCCTCCAAAGTAGCTTCCTACGGTGAATGAGCATTGAAATCTAAGACAATTCTTTTCCGCCAAGTTCAACTTCCCACGCGAAGCGGCACTATGGGACAAGGAGTAAGGGGGACCTGACCAGCCATGAATCAAGTCGGAGCCGTTGGACTTATCGCCGCACTGGTATTTGCCATCTATGGGATGATCACCGGCGCCATCGCCGGAAAGCTTCGAAGCCCCCGGATGCTGAAAAGCGCGCAACGCGCCGTCCTGGGCTTTTTTGCCATGGCCACGCTGGCGGTGGTCTCCCTTGAGTACCTGATCCTCACCAATGATTTCCACAGCGCCTACGTGGCTTCGCACTCCAGCCGCGAGCTTCCTTTGCTTTACAAGATTCCAGTCCTGTGGTCAGGACAGGAAGGCTCGTTGCTGTTCTGGACCTGGCTGCTATCGATATACGTCACCCTGGCCGTGCTGCTGAACCGGCGGAAAAATCGCCAGCTGATGCCTTACATCATCTCGATCTGCATGGGCGTGGCAACGTTTTTCTCACTGCTCACTTTCTGGGTGGCAAATCCCTTCAACCAACTTTCTCTGGCGACGGCGACCGGGGTGACGCCGTATGCCCCGCCGGATGGAAATGGGATGAACCCATCCCTGCAGTTCCATTCGATGGTGATCCACCCGCCGATGCTCTATCTCGGATACGTCGGGATGGCCATTCCCTTCGCCTTTGCCATGTCGGCCTTGATGACGCGCCAGTTGGGTGACAACTGGATTCGAGTAACTCGCCGCTGGGTCATGGTGCCCTGGATGTTGCTGGGCACGGGCATCGTGCTGGGCGGCCACTGGGCCTATCACGTTCTTGGATGGGGCGGCTACTGGGCATGGGACCCTGTGGAGAACGCCTCGCTGCTGCCGTGGCTGGCCGGCACCGCCTTTCTCCATTCCGTGATGATCCAGGAAAAACGCGGCATGCTGAAAGTCTGGAACATCGTACTGATCATCCTGACTTTCTTCCTGTCCATTTTTGGAACGTTCCTGACACGCAGCGGCATCATATCCTCGGTCCACGCATTTGCGAAGTCCGATATCGGCCCGTGGTTTTCCGTCTTTCTCGCCATCATCGCAGCGTTTTCACTGACCGTGCTTTTCCTGCGTCTGGATTTCCTCAAGACGGAGAACCGGCTGGATTCCGTGGCCTCGCGCGAGAGCGGATTCCTGTTTAACAACTGGATCCTGCTGGCCGCCGTGCTGGCCGTGCTGTGGGGCACCATCTTTCCAGTCGTCTCCAAGGCTATTCAAGACGTTACGGTAACCGTGGGACCACCGTTCTTCAACAAGGTGATGATCCCCATCGGGCTTCTGCTGCTGTTCCTCACGGGCGCGGGGCCGCTGCTGGCCTGGAGGAAAACCTCTTTCCAGAGCATCAAGCGTAATTTCACCGTTCCTCTGATTTTTGCTGCCATTGTCGGCGGAATCCTGTTTTTTGCGGGCGTCCATCTCCTTTACACCTGGATGTCTCTGTTCCTGTGCGCTTTTGTTGCGGCAAGCATCGTCGGTGAGTTTTACAAAGGCGCCCGTACGCGAATGAAGACAAGCAAGGAAAACTTCTTTTCCGCGATTTACAACCTGACCATGCGGAACACCCGCCGGTATGGTGGTTACATTGTCCATTTCGGCATTGTTCTGATGTTTGTAGGGTTCGCCGGGCAGGCATTCAGATTTGAAACGCAAGGTTTGATGGGACCGGGCGATCTTCTCCAGGCCAAAGACTATATGTTCCGCTGCGAAAGCATCGATACCGGCAAGAAGGCAAACTATCAGTTCGAAACCGCCTCACTGAGCGTGACAAAAGATGGGCATTCCCTGGGAGTGATGGAACCGCAAAGACGTTTCTTTATCGCCGAGCAGCAGCCATTGAGCCACGTTGCAATTAAAACGGACCTGGCCCGCGACCTTTACGTAGTGATGGCAGGCACAGATCCGGATTCAGGCAAAGCGATCATCCATGTGATCATCAATCCGCTGGTGCAGTGGGTGTGGATTGGCGGCCTGATCGTTCTCTTAGGAACCATTCTGGCCCTGATCCCCAGCAGGATTGAGCGGCAGATGGCCGATCTCCACAAAAGTCAGCAGGAGGTTGCTGAGGCGCATCATGTGCGCTAGCAGGCTCCTCAAAATTCTTGTGCTCAGCCTCGCCCTGGTCAACGTGGCCCTGGCGGCGCAAGCCCCCGCACAGATCGAGAAAGACATTGGGGACAAGGTTTACTGCCTGTGTGGTTGCGTCACCACTCTGAACCATTGCCCCATGTTGCAATGCGCCGAGAAAGAGGAAATGCGCGGGATCATCCGTGCGGACGTGGAGCAAGGCAAAAGTGAGCCCGCCATTCTTCAGGACCTCGTAAACCGCTTCGGGGAAAAGGTGCTGGCCGCTCCGCCCGCGAGCGGCTTCAACCTGACGGCATGGGTTCTGCCGGGCATTGGACTGCTGATCGGGCTGCTACTGGCTATGGCGATTGTCCGTAAATGGCTGCGCCCAGCGGTTCAGACAGCGGCCCCGTCAACTGCGCCACCGGTGGATGAAAACGTCCGCAGCGCGGTGGAAGAGGAAATGAAGAAGTACATTGATTGATCTGCTGATGGCAGCAGAAAACGATAAGCAAAGGCAAGAAGATGGAACTGGGAATTGCAATCCTGCTGGTCATCGGGCTGGCCGTATTTACGGTGACGCCCCTGCTGGCTCCAGAAGGTCCCTCCGAAAGCGCCCTGCCTATTGATGTGACGCCGCTCACGGATTTAAAACGCCGGCGAATGGTGGTCTATGAAAACCTGCAGGACCTGGATTTCGAATATAAAGCCGGAAAGGTCGCCAAAGAAGACTATCAGTCCCTGCGGGAGAATCATCTGGCTGAAGCCGCGCAGTTGATGCTGGCCTCTCAGGAACAGGAAGAAATTACGGAACACGATCTGGTGATTGAGAAACAAGTTGCAGAGCGGCGCGCCCAGAGGAAGTCCCAGAGCCCGGATCCCTACGTATGCCCCGAATGCGAATTCGAAAACCCGCTGACGGTGAAATTCTGCGGGAACTGCGGCAAAGAACTTCCACAGCGAACTCGCAAAAAATAAGCCGGACGTTGACGGCCCCTTTGTGGTGCCTTGCAGAGTTGAGTTTTTGTTCAGAGTGAAAAGGAAAGTTACATTCACGATCGTGCCGATTCTGGCAGCATTCACCGTCCTTTTGGGAACTCCCATCAGTTCTCTTGCAGCGCGGATCCAGGGGCAAGTGTCCAATGGCACCACCCGCCGCCCGCTGGCCCGCCAGAGAGTGGAAATGATCAGCCCAAGGGGCGGCATGGCCATGGTGGGTGAAGCTACCACCGATGCCAGCGGCCATTTTGTCATCAACGACAGTAAGATTGACACCAACGGATTTTATCTGCTGCAAGCAACGTACGAAGGTGTCGACTACCATGCGCCGGTGCAATTTGATCCCGCCGGGGATGCCGCCGTTAACGTCACGGTTTACGAATCCACCAGCAAGGAACCCGCCCTTCGCATCGATTCCGCCCGTGTCATTGTCCGCGCGGAGGGATCGCAGGCACACGTTCAGGAACTTTTTGCGGTTCAGAACCCGCTGCAAAAAGCATACCGAAATCCCAAAGGGACCTTCTTCTTTCATGTTGCTCCCAGCGTGGGCAGTCCCACCGTTGCCGCCGTCGGGCTGATGAACATGCCCTTGCCCCAGAACGCTGAAAAGGGCAAGAAACCAGGCGATTTTTACATTACCTACGCCCTGAAGCCCGGCAGGAACGTGATGATGGTGGCGTACGATGCTGATTACAGCTCACAGCAGCTTACGCTGGACGATAGCGTTGCCTATCCCATTGGGCGCATGCAGCTTTTTGTGATTCCTCCAGGCCTGACGGTCAAGTCGAAGCTGTTTTCTGCCGCCGGCCAGGATTCAGATACCGGCGCGCAAGTCTATGAGGCAAGCGGCTTGAAAGCGGGCGCAGAGTTCGCCGCCCAGATGGCAGGCCAGCCCGCTGCGCCCGGTCAAGAGGCGAACGCCAACCAGCAGCAGGAAGAAACGCAGGTCAAGGTTGTTCCGGACTCAATTACATCCGTAGGCGTTCCTTTTCTTCTCTGTTTTCTGCTCGTTTTGTTATGGGCGCTGGGAATTCGAGTATCCAAGGAATGGCCCCGATGGAAAGCCAGGCAGGAAGGCAGTCCTGTGCAGAAGCAGTTTCGGGCCAAACTGGATACCTTGGTCAACTCCATTGCGGATATCGACGAGCTGTATGCCTCTGGAAAAATCGCTGAAAAAAAATACTGGAAGGATCGCCTGGAACTGAAGGCGAAGGCGGTGGCCATTCTGAAAGGGGGCCCTTCCTCGAAATCCAAGTCTTATGCCTCCCGGGAATCACATCGCTAAACCGTCGCTGGAAGTCCGCAACGTAACCAAGTTTTTCGGCGACCTTGCCGCGCTGAAGGAAGTCTCGCTGGGCATTCATTGCGGAGAGTCAGCGCTTCTTTACGGCCCGAACGGCGCCGGGAAGACGACGCTTCTGCGAATGCTGGCATCTCTCGCGCGGCCCAGTTCCGGCGAGGTCCTCTTTGGCGGCGAGAACATCGAGCATGACGGGACCCGCGCCAAATCGGCCATCGGGTTTGTTTCGCATGCAACTTTCCTCTACGGGGAGCTGACGGTCCGGGAAAACCTGAAGTTCTTCGGCAGGCTATTCGGGCTCAGCCACCTTGAAAAACGAATCGACGCCGCGCTCGAAATGTTTGACATGCGCGCCCGTGAGAACGTTTTTACGCGCGACCTTTCGCGCGGGCTGCAACAACGCGCCTCCCTGGCGCGGGCCTTCCTGCACGAACCGGATTTTGTGATACTCGACGAACCTTTTACGGGCCTCGATCACCAGTCGGTGAAAAAACTTGCGGACCTGCTGCAGCGGCTTCCGGAACAGGGGAAGGCACTTCTGTTTTCAACCCACGACTTTGAGCAGGGAGCCGCAATCGCCAGCCGGCTGATCGCCCTGAAAGCCGGACGCGTCCGCTATAGCGGCGACCTGGATTCAGCGCCTTTTAAAAGTCTCGGCATCGTACGGGACAGCGGGCAGAATCACGATGAATAGCCTGAAGATCATCTGGAGTATTCTGATGAAGGACCTTCGCGTCGAGTGGCGAAACCGCGAGACGCTCGCTTCGATGTGCGTCTTCGGGTTGCTGATCGTCTTCCTATTCAACTTTGCGTTTCAAGCCGCGCGGGAGGAGATGCTGCGGCTGCTTCCACTCCTGTTGTGGGTGGCAATCGCTTTTGCGGGCGTGCTCGGCTTTAACCGGGCGTTCGCCTCGGAGCGCGAAAACGCCTGCCTGGAAGGCATGATTCTGGCGCCCGTTGATCCCAGCATGATCTTTGTGGGTAAGATGCTGGCCAACATGCTTTTTCTGGGCATTGCGGAAGTGGTGATGGCATTTGCAGCCGCGCTGTGGTTCAATTTCTCTTTTCTGCCGGCCCTTGGCCAGTTGCTCCTGATCGCTTTTTTCGGCACTCTGGGCTATGCGGCGTTGGGTACCATTTTCGGAGCCATTGCCGCCAACACGCGCATGCGCGAGGTGATGCTGACGGTATTGCAGTTTCCCATTGCTTTCTGGATCCTGATTTTTTCCATGGAAGCCACAAGCAACGCCATGCGCGGCAACCCGGATGGCAACTGGCTGGCCGGCGTGGCACGGGTGGGGGGCATCAGCTTAATATTTACAGTTGCCTCGTTCCTTCTTTTTGAATACGTTCTGGAAGAGTAAGTCCAGAGAGAATCCAGGCGACGCTTGGACCAGATCGCGGCAGGATGGTTTCATATTGTTGACGATCACTGACAACAGGGGCGTTGAATGAACAAGAAGTTTCCGATGTGGCTGCACTTCGCGTTGACCCTCGCCGGGCTGGTGGTGACGCTCTACATGATTTTCCTCTACGCCCCGGAAGAAATGACCATGGGTGAAGTGCAACGGATCTTCTATATCCACGTTTCCTGTGCCTGGCCTGCGCTGATGGGATTCATCATCATCTTTATTGCCAGCATCATCTACTTAATGAAGCGTTCACCGTTTTCGGACGAACTTGCGCATGCCACCGCAGAAGTGGGTTTCATTTTCTGCACCTGCGTACTGGTGACCGGTCCGCTGTGGGCCAAGCCCGCCTGGGGGGTCTGGTGGGTTTGGGATCCGCGGCTGACACTAACATTTTTACTGTGGCTGCTTTACATCGCCTACCTGATGTTGAGAAGCTATCTGGTTAACCCAGGGCGTGCAGCGAACCTCTGCGCGGTGGTCGGCATTATCGGATTCGTGGATGTGCTCATCGATTACATGGCGATCCGCTGGTGGCGTACGCAGCACCCGCAACCAGTTATGATGGGTGGCCCGAATTCAGGGCTGGACCCGCGTATGCTGGCCACCCTTCTGGTCGGCGTGGGAGCCTTCACAATTCTTTTCTTCCTGCTGGTTCGAGTCCGATTGCAGCTGGCGGTGATGCGAAGAGAACTCAGCGAGATTCGCCATGCCCTGGCGTTCAAACTTCGGGAGGATTAGTGTGGTCAACAAATATCTCTTTCTGGCATATTCGTTTGTCTGGCTGATTTTTATGCTGTACGTCTGGAACCTGAGCCGGCGGGAGACCCGCCTGAAAAAAGAGCTGGATGACGTGAAGAGTAAGGTTGCTGAATCCGATTCTACCACTGCCTCAGGCCCATTCAGCTCCTGACGGCTTTGCGCTTGACCCCTTTTCAACCTGATGAACGCGGGGTTGGATTTCACACCCCACACTCCCTACGGGCAGCCGCGTCCGCCGCCCCGACGGGTGGCATAGGGTGATTTGTTGGAGGGGGTAACAAACAGCGACGATTGCAGCAGGGGCTCACAGCCTGGAGCCCCCCGCAGCATAACAATTTGCCCGCTTTTATTGCACGCTGAACTTAGCCGGCGCAGTCAACTCGAAAGTCATCTCGGTTTCCGTTGGCAAACCGATTTCTTCTTTCCCCGTCGCAAGCGCACCCACTCCAGCGCCTCCACCCATCATGGTTATGTCACGCATATTGTGGGACTTGCCGGAAACGTTCCAGGTTTGGGTGGATACGGAGGTCTGTTGCCCGCCATTCGGGGTAACGGAAGTCAGCATCAGCGAGATTTCCGCAGGCCGCTTCAGCCGGCCTGAACTGACCACATTGGTCACGCGGCCACCTATCAGGCTTCCACGGGGAGCCACGGTCACGCCGTTCACCACCAGGGGCTCTGCCAGCGTACCATCAAAGGTACTGCCGGGAGCCGTCAAGCCCGTATTGAGCTCAGTGGAAAGCCGGACGTGAATGGTAGCGCCGGCCGGAACGCTGACTGGCCGAGGGGCGGCAGGTGCCGGCGAGGCTTCGCCCTGATAGGTAACGGATGTATTCAGGGTTCCCGGGCCGGATGCTGCCCCCGCCTGGCCGGCTTCAGGACTGTTTGCCTGATTCCCCGTAGACTGACAGCCAACCATTACCGCGAGGGTGAACGCTATGGCCAAGATTTGGATCGCTCTTTTCGTATTCAATTGAAACCTCCAACACAGGCTCAAAACCTGTTTCTTTTGTCATTCAGGCGACCCATCTCCAAAGCCAACCGCTTCTTCCACCTTAGATACTGCACCGAAGCGTAAACAATTGTCCGCAAAAAAGTCAAGTGCCTGTCGCGCCGGTTAGGCTCCAGAGGCACCGCAGGCGTGACGGCCATTCAGCGCATGGCTCGCCTTGATGGGCGCAGTCGCCGGTACCCATCGACGGAAACCGCCTCTGCGTGTTAGGCTAAATGAGTTGCGAATTCCGCTTCGAACCCTGACAAGCGGTTTCATGACATATCAGACTTCGGGCTCTGTGCAACGGATGTTCGTGAACCCCGCCAGGTCCGGAAGGAAGCAACGGTAGCGAGCCGCTCTGTGTGCCGCAGATCAACCCGAAGTCTGACCAGATCTCAGTTGCAGGGACTCGGGGCCCGGCAGGCGGTACAATGTTGTCTCCCATCGCGACCAAACCCTGAAACCTGTTCCCTTCGCTTATGTCATATCAGGTTATCGCCCGCAAATACCGCCCCCAGTTTTTTGATGACGTCGCCGGTCAGCGCCTGATCACTGACACCCTGAAGAACGCCGTCACCAGGCAGCGAGTCGCGCATGGATACATCTTTTCCGGCGCGCGGGGAGTGGGCAAGACCACTACGGCGCGAATTCTGGCCAAGTCACTGAATTGCATCAAGGGGCCGACGGTCACTCCCTGCGGCCAGTGCCCTTCCTGCCAGGAAATCGCCCAGGGGAATTCGGTCGACGTTTTTGAAATTGACGCCGCTTCCAACCGGGGCATCGATGAAATCCGCGAACTGCGCGAAAACGTTCGCTACCTTCCGGCGCGCGACCTGTACAAAGTCTTCATCATTGACGAAGCCCATATGCTGACCACCGAGGCCTTCAACGCTCTGCTGAAGACGCTGGAAGAGCCGCCGCCGCGGTCGCTGTTCGTCCTTTGCACCACAGAGGCCCACAAGCTGCCAACCACCATCCAGTCGCGCTGCCAGCACTTCTCTTTCCGCCTGCTGGATTATTCGGAAATTCTCAGCCGCCTCGAGTGGGTGATGAAGCAGGAAAAGTTTGCAGCGGACGAGGGCGCATTAAGCGCCGTCGCCGAAGCCGCCGAAGGCAGCCTTCGTGACGCCCTCTCTCTGCTGGATCAGGCCATCGCTTCCAGCGCCGAGCGCCTTGAAGAAGCACATGTCCGCAAGTTGCTGGGCGTAGTCCCCAGCCAGGTCCTGGCTGAATTGGTGGAAGCCATAGCCGTTGGGGACACCGCAAAAGTCCTCCAGACCGTCGAACGGGTAGCTGCGGAAGGCTATGAACTGAACCATTTTTGCGGCGAGTTCACGCGTTACATCCGCAACCTGGCAGTAGCCAGAAGCTGCGGAGCGGAAAGTCCTCTGCTCCAGCTACCATCCACTGAACGTGCCGTGCTGGGCGCGCTGCGTGAGCAGTTCAGCGAAGAGGACCTCGCTCGTTTTTTCCAGATCCTGCTGCGCACTGAAAACGAAATGCGGCATGCGCTGAACCCGCGCTTCCACCTGGAGCTGGGACTGATTAAAATGGTCCATGCCGGCAAGCTGGCATCACTCGAAAGTCTGCTGGCTGAACTGGGCGGGGCGCGTACCGCACCGGCCGGCAAGCCGGAAACAGGGCCTCACGGAGGTCGGCCATCTTCCGCGCCGGTCACGGAGAGAAGGCCCCCGTCCATGCCAAGATCGGCTTCCTCCGCGCCCCTTCCCGCTCGGAAGCCTGAGAGACTGAAAGGTCCCGAAAAGGCCCCTGAGCGCCCGGCAAGCGCCACGGCAAGATACGCCGGTTCGATGCCATCGCAAGCGCCGGCGACCCCGCCCTCGGTACAACCCATACCTCCGGAAGCGCCAGGTGATCCGCGCCTGAGCAAGATCAAGAGCCTTGCGTTCGGGCAGTCCAAACTGCTGAGCAGTTGCCTTGATCCGGTCTCGGCATGGCGGTTTGAAGACGGCGAAGTCCGCTTTATTTTTTCCAAGAGCGACTCCTGGGCGGCCGACCTGTTGAACAGCCGCGAGCAGCAGGAAAAGCTTCAGGCTCTATGCGCGGAGGCGCTGGGACAGCCCGTCAGGATTTGTGTTACACTCGATAACGAAGAAAGGTCGGAACTCAAGAAGCGTCGCAGCGTTCGCGAACGCGCTGAAAGCGACGGAGGGGTTGAAGCACTGCTGAAGAAGTTTAGATGCACCCTGGTTGAAGTGATTGATTTGAGCCGCGAGTGATCCATGAAAAATCTGCAACAGGTACAGCAAATGCTAAAACAGGTTCAACAGTTCCAGGAGCAGCTTCAGAAACAGCTGGATGACCTTGTCGTTGAGTCTTCCACAGGCGGCGGCATGGTAACCGTCAAGATGAACGGACAAAAGCACCTGGTTTCCGTCCACATTGATCCGGAAGTGTACAAGTCAGGCGACATCGAAATGCTCCAGGATTTGCTGCTGGCCGCCGTCAATGAATCCGCCAGGAAAATCGATGAGCAGGTCGCGAGCCAGATGGGTTCGCTGGCGGGCGGGCTCAATCTGCCTGGGCTCAATTTATAACAGACTCCTTCCGGGCCACAACTCAGGATTTCCGCAAAATGAGTGAATACGCAGCGCCTCTTGCGCGCCTGATAGATGAACTGAAGCACCTTCCGGGCATCGGGCAGAAGTCCGCCCAGCGAATCGCTTTCCATCTTGAGCGCGCGCCGCGCGATGACGTTCAGCGCCTGGCCGAAGCATTGCTCGACGCCAAGGACAAGATCCGCCTCTGCAGCGTCTGCAACAACCTGACTGAATCCGATCCCTGCGAGTATTGTTCCGATCCCAGGCGTGACCCTGAAGTGCTGTGCGTGGTGGAAACGCCCTACAACGTGGTTTCAGTGGAAAAGGCACATGAGTTTCGCGGGCGCTATCATGTGCTGCATGGCGCTCTCTCGCCTTTGCAGGGCATCGGCCCGGAACAGCTCAAGCTGAAGAACCTGATTGACCGCCTGAAAGATGGCACGGTGCGGGAACTGATCGTGGCAACCAGCCCCACCGTCGAAGGCGAAGCCACCGCCGTTTACCTTGCCAAGCTGGTCAAGCCGCTGGGAGTCAAAGTCAGCCGCATTGCCATGGGCATCCCCGTCGGCTCGGACCTCGAGTTCGCGGACGAAGTCACCATGCTCCGCGCACTCGAAGGCCGCCGCGAAATGTAACCGCTGCCTGTATCGCAGGTCTCACTTGAAGGATTCTGTGCCCCGGTAGAGCGGGGTCTCAAGACGGGCCGCCAAGGACCTCAGCCTCTCGACGGCGTGCCACGATCTTCTACTTCATTCCATCCATTACTTCGTCAAGCACCTTCTTCGGGGGGCGCACGGAAGACTCGGGAAGCGTGGCCAGGGGATCATCGACAAAGTTCAGCATCTCCATAAAGTTGGGCTGCTGCGTATCCAGATAGAACAGGCCGGTTACAATCTCCCCCTTGTCGTGGGCCTCCGCCAGAACTCTCAGCGATTCCGTCTTGTTGGTGGGGTCATAATCCGAATTCAACTTCTTCAGGATCAGGCGGGACCCGTCATGGAGAGTGATTTCGGTTGTAGTTCCGGGATCATATTCAACCGTGATGTCCTCAAAGAAGGGGACGTAACTTAATTCTTCAAGCGGCACTTCGTGATCCCGCACGTAGCTGTAGCTCTTGGTCGATCCCGTATGGTCGTTGAACGTGACGCAGGGCGAAATCACATCCAGCATCACAGTGCCATTGTGACCCAGAGCCCCTTCCAGCAGAGCCAGCAACTGCTTCTTGTCTCCGGAGAACGAACGGCCCACGTAGGTCGCCCCCAGCATGATGGCCAGCGCGCAGGTATCGATGGGAGGCAGGTCGTTGATCACGCCGTTCTTCAACTTTGAGCCCATATCAGCCGTTGCAGAAAACTGGCCTTTGGTCAACCCGTAAACCCCGTTGTCCTCGATAATGTAAATCATCGGCAGGTTGCGGCGCATCAGGTGGACGAACTGCCCAATGCCGATGGAAGCCGTGTCGCCGTCACCGCTGACACCAACAGAAATCAGGTTCCTGTTAGCCAGCATGGTACCGGTGGCAATCGATGGCATGCGGCCGTGGACAGAGTTGAATCCGTGTGAGGTGCCAAGAAAATAGGCGGGACTTTTGGAAGAACATCCGATTCCCGACAGCTTGGCCACCCGGTGCGGTTCAACGCCGAGCGTATAACACGCCTCGACAATCCGCTCGGAAATAGCGTTGTGGCCGCAGCCCGCGCAGAGCGTAGTCCTCTTCCCTTTATAGTCGGAAGGTTCCAGCCCGATGCGGTTTACTTTTCGAGGTGGAGATGGGGGAACAGCAGTCGTCGACATTTTATTTCTTTCTCTCCTGGGAAACAATCTCGTCCGTCACGCTCCTCGCGTCAATGGGAATTCCCGCGTAGTGCCGTATGCTGCGCAGCCTGGGAACATCTTCCGCGGCGGTTTCCATGCGCAGCAGTTGGAACATCTGGCCATCACGGTTCTGTTCCACCACGTAGACGCGCCGGTAGCGGCGGATAAAATCAAACACCTGCCCGGAAAACGGAAATCCCCGGATGCGGCAATAACTCACCGGCAACTCGTATTCCTGCTTCATCTGGTCCAACGCTTCCACGATGGCCCAGTGCGTAGTGCCGTAGGCGATCACGGCAATTTCTGCTCCCTCATTGTCCTGCACCACGGGAGCGGGAAGCCGATTGCGTGCAGCATTGAATTTTCTGTTCAGCCGGTCCATGTTATTGACGTAATCTTCCGGTCGCTCGCTATAAACAGCCTGTTCGTTGTGGCCGCTGCCGCGCGTGAAATAGGCCGCCTTGGGATGCCGGGTGCCCGGCAGAGTGCGGTAACCAACCCCATCGCCGTCAACATCACGGTAACGCTCAAAGCCGCCCAGGCGCTCCAGATCCTCCGCGCTCAGAACCTTGCCCCGGTTAATGGCCTTCGAGGGGTAAGGGAATGGATCGGACATCCAGTTGTTCATGCCCAGATCAAGGTCGCTCATCACAAACACCGGAGTCTGCAATTCCTCCGCCAGATCAAAAGCTTCGACAGCCATCGTAAAGCATTCTTCCACGGAGGAAGGTATCAACATCGGATGCTTCGTGTCACCATGCGACAGGAAGGCGTTGTTAAGAATGTCACCCTGCTGTGTGCGCGTAGGCAATCCGGTCGAAGGACCCGTTCGCTGGACGTCAAAGATCACCGCCGGGATTTCCGCGTAGTAGCCCAACCCGACAAATTCCGACATCAGCGAAATGCCGGGGCCGGAAGTGGCCGTCATGGCCCGCGCGCCCGCCCAGCCTGCGCCCATCACCATTCCGATGGCCGCCAGTTCGTCCTCTGCCTGCACGATGGCAAAGGTCGCCTTGCCGCTTTCCGGATCCATGCGGTAGCGCTTCATGTAACTGCTGAGCGATTCGGCCAGTGAAGAGGATGGCGTAATCGGGTACCAGGTACAGACCGTCACCCCGCCAAACATCGCGCCGAGCGCCGCGGCCGAGTTGCCGTCAATAATGATCTTCCCGCGCGTCGCGTCCAGTCGCTCCAGGTAGAACCGGCCCCGCTTGGACAGGTTCTTCTCAGTGTATTCGTAGCCCACCTGGGCGGCGGCAAAATTCAGGTCCACGGCGTTGGGTTTCTTCCTGAACTGTTTCTTCAGCGCCTCGTGAACCTCTTCCATGGGAATGCCCAGCAGCTTGGCCAGCACGCCGTCATAAATCATGTTGCGCACCAGCTTGCGCAGCTTCGCATTCGGGCAGACCGGAGCCACGAGCTCGTCAAAAGGCACAGGATAAAAAATCAGGTCGTCCCGCAATCGTTGCAGATTCAACTTCTCATCAAAAACAACGCTGGCGCCGGCACCCAGTGACATCACATCTTCCTGGGCCGTTTCAGGGTTCATGGCAACCAGGAAATCAATCTCCTTGCGCCGGGCGATATAGCCGTGCTTGGACGCACGGATCGTATACCACGTCGGGAGTCCCGCGATGTTTGAGGGAAACAGGTTCTTCCCGGAAACGGGAATGCCCATCCGGAAAATGGACCTCAACAGGACGGTGTTGGCGCTCTGGCTGCCTGAACCATTCACGGTAGCCACTTGAATACTTAAATCATTAACAACTTTTCCCTGCCCGGAAGATGAACTATCAGCTTCCTTGACAGCAAGGTCTGCAGTTCCCATGAATATCCTCGAAGAAAAATATGGATGGTTTGATACTAACTTTCATTCCGATTGGCCTTCAACATAAGTCGGGTCAACGACGACGCCAATAATCGATTTGAGCTTATCAAGAGGACTGGGGGTGTAAGGCGTCGAATCGTGGCGGGTCCGCTACCTATGTCTCCGTCCGGCTCTCGGCCGACGCGCGGCTGCATAAGCTCTCACAAAAATCATAACACAATTAGGCAGGGTGTAAACACCGCCGCCCACAACAGTTCCCGAAAGGTCCGCCCTGGCGGAATGGGTCCTCCGGAACCCCCAAGCATACACCGCAGCCGCCAGGCTGACAATACCCTGTTCATCAGCGCCGCTCCACCAATTCCTGCTCCTCCTGAGCAGGAGGGCAATCACACCTCGAAAGGAAAACAGGTGCCTCGCTTTCCCGCCATCTGGTGAATAGTGCAGATATACATCGCGGAGGAAGAGTGCTAAAGTAGGCCCCAGAGAGTCATAGAATAAACAATCAGGCCGCTTTGCCGGCGTCCCTCCCTGTGACCGATCCGATGTCAAATGACAATTCTGAAGGTTATGCAGTCGTAGGGTTCTTCTTTGGCCTCTACATGTTCTACAAGGGATTCCGCCAGTTCCGCGATTATCTCCTGATCGCCGACACCCCGGAGATCGCTATCCGCAGTATCCCCATGGGCTTCGCTCAGATTCACGGAAAAGCCAGGGGTGAAAAGACGATTCAATCGCCGATCAGCCACACACCTTGTTTGGTTTACAAAGTGGTCATCCAGCGATGGCAGGCCCGTTCAGGCGATGACGACGGCTACTGGGTCCCCCTTTGTAGTGATCTCGACGGCGTGGGATTCCACCTCACCGATGAATCCGGCAGGGTGCCGGTGGATGCACAGGGAGCTGAATTCGATGTGCCTGAGACCGCATCCTGCGAAGCCTGCAAGGGGAGCAACCCGCAGACGGGCGTTGCGGCCACGCAGCAGGAGTTGCTCGAATACGTCACCCGGGCGGAATCGCGCTGGGCCGGAAATATGTTTGAGCACGGATTGAGATATGCGAAGCAGCACGTTGGCTCTGCCCAGGAGCAGCGTCGGGAAAACCTCAAGGATGTATTCCAGCATCCCCCGGGCACGCCGCAGTTTCTGCGCGCGGTTATGATCGTCATGGGACCGAGAATGAAGCGCCATCTGGAATCCATGGGGCCGCAGTCGGATCCCAAACACGAGGAGGCTCGTCAGGTCATGCTCCAGGCGCTCCAGCATCCGCCGGGAAGCCCGGAATATCTGGAAGGCCTGCGCCGTGCGGAAGAAATGGCCGGGAAACCGGGGGCGACTCCAAAGTTTAATGCCCTTTCGAAGGCTCTTGCCGTGAACCCGCCGGCACCATCCGGCCAGGCCAGTGCGGCCAGCGGCCGATATACTTTTACGGAGTATTGCCTGGTACCCGGCGGTACGTACAACATCAGCGGCACCTGCATGGAAAATCCCCATTCCCAGGACGCCAATGACCACAACATGATGGCCAGGGGCTCAACCGAAAAAGAGTTTGTTATATCGAGCAAGGAAGGAAAGCCTCTGGAAACCGGCATGCGCAAGAGCGCCGTGCATAAGATACTGGTGGGGGCTGGCCTCGCCATCGCCTGTCTGGCGATCCTGTTGTTCGATCTCGGATTGCTTTTTTGACCCCACTCGGCACCTTCCTTTGGCGGTGACTTCTCGGCTTTCCAGAGGCCTCAAGTGGCCGGGCAGCGCCTGGGGTGCACGAGGGGTTGCCTCCGCTGCAAAAGTCACCTCCCGGCAAGCGAAAAGTCCCCGGGTTGAATCTGCAACGGGTTCTGGCTGGAACTGTGCTATAATGTTCCTACGCTTAACACCACGGCTGTGTGGTGCGATTGCTCTGATTGATTGCAGATCTGATCTGAGAAGTCCCGCCTTTTGTTTCCTCCGTATGTTTTTAGCGTAAATCACTGAACTCTGGCTCTGCCGGCTCGTGCGAATTGAAGTTAAAGGCACGCGAAGCGGCAGATGATGCCAGAAAGAGAGAAGATTAGACTAGTGCAGAATTTTTCAGAACTATCGATTTCAGCCTACATGAAGGACAGGCTGTCTCGGGCGGGCTTTTCAACGCCCACCCCAGTCCAGGCTGCGGCCATCCCGCAGGCGCTTGAAGGCAAAGACGTTCTCGCCACGGCGCAGACCGGGACCGGCAAAACGCTGGCCTTCCTGGTTCCCATTATGGAGGACCTGTTGAAACAAAAGACGCCGGGCATAGCAGCCCTCGTCCTGGTTCCCACTCGAGAACTCGCCATGCAAGTTGCAGAACATTATGACCGGTTGCGCGGCAAGCAGCTACCCGCCGCGGCTATTGTGGTGGGGGGATTATCTGAAGCGCAGCAGCTCAGCGCCCTTCGCAAGGGAGCACGCCTGGTAGTGGCCACGCCGGGCCGGCTGGAAGACTTTCTTCAGCGCAAACTCATCAACTTCCGCGAACTGCGGACGCTCGTGCTGGATGAGGCCGACCGCATGCTGGACATGGGCTTCCTTCCCGCCATACGCAGGATTGTAGCCGCCCTTCCCAGCAAGCGCCAGACGCTTTTCTTTTCAGCAACGCTCGAAGCCTCGGCGGCTCGTCTGGTTGACAACTACCTGAAGGACCCGGTGAGGCTGTCTTTTGGGTCAGTCTTGAAACCTGCAGAAAACGTCCGCATTCAGGCTCTGGAGGTTTCGCATCACCGCAAACAGGAAGTGCTGCAACAATTGCTGGCACAGGAAACGGGACGCTGCCTGGTATTTGCGCGCACCAAGCGCGGTACCGAGCGCCTGGCCAAGACCTTAACCCGCAATGGTTTCACTGCCGCCATGATCCACGGTGACCGCTCGCAATCCCAGCGGAACGCCGCCCTGGCCGGCTTCCAGAAGGGGCGATACCGCATCCTGGTGGCCACGGACCTGGCTTCTCGTGGCATTCACGTTCAAGACATCGCGCATGTCATCAACTATGACCTGCCTGATATCGCTGAAAACTTCATCCATCGGGTGGGGCGCACCGGACGTGCAGGTCAACACGGTATTGCCTCCACACTCTTTTCGAGCGATCAGCGGTCTGACATGTTTCTGCTGGAGCGCGCACTAGGCCTTCAAATGGAGCGTACTCAGGCGGGATCAAGCCTCCCGCGAACGCCGACACCGACACGGATCGATACAGATCAAGTACCCTCAACACCAAAGTTCAGGATGACCGCCCTTCCCGGAGAAATCCTGCAAGTCCAGATGTAACATACGGTTCATAGCGCCGGGCTCCGGCCCGGCGCTATGCGCACAAGCCCTCCGCCTCAGGAGTGAGCTGGCGCCGTATCCAGTCCACCTTCCGCCGCCTCCCAAACCCGGCAGCCGGCACCCCTCTATTGAGCAGCTTGAATTGGACAGCCTTCGAAGTGTAGCTTAAATAGGCAGCTCATCTGACAGAAGGAGTCTCGATGCTCGATTTAGGTTTCGTTCGCAGTAATCTCAGCCTGGTTCGCGAAAAGATGAGGGACCGCGGTATAGCGGGAATCCTGGGAGATTTTGAAGTTCTTGACGCGGAGCGTCGCAAGCTGCTGTCTGAAGCGGAAGCCCTGAAGGCCCAACGCAATACCGTGTCCAATGAAATTGCCAGCCTGAAGAAGCAGAAGCAGGATGCCTCCAGCCTGATTGCACAGATGAAACAGGTGAGCGCCAGCATCCAGCAACTTGATGAGCAGGCCAAGTCTGCGGACGAGAAACTGCGCGACCTGCTGCGCAGGGTACCGAACATCCCGCACGAGACCGTCCCTGTCGGGCGAGGGGCGGAAGAAAACCAGGAGGTCCGGCGCTGGGGAGAACCCCGCAAATTTGACTTCGAGCCCAAAGCACACTGGGACCTGGGACCGGCTCTGGGCATCCTCGATTTCGAACGTGCCGCCAAAATCGCCGGAGCGCGATTCGCGGTCTACTACGGAATGGGCGCAAAGCTGGAGCGCGCGCTGGCCCAGTTCATGCTGGACCTCCATACCCGCAAGCACGGCTACACCGAGGTTCTCCCGCCGTTTATCGTGAATTCGGACAGTATGTTCGGCACAGGGCAGCTACCGAAGTTCGCCGAGGACCTGTTCAAGCTGGAAGGGACGGATTACTGGCTGATTCCAACGGCCGAAGTTCCTGTCACCAACCTTTTTCGGGATGAGGTGCTCGAAGCTGAAAAACTGCCCGTCAAGTTCTGCGCCTGGACAGCCTGTTTCCGCAGCGAGGCCGGCTCTTACGGCAAAGACACACGCGGGATTATTCGCCAGCACCAGTTCCAGAAAGTCGAACTGGTCAAGTTCGCCCTGCCCGAAAACTCCTACGACGAACTCGAATCGCTGACCCGCGACGCAGAGGCAGTTCTCCAGGCGCTGGACCTGCCCTATCGCGTTGTGGCGCTTTCAACGGGCGATCTGGGCTTCAGCTCGGCCAAGACCTACGACCTGGAGGTCTGGCTTCCATCCAGCCGGGAATATAAGGAGATTTCCTCCTGCTCCAATTTTGAGTCTTTCCAGGCCCGGCGGGCCAACCTGCGTTTCCGCCGCGGGAAAGGCGGCAAAACAGAACTGCTCCACACTTTGAACGGAAGCGGGCTGGCGGTGGGGCGCACATGGCTGGCGCTGCTGGAAAATTATCAGCAGGAAGATGGCACCGTCATCGTCCCGGAGGTCCTGCGCCCTTATCTCGACGGCATCGAGCGGATCACTCCACAAGGATAGTTGCATCCCCTCCAGGCCGTCCGCCTGGCAGAAAAGAAGCAGGCACCCTGCAGAGGGCTACTTTTCATGGGCAGGGACAGGTTCCGGCATGTACTTGTGGAACTTGCCCGGCTCATGCTGGTGTTCAAACTGGATGGTCGTGTGCGTAATGCCGAATTCTCTGTCCACGACTTTTCGGATCTGGTGGGCAATTTTCTCGCTATCAGAAGTCGACATATCCAGGATGTGAACGTGGCAGGACATGGCATGAGATTCCGATCCCAGGCTCCAGACATGGATGTCATGCACTTCGCGGACCCCATGCACCCGTAGCACCGCCCTGGCAATCCCCTCCAGACTCATTCCTTTAGGAAGGCTTTCCAGCAGGATGTTTGAAGACTCCGTGATGATGCCCAGGGCGCCCCAGAAGATCATTCCGGCAATCAGGAAAGCCAGCAGAGGATCGATCAGCGGCTGGCCGGTATAGCGAATCAGAAACGCACCGGCAATGATGCCCACATTGGAAAGCGCGTCGCCGAGGTAATGGACGAAAACGGCGTGCAGGTTCAGGTCGCGCCGCTCCCGGGCCAGTCCCAAAGTGACGCTGGCATTGATCACAAGCGCCACGATTCCCACAATCAGCATCTTGCCCGTGGCAACATGCTCCGACTGGACGATGCGCTGGTAGCCCTCAAAACAGATGAAGAGGGAAACACCCACCAGGATGAGTCCATTGACGAAAGCGGCCAGCACACCGGCGCGCTGGTAACCATAAGTCTTGCATTGGTCGGGCGGCTTCCGCTCCAGGTAGAGGGCAAGCCAGGAGAAGATCAGCGTGGGAACGTCCGTCAAATTGTGCCAGCCGTCGCTGACCAATGCCAGGCTGTGGGCCATATGCCCCACCACAAACTCAGTAGCCACAAGACCAAGCGTCACGATTACCGCCGCCTTGACAACCCAGCCCCTTGACGACTTGTGCTTGTGAACGTGCATCCGTGCACCTCATCTGGAATATTATTCCAGAGCCGAACCCAGTGCAACCGGGCGGAAAAGAAAAGGCGGTGCTGCGGCGCTATCTTCTTTCGCCAGAAAACCAATTTCCGTTTGCCGCACTCCAATCCGATGGAAAGGGCGTGGATCAGGCGCAGAGAGGTGTGGCAGCCCCAGGAAGGGCTGGAGCATGGAGCCTCTGGAGGGGTTCGGATGCCATCCCGGATAAAAGCCACCAACCTGAGGGACTTCCTCTACAAGAGACCTTTTCCCCCAATCGGTCCGCAAGTAATATTATAATTTGGAGAGTGGGTGAAAATTTGACTCAGCATCAGCAGAAAAAGCCGACCGTGGGCGCCAGGGGGCGAAAAATGGCTGGAGGAACAGGACTTTCAATGCGGGCGCGGAGTCTTCCTGCCGCCCTCCTCACTCTGGCTCTTTTCGGTCTGCTCGTGGTTGAGCCCCTTACGTGGGCCCAGCAAGGCTCCTCAGGCGCGGCCGGAACCACACCTTCCGCCACTGAAAACAGTTCTGCCACCGGCGCAAAGCCCGGGGCCGGCGAAAACAGAATCAAAGTCCACGTGGAAGTGGTCAACGTCCCCGTCACCGTGCTCGACAAACGGGGGAATCCGGTCATCGACCTCACTCAGAACGATTTCAAAATCTATGAAGACGGCAAGGCCCAAGGCATCCGGTACTTCAGCAGTGAAACGATGCCGCCCCTGCGCGTTGGACTGCTGGTTGATACCAGCAACAGCGCCCGTTTCGAACTGAAGTTCGAAAAGGATGCTGCCACCGAGTTTGCCTACACCATGCTCCGGGGACTTAACAGCCGGAACAAGATTTTCCTTGAAACGTTTGATGCCAACAGCTCCATCCTTCAGGATTTCACCAGTAATCCCGATGACATCAACGACAAACTTCGAAAGTTGAAAGCCGGCGGGGGCAAAGCCGTCTACGATGCCATTTACGAGGCGTGCAAACACGAAATTATGAAAGCCGGCCCTCGGGAGCAAACTCGCAGGGTCCTGATCCTGATCAGCGACGGCATCGACGTCGAAAGCAAGCATTCACTCGAAGAGGCCATCTCCATGGCCCACAGGGCCGAAACGGCTATTTACACCATCGGGAACACTTCCTACGGATATGCCGACCCCGGCGCCAAATATCTTGAGAAGGTGGCGGAAAACACAGGGGGTGCGTCCTTCTTCCCTCAGCGCAAGACCGCAGGCACGGACTTCCTGACCGGATACCTCTCACACGGCCAATTTGATTCACTGGAACAAAACAAGGGCCTGGGCGCGGAAACCGGGATCTATACCGCCCAGAAAATGATTGCCCTTGCCGACTCGCTGGAGGCGATCAGGCGGCAATTGACAAACCAATACCTGATTGGCTACACACCGAATAACAGTGCGCTCGACGGGACGTACCGGAAGATCCAGGTTGTGGCCCATCGCAAGGGCGTGATCATCCGCTACAAGCCGGGATACTTTGCTACCAGCGATCAGTAAACCGGCCTTGCCAGCCGGTGGCGCGTGTGACGACCCCCATCTTCAGGCACCTCAATGACCATCCTTACGGATGTTTCTTGATGAAACCTTCCCCAGGTGTATTTGACAGCCGGCGATCCTGAAAAATGTCCTCGGAGCTTGTCATGAAACGCTGACTGGCAGATAATTAAGAATCTATAATACCTGCCCATTTCCGCTTTTGGTCTGGGGGCCAGTGGAACAACCTGAACCGGGCGTTTTGGTCTTTGCAAGACATCCATGGGCCGGAAGGGCAGCACGATTAACGCTATGGAAGCTGTGGTTTTAGCGGGAGGGCAAGGTACCCGGCTGAGAAAGGCTGTTGCTGGTCTTCCCAAGAGTCTGGCCCCGATCGGAAAGCACCCATTCTTGAATTATCTGCTTGGCTGGCTTCGAGCCCAGGGGGTCACTGATATCATCCTCGCAGTGGGGCACGGAAGGAGGGACATCGTCCGCCACTACAACCGGCACCAGCCCCAGGGGATGCGGCTGAGATATTCGATCGAGACCACCCCGCTTGGCACGGCGGGAGCTCTCAGGAATTTACGCTCCATGTTGGAGGGGGAAGAGTTTCTTGTACTGAACGGGGACTCGATATTCGACGTCGACTTGCGACAGATGCTCTCCTTCCATCGCAGACACCGGGCAAAGACCACTCTGGCCCTTGCCAGCCCGCCGGAGGCTGGACGTTACGGCTCGGTCCTGCTGGACCCCCGGGGACGAATCAAAGCTTTTGTTGAGAAGCGTGCTGCAGTTCTGCCCGGCAGAGGGGGCCAGTCCAGCGCATCAAAATGGATCAGCGGAGGACTCTACATTATGAGCAGTGCGGTGTTTCGCCACATCCCGGGACAGCGTGAGGTATCTTTGGAGAAAGAGGTCTTTCCCCGCCTGATCGGCGGTCCTTTTTATGGATTTCCCTCGAAAGGATACTTTATTGATATCGGGGTTCCGGAAGACTACCGGCGGGCAATAGCTGAACTGGCGGAGCGATTTACTTCATGTTAATTCGAGCCAAGGTACCCCTGCGGATCAGCTTTGCCGGAGGGGGAACTGACGTCAAACAATTTCTTGAAAAGGAAGGCGGGTGCGTCCTCAATGCGACGATCGGCCGTTACGTCTGGGGGACCCTCCGCAGCCGGGCGGATGGCCTGATTAACATCGAATCGGGCGACCTCGGTTATATCGTCAACTACGACACCCAAACCGATCCCGTTTACGACGGCAAGCTTGACCTCGTCAAGGCCGGAATTCAGAGTCTGGGCGGCCATAGTTCCGATGGGTTTGACCTCTTCCTTCACAGTGAAGCGCCCCCCGGCTCAGGCCTGGGCTCCTCTTCCACTCTGGTGGTGTGCCTGGTGGGACTCATGAAGGACTTCCTGAATCTCCCCATGACGGATTATGAGACGGCGCGTGCCGCCTACCGGATCGAACGCGAAGAGCTGCAAATCAAGGGCGGCCTGCAGGATCAATATGCGGCAACGTTCGGCGGATTCAACTTTATGGAATTCGAAAAAGACCGTGTAATCGTCAATCCGCTGAGGGTGAAGCAGGAGGTCATCAACGAACTGGAGCACAATCTTCTGCTTTGTTATACGGGCTCGACACGCATGTCGGACGGGATCATCAAGGACCAGGTGGGCCGCTACGAACAACATGTCGAAGACACTCTTCAGGGGCTCAGGCGCCAGAAACAACTCGCCGTTGAAATGAAAAACGCGCTCCTGCAACGGCGCCTGAATGATTTCGGCGAACTTCTGGATGAAGCCTGGCAATTCAAGAAAATGTTGTCCCCGAAGATCAGCAACCCGAAGATCGATGAGATGTACAACTCTGCCCGTAAGGCCGGCGCCATCGGCGGAAAGGTAACCGGCGCAGGCGGCGGTGGCTATATGCTCTTTTATTGTCGTTTCGAACACAAACACCGCGTGGCTGAAGCCCTGACCAAACTGGGCGGGATCCCAACCGGCTTCGCATTCGACTTCAACGGTCTGCAAACCTGGAGGGTGGATGGCAACTCAGCCCCACTATGATCGCCAGGCCTCTGTGTACAAAGGTGAAATGAATCATGGATGAGGGGAAGAGTGTTCTACGCAGGGCTGTTTTCCTCGATCGTGACGGGGTCCTCATTCGCAAAGCCCCTGAAAACCATTACATCACTGCCTGGGAGCAGGTGGAGTTTCTTCCCGGGGTGGGCGAGGCCTTGCGAAAACTGAAGCAGCATGGCTATCTGCTGATCATCGTGACGAATCAGAGCGCAGTATCCAGAAACGAGCTGCCGGTCGATGTCCTGGAGTCCATCCATAAGAGAATGGTTCATCATCTTTCAATGGAAAACGCAACCATCGACGCGATTTATTATTGCCCGCACGACCGAAACGGGAATTGCCAATGCCGGAAGCCCCGGCCAAAGATGCTGCTGCAGGCTGCCGAGGAGCACGGGATCAACCTCCAACAATCCTGGATGGTGGGCGATGCGCCGTCCGACATCGAGGCGGGACGCACGGCAGGTTGCAGGACCATCTGGCTGCGACCGCCGAGTTTTAATGGTGAAAGCCCGCCTCCTGCTGATTTCAGTACGACCTCTATTCGGGAAGCGGCTGGCTGGATACTCAATGCGGGTTCCTCCTTAAATAAAGGAGGGGCGTCCGGGGTTCTTTAATATTTTCCAGCCCCCTGGCTGGTGTCTTGCTCGCCAAACTCAGACATCATGCGAATCGCCTATCTGACAGCCCGATATCCGTTCCCCCCGATAGGAGGGGACAGGATGCGTGCATATTACACGCTGCGCCACCTTCTTCGCTCACATGAAGTCACTCTCTACACGCTGGCTTCAGCACCCAACCTGCATTGGCAAAGCCACCATCCTGATCTGCCGGGCCTCAAACAAAAGACTTTCCAAATGGCAAAGTCTGCATTCGTATGGAATAGCGCGGCTGCATTTTTTTCCGATCTTCCGTTGCAGGTCAGGCTCTACCAATGTCCTGATCTCATCCAGACGCTGGATTCGGATATCCGCAGCGGGGCTTTTGATTTGTTGTTTGTTCATTTGATCAGAATGGCAGAGTATGCCCGGCCTTACAGATCCCTTCCGCGCATTCTGGACATGGCGGATTCGATCTATCAGCACTATGCGAGAATGCACAAGATCTGGTGGAGCCCCTGGTGGGTGGGAGCCCGGATGGATCGGGAAAGGGTCCGCCGCTACGAGGCTGAAGTTCCCCGCTGGTTCAACAACGTCATGATCCACACGAAGGACGACCTGGAGTGGGTCCGGGAGCAATCCGGAGCCGGGAATTTGACGCAATCCCTGATGGGTGTGGATGCTGAAGAATTCGCATTCCAGGAAGGTCCCTACAACCCCCGGCGCATCGTTTATTGTGCCAAGCTCGATTACCTGCCGAATTCCGATGCCGCCCTTTACTTTGCAAACCAGATATTCCCGCTCGTCCGGCGCCGGCTGCCGGACGCTGAATTTTCTGTGGTGGGGCTCAACCCTCCGCGCTCCGTGCGCGACCTGGCCAGGATTCCGGGCGTCGATGTTCGGGCCAACGTCCCGGATATCCGCCGGGAAATGTCCAGCGCGGCGGTGAGCGTGGCGCCAGTCCGCTTCGGGGCGGGAATTCAAAATAAGATTCTGCAGTCACTGTCGATGGGAATCCCGGTGGTAGCGACTCAGTTTGCGGCCAGGCCTTTCGGCGAGCCCGCAAACTCTCCGCTGCTTGCCGCGGAAAGTCCCCAGGAGTTTGCCGATCAGGTTCTCAGTATCCTCGAGGATTCGCAGTACCGCAAGCAATTGGCACATGCAGGCCGTCAGCTGATCGAGGCGCGTTTTCAGTGGGACCAGGTTCTCGCCCCCCTGGATCGAATTCTGGAGGAGCTGGTGGAGAAACGGGTCAAAGCACGGCAATGTTAAAACGGCAGATTCGCAAATCACAATTGATGCTACTGGCAAGCGACACCATCGCAATTCTGGTTGCTGTCCAGGTTGCCATCCTGCCGGGAACCGGGCATTACATCCTGCTGACGCAGGGTTTTAAAAGCATTGCCGTCGGCTACAGCTTCTTTCTCTCACTCCTTTTTTATATCACGGACCTCTACAATCTGCGGCGTGATCAGCAGAGTGATGAAATCGCCAGCCTGGTGGTTCTGAACTCGGCCATTGCCGCGGCGTTCCTCACCCTCAGTTTTTATTTTTATCCCCGGTGGAGCTTTGGAAGAAGCTTCTTCGTGAGCCTTTTTCTCGTGACGCCGGGCCTGGTGATGACGGGTCGCCTCGTGTGGTCCCGCCTTCGCGGGACGCTGACCCGCCCTTCCACGGTGGCGTTCCTCGGCGACGGACCTGCGGTAGAGGAACTGGGGAAGGTCGCGCGTGAGCACAAGCTGAAGATGGTCAAGCTGCCGGTGGCAAGCTATGCTACGGTGCCTCCTGGCACTCAGGATTGGACCCTTTCGTCCCCGGACGGCGCAGGCGAACTCCAGGAGGCCATGGCAAGTCTGCAGCCGGACATCATCGTCATGGAACCTTCGGCCTCCCTCGATCCCGGTGTAGCGCGGACGCTGATTGACGCCCGTTTCTCAGGCATAACCGTCCTCGATTTCCCCACTGCCTTCCAGATGCTCAGCGGCAAGCTTCCGCTGAACTACATGGATGGCAAGTGGTTTCTGAGCGCTCAGGGGTTTCAATTCTTCGAAAGCAACATCGCGGTCAGGTTGAAGCGCTTGCTGGATCTGGGTCTGGCCTTTGCGCTCTTCGTGGTGACGGCCCCTCTGCTGCCGCTGATCGCGCTAGGCATCAAGCTCTTATCGAAAGGACCCGTCTTGTACATCCAGGAGCGGGTGGGGCGGAACAGTCAGATCTTCCGCCTCTTTAAGTTCCGAACCATGTCCGTCGGCGCCGATTCGGATGGTCCCTGGACCGTCAAAAATGATCCTCGCGTGTTTCCCTTTGGGCGATTTTTGAGATTAACGAGGCTTGATGAACTCCCTCAGCTCGTCAACGTGCTAAGGGGAGATATGAGTTTCGTAGGGCCGCGGCCCGAAAGCCTGGTTCTGGTGAAGCTTTACAAGAGCGCGATCCCTTACTACACCCTGCGCAGCGCTGTTCGTCCCGGCATCACCGGATGGGCACAGATCAACTATCCCTATGGATCATCAGTCGAGGATGCAGTGGAGAAATTGAAGTACGATTTGCATTATATCCAGCATCTCTCACTCTTGTTCGACATCCAGATCGTATTGAGAACTATTCGGACTGTTCTGGGACGCCGGGGGAGCCAGTAGGATCAGTTGAGGAACGCGCGCAGCCTTGGGCTGCGGGCAGGAAATGCTGGGATTCCTTGCCAAATTCGATTGCGAGGCGTAGGATTTTTCGTTAGTTTTCCGGCAAGGTTATTTGCCAGCTCACCCGCATCCTGAACCCGGGCAGGTGGTCCTGCCAGAATTTTCCATGTTTCAGATTGAACGGGCCGGGCCGGCGGATTTTGAGATGGACAAGTTTTACGACGCTGCCCGGCGGCAATGGGGAGAAGAACAGTGGATGGGACGCTGATATGACAAGAAAGTTTGAAGTTTTTCTGGCCCTCATTCTGGTTGGGACGACGTTCGCCCTGGGCGGGGTTCAGCCCATCGCCTATTCGCTGGCAGAAATACTTGTATTTCTCCTCGTCATACTGTTCCTCTGGCGCCAGAAACGCCAGGGCTGGATCGACCTCTGCTTCCCCGTCTGGCCCCTGCTTTTTGTGCTATGGGTCGCCCTCCAGGTGCTTCCGCTTCCACGGTCTTTTCTGGCGGCCGTGTCGCAGGCGCATCGCCTGACTTCGGGCTGGCTTGCACCCATCCAGCACGCCAGTTTCTGGGGCACCCTCAGCATTGACCCTGCCGCGACGCTCCTGGCCTTTTTCAAGATCCTTGCCTACCTGGGCGTTTTTGTTATCGCCATCCAGCTGTTTGACTCCGCCCGGAGGAAAAATACCGTTGTGACAGCCCTGATTGCCCTGGGTTGCTTTGAGGCGGGCTACGGAATTGTGCAGTTTCTCCTGGGCTGGAACAATATTTTTGGGTATACCAATCCTTATGATTCCTGGGTTGCCACCGGCACCTACATCAACCGCAATCATTTTGCAGGATTGATGGACCTGACCGTACCACTCGCCTTCGCGGCGGCATTCCACACTTATCAACTCTGGTCAGATCCGAGGCGCCGCGCCGCATCCACAAGGTCCGGCTCTGAAAGCCCCATGGAGTTCCGGATTGTTTTCTATCTGTTTCTGGCTGTCATCATGGTGATCGGCTCTGTCTTCTCCTATTCCCGCGGAGGCATCCTCTCGGTCGGGATCACTCTGATTGCGCTGTCGATCCTGACGGTCCTCAAGGTCCGCCGCAGAAGCTGGAGCATCCTCATCGCAGGGCTGGCTACGCTGGCATTAGGTTTCAGCCTTTGGGTTGGTGTCGGAGGGTTGGTACATCGATTCGTGGATATGAGCCGGACAGGGTATGTGAGCACTCAGCGCCGGAGCATGATTTGGAGCGACACCGTCCAACTCTTCCGCAGCAATCCCATTCTGGGCACGGGGCTGGGAACGTATGAGGACGCCTTACGTCCCTTCCAGACGCATCTTGTCGATTTGACGATCGATCATGCCCACAATGACTATCTGGAATTTGCGGCGGAAACGGGACTCATCGGTTTCGCCCTCCTCTTCATTCCCATTTTTTATCTGCTGGTCCGGATGATCATCTCTTTTCTCAAGGACCACCGACGCTATCGGAGCGCCATCCTGCTGGGCTGTATAGGAAGCACGCTGGGGCTGTTGATTCACAGTCTGATGGACTTTAATTTACAGGTCCCCGCCAATGCCATGATCTTTGCCGCCATTCTAGGAATCGGATACAAGGCGGCGTGCGTCGAACCTCGGAAAGAGGTGCAGGAGCGAACGCCGTCCTCACCCTGAGTCCAAGAGCACACCGCAACCTTCAGAACAATCCCAAACGCAGGATCTCCTGCACAATATCTTCCGGTGAGCGTCCCCCCGTGGCAATCCTGAATTCTGCCTGCCGATAATAGGGCAGGCGCTGCTTATAGAGATTGAAGAAGCTTTCCCGGTCACGAAACAAGGGGCGGTTGTCCATGGTGGAACACCGTTGCCAGAGTTCCTCAATAGGGCAGTCCAGCCAGATGGTACCGCCACGGGTCTGGCAAATGAAGTCGAAATTTGACCTCTGCACAAAAGTCCCCCCGCCCAGGGCGATAACGGCTGGCGCTTTCCGGGCGACCTCCACCAGGGCTGAGTGCTCGAGCTGTCGAAAGAAAGGCTCGCCGGCCTCTTCGAAAATCTGGCGTATGGTGGCTCCCTGCCCGGCTTCAATCACCGTGTCCAGATCAACAAACGGCCATCCCATTTGCTGCGCCAGAATCGTCCCCACGGACGACTTGCCGGCTCCCATGAATCCGACCAGGTAAATCAGTTTTTGCCGATGATTGTTCATACCGCAGGCAGACGTCTCCGCGTGCAATTATAGGAGGCCGTCTGCTGATTCCGCAACTGAGGATTGTTCGGGGTTCACTCCTGAACGCACAGGAATGCAGAAGGAAACAATGAAATCAAGGTAAGGGTCCAAACAGATGGAAGCCCCCAGGCGTGAACAAGGGAAAAAGCAGCCCAATCAGGGTAACCGGCTATTGCTGGCGAATATGGATGGCGCCGCTGAAGGAGGTTACCTCCAAAGTGGCCTGCCCACTGCCCTGGGTTCCGAAAATGCTGTTCCCTGCCGGGAGAAACGACCGCCCGGAAGGTCCCCGCGGAACCAGCTGAAACTGGTTGTCCAGCTTTCCGCGCACCGTCTTGGCGTCAAGTTCGAATGAAGCGGTCGAGGGGCAAAGCACCGTGACATCTCCGCTGTAATCCGAAAGGATGTAATCGCCTCCCGGTGCAAAGTCGCCCTCGTAAACAATCGTGCCCGATGTGGTTGTGCCCCGCAGGCGGTTGCTGGTCGGGTTCACAAAGTGGAGGTTTCCATTGATGGAATACGCTTCAACGCGACCAGAGGGGTGGATGATTTCGATATTTCCACCCACCGAGCGAATGGACAAGTGGCCAGCCGAATCGGCAACTGAGATGCTCCCTCCCAGCGAGTTAACCGACGTGTCCCCTTTGACTGAATTGATCCTCACCGTCCCCTGAGGATCATGAATCTCCAGGCTGGCGCCCGACGGAACCTCGACAATGTAATCCACCACAGGATTCTGAACCGATCCTGAACGATCGGTAACATACGACGTCAAATGGACCTTCTCCGCAGGTCCCTTCGAAGGAACCTGCTCCGTATCCACCGCAACCTTCGGTGACACAATGGTATAAGCGACATGGACCTGCAACCGATCCCAGCCCCTGACCATGACCTTTCCCGCCAGGTTGGAAATGCTCACCCGCGGAGTGGCCGTCGTCACTATATTCTTTTCAGTTTGCGCAGAGCTTTGCGCCATCAGCAGGCCGGCCGGGATCAGCAGCAACGCCCCGACGGCCTTGACTCCACTGTTCAAGCGGACTCTTTTCAATCTCAGCACGGTGTTTGCTATCCTCTCCCCAATTACCGACCGCCATACTCCAAAGCTGAAGCCAGAACCTCCGCCTTTTGCGCGTAGGCCTGCATCAGATAATCCCGCACCAGGATATTGTGCGGTTGCTTCCTGAGCGAATCAAGACATTCCTGAATCGAATTGTCGAGTGAAGTCAGTCCGGCCCCATAAACCTGCTTGGCTGAAGGGTCCAGCATGGCTTCACGGGCCTTGTAATTTTCTTCCATCGCCTCGACGGTCCGTGCCAGGTTCGACTGCACACCTGACAGGCCAGTCGGGACGGCAGTCGCGACAGCCGGAATTGAGGCAGGTTTCTGGATCCCAATCCTCTGGATATCGCCTTTGAAAAGCATCATAACCGCCAGCATCAGCGCGAAGGCCAAAGCAGCGGCAGGAGCTGAACGCGGCACCAGCGAAACCGAAGGAACCCACCTTCGCCAGAAGCTCTTCTGCCCGCGAATGAGCCCCTCTTCGGCCAGCGTTGCCCGAATATTGTTCCAGACGCGGGGCGACGGAGACTCCAGCGGCAAATCTATTGCGGCAGCCTGAATCACTTGAAGGTCGCCCAGGAGTGAGCCGCAGGACAAACATTGTTCGGCGTGCTTCAAGGCATCCGCGCTTGCTTCACCCTCCAGATGCGCGGAAAGCTCCAGGTCAAATTCCTGGCATCCATAGTTGCCGCTTTGTTCTTGTCTCTCTTCTGCCATAGCCTTTTACAGCTCCTCCCTCGCATCTCTGGCAGCGTGCGCAGGAGGGCGCCTTCCCTCTTCCCTTCGATGCTTCTGGAACCACTCGCGTAGCTTCAGCCGGGCCTTATGGAGTTGCGATTTTGAGTTCCCGATCGAGCAATTCATGATTTCAGCGATCTCATTATGTTCATAACCTTCCACGTCGTGCAAGATGAAGACGGTCCGGTAACCTGGCGGAAGTTCCGCAATGGCCCGGTTGAGCCCAATGCGGTCAATCGACCCGACCAGACGGCGATCATCATCGCCGTAATCCCGCTTGATCGGTTCTCCCTGAGAATTCTCCGTTTCGTCCAGCGAAATCTGGTTCAGACCCTTCTTCCTCAGGTGCATCAACACAACGTTCACCGACAGCCGATGCAGCCAGGTCGAAAACGCAGACTCGCCCCGGAAGGTCGCGATCTTCCGAAAAAGCTGCAAAAAGGCTTCCTGGGTAAGATCTTCCGCTTCCGTCGGATTGCCGAGCATGCGAAGGCATAACGAATAAACACGCCTCTTGTGGGCCTCGAAGAGCGCTGAAAAAGCCTCTTCATCGCCCCGCTGGGCGCGCGCAATCAATTGAGTCTCTTTAACGGCTGCGGATGCCGCGGGTTTCTGTGGGCTCAACAGTGCACACTCGGTGCCGCATCAAGACTCGATCTTATGATGCGGTGACGAAAGTTGGAGTTGTCTCCTAAAAAAGTGCTTCAAAAGGGGTCACGAGGCCGTTTTTCTTGCCCCCAGCACAACATTCCAGGGCCGCGTCATACGCAACGCTACTGCCTTGCTGGAACCTCAACGACCGCCTTACCAATCCCCACATTTCCGGCCATGTCGTAGGCTCGCAAGGCGATAACATGCTCGCCCGGCGCAAGATCACCGGTTTTCACGGTAAACGTCTCGCCGCGGGAGTCGACGATCCCATCTTCAGAATTGATCTCCTGCCAGGGATCCCCGCCGACAGAACTCTGGGCCTTGTGAAGGGGCGAAGTCGTATCCTCAACTTTGAACTGCACAACCGCACGTTTCCCTTTGGTTTCAGCGTGTTCCACACTCACCGTCGGTGGAGTATTATCAATCCAGAACGGGGTGCTCAACATCCGGTCTTTCCGGGCTGTCGCAGGCGGATTGGAAAGCGCGTCGGAGGCCACCAGCATGGCCATATATTGGCCATCGGCAAGAGTGGAATTGTCAAGTGTGTAGCTGGCCGCCTTGATCTTGTCTTTCAGCAGGTGCCACTGGGTCTCATCGGAGGACTTGAGGTAGAGAGAATACTCCAAGTTGTCATCATTCGGGTCCGACGCCTTCCAGGTAAGGGTCACGGGGGTCTTTGTGCCGGCAGGGACCCCTTGACTCTGATCCGTGTAGGTGATCTGGGGAGTCGCCGTCACGCTGACACTGACGCCTGAAACAGTTGCGGCCGTGGCGCTGCTGCTGGCGCTTGTTCGCTCCCCGGCGTTGCTGACGTTGAACGATTCGATTTCAGGCGGAAGGTTCTGATTCAAATAGGCGACCGAAACTTCATCCAGTGAAGGCAGGGCGGGCGCAGATCCTCGAAAGACGGCTTTCCACTGAATGTAGCGGGCAGGAGGGCTGCTAATCCGGGATCCGTCCTTTTCACGATAAGGGCCGGACCAGTCACTCCAGGTTTTGTCCGGTCGCTTGAAATTGCCGCTACGCGTGTAAAATTCAACGGAACTCCCGGCGGGAGTATTGCCCCTCCAACTGATGACACCCCATCGGGAAATGAACTTCGTATCGTTCACGCGCGATTCATACGTCCCTTCAGGCCCAGCGGCGGATCCTACCTTGAAAAGCTTTGCCACATTGCTAGTGGCAATATACAGGTTGTTTCCATCGCGCATCAGGCGTGTGGCCACCGATTCGTGCGCTTCGGTCAGCAGGGTGAGGTTCTCGCCAAATTGCGTGGGGTCCAGTTCAAAAATCTGGCCGTTTGAATCGGTTGAAAAGATGATCTTCTTCCCCATCAATGCCAGTCCATAGGCGCTCTCGCTGTTGGAATTCCACAAAGTTTCGGCCGCAGAACTGGGAGAAATCCTGATCAATGCGCCCCGGCTCTGGGTCAACATGAGATTGTTACTGGTGGCCACGCTTGTCCCGGGGCGAATAAAACTGGGCGCGACCCGCTTCTTTTCCGCAGGAGGTTGAGGCTTTTGGGGCTTCTGGGGCACCTTGTTGTCTTCCGGCAGACCATTTTCAGTGTCAGCTGTTACCGTCATAACTTGGGGTGGAAGGGTTATTATCGGTGTGTGCGGCATCAGAATCGTCGGAACCCCCTTCCCGCCAGGGGTGCCCAGCGCGGACGCGTAAATGTTGTCCTGCCCGTCCACCACCAGGTCGTGAATTTCCGGCAGATCCGCCTGATAAATCACGAAGCCTTTGCCATCGGGATCAATCCGGTAGACCAATCCATCCGGCACGCTTCCCGCCAGCAGATTCTTGCGCCGGTCAAACGCCAGGCACATGATGTGGGTCTGATGGCTGTCAAAGAAGACTTTGCCCTTCCCCGTCCGGTCAACCCGCAGAATCTGTCCCTGGTCGCCCGTAGCAACGTACAGGCGCCCTTCGGAATCAAAAAGCATCGCCCAGATGTACTTTGTGTTGGGATCGTAGAAAACCGAAGACTTTCCGTCCGGCGTGACCCGGTAAATCTTTCCTTCCGGCGAGCTTCCCACGTAGAGGTCGCCGTCCGGTCCCACCGCCAGAGCAAAAACATCCGGCTCCTGGGCTTTGAAGAACAAGGTTGACTTGCCGGTGGCCGTTACGCGGAACACTTTCCCCTGGTGCCCGGTGCCGACATAAAGGTTGTGCTGGCGATCGGCAACAAGTGAAAGCGCCAGCGCTTCATCGGGATTGAAAACCATCCTGGCCTCGGGAGCCAACCCCAGTTCTCCATCCTTGCTGATGGAAACGCCCGTCAGCTTTCCCTTGAGAAACTCTTTGAAATCACTCACCTGCCAAATAGATGTCTCGACTCCTGAAAGCGAAAGCGGGGCCACCACGGCAATTGCCAGAACAAGGAAAAGTAATTTCGCCAAAGGTTTCATGAACACGCTCTTGGAATGGATTCTAAGTTTCGCCGCTTCCGTGACCGATGAAGCGCTGTGTCAGTTCTCCAGGTTTTCGACTTTCAAATAAAGCGTTTTTTCACCCTGGATTGTATACTTCGTCGGCTTTGTCTGGTAGTCGCCTATCACCGAGGCGTTGCCGTAGATCACATTGCTGGAGACGGCCGGATCCGACAAAAACGTTTGCACCATGGAAGGCGGCGGCGATGGATATTCCTCGCCCTGCAATGTCAGGGACCGCTGCGGCGTCATCAGTAGCACATAAAGCCGGTTGTTTCTGCGCATCCGGTTCAATGCACGCACCAGTTGGTGCAGGTCACGCGGCGTTGTGCTGATGGGAGTCAGGCGGTTCTGGATCGCATTCAGATTTCCCCCGCTTCCGACAACCAGCGAGAGGTTCTTGTCGCTGACGCTTGCCGGAATATCGACCGGGATCTTTTCAACCATCGTCCCCCCGGAGGGCGTCCGGAGCAACCCGGTGACCTCGATATGATCACCCGGCTTCACCTGCGACTGGGTGCTCCACACCTGTTCCAACGTCGCCACACGCATCTCATCTGTTGAGACAATGTTCAGGTCGATTCCCTGGATGCCCATCCCTGGGAAGTTGCCATCCAGAAGATAATTCAACGGGGAAGAAACCGACGCGCCCGCGGCGACCGCCGTATTGATCTCCCCGGACGCCACGTCCTCAATCCTGACGGTCTCGCCGTCTTTCAGGTGGATACTTCCCCGCAGTTCCAGGGTGGAGGGTCCCAGGCTTCTCTCAGTGCCGCTCAGCGTGGATATAATACCCAGATTCAGGAGCAGCGGAGAAAGGAATGATTGCTCGACGATATCAAAGTTGTAATCCGTCCTGGTGTTCAGCGTCGAATCCAGATGGATATGGACGGGGATCATGGGCGCCTTTTCTCCAACCACTCCGTAGATCGCCCCAAAACGGTCCTGGCGAATGGTCCCCACTTCCGGCCCCGGCACGTCGACCTTGAAAGAACTCGCAATACTTGCAACAGATGCCAGCACGTGCGATTGCGAAAAAGGTATCTTCGTCGGTCCCACCATCAGAAACCGGTGCCCGCAGGCGTATAAGTCATTTCCCTTTCGATAAGTCACCGTGCAATCGACGTTCAGGTTCAGGTCGCCCTTCACCAGCGACAGGCTGACCATCGTCCCCGGCTCAGGCCCTTGGGGATTGGCCGGCATGGTCTCAGGACTGCTGGAAAGCGCAGCCCCCTGCATCAACTTCAGCCCCATGCGGTTGAACAGCGGCGAGTATGCATCCATGGCCTCGGCGGAAAAGCCGCCAAAACGGAGCGGAAGCAGCAGGTCTGTGAGCGCCCCGTTGCCGCCCCCCGAGGGGAGAAGCTTCATCAGCTTCTGAACACTCAAGTCATTGCCGGTCTCATCAGGAATCAGCCGTATTGAACCGGCAGGATGGAGCGTTGTACCCGCAATTTTGAAGGGCAGGCTTGTGGCCGCGGACCTCGCCTTTGCCGAAACACGCGCCACCGGAGCTTCGGGAACAACGTCCAGCATCTCCTGGATCGGAGTGATTCCCGCTATGGCTTCTTTGGCAAATGGAAAAGCCAGCGCAACCGCCCCCACCAGCTTGCCGTCCACGTACACAGGACTTCCGCTCATGCCGGCAATCACACCCGTCTCGGCCAGGGGGCCACCCGACAGGCGCGCCAGGATCACGCTGTGTTTTGGCGCCAGAAAGTTCTTCAGCACGCCCAGAAACTCAACCTGAAATTCCTGAACCTTGTTCCCCTGAAAAATCGTCCGGCCGACACCCTGAAGTCCCGGACGAACATCCTGAAGAGGAAAGAACTGGGTCTGGCCTTGGGCGCGGAGAACAGATGCCGCCATCAGCACAGCCGCCGCGGCGGCGATGCACTTATGGATTCGCATATTGGAGGATTACCTTAAACACACCATCATTCAGTCTACGGGACAGGGAATTGATACGTCAAGCAAACTCAGGGCCGCCAGCGGCGGTAGGTTTCTTCCAGCCGCCGCGTAAAGTCCCCTGCCGACTCTCCGGGCAGGATTTTGATCAGGTCCCCAATCCAGAGCTGCGCCTTGCCGAGAACCGGCCGTTCCTTTGTGCGCGGCCAGACCTCAAAAAGCCCCCGAATCAGCAAAGGAACCACGGGCAGTTGAAGCCGTTCCACCATGACGCCAACACCCGGCCGGAACGGCAGCAGCCGGCCGTCCCAGGTCCGCTCACCCTCGGGAAACAGCAGCGTGGAATACCCACGGTCAGCCAGGCGGCCCGCGTGCCGCAGCGCTTCCTGCGCCCGGCTGGGGTCGTCTGAAATCAGGTACACGTTAAACGCCAGCCGCGCCCAGAAAAGCGTAGCTCTTGAATGGTCGCGCAGGGCGGCTTCGCCCATTGCGGGAGCGACGTGGCGGCGAATCCGGGCCGGGAATGATCGAAGGATGACAGGAGGATCAAGCAGGCTCTGGTGGTTTGACACAAACAGCACGGGTCCCCGAAGCTGCCGCAGTTTTTCGGCCCCATGCACCTCCGTCTTGACGTAGTAACGCAGCAGAGGAAAAGCCAGCAGCCTTTGCAGCGCCTCGCGCCCCACCGCAGCCGCGCGGGAAAGCGGCCATTGGGGCTCGGCCGGACGTGCAATCTTTGGCAAGGGCTCAGGTTTTGCAGGCACCCGCTGAATTTCAGGCGGACCTTCCCTTTCCCCCGCAGTCGAAGCGACAACTGCCGCGGCGGCAAGCCCGCTCGGCGCCTGGAGCAGCTTCTCCACGTCGCCCACTGTTTGCGCGCGCGCCAGTTCCTGTTCGTCAAATGAATAGCCGGATGTTTCAAGCCAGGTCAGCAACTCCACGCGATCCAGCGACGACAGCCCCAGATCTTCGGCCAGGCGAGCCTCCGGCTGGATTCTTTCAGGCGCCGTTCCGAGCCGGGCAAGAAAATCATGCCAGTCGTGGACTTTTCCGGTGGCAAAGGGCGGCTTCCGCTCGCCTTCCCCGGCGTTGACCCAGGCGGCAACCCTGGCTCGCTGAAGCTTCGACGTGCTCAGGGTTCGGGGCAGCGAAGCTTCCGGGCCACACCGAAAAGTCGCGGACCCGCTGGTGGGGCTCCAGCCTGTTGTTGGCCTCGCGCACCGCAGCTTCCAGATCATCATGGGTTGCGCCCGCGCTCGGAACCAGCACAGCATGCACCAGCGTCCGGCCGGCGGCAACGGCCTCTTTGCCCACCACGGCGGCTTCCTCGATGGCAGCCTGGTCGCGCAGCGCCTTCTCCACGTCGTCCGGGTAAACATTCAACCCTTCCGCCGTCACAATCACATCTTTCTTACGGCCCAGGTACACCAGGTTTCCGTTTTCGTCCAATCGGCCCAGGTCGCCCGTGTGCAGCCATCCGTCCTCAAAGCTTTCCCGCGTAGCCTCGGCATCCCGGTAATATCCCGGCGAAACGTTGGCGCCCCGCACCAGAATTTCACCGTCCTCTCCGATGCGGGTTTCCACACCAGGCAGGGGTTTGCCGACGGCGCCGCGCCGAATCTTGAAGGGATGAGTTATGGTGATCGCCGGAGCAGTCTCCGTCAGTCCGTAACCCTGGATGACTGCATAGCCTAATCGGTTCCAAAGCTGCTCTAGCTCTGCCGGAAGCGCCGCGCCGCCCACCACAAAAGCCCACATCTTCCATCCCAGGCGGCTGTGGAGGCGGCGAAATTTCCACCACCGCTTTGGGACGGACCAGCGCTCCCTTGCCCGCCTGCTCGATGGCCGCCTCGGGGTTTTCGTACCCGTCTTCAGAAAGCCGCCCTTTGGCCCAGTTGCCCATCGCTTCAAGCTGCTGGGGCACCGAGACCATCACCGACGCCCGCCGCTCGCGAATGGTGCGCGCCAGCATGGCCGGCGACTGGCTCTCCGGAAAGATCACCACGCCCCGCAGCAGTTGCGGAATAAACAGCGCCGTCACCTGGCCGAACAGGTGGCTGAGCGGAATCAAATGGAGAAATCGAATGGGACGAAAAGGAATGCTGAGTTTTTCATACCGCCGGATCTCGCGCTCAATCGGCTCCAGATTGGCCAACAGGTTGCCGTGCGTAATCATCACGCCGCGCGGTTCCCCCGTGGTTCCAGACGTGTAAACGATTTCGGCAAGGGCGTCGCGGCCGGCAACGCCTGGTTCACCTGTGCTTGCCGTGGCCGGCGGCAAGCCGTCAATATCTTCGATAAAAAACTGCTCGATCTCACCCGCCGCTTGCCGGCCTGTCCTCTCGGGTGCGGTCGGTAATCAGCAGCGAAGCGCGGCTACGGTCAGCGATACGGCGAAGAAATTCCGGCGAGAATCCCGCATCAACCGGCACTACGGTCACGCCAGCCAGGACGCATCCGTAAAAGGCCGTGGCCCATCGCGCGCCTGGGACGGCCCACAGAACCGCGCGCGGAGCCTCACCTCCCGCTTCCGCTCCGAACTGCTTTGAGCGCAACCAACCGGCAAAGGCCAGCGCCCGCTCTACCACCAGCCCGTAACTGTATTCGCGGGAGCGATAAACACCCTGCTCGATGAACGCCGTCTGCTGTTTGAGCCGGGCCATTTGCAGAATGTAGGACGAAAGCGTCGACATGGGTCCCTTCGAATGAGGAAGAAAGGTTCGCAGTTTGCTGGCAATTCACCGGCAAGCCTCCCCAATCTGCAAAGTGCGGCCATTGAAACATTGATGTCAAGCCGAATGTTCCGCGACGGCCGAAAGGCGGGGGAACGGTTGGTTTTACCTCAGCGCCGCACTGCCAATTCACGCGGCGGCGTTGACACCTTCGCCACCCGCGTGCTACAAGGAGAGGAGTTCCTTTTTTCCAGCCAGAATGGGCCTGTGGCGCAGTTGGGAGCGCGCATGACTGGCAGTCATGAGGTCGAGGGTTCGAACCCCTCCAGGTCCACCAAGATTTCAAAAAACTTAACGCCAAATTTGCCAATCACAAGAAGTGCCACTTCGCACCATCTTCAGCGGTTGACCGGCCCCGGAATTCTTGAGGCGGGCTATATCTGGTCACACCAAGACCAGTTTCACAGCCAGTAGCTGTGATGTAGACTGTCGCACATCATCTCATACCAAAACCTTGGGCACCTTAAGGCGGCAAGCGCCGAATGGCTTGAAAAGAGGCTGGTTGCATGGCGTCCGTTTCCCTGCGCGCAGGGACTCTTGCGCAAGGGACGCTTCCAGGCCGGCCTTCAGCCGATCAACTTGCGGGAATCGCCAAAACTATAGGTGAATGTGCGAACTGGGAGTAACATAAGCTTTAGGAGACTCGACTGAGGTGGACACATTGGCCGGCCAGCTGCACGAGCAGGAATACATCCTGGAACGCAATCACCTGCAGAAGCTGTTCGATGTCCTGAGCAGGAGTGGCCACCGGATCATCGGCCCTAACGTCCATGATGGCGCCATCGTTTACGACGACCTGAATTCCGTGGACGACCTGCCGGCCGGGTGGACCGACGTGCAGGATGGCGGCACCTACCGGCTGAAGAAGCGCAGCGACGAGGCCCTGTTCGGCTACAACGTGGGACCCCATTCCTGGAAGAAGTTTCTTTTCCCGCCCCGCACACGCCTGTGGCAGGCCGATCGTGAAGCTGGAGCGGCGCAGATTAGCGGCGAGCCGCCTGAAACGCAGAAAATGGCGTTCATCGGGGTCCGCTCCTGCGAGCTGCACGCCATCGCTGTTCAAGACCGCGTTTTTATTCAGCCCAATTTCGTCAACACCTCGTACCAGGCGCGCCGGGAAAACGCCTTTATCATTGCTGTCAATTGCGGGCAGGCGGGAGGAACCTGCTTTTGTGTCTCAATGAACACCGGCCCCAAAGCCACCGCAGACTTCGACCTGGCTTTGACTGAAATCATCGAAAACGGGCGTCACTTTTTTGTGGTCGAAGCCGGCACCGAAGCCGGACTGGCGGTCATCGAACAGTTCCCGCACACGCCCGCCGGCGCGGCGCAACGGTCGGCGGCTGAGGCGGTCGTGGCCACGGCCGCCGGCCAGATGGGCCGGCAAATGGACACCACCGACATCAAAGACCTGCTCTATCGCAACTACAGGAACCCGCGCTGGGACGACGTGGCGTCCCGCTGCCTCACCTGCGCCAACTGCACCCTGGTCTGCCCCACCTGCTTCTGCTCCACCGTCGAGGACGTCACCAACTTGAAGGGCGACCATGCCGAGCGCTGGCAGAGGTGGGATTCCTGTTTCACCATGGATTTCTCTTATATCCATGGCGGCAGCGTCCGTTCCAGCACAAAGGCGCGCTACCGCCAGTGGATGACACACAAGCTGGCCACGTGGATTGACCAGTTCGGGACCTCCGGCTGCGTCGGCTGCGGCCGCTGCATCACCTGGTGTCCCGTGGCCATTGATCTAACTGAAGAAGTTCGCGCGATTCGGGAATCGGAAGAGCTTCCGACAGAATCGAAGGAGGGTCGTCATGGAGACACTTAGGCCGATCCTGGCCGAACATCCTTTTTTCAGGGACCTCGAGGAGCGCCATCTTGAATTAGTTATCGGATGCGCCTCCAACGTCCGTTTCAATGCCGGTGATTTCATCTTCCGCCAGGGAGAAGAAGCCAACCAGTTTTACCTGATCCGCGAGGGGATGGTGGCGCTCGAGATGTTTGTGACCGGGCGAGGGCCAGTCAAAGTTCAGACGATGGGTGAAGGCGAAGTTCTCGGCTGGTCATGGCTGGTGCCGCCCTATCGCTGGATGTTTGACGCTCATGCAACGGAAATGACCCGGGCCATTGCGCTGGATGGCAAATGCCTGCGCAATAAGTCCGAGCATGACCACGACCTGGGCTATCAACTCCTGAAACGTTTTGCCACGGTTGTCCAGGAAAACCTGGACGCCGCGCGGCTGCAAATTCTAAATATCTATGAAGTCCATGCCTGAAGAGATGACCGCTGTTGCACCGCCGGATCCCATGACTCCGGTGTTCTGTCGCGTTCTCAAGACACGGCAGGAGACGCGGGACACGTTTACGATTGAACTGGAGCCGCCGGCCCCGGCGCATCGGTTCGCCCCCGGCCAGTTCAACATGCTCTATGTGTTTGGCGTGGGCGAAGTCCCCATTTCCGTCAGTGGCGACCCGCGCCGCCCGCAAATCCTGGTTCACACCGTCCGCGAAGTGGGCGCCGCTACCCGCGCCATGCGCGCCCTGAAACGGGGAGATGCGCTGGGAGTGCGCGGCCCGTTCGGAAGTTCCTGGCCGGTAGAAGAAGCCGTGGGACGCGACGTCGTGATTGTCGCGGGAGGCATCGGGCTGGCGCCGCTACGCCCGGCCATCTATTCCATCCTTGCCCACCGCCAGAAATACGGCCGCGTTGTTCTGATGTACGGCACCCGCACGCCGGAGGACATTCTGTTTCGAAAAGAGGTCGAACGCTGGCGGGCGCGCCTTGACCTCAGCGTTCACGTTACGGTGGACCGCGCCATGGCCGTCTGGCGGGGTGCGGTCGGCGTCGTCACCACCATCATTCCACGAGCAGGTTTTGATCCGCGCAACGCCCTGGCGATGGTGTGCGGCCCGGAAGCCATGATGCGTTTCACCATTCTGGAACTCCAGAATCGCGGCGTTGGCCTCGACCGGATTTATGTTTCCACCGAACGCAATATGAAATGCGCCATCGGGTTCTGCGGCCATTGCCAGCTTGGCCCCACCTTCATTTGCAAGGACGGCCCTGTCTTTCGCTATGACAGGATCCAGCAGTTCTTCGAGATCCGGGAGATCTGATATGGCGAAACACGTGAAACCGAAGCTCGCGGTCTGGAAATTCGCTTCCTGCGACGGGTGCCAGCTATCGCTTCTCGACTGCGAAGATGAACTTCTGGAAGTGGCGGGAGAAGTGGAAATTGCCAACTTCGTGGAGGCGTCACGGGCCGTCGTCAAAGGGCCTTATGACCTTTCGCTGGTCGAGGGCTCCATCACCACGCCCCATGACGCCGAGCGAATTCACCAGGTGAGGCGCGTATCCAAATTTCTGGTTACGATCGGTGCCTGCGCCACGGCTGGCGGCATCCAGGCCCTCAGAAACTTTTCGGACGTCAGGAAATTTACGTCCATCGTGTATGCCACGCCGGCTTATATTGAGACGCTCAGCAAGTCCACGCCCATCAGCGAACACATTCCGGTGGATTTCGAACTTCGTGGCTGCCCGATCGACAAGCGCCAGCTTGTGGAAGTCCTTAGCGCTTTTCTGATCGGCCGCAAGCCCAATACGCCGGCGCACAGCGTCTGCGTCGAGTGCAAGCTGCGGGGGAATGTTTGTGTCATGGTGGCCCACGGCACTCCCTGCCTCGGGCCCGTCACACACGCCGGCTGTGGGGCCCTCTGCCCCGCCTACGATCGCGGCTGTTACGGATGCTTTGGTCCCATGGAATCTCCAAACACGAAATCCCTGAGCGCCGAATGGAGCCGGATGGGAACCCGGGAGAGCGATCTTGTCCGCGCCTTCCGCGGCTTCAATGCTTACGCCGACTCCTTCCGCAAGGAAAGCGAGGCCCATGAAAAGTAGAACCATCAAAGTGGACTACCTGGCCCGCGTGGAGGGTGAAGGCGCTTTGTTCGTCAAGACCAGGGGCGACAAGCTGGTGGATGTGAAGCTGAAAATTTTTGAGCCGCCCCGTTTTTTTGAGGCTTTCCTGCGCGGGCGCCGCTACAGCGAAGCTCCAGACATCACCGCCCGCATCTGCGGCATCTGCCCGATTGCCTACCAGATGAGCGCGGTGCACGCCATGGAAGACGCCTTTGGCGTGAAGGTCGAGGGCCCGCTTCGCGACTTGCGCCGGTTGATTTATTGCGGGGAGTGGATTGAAAGCCACACGCTGCACGTCTACATGCTTCACGCGCCGGATTTTCTGGGATTTCAGGACGCCATCCAGATGGCGCGGCAGTATCCGGAAATCGTCAAGCGCGGGCTTCAGTTGAAGAAAGCAGGAAATGAAATCGTCGCGGTACTGGGCGGGCGCGAGATTCATCCCATCAACATCAAGGTTGGCGGCTTTTATCGGGTACCAACCCGAAGCGAGCTGGCCCCCCTGCTGGAACGAATGAAGGTGGCGCGCGACGCGGCGCTTGCGACCGTCCAGTGGGTGGCGCAATTCCCCTTCCCGGAATTTGAGCAGGATTACGTTTTTGTATCACTCAGCCACCCGGACGAATATCCCTTCAACGAGGGGCGCCTGGTTTCAAATCGTGGGCTCGATATTTCTGTCCACAACTACGACGACCATTTCACCGAAGAGCACGTGGAGCACTCGAACGCGCTGCATTCGGTGCTCAAGCCCGATACGCCCTACCATGTGGGGCCGCTGGCGCGTTACAGCCTGAACTTTGACCGCCTTTCGCCCATTGCGCAGGAGGCCGCCCGCAGCGCCGGCCTTGGGCCCCAGTGCCGCAACCCGTTCCGGAGCATTATCGTTCGCAGCGTTGAGATCCTCCAGGCCTGCGATGAAGCCATACAACTGATCGAACGCTACGAGCCACCTGACCAGCCAAGCGTTACGGTCCATCCCCGCGCTGCCCGTGGCTACGCCTGCACGGAAGCGCCGCGTGGCACTCTCTACCATCGTTATCGCATCGATGAGAACGGCATCATCCGCGAGGCCAACATCGTTCCGCCCACCTCGCAGAACCAGAAGACCATCGAGCAGGACCTCTGGCATTTCATCCCCAAACATCTGGAGGACAGCCAGGATGAGCTCCGCTGGCGCTGCGAGCAGGCCATCCGCAACTACGACCCCTGCATCTCCTGCGCAACCCATTTCCTCAAGCTCGATCTTGAGCGCACGTAGCGGAGCCACCCGGCCATGGCGCAAAAGACCCCGCAACTGCTGATCATCGGCGTGGGCAATCCCTACCGAGGCGATGACGCCGCCGGACTGCAGGCCGTCCGTCTCCTGCGCGACATGGGGATGGATGCGTCAAATCTGCTGGAACAATCCGGTGAGGGCACTTCCCTGATGGAAGCCTGGAAGGGCCGGGCGACTGTCATCCTGATCGACGCCGTCAGTTCCGGCAGCGCCCCCGGAACCATTCATAGGCTGGAGCCCTTTAACAACCCGCTGCCCGCGCAGTTGTTCCAAAGCTCCACCCATGCCTTCAGCCTGCCGCAGGCCATTGAAATGGCGCGAGTGCTGGACGAACTTCCGCCCCGCCTGATTGTATTTGGAATAGAAGGACAAAATTTCCAGGCGGGAGCCGAACTTTCACCCGAAGTCAGCGCGGCGCTGCCCGAACTGGCGCGGCGCGTCTCTGCGAAGTGGCGACCAGCTTGCAGGCCACCCCCATAAACGGAGATTAATTCGCCATGCACGAAGCGTCTCTGATGAAAGACCTGATGAGCAAGATTTTGGCGATTTCGCGCGAACAGAAGGGCGCGCGGGTGGTCGGCGTCAGCGTCAGGCTGGGCGCTCTCTCGCACATGTCGGCCGGCCATTTTCGCGAGCATTTTGCGGTGGCGTCACACGGAACGGTCGCGGAGGGGGCTCATCTCAATATCCAGGAGGGCTCGGATACCGACGACCCTATGGCGCAGCAGATTTTGCTTGAAAGCGTGGAAATAGCGGAATAAAGCTTTCCTGCATGCTCTCAGCAGATGCGCGGCAACTGCTCGCCCATCATCGCCTCCAACACGCGCGAACCGCCAATTTCCGTTTTCACAAGTACCCGCAGGGGGTGAGCGGCAACCACTTCGCCAATGCAACAGGCGTCCCCGCCCAACGGATGCCGGCGCATTCGGTCCAGCACAGCCTCGGCAGCCTCAGGAGCCACCACCGCTACCAACTTGCCTTCGTTTGCGACGTACAGCGGATCGAGCCCCAGGATTTCACACGCGCCCCGGACGCTTTCGTGAACCGGAATACTTCTGACATCGATCTCCATGCCCACACCCGAGCGTGACGCGATCTCATTCAGCGTGGTTGCCACGCCGCCGCGCGTGGGGTCGCGCAGGCAATGGATCTCCGGGCTCGCCTCCAGCATGGCGGCAACCAGCGTGTGCAGCGGGGCGGTGTCACTCTCAATCGGCCCTTCAAATTCCAACCCTTCGCGCTGCGACATGATGGCCATGCCGTGGTCGCCGATGGTGCCGCTCAAGAGAATGCGATCGCCCGGCCGAGCCGCGTCAGCGGAAATCTTCACTGGCCGATCCAGAACTCCCAGGCCCGTTGTGGTGATGAACACCTGGTCGCCCTTGCCGCGATTGACCACTTTGGTATCGCCCGTCACCAGCAACACTCCTGCTTTCGCGGCCGCCTGCCGCATGGATTCCACAACACGAACCAGATCGTCAACAGCCAGGCCTTCCTCCAGAATGAAGGCGGCAGCAATAAAACGCGGCACAGCGCCGCACATGGCAAGGTCGTTCACGGTACCGTTGATAGCAAGGCGCCCGATATCGCCTCCGGGGAAAAAGATCGGAGTCACCACAAAGGAATCGGTGGTGAACGCCAACCTCGATCCGTTCAGGTCCAGCACGGCCTGGTCGTTCAATTGCGCCAGGTAGTCGTTCCGGAAGTTGGGAAGAAAAATCTTCTCAATCAGGTCCTGGGTCAGCTTTCCGCCGCTGCCATGTCCCAGCACGATCTGCTTGTGGTCGAGCAGGGCGACGGGACAGGCTTCTCCTGGCATCACGCGGTGGTCCTTATCGTCTGGCAATCCGTTTCCTCCTGTCCCGGCAAAATCCTGAAAACAGATGCCCCAACAACCCGGTGACCTACCCGGCCTGCCCTGCTTTGCCCGCAGCGCTTCTGTTGTCGGGTTTCAGGTGCCGCCCGTAGAGATAATACGCGGCACAGGCCCCCTCCGAAGAAACCATCGTGGCCCCCAGCGGATGCGCGGGCGTGCAATCTTTGGCAAACGCGGGGCAATCGTGCGGCTTCCTGATGCCCCGCAAGACTTCGCCGCTGATGCATACAGCGGGTTCCTGGGTATCGATGGCGCCAACGTCAAACCGTCGTTCGGCGTCAAAGGCCTCGAATTCGGTCCGCAGCCGGTACCCGCTTTGCGGAATCGGGCCGACGCCCCGCCACTTCCGCGCGCAGACTTCAAACACATTGGAGACAACCTGCCGGGCGGCCATGTTTCCGTCCCTCGTTACAGCCCGCACGTACTGGTTTTCAACTTCCGCCCGTCCTTCTTCCAGTTGCCTGACGGCCATTAACACGCCTTCCAGCAGGTCCACCGGCTCAAAGCCGGTAATCACAATCGGCACGCGGTATCGCGCCGAGATCTCCTCGTATTCCCGGTAACCCATGATGGCGCAAACGTGTCCGGGCCCCAGAAAACCCTGCACGCGGTTCCAGGGTGAATCCAGAATGGCTTCAATGGCAGGCGGCACCAGGACATGCGAGACCAGGATGGAGACATTCTCCAATCCCTCCTGCTTTGCGCGCCACACCAGCATGGCGTTGGCAGGAGCCGTCGTCTCAAACCCGATGGCGAAAAACACCACCTGCTTGTCGGGATGCTTGCGGCGCGATCTTCAGACATTCCAGCGGCGAGTAAACCACTCGGACATCGGCGCCCCGGGACTTCACTGTCAGCAGGTCGCACTCCGAGCCCGGCACGCGCAGCATGTCGCCAAACGAACAGAAGATGACGTCCAGTCCTTGAGGCAATGGCGTGCGCCTTGTCAATCAGTTCAAGCGGCGTGACGCACACAGGGCAACCCGGCCCGTGCACCAGTTCGATGCCGCTGGGAAGCAGGTCGTCAATCCCGAACTTGACGATAGAGTGTGTCTGTCCGCCGCAGACTTCCATCAGAACCCAGGGGTGCTTTTGAGCGCTCCGGATCTGCTCCAGCAGTCCTTGCGCAAGCCCGGCGTCGCGATATTCGTCCAGATATTTCATCGTCGATTTCCGGCTCTTGGGCACAACGAGTCACTGTGACTTGGCACCAGCCGGTTCGTCCTGCGCAGACTCCCCATCAGAGTCAGGCTGATCGAGTTCGGCCAACTGCCCCATTTCTTCCAGAAGCTGATAAGTACGCGCTGCTTCCTGCTCGTCCACGCAACTGATGGCGAATCCCGCGTGCACAACCACATAGTCGCCGAGCGTGACCTCGGGTACATATTCCAGGCAAACCTCGCGGGCGACGCCCCCAAAGCGGACTTTGCCCATGCGCAGGCCGCCGGCGCTCTCCAGAGAAACGACTTGTCCCGGAATTCCCAGGCACATCGTCAGGCTCCTTTTTTGACCCTTGCGTTGGCAATCATTGCCTGGCCCAGCGAAAGGCCTCCGTCGTTAGGAGGCACCTTTTCGTGCAGATAGACCTCAAAGTTATAGTCGGCAAGGGCAGTGAGTGTCCGTTCCAACAAGAACATATTCTGGAAGGTGCCGCCGCTCAGGCAGACCTTGTTCAACGGTTCGTGACGGCGCAACTCCCGGCAGACTTCCGCGATCATCACCGCCAATGTGCTGTGGAACCGGGCAGCGATGGCCCCCACCGCCTCTCCCTCCTGCAGTTCCCTGACTATCGATTCTATCATCGGGCGCACGTCCACCTGCCACGGATCAGCAAATTCCATCTGGAAGGGATAGACCCCTTCCGTTCCGGCAACCGCAGCCATTTCCAGTTCAATGGCGGCCTGTCCCTCAAAGGTGATTTCGTGGCGCAATCCCAGAATGGACGCCACGGCGTCAAAGAGGCGTCCGCAGGATGACGTCGCCACGCTATTGATACCCTTTTCCAGCATCTTCAGGACTAAAGCTGTTTCCCGTTTTGAAACTGAGGTCCACAGTGGCAAGCCGCCCGGCAGGTCGCTCCCGAACGCTTCTCGAAGGCAACTTAGCGCTGAGCGCCACGGCTGCCGGATGGCAGCGTCTCCGCCGGCCAGTGGAAAGTAACGCAGGTGCGCGCGCCGCTCGAAATGCTCGAATTCGGCAACCAGAAATTCACCGCCCCAGATCTGGCCGTCCGTACCGTAACCTGTTCCGTCAAAAGCCACGCCGATGACCTTTTCGTTCAACCCGTTTTCCGCCATGCAACTGGCAATGTGTGCGTGGTGGTGCTGCACGCCCACTCTGCGAAGGCCCGGCTGCTCGAAGGCGTATTGGGTACTCAGGTAGCGCGGGTGGAGGTCGTAGGCAATCACTTTCGGCTCAACCCGGAACAGCCTCTTGAGATTGGCCAGGGTCTCTTCAAAAAACTCCAGCGTTTCGTAGTTTTCCAGGTCTCCGATGTGCTGGCTGACGATGGCATTGCGACCACGAGTGAGGCAAAACGTATTCTTCAGTTCGGAGCCGCAGGCCAGAATCTCAACCAGCGGCTCTCCCACGTCGATCACTGCCGGAACGTACCCGCGCGACCGCCGCAAAACGCGCTCCTTGCCCTGAAACACGCGCACGACCGAATCGTCCTCGCGCATGTGGATGCGGCGGTTATGCAAGAGGAAAGCATCGGCAACAGAACCGAGCCGCTGGAGGGCTTCTTGGTTCGAGGTGACGATGGGCTCCTCACTCAGGTTGCCGCTGGTCATCACCAGGGCCGTGAAGGCCGGAGGATCTTCCGGGTTGTCACCGAACAGCAGCACGTGCAGGGGCGTATAGGGCAGCATCACGCCCAGCGTCTTGTTGCCGGGCGCCACAGCGGTGGAAATGCGAGTGCCCGGCCGCCGGGGAAGTATCACAATGGGACGCCGGGGGCTTAACAAGGCTTTCTGGTCCGCTTCTCGAAGAATACAGAATCGTGCGACTGAAGAAACGTCCGCCGACATCAAGGCAAAAGGCTTGTCACTGCGCCGCTTGAGCGTCCGCAACCGTGCGACAGCTCCGTCGTTCTCGGCATCACACGCAAAGTGAAACCCGCCGAGTCCCTTGATGGCAACCACCTTCCCCTGCAGCAGCAGCCGGCGAACTTCGCGGATCACGTCAAGGTTGGGATTTGTTGGGCCTTCCGGCGCTGCCATGGCGGGAAGGTTTACTCCAGCGGCATCAACCAGCAAAAGTTCGGGGCCGCAGACCGGACAGGCATTCGGCTGTGCGTGGAATCGCCGGTTGCCGGGATGGTCGTATTCCGCCTGGCAGTCGGCGCACATCCGGAACTCGCGCATCGTCGTCCTGGCCCGGTCGTACGGAACGTCCTCGATCAGGCTGTAGCGCGGCCCGCAGTTCGTACAGTTGGTAAAGGGATAACCGAAGCGCCGGTCCGACGGGTCGGTGAAATCCCGCCGGCAATCGTCGCAGGTGGCAACGTCTGCAGAGACAAGAACGCTCTCGAACGGCCGCTCCAGGCTCGCGCGGATCACGAATTCTGTGTCGTGTAGCGGGTTGACTTCGCAGGTGACTACATCGCGGATCTCTGCCAGTGGCGGGGAGTTGTGGGTAAGGCAAGTGGAGAATTCAGCTAGCCTGGAATCTGGACCCTCCGCTTCGATCAAAACGCCGCCGGGTGTGTTGCAGACAAAACCGGACAGGTGAAAGCGCCGGGCCAGCTGATAAACGAAGGGGCGAAAACCTACGCCCTGCACAACACCCCGAACTTCGATTCGCTTTCGCTGTCGAATCGCCAAAACCTTCCCGCTGCCGTCCGGTCCAATCCGCGCGCTTCCCACAGATGTTTGCAAAATAGAGTAGCGACATTGATTGTCGCTGCGGTTTAAAGACCGTCGGCTTTTCGGCGCTCATAGAGTGCCGATGCAGAAAATGGTGTCACCCTGATTTGCAGCCATTATAAGACAGAATAGTGCCTGGCGCCTTCCCCACCTTATTTCTGAATGAGAACTGGCAGGCCCCGGTCGCATACCGGCTGATCAGCACTGACAGCTCTTTACCTTTCGCCTGAAGGGAAAAAGTTTCCTCTTCCTTCTACGTTAGATTTGTCTACGCTGCCCCGTCCCGGCAGATTACGGCGATGTCATTTTCCATCACGCAACACTCCTGGATCGTCCTTCCTGAGGTGTCGAGAATTTGTGATGCGCCGCGGTAACCGTGGATTTCCAAACGATGTTGGCATTCTTCCTCCGGTCCGCAGTCACCCACATGCTTCCGGGTAAAGCGCCGGATCGCTTCAGGGAAAACGCAGGAAGCGCCCTGCTCCGGCAACCCTTTCAGGCTTGCAACAGCCTCACGGCTGGCATATGCTTTTTTCCATTCCTGGAGAGAGGCAATCATGTTCCACAGACCGAAGCTTTTCGCCCCTGCCATGGTGCTATTGATGTTTCTGCCATGCGGGGCAAGCCTCATGGCCGGCGGGCCCCCCGCGCAAAAGGCGGCGACTCCCTATCTGAACCCCTCTCTACCCATTTCCCTGCGTGTGAACGATCTGGTCTCGCGCATGACGCTTGAGGAGAAGGTCCTCCAGATGCAGCACACGGCTCCGGCCATTCCGCGGCTCCACGTTGCGTCCTACGACTGGTGGAATGAGGCCCTGCACGGAGTGGCGCGCTCCGGCTACGCCACGGTGTTTCCGCAGGCCGTCGGCATGGCCGCCACCTGGGATTCCGATCTCATCCATCAGGAGGGCCGGGTCATCTCCACCGAAGCCCGCGCCAAATACAACCAGGCGCAGCGCCAGGGCAACCACAGCATCTATTACGGGCTCACCTTCTGGTCACCCAACATCAACATCTTTCGCGACCCGCGCTGGGGGCGCGGCCAGGAGACTTATGGCGAGGACCCGTTCCTCACCTCGCAGCTGGGCGTGGCGTTTGTCCGCGGAGTGCAGGGCGACAATCCGAAATATCTCGAGGCGGTGGCAACGCCCAAGCACTTTGCCGTGCACAGCGGCCCCGAGCGCCTGCGTCACGGCTTCAACGCCAGGGTCTCTCCCTACGATATTCAAGACACCTACTTCCCGGCCTTCCGCGCCACGCTGGTGGATGCGCATGCGGATTCCGCCATGTGCTCCTACAACGCCATCAACGGACCGCCGGCCTGCGCAGACACCTTTCTGTTGCAAAAGACCCTGCGCGACAAGTGGGGGTTCCACGGTTACGTCACTTCCGACTGCGGCGCCGTGGATGATATCTTCACCGGGCATCACTATGCGCCCGACCTCGAGCACGCCTCCGCCCTGGCCGTCAAGGCCGGCACGGACACCACTTGCGGCAACGAATACGTCACATTGGTAAAGGCCGTGAAGGATGGGCTGATCAAGGAAAGCGAAATTGATACGGCGGTGAAGCGGCTGTTTACGGCCCGCATGCGCCTGGGCATGTTTGATCCCCAAGCGGACGTTCCCTTCAACAGGATTCCGATGTCGCAGGTCAACTCGCCGGAGCATCGCCAACTGGCGCTTCGCGCGGCGCGTGAATCCATGGTGCTGCTGAAGAACAACGGAATTCTGCCGCTGAAACCGGGCGTGAAAACCATTGCCGTCATCGGTCCCAACGCCGAATACCTCCCGGCCATTGAAGGCAACTACCACGGCACGCCCCCTCACCCCGTGCTGCCTATTGACGGGATACTGAAAGAGTTCGCCGGCAAAGCGAAGATCCTCTACGCGCAGGGATCGCCGCACGTTTCAGAATTCCCGGCGCCAGTGCCCCAAAACGCATTCCACCCTTCAGCAGGCTCCAGCGCCACGGGCCTCGAAGCGGAATATTTCTCCAACGCGGATTTCTCCGGCCAGCCTGCGCTCACCCGCACCGATTCACAGATCCAGTTCAACTGGAACGCCGCCGCTCCGGTGCCGGGCATTCCCATGAAAGCCTTCTCTGTCCGCTGGACCGGGACCCTCACCCCGCCAGGGCCGGGCGATTACACGTTCGGCATCGACGAACCGCACTGCTACCCTTGTGAAGACCACGAGACGTTTCACGTTTACCTGGACGGCAAGCCCGTTCTCAGCAGCACCAGCTTTAACCGAAAGCCGAATCCCGGCACTTTCAAAGTGCACTTCAACGATGCCAGGCCGCACGCCATCCGGCTGGATTACTCGCATCGTTCTCCTTTGTTCGGCGCCGGGATCACATTTGACTGGAAAGCTCCCGCTGAAGCGTTGCGCCAACAGGCCGTCGAGCTTGCCCGCCAGGCTGACCTAGTGGTGGCCTTCGTAGGTTTGTCACCTCATTTGGAAGGCGAGGAAATGCCCATCCACATTCCGGGCTTTGACGGCGGCGATCGCACCAACCTGCAACTGCCGGAGGTCCAGAAGGATTTGCTGCGCGCGCTGGAAGCAACCGGCAAGCCGCTTGTGGTGGTGCTTCTGAACGGCAGCGCGCTGGCCGTGAATTGGCCGCAGGAGCACGCTGCCGCAATCCTGGACGCGTGGTATCCGGGTGAAGCGGGCGGCACCGCCATCGCCGAAACCCTGGCCGGCCAAAACAATCCCGCCGGCCGGCTGCCGGTCACCTTCTACAAATCCGTCAACCAGCTTCCGCCTTTTGCGGATTACTCCATGAAGAATCGGACTTATCGCTACTTCACCGGCGAACCGCTCTACGGTTTCGGCTACGGCCTGAGCTATTCGAGTTTTGCGTTCAGCAACCTTCATCTCTCAACTCAGACCGTCAAGGCCGGCGAGGCTCTCACCGTGGAGGCGGATGTTAAAAACACTTCCAGCATTGCAGGCGATGAGGTGGCCGAGCTGTACATCGAGTACGGGCAGAGGGCGGACGCTCCACGTCGGGCCCTCAAGGGTTTTAAGCGAATCCACCTGGCGCCGGGCCAGACCCGCCGCGTCAGCTTCACCCTTGAGTCCCCGCGATTTGAGCCTGGCCACGGAAACGGGCTCACTGCATAGTCCAGCCCGGCAGCTACACGGTGTACGTAGGTGGCAGCCAGCCCGGCAAAGGCGCGGCGGTCGCGAGCGCCACATTCCAGATCACCGGAAGGAAAGTTGAGCCATGAGAAACCAGCCCTCCTCTTCCAGAAGCAGAGACAAGTTCGCGCTGGGGATTGATTACGGCACGGAGTCGGGCCGCGCGGCCGTGGTGCGGGTCGCCGACGGCGACCTGGTGTCGAGCGTGATCGTTCCCTATCCGGACGGGGTCATCGATTCCCGGCTTCCCGCGGGCCCCAGGCTTGAGCGCGACTGGGCTTTGCAGAACCCGCGCGATTACCTGCTGGTGGTGGAAAAGGGTGTCTCCAAGGCGCTGAAGGCGGCGGGCGTCAAGGGCGAGCAGGTGATCGGCCTGGGCACGGACTTCACGGCCTCAAGTCCCCTGCCTGTCAAGCGCGACGGCACGCCGCTCTGCTTTCTGCCGAAGTTTCGCAAGCATCCGCACGCCTGGGTCAAGCTGTGGAAGCACCACGCGGCGCAGCCGGAAGCGGACCGCATCAACGAGATCGGCCGTGAGCGCAAGGAAGACTTTATTCGCATCTACGGCGGCAAGTATTCCTCGGAGTGGTTTTTCTCCAAGCTGCTGCAGATTGTGAATGAAGCGCCTGCCGTCTACGACGCCACGGAGCGCTTTGTTGAAGCGGCCGACTGGATTGTGTGGCAGTTGACGGGCGAGGAAAAGCGCAGCACCTGCACGGCCGGCTACAAGGCCATGTGGGTGAAGGGCAAGGGATTTCCCTCATCGGACTTTTTCCGCGCCTTGCATCCTGCGCTCGAAAACGTGATCGGCACCAGGGTCCCCGAAGACTACTATCCGCTGGGGGCGCGGGCCGGCGGGCTCGCGGCGGAATGGGCGCGGAAGACGGGCCTGCGCGAAGGAACGCCTGTTTCCGTCGGCAACGTGGACGCGCACGTTTCGGTCCCCGCCTGCGCGGTGACGGAGCCGGGCTCCCTGGTGATGATCATGGGCACGTCCATCTGCCACATACTGCTGGGCGCGAAACGGCAGATGGTGGAAGGCATGTGCGGGGTGGTGGAAGACGGCGTGGTGCCGGGGCTGTGGGGATACGAAGCCGGACAGTCGGCCGTGGGCGACATCTTTGCCTGGTTCTTTGAGAACGGCGTGCATGAGTCGGTGCATCGCGAGGCGCGCCGCAGCATGGTTCCCTTAACAGCCGTCCTGGAAAAGCGGGCGGCGGCGCTCGCGCCGGGCGAGTCGGGGCTGCTGGCGCTCGACTGGTGGAACGGCAACCGCTCGGTGCTGGTGGACGCCGGGCTCACAGGCGTGCTGCTGGGATTGCGCCTCGCCACCCGGCCGGCGGAAATTTACCGCGCCCTCATCGAGTCCACGGCCTTTGGCACCCGGCAGATTATCGAGGCCTTCGAGTCGCGGGGCGTCGAGGTCCGCAACCTGGTGGCCTGCGGCGGCCTGCCGGAAAAGAACCATCTGCTGATGCAGATCTATGCCGACGTGACGGGGCGCGAGATCAAAATTGCCCGGCAGCCGCTCACCTGCCCGGCGCTGGGTTCCGCCATGCACGGGGCCGTTGCTGCGGGGCGCGCGGCGGGAGGCTACGACACCATTTTCCAGGCCGCCCGCAGTATGGCCCATCTGCAGAAGGATACTTACCGGCCGCGGAAGCAGGCCCACGAGGTGTACGACAGAATCTTTACGGAGTACCAGACGCTGCACGATTATTTCGGGCGCGGGACCAACGACGTGATGAAGCGGCTCAAAGCGCTGCAGGCCGGGCAGGCGGCGCTCCACTGAGGATTGCAAAATAGGGTGACGGACTTCAGTAGCGCCGGCATCTTGCCGGCCCTGAAAACTGCCGCCGGGACGGCGGCGCTACGGAGTCCGTCATTCAATGACGCAATCCTCATTCGGCTGCGAGCGCCGGCAACCGCCGGTATACGGGAGGCATAAAGGATGAAGGTTTCGGAAAAGCTGCGCCGGGAAGTATGGGAAGCGAACCTGGGCATCTTCCGCTCGGGCCTCGTGACCATGCACGCCGGCAACGCCAGCGGAGTGGACCGCAGGCAGGGCCTGGTGGTGATCAAGCCGAGCGGCATGGACTATGACAAGATGCGGCCCGAGGACATGGTGGTGACCGATCTCGAAGGGCGCAAGGTCAGCGGCAAATGGAACCCCTCCGTCGATCTGCCCCATCACCTTTATCTTTATAAGAACCGCCCGGAGATCGGCGGGGTCATCCACACCCATTCGAATTACGCCACCAGCTTTGCCTTGCTGGGGCGGCCCATCCCGGTTTACCTGACGGCGATTGCGGATGAATTCGGCGCCGAAGTTCCCTGCGCGCCCTACACCGACAACCAGGGAGACCACATCGGCGAAGGCATCGTCAAGCACATGAACAAAGCGCCGGCGGTTCTGCTGGCGCAGCACGGGGTTTTTGCCTTTGGGCCCACGCCGCGCGCGGCGCTCAAGACGGCGGTGATGCTGGAGGACGTGGCGAAGACCTGCCACCTGGCGCTGCTGCTGGGGAAGCCCCGGCCGCTGCCGGCGCGGGAAGTTCGCAAGTGGTACGACCGTTATCATTCAACCTACGGGCAGCCGGGAAAGAAAACTGAGTAAAACCTGTTTCAAAACCTGCCCCATGGGCTTCCGGGCATGCCTGTTTCGAGGAGAAAGGGCACGACTTCAGTCGTGCCGGGAAGGAACACACAAAGCCTCGGGCTTTAGCCCCTGGTGCGCATTCCCGGCCCTCAGCGGCTAAAGCCGAATCCGTTGGGCTGGCTTTACGGCACGAGTAAACTCGTGCCCTTTCACTGTGCCCTGACGGTCGCTTAACAGGGGTTTTGAAACAGGTTCTAGTATGTTTCCTGTTCCGGCCTGGCGAATTTTTATGCATTGATCTTTGTGGAGAATTGTTGAGGAGGAGCACGCGATGAGCGAAACAACTTTGGGAGTGATCATCGGCAACCGGGGATTTTTCCCCGACGCGCTGGCGCGGGAAGGGCGGGAAGAAGTTCTGCGGACGCTCGAAGCGGCCGGTTACAAAACCGTCTGCCTGACGCCGGAAGAGACGAAGCACGGGGCGGTGGAGACGCTGCAGGAAGCGCGCAGGTGCGCCGACCTGTTCAAACAGCACAGGGAGGAGATCGACGGCATTCTGGTGTCGCTCCCCAATTTCGGCGACGAGCGCGGGGTGGCCAACGCGCTGCGCATGAGCGGGCTGGAAGTGCCGGTGCTGATTCAGGCGTTTCCGGACGAGCCCAACAAGATGCTGATGGGCGGCCGGCGCGACAGCTTCTGCGGCAAGATGTCGGTGTGCAACAACCTGTGGCAGTACGGCATCCGCTACTCGCTGACCCGGCTGCACACGGAGGCGCCATCCTCGGCGGAGTTTAGAACCGATCTCGATTCCTTCGCGGCCACCTGCCGGATTGTCAGAGGGCTGAAGAACCTGCGCGTGGGCGTTGTGGGGGCGCGGCCGGCGGCGTTCAACACGGTGCGCTTCAGCGAGAAGCTGCTGGAGCACGCCGGGATCACCGTGGAACCGCTGGACCTCTCGGAAGTGCTGGGACGCATCCAGCGGCTGGCGGACGGCGACGCGAAGGTGAAGGAGAAGCTGGCGAGCATCGGCGGGTACGTCGAGACAGGCGGGATTCCGCAGGCGTCGCTGCTGAAGATGGCAAAGTTCGGGGTGGTGGTGGACGATTGGATGGCGGCCAACGAATTGGCGGGAACCTCCATCCAGTGCTGGACGGCGATGGAAGAATTTTTCGGCGTGGTGCCCTGCACGCTGATGAGCATGATGTCGAACAACCTGCTGCCCAGCGCCTGCGAGACGGACATGACGGGCATGGTGGGCATGTACGTGCTGCAGCTGGCTTCAGGGACGCCAAGCGCCATTGTGGACTGGAACAACAACTACGGCGACGATCCGGACAAGTGCGTCATCTTCCACTGCTCGAACCTGCCCAAACACTTCTTTGAAGATTTCAAGATGGACTTCCAGGAAATCATCGCCGGCTCGGTGGGGAAAGACAACACCTTCGGGACCGTGGTGGGCAAGCTGAAGACCGGCCCCATCACCTACTGCCGCGTCTCCACCGACGACCTGAAGGGCGGCATCCGGGCCTACACGGGCGAGGGCGAGACCACGGACGACCGGCCGGCCAGCTTTGGCGGCTACGGGGTGCTGCGGGTGGAGGACCTGCAGGGCCTTCTGCAATACATCTGCAAGAACGGCTACGAGCACCACGTGGCGGTGAACCGCAGCCGCTACGCAGGGGCTGTGACTGAAGCTCTGGGCAATTACAAACGCTGGGACGTTTACACGCACGGCGCCGGGGGGGTGTAGCTCAAGGCCCAGGCATGGCTGCGCGGTCGGAGGCGGCGCAGCCATGAATTTCCGACGTGCGCCATCCGCTACGCTGCGCGGGGCGCCCGAAGGGTAACAGGGCAGGCGTTTTTTGGACTGACAGGTTGTTAAAAAGGCTGTAGCGGCGGCTTTACGCCGCCAATTCCAGATATGGCGCGGTCCCGTACCACATGGTACGGGACGCGGTGAACCCGCCGCTACACCTTCTCTGCAGGATATTTCAACAACCCGCTAAAACGCGGAGGCCAGCCCTACAGATGAGGTCGTCAGGTGTGCAGCGGGCATGGAATTCGAAATCCCTGCGGCGTTCCGCTGGTTGATCGACACATTGCCCGATATGGACAGCGAATCGATAACGCCGCCCTGGCCGCCGTTGGTCAGCGAAATCATCACCTCTGACGTCGGGCTGCTCTGGTCGTCCCAGGCGACGTTATTTGAGATCACAACGCCCTGGATCCCGTTGGAAGTGGGGTTGATCTGAATAGCGGCGTTGCCGGCAACTTCCTGGGACGAATCCCCGATGGAATTCCCGATGATAAAGATGTTGTGAAACACTGTGCCGGCGCGCCCGTTGAAGACCAGAATTCCCGTGGCGCCTGACTTGTAGACCCGGCAGTTGACAACCCAGACGTCGCTGCCCATCGGCCCGATGCCCTCCGCCGAATGGCCGCCGGTTCCGGCCACTTCACAGTTGACGATCCTTATGTGCGTCGGCAGCCCCGAAGGGCTGTCCATGCGGAATCCCTGGCCATTGCCGTCTGAAGTGGTGCAATGATCAAACAAAACGTGCACCGCCGGCCCATAAATAAAGAAGCCTGCATGGCCGGTCTGGTTCAGGCCGTTGTACTTCGTTGCCGAGTCATCGACAAAGCGAATGTCTGTGGCTGTTCCCGTGATCATAAAAGCGGAATAGCCTGATTGCACGACGCGCAGGTGCTCGATCCGGGCTGATGTTGCGCCGCTCAACATCACGGCCACGCCCCCGGCGGTGAACGCTGTGCTGTCGTCTCCGATCAGCGCATCATCTGTTCCCGTAATGGTGATTCCGGTTCCTGTATAGCCCAACTGGCAGTTCACCAACATAATCATCACATGGCTCTGGGAAACTGAAACCGGAGCCAGCCCCGACGCCACAAGGTCTTTCAGCAGCACTATTCCGCCTGAAGCCGGCAGCGAGTTCAGGGCAGTCTGAAGCTGCGAGGCGTCTGAAACCGTTATCCAGGGATTCGACATTGTCGTTGTCGTGCTGGTTCCTCCGGGCCTGTTTGCATAAAGAGCGGGCGGAGTTAGTGTCCAAAACACGAGCAGTCCCCATGCTGAAATCAACACTGTTGATAGAGTCCTTGCGAAAATGGAACTTCTTCTTTCTGAATACACAGATTTCTCCCCTTTTGCCGAAAGTGTCTGGACCCTCTTCCCGGCAACGCATCGAACGGTCATCTTTATAAATCGGTCATTCGGACGACATACTGTAGTAGAAACGCAGTTTGAGGATTTTCAACATGAGCTTAATCAACAGTCCTTCATAACATGCAGCTACCTGGCCCTACTTTCCAGTAGACGAAAAGCTGCGTACGAGACTCTCAGCAAGCAGTGCAGTATGCACTATTTTCCGATCGATGCCGTTGTAGAATTCACGTGGCGACTTGGTAACCCTCGCCGTGCGGTCCAGTGCCCCGCACGAGTAAAAACAAGCGCTACAGGACCAGTACTTAACAGGCTGTGCGGCAATCAGGCGGCGCCATTAGTGATTGTTAATTCGTTACAAATCACCTCACATTTGCGCTTGCCGGCAAGGGGACGTGCGCCGTCGAAGCCGCCGGCTCGCCCTGCATCCTGACTGCAAGATTTATGGTTACGAACGGACCGGCAGGGTGTACACTGCGATGTCGCAGCGTGCCAAACGGAAGTTCCGGACGATCATTATGCATCCGCCCGGCAAACCGTTCCGGTTGGCAGATCAATGTATCCAATAAGGCTGTCTACAAGCAGTATTGAAGGGTTCATGCCCGGCTTTATGCTGCTATCAAGCATGTTCGCCGGGGCCCTGCCCATGCCCGTGACGGAGGAATGTTAATGCCAAAGAATACTGTTCGGCTGCTGGCCGCGGCCGTTGTGATGTCTGGAATCTTCTGCCTGCTCCCGGGGGCGCTTGCGCAGGGGAACGGCAATTCCAAAGAGGCGGAGATCAAAAAGAGGAATGCCATCGAAGAAGAGCTGGAGAAAGTGGCGATCATTGACCGCAAGGTGATGATTCCCATGAGTGACGGCAAGCGCATGGCGGCGGACATCTACCGCCCCAAAGATCCGTCCGGGAAGTACGGCACGATTTTTGTCCGCACTCCTTACAACTTCAATTACTGGGATATCTCTCTGGGAGCGCCGCGCAACATGGGTTCGGAATTGAAGGCCGTGAAGCGCGGCTATGCCTACGTGGAGATCAACGAGCGCGGCCAGTTTTTCTCCGAGGGAAACTATGACATTCTGGGGCCGCCGCTCAGCGATGGCTATCAGGAATTTTCCTGGATCGCCTCGCAGTCGTGGTCGAACGGCAAGGTGGGCACCATCGGGTGCTCTTCCACGGCCGAATGGCAGCTCGCCGTCACCGCCATGGGGAACCCGGCGGACGCGGCGTTTATTCCGCAGGGGTTCGGCGCCGGCGTCGGCCGTGTCGGTCCTTTTTACGAGCAGGGAAACTGGTATCGCGGCGGCGCCGTCCAGATGCTCTTTATCGACTGGCTTTATGGAGTGCAGAACCAGGTCCGGCCCCTGTTTCCCCCCAACACCTCGCAGGCGGAGCTGGTCCGCGCCTCCCGGGCGTTTGACCTGGCGGCCAAATTTCCGTCCGTTGACTGGTCCAAGGCGCTCTGGCACCTTCCTGAGAAGGACATCATCGAGGCCGTTCACGGCCCGCATGGCATCTTTGCCGACCCCATGCCGGTGGCCACCGGCGGGGCCATGATCGAGCGGACGCCCAACAGTCCGGCCTGGTACAAAGGCGGGCTTTGGAACGACAGCATGAAGATCAACGTGCCGGGACTCTGGGTGATGTCGTGGTACGACCTGGCCACCGCGCCCAACCTGGCGGCCTATAACTTTGTGCGCAAAACCGCCCGCCCCGACATCGCCAAGGAGCAGTACGCCATCATCTTCCCCACCGGCCACTGCGCCTACGGGAGAGCCAGCGAACACACCATCGTGGGCGAGCGGGACATGGGCGACGCGCGGCTGGATATGGATGCCCTCACCTATGGCTGGTTTGATCACTTCCTCAAGGGAGAGGACAACCACATCCTGGAGACAATGCCCAGGGTGCGCTATTACGTGATGGGCGCGAACCGCTGGGAGCAGTCGGACACCTGGCCGCCGGAAGGCGCCGAGCCCCTGACTTTCTATCTCTCCAGCGCCGGCAAAGCCAACAGCATTTTCGGCGACGGATTGCTGGCCACCGCTCCGCCCGCCCAGGACCAGGGAGACCGCTTCACCTACGATCCCATGAACCCGGTCATGTCGCACGGCGGCAATTTCTGCTGTGAAGGCAACGCCGTTACTCCGGGATCCTTTGACCAGCGCCGGATGGAGACGCGCCATGACATCCTGGTCTATACCACCAGGCCTTTTGAGCATGGAACCGAGGTCAGCGGCCCCATCAACGTGACGCTCTACGTTTCATCGGACGCCAAAGACACGGATTTCACCGTCAAGCTGCTCGACGTCTATCCCGACGGCCCCGCCTACAACCTGGATGAGAATATCCAGCGCATGCGCTACCGGAATGGATATGACAAGCCGCTCGAGTGGATGGAGCCGGGCAAAGTCTACAAAGTGGCCTTCCAGCCCATTCAGACCAGCAACTACTTTGCCCCGGGCCATGCGCTCCGCATCGAGGTTTCCAGCAGCAACTTTCCGCGCTTCGATCGGAACCTGAACACCGGCGGCAACAACTACGACGAGGCCAAAGGCGTCACGGCCCACAATCAGGTCCATCACTCGGCCCGGTATCCTTCAAAGATCACCCTGACCGTGGTGCCCCACCCTCATCCCATGAACTGAGCAGGGCTACGCCATTGGCGATTTGTGATTTGTGATTGGCGATTGCAAGAGGGGAAATTACAAATTACGAGTTACGAATGGCTTCGTGGTTCTGATGAGGATTGCATAAGAGTGACGAACTTCCGTAGCGCCGGCATCTTGCCGGCCCTGAGTAAGAATGCCGCCGGGACGGCGGCGCTACAAACGAGCGTCGTCACCATATTTTGCAATCTCAGTTATGGGTTCTGGTTCCGGGGTCTGCAATCTGAAATTTCAGATTTGAAATTGCCCCGGCGCGCCGGGTCGCTCCTACGTCGCGCCATTGCCATTGGCGATTTGTGATTGGTGATTGGCGATTGGCGATTGGCGATTGCAGGAGGATAAATTACAAATTACGAGTTACAAATGACTTCATCGTTGTGAGTTATGGGGTCTTGGTGATGGGTTCTGGTTCCGAGGTCTGCAATCTGAAATTTCAGATTTGAAATTGCCCCGGCGCGCCGGGTTTGCGAAAGACATCTGAGTTGTTTGTGTCAAGGATTTTTTAGGCATGGTTCAACTCCGAGCCTCCCGGGTTGAGGTTGCGGCGGCCGCCAGCCAGAGCGGTGAGCGTCGCCGGCGCAGGGCTTCCAGGTAAAGATTTTCGTCGTAAGGGGTACGGGTTTGCCAGCAGCGATAGAGGACGCGAATCCATTTATAAGCCAGGGAGCGGACCGCGGCGTGGTGCGAAGCGCCACGCTGCCGTTGGCGTTCGTAGTAAGCCCGAGCCCACAACGATTTGCGCACGGAAGCGGCAGCGAATTCATGAAAGGTTTGGCGCAGAAACCTGGGACAGGCCATCCGCCAGTGGACCCAGTGCATCTTGCCGCTGGCTTCGGTAACCGGAGCGACGCCGGAGAACCGCTGCAGTTCCTCGGCGCTCTGGAAGCGGTGGCGGTCGGAGCCGAAGGCGGCAGCCAGACGCGGAGCCAGCGCCTCGCCCGCACCCGGCAGGCTGCTGAACAGGTCCCGGTCGGGATGCTGGCCGAACAGTTCCTCGAGCGCCTGATCCAGCTTCTCGAGGGCGGCGATCACGGCTTCCAGTTGCGCGGCCAGCGTCTGGGTCATCAGCGCCGAGGCCTCCACCAGCGCCCGATCCCTGCTGAGCGGCTGGGCACGGTCCATCTCGCGGAACAGCTGCTTCAGGTCTTCGGCCGACAACCGCCGATGGTCGTGATAGAACCGGCGCAGTTGGGAACGGCGCGCCTGCTCGACCGCCTCCAGGGTGGGCCAGGTCTGCAGAAACTCGCAGGCTGCTGCGCCGCGCAAGTCTCCGGCCCACTCCAGCGCTTGCGGGAAGTAGGTCTTCAGCAATGCGGTCAGGCGGTTGGTCAGGCGTGTGCGGTCGGCCACGGTGCGCCGCCGGTGTTCGACCAGCAGTCGCAGTTGCCGGGTCAGGGCGTCGTCGGGTTGCCAGGCTCGCAGGCGGTCCCGATGCGTGCGCACCAGTTCCAGCAGCAGGCCGGCATCGGTCGGGTCGCTCTTGGCGCCGCTGGTGGCAAAGGCCTCGCGGTAGCGCGCCAGGCCCTTGGGCGGCACCGGATAAAGCAGCAGGAAATCGTAATTCATCAGCGCGTAGATCACCGCTCCCCGCGATTGTTCCAGCGCCAGGGCGATCCGGCCCTGCGGAAAGCGGGCTCGAAGTCCGGCGATCCAGGCGTGCAGGACTTCCGGTTTCTGTTCCACCGTGAACGATTCCGCAACCTCGGAACCGACGGCTTGCAGACGAATTTCATGGCTCTGGTCGGCCCAGTCCAGGCCCACCCAGGCCACAATTTCCAGGTTCGAAGCAGGTGCTTCCATCTCGATCCTCCTTGGCGAAGATGTCAGAGGACGCCCGTTCGGACCCCGCGCAGCCCTTATAGCAGAGTCATCGATATGACCACATCTGAGTGTGCGTTTCCGGTCCGAACGTCCCGCTCCGCTCGAAACTCTTTCGCCAGTCGTCGAGCGTCCGGGCACGATGTTCGTAGCGGAGCGAGGCGTTTCCTCCTTCGGCTGTTTTATCGCTTTGGAGTTCTTCTGTCGAGACTTAAACACGGGGCTGACTTCATTGCTGAGGTTCCGGTTGCCTTCGGCCCCCGGCTTAGAACTATAAGGGCACGAGGTCGCCCTCAGAACGGGGGTTTGCGAAAGACATCTGAGTTGATTGGGTCAAGGATTTTTTAGGCATAATTCAACTCCGAGCCTGCCGGGTTGGGCTTATGGCAGCGGCGAGCCACAGGGGTGAGCGTCGCCGGCGCAGAGCTTCCAGGTAAAGGTTTTCGTCGTAAGGGGTACGGGTTTGCCAGCAGCGATAGAGGACGCGAATCCATTTATAAGCCAGGGAGCGGACCGCGGCGTGGTGCGAAGCGCCACGCTGCCGTTGGCGTTCGTAGTAAGCCCGAGCCCACAACGATTTGCGCACGGAAGCGGCAGCGAATTCATGAAAGGTTTGGCGCAGAAACCTGGGACAGGCCATCCGCCAGTGGACCCAGTGCATCTTGCCGCTGGCTTCGGTAACCGGAGCGACGCCGGAGAACCGCTGCAGTTCCTCGGCGCTCTGGAAGCGGTGGCGGTCGGAGCCGAAGGCCGCAGCCAGACGCGGAGCCAGCGCCTCGCCCGCACCCGGCAGGCTGCTGAACAGGTCCCGGTCGGGATGCTGGCCGAACAGTTCCTCGAGCGCCTGATCGAGCTTCTCGATGGCGGCGATCACGGCTTCCAGTTGCGCGGCCAGCGTCTGGGCCATCAGCGCCGAGGCCTCCACCAGCGCCCGATCCCTGCTGAGCGGCTGGGCACGGTCCATCTCGCGGAACAGCTGCTTCAGGCCTTCGGCCGACAACCGCCGATGGTCGTGATAGAACCGGCGCAGTTGGGAACGGCGCGCCTGCTCGCACCGCCTCCAGGGTGGGCCAGGTCTGCAGAAACTCGCAGGCTGCTGCGCCGCGCAAGTCTCCGGCCCACTCCAGCGCTTGCGGGAAGTAGGTCTTCAGCAATGCGGTCAGGCGGTTGGTCAGGCGTGTGCGGTCGGCCACGGTGCGCCGCCGGTGTTCGACCAGCAGTCGCAGTTGCCGGGTCAGGGCGTCGTCGGGTTGCCAGGCTCGCAGGCGGTCCCGATGCGTGCGCACCAGTTCCAGCAGCAGGCCGGCATCGGTCGGGTCGCTCTTGGCGCCGCTGGTGGCAAAGGCCTCGCGGTAGCGCGCCAGGCCCTTGGGCGGCACCGGATAAAGCAGCAGGAAATCGTAATTCATCAGCGCGTAGATCACCGCTCCCCGCGATTGTTCCAGCGCCAGGGCGATCCGGCCCTGCGGAAAGCGGGCTCGAAGTCCGGCGATCCAGGCGTGCAGGACTTCCGGTTTCTGTTCCACCGTGAACGATTCCGCAACCTCGGAACCGACGGCTTGCAGACGAATTTCATGGCTCTGGTCGGCCCAGTCCAGGCCCACCCAGGCCACAATTTCCAGGTTCGAAGCAGGTGCTTCCATCTCGATCCTCCTTGGCGAAGATGTCAGAGGACGCCCGTTCGGACCCCGCGCAGCCCTTATAGCAGAGTCATCGATATGACCACATCTGAGTGTGCGTTTCCGGTCCGAACGTCCCGCTCCGCTCGAAACTCTTTCGCCAGTCGTCGAGCGTCCGGGCACGATGTTCGTAGCGGAGCGAGGCGTTTCCTCCTTCGGCTGTTTTATCGCTTTGGAGTTCTTCTGTCGAGACTTAAACACGGGGCTGACTTCATTGCTGAGGTTCCGGTTGCCTTCGGCCCCCGGCTTAGAACTATAAGGGCACGACTTCAGTCGTGCCACCGAAGAGTCCGCTTTGATGGGGGCTTCAGAGTCTGTGTGAGAACCACGGGTTGACATGTAGGTAGATAATGCGATCAGGAGGGTGCGGATGAAATTTCAAACCTACAGTCCTGATCAAGCGTAATTGTTGCCGCCCAGCGTGCGCGAAGTGCTGGGGGAGGGCCATTTGTGTTTTTTTGTGCGGCGGGTGGTGGGGCGTTGGACTTGGGGGATCGAGCAGCCTACAGCGAAGAAGGGCAACCGGGCTATCATCCGGCGCTGATGGTGAGCGTGTGGCTGTACGCCTACGCGCTGGGGGTGACGTCGTCGCGGCGGCTGGAGCAGCGGATTCGCGAGGACCTGGGGTTCCGGTATCTGGCCGGTGGGGCGCAACCGGACCACTGGACGCTGAACGAGTTTCGGCGGCGGCACCCGAAGGCCTTCAATGATCTGTTCACGCAAGTGGTGGAGTTGGCGCGGGCGGCGGGGCTGGGACGGCTGGGCCACCTGGCGGTGGACTCGACGCGGGTGAAGGCGAACGCCTCGCCGAACCGGGTGGAGACGGTCGAGAAACTGCGGGCCGAGCGGACGCGAATTCGCCGGCGGATTCGCCGCTGGCAACAGGCCTGCAATGCGGACGACCCCAGCGAGCAGGCGGGCCTGGAACTCGAACCGGAAACGCAGCAAGCGTTGGAAGAGCGGTTGAAGGAAATCCCCGGCCGCCTGAAGGAATTGCGCAAGAGTGAGCGGAAGAAGCATTCGGTGAGCGACCCGGACAGCCGTTTTCTGAAGACGCGGCAGGGGTTTGTGTTGGGCTACACGGCGACGCTGGCGGCCAGCGAGGATCACCTGATTGTCGAGCAGCGGATCACGCAGGAGGCCACGGACAGCGCCGCCCTGCTGCCGGCGGTGGAAGCGGTCCAACAGCGCTGCGGAGAGAGTCCCGGTCAGGTGAGCGCCGACAGCGGCTTCTTTGCTCTGGGTTGCTTGCGCGAACTGGAGAAGCAGAAGGTGAAGGCCTATGTGCCGGATTCGAATCTGGCGCGGGTGCTGAACCGGGGCGGGCGTTTGCGGGGTCGGGCGCGGGACCCGGTGCATCGGCGGATGCGGCAAAGGTTGCGCAGCCCGGCGGGAAGGGCGATCTACGGATTGCGCAAAGCGCTGATTGAACCGGTCTTCGGAGTGCTGAAAGAACAACGGGGGATGCGGCAATTCCGGTGTCGGGGCCTGGAGAAGGTTCAGATCGAGTGGTCGCTGGCCACCACAGCTTACAACCTGACCCGGATGTGGCGCGCCGCATCCCAGAGCGCGGGCTAGGCTCGCGGGAAAACCCGCATAAGGTCGCAAGTGAGCAACTCCGGTTGAATCCAGGTTCATAAATCGACCTCGCACACGATACAGATGGTGAAGCATCAGCGAAAAATCAAGTTCGCACACAGACTCTTCAGCCCCTGAAGGCTTGTCGCGGCGGCTTTCTCCCTCATTGCTGATGCCCGAGTCCTCAGCGCGCCCAAGTGGGCTCTGTTTCATCCTTCATCAATTCAGAATTCATTTTTCCCCTTGCACTTCGACAACGGCGGGAGTACGATGCCTGCTGTAGAAGTGAAAGGGTAGCTGATGGCAGACAAACGTATCGATCTCCCGCAAGGAACACTCGACCTGTTGATCCTCAAGACGCTGGCGCTGGAGCCGCAGCACGGCTGGGCCATTTCTGAACGCATTGAACAGGTTTCCAGCGACGTGCTGAGCATCAAGCAGGGCTCTCTTTACCCGGCGCTGCATCGCCTGGAGCGGCGCGGCTGGATCAAGGCCAAATGGGCCGTGACGAAAAACAGCCGGCATGCGAAATATTACGAGTTGACAAAGGCCGGAAAAAAGCAGCTTGCGGCCGAGGAAACCGCCTGGCGGAAGCTCACGGCCGCCGTCGGCCAGGTGCTGGAAACAGCGTAGCGGGTTGGCGAAAAAAAGGTTGCACGACGTCATCCCGAGCGAAGCGAGGGATCTGCTTTGTTGCTTTTGTGAAGATACAGCAGATGCTTCGCGGAGTTTACCCTGAGACCCTTCACTTCGTTCAGGGCAGTTCGCAAATGGAGGGCGAACGGGCTCAGCATGACCGATGGACGTTCTCAGCAGAAAATTTGGACTAAACCATGCTTAACGATCTCCGGTATCGGCTTCGGACGTTATTCCGGCGCAATTCCATCGAAGCGGAGATGGACGCCGAACTCCGCGCTCACGTCGAACAGCAGGCGGAAAAGTACGTCCTGTCGGGCATGTACCGCCGAAGAAGCCACCCGCCGCGCCCGCCTTGAATTCGGCGGCGTCGAGCAAGTCAAAGAAGAATGCCGCGACAGTTGGGGCGTGCGCTTCATCAGCGAGCTCTCGCAAGACCTCCGCTACGGCCTGCGCCAGCTCCGCCGCAACCCAGGCTTCACGGCCGTGGCCGTGCTGACCCTGGCGCTAGGGCATCGGAGCCAATACTGCGATTTTCAGCGTGGTTTACGGGATTCTCTTCCGTCCTTTGCCTTACCGCGATCCGGGCCGCCTGGTCGGCGTCTGGGAACAATGGATTGAAAAGCCTGGCGGCCGAATGCCCGTCTCCCTGCCCAACTTTAAGGATTGGGAAAGCCAGAACTCCGTTTTCGACGGGCTCGCGGCTTACGGTTACAACCGCTACGACATTCGTGGGCTGGAGGGGGGAGAGGGGATACGCGCCGCGATGGTCACTCCCGGATTCTTTCCGCTCCTTGGCGTCAAGCCCCTCATCGGTCGCGAACTCGGCACGGCCGACGATCGCAACCACGTCGTCGTCCTGAGCTATGAGCTCTGGCAGCGTCTCTACCATGGCGAAAGGAACGTGATTGGCAGACCTCTGCGCCTCAGCGATCACGAGTGCACGGTGATTGGCGTGATGCCGCCGGAGTTCCGCCTGCCGACGCCCGACGTCGAAATCTGGCTGAGCTTCGCCGACATCTACTCAATTTCCGGATCGGCGGGGATGGCCAACTGGCTCACTGACCGAGGACTTCACGGCTATCGGGTGCTCGCACGACTGAAGAAGGGTGTTTCGATAGCAAAGGCTCAAAGCCAGATGGACACCATCGAGTTGCGGCTGGCACAATCGTGTCCAAAGGACGACAAAGGGCTTTCCGTGGCGCTGGTTCGCTCTCCAGTCGCAAATCGTCGGGAATGTAAAGGTTGCATTGCTGCTTCTGCTGGGGGCGGTGGGTTTTATTCTGCTGATCGCCTGCGTCAATGTTGCCAACCTGATGCTGGCACGGGCCACGGTCCGCGAGCGCGAGACCACCCTTCGTCGCGCTCTCGGGGCAAGCGCGGGAAGGCTCATCCGGCAGATTCTTACCGAGGGCGCGCTGCTCGGGGCCCTGGGTGGAGGGCTCGGCATCCTGATGGCGTTTTGGGGAGTAGGCGTTTTCCTGCGGCTCAGCCCCAAGAACGTTCCGCGGCTCCCGGAGGTAAGAGTGGACGGCCCCGTACTCATGTTCGCTGTGGGAGCAACGGTCCTGGCATGTCTCCTTTTCAGCCTTGCCCCAGCGTTTCGGGCGCTGGGATCAAGCCTCAGCCAAACTCTGCGCGAAGGCGGCCGCGGGACGGCGGGTCACACCCGCGCCCATCGTACACGCGGCCTGTTGGTGGCATGCGAAATTGCCCTGGCCACCATCCTGGTGACCGGAGCGGGACTGATGCTGAACAGCTTCCTGCGGCTGGCAATTCTCGATCCCGGGTTTCCGCCGGACCATCTGCTCACGTTTGCCTTAGTCGCACCCCTCAGCCGTTATCAAACGCCGCAGGACCGGATTGAATTCTTCAACCCGGTAGTGAGCCGGGTTCGCGCTCTGCCTGGAGTCAAGGCCGCCGGCGCCTGCACCAGCATGCCACCGGAGGTCAATCAGGAAGCCGACGCATTCCAGATCCAGGGCGTGACGCCTGCCGACCCGGCGAAGAGTCCGCAAGCCTGGTACCTGCCTGCCACACCGGGCTTTCTTCACGCGCTTGGACTGCCGCTGATCCAGGGGCGCGATATCTCCAATGCCGACACCTCCGCCACCCCGCCCGTGGCCGTTATCAACCAGCAAATTGCAAGAACTTACTTCCCACATGAAGATCCCTTGGGCCGAAAGATTCTGTTCTCGGGCGTCCAGCGGACAATCGTCGGTGTCGCCGGCAACACCTCCTACCGCGGCCTTGGTTTGCCGCCCGACTTTCAGATTTATGTTCCCTATGCGCAGGCCACGTTTCCGGGCTTGCACTTTGCGGTGCGGACCGCGAACAACCCGTTCGGCCAGACAGCCGCCATCCGCGCTGCCGCGCAGTCGGTGGATAGTGAGGCGCGCGCGGAAAGAATCGCCACGATGGAGCAGCTTCTTTCGCGGTCCATTCTTCAACCTCGCTTTTATGCCTGGCTCTTCGGGGCCTTCGGGCTTGTAGCGCTGGCGCTTGCCGCGGTCGGTATCCTGGGAGTGATTTCTTATTCTGTTTCGCAACGCACACACGAGATCGGCATTCGTATGGCCCTGGGGGCGGAAAAGCGCGATGTCCTCAGAATGGTCATCAGAGAGGGGCTCAAGCTGGCGCTGATTGGCGTGGCCATCGGCATCGCAGGCGCGCTCGCGCTGACACGATTCCTCGCGAGCCTGCTCTATGGCGTGGAGCCCACCGACCCGCTGACGTTCATCGCCGTCTCGCTCGTCCTCATCGCCGTGGCGCTCGTGGCCTGCTACATCCCCGCCCGGCGCGCAGCGAAAGTCGATCCCATGGTAGCCCTGCGCTACGAGTAGCGGCGGCTTTACGCCGCCATTGGCGATTGAGTGATTGGTGATTGGTGATTGGCGATTGACGGATAGAAAGGCAGGTTGGAGTAACCGTGGTTCGTGATCTTTTTTACCGCATAAGTGTTTTATTCCGGCGCCGTTCCATGGAAGCGGAGATGGACGCCGAACTCCGCGCGCACGTCGAGCAGCAGGCGGAGAAGTACGTCCTGTCCGGCATGTCCCGCGAAGAAGCCGCCCGCCGCGCCCGCCTCGAATTTGGCGGCATTGAGCAAGTGAAAGAAGAATGCCGCGACAGTTGGGGCCTGCGCATCATCTCCGAACTTGGACAGGACGTCCGCTACGGCCTCCGCCAGCTCCGCCGCAATCCCGGGCTTTACAGCCGTAGCTGTTCTCACTCTGGCCTTGGGCATTGGAGCAAATACAGCGATTTTCAGTGTGGTGGATGCAGCGCTGCTTAGGTCCTTGCCTTTCCCCGACTCTGGAGCATTGGTTCGTTTGTGGGATTCTTCCAGTACCAGGGATAACTATGGCCCTGTTTCCTACCCCAATTTCGTCGACTGGCAGTCCTGGAACCACAGCTTCACAGGAATGGCCGCAATCGAACGGGCGGACTACGTTCTGACTGGCCAAGGCGAGCCGAAGCATCTGCAAGGCATGGTCGCCTCCGCCAGCCTGTTTAAGGTCTTGGAAGTCCACCCAATCCTGGGACGAAGGTTTCTGCCGGAAGAGGACAATCCCCATGCCGGCAAAGGTGCGGATGCAATTATCTTGAGCCACAAAACCTGGAAAGGAATCTTTGGTGCTGATCCCGGCGTGATCGGACGAGGCATCACGCTCGACGGGAAACCCTTCGTTATTGTCGGAGTGGCGCCTCCCGGCGTGGAATTGTTCGTGGGTGACAGCATTGCCGCGTTTTGGACTACCGCCGCACCGCTTTTTGAGACCTCGCCCCACTCCCCTAAGCCGCTCAGCGAACAGCGCCAGATCTCATTCTTGCGCGTGATTGGGCGGTTGAAGCCCGGCGTAACGCTCCAGCAGGCGAAGGCCGACATGGACCACGTTGCCTCAGAACTGATGCGCGCATATCCGAAAGACGACCGCAAGGAGGGCGTCACTATCAAGGGGCTGCAGCAGTCCTTGACCGGCCAGGTTCAGCCGATGCTGCTCATCCTGCTGGCGGCGGTGGGTGTCGTGCTGCTGATCGCGTGCGCCAACGTGGCCGCTTTGTTGCTGGCGCGGTCCACCGGGCGGCAGAGAGAGATGGCGATTCGTGCCGCACTGGGAGCTGGTCGGTGGCGCATTGCCAGGCAGTCGCTTGTGGAAAGCCTCCTCCTCGCTTTGGCAGGCGCAACCGCGGGAGTGTGGATGGCGGCGGTTACCAGCAATACGATGGTTAGGATCCTGGGAATCAGCTGGCTTTCCGATGTTCCGCTGGATGGCCGAGTGCTGGGATTAGCGTTTCTGACGGCAGTGTTCTCGGCTGTGGCCTTCGGCCTCGCGTCAACTCCACGGGTTGCCAAAACCAACCTGGCAAACGGGTTGAAGGAAGGGACAAGGACGGCTGGGGACCGTCCTCGGTCACGCCGCCTGCGCACGGCGATCGTGATGGGCCAACTTGCCCTTGCCGTCACTCTGCTCTCCGCCGCCGGACTGCTGACACACAGTCTGATCAACCTGGAGCGCACGGACCCCGGTTTCAATCCCAGCCACGTGCTGACGTTTCCTGTGAGCCTGCCGCGCCAGCAGTACCCACAGTCCAGTTGGTCCCCCTTCTTTGAACAATTAGTGGAGCGCCTGCGGGGGCTTCCTGGTGTGATTTCGGCAAGCGCCGGCCTCAGCTTGCCCCTCCAGAGCGGCGAGAGTCAAACGGTGATCGACAATGTGGCGGGAAGTCCTATTCCGCAGAGGGAATGGAGTGGGATCGTGTTTTCCCCTGTCACGCCGGGATATTTTCGAACTCTCCATATTCCCCTAAAAGCGGGACGGGTGTTCACCCCGGATGACACAGCCACTTCGCAAGCCGTAGTCATCATCAACGAAGCCGCGGCGCGGCGTTACTTTGGAAACCGCAATCCGGTGGGCCAGCAGATCGAGCCCCATATGTGGGAGGGCTCGGGTAGCAAGAACCAGTTGCGAACCATAGTTGGTATTGTCGGCAACGTGAAAATCTATAATCTCGCTCAGACAGCCGACCCGGTTGTATATTGGCCACTTGCGCAGATTCCCTCAAACAGCAGTTTGTACGTCGAGGTGCGCACGGCTGGCAATCCGCCAGGCATCATTGCTGGCGTGCGCGACCAATTGCACTCCATGGACAAGAACCTGCCCGTCTACGATGTACAAACGCTGGACAACTACGTCGCCTTGACGCTCACCCAGCCCCGGTACAACACGCTGCTGATTTTGTCCTTCGCCCTGTTGGCGCTCATCCTGACAACCATTGGACTTTATGGTTCCATAGCATACTCGGTGGCGCAACGAACCCGTGAGATGGGTGTCCGTATGGCTCTGGGAGCACAGAAAAGTGATATTGTCCGGATGGTGATTGGGGAGGGCCTCAGGCTGGCGCTGATCGGCGTGGTCATCGGCATTGCCGGTGCGCTGGCTTTGACTCGGTTTCTCGCCAGCCTGCTTTATGGCGTTGAGCCCACCGACCCGCTCACGTTCATTGCGGTCTCGCTCATCCTGACCGCCGTGGCGCTGCTGGCCTGCTACATCCCCGCCCGGCGGGCGGCCAAAGTCGATCCCATGGTAGCCCTGCGCTACGAGTAGCGGCGGCTTTACGCCGCCATTGGCGATTGGTGATTGGCGATTGACGGATAGAAAGGCAGGTTGGAGTAACCGTGGTTCGTGATCTTTTTTACCGCGTAAGAGCTTTATTCCATCGCCGTTCCATGGAAGCGGAAATGGACGCCGAACTCCGCGCGCATGTCGAGCACCAGGCGGAGAAATACGTCCGGTCCGGCATGTCCGCTGAAGAAGCCACCCGCCGCGCCCGCCTCGAATTCGGCGGCGTCGAGCAGGTCAAGGAAGAGTGTCGCGACAGTTGGGGCCTGCGCTTCCTCAGCGAACTCGGCCAGGACGTCCGCTACGGCCTCCGCCAGCTCCGCCGAAGCCCCGGTTTCACCGCCGTCGCCGTCCTCACCCTGGCCCTCGGCATTGGGGCCAACACGGCGATTTTCAGCATTGTTGATGCGGTGCTTTTGCGGTCGCTACCGTATCCCCAACCGGATCAGATCGTCCTGCTGTTCGCTGTCCCGTTGAAACAGCCGGACGCGCTGGGAGGAATTTCCTACAGGGACTTTACCGAGATTCGCGAGCAGAACCGCGTGTTCAGCCAGATGGCTGGAAATTCGTTTCACGATCTCACCTTGACCGGCTCAGGCGAGCCCACCATTGTGAACACTGCGGACGTGACCCCCGGGATATTTTCGCTGCTGGGCGCCCGGCCCCTGGAGGGGCGCACATTGCTGGCTGAGGATGGCAGACCGGGCGCGGCGCCCGTGGCTGTGCTGAGTGAAAATCTCTGGCGCAGCCGCTTCGGTTCCAATCCGGCTCTCATGGGGCAATCCATCAACCTGGACATGCGCCCGTTCACGGTTGTCGGAATTCTCCCGGCGGGCTTTCACTATCCGGATGGAGCCGCGCAGCAGGACGTATGGATTCCGATCGCGCAGGACCCTGTGTTTGGACCTTTGACGCGCAAGCCAGGCGTGCCGGTGATGAGCGGTGTTGGCCGGCTGAAGCCGGGCGTTTCAATCGCGCAGGCCCGGGCTGAGATGGACGCGCTGAGCGCCCGCCTCGCCAAAGAGTTCCCCACCGAGGATTCCGGCAAGGGCATGCGGGTTGAATCCTTTCCGCAGTTCGTGGTGGGCAACGTCAAGTCCGCACTGCTGATTCTGCTGGGCGCGGTGGGCCTGGTCCTGCTGATTGCCTGCGCCAACATTGCGAACCTGCTGCTCTCACGCGGCACATCCCGCGGCAGGGAGATGGCCATGCGAATGGCCCTGGGGGCCGGACGCAGCCGCGTTGTGCGGCAGTTGCTGACGGAAAGCGCTCTGCTGGGATTGCTTGGCGGAGTTGCCGGCGTGGCGATTGCGGCCTGGAGCGTGTGGAGCTTCCGTCATTTTCTGCCTCCTGATGTGACCCGCATCAGTTCCATCCACGTTGGAGGATCGGTTTTGGTGTTTGCGCTGCTGCTGTCGCTTGCCGCCACCCTGGCATTTGGATTGGCACCCGCGCTTTTTGCGACCCCGTCCAACCTGCAGGCAGGCATCCAGGAGGGCGGCGATCGCGCCGGCCAACGCAGCGGGCAGTTTTTGCGAAGCTTCCTCGCCAGCGCGGAAATTTCCCTGGCCGTGGTGCTGCTGGTTGCGGCCGGCCTTCTCATCCGCAGCTTTGCGCGGGTCACCTCGGTCCATCCGGGCTTCGACCCGCAGAACGTGATCGAAGCCGAGGTTTCTCTCCCCCAGTTTGAATATTCGACGCCGCAGCAATGGACGGATTTCTCAAACGAGTTGCTGGTGCGGCTCCATGCGCAGCCCGGCCTGCGGGATTCTGCCGTGGCGGCCCCGCTCCCCATGGACCGCCAGGGCGCAGCCAGCTTCGGGTTCACCCTTGTGGGAAATCCCCCGCCCCCGCCCGGCAAACCCAACACCGCCGATTACGCCACGGTGAGCCCGGAGTATTTTCGCGTGATGCGAATTCCGCTGCTGCGCGGCCGATTTTTCTCCCGGCAGGATTCTCCCTCGAATCCCAACGTGGCCATCATCAGCGAGGCGCTGGCGCGTCGTTATTTCCCCAACCAGGACCCTATCGGCAAAGAAATGAGGTTTGGATTTCCGCCCAACACCAACGTGACGCGCAAAATCGTCGGCATCGTCGGGGACGTGCGCGACGTGGCGCTCACCCGGCAGCCGGGTCCCATGATGTATGTGCCCTTCGCTCAAGCGCCGCTTTGGGGAGGCGAGGTTGTTGTGCGAAGTTCGATGAGCGCATCGAGCGTGGCCGCCGGCATTCGCCAGGCGGTGTACTCCATTGACAAGAACCTGCCCGTGACGGATGTCGATTCCTTCCCCGAAGTGATCCATGCGTCAGTCGCGCAGGACCGCTTCCGCACCTTGCTGATGACCTCGTTCAGCGCCATCGCCCTGCTCCTCGCAGCGGTCGGAATTTTCGGAGTGATTTCGTATTCGGTCTCTCAACGCACACGCGAAATCGGCATTCGAATGGCGCTGGGAGCGGAAAAGCGCGACGTGCTGAGGATGGTGATTGGCCAGGGTCTGAAGCTGGCCCTGATCGGCGTGGCCATCGGCATCGCCGGCGCGCTGGCGCTCACACATTTTTCTCGCCAGCCTGCTCTACGGCGTCAAACCCACCGATCCGCTCACGTTCATTGCGGTCTCGCTCATTCTGATCGCCGTGGCGCTTGTGGCCTGCTACATCCCCGCGCGCCGGGCGGCCAAAGTTGATCCCATGGTGGCGCTGCGCTACGAGTAGCGGCGGCTTCACCCCGCCATTGGTGATTGAGTGATTTGGTGATTGAAAAGCTGACGGCTGAGGGCTGATGGCTGCTAGCTGAAGACCGACGGCCGCTTAGCGAGTGCAGGCACGTTCCTCAGGACTAAAATCTCGGGGGTCAGAAAGATCATATCATTTCAACCCGCACTCTGGCGCCGGCCGAGGCGAGCGCCCTGTCACGAGTCACAAGCGGCGCGTCCAGGGCTTCGGCCAGAGCCAGATAGGCCGCGTCATAGGCCGTTACGTTGTGGCGAAACTGCCAGATGCGGGGCAGAAGGACGACGTGTGGATAGCGGTTGAGAGGCAGGTCGGCCAGGTCCGTCAGTGCCTCGCCGCCCCGATGGGCTGAAATGACGCCCGAGCGAACATAACGCCGCAGGACCTGGGCGATTTCCAAATCGAGCAGGTGAGGGGCGTGGAGTGTCTCGCCCACGCCAAAGATTCGGCTGCTCACCCTCGCGGCGGCCGGAGTCTGCAACAGCACCTCCAAAACCGCGGAGGCGTCCACGACGATCAACGGCTGTTCCTCTCGGCCCGCACGGCGGCAGAGGGAGAGGGACGCGGCCGGACCGGCCGCCGGCCGGCCAGGCGCCGCTGGAGGTCTTCCAGCCTGGGACGCTCCAGGATGTGGCGGATCTCCCGCAGCAGGTAGTCTGAAAGTGACATCCCTTCCAGCGCCGCGCGAGCCTTGAGCTCGCGGTGAAGCTCCGACGGCACGTTGCGAATCTGAACCATGCTTTCCATGTAGGCAGCATACTTGCATGCAAAACACATGTCAATCCGAACCAGCCGCTCACGTTTGTCACCGTCTCACTGATCCTGATCGCCGTGGCGCTGCGACACGAGTAGCGGCGCGTTTATCGCGCCATTAGTGATTGAGGTGATTGAATGATTGGTGATTGAAAGAGGCGGAATTACAAATTACGAGTTACGGATGGCTTCGTGGTTCTGATGAGGATTGCATCACAGAGTGACGGACTTCCGTAGCGCCGGCATCTTGCCGGCCCTGAGTAAGAATGCCGCCGGGACGGCGGCGCTACAAACGAGCGTTGTCGCCCTATTTTGCAATCCTGAGTAAGTTATGGGTATCTGGTTCCGGGGTCTGCGATCTGAAATTTGAGATTTGAAATTGCCCCGGTGCGCCGGGTCCCGCCTACGTCGCGGTTTGGGCGATGTACCATTGGTGATTTGTGATTGGTGATTGGCGATTGAAGGAAGCGGAATTACAAATTACGAGTTACGAATGGCTTCGTGGTTCTGGGTTCCTGGTTCCGGGGTCTGTGATCTGAAATTTGAGATTTGAAATTGCCCCGGTGCGCCGGGTCCCGCCTTGGGCGATGTACCATTGGTGATTTGTAATTGGTGATTGGCGATTGCAAGAGGGGAAATTACAAATGACTTCGTCGTTGTGAGTTATGGGTTCTGCGTATGGCACGAAGTCGCCCTCAGAACGGGGGTTTGCGAAAGACATCTGAGTTGTTTGGGTCAAGGATTTTTTAGGCATAATTCAACTCCGAGCCTCCCGGGTTGGGTTGCGGCGGCCGCCAGCCAGAGCGGTGAGCGTCGCCGGCGCAGAGCTTCCAGGTAAAGGTTTTCGTCGTAAGGGGTACGGGTTTGCCAGCAGCGATAGAGGACGCGAATCCATTTATAAGCCAGGGAGCGGACCGCGGCGTGGTGCGAAGCGCCACGCTGCCGTTGGCGTTCGTAGTAAGCTCGCGCCCACAGCGACTTGCGCACGGAAGCGGCAGCGAATTCATGAAAGGTTTGGCGCAGAAACCTGGGACAGGCCATCCGCCAGTGGACCCAGTGCATCTTGCCGCTGGCTTCGGTAACCGGAGCGACGCCGGAGAACCGCTGCAGTTCCTCGGCGCTCTGGAAGCGGTGGCGGTCGGAGCCGAAGGCGGCAGCCAGACGCGGAGCCAGCGCCTCGCCCGCACCCGGCAGGCTGCTGAACAGGTCCCGGTCGGGATGCTGGCCGAACAGTTCCTCGAGCGCCTGATCCAGCTTCTCGAGGGCGGCGATCACGGCTTCCAGTTGCGCGGCCAGCGTCTGGGTCATCAGCGCCGAGGCCTCCACCAGCGCCCGATCCCTGCTGAGCGGCTGGGCACGGTCCATCTCGCGGAACAGCTGCTTCAGGCCTTCGGCCGACAACCGCCGATGGTCGTGATAGAACCGGCGCAGTTGGGAACGGCGCGCCTGCTCGACCGCCTCCAGGGTGGGCCAGGTCTGCAGAAACTCGCAGGCTGCTGCGCCGCGCAAGTCTCCGGCCCACTCCAGCGCTTGCGGGAAGTAGGTCTTCAGCAATGCGGTCAGGCGGTTGGTCAGGCGTGTGCGGTCGGCCACGGTGCGCCGCCGGTGTTCGACCAGCAGTCGCAGTTGCCGGGTCAGGGCGTCGTCGGGTTGCCAGGCTCGCAGGCGGTCCCGATGCGTGCGCACCAGTTCCAGCAGCAGGCCGGCATCGGTCGGATCGCTCTTGGCGCCGCTGGTGGCAAAGGCCTCGCGGTAGCGCGCCAGGCCCTTGGGCGGCACCGGATAAAGCAGCAGGAAATCGTAATTCATCAGCGCGTAGATCACCGCTCCCCGCGATTGTTCCAGCGCCAGGGCGATCCGGCCCTGCGGAAAGCGGGCTCGAAGTCCGGCGATCCAGGCGTGCAGGACTTCCGGTTTCTGTTCCACCGTGAACGATTCCGCAACCTCGGAACCGACGGCTTGCAGACGAATTTCATGGCTCTGGTCGGCCCAGTCCAGGCCCACCCAGGCCACAATTTCCAGGTTCGAAGCAGGTGCTTCCATCTCGATCCTCCTTGGCGAAGATGTCAGAGGACGCCCGTTCGGACCCCGCGCAGCCCTTATAGCAGAGTCATCGATATGACCACATCTGAGTGTGCGTTTCCGGTCCGAACGTCCCGCTCCGCTCGAAACTCTTTCGCCAGTCGTCGAGCGTCCGGGCACGATGTTCGTAGCGGAGCGAGGCGTTTCCTCCTTCGGCTGTTTTATCGCTTTGGAGTTCTTCTGTCGAGACTTAAACACGGGGCTGACTTCATTGCTGAGGTTCCGGTTGCCTTCGGCCCCCGGCTTAGAACTATAAGGGCACGACTTCAGTCGTGCCAAATAAGAGTCCGCTTTGATCGGGGCTTTAGAGTCTGAGTCGGGTCGTCCGTTCCAACGATGACGCTTCAGCGGCTGAAGCCGCTTTTGTACGCCGCTGCCCTGATGACGCAGCTGAAGCTACGTCCCCCTAAGGGAGTGGGCGGGTGGCACAGGCATTGCCGTGCTTGCGATGTGGGCGGACGGTGGCAGCCAGGCGCCGCGGTTGTTGAGACTCTGCCATTTTCAGGGATTTATCAATGGATGTGGGGAGGGGCATGCCGGCGGGCGCAGCCCGGCCTCATCCGCAGACGTTCATGATGTGAGAAAAAGGAACCCGAAACCTGGAGAAAAGTCGAAGAGCTTCAAAGATCAGAAACTCTGGGCCATCGCCTGCCATCCCCAAACCCCGTTCAATCAGGATCCAGGAACGGCGACTGGCAATGGCACGGGAAAAGCGTTAAACATGCTGGCCGAAAGTTGCGACCATCACTTTTGCCGGTTCCGGCTTCGCCGGGTATCCGGCATTTTCGACGCCGAAATTGCGAATCTTATATTGCAGCGCCCTGACGCTGATGTGCAGCAGCCGCGCCGCTTCCGTGCGGTTTCCGCTGGTCAAAGACAGCGCACGGGTGATGGCCATTCTTTCCGCGCCCTCTTTCAAGCGGCGGACTTCTTCTTTCAGGTCGCCGGGCTGGGCTTTCGGAGCGTTGGCAGCGGGGCTGGCCACCGGCACGGGGCCGCTGGCGTAGACGGTCACATCCTGCTGCAACTGCCTGAGCGCCTGGGACTCATCGCCGATAATCAGGTAGCGGCGAACAAAATTCTCCAGCTCCCGGATATTGCCCGGCCACGAGTACTCCATGCAGGCGTTGAGCAGCGTTTCCGACACCGGAAGCGGCGGACGGTCAATCTGCTGGGACCAGTGAACAATAAAGTGGTCCAGGAGCGCCGGGATATCTTCCCGCCTCTCCCTCAAGGGCGGCAGGCAGATGGTATAGACGTTCAGCCGGTAGTAAAGGTCGCGGCGGAAGGTTCCGGCGGCAATCGCCTCGGAAATCGTGGTGTTGGTGGCGGCAATCACCCGGACATCGACCTGCGTGGAGGTATAGCTGCCCAGCCGCGAAAACTCGCCATCCTGAAGAACGTGCAGAAGCTTGGCCTGAAGACCGATCGGCGTCTCGGCGATTTCGTCCAGAAAAATCGTGCCCCGATGGCAGGCCTCAAACTTGCCGGCTTTGGCCTTGTTCGCCCCCGTGAAAGCGCCGGCTTCGTAGCCGAAAAGCTCGCTTTCCAGAAGCTCCGAAGGCAGCGCCGCGCAGTTGATCTTCATGAAGCGTTCCGGCGCGCGGCAGGACAACTCATGGATCATGCTGGCAACAATACCCTTGCCGGTTCCGCTTTCGCCCAACAGCAATACGGGAATGTCAAATTCGGCGATCTGGCGAATCTGCTTGAGAATGTCCTTCATCACCGGACTGGCGGCGACGAAGCCTGGCTCGGCTCTCACCTCGCCAGCTTGTTTCTGCGGCTCGTGTTCCTTTGCTTTATACGCCAAACCATCAATCGATCGTATTATGTTGGTCACCGTCCCCCTCCTCTATCTTCCGTCCAATTCTGGGACAACCCAATTCCTGCCTCGAATTGTTCCATCACCGCCACGGCATGAAACATTAAAGGCCTCTTTTGAAAATCATCGTATAACCATGATATGTGCATACAAGTACCACTACAATTAGGCAATCACATGAACTGATGAGGGGAAAACCCGGAAAAAGGTCGGGAAAACACCTGCATGCAGGGTCGCTAATCGCAGCATCCTAAGGCTGAACAAGTCCCCTCCGGATGGCGTAGCGAACCATGTCCGCCACAGTGTGCAGGTTGAGCTTATGCATGATGTTGCTGCGGTGGGAATCGGCCGTCTTGACGCTGACTCCAAGCGACGTTGCCACCTCTTTGGTCGTATTCCCTTCCGCCACCAGTTGCAGCACCTGCAGCTCGCGGCGCGTCAGCGTCTCGTTTTCTCCAACGTTCTGCTGAAGATAGGCCTCCACGACGCTCTGGGAAATTCCGGGACTGAGGTAAATCCTGCCGTTGAGGATTTCATGAATGGCCTCAACCAATTCTCCCGCCGCCCGGGATTTGAGGACGTAGCCGCGGATTCCGGACTTCAGGGCTTCCAGGATATACCTGTTTTCCGTATGGACCGTCAGCAGAATGAGCCTTGCGGAAGGAACGGCCTTGCGAATTTGTGCGGCCGCTTCAATGCCGGTCATGACGGGCATGCTGATGTCCATAACCACCAGGTCGGGTTGCAGCTCCATGGCCCGCGCTACGGCTTGCGAGCCGTCGGGCGCTTCCCCGACAACTTCAAGCCCTTCCCGGTCCAGGATGGTCTTCAGGCCTTGCAGCACAATCTGATGGTCATCCGCCACCAGAACCCGGATAGGATGTCCGAGCGCTTTCTGATATTGAGACGGAGATTCGGTTTGTTGAGTGGCACCAATCACCATGTCCTCCAATCGAGGGACGATATGGTTTTCCGGCAACGTGAGCTAAAAGCCAGCCGCAGAATCGGAAGTTGTCCCTGAGAAACGATTACAGCGTAAGCCTAAAGCGGGCACCCTACAATCCATGGAAATCCTGAAAGTAGGGCAGGTAATTACCGGGTGATCATCGGCAAGTCATGTATACCGTATCAGGTGCCGGTGGCACAGAATTTAAGCCACCCCTGCAACCCTTTGCAAACAGGGCTCAAATCAAACGCTTTGGACAGGAGGGAAAGGGGCGGGATCAGGCCCCCCAGGGAATGGAGGGAAGGCAGTCAGGAAGGTCATGATGCGGTAACTTCAGATTCCCTGCTGATGAGGTCCCGGGCGAGTCCGCGTCAATCACCGATGCGGGACTCGTGGAATAAACCGGTGGATGGTTCATCCGGAGGCCGGCCCAGGCGAAGGTCACCATCAGGAGGCTATCCGCCAGCGCCCCAGGCGTCATCGCACCGGACTGGAGCTTCAGACTTTTGATTCCTATCCTCCTGGTTCGCCGCATGAAAAGCTTTGTTCCCGCGGCAGAAGCTGAGGAATGGAAAGCTTTTGGATGCCCGCAGCCTGAAGGCCGGCGTTCCGGTCGGCAGGTGTGTTCGTGCAAAAACTCTGCCGAAAAGTGAAAGCTCTAATGGATTGATTTGTTGAGCTTTAGGTTTCGCAGCCGGCGAACCTATATCGAAAGAATTAAGCCTGCTGGAGAGGTTTTAGCATTTCGCACTGTTCGGACAGGTGCGGCGCGGCCGGGCAAGTCATAGGAGGAAGTGGCCCGAGCAGGGGTTTTAAGGTTTCGCTTGACTTTCGCTTTTTATTCGCCTAACATCGCCATTTAGAGCTCACGAGGCGAAAGTTCCAATGAAATCCACATCACTAAAAATCAATCAAGATGCTTTTTATCAGCCACTTAGCTTTTTGGACGCACCAGATGGACGGCAAAAAAATCTGTTCAAATATGACACAGAGGGTTTATCGTCAAATGCAATTGAGGTCCCCTCTCCCAGGTTGCCGCGCCGCGCCACGCCCTGGGCCTTCCCTGAACAGGGCCTGGCCGTCTTCTATGGTCCCGGCAACGTGCCCAGGCTGAGCCACTACTTTCTGCCCAGGCTTCTGCTGCAGGGCAAGCGCGTGCTCTTCCTGGACGGCGCCAACTCCGCCAATCCGCGATTGCTGGCCCGGCTGGCGCGCGAGCGCCGGGTTCCCTTTGAGCAGTTCAACCGCCGGGTGCAGATTGCCCGCGCCTTCACCTGCTTCCAGTTGACGGAACTGATCGCGCGCGTGCCGCGTTTTCTGGCAGATTTCCCCGCCGAGGTTCTGGTGGTGACGGCCCTGCCGGACCTTTACTTTGACGAAGACGTTCGCGACTGGGACGCGCGCGTGGCGTTGGAGCAGGCGCTTGGCAGTCTCGACCGCCTGGCGCGGCAACCGCTGGCCATCACCCTCTTTTCCGCCGCGAAGACCTTTACACCTTCCGCGGCCCGCAAGAATTTCTTTGCCCGCGCCTGCCGCTCGGCCGGCGAGGTGTGGCGATTCAGCGTGGGAGAAAACGGCCGGCCCAACCTGATTTGCGAGCGCGGGCCGGCGAACTCCCGGCTGGCTCCGTCTGCGGCGGCCGCAGGATGAGGTGAACCATGGGGCGAACGCTGGCAACATTCCGTGACCTGATTGAACAGGAAATGCTGAACTGGGAGCGTGTTTTCGGGCGAGCGCTGCGCCGGGAAGAACGCGCGCACTTCGAGGCCATGTTCAACCGCGTGCGGCTTTACATTCAGGCCTGCACGTATGAGTTTCCGGTGCACGCGATGGACGCCATCAACGTGGCCGTGGGCCTCGATCATGAAATCCGACTGCGCTCGATTGAAGCACGACTGGGGATCAACCTTGAAAATCAGTGGATGGATTCTCGATCTCTACCCTTCCCCGGCGGGGATGACGCTGTGGCTGGCCCAACCGAACCGGAAACGCCTTCGTCTGATTGACCCGTCGTTCCATCCGCGCTTTTACGTCCAGGGAGCGGAGCCGCGCCTGCGCCAGTTGGGCCGGGTGCTGGCGGCGCGCGCGCTGGTCCGCTGCGCCTTCACGGAAAAGTTCAGCATCTGGGACGGGCTGCCCATCCGGGTGCTTGAAGTCACCGTGCATCATCCCGCGCAGTTTGCGACCGTGGCGCGTTTCGTCCGCCGCTATGACACCCGGCTCACGCTTTACAACTCTGACCTGATGCTCGCCCCGCTGTATTGCTGGGAGAGGAACGTGTTTCCGCTGGCCCGGGTGGAGGTTGAAACCGCGCGGCAGGACGCTGCAATCATCCACGCCCTCGAATGCCGCGACGACGAATGGGCGCTCGATTACGAACTGCCGCCGCTCAGCACGCTGCACCTGCGCCTGGAAGGCCTGGGGCAGGTGGACCCGCAGCACGGCCGGCGAGGCGCGATGCTGGCGGAAATCGACGGCGAGCAGCGGGTGCTGGAAGATTCCGACGAGCCCGTGGCCCGCGGCGTTGAGCGGCTGCTGCGCGCGCACGATCCCGACCTGATCGTCACCGAGTGGGGCGATTCCACGCTGCTCCCGGCCCTGATGCGGCAGGCGCAGCGGCTGGGTTTTGAGCTCAGCCTCAATCGCGACCAGGCGCCGGTCGCGCGCAGCCGCTCGCGCAGTTACATGAGCTACGGCCGCATCCTTTATAAAGGAAGCGCCACCACGCTGGCCGGCCGCCTTCACGTCGATCTCCGCAACTCCTTCATTGCCCACCAGTGCGAGCTGGACGGCTTGTGGGAGCTGGTCCGCATCACCCGGCTGCCCGTGCAATACTCGGCCCGCACCACCACCGGCACCGGCATCTCCTACATGCAGATGGAAATGGCTTACCGCGACGGCACCCTGATTCCCACCCAGAAGGCCGAGCCTGAAACGCCCAAGCATCCCAACGAACTGCTGCTGGCCGACCGCGGCGGGCTGGTGTTTCCGCCGCGCCTGGGATTTTTTGAGAACGCCGCCGAGCTCGATTTTTCGAGCGAATATCCCAACATCATGGCGCGCTTCAACGTCTCGCCGGAAACCGTCAACTGCCGCTGCTGTCCGGATGCGCCGCGGGTTCCGGAACTCGGCTATCGCGTGTGCCAGAAGCGGCGCGGCATCACCAGCCGCGTGGTGGAGCGGCTGATCGCCAAGCGCCAGGAATACAAGCAGCGGATGCAAGCCGCCGCGGCCGTTCGCGGAAACGCCCGGGCAGATTCCGGCACCAGCCGAAAACGCTGCCAGCTACAGCCTGCGGCGATCGTCGCTGAAGTGGCTGCTGGTCTGCTGCTTCGGCTACACAGGATACAAAAACGCCCGCTTCGGCAAAATCGAAGCGCATGAAGCCATCAACGCGCTGTCGCGGGAAAAGCTTCTGGTGGCCAAAGAAGCCGCCGAGCTGAAGGGCTACCGCGTTCTGCACGCGCTGGTCGATTCGCTTTACGTCGAGCGCCAGGGCGCCACGCGCCGCGACTACGAGCAACTGGCGCAGGAAATCGAGCGGCTCACCGGCCTGCCGCTGGCGCTGGAGGCCGTTTATCGTTACGTGGTCTTTCTGCCCTCCCGGCAGAACGCCGAAATCCCGGTGCCCAACCGCTTTTTCGCCGTGGCGGAAAACGGCGAGCTGAAGATTCGCGGGCTGGAATGCCGCCGGCACGACACGCCGCCCGTGGTTTCGCGCATGCAGCACCAGGTGCTGGAGATTCTGGCCGAGGCGCGCGATTTTGAAAGCTACTGCCGCAAGCTCGAAGAAGCCCGCCGGACCCTCGACCGTTATCTCGACCGGCTGGCGGACGGCAGCATGGACGTGGAAGACCTCATCATCAGCAAGCGCCTGACCCGCGCGCCCGACGCCTACCGCAAAGACACGGCCACGGCCGTCGTCGCCCGGCAACTGGACCGCTCCGGCGTCAAGCTGCGCCCGGGAGAGATCATCGGATACATCGTCACCAACGCCGGCTCAAAATTCCCCGACGACCGCTTCCGCGCCTTCACGCTGTGGGAAGGCTGGCACGGCTACGACGTCCGGCACTACCAGCAGGCCCTGCTCGACGCCTTCAAACCGTTCGAGCATTACGTTCCCGCACGGGCCGCCTTGACAGCGGGCTATTAACGCGTGGCGCAAACAGTTGTTTCTACGGTCCGCTGGTCTTGCTCCCGGCAGCACAAAAGCGCCAGACCGGCAGGGTGCGAGGGTCTTTGCTCACGCCTGCTTTGAAAACACCTCTATTTACTTGACTTTGTGTGTATTGCGAGATAAGTTGTGCACATCTTGCAACAACTGATGGTACCGCCCGAAGCAATTTCGGGCAGGATATCAGTTCGCGTGGAGAGAAGAATCGCACAGGGTTCGGGGAGGGTCGCATGAAATCGAAGCATCGATCATCTTCGGCCAGTCAAAGCCCTGCCAAGAAGAATAAGCCTGGAAAGAATAATAACAAACAGCAAAAGAAGGATGGGCAGCCCAAGAACCATGGTCCTTTGATTGTAGGAGTGGGCGCGTCGGCAGGGGGGCTGCAAGCTTTCACGCAGTTGCTGCGGCGCCTGAGGCGAAATGCCGGCGTGGCGCTGGTACTGGTGCAGCATCTGGCGCCCAGGCACGCAAGCGCTCTGACGGAGTTGCTGGGCCGCACCACGGAGATGCCTGTGGCGGAAGTCACTGACGGAATGCGCGTGCAGAACAATCATGTTTACGTGATTCCGCCCGATCACGACATGGAAGTGCGCCACGGAGCCCTGCGCCTGGTGCCGCGCGCCACCACGCGGCCTCACCTGCCCATTGACCACTTCTTCAGCTCCCTGGCGGAAGATCAGGGGAGCAAAGCCATCGGCGTGATCTTTTCCGGCACAGCTTCCGACGGCACCCTGGGGTTGAAGGCCATCAAGGCGGCGGGAGGCATCACCTTCGCACAGGACCCGAAGAAGGCCGACCACGGCGAAATGCCGCGCAACGCAATTGCGGCCGGCTGGGTGGATTCCGTTCTCCCCATCGAAGGCATCGCCAATGAACTTCTGAGACTCGCCGAGCATCCTTATCTGCGGCTGCCCCCGCAGGAAGAAGGCCCGGAAATTGCGCCGAAAGGCGAGAGCGAACTGCGGAAGATTTACCGCGCCCTGCGCGGCGTGACCGGCGTGGACTTCACGCATTACAAGTTGAACACCATCCGGCGGCGCATCCGGCGGCGGATGATGCTGCTGAAGATTGAAACGCTTAAACGCTACAGCCAATTTCTCATCGAAAACCGCAGCGAAGTTGAGGCGCTTTTTCGTGATGTTTTAATCCACGTCACCAGTTTTTTCCGCGATCCCGAAATCTTTGAAGCTCTGAAGACGGAAGTCTTCCCGGCCCTGCTGAAGGAACGGTCTCCGGAGGCGCCCATTCGGATGTGGGTGGCAGGGTGTTCGACGGGCGAGGAAGTTTATTCACTCGCCATCGCTCTGCTGGAGTTTCTGTCCGACGCTTCTTCCACGCAGGATGTCCAGATTTTTGCAACGGACGTCGACACTGGCGCCCTGGAGAGAGCGCGCCAGGGCGAGTACCCGGAAAGCATTGCGGCAGAAGTTTCATCGGAACGGCTCAGGCGCTTCTTCGTCAAACAGCCGCACGGATACCGGGTGAACAAGACCCTTCGCGACATCTGCATCTTCGCGCGGCACGACGTTGCCAAAGACCCGCCCTTCTCCCATCTCGACCTGGTGACCTGCCGCAATCTGCTCATCTATCTCGGCCCTGTTCTGCAAAAAAGGATTCTGCCGGTCTTCCACTACGCGTTGGAGCCCTCGGGCTACCTTCTGCTGGGCGGTTCGGAGTCGATCGGTTCTTTCGCCGAATATTTCACGCTGCTGGACAAGAAACACAAAATCTACACCGCCAAGGTCACCTCCCGGCCGCCCCTTCTCGAGTTTGGCGGCCGGCCCCACTTCGATGCAGGCCTGGCAATCCCGCGCGGGCAGGCAGAAGCGAATCCAGGGTTCGATTTGCAGAAGGAAGTGGACCGCATTCTGCTGACCCGTTTTGTTCCGCCTGGCGTGGTCATCAACGAAGACCTCCAGATCCTGCACTTTCGCGGAAAGACGGGCCGGTATCTGGAGCCCGCCCCCGGCCAGGCCACTCTGAACCTGGCGAAAATGGTGCGGGAAGGTCTGGCACTGGATTTGCGGGCGGCCATTCACGAGGCCAAAAAGCACGGCCATCCCGTCCGCAAAAACAGCGTGAGGATGAAGCGGAATGCTCACACGGTGGAGGTGGACCTGGAGGTGATTCCCGTCAAAAGTTCCGGCGGGTCCGCGCCCAACTTTCTGATACTCTTCCGGGATGCGCAACCGGCTGCACTGCCACCCGGGAAAGATGCAGGGAGCCAGGCCCGCGCCTCGGCCCCACGGGCCGCCAAACGCGAGATTTCCAGGTTGCGTGACGAACTTGCGGAGAACAAGAGCACCCTCCAGGCAAGTGTCGAAGAAGTCGAGGCGGTGAATGAGGAGCTGAGGTCCGCAAACGAAGAAATTCTGTCTTCCAACGAGGAGCTTCAAAGCACCAACGAAGAGCTCGAAACCGCCAAAGAAGAATTGCAATCCGCCAACGAAGAACTCACCACGCTGAATGAAGAGCTGCAGAACCGCAATAACGAGCTGAGTTCCGTCAACAACGATCTGGTCAATTTGCTGGCCACGGTCGACATTCCGATCCTGATGGTGGGCGAGGACCTGCGCATCCGGCACTTTACCCCCAGCGCTCATAGGCTGCTGAACCTGATTCCCAGCGACACGGGCCGGCCCCTCAGCGCCATTAAGCTGAACTTCGAGTTTCCCGGCTTCGAGCAACTGATTTCCGGTTCCATCGATCAGGTTTCCGCCAGGGAGACAGAGATTCAGGACCGGGAGGGCCGCTGGTACTCGATGCGAATCCGCCCCTACAAAACCACGGAAAACAAAAATGATGGGGCCATCGTTAGTTGGGTTGAAGTGACCAGGTTGAAGGAAGTCCTGGATAAAACCACCCGGCGCTATCAATTCCTTTTCGAAAGGAACCTGGCCGGGGTTTTTTATGCGCGCCACGGCCGCATCCTGGATTGTAACGGTGCTTTTGCCCGCATCCTGGGTTACTCTTCACGCGAAGAAGCTTTGCAGGAAAAGAACCTGGACGCCCACCTCACTCCCAAAGAACAGAAGGGGCTGTACGATCGTCTGGAAAAACAAAAGAGCCTGGATAACGAGCAGATTGCCATCGAGCGCAAAGACGGAAGTGAGGCCTGGGTAGTGGCGAGTGCCAACCTTCTGGAAGACGGCGGGGCGGGGGGAATCGTCATTGATGTCACGGGCCAGGTGCAGGCAGAAGATCGGTTGAGCAAGCTCACCAAATATCTGATGAAAGAATCGGACGACAGGCGCCGCGCACTGGCGCGTGAGCTGCACGACGAGGTCGGCTCAAGGCTGGCAGGATTAGCAGCCACCCTGGCGGCCCTGCAGCGTGTAAAGGGGACCGCGGAGAAAGTCCGCAAAGGGCTGGCAGAGTGCCAGGAAATCGTGCGCGACTGCAGCACCGAGGTTCGGACCGTATCCTACCTGCAGCATCCGCTGGTGATTGAAAACATGGGGCTAGCCGCTGCCATGCGATGGTACGCCGAAGAATTTTCCAGGCATTCCGGAATTGAGGTGAGCATTCAGATCCCGGATTCTGTGGAACGCATGGGCGGGGGGGTCGAAATCGCAATTTATCGCGTCATTCAGGAATGCCTCACAAACGTCCAACAGCATTCCGGAGCTAAAGAAGCGCATATCAGCATCACTACAAAAGGGGGGCAAGTTATAACTGAGGTTCGGGACTTTGGCAAAGGATTTGCACTAGATCAGGAGGGGATGGGGATTATCGGCATGCGCGAGCGAATGAAAGAGCTTGGCGGCCGACTTGACATCGAGAGCGGGCAAAAGGGCACGGCTGTGAGGGCAATCCTGCCCGGTCGGGCCCGGAAACCTGATCTCGAATGACGCGCGGAGTATTGCGCTTTGAAGGCGACAACGGGTCTTGCGCCACGGGTTACAAAGAGCGTGTAATTTTTTCTACCGCGGCGCGGTCATCAAGGGTCAATGGCAAGAATGCAGTAAAATTGAAAATTTGACTTGCCTTTCGCAACCCGTTCGTCGCCAGTCAGGTAGTGCAAACTGATGGCGTTGAAGACGACACGGATTCTGATAGCGGATGATCACCCTGTGGTGCGCAGGGGCGTGCGGTCGCTGCTGGCCACACATGAAGGATGGGAAGTCTGTGGCGAAGCACAGACCGGCGGCGAGTCCGTTCAGTTGGTGAAGCAGATTGAAGCCCGACATTCTGATCATGGATATTTCCATGCCGGAAATGAACGGTTTTGTAGCCCTCCGCCAGGTCCACGCTTTCGATCCCCATGTTGGAATCCTGATGCTCACCATGCATGATTCTGAAGCGATGCTGCGCAGCGCAATGGAAGCGGGTGCCCACGCGTATGTTCTGAAGTCTGAGCTGGACAACAGGCTGATTGAGGCCGTGGAAGCTTTGTGTGAAGGCCGGGCGTTCTTCAGCCCCGGCATCTCCCGGACCGTCATGGCAGACCTGGTCCCGGGTGATCACCCAAGCACTCAGGACCCCGACCTATTAACAAACCGCCAGCGCCAGGTGCTGAAACTTGTTGCCAGCGGGAAGAGCAACAAAGAAGTCGCTGTGGAACTCGGCATCAGCACACGGACCGCCGAAACCCATCGCCATCAGATCATGAACCGGCTGAGGGTCCACACGCTGAGCGAACTGGTGCTCTTCGCTGTACGAAACCATCTGATCGACCTTTAACGGCCTCTCCCACTATCCGCTTTCCCCCCAAAAATCCGCGGATTCATCGCTGCGATGGCGCCGCATGAAATTCGTGTTCTCCGCTCCGGCCTGAAATTCTGGAGAATCAGGGGCGGCGGGCCGCGTCGAGCCCTCGCTCCGTATCAACCGGTCGGCAAGCCGGCATGTGCAGCCAGCGTATTTTCCGGGCGCAACGCGCGTCTCCGCGAGGGTGTAATCCATAGCCGGCAGGTCGAAACCAGTGCGAACTATACGTAGTGGTACGGAGAACCAAAGTACGTATTAAAACGACTTGTCAAGGGCAATATTTTTCAATAAATTGGGTGCTGTCTGCGGGGCAGAACCTGACAACTACAAGATGGCGGGTTGATCGGGGACGGGCGGACCGGAAGGTCCGCCCGCCACCGAGGGGAAGGGCCTATGTTGCCGAAGAAACTGTTTGCACTGGCGGTCGCACCCGAGGAGGACGGCTGCATTCAAGAGTTAAAAGCGGCACTGAAGAAGCAGCAAATTGAAATCTATACCGCAGAAAGCTGTGAAGAAGTGGCGCGCCTGCTCGACCAGACCCATCCGGAGCTGGTTTTCACAGCCAAGCTTCTTAGCGACGGGACCTGGCGGGACGTAATCCAACTGGCAGAGAATGTTTCCGTGCCCACCAACGTTATCGTGGTGAGCAAAAACAACGACACTCGTTTTTACTTATCAGCCATGGATTATGGCGCGTTTGATTTCATCCTCCCTCCTTTTGAGGAGGACGCTATCGCTCATGTGGTTCGAGTGGCCTCCGAAAGCGTCCGCCGCAGGAGGGAATCTCACGCCATGAAAGTTGTAGCGATGTTAGTCGATTCATTTTTGGATCACGAGCACCGTTGGCGGAGCTGATCCCGCCATGAAAAAACGCTCAAGATGGGGGGGGTACCTATGAATTCCACGAGTTTCGAAGAAATGGAGATCGCAGACTACAAAGGGTGCGCAGTTCTTGTCTACAGCGGAGATCGGGAATTTCTCGAGTACTACCGCACGATGTTTCTCTCCCTGGGTCTTGCGCCCGTAACGGCAACCACGCCCGAGGCAGCCATGGCCATTCTTCGCCTGGTGATCGTCGCCTACGTGGTTGTGGACGCGGGAAGTGGCATCGAGTCGTGCCGGCAGGTCGTGCACCGGGCCCGCGAAACGCAACATCACGCCCCGGTTGTCGTGGTTAGCCGAACGACTGACCCGGACTTTCGACATCAAGCGATGGCGATGGGGGCTGCGGACTGCATCGAACACCCTCTGCTGCGGGACAGTTTGGTGCATGCTCTCCTTCCAGGCCATGCATTCGCCAAAGCAACATAACCTCCTGAGGAACGGAAGCTCCCAGGAAAGGCGAACCGTCGCATCCTTGTTTATAGCGATTGCTAATAGCGGTAACCGCTGTATGGAGGGCAAACTGACATTTACTGATCTTACGAGATACCCTCTGGTTAACTATTGCTTGCAGCGGGCGCGGGGTTTATGATAAAAGCCTAATGAGTGGGGGGAAGGGACGAAGGGCGCCAGGGGAATGCTAAGTCAGCGAGGACTACGCGAGTGGGAGCACGACTGGCACTTAAGAAACCCTTAGATCCAAAGAACTTATCAGACCAAATCTATCATTCGAACAATCCCGGCGATGGCATGTGGGCGGTTCCGCAGTTTGGTCTGCTGGGTCCCTCTGAAGAGGAGCGCAAGCGCAGGCGGCTCGTGCTGAGCGTCAGCCCTGTGATTGAAGCCCTGGTCATTGGCATCATGTTCTGGGCGTTGATGAGCCTGCCGCCCAGCCCTATGCTGACCAAGATCAAACAGGAAGTATTGTATTTCCATCCGGTCGCGCCGGAGCTGGCAAAACAAACTCCCAGATTGATAAAGCGCCCGGTCCTGCCTAAACAAATGGTGACCCAACCCATCCAACCCATCACACCCAGGCTGCAGCGGCAGGAGGTTCAAAAACCGGCTGAGATGGCGCGCCTGAAGGTTCCTGAAATCTCCCAGCCGAAGATCGAGCTTCCCCGGACGCCACCCGCGCCGAAACCCGTGGAACATTTCACCTCCGTGGAAGCCCGGCGCCCGGCGCCCAAGCGCCAGGTCGCGATGCTGCATACGGGGACATTCAATCCCGGCAGCATAGCCAAAGCAACCGTCAAACTTCCTCCGCGCGAGGTGCAGACGGGAGGCTTTGGAGCCAAAAACGGAATCCCCAACAATCCCACAGATCATAGTCCCCAGCACGTTGCGCAGCTGGGATCGTTTGACCTGCCCTCAGGTCCCGGGCAGGGGAACGGGACCGGCGGAGCACGCGGGGTGCGCGGGACAGTGGCCAGCGCCGGGTTCGGCAACGGCATCGGAGCGGGCACGGGAAGCCGGGCCGGTGGCGCAGCTCCGCAAACCGTGCAAGAGGGCGGTTTTGGCAATGTGGTCGCCGGCAGGGCGCAGAAAACCCAGGCCGTAACTCAGGCTGCGGCGTTCAAGCCGGTCGTCATTCTGTCAAAGCCTGACCCGATTTATCCTCCCGAGGCGCGGCGGCTGCACATCGAAGGTCAGGTCACGTTGAGCGTTCTTTTCGAGTCCACCGGGAATTTGCGCGTGCTGAGCGTTGTTGATGGCCTCGGCCACGGCATGGATCAGGCTGCCGTCGCGGCGGCAAACCGCATCACGTTCAAACCTGCTGAACGCGACGGACGTCCGGTCGATTCCAAAGCTCTGGTTCACATCATCTTTCAACTCGCTTATTAAAAGAAGGGGAAAAGCATGAAGGCATCAAAACATATCTCGCTGGCCGTCCTGGTGATGGCTCTGGCAGGATTGTTGCCTCTGTCTGCGCAGCAACCGGCACAGCAACAATCGAGTGTCGTCCGGCAGGCGCTCGAAAAGATCGTCAAGCAGGAAAACGACCTGGTCAAGGCGTATGGCACTTACAGCCCGCGCGTGGAAACCTACATCCAGGAAATCCACACGGATAAAGACCAGACCAAGCGGATTGTCGGCGACGACTATTTCATGGGCCGGCTGGAGGTGAAGGATGGGGTGATTGAGAAGTCCTTTCTGCCTTCCAGGGGCATCACCCTGAAGGGGGTGATGAGCAAGGTGCTGCTTTATGGGCCGTTCCTTCGCCTCTTTTCTTTCCAGTTCCAACCCGGTTCCTTCGCCTATCCGATGTTTCTGGATCCGAAGGATTTTGATCTGGCGCACTACCAGTTTGAATTTACGGGACGCGAATTTCTGGGCCAGGTCCGCTGCCTGGTGTTCAACGTCAGCCCGCGCGCCCATGCCGGGAAAGGGCTTTTCGAGGGCCGCATCTGGGTGGAAGACCAGGGTTACCACATTGTCCGTTTCAACGGCGCCTACGGGAAGGCCAACAGTTTTTCGTTTCATTTTGACAGTTGGAGAGAGAACCTCCGGCCGGGGCTCTGGCTGCCGGTCTACACTTACAGCGAGGAGGACGACCTTTCCAAGTATGGCGTCCCTCACCTGGGCTTCCGATCACAAACACGCCTGTGGGGCTACGTGCTGAAGGCAACCACACCGGACCAGGAGCTGACGCAGATCCTGGTGGATTCCAATTCGGACGTCAAGGACACCAGCGTGGAGTCGCATGATAATTCCCCGCTGCAGAGCGAGCGCGACTGGAAACGCCAGGCGGCAGACAACGTGCTGAACCGCCTGCAGAAGGGCGGCTTCGTGGCCCCGGCCGGGCCCGTGGACAAGGTGCTGGAGACAGTGGTCAACAACCTGATCGTCACCAACCACCTGGACAAGCTGCCTTCGGTGCGTTGCCGCGTCCTGTTGACCTATCCGCTGGAGTCTTTTACCGTTGGCGACACCATCGTCCTGAGCCGCGGCCTGATCGATGTGCTGCCGGATGAAGCCAGCCTGGCCATGGCTCTGGCCCACGAACTGGCGCACATCACGCTCGGCGATGACGTCAACACCAAGTACGCCTTCTATGACCGCATGATGATCTCCGATTCAGAGCTGCTGAAGAAGTTCGATTTTGCCCACTCTGAAGAAAGTGAGGCGGCGGCTGACAAGGAAGCCATCAAGCTGCTGCAGAATTCTCCCTACAACGACAAACTGGGCAAGGCCGGACTGTTCCTGAAAGCCCTGGCGGAGATCGCCCCGCAGGCGCCCAACCTGTTTGGCACCCACCTGGGTAACCGCCTGATTGACAAGCATCATGAGCTCAGGATGGCCCAACTGATGCAAGGCGCCCCCAAGCTTGAACCTGATTCCGTTGACCAGATTGCCGCGTTGCCGCTCGGCGCGCGGATCAAAGTGGACGCCTGGAATGACAGCATCCGCCTGATGAAGTCCAAGCCCGTCGACCTGGTCTCGGCCAAGGATAAGATGCCCTTTGAGGTGACGCCGCTCATCCCCTACCTCACCCGGTATCAGGACGACCCGTCACAGACACAGGCGCAGCGATAGTCTCCGCTGTCTCTGCTCTGTCGCCAGTATGGATTCCACCACCGGCGGTTGTGACCCAGCCGCCGGATTTGTCTCCACCATTAAAAGAGGTTTCAGGACCTGCCGGACCCGTCTGAACTGGAAGTTTCTATTTATCCTGCGGGCTGGCCTGCCGCTCGGCGTGGGAACCGCTGCCCGTAACTTCGGGATAAGGCACGAGCTTTGGAAGATGGTCGTCAGCATCCACCAGCCACACCTGGCGGCCCTTGAAATAGTCGATGAGTTCCCGGTTTTTTACCGGCCCCATGTCGTCGGCCCAGATGACCTTGGCGGAGTTCAGGTCGGCCCGGTTGTAAACCCAATCATTGAAGGCCAACTGGTGATTCGGATTGTAATGAACAATGACCAGCTGCCCAGCGGGTTTTCTGCTGAGCCTTCTCAGCATCGCCGCGCGTTCATGATTAGCCGGACCCAGCGAACACCATGAAGCAAAGCCTGTCCCGGGACCTCCCGCAGGCACGCGTAACCGCAACGGCCCGGCTGCCGCCCGAAGGACCAGGAGCACCACGCAAACCAACGGCACAGTCCTCGTGATGAATAATCCCGTTGGCTTCGAATGCCACTGCCCCCGCCGGATCTCGCGGAGAGCAATCATCACGAGAGCAAAAATTACGCAGGTTATGGGAGCGCTGTAATGGACCAGATACCCTATCGGCAGCAGATTCCCAATAACAACTACTGCGCCAACGGCCAGCAGAAACCGTGTCCCCGGGTTGATGTTTCTCCAGGAAAATCCGTACGGCAGGAAGATCGAAACCAGCAGCAGGGGAAGTGTAAATATGAAGCCCAGATAAAAGCTCCACATCAGAGCGAACCGGCCCAAAACCATCGCGGTTCGTCCCGCAAGTGTCCGCGAGAGATGGTATCCCACCAGGTCAGCATCGACAAAGTAACGCCGCAGTTGAAGATGACGATACGTTGGAATGCGGCCAATCGACTGCCAGGAAAAATACGGTACCGGCTCATACTTGTGAACATAGGCCAGGTACGGTGGAACCAAAGGGCTGCCTGTGGTTCGCCAAAAGTAGTAACCCATGGCAACCACGGTCAGCGCCAGCACAGCCAGCAGCGGGACCATAGCACGCTTGAGCACTACGCCCAGCTCCGGCCGCTTCAGTTTCCAAAGCCAGACCAGCAACGCCACGGCCACCGGGACACCAAAGAACAGGCCTTCATACGGACGGCTGTTCGCCAGGATGGCAAACCCCGCGCCCATCAGCAGGGCGTTCCGCACTCGATGCCCCTGCTTCAACCGCGGCAGCGCACCCAGCACCAGCGCCCCGCCAATCGCCGGCACGGCTCCGCCCCAGTAGCTGTTGTCCCAGTAGTTAAAGCTCGCAAAGCGAATCACGGCCAGAAGCCCGCCCAGCAACGCCCACCCTTCCCCGACCCAGGCCTGCAGCATCCAGGTGATGGCGGCACACATCAACCCCACGCTCAGCCAGACCCCCCAGAAAGGATGTCCAAGAAATGCCTGGCCAACAGCCATCATCATCCCCTGGGCAGGCCAATATTGGGCGGTATAGGTGGGCTGCCACAGGATGTGGAGGGCCTCAAAATGTACCCACATGGGATTGGAAGGATTTGTCAATCGGCCGTGCGCGAAAGTGTCGGAAAGCAGGAGGTAGGAAAATTCGTCGGGAGCACCGGGCACAGGAATGGGAAGGATGGGCAGCAGGGCTGCGCGCAACGACAGCGCCGTGAGCCCCACGGTGATGACCGACAGCCTGCGCTGCCGCGCCAGATTGCCGAGGTTCCGCTCCAAAGCTTCAAACCACCGCGAGCCCAGGTTTGGAACTGTAAAAGCCAGCACCAACGCAAGAACTGAAAGCCCGGCTTCGATTTTAAGAAACATCCAGCGCTCCCATCAGCCGGGGTATCCCTCACCCTCCATACTTTGTTCGCGGATGCCTCAAGCCACGATCCATATGGGCAACGCGTGGTTCACTCGCCTGACAGCCGGTCCCTCCAGCGCTCTATGTCCGTTCGTGCTGTTATTGATCTCCGCCCTGCTCCGGTTTTTCCTTGCGGATGTCCACCGTGGACATTCCTGCCTCCGGGTTTGCAGCGTGGACAAGAAGCACGCTCACTCTGCCGCGATAAGCGACTTTCCAACCGGGGAGGGTGGTGAGCATGGTGACCAGCGCCGAATCGGCCGGCATCAGGCACGAATCAATATGATATTTGCGCAGCAGAAACAAGGTCTTCGATTGGGGATAAACGATGTGAAGGTAGTCGAGCAGCACTCCGCCCGGTTCGTAGATGTCCGCTCTCCCGTCGATAAAGACCTTCCGTCCAAGTGTTTCGATCAGGTAGCCGCCCCAGTCGTCGAAGTTGAGCATGTGCCCTTCCACCGGGTGTTCGCGCAGGTAACGGACAGCGCCGGTGGGGTTCCACAATTCCACGGCCTGCTGCAGCCTGGCGCGTGAGGGAAAGAAAAACACCATCACCCCGAGCGCCACCGCCATCACCGCGGCGTTCAGGGCGCGGCGTTCGCTTCCCAGGCGCCACCGATCCACCCACTCGGCCAGCACCGCCGCCAGCAGCGGAGCAAACACCGGAACAAACAGCAGCATGAACCGCGCATGGAGAATGGTTTCAGCGGCGGCGAAAATCAGCAGGGCGAATTCTGCCAACTGAAGTTTCTTGCGGGTAATCAATTGCCCCGCCACAAACACCAGCAGGAGAACGAGAAACCAATGCCCATAAAAACGGCTGAAATCCAGCGTATGCCATTCCGGCACCACCTGTGGGATCATCGGCAGGAAGATGGTCATCTGCAGCGGATAGGCCGCCAGGTGCGCGCCGTAGGGCGTAATGATGCACGCCAGCAGGCACAGCAGAACGATCGTCGCCAGGTGGCGGCGCTCCTCCGGCTTCCAGGCGACGGCTTCCAGAAACTCCAGCCGCAGTTGCCGCAATCCCGCCAGCCAGTAGACGCCCAGGGCCACGAAGCCCAGCACAAAGGTCCCGTGCGTATTGACCCACAGCAGGAAGAGCGGAGGAAGAATCCACAGAGCTTTCCGGTGTCCCTGCCGGAACCTCTCCAGGCAGATCAGCGTCACGATCAGAAAAGCCATGCCCAGGATCTGCGGCCGCATGCTCATGGGCAATGAAGCCAGCGGCAGCAGCAGCGCGCAGGCCAGAAACGCCGCCTTCACGCTTCCGCTTCTCAGCCAGGCGTAGTAGTAAAGCAGCAACACGATCCCGCCGGCCAGCGCCGCCAGCAGAATCATCAGGGCGTGCATTCTTCCCAGCGCCCAGACAACGGCAATCACGACGTCGCCCAGCCACTGGTCGGCGATCCAGGGATTCCCATAGGCCGTGAACGAAAAGAAATCGTGCGTGGGCCAGGCGTGGTGCGCCAGAATCCACTGGCCCGTCGCCAGGTGCCACCACATGTCGCCCTCAAAGCAGTAGGCGGAATAGACGTGCTGGTGCAGCGAGGCGTTCATCAGGTTCAGATACCGGTCCACGCACGCCCCGGCCACCAGCAGCACGCCCAGCAGCACAGGCAGAGAAAATGCCCTGCGCCTCAGCGTGGAAAATAATGTCTTCCGGTCTGTTTCAGTGGATTTCGCGGTCTGCATGGTCGAGATCGCGGCATTCAGGAAAGGAACCAATGCCCGCGACATTATATACCGACCGGCACGCCGGGCGGTAGCCGCCACCGCCCTGTGGTAACTCGATTGGGTTCTCGTTTTGTGGCACGGCCATCCTGGCCGTGTCTTTTCTCCGCAGCACGGGCGAAGACGCCCATGCCACAGTTGTTGCACAATCCGTTACTCCCCTGCGAGTCGCATGCTATACTACTCCGCCGTGGGGCCTTTCGGGCCTGCAGGCGTGCCGGGCGCGATGGTTCGCCTCGCCATTTTTCTCTGGGCAGCTTGCCGCAAAGGGCGCTCTTTTGATCAGCATGGATATCGAACTCAGCATCATCATGCCCTGCCTCGACGAGGCCGAAACCCTGGCAAGCTGCATCCGCAAGGCGCAGGACTATCTCCAGCGCTCCGGGGTGAGCGGCGAGGTTGTCATTGGCGATAACGGCTCAACCGACGGCTCCCAGGAAATTGCCAAAAGCCTCGGGGCGCGCGTCGTTGATGTTCCGGTGCGCGGCTATGGAGCGGCGCTGCTGGGGGCCACTGCCGCCGCCCGGGGCCGCTACTGCATCATGGGCGATTCCGATGACAGCTACGACTTCGAAAACCTCGACGGCTTTGTCCAGCGCCTCCGCGAGGGCGACGACCTGGTGATGGGCAACCGCTTCAAAGGCGGCATCCGCAAGGGCGCCATGCCGTGGAAGCACCGCTACATCGGAACGCCCGTTCTTTCCGCCATCGGAAGAAACTTTTTCCACGCCATGGTGGGCGATTTCAACTGCGGCCTGCGGGGGTTCTCAAAAGCCGCCTTCGAGCGCATGGACCTCCGGACCACCGGCATGGAATTCGCCAGCGAGATGGTGGTGAAAGCCAGCCTGCTGCGCATGAAGGTCAGCGAGGTGCCCACCACGCTCTCGCCCGACGGCCGCACCCGTCCGCCCCACCTGCGCTCCTGGCGCGACGGCTGGCGGCACCTGCGCTTTCTTCTCATGTACAGCCCGCGCTGGCTCTTCCTCTATCCCGGAATGCTGATGTTCCTGGCGGGACTGGTTGTGGCGGCCGTCCTGCTGCCGGGGCCGGTGGTCATCCACGGCATCGGCTTTGACGTTCATACGCTTCTCTATGCCTTCACGGCCATGCTGCTGGGATTTCAGTTCGTCGCCTTTGCCGTCTTCACCAAAGTTTTTGCCATCACGGAAGGCCTGCTGCCTCCCGATCCCCGCCTCTCGCGCCTCTTTCGCTGGGTTAAGCTTGAAACGGGACTGGTGGTCGGCGGCCTGCTGATTGCCTTCGGCCTTGGCGGCTCCGATTCTTCGCCGTGTCGAACTGGGCAGGCGAAAGCTTCGGAGCCCTCGAATCCCGACCGCATGCTGCGTATCGTCATGCCCGCGGTCTTCGCCGTCGCCCTCGGCGTCCAGATCGTCTGCAGCAGCTTCTTCTTAAGCATCCTGGGCCTGAGGCGACGATGAGAGTTCGCAACCAATTTGCTTTAGCCGAGCAGGAACGAGACCGATGGGAACGTGCATTAACGAGGAAATTGCATGTCCCAAATGCCGGTGTAAAATCTCCGGCGGAAACCGATGGAGAATTACAATCGGCTTGTGCGACTAATCAGGCCTGGGGAGGACATGCATTTCAAGCTTTCCCGGTCCGGTCCATCGGCCACGCATGCAAACGGCCAGCCCGGACTCGAGGGCTTAGGAAGGCCTGCTCGGCGATTAGCGCCGTATTCTCGCGCGTGGAAGGAGCCGGGTGCGCCTTTGTGGAAAATCCTTTGCCGACTCTGACGAAGGCGTTCAATCCTGTCGTTTGAAGCGTTATGGCACAGGGATCGTAATATTGTCGCGAGTCTGAAGCGCCTTTGGGGACTTCCTCTCTGCAGCTCAAAGCGCAGGGCCGGAGGTGCAAACCGTCGAGTGCAACGACAAACTCAGAGGCCTCTCGCGGCCGACTTCGACCTCGTAATGTCATTACAGGTTGTCGAGACCTACCTCTGGGGAGAGCGATGTTCGACCGCCATGCGTCACTGGCGAACGTATCTCGAGCACCTGAAGAGTCCTGGTAGCAACTTTGTGTGGACGGATCCTGTTACCGACGGGCGGGAGCTCGGTTTTCACATCCAGAACTAACACCTGGACGGGACCTTCGTCAAAGCGCGAAAAGCCCTCCGGGTAATCACCGGTGCGGCTGGCTGGATTTCCTCGTCACCTGAACTTCTTCTCCCGGTCATCGTTGCGGAGTTTATGCGACAAGCCGACAGGCCTTATCAGGTTCGAGACGCCATTCCTCGGAAAGATGGTGCTAATGCAGTGCCTGCAACTACGCCACCGGGTTTCTTAAATGTTCAGTCCGGCGGTTTTTCGGTTCGCACGCCGCGCTGCTCCCGTCTGCTATAGCCCGCCGACTGGCAATCAGGCGTGGCGAGGCCGCGGATATGAAGCATTGTCTGGAAACAGAGATAAGAAGCGGCCGTTGACGAAGGCCGTGCTGAGAACTCTCGCATGAACAAGTCCATCACCACACGAGTAGCTTCATGACTGAGAAGCCCCGTAGAGCGCAACGATATCTGCGAATAGCAAGTGGTGAAGATACTGCAATGAAGATTACTAATGGTCACCAACTACTTCGGCTCGCACCATGGGCGGGATCGAACTCGTTGCGGAAAAGCTCTTTCATGGCCTCACGCAACGGCAATGCGAGGTCGTGTGGGCGGCTGCAAACGTGACCGACCCGCCATCTGAAGTTGCCTTCGGTTCAATTTTGCCCCTCAAGGCATGGAACGGAGTCGAGGCAATTACCGGACTGCCGTTTCCGGTTCCCAGCATCGGGGCACTCAGAAAACTTTGCTCGCAGGTTGGCCGGGCCGATCGTCGTCCTGCTGCACGATTGCCTTTACTTTTCAAACATTGTAGCCTTTCTGCGCGCCCGAATGCTGGGAGTACCGGTTGTCATCGTTCAACATATAGGCGTGGTCCCGTACCGCAGCTTTCCTCTCCGCGCCCTCATCAAGCTGGCTAACGCACTGGTCACGCGCCCCATGCTCGCTTCAGCACAGCAAGTCGTTTTTATCAGCCAGAACACCGCACGCTATTTTGCCTCGGTCCATTTCCGCCGTCCACCGGCAGTAGTGTTCAACGGTGTCGATACCAGCATGTTCCGTCCCCTGGGAAATAGCGAAAACAAGGAAGCAATCCGCGAGCGCCTGGGTCTGCCACAACAAGGCATCGTGGTACTATTCGTTGGCCGGTTCGTAGAGAAAAAGGGAATCCCGGCGCTACGGCGCATGGTGGAGATGCGCCCGGAATGGACCTGGGCCTTTGCCGGCTGGGGACCGCTCGACCCCGGCAGTTGGAATGCGCCGAATGTCCGGGTGTTTTCCAACCTGCGGGGGGATTCGCTCGCCGCCCTCTACCGTGTCTGCGATCTGCTTGTGCTCCCCAGCACCGGCGAAGGGTTCCCGCTGGTGGTGCAGGAAGCACTGGCCTCCGGATTGCCGGTTGTGTGTAGCGCAGACACGCTCGGTGCGGACGAGGCCATGCAGGACTTTGTGCGGGGAGTCCCCGTCTCCGTGGGCGACGATGACCGTACAGCGCGAGAATTTCTAAAGGCCATCGACGAGTTGATTGATTCCGAGACGGAGCAGAGCAAGTCTGCGGAGCGCCGCGCCTTTGCCGTCTCGCGCTACTCGTGGGACGCTGCCGTGGATCGATACCTGGAAATCGCCTCGCGCCTGGTTCCACCGGCCGGGTCCGATGCCATCGAAAGTGAAAGCCTCGCAGGAGAAGGACGCCGATGAAATGGCGGCGCGTCCTTCTCGCTATCGCTTCAGTGGCGCTGGCCGCCATCCTCATCATTCCTGATCATCCGAATCGGAAACATTGACCTGCATTCAACGTGGCACGAGATCGAGGGGGCCCGGCCCTCCGCCTTGATCGGGCTGGTCCTGCTGAACATCCTGCTCATTTATCTTTCCACCGAGAAATGGAGAAGCGTGGATGCCGCTCTCAGGCACACTTCGGACCCTGTTCCCTCAAGGATTGCCGCTTTCGGCTTCACCAGTACCGGCATGGCACTGGGGCAGGTGCTTCCCATCCAGGTTGGCATGACGGCTGCCCGCACCTTTGGAACGCACTTTTACGGCAGCCCGCTGAAACGCGGAACCGCCGGCACGCTGCTGGAGCAGAGTTTTGACCTCCTGAACGTTCTCCTCCTTGCCGTCGCTTCCGCAGCCACATGGTTCCTGGGCGGAGGCGGCTGATGTGGCTGCTGTCCGCCGCGGGAATGATCGCTCTGGCATTGCTGGCCGTCGCCCCGCTCATCCGGCTTGCCCGATGGCTTGCCTCGCATCTTGAAAAGGCGCTGGCGCGCCGAAACCGTTCCAGGGAAAACCTGCAGAAATTCTTCGGCCTTCTGCAATCGGGCGTATTGAACGAAACACTGACGCGGAGGCTGGTGCTTCTCTCCGCCGCCCGTTTTGTGGTGGTTGTTCTGATGGCGGGCGAAACAGCGGCGGCCGTCGGAGCCGACATCCCGCTCTGGAATATCGCTGCTGCGGCTCCGTTTGCGTATCTTGCCACCGTCATTGCGGCCACCCCGGGAGGCATTGGCGTCAACGAACTGACCCTCGCAGGCGTGCTGAAAATGTTTGGGACCCCGTTTTCGATTGCAGCGCCGTGGACCCTGGCCAATCGCGTGCTGGGAGTAGCATCCTGTTTTCTTGTCGCGGCCGTCGCTGCAATCCTGATGGGCTTCAGGAGATTTGTCTTCGCTGGCGCCCGTGGAAGCGCGCCGCCGAAAATTTCTGAAGCTCACCCCGAACCTCGAACCGAGGAACCCGGGCCTCCAAGGTGAAAACCGAAGGCCCCAGGCCGCCTAGCATCTTGTAACGAAAGAAGATTCACAAAGATCATGGACTGTCACCCTGAGCGCAGCGAAGGGTCCCGGCATTTTCTTCAGACAGATACCGGGATGCTTCGCTTCGCTCAGCATGACATTGAGGCGCGTAGTAATCGCGCTTATTTCAGTTACGGGAGACGGGGTAAGCTTCAAGCCGGGGAGGTTTGTCGTCGGCATAGACCAGCCAGACGTGGCGGCCTTTGAAATAGTCGATCAGTTCCTTGTTCTTCTCCGGGCCCATGTCGTGCGCCCAGATCACCTTGGCAGAATCCAGGTCGGCACGGTTGTAGACCCACTCGTTGAAGTAGATGTCATGGTCGGGACTGTAGCGGACGATCACAAGCTGGCGGCCGGGCATCTGCCTGAGCTTGTGGAGGACCTGCCGCGCGGGCCGGATTCTTGGGCGCCGTGGTGCACCAGATGGGCAAACCGCTGCGGGGCCACTTGGGCCGTGAGGTGCAGTTTTAAAGGGCCGGCCACCATGCGCGTGGCCAGCAGAAGCACGCAAATCGACGGGACCGCCCGCGTGATGAACCGCCCCACGGGCCTGCCGCGCCATTGCCATGGGCGAACGTAACGCAAGGCCGTCAGCACCAGCGCCAGAATCGCACAGGTGAGTTCGAGCCGAGTAATGCGCGATTGTACCAGATGGGCAGCGCCTCGCCCGCCAGCGTGACGCCGCACACCAGCACCAGGAAACGCGTGCCGGGACTGATGTCCTTCAACGAAAACCCGTAGGGCATGGCCAGCCCACGCCAGCAGAAAAGGAAACGGAAGACGAACCCGAAATAAAAGCTCCAGAACTGATCGAAGGCGACCACTGGATTGCGGCCCAGCCCGTTAAGCGTCTGGGCAAGTTTGTAACGCGCCAGAGAGAATTCCGTGTCGAGCTTTTTGAAGGCGGGTGCGGAAGGGCTTTGCGGGTGTCAGCTTTTGCCAAGGAAAGGGCAGCACGCGCCCCTGTTGCATGCGCGGCGAGCAGATAAGGAGGCGTTGGTGGGCTCCCCGTCGTGCGCCAGAAGTAGAAACCCATGGCAACCACGGTGAGCGCCAGCACGGCCAGCAGCGGGACAACAGCGCGCTTGAGCGCCGCGCCCAGTTCCGGCCGCTTCAGCTTCCATAGCCACACCAGCAGCGCCACGGCGATCGGAATGCCGAAGAACACCCCCTCATAAGGCCGGCTGTTGGCCAGAATGGCAAAGCCCACGCCCATCAGCAGGGCGTGCCGCACACGCCGTTCCTGCTTCATCCGCGGCAGCGCGCCCAGCACCAGCGCCCCGCCAATGGCCGCCACTGCCCCGCCCCAGTAGCTGTCAGCCCAGTAGCTGAACGTGCCCAAGCGAATCACGGCCAGAAAACCGCCCAGCAGCGCCCAGCTTTCGCCTACCCACGCCTGCAGCATCCAGGTGATGGCGGCGCACATCATTCCCACGCTGAGCCAGACGCCCCAGTAAGGATGCCCCAGCAGCACCTGCCCCACCGCCATGAACAGTCCCTGAGCGGGATGGTACATGCCGACATGCGTGGGCTGCCAGAGAGTATCAGGAGGCTTTCGAAATGCGCCCACATGGGGCTGGTGGGATTGGCCAGCCGTCCGTGGGCAAAAGTGTCTGCGAGCAGCAGATAGCTGAACTCGTCCATGGCTGCCGGCATGGGAACGGGCAGGATGGGCAGCAGGGCCAGGCGCAGGGCCAGCGCAGTGAGTCCCACCACCACCACCGAAAGCCCGCGCCGCTGCGCCAGCTTGCCGAAGCTCCGCTCGATAGCTTCAAACCAGCGCGAACCAAGCTTCGGAACTGTGAAGGCCAGCACCAGGGCAAGAACTGAAAGTGCAGCTTCAATCTTGAGAAACATCCGCCGCTCCCGAATTCGTCAATCGGCGAATGTCTCATACTTGGCAATCGGCGTCAACTCGCATGGCAGGTCTGTTGCCGCCGGAAACATCTAAGGGGCAGTCCGGCACCGCGTTGCGAGGGAGCCCTCACCGGGGTATGAATCGTGCGTTGCTCGCAAGGTTTTGCTGTTGTCCACAAGAGGCGCAGGGAACCCCCCTCTGACACCCGGGAGGAGAGGCGCAACGGGGCCAGGCGTGGCCCGGAAAAGGAGGGTTCCAGCAAGCCCGGTCGGCAGTTCAGAAAAAGCGCCACTGAACAACCAGACGGAGACGAAGCCGGGAGGGCCGGCGGGAGCCCCTTCGGACAGGTCCGGCGAGCCTCATGTAGCCGCTTGATGCGGGCCGTTTATCACCCTGGGCAACCTGCCGGGGCCAACGCCTGCCAGGCTTCCGGGCAGTGAAGAACGCCATCGCGCGCCAGCCGAAACACCTTGCCGCCAGGGCTGGCGCTCGCGCTGGCCGCGGGAACCCACGAGGACGTCAACGCGGGCTCACCGCCGCACGGCGCCGGTCACCACAAGGGCCTAGAAATGAAAGCGATAACGCACTTGCACGTAGACCTCGCGGGGGTAGGCGTAGTGCGTTCCGCCGAAGGTGTTGCTGTTGTCGAGCAGGTAGCGCCGGTTGGCGATGTTGAGGGCGTTCACGGCCACCGACCAGTTTTCGGCAAACGACTTGCCCAGCGAGAGCCCGACGGTGGTGTGCGGGGGCAGGTGCCGGGGCCCGTCGCCGTCCAAAAAACCAGATCCGTAGGCTACTGTCGCCGTGCCCCAGGCCCTCCCCGGCAGCGTGCTGCTCACCACCGTGCTCAAGGTATTGCGCTGGTCATGATCAAGGAAAAAGAAGCCCTCTTCCGGCGGCTCGAAATCCGTTAGGCCTCCGGTGACGGCGCCGAATCCCTGGACGAACTGGTGCGAGTACGCCAGGTGGATTCTGGCGCGGTGCAGAACCTCGGGCGACCGCAGCGTGGCTTCCCAGCCCTGGATGCGCGCCCCCTGAATGGTGAGCGGCAGAAAGATGTTGGAACTGCCGATCTCATCGTGGTCAAAAAAGTTGCGGGCGTGGGTACGGAAGACGTCCGCGTCGAGCATCCACTTGCGCACCGGAATGGTGATGCTGGCCTGGTATTGCTCATCGCGCTCGGCATGGAGAGGAAGAAAGGCGACGCCCTGCAGCAGCGCGAACTGTTCCAGTGGCCCGGAAAACGTGTCGAGCGGCGGCGGCTGAAGGTACCGGCCATAAAAGCCACGCAGCACCCAGCCCAGCCGCGGCACACGAACGGCAGCTCCCACGCGCGGGTCAATTCCATTTTCCTGAAGCAGACCGGCGTAATGCGTGAGCCGCAGGCCTCCGTTGAGCGAGAGCCACGAAGTGATCTGAAACTGGTCCTGCAGGAATCCCGCTTCCAGATTGCCTGCCGGGTTGTATCGCTGGCGGATGGGCGACTGGCCGGCGGCCTCAGCAGACCTGAGCCCGAATAAAGTGTCATCACGCTGGTCGAATGCTTCAAGCCCAAACTGCGCATTGTGTTTTCCCTTCACCACTCCCAGAGTCGCCTGGCCGCCCAGGTAGCGCGAACCACGGTTGCTGTCCAGAATGTAGGGCGTGTCATTGGGCCCGCCCGCAAAATTCGCCCGGTTGAAATGATAAAAAGGAGAAACGGTCAGCAGCATTCCGGGCCCGAAGGTGTGGACCCAGGAAAAATTGACGAAGGCGTCGCGTTCCAGGTCAAGATCGCGGGTCCCAGCGCTCTGCTGTTCGGGCGTGTTGGGAATCTGGTAATGATCGCCGCGCGCGGAACCCACCAGGCGCAACTGGTCCTGGGGAGTGGCGTTGAAAATCAGCGTGCCGAATCCTCCCAGGCCGCTGTCCATGTCGTGAATCGCCTGAGGAACGGGCGTCATCAGGCCGAGGTCGGAGCGATTGCCCGCAAAGCTTCCGAACCAGGCCAGACGATCGGTGTGGTTACCAAAACTCAGCTGGTCGTTGGTCTGGTTATCACTGCCATAGCTCGCCACCAATTCGCCCTGATTGTTATATTCAAAACCGGTGCGCGGAATTACGTTGAAAACTCCATAAGTGCGGTCCCCGTATTCGGATGAATAACCTCCCGTTTTCATCTCGACGACATCGGCGTCTTTGGGATCAAACTGCGGGCCCACGTTGCTGGCAATGTTTGTGTTGGGAACCGGCACACCATCCACTTCCCAGCTCACCTGGTGGCCGCCCCGCACGTGGAGTTGATCGTGGACCATATAGGCCCCGGGAACGTAGTCCGTCACCATCGCCAGGCTGTTGGTGCGGTCGGCGCCGGGAGTCCGTGCGATGAGTTGCTTGCCGAGGGTCGTCTGTGTGGATGAAGCCTGGGTGTTGAGAGTTTCAGGCGTGCCTGACACTTGAACACTCTGGTTCGCTGTCGCAATCTCCAGAGCAAAATGAAGTATGGGAGCGCTGCCCGAACTTACCGTGATGGACTGCTTCCGCGGGCTGAAATCCCTTGGCGCTTACGGCCAGTGATGTAATCACCGGCGGGCACTGCCGTGAACTCAAACTCGCCGTTGGCATTGGTGTGCGCCGCCTTCGACCACCCTGAGCCCGCGGCACTGAGCACGATCTGGGCGTTTGGAATGGGACGATGCTGCGGATCGTGTACGATGCCGCGCACATTCCCGAAAATCGTTGCATACCCGGACCCTGCTAAAGCCAGGGCCAGGGCCGAGAAAATCATGAATCGGACAAACTTCATAAAAACACTCCTCCAGAAGATAACCGAACCCGTGCCTGCGCGACCTTGTCGCCAAGCAAACAAGCTCAAATTCAATCCTTGAAAATTTGGGGGTTGTTATACGCTGGAGAAGGTTTTCGGAGGCGGGTCAGGAAGACGCTCCGCGGGCGCAGGCAGAAAAGCAAAGTGCCTGCCAGCACGGCGGATCGACAAAGGCAGTTCAAAGGAAAGGCTCGTGTGCGGCAGATTGAAAAACATGTCCGCGTGTGAAGCCTGCATCAGAGGCGCGGTCGGATGAGACACTGAGCATGAACAGGAAACACCTGACTGCGACTGGTTGGCGCCAGCCGCGTGCGTGGACCTGTGTTCCCTGCGGGCTTTCGCCGCCATCATAGGGCACATTCCACCTTGCATGCAGCACCCGCAGGAGCAGGCGGACTGGCACGACGCCGGTGTTCCCTTCGTCAGCAGCGGCACATGAAAGGAACCCCACAGGCCCAGGGCCAATAGAAGTGTCCAGAAAAATCCCCTGATCACGATTTTTTTAGTATAACACGCGGGGAGAAACCACCGGGCTATTGAAGCGGACTTCCGCGGCGACCCGGCCGCGGGACTTTCACCTCGTCGCCGCGATTAGTTACCGTGTCTTGCGGCCCATACCCTTCGTCTTGCGCCTGCCATGTCCTTAGCGCTTCCCGCTTCCAATAATCTGTTGAAACTCCGGATTGTCTTTCATGGACTTCCATTCCGGATCGATACCGATTGACTGCGCTGGATACCCACCGTCCCGGGCGCGCCGGAGGTAATCGAGGGCCTTGGCCTGCTGGCCGGCCATATGATAAACAAGCGCGGCATTGTACGTGAGTTGGAGGTTCTTGGGCGCGAGCGAAAGGGCCTTCTCAAGGTCCCGGATAGCTTGTTTGATGTTTGAGCTTTTCGCTTCGTAGAGTGCCAGGCTCCCCAGCAATGCGTAATCCTTGGGATTCACGCGCAATCCTTCCCGGGCAAGAGCCGCAGCTTTCCGGTAGGCAGGAACGGCCTTAGCCCGCTCATGAGACGACCATCGATAAGCGTCACCGAGATTACCCCACAGTGTCGATTCCTTTGGAGAGAACGGAACAGCCTTCTCAAAGTATTCAGCCGAGAGATCGAAGTAACCCTGGTAGAACGTTATGGTGCCCAGGTTGGAATACGCTGTCCCGTTGGGCCGGATGGCGAGGGATTTCTTACACATTTCTTCCGCTTCGGCCGTTTTCCCAAGATAAAAGTCAGCTCCACACAGATCATAGAACGCCTGATGGTTTCCGGGATCAAGCTTCGTAACCTTCCTGAACATCTCCGCAGCCTTCTGGTTTTCCCCGGTACGAAGATAGAGGACTCCCAGCCAGTTATAAGGCGCCCAGTAGTTGGGCCGGACACTGATGGCGCGCTGGTAGGTCGCCTCAGCCTCACTGATCCTCTTCAGGTTGTATTGGGCGTTGGCCAGGCCCTCATAGGCAAAGGTATTGGCCGGCTCAATATCGAGAACCTTTTGAAACTGAGCAACAGCTTCTGAGTAGTGCCCGGTGCCGCCTTCCATGATCCCCTGGCAAAGGTGCGTATCGGCAAGATTTGGGTTCAGCGTCACCGCATGGCTGCAGGACTTCTGGGCCCTGTTTACCCAATCCGTGTCCTGCGTGGTATCAAACTTCCGCCAGTATGCCTGCCCAAGCGCAGCGTAAGCGAGCGTGTAAGTGGAGTCGACTTTGAGTGCGGACTGAAAAGAATCGATCGCCTGATCGACGTTTTCAGTTCGCTCGTAGTTCTGCATGTAGCCAAGACCCTTGAGATAGTCCTGAAACGCGCTGGCTTGCTGCGTGCCGTGCGATTCCGCCTGCTGCCGCTCGGCGGCCCGAACGTGCAGCCCCAGCATCGTGGCAGTACCCTCAACCACCTTGTCCTCGACCCCAAAAGGATCAGACGCCGGCAGCGTGAGAGTATCAGCGCTGACCTGGAAACCCGAGGACGGATTCACCAGCGCATAAGAAATGCGAAAAAGATCGCCTGACCGTTCGAGGCTTCCGGTCAGCACCAGGTTCACGCCAAACGCCTTCTTCGCATCACTGGGTGTCTCGACATGACGTGCGGACAGTTCCCGGACCGGGACCACCTGAACCGAACGGCCGGAAGAGAGCTGGGTGAGTTTCGCAGACAGGGTCTCAGCCAGGCCGCGACTGAAGGCGTTGTCACCGGCGTCGCCGCCAATCACAGAGAACGACAGCACGGCCAGTTTCTTCTGTTCGGGAAGGACGTTGGATGTGGACGACGAGCTTATGAACTGCCGCCGAAGGACAGGAACCAAAATGAAGAGCAGCAACGCCAGAACGGCCAGAGCGAACCCGGCCACGAGGGCTGGTTTCACCTTAGGGCGGCGGTGTGGCGCCGTGACAGGCTGAACCCTTCTGGACGCCGACAGAGGGAGCCTTAAAGCACTGTCCGGCGGCCCCAGATCCGCCATCAGTTCCCGAGCGGACTGGTACCGGTTCGCCGGGTCCTTTTCCATCGCCTTGAGAATGATGGCTTCGAGCTCTTCCGAAATCTCCGGGTTCAGTTCGGACGGACGTTGAGGCGGCCGGGTCAGGATGGCCGAGATCAGCTGGTTGGTTTGGGTTTCGCGAAATGGACGCTGCCCCGTCGCCATCTCATAAACGAGCTCCCCGAAAGCGTAGAGGTCAGTGCGCGCATCCACAGGTTCGCCACGCAACTGCTCCGGCGCCATGTAAGGGACGGTGCCCATGATGGCACCTGCCTGGGTCAGGATCAGGCTTTCCTCGGTTGGCGCATCAGGCTCCACCTGCCGTACCAGCTTTGCCAGGCCGAAATCCAGGATCTTGACCCGGCCCTTCGCTGTAACCATCACGTTGGCCGGCTTCAGGTCACGGTGGACGATGTTGTGCTCGTGGGCTTCTTCAAGCGCCTCAGCAAGCTGGCGCGCGTTTGACATGACCTCTTCCATCGCCAGAGGGCCGTCCTTCAGCTTTTCAGCAAGCGTTTTCCCCTCCACCAGTTCCATCGCGATGAACAGCCGCCCCTCGTGCTCGCCGATTTCATAAATGGTGCAGATGTTGGGATGATTTAGAGCGGAAGCAGACCAGGCCTCACGCCGAAAACGGTCGAGCTTTTGTGGGTCCTGCAGGAACTCGTCAGGCAGGAACTTCAACGCGGTGTCGCGACCGAGCCCTGTGTCGTGAGCCCGGTAGACTTCCCCCATGCCGCCCCGGCCCAGCTTAGTGATCAGGCGGTAGTGCGAGACCGTTGTCCCGGTTTCCAGCGCTGATGTCGCTGAGCCCGGCAAGGGACCGTCTGCTGCCAGTGACCGCGCCGCCACCTCGATGGCAGGCGAATCAATAAACTCTCCCGCCTGGGCATCGCTTTCAAGCAGCGACTCCACTTCGCTTCGCAGCATCTCGTCCCCGGCGCAGGCTTTGGCCAGGTAGGCTGCGCGCTCGCCTGCATTGAGCTCCAGCGCTGAGTGGTAGAGCTGCTCAATTTGCAACCAGCGTTCAGGCTCCATGGCGTTGATCCGCGCTCAGTTCCCGATAAAGCCATGCCCGGGCCAGCTTCCAATCCCGCATTACTGTTTCCGGGGAAATCCCGAGTGCCTCGGCAGTTTCCTCCACGCTCAAGCCGCCAAAAAAGCGCATTTCGATCACTCTGGCCTTTCTCGGGTCGAGTGCCGAGAGCCGGTCAAGCGCTTCGTCAAGCTCCAGAAGATTTGAGTCAGCGGACCACTCCATCCCGAAAGCTTCATCAAACTGGACGCGGAGCTTCCCACCCCCACGCTTTACATAACCTCGAGAACGGGCATGATCCACCAGAATCCGGCGCATCGCCCGGGCACAAACAGCAAAAAAATGAGCGCGGTCATGCCAGGTCACCTCGCGGGCGTCGACCAGCCGGACGTAGGCCTCATTGACCAGCGCGGTAGTTTGGAGGGTATGGTCAGTCCGCTCGCGCGCCATGTAACCACGTGCGATACGGTGCAGTTCCTGGTAAACAATGGGCGCCAGGCGATCCAGGGCCTGCACATCACCCTCGCCCCAGGCTCGGAGCAAGAGCGTCACCTCATTTGATGATGCCTCCTGCCGCATGCCGTCCCCCCTCCGCAGGATGATTATGCCGAGTGGCAGAAGAATATCATACCGGCTAACCCCAATCCAACAAACCAAATGACTTGAAGATTTTCTTCGCCAGCGGTGACAGTTTTGGATGCCATTTCCCGCTCATATAAGTAAAGGCAGTAAACCAGGTGAAGCCGTTGGGGAGAGGGACCACGCGCTGAGGCAGGGAGAACCCCAGCCAACTGGTGGCGGATATTCCGTAGTGCGGGAGGGGTGATGCTCATGAACATCCGTAACCATACGACCTTGGTTGGGGTTTTCCCGGTTATTTCACGCGTCGGCACGGCTGCGGCAGGCGCTCTCGGTCTCCGCATGGCTGAATTTACCGGGAGGTTTACTCTGCCGTTCGATGCTGCGTGGGGCGAGATAGTCCTGCCTCAAGGGGACTACGCTCTCTACTACGGGGCCTTGGGTGAAGGTATGTACTGCGTGGAAATTCTGGGCGTGGAACAGGGTTCCCCCCGGGGCATTTTTCTGGTCAGGGAACAGGACCCGGCTTCTGTCGTCCAAAACGCTCTTGTCTGTACTTGCAGGGGTGGAAAGCCCATAATCCGGACCCTTGAGTTGCCGGCCATCGGCAAGGCCGTTTCCTTTGCTTACCCCAATGCCGGGAACCCCACCGGACATCCAGGAAACAGCACCGTGACACGGGTCGCCGGGGCGCCTGATTAGCTCAGGGTGTATTCATGAACGGGATGCCCCCTGTCTGTAAATGGTCCTGTTCACTTACCGACGCGGGGGTAGGCGGGGATGAACCCAGGCTACGGTTTCGCCGTAGGATGCCGGTTCGTCCCCGCCGTCGGTTGGATTCCTCATCCAGTCTGGCCGAAACGCCAATCCACTCCCAGCGCCACCCCAATAAGAACCTCTCAAATTGGAACTGTTGAATCAGCGTGTAGCAGAATGTCCCGGCCACCTGCAAAAGACATATTGCCGGATTACTGGTCCAGTCGAAAGACCACCGTGATGGTGGTCGCAACCTCCACCGGAACCCCGTTCAAGAGCGTCGGCTGGTATCGCCATTGGCCAACAGCGTCCATGGCGGTCTTAATCAGTTCAGGGGCAGCTCCGTTGTAGGGTTCGAGAGAAAGAATCTGGCCATCCGTCCCAATGACAGCCCGCAGGATAACCGTGCCTTCCGTTCCTTGCTTTTCGGCGCTCTCAGGGTAAGTTGGCTTTACGATCTTGACGAGTTTAGCTCCCTGAACCAGGCCCCCAACGCGAATGCGTCGCGGCGGGTGCTGTTGTACGGTGGCGGCTTCGGCGGGCCTATGTCCACGCACAACAAGTTCCTCCGATACCCACCCGAGATTCAGCGTGAAATTCTGATGTAGGTCCCGTGAAGGCCCCAGCTCAAATTCTCCGGTCAGTGTGCGGGCAAACCCCGGCTTGGCGAACTCAAGCTGGTAACGGCCCGACGGGACCGCCGGGAAACTGAAAGTTCCGTCGTCACCCGTGCGGGAGGCAATTCGAGTTTGCGTCTTCGAGCTGATAAGGATGACACCCGACCCGGGAACGACGGCCCCACTGGGATCATGCAGAGTGCCGGAAATGTTTCCTGTGGCATCTTTGGTGGTGGCGCGAATCGCCGCCGCCGGCACGAGCAACGCGATTGCAATAACCGCGGCAAACAGAACACGGCTAGCCGCCAAAGGTTTACGATTTAACTTGGGATCAAGCAACGCTTTCATACGAACCTCCAGTTGAGAGGATTGGGCCATGGCGATACTCGTTGACCACGCGGGGGTGAGCCTCCGCAGGCTGCGGCCCAGCATCACCAGGAATTCCGCATAGTCAGCTGCCGGGTGGCCCAGATTCAGGACCATGTCATCACACGCCCGTTCGCGCTCCTTGCGCATCTGAAAAGCTGCAAACCATACGAGTGGATGAAACCAGAACAGGGCACAAACGATTTGGGCCGGGATCTGTGTCAGATAGTCGTGCCGTCTGACGTGGGCCAGTTCGTGGGCCAGCACGAACTCAAGCCGCTCCCGCGTCCACTCGTGGGCCACGTCGGGCAAGAAGATCGCCGGGCGGAAGACTCCCCGGGTGAACGGAATGCCGATTTCTCCACTAGGTGCGCAGTTCGACGGCACGGGAGACGCCCAGACACCGGCGGGAGTTTTCCAAAATTGAAGTTGCCAGTCCTGTTTCAAAAGGCTGTGAACGCCTGGCGAGTCTGCCCACGCGCGTCTCCCCAACCGCCATCCGCGCCCACAAGAGCATTGATCCGATCGCCCATACGAACAGGATCGCGCCGGGCCACGCCGGCTTGGCCGGTTGCCTTGCCGCAGTGACTTGAACGGGCTGATCCTTCATTGGGTTTGGCGACGACTCGAGATGAATCCTCGTTGCCTCGCTCGCGGTGACAGATGGAGACGATGAGAAGATCGGAACTTCCCAGGCCGGAAGCGTCAGCACCAACACTGGCAAAGCCAGCATGGCACTCAACGCCAGAGTCCAGACAAGATGCCGGGTCGCCGCCGAAGCTCGCCGCAGTGCCAGAGCCACGACGGCGGCAAACAGCAACAGGATTGTTCCCTTAACAAGGACTTCCGAAAGAAATGTGGGGACCCACCCGGAAAAGCCGGAAGAAAAGTGCGTCACCTGTATGAGTGAATGGAGAATTCCGGTCATGAGGCACCATTCTTTCTGGACTGGTCAATTAACTCTGAAATGCGGTCGAGTTCCTCGTCGGTTACCTGCGCCGTCGAGGGGTCCAGCAGCGCCGCCACCACCTGGGCGGCTGAGCCGTCGAAGAATGTGTCCACCACATGCCGCAACGCCCTGCGCCTTACGCGCCCACGCGGGGCCGTGGGAAAGTAGACGTAGCGGAGGTCCTTTTCTTCGTGCCGAATATGCCCTTTCTCCTCCAGAATGCGCAGAAGCGCCCGCACCGCCGAATAGCCGGGAGCATCGGGAAGCGCTTCGCGGATTTCCGCCACGGAGGCCCGCTGGCGCTGATATAGAACATCCATGATCTGGCGTTCGCGGCGGCTGAGCTTGTGATGGTCGTGATGGTCGTGATGGTCGTGATTTGTCACCGGCCCTCCTTGTGCTAATACATTAGCACTATGCTAAAATTTTAGCACTTTCAATCATGATGTCAAGAGCTTTTTTCGCATCCTCCAAAAAAACAGGATTGACACCAAAAAAGGCAGGAACAGCCGGGCGGGCAAGGGGAGGTCAGTGGGTCGACAGGTGAGAGCCGGTGCCTTCGGGAGGGGATGAAACAGAGGGATCAGACGGTTCTTCAAAAACCTCTGCCGTAAAGGCCTCAATTCGCGCGCCCTTTTTCCAGGAGTCGGAGGGAAGCCCCGCCTTCACGCAGGTTTCGTCCAGGAACTGCTCGCGGTTCCAATGCCAGGTGACGGGGACCTGGGGCAGCAGGAGGCCTCGCTGCCCACCCTGGGTGATGATCAGGCCATGCTCGCCGATCACAATCTGATCGGGATCAATCTCAGCCGGCCTGCTGAGGACTGAGATTTCCATGTGCAGCGAAGGCGCCTCATCGGGTGTTACGGGACGAAATCGTGGATCGGAAAGCGCTGCAGCCACGGCACATTCCTGCACTGTCTTGTAAAGGGGAGCAGGGGTCTGAACGTGCCCGATGCAACCGCGCAACTCTCCTTGCTTGCGGAGGGTCACAAAAACTCCCCGGGGTTCCAGAAGGGACGGCGCGGGGCCTGGAAGCTCCTTCGGCTCCACCGCTCCGCAAACGCCTTCTTCCATCGCCTGCCGGGCCAGCCTCAGCAGAATCTTCCGGTCGTCTTCAGTGAGCGGCGGCATCCTTCTCGCCCTCTTTATCCTTACCGCCCGGTATCACCACCAGTTGTCCGGGAATCTGATGCTTTAATCGGGCTTCCATTTTCCTGCGGAAATCCCAGAAGTATTGCGTGCCTGAAATGAGCGCAAACACCACCACCGCCCAGAGCAGGAGCATGCCAACCAGCAAGGTGGACGGGAAGCGCGGCTCGAGGGTAATCAGGCTGATGGCTGCCACCTGCAGAACCATTTTCGTCTTGCCCAGCTCAGAGGCCTGGAGCAGCATTCCCTGCGCCGAGGCAATGGAGCGAAGTCCGGTGACTGCCAGTTCGCGCCCCACGATGATGACCACCATCCACGCCGGGACCAGATGAAGCCAAACCAGTGAAATAAATGCTGATGCCGTCAGCAACTTGTCGGCAAGCGGGTCCAGTAGAATTCCCAGCGCCGTCACCTGCCCTCGCTTCCGCGCCAGATAACCATCAGCCAAATCGGTGGCCGATGCCAGCAGGAACACCACCACCGCCCAGAGATCCATGTTGTTTCCCTTCGTCAGCATCAGAACGACGATGAGGGGAACAAAAAAGATCCGAAGGACCGTCAGCGATAGAGGCAAATTCATATCGATTTGGAGTTTGCATCCCCGGCGGAACATCACGGAAGAAAGGTCCACTCGCCGAGGAATTCAACGGATTTCAGCAGGGAGCCTGACTGACAACCCCCACTATAGCCAACGCAATGCAGGGTGTCAATGAAAGTCAGTGAACTGAAGGGAGAGATTTTCACGCGCTTTCCATTTCCGAAACAGCTTCCGGCATAAAGGCTGAAGATCTGAGTCTGCTCTTCCGTCTCTTCCGGACGCATGTACAGGCTCCACGCACTTCTGATCCACGCTGCAAGGCCGAACGTGTTTGCTTTAACTTCGCAGCCTCGCCAGCGAGTTGCACCCGCGAACCTATCTGTGAAGTAGAAGTTCAGGCGGGGAAAAAGGTTTCCATTTTCATGATGTCCCTCCGCCCATTCCCGCCTCCTGAGCCGTTGCCGTGCCGGGCGGCGGCAAGCAGGCTACGGCTACCCAAAGAGCCTATAGCCCGGAGGGATTGATTTAACCGGCGAAAACAGGGGGTGGCAGGCTACAACTGCATGAAACTCCCCGGTGCAGCATTTGTGCAAAACTCCGGTGGCCTTTTCCGGCCTGGCCAGACCATGAATCTTGCGCGTTCATTAAGAAATTCATCATTAGTCGATGTTTAAGCTATTGAAAAAAAAGGACAAATCCAAGGCCGCGTTAAAAGCACGATTTCCAGCGAAGTTCATTCCAGCCGCGACTGGCGCTACGGGCAAACTCTTTTCCACAACTTTTTCCACAGGTTTCCAAGCCTCGAAAATACATGGGTTTAGTGATGAGCCAGAACACTTGAGCTTGGGTTGTTTTCCGATTCCAGCCTTTGCCAAAGCGACTTGGCCAGACGCGCGCGGACCCTCACACGGTTGTCTTTGTAGCGAGTGGAAAGGACATTGCCCGCGCGGTGAAGAAGCGCCAGACGTTCGCCATCACCGGCGGAAAACTCAAACTCCGTCTCAATAATCGGGTCTTCTTCGAGGGCTCTGTCAATCGCCTCGTGCAGTGTCCCGAAGCCCTCACCGGTGACGGCCGAAACTTCCACCTGCCTGGGGCCCTTTGGCAGACGCGCCCGCGACGGCTCATCCAGCAGGTCAATCTTATTCCAAACCACCAGCCGGGGCATTCCGGCCAGACCCATTGTTTCCAGCAGTCTCTCCACGGTGGTTTCGTGCTGATGCCGCTGCGAATGGGAGGCATCCATCACCTGCAGAAGCAGGCTGGCCCCCTCCAGTTCTTCAAGAGTGGCGCGAAAGGCGGCCACGAGGTGCGGAGGCAGCTTGCGAATGAATCCCACGGTATCTGAAAGAAGCAGCTGCCGGTGGGAGGGGAGCCGGATTGCCCGGACCGTAGGGTCCAGGGTCGCAAAGAGCCGGCTTGAAGTTGAAACTCGCGCGCGGGTAAGGGCATTAAACAGAGTCGATTTGCCCGCATTCGTGTAGCCCACCAGGGCCACGGTGAGGAACCGCTGGTCGCGGCGGTGGGCACGGTGCAGAGAACGCTCAGAGCGCACTTTGGCGATTCCCTGCCGCAGCCGTTGGATGCGGGCGCGGATTCGGCGCCGGTCAAACTCCAGTTGCTGTTCACCGGGTCCTCTTGTCCCGATGCCTCCGCCGAGCCTTGAAAGGCGGGTGCCATGGCCGGAAAGGCGGGGCAGAAGATACGTCAACTGGGCCAGCTCCACCTGCAACTGGCCTTCACGGCTTCGGGCGCGCCGCGCAAAGATGTCAAGGATCAGCTGGGTGCGGTCGACCACCTTGGATTGAAGCACCGATTCCAGGTTGCGAAGCTGTGTCGGGGTCAGATCGTGATCGAAGAGAACCACGTCAGCCTGGGCGGCGCGGCCCTCGGCGTAAATCTCGCGCGCCTTGCCCCGCCCCACCAGGGTGGCAGAGTCGGCTACCGGCGAGCGTTGCAACACGGACCCCACCACGTGGACGCCAGCGCTTTCAGCCAGTTCGCGCAGTTCCTCCAGACTTTCTTCCGGGTCGTAGTCAGCAACGACTCTTCCCCTCCGCGTCTGGACCCACCCCACCAGGAACGCTTTCTCAAAGGCCTGCTGCTGGAGAATTTCCAACTAACCTCCCGGGGACGCCGACGAAGCTGCAGTGTTGTTGGTGCGATTCAACAGCACGGTTGAAATCGCGTGCTTGAAGATCAACTGTTCCATGCCGTTGCTGTCCAGAATAACGGCGAATTTGTCAAAGCTGCGAATTCTTCCGGTGAGCTTGACGCCGCTCATCAGATAAAGCGTGACCAGCGATTTTTCCTTTCGCAGGGAATTTAAGAACCCGTCCTGTATGTTCTGTTGTTTTTCCATAATGATCCTGTTATTCGCCAATGCAGTCACGGTCCTGCCATCCCTTACAAGGATACAACTTTCGGCAGGCAGGAAGCCCCGTTTAATTTTGATGCCAGCCAAACTTTCAGCGCGCCCAGCGCCTGCCGCTGGATCGCCGGGTCGTCCCCAAAACCTGAAAACCAGTTCATTGCAGGTTCCCGCCGGAACCAGGTCATCTGGCGCTTGGCATATTGCCTGGTGGCGGTTTGAGTGTCGCGAACGGCATCCTCGAGGGTGGTTTCGCCACACAAGGCTGCCGCAACCTGGCGGTAGCCTAACGAACCCAGCCCTTTGAGGGCTCGGGCATCCGGCCGCTTCAGCATACGCCGAGTTTCTTCTTCCAATCCTGTGGCAAACATCTTCTCCACGCGCCGGTTGATGCGGGCGTAGAGCTCCTCGCGGTCCGGGTTGAGCCCGATCTTGAAATGCTGGTACCCGGCCAGCGGTTCGCGGCCGCGCGCCTGCAGCGTAGAGATGGCCTGCCGGGCAACGACACAGACCTCGACGGCGCGGATCACCTTTTGCAGGTCGCGTGGATCAACCCGGCAGGCTGCTGCAGGATCCAGGCGAATCAGCAGCCGGTGGACAAACTCCCGGCCGCGGCGGTTCGCCAGGGCGCGCAATTCAGCCCGCAACTCTTCTGAACGCGGAGGGCCCTCAAACAGCCCTGTCAGCAGTGCTCGCAGGTAAAGGCCGGTCCCTCCCGCCAGGATCGGCAGGTTGCCGCGCTCGCGAATCCCGTCGATCACTTTCGCCGCTTCCCGCCGAAAGTCGCCTGCCGTAAAAGGCTCTGCGGGATCGAGGCAATCCAGCAGGTGGTGGGGAATGCCTTTGCGCCCTTCGGGTGGAAGTTTCCCCGTCCCGATGTCAAAGCCGCGATAGAACTGAACGGAGTCGTAGCTGACAACTTCACCGCCCAGGCGTGCGGCCAGAAAAATCGCAAGCTCTGACTTGCCGGATGCCGTAGGACCGGCGATGGCGATCAGAGGATAATCCTGAACTATCTCATCAACCATACTCGATAAAGATAACCGCCCATCAGTATGCAAAGAATCAGGGCAAGCAGCAGGAAAGCTCCGAGCAATTGCAGCCTTGAAGGTTTCTCCATGTCGCGATGACGGGGCCGAAAGGCTCAAATGGCGCGGAAAATCAGAGATGTAGCTCTGCAAGAGATCTCTTCCCAACCCCCTGAATTCCCCGTTTCTGATTCTAGCCGACGAGGCCGAACCATTCAATAGTTCGTGCCCATGTTGTAGAAATAGATGAATTCCAGCACCAGATGCTTGCCGGTGAACTGCTGAGGCAAAGGCGGGAAGGGGTTGGACGCGCGAATGGAAGCGAGCGCGGCCTGGTCAAGGGCCGGCGCTCCCGATGACGCCAGCAGGCGAAGCTGGGGCACAGAGCCGTCCTTAACAATCTCAAAAACCAGGGCCACGCGGCCTTTTTCTCCCAGCCGCGCCGACTCCGGAATCACGGAGTACCAGTTGCGACGGACGATGTAGACCACACGCGCCAGATAGGGACCGAAGTTCACGCCCCTCGTGTCCGAAAGAATGATCGGCCCGGAAGTCGAAAAATTCGGCTGGACATTCTGGAATTGGTCGGCCGAATCGCCTGGGCCAACGGGTCCCGGACTTCCGGGATTCTGGATGGCGGCCCGAAGCGACTGCTGGATGGCCTCGCCGGGGGTGGACGATGGAATTTTGATGTGGGGACTTCCACTCATGTCAGGCGGCTTCACCGTGCTCAGGCGAAGCTTGGCCTCCTCCGGCGGTTCCTTTTTGGGCGCCGGCGGAGCCGGCTGGGGAGCCTGGGCCATCTGCTTGGGAGCAGGCTTGGAGGCCGGAGGCTGGGGTGGCGGTGCCGGAGGATGATGGCCCCCGGCAACTTCCGGCAAACGGGAGTTGCCCCGCATATACGGCATGTGCAAGCCGTTCTTATCGACTTCTGGTGACTTGCCCTGGGCCCTCCGGTTCTTGTCAGAAAGCGTATTGGTGGGGGGAGGCTTCTTGAGGGAGCGCTGGAGGTCCGGCGGGAAATAGAGCATCGTCTGCTGCTGGCGCCGTTCCTCTTTCGGCTGGACCTGCACGACGGGCACTCCCAGCAGCCGGGTGAAAAGCCCCGGGGTGAACATCACGATCAGAGCAAACGCAATCTGTAGAAAGACAGCCAGCAGGAAATACGTCCGGCGGCGCCATCGAGCAACTTCCGTCTCAAGGTCGACCAGGAGCCGAAACTCGGGTTGAATGCTCATAACCTAATCATATTCCCTTGGACCCTGGGCTTCTGCAAACGCCGGACCGCATTTACAACTCTCCGCTGTGACCTGCCGGCCGTGTCAACGGAACGTTCACACGGTGCGCATGTTCTTCGATGCAAAACATGACCTGCTCGGCTAGTGCCAATGCAGAACGGCCCTCGCGCCCTCCAACCAGGGGCGGCTTTCTCGTAAGGACGCAATCCACAAATGACACCAGTTCGGCTTCCAGGGGATCCGTACTCTGCACCTCCAGTTTGCGAAACGCAATCCCCGGGTGCTCACCCTCACTCCCCACCTTCAAAATCAGAGCATCCCGCCTGGAAAAATCGATGGAAATGTATTCGTGGGGCTGGAAGTAGCGGAATTTCCTGACTTTCTCGGTGCTCACCCGGCTGGCTGTAAAGTTGGCCACCGCTCCATTTTCAAACTCCACCCGCGCGTTGGCAATGTCAACACGGTCGGTCAGCACAGGCAGGCCGACGGCGCGGACTTCGCGCACCTCAGCATTTGCCATCCAGAGAACCAGGTCGAGATCATGGATCATGAGATCAAATACCACGTCTACGTCCAGGCTTCGGGGACTGAAGACTCCCAGCCGATGGATCTCAAAGAAAAGGGGCTGGCGGGTGACGGCTTTGGCGGCTAACGCTCCCGGATTGAAACGTTCAAGGTGACCTATCTGAAGAATGCGCCCCGTGCGATCCGCAATGGCAATCAGTTCATCGGCTTCTTCTACTGTACGCGTAATCGGCTTCTCAAGCAAAACGTCCTTGCCGGATTCCATCGCCAGGCGGGCTACGGCCGCGTGGTCCGTAGTGGGGATCACGATACTGACGGCCTGGACAGCCTCGAGGGTTTCTTCCAGGCTTTCGAAGACCTTCACCCCAAGCTCGGAGGCAAGTGCAGCCGCGCGATCCCGGCGTTCGTCGTACACACCTGCCAGTTCAGCGCCCTGTACGCGTTTGAACGCGTGTGCGTGCCTTTTCCCGTGCTCTCCCACGCCGATAACGGCCACGGGCACTTTTTGAAATTCGGAAATAAGCCCCCTCGGTCCGCTGCAGGGGCGACTCCACCCTGCGGCAAAAGAACTGTCAGTCCTTCATTCCGATTACGGAAATGCCGGCCTGGTTTGCTTCCCCAATCAACTGCTCCCGTTCAAACAGGAGTGTCCTGCCCGCATCCACAGCCAGCACGCGCGCATTCGACCGCTTCATCACCCGGATCGTCCTGACGCCCACCACGGGGACATCGAACCGCATGTCCTGCTGCGGCTTGCTGACTTTGACGACGACCAGCCGCTTTCCGTTACTCAGGCCGGCTGCGCGCTCGATGGCCGCGTCGGTTCCTTCCATCGCCTCTATCGCCACGCAGGCTCGGTCTGCCACCACAATTGTCTGCCCGATATCGAGCCCGGCAATTTTCCTGGCGATTTCCCTTCCGTAAGCGATGTCGGCAAGCTCGCCCTCGTCGGGCGCGCGACCGGCCATCTCTCCCTCGGCAGCCAGCAGAGGCTTGAGGAACAGCGTCGAATCCACCACCTGGATGTCCCGCGCCTCCAGCATGCCGACAAAAGCCCCGATCAGCGCGTCGGTATTCTTGCGCTCCATCCCGTTCAAAGTCCGCTCCACCACGCCGTCGGGCTTGATGGAACTGTAAAGCTGTACGTGCTTCACCTGGCCCGCCAGCACCACTTTGTTGATGCCCCGCGCACTGAGCAACTCCAGCAGCCGGGCCACCTCTCCCAGGCTTAGCCATTCAATCTGCCGCGCGTTCCTGCTCAGTTCAGGAAAAGCCTCTTCCTTAATGGCGACCACCAGCGGTTCAACGCCGCGCTGGACCGCCGCCTCGAGCACCAGAAACGGAAATCGCCCGTTGCCCGCAATGATGGCATAGCGGTCGCCCGCAGCCGTTGCCGCCGAAGTTTCGAGCGCGGCCTCGCCTGCCGCACCAGCATCTGTTTTTGTGGCTTCGTCTTTCACTTCACAACACCGCGCGCTGAAGTCTTGACAAAATCAACCAGGGCCCTCACGTGGGCGGATTGGATGCCGCCGGCTTCCAGCTTCTCGATGGCCTGCGTGGTGTTCAACCTGGAACGGCACAGGGTCCGGAAGGCGGCCTGCAACTCGTCAATATCTTCCTTCGGCAGTCCCACGCGTTCCAGGCCCAGCCGGTTGGCGCCGTAGACGCCAACGGGCCTTTCGGCGGATGTCTTGGAGTACGGGAGGATGTCCTTGTTCACAATCGTGTAGCTGCCCAGGAAACTGTAGGCGCCAATCCGGCAGAACTGGTGAATGCCGCAGAAGGCCCCCACGATGGCGTGGTCGCCAATCTCCACGTGCCCCGCCAGCGAGGCCCCGTTCGACATGATGATGTGGCTTCCGAGCTGGCAGTCGTGGGCAATATGGACGTAAGCCATCAGCAGATTGCGGCTCCCGATGCGGGTGACGCCGCCATCCCCCGCCGTTCCCCGGTGGATGGTAATAAATTCCCTGAATATGTTGCCGTCGCCGATTTCGAGGAACGTCCGTTCGCCGCTGTATTTAAGGTCCTGCGGATCCTGCCCGATGGAGCCATAGGGAAAAATTCTGTTGCCGCTGCCGAATTTCGACGGCCCGCTCAGAACCACATGCGACATCACCTCGCAATCCTCACCAAGCTCCACGTCCTCGCCGATCACCGTGTAAGGACCGACCGTGACGCTCGAGGCAAGGCGGGCTTTGGGATGAATAATTGCTGTGGGATGGGCTTTCATGAACCGGGCTTCTCCACAATCGCGAACAGGACCACGGCTTCCGCCGCCAGTTTACCGTCCACGGTGGCCCGTCCCTTCATCTTGCCGAAGTTGTTGCGGCGGTTCAGGAGCTGCATTTCCACAAGGAGCTGGTCGCCCGGCAACACGGGGCGGCGAAACTTGGCGTTTTCAATCCCACTGAAATAGATGAGCTTCTTGTCTTTGTCCGGCAGGTCGCGATAAATCAGCACTCCCGCAACCTGCGCCATCGATTCGATGATCAGCACGCCCGGCATCACCGGCGCCCCGGGGAAATGTCCCTGGAAAAACTGCTCGTTGATAGTGACGTTCTTGAGTCCCACAATTCGTTTGTCGGGCTCAAGTTCCAGGATTTTGTCCACCAGGAGAAAGGGGTACCGATGCGGCAGAAACTTCATGATCTCCGCAATCCCGTATACCGGCTTCGCTTCTTCCTGAGAACGTTTTCCCGTTTCTGAAGTCATAGTTGGGTTGTCCACAATGCACCATCCGACAGATATCCTGATGGGTTCGTGCGCCGGATTTCCCTTACTCCGGAAGCACCCAAGCAGGAGACGGCAAATACCGTAAAAGCATTATAGTCGAAAGGTTAGCGCGTTCCAAATCCGTGGCTCTGAAGGAGAAGCCCGGCCTGGGCTTCCACACAATTCATTCCCATCGCGGGCCGCAGCAGGCAGCGCCTGCCAGTTATGTTAAACTGGCAGGTTATTCCACCCCAGAGAGGAAACAACAGTGTCCGCGCGCATTCTCGATGGCAAAAAAATCCGTGACGAAATCAAGGCAGAACTCGGGGAGCAGATCAGCGAACTGAAGGCTGCCGGCATCACGCCCGGCCTGGCGGCTGTGCTGGTGGGTGAAGACCCCGCGTCGCAGATTTACGTCCGCAGCAAGGTGAAAACCTGCGAAGATTTGGGGCTCTACAGCGAAAAGATCGAGTGGCCGGCCGACACCACTACCGAGCGCCTGCTCGAACTGGTCCACGACCTCAACTCACGTGACGAAATTGACGGCATCCTGGTGCAGCTTCCGCTGCCGCCGCAGGTGGATTCCAAGCTGGTGCTGGAAGCCATTGACCCGGCCAAAGACGTTGACGGATTCCATCCGGTCAGCGTGGGCAATCTCGTCCGGAACAGCCCGGGGCTGATTCCCTGCACGCCGGCGGGGATCATCGAAATCCTTCGCCGCAGCGGCGTCACCATGAAGGGTGCGCGCGCCGTGGTCATCGGTCGCAGCGATATTGTGGGCAAGCCCGTCGCCATGCTGCTGCTCCACAACCACGCTACGGTCACCATCTGCCACTCCCGGACGCAGGACCTGCCCGGCGTGGCGCGCGAGGGCGACATCCTGGTGGCCGCCATGGGCAGGCCCGCATTCGTTACAGGTGACTTCATCAAGCCCGGAGCCACGGTGATCGACGTCGGCATCAACCGCCTGACAACGGAAGAAGAGGTCCGGAAGATTTATCACGACCCGACGGCGCCGCTGGAAAAGCTGAAGGCCAAAGGTTCGGTACTCGTGGGCGACGTACAGCCCGAGGACGCCATGGAAAAGGCGGGCGCTTTTACCCCGGTCCCGGGAGGCGTTGGTCCGCTCACCATCGCCATGCTGATGTCCAACACCGTCAAGGCCGCCAAGCTTCGCAGGGGAACGCGGGCCGCCGCAAGGGCCTAGCGCGCGCCTGCGGGCAGCCTGGCTGTGACCAGGCCGTGCTGCATCATCTGTTTTACGGGGTTTCATTCACCTCAAGCTCATGAGCGTTTCTGCGCGTTATTTTGGACTGACCGGCGGCATCGCCTCCGGCAAGAGCACCGTCGCCGCGATGTTCCGTGATCTCGGCGCCTACATCATTGATGCCGACAAGATCGGCCACGAGATGCTGCTCCCATCCTCGCCCGCCCACCCCGAGATTGTGGCCGCGTTTGGGCGTGGAATTCTCGACTCCGCCGGCCGCATTGACCGAAAGAAACTCGGCCCACTGGTTTTCGCCGACCCCGCCAAACTGCAGCAACTGAACCGTATCGTCCATCCGCGCATCATCGAACGCATCGGCCAACTGGCCGCGGAGCATTGCGCTAAAAACCCCGGGGCTGTCGTTATCGTGGACGCGGCGCTGATCTATGAGACCGGAATTCCCGGGCGTTTTGTGAAAACGATTGTCGCCTGGTGCCGGCCTGAACAACAGATCGAGCGGCTGATGGCAAAAACCGGCCTGAGCCGCGAGGAAGCCGGCCGCCGAATTGCCAGCCAGATGCCAGCGGAGGAAAAACGTCGCCGCGCCGATTTTGTGATCGACGGCTCCGGCAGCCTGGAAGAAACCCGCCGGCAGGTTGAAGCCCTTTATCCCAGGCTGCAACAACTGGCTCGTAGCGAGTAAGGCAGGCAGTCCTCCGGCATTTTCCCCTCCGCCGGCGACCGTGCCGGGCCATCCTGCTGTACGCAGCTCAAACAACCACCTGATTTTCTTCCCCAATCGTGATAAAAATACGTCTCTCAGTTTTTATGATCTGCATCCAAAGGAGCGCTCAGCGATGAAAAAGAGTTCCATGGTTCTTCCTGCATTTTTTGCCGCCCTTGCGGTTGCCGTGCTGCTTGGCTTCCAGATTCGCGCCAACGGCCAGCAGCACAAGGAACCGATTGGTTATGAGGACACGCCCATGCTGCCCGGTGGCAAGTGGCACGTGCATGACGGCCGGCGACCGCGGCCGCCTGTCATTACTCCGGGCACCTTCAGCACCCAGCAGACTCCGGGCAGTCCGCCTTCCGACGCCATCGTACTGTTTGACGGCAAGGATCTTTCCAAGTGGCAGTCCGCGAAAGGCGGACCCGCCGGATGGAAAGTTGAAAACGGCTACGTCCAGGTTGTTTCCGGCGCGGGCGTCATCGAGACAAAGCAAGAATTCGGCCCCATCCAGCTTCACCTCGAGTGGAGCGAGCCCACGCCTCCGCAAAGCAACAGCCAGGGGCGCGGCAACAGCGGCGTTTTCCTGCAGGGCCAGTACGAGATCCAGGTTCTCGACACCTACAACAACATCACTTATGCCGACGGCCAGACCGGCGCCGTTTACGGCCAGCATCCGCCGCTGGTCAACGCCTGCCGGCCTCCCGGTGAGTGGCAGACCTACGACATCGCCTTCACCCCGGCGATCTGGCAGGGCGGCGAAGTCCATCTGCCTGCTTACGTCACCGTCTTCCAGAACGGCGTGCTCGTACAGAACCACACGGAAATCTGGGGTTCCACCGGACACCGCATCTTTCCACATTACAAGCCCGACGTGGGCAGCACGGGCCCGCTGGTTCTCCAGGACCATCACAACCCCGTGCGCTATCGCAACATCTGGATTCGTGAAATCAAGCCGGTGTCCTAAAAATAGAATGTCACCTTCGATAGAGGCTGGCCGGCACGGCCGGCCTCTGCCGAATCCCAAATGAACAGCCGAATGGACGCATCTGGCCTGGCCCAGCGCATCAGAGGCGTTACGCTGGTGCTGCGGGACACTTGTATTGTGCCGTGGCGCCTCGTAACATATAGAGGGAATACGGAGCCATTTGGAAGAGGGCTGACCGTCCTGCCATGTCCCTGCGCATGCGATTTTTCCGGCACCTTAAGGACCCAACAGACTGGAGGCCGCGATGAAAATCTTTGTTGCGGGTGGAACGGGTGTTCTGGGGCGTGCAAGTGTGAAGTCGCTGGTTGAAGCCGGGCATCAGGTCCGCGCGACGGCCCGAACCGAACAGAAGGCTGACCTGGTTCGCAGCCTTGGCGCGGATCCAGTTCAGGTGGACCTATACGACCCGAAGGAAGTGCGCCAGGCCATTGCGGGGTCTGAGGCCATCCTGCGTCTGACGACGAAAATCCCTCCCATTGCAAAAATGCGCAGCAGGGCAGCCTGGCAGGAAACCAACCTGCTGCGCACTGAGGGGGCCCGCATCCTCGTGGACGCCGGTATTGCCGAGGGCGTGCAGGTCTATGTTCACGAATCGGTGACTTTTGTCTATGAGGACGCCGGAACCCGGTGGATCACGGAAGAGGCCCCCACCGACGATGGCGAGAGTGAAATCCTGCGCTCCGCACTCGACGGTGAAAAGGAGGCGGAGCGTTTCTCGCAATCCGGCGGACGTGGGATCGTCCTCCGCTTCGGCGGTTTTTACGGACCCGAATCAAATCTGACGGCTGACATGATCAGCATGATGAGGCGGCGGTTGCTGGTCCAGCCCGGCTCGGGCGCCCACTACGTCAGTTCCATTTACATTCCGGATGCAGGCGCCGCCGTTCTGGGCTCGCTCAATCTGCCCGCCGGAACCTACAACGTGGTGGACGAAAATCCGGTCAGTTTCAAAGACTATCTGCACACTCTGGCCGACGCCGTCCACGCGCCCAAACCGTTCCGCTTTCCAGGTGTGCTGGGCAAAGCCACTTTCGGAGGCGTGTGGAGTTATCTCTCACGCTCGCAGAGGGTCTCCAACGCCCGATTCAAGAAAGGCTCGGGCTGGAAGCCCAGCGTGCCGAGCGTCGCCGAGGGCTGGCCACTCGTGGCCGCCGCTCTCAAGCAGGCAACCCGAAAGCAGGCGGGGTAGCACAGAATTTCGAGGGTGGCGCAGAGCTGCTTTCGAGCTCTGCGAAAGCGGGGGGTTGTATGGAACCCCACCAGGGGCTTTCCCGGTCACTTCAGCCCTTCCTCCACTACTTTGTCTGAGAAGTGCACGTAGGTGAAAACCTCCGGGATGTGCGAATCGTAGAAGCCGTGCTTGTTCCAGGTCCACCCGGGGCTCACTTCCAGCCGCTTGCCTTCCTTATTCACCTGCTGGAAGCGCGAGCAGTCGATGCGCCAGACGTCGCCGTCCTTCGGCGGCAACGAGCGGCCGTCGGCCAGCAGTTCGAGCCCTTTCCACGGAAACGCCAGTTCCACGGTCCAGCCCCTGTCCACGTCATCGCGCTTGTTCAGCGTGCCGTCCACGTGTACGGCATGCTTCAGTCCCGGATAGTCCCAGTCCAGAAAGCCGTAACGCCAGCCGCGCGGATGCACGTGCCCGCCGATGCCGTCAATCTCCATGATTTTATGCTGGGTCGGATTCCATTCCGGCTTGCCGTGGAATTTCCCTCCCGGCTTCATCTGGTCTTTCCAGATCCAGAAAACTTCGTAAATCGTGTTGAGCGCGTTGATCTCAAACTCGTAGTAAGCGTCCTTGCCCGGCAATGAAGACTTCCACGTCATTGTCTTCGTAAATCTTTGAGTCGCGCTCGGTCAGCGTGGCCTGAACGTCCGGCTCTTCAGCCCGGAAACCGAAATAGAGGTTCTCGTCGTCCCAAAGTATCGCCACGCGCGTGTCGAACCACCCCGGCTCGCCCGTCACAATATCCACAAAGGCGCTCGAACGCGGCGCCATCGCCCACGACGGCTCGTCCAGTTTGCCGTCCAACGTAATCGGACCCGCCGCCCGGTAAGCCGTGTAATGCGCGAGCTTTTCGCCTGATTCACTTCCCATTCCCGTCTTCCTCCTCAAGCAGGTTAAGATTCGTCCGCAGTTCCAACCGGTTGTATCTTTCGCTGGCCGTGATCGCCGGCCAGGCAATTCCCGCCCTGGCATTCTTCATAGCCGCCGTGCGAACTTCTCACTTTACAGCAAGGCTCGATCGGAGATAAAAAGGAATTAAGAGCTGATCTTCGACCGCGGGTACGTCCGATTTCGCTCAAGGAGGTATTCCTCACATGGGCGCGAGTCAATCCATCATAATTTGGAACCCATTCGCCTCCGTCTATTCATGGAGACGCCGACTGATTTACTGCCTGGCCGTCGCTGCCGTGGCCGCAACAATTTTCGGGCCCGTCAACCTGCGGGCGCAGCAGGAAATTCGAATTCCACTGCACGCTTACATGCCCCCTGACTTTCCCGCCACGGTGAACGCCCTCATTCCTACACCCCAATACCTGCCTGCCGGCTACGAGATGTGGAAAGTCAACCGGCACCCGGCCGATGGCTTCGGAACCGGTAAGGCTGAAATTGAAATCCAATACAGGGACCCAGGGTGCTGGGCCAGAAAAACCGCCTGTCCGCTTCAGGTTTTCGTTTCACCCATGACGGAAAGACCCTTTGCGGGAACGACGGGCCGCACACCCCAATCGGTCTCGCTGCGCATCGGAAGCGAAACCGTGGAAGCACAGTACTTTAACTGGATGGAAAGCGATTCCGCGCCGGGCGGCAAGACGCTTCCCAACAGGTGGAAGGCTCGCCTGGAAGCCGGTAACTCCAACGCCCTGGTATTTCCTTTTGACCGCTTTATGATTGCCATCCGCGGCAACAGGTCGGCAGGCGCCGGCCGCGCTGAGCTCATAAAGGTGGCAAAATCCCTGGCTTATACCGAGAGATAACGTCCGGGGCTGGCTAATCGACCGTCGCCCACGCTTCGCCGCGCCGCCGCAATTCATCCAGCGCCTTCTGCACTTCTTCCTGCTTGCGCGTTCTGTTCTTCTTCGTCAGCGTCTTTGGGCACCACAATCGGCGGGGCGATAAAGATGGCAGCGCGGCTGAAGGGATGAGGAAACTGGGTCTGGTCCCAGGTCTTGCTGAAGACGTAGGCCTTCCTGAGGGCGACATGAAAACAGAGGATGGAAGCTCCGGTGGAGCGCGACAGAATCACCGAGCCACGCTTGGCCACGAATTTTGGGCCGCGCGGCCCGTCGATGGTGAAGGCCGCATCGCGCCCCGAGCGAAGGCAGCGGGCCATTTCCGCCAGCGAGCGCCCGGCGCCCCGGCTGCTCGATCCGCGCGAGGAGCCGTAGCCGTGCATCCGGATAATGCGCGCGATATACTCGCCGTCAAAATTCTGGCTGGTCATCACCACGATACCGCGCCGCCGCCAGAACCAGCACGCCGAGAAGATCTCGCGATGCCAGAAGGTGTAGATGATGCCCTTCCCCGCCCGGTTCGCGGCTTCCCAGTTTTCCCATCCCTCCACGTGCCAGCGCAACGTCCGCCCGATCACAAGCACGGCGAGATAGCCAAGCCAGCTTGCGATGAAAATCTGAAACCGCTGCCAGCGGGTGAACTCACGGGGATTTTCCGCCAGCTCGACTCGTTTCTTACGGGCTTCGTTCCCGGCCTGCCCGCTCACTGTTGTTGCGAATTTCTCTGATGCGTTTGCCATAATCTCAGTCTGGAATCCGTTCATTCCACGGGACCGCACAGCCATCGCCGGCGGCATCCCGGCATTCCTTTACATTCGATCGTAACGTGGCCCGCCGCCGCCCTCCGGCGTCACCCAAGTGATGATCTCATAAGGGTCGGCGATGTCGCAGGTCTTGCAATGCACGCAGTTCGACGCGTTGATCTTCAAGCGTTTGCCGGAGCCGTCCGGGCTGTCCTCCATTTCATACACGGCGGCCGGGCAGAAGTGCTGGCAGGGATTCCCATATTCGTGCGTGCATCGGTTATTGCAGATGTCAAAGTCCGCAATTTTCAGGTGGCAGGGCTGGTCTTCCTCGTGGTGCGTCCCGGAGCGGTAGACGTCGGAGAGCTTGTCAAACGTCAGCTTGCCATCGGGCTTGATTTTGGCGGCGCCACCGGGTCCCATCTCGTCCAGGTGCTTCATGTGCTCGTGATCTTTGCGCAGCGGATAGCGGGCGCGGACGCCGCGTCCGCCCGTCGCCATCTGCAGACCTGCGTGCAGCACTCCGGGCCAGAAACCGTGCTCAAAACCCTGGCGGTAATTGCGCGCTTTCCAAAGTTCGTCACGGACCCAGCTCGCTCGCCACTTCGCCTCAAACTGTTCGAGCGCCGCCTGCGAGCAGTCCTGCCGGCAAAGCGCATCAAAGATCGTCTCCGCCGCCAGCATGCCGGTCTTGATCGCCAGGTGGATGCCCTTCAGCCGCTGGGCATTCAGAAACCCGGCGGCATCGCCGATGATCAGCGCGCCATCCGTGGCGGTCGTGGGAATCGAAAAATATCCACCCTCGGGAATGGTCTTGGCGCCGTAGCGCAGCATCTCGCCGCCCTCGAGCAGGCCCCTCACAAAAGGATGCGTCTTGAATTGCTGGAAGCTGTTGTGGACGTCGAAGCGCGGGTCTTCAGCGTCCAGCCCGGCCACAAGACCCACGGAAAGTTGCGTCTCTTCCAGCGCGTAGATGAAGCCTCCGCCAAACTGCCGCCCACTGAGCGGCCAGCCGGCGGTGTGGATCACCTGTCCACGACTGATGCGCCCGGCCGGAACCTGCCACAGCTCCTTCACGCCCAGCGAGTAGGCCTGCGGGTTCGCGGCCCGGTCGAGCCCCTGTTGGCGGACCAACTGTTGGGTCAGCGAGCCGCGCGTACCTTCCGCAAGAACCGTCACTTTGGCGCGAAGGTCATATCCGGGCTGGAAGTTGGATTTGGGATTTCCGTTCCTGTCGATTCCTTTATCATCCGTGCGGACACCCGCCACTCGCCGGCCGTCGTAAAGGATTTCAGAACCCGCAAAGCCCGGGAAAAGGTTCGCGCCGGCGGCTTCCACCAGACCGCCCAGCCACCTGGCCAGCTTGTTGACCGAGACAATGTAGTTTCCGTGGTTCTGAAGGAAAGGAGGATGAACGGGCAATCTCCACTGGCCTCGATGCGTCAGGAAATAGACGGCGTCATCGGTCACCGGCGATTCGAGCGGCGCACCCTTCGATTCAAAGTCTGGAACCAGTTCGCGCAGCGAGCGCGGGTCCAGCACTGCGCCGGAAAGGCAATGGGCGCCAATCTCCCCGGCCTTTTCCAGAATGTAGATGTTCTCCGCTGAAAGGGCGGGGCCGGGAGGGGATTTCGCGTTGCGCTGCTCAAGCAACTGGGCAAGACGCAACGCGCAGCTGAGCCCGGCGGGGCCGGCGCCCACAATCACCACGTCGGCTTCAAGCGTTTCCCTTTCGGCTTCAGGCATCTGCAGCAGTCCTCGAATTGAATGGCAACACACCCCGCCGCCTGTGACGAAACGTGCTGTTCTTATTCAGAATTTATCACGAAACGGTCGTGAGACAAGTGACCGCCGCAATGAGAAAAAGCAGATGCGGCACGGCCTCGGAACTTCACGGACTACTGGGGCAATGTGGCGAGCTGCTGCTTGAGAGATTCGGCAATCACGGTGTCGGAACCGAACTCCTTCTGGACCTGCTGATAAATCTCGCGAGCCCGCTTCGGCTGCCCGGCGCGGTAAACGTCCGCCAGGGCCAGCAGCGCCGTGGCGCGAGGAACCATGGTGGTGGGGTGGTCCGCAAGGCCCTGATAGATTTTCGCGGCCTCGTCGGGTTTCCCCGTTTTTGCCAGGACTCCGGCCAATGCAAAGCGGGCTTGGGAAGCAATCTCCTGATCGGAGTTTTTTGCAGATTCTTTCAAAGTCTTGATGGCGGTTGTCTCGTTGCCCATTTGCGACTGGCAAATTCCCATCTGGATCAGGGCGTATGAGGCGGCCTTGGTACGGGGATAAGTTTTGACGACGTCAGAAAACTGTGTGAGGGCTTTTTCATACTTCGCTTTGGCCGTTGGATAAGTTTCTCCCGCCCCCATCAGAGCGCTCTCCTGGCTGCTGCCCACGTATGCGTGGAAAGTCGAGATGGCGGTCTGCAGCTCGGCATTCGCGGCAGCTTCCTGATGGGCGTAGTAACTCTTCATCCACCACGCTGCGCCGGCCACCACAATCACAGCCGCGCTGATCAGGATGATCTGCTTCAGGTGCTCCTCAGCAAAAACCTGAAGCGCCTCCATTTTTTCCTGGAAGTCATCATGTTTCAGCTGATGGCGTGTATATCGGTCCACAGTTTTCCCTCCGTTGATTCAACCTTGGTCATCTTAACAACTGGATTCGGGAAAGGTCAATCAGATGGGGTCCACGGAGCGGCTCTCGGGACGCCAGGTTCAACCCGGCTCTCCCGGACCATTCCGCCGGCCAGTTCTGCGAATTCCCCGCGCCAGAGCTCAGGACGCGGGTTCCTCTGTGGCCGCGCTTCCGAATTCGACTTTGTAGATTTCGAGCAGCACAACCAGGATAGTAAAAAGAAACGGTCCCAGCACCATGCCCAGAAACCCGAAGACACTGAGCCCGCCGATGACACTGATAAAAACCCAAAAAGTGTGAATCTCCATTCCGCGCTGGATGAGAATGGGTTTCAGGATGTTGTCGACGGAACCCACCACAACGCCAAAGACCGCCAGCATGAGAAGCCCTTTCAATACCGACCCGGTCAGCAGGTAGAAGATGACCACCGGCCCCCAGACCAGCGCCGTTCCCAACATCGGAAGCAGAGAGACCAGGGCCATAGTCGCTCCCCACAGCAGCGGCGCGCCGATGCCGAAAACCCAGAAGCCCAGGCCGCCCAACGCTCCTTGAATCAGGGCGACCGCCAGGCTCCCGGTGAACGTGGCGTTCACCACGCCTGTAAATTTCCGGGTGATCTGTTCTTCGTACTCAGGCCGGAGAGGAATGAGGCTTCGCAACTCGCGCAGGATTTGCGGCCCCTGCAGGAACAGGTAGTAGAGGCCGAACAGCATCACGAAGAGCTGAACAATAAAGTTCATAAAACCAGAAACGACCGAAGCGCTGTGCTCTACCAGCAACCGGCTTCCCGCGCGGACTGCGCGCATCGCTGTGGCGCCAATGTTGGGCTCCGGCATGCCCATTTCCTGGAGATGCCGGGTGAGCGTTTTGTAGGCGACCAGAATTATGGATGGCGGCGATCTTTGCCGGCAGGCCGGTGGCAATCACATCTTCCAGGGTCCTGTACGCCTTAACGGACTCGCCGGCCATCAGAAACAACAGCGCCACAACCGGAAGAATAATGGCCACCGTCAGCAGCACGCAGCAGATGGCGCTTGCCAGTTCCCGCCGGTGAAGATAGCGCTCCATTCGCAGATAAACAGGGTAGAAAACGGTTGCCAGAATAGCAGCCCAGGCGAGCGCCGTAAAAAAGGGCTGAAGAATTCGTCCCACGAAGTAAAGGACGAGCCCCAGCAGAATGAGCAGAAAGACGCGTGCAATTCCACTTTGGCCGGTCCACAGGCTTTTTCCCATTTGCAGACGCCTCACCGACTTCCAGTGCTTGATGGAAATTGTAACCCAGCCTGTGTTGCGGGGCATGAACTTCGTTAACCCGGAACTATGCGATATTCACCGTCAGTTCTGTCTTTCCTGCCATCATTGTGGCATTCAGCATCACACGATCGGGCAGAACGCTCCCCATCGAGGCGGATTTCAAAGGCCGTCCGTCCGGCGTGTGAACGTGCAGGAAAAGATCGGCTGCGAGTGGCTTCTCAAATTTCAGCCGGCACCGCCAGCGCCCCGAGTTTCCAGGTCCGGAAAGCGATTCGGTAGTCCAGGTAATATGCCCGAAGCGAGTAGGGCAGTTCTCGACGTGGATCTTTTCTCCGGCCGCAAACCAGTGTTTGGGCGCGGCCTTCTGCAGGTGGACAACCGCGCGGTCATGCTCTTCATAACAGAGCAGCCAGCGCAAACCGAGCGCCACCTGCAACTCACTGTTGATCACGGCCGACCATCCGTACCGGCTGCCCTCGCCCGGATGCCCGCCCGGCAGATAGGCATCTTCCGGCGAGTAGCGGCTGCCCGAATCCATGGTGTAGCAGGCGAGCGCATAGAGGGTCAGCAGAAACGGCCGATAGTCATCCTGCCGAATCAGATACGAAAGCGTTCCGTGCGACATAAAGTTCGAGGTGCGGACCGAGTCGCCGTCAGTGTTCAGACCCAGAATCTGCTCGCCGGCCATCCTGCGATGATCAAAGTGGCCCCGGTCAAGCGCCGCGTCGCCCCAGTCGCTGGTCCACCAGTCCATCATGAAGCGGTGGTTCTCATAACTGGTCAACTCGGTTGGCCTTCGACCGGTATCAAATGGAGTGAAGGGCGTGATGCCCGCCTGCTTCATCGCCGGATTGCGCCGAGCCAGCGCGGACTTGAGGGAGCGCTCGATCAGTGGACGCATCTCGGCGGCGATCCCGGCGACCTTCTTCGCCTCCTGCTGCAGCTTCGCGTCATTGCTGTTCCCGCCCGGCGCGATTGAGACAGCGGGCGTGCTCCACGAGGCCCCGCCAGGTCCACGCAGCGTTCTGGTAATAATAAGGATGCGAGTTCGGATAATCATTCCGAGGGTCGCCGTTGTCGGCTTCCGGCGAGCCCCAGATCAGCCCGTGGCGCGGTTCGTCCGTCGGGAACGTCTCCTTACTGTACTCGTATCGCTTGAGAACGAAGTCGATCATTCGTCTCAGTACCGGCAGGCGCTTCTGGAGCGCGTCCAGGTCCCCCGTGTAGTCGTAAGCCCGCGCGGAGTTCTCCAGAAACACTCCGGCGTTCAGCGGCGCTTCCACCTGGTCCTGCGTGTTGTAAAGGAAGTTGCCGTCCGGCAGGATGTAGTGTTCGAGGTAATGCTGGAAATACGGCTCGACCTCGTCCGTCAGGTTCCAGAGCTGGTGGACCCAGACAAATTCGTAGTGGGCCACCGGAAACAGCGCGTGGCTGCGTTCCGGAATCTTGGTGTAGGCACCTTCGCCAATCTGGTAGGTCGGGTTCAGCCCGCGATAGCTGGCGCGCGAAAGGGCGATCCCCGCCCGGGCGCCATCCAGCAGCCACGGGTCCGGAATCTCCACTTTCATTCTGTCTTCAAAAAAGTGATGCCATTGGTTCCACACGCCAACAAGTGCAGAGAAAAACTCCTCACGCGATCCGTTCCAGAAGTGCTCGACGAATTCCGGCCCCTGCGGCTGCATCACGCGAACGCGCGCCACAGGCTTCGCGTCTTTCCCCTGCGGCAGGACGGCCATCACCTCATATCCCACCTTGAACGTGGGGTTCCAGACGCCGATGTCGGCGGCCGGAAGGTAACCTCCCATAGCAGTTCGCTTGCTGTAGCCTTGAACATAATTGTAGAGATAGGGCAGGCGGCCGAGAGGCTCAAACAGCCGGCCGGTCATGTCCGGCGCCCAGAGCGACTGCGGGTCCGTCCCAAACTCGCGCGACTTGCCGTCAGGCTCCAGCCACATCGCGCCTTCCGGACCCGTGTCACCATTGGCCACCAGCGTCCATCCGATAAATTCCGGTCCCAGCGCCGCCACGTTTTCGTAACAGGGATCTTCGTCTGATTCCAAAATGTAATTGCCATAAACATCCGGGCCAGGAACGTATTGCCTGGGGCGCTTGAGTTCGCCCAGCTTTTCCGGCGGATTGACGGGCCTGGGGCGGATCTTCGAGAGGTCGCCGACGCGTTTCGGGATGTGAGCGATTTCGCCCTGTTCCGTCACATAAGAAATTGCGCCCTGGTGGGTCGCGTGTTTTTCAAACACCGCGGTCGCCACGCCGTTAAGCCACGGCAGGACGGCCACCAGTTGCCATCCGTTGACTGATTCGCCGACCTTCAGCGTCTTCGTCTGTCCCTTGTGCTGCGCCTTCACGCCAGTCCATCAATGGCCAGAACCTTCGGCACATTTTGCAGGGCTTCCTTTTCCCCCGGCAGGAACTGCGTGTACTCATTCGTGATGCGGCCGGGCCGGTATTTTCCTTCCGGCAGCCGGCTGGCCGGCCTGCGTGGCGGAAGCGTTGGTCCCACGGCGGGCAGCAAGACTCTCAGCACCCATCATGGGCGTCAGAGCAGTCAAATATTTCAGGAACAATCGTCTTTTCACGGCCACACTCCCTTTAGCGGTGTGTTTACAGATGGCTCCCGGCCATATCCGCACCAGAAATCTTGAGCAAGCAGGAAAGAGGCTGGAGGAAATCGTCAAACGCGCAGCGGCGGAAATGGGCATCCGCTATCTGACCCGGATCAGCCGGGTCTCCCCCGGCTCCAGCGCGACGAGGTCTTCGGGCACCATCTCACCGCCCCGCCGCAAGTCCGTTAGAGATTGTGCCTTCACCGGCAACGCCAGTTTCACCATCTCCTTTTTGCGCCCATGATTAACCAGGTAAAGCAGCCAATCACCATCCCGCCGTATGCTTCGCCCCTCGACCTGCCAGATGCGCTGCCCTTCTGAGTCCGTAAAGCGGACGGGGCGCGAGATTTCAGCGTGCTCAAACAGGCGGTCAAGCAGCCGGGCGTAGCTGGAGGGTTCGAGAGGCATGGCCAGGCAATACACTTTTCCCCGCCCTCGCGCGTGCCTGACCATCGCGGGGCGCCCGTCTGTGAAGCGGGCAAGCACAGCATTTCCGTCGCCGGATGTCAGTGTCTGGACGACGCCCCGGCCGCTGAGCTTGAACGCGGTCTTACCCAGTTCGTCACTGGGGAGCGTGGCGATTTCCCTTGTGGCCGCGCCCCGTGACGCCATCGACTGCCGCATTGTCTGGTCGTACTGTTGTTCCAGCGCGCCCAGCTTGTAGCCGGAAGCAGCGTCGGCCTTCAGGATTCGAATTCCGATCTGGTCGAAGAAATTCAGAGGGCGAAGATACGGGTCCGTCATGAGGGATTCGGGGGTAACCACCAGGTGTCCGCCTTCCTGCACATAGTCGAGCAGCGCCTGGGCCACCTCCGGAGGCAGATGTTTGGCGGCAGGGACGAGAATCACTTTGTACCGGGACGCCATCCCCTTGAGGATTTGCTTTTCAGTGATAAAGGTCGTGTTCGCGTCGAGGCAGAGGCTTCCTTCATACACGCGCCTCAGTTCGACCAGATAGGGCGTCGAGCGCGCACGCATCAATTCGGGAGGGACCTGGATGATCGACGTCTTCGAATACAGAATGGCCACCTCGGGTTGGGCGGTAGCGAAGGCGGCAATCTCCTTGTTCAGCCGGCGGATATCGAGAGCGACGCGCAGCAGTTCCGCGACATCGCTGAGCGGCCACCTCCAACTGTATGGGATGGCAGACCCATTGCCACTGGGAAATTGTGCATTAGGCTGGGAAGGCCAGTAATAGAGCTGCATTACAGACTTGCCGTGCAGGAATTGCGGCAGCAGGTCACGCACCTGGCCAGACAGTTCCGGGTCCGCAAGAGGCATCTTCCGCAGGGCCAACGCCCACTCCAGGTCGGTCCCAAGGGTTGACCCGCCGCCTTCCTGCAACACGATGTCGTTAACCTGGCCGATCAGCAACTCCTCATCAATACCGGACGTCCCATTGCTTCCCGCCAGCATGCTGGAACTGCCTCCGGAGGTGATGGGCGTTTCAGCCCCGAACTTCCGCATCACACTCTTCACCCACGCCAGATGACGGGTCAGGCGCTCCTGGTTAAAGCAGGCCCAGTCAAACCACTGGGCGCGATTGGTGCCCGGCAGGGGAACCGCGTGCTTCGTCGGAGGGGCGACGATCTGGTCGAAGCTCTTGAATTCCGTCTTCCAGCACTTGTTCACAGCCTTGACGGAATTCTGGTATTTCTGCTGCAGCCACTCGCGAAACATCTGCTGGCTGCGTTCGCAGTAGCAGATGTATTGCAGCTCGTAAGCCATAATGTTGTAAAGCAGTTCGGGATTCTTCTTCCAGCCGGGCGCTTCGCGTTGAATGTATTGTTCAATGGCGCGACTGATGTGCGGGCTCTCCAGGCAAATAACCACTTCTCCCCGGCCGCCTCCCATGGACCAGCGGTCGCGGATCAAGTGCCCGCACCAGCCGTCCCACCCCACCCGGTGAGTGTCGGGATATTTCTTGAAGGCCGCGTAGACAGGAGATCGGTCAATCGTCCAGCGCGATCCGCCACCGGCGGTGTAACTCTCAATGTGCTGGAAAGGCGTGGCGAAAAAACGGGTCAGCTTCTTGCTCGGTGAGTGAAGGGACAGGATCAGCAACGGTTCGCCGTCGTCGTTGACAAAGAAACCGTCCTTCATCTTGAGTCCCCTGAGGTGGGGATAAGCGGAGACGGAAACCCTGCCCACCTGGGTATCGTCCGTGTCAGGAAGGCGCCGTGCGCCCGAGATCAGATCGTCCAGGTCCAGGCGGCCGGCACGGCAGGAAGCCGTCACGTAATCAAACATCTCACTCTTTGTCCTGTCGTTATTGAACCAGGACATCTGGGTGCGGACGTCGAGTCCCAGCTCTGCCGTCACCAGCGGGATTTCGTGATCAATCGTCTCCAGCCCCATCATTTGCGCGGCTGCAATCGTTTCTTTCAGCCGACTGAGTTCCTTCCGTGCTTCTTCCCGCTTGCGCTTGACGCTGGCGGATTCCGGGATGGCATCGTGCGGCCCCACCTGACCCGGTATGATGAAACCATTGCCGAGCCTGAGAGTTCCATCTTCAGGCCGGCGGAGCGAAGCCGTCGCCTCGCCTTCGGGGCCTTTCACAAGCCGCAGGTTGTCCACGTAAATCACAACCGGCCGGCGCAGGCCTCCGGCTGTGAGGGTGAACTTTCGCACCTTGTCGAGCGCCAGCTTGCGGGTGCTCGCAGAAACCTGCAAGCCGCTCAACTCCACTTCGATGTGATTCATTCCGGGAATGAGGAAGAGGTCTCGCCCCACACGGAAAGCTTCATCCAGATAGTCAGCCGTTGCGTCATCGGCCAGTTCGTCGTAGATGCCCATCCCCAGCATCAGGTCCCGGGGCTCGGGATTAAAGATGTCCAGGAGCAACCGGTCATACCCCTGCCAGTCTTTGGAAAGTTTTTCAGTCGAAAGTGTTTTCGGGAACAGCGTTGCTTTCAGTGACCGGAGCCCGTGGCTTGCGTGCTCACGCGAGAGGGTCACCTGCCCGTCCCACCGCTTGAGCGACTCCGCCGTTTCGAAATCGTCCAGGACGGCCGTCTTGCCTGGCGCATCCTGCGCGGCGAATGACAACACCGCCTCATCAGATGCGATCAGGATGGGCGAGCAGGCGGCAACGGTGCCCCATCCGGCCTTACCCATAAATTTTCGACGTGTGACGTGTTTCATCGGCAGGCAGCTCTCCGTTGTTAAATTTGGACCGGGATCCGGGCGTTTGCTCAGGGATCGATTATGCTTCCTTTGCCGTGGATGTGACAATACGCTTGCCTGGAATTTTCAGGTGCCGCAGCCTTGAGTGGCGCGTGCAGGAATCGTCGGCCACGGTGGTGGGGATTCACGGTTGCAATGAGCCCTACGAGGGAACTTCTACGTCCGTCAGGTGGGCCGAGCCGGGGTTCCCAACGGATGAACGGAAGGTCCACCCGGCTTTAAGGGTTCGGATGTTGATCAGGCCTTGTGGGTGAGCATGGCGCGCAAATGCTGGCAGCTGACCCGCGCGGCGGCCATGGAGTCTCCCCAGGCAGCGGCCGAATCCTGCTCGACGGCGAAGTGCTTCATTCCGGCGAGGCCCGCGTATTTGAAAATGTTTGCGTAGTCGATGTCGCCTTCTCCCACGGGAACCAGCCGGGCGGCGCGCAACCGGGCGGATTCATCGCTCGCGGGCGGCAGGCACTTCAGGCAGGCAACGTCCTTGACATGCCACAGAACAAACCGGCCCGGATGTTTGTGGAACCACTCGATGGGATTCTGCCCGGCCACTGTGGCCCATCCGATGTCCATCTGCATGGCGACGTAATTCGGGATCGGTTTCGGCCAGCAGGATGTCGTAGGGCATGAGCTTGCTTCCCCGGCAGGGCTGGAACTCCATGGTGTGGTTGTGGCGCAGGATTTTGATGCCGAACTTTTGGGCGATTTTTCCGTAGCGGTTGAGGAACGCCGCCTCGCTCTTGACGTCATCCACGGTCCGGCCGCGCTCCATGCGCGCCCTCATCCGCGCGCGCTGGGCGGAAGTGGGAGGCCGGCGGACGAGCCGGCGCGGTGGCCGGGGTTCGCTGAGGCTGGTGTATTGGATGCCCATGATCTGGAAGCCTTCGAGCTGCTTCTCAACAGCAGCTTCCTCTCCCGCGGTAATGCCCGAGTGGGTGCTGGGCATGCGGAGGCCCAGGCGGTCAAGCAGGGCGCGAAAGGCCTTGGGCGACATGTGGTTGTAGTCTTCGGCCGGTTCGACTTCCTTGTAGCCGATTTGCGCAACCTTCTCCAGGGTTCCCGGATAGTCCTGGGTAATGACGTCGCGGACCGTGTAAAGCTCCAGGCCCATCTGCGCCGTCCAATCCGGCGTGGCACCCGCGGGCTGCGCCGCAGCGGCGAACGTGTTGCCCACACGGCTGGCCAGCATCAGGCCGCCCACGCCGGCCGTGATGTTTTTCAGGAATTCTCTGCGGCTTGCACTTTCCGTTCGATTCGCGTCATCGGCCATGATTGCCTCCTGCGTCACTTTGATGAGAGTTATAAAGTTGGATCAGAGTTTTGGTTGCATCACCTCTGGTTAAAAACCCCTCACCCGGCCGCTTGCGCGTCCACCCTCTCCCCACGGGAGAGGGCCTGGAAGATCGGGAATGCGCCTTCGGCACGCATCAACCCTGCCCTTTCTCCGAGCTACCGCCGCGCGATCATTGCAGACAGAACGCGTAAACGGACCCGCTGGCCGCCACGAGGATGTATTGGTGGCCGTCCAGCATATAGGTTTCGGGAGCGTTCTCGACCCTGCCAATATGGGAATGCCAAAGGGGCTTCAGCTTGTCTACATCGAAGGCCACGATATCGTCGCCCACGCCGTCGAAAAGCAGATGGCCTGCCGTGGTCAGCAACCCCGTCAGCTCGCCTCCAAAACCGATGTTCGATCCGGGCACTCGCCACTTTTGAACGACCTTGCCGGTCTGGTAATCGATGGCCGCGATGGAAGTGCCCAGCGAACCCACGCCATCCTGTTCACTGCCGCCCAGCCCCACCAGCATGCGGGGATTTTTCAGCGACAGGTAATACATGGAGTAGCCTTCGTAGAGGGTGACATAGAAAAGATGGGTCTGCGGAGAGAAGCTGGGCGGAGGCCAGTTGGTGGCGCCGCCGTTGGTGGGCGACACCAGCGAACCGGGAATCGTATTGTCCTTTTCCGGGTTGCGAAGCACGTGGCCGGTGGCATCCATTTCCTTTGCCCAGTTGGCCGCGGCGGAAAACTTTGAGGTGAGCAGGTGCTCGCCGGTGGTGCGGTCCAGCACGTAGAAATAGCCGTTGCGGGCCGCCTGGATCACCAGCTTGCGCGGCTTGCCGTGGAATTCAGCGTCCACCAGCACCGGCATTTGCGTGGAGTCCCAGTCGTGCGTGTCATCGGGCGAGGTCTGGAAATACCAGGCCATCTTGCCGGTGTCCACATTCACCGCGACAATGGCGCAGGTAAAGAGATTGGTGTAGGTTTTGGGGCCGCGGATTTTGGCCGTGTAGGCCGGCGTGGGATTCCCGGTGCCGAAAATGTAGAGGTGCGTTTCCGGATCGTATGATCCCGGCATCCAGACCTGGGCGCCGCCGTGCCGTGCCGCGTCCATGCTGGGCCAGGTGTCCCAGCCCGGATCGCCCTTCTTCATGGGCACGGTGTAATGCTTCCATTGCAGGTCGCCGGTTACGGGATCGAAGGACTGGAGAAAGCCGGGAGAATCCAGATCATCGCCCGTCCCCACCAGAAGGTGATCGCCCACCACCACGGGGGCCGTGGTGGAGAAATACTGCTGGCTGAAATCGGCGATTTCCTTGTGCCAGCGCTCCTGGCCGGTTTTGGCGTCGAGCGAAACCAGGTAATCGTCGGGCGTTTCAAAATAGAGCCAGTCGTGGTACATGGCCATGCCGCGATTGCCGATATGCGTGGCGCCCCTCGACTTCCACCAGTAGTGCCAGAGTATTTTTCCGTCGAGCGCGTCCATGGCCCAGGCGTTATCCGGAGACGAAACGTAGAGGATGCCGTTGACCTGCAGGATGGATCCGGCCAGTCGCGGCGACCCGCTGCTGGATCCCGGAATGGTGACCGGATTGGTTGCCACGCCGCCGACATATGTTGGAACGCCGCGCCCGCGGAATCCGCCGCCGGCGCCCGGTCCGGCCGTCAGCGGGCTCACCCATGCCAGCGTCAGGGCATGGACATTCGATTGGTCGATTTGCGTCAAAGGGCTGTAGCGCTGCTGGCTATAGTCGCCGGCATAGGTGGGCCAGGAATCTGTGGCCGGCTTCAAAATCGAAGCAGGATCGAGACCCTGGCTCAGAAACAGCGCAGGCAAAAACAGCAACGAAGTAGCGAGAAAAAGTTTGATGGTTTTCGTCATTTCAGCGTGACCAGATAGGAGGTCAGATTGTGGATGTCGGTATCATCCCACCTGGGCAGCATATCCAGGTGCCACTGCAGTGGATAGTGGACGACAACTTTGGGGACTTCGCCGTTGCGCAAAAAGCTGCGGTCAGTGCCGTCAGCTTCCGTCAACCCCACAACAAAAGCGGTGAGGTGGTCGAGCTTGCCTTCGATGGTCTTGCCCGAAGGCAGGGTGACGGTGACCGTGGTGGGAGGGACCTTCGGCAGTTTGGCGCCCCGTTGACGCATCCCGCGCCCCCCGCCGGACACAATCAGGTTCTGCACTGTCTTGGGATCGTATTTGCCGCCGATGCCGGCAAGATCGCCGGTGACGGAATGGCACGACGTGCAGTGCTGGTCAAAGTATGCCTGGCCGGCCCTGGCGTTGCCCACCAGAATGTCCAGGGTGCTGGGGGCGCCCCGGTTGGAAAGCGACTGGTGGTGCAGAAAGGCTGCAATGGCAGCAATGTCGCCGGAGCTCAAATCGAACTTGGGCATCCCCTTATCGGGAATGCCGTTGCGGATGATGGGAGTGATGAGCTCGCCATTTTGATCGTCCAGCACAACCTGGGCGCGGACCAGATTGGGTCCTGTTTCTCCGCCCCGGGCGTCTGCGCCGTGGCAAAAGCTGCAGTTGGCTTCAAACAGTTGCTTCCCATGCGCAAATTGCGCGGGAGGAGCGGGCGGGCGCGGCGGATAGGCCGGGGCCCGATGAACACGGCGCGGCTGGGCCGGCGCCGGTGTGTGCGCAGGAGTCTTGCCGGCCGGCTCCTGGCCAAATGCGACGACTCCAATAGTCAAAACGAAAGTGATGAATCCAGTATAAAAAATATGTTTGCCCAGATCCGTTGCCCCCCGTGTTCTGATAGGCAATTGCATTGTTCGCCGCGCATAGTATCAGAAATGGGATGACGTGTAAATATTTGGAAGTTGTCTGTCGCAGCAAAGTGAAAAGATCCTATTGCGGCAAAGTAAGAAGTTCCTGTAGGAAACCGGCAGACTGTCGGGATGAAAAGACAACAGGAGCTGTGGATGAGCGCAAGGGATCGGGATCGGTTGAAGGTGTTGCACGAAGCAGAAAAGGGACACCTGACGCAGAAGCAGGCGGGGGTGCAGTTGAAGGTGAGCGAGCGCTGGGTGCGAAAGCTGGTGGGGCGGCTGAGGAAGGAGGGCGATGGCGGGATCCTGCACCGGCTGCGGGGGCGGGCCTCGAAGCGGAAGCTGAGCGCGACGGTGCGGGCGAAAGTGGTGCGACTGGTGAAGCGGGAGTACTCCGACTTTGGGCCGACGCTGGCGGCCGAGTATCTGGGGGAGAAGCACGGGGTGGTGGTGAGCAAAGAGAGCGTACGGCAAATCCTGATGGAGGCGGGAGTGTGGAAGCGGAAGCGGCGGCGGGTGGAAGAGGTGCACGTGTGGCGGGCGCGCCGGCCCTGTTGCGGCGAGATGGTGCAGTGGGATTCGTCGGAACACGACTGGCTGGAGGGACGAGGGCCGAAGCTCTTTCTGCTGGCGATGATCGACGACGCGACCAGTCGCGCCCGGGCGCGCTTTGCCGAGCACGACACCACGGAAGAGAACTTTCGCTTGCTGGAGAGTTATCTGAGGCGGTGGGGGCGGCCGGGAGAATTTTACACCGACAAGGACAGCATGTTTACGGTGAATCGTCCGGTGCGGGAGGCCGACGGACGAGGCTTGGCCAGAGGCTTGGACGCAGATCGGGCGGGCGCTGAAGGAGTTGGGGGTAGGATGGATTGCGGCTCACTCACCGCAGGCGAAGGGGCGCATCGAGCGCTTTTTCGGCACGGCCCAGGACCGGCTGGTGAAGGGTCTGCGCAAGGCGGGCGTGCACACCTTGGAGGAAGCCAACGCTTATTTGGAGCAGGAGTACTTGCCGCTATGGAATCGTCGCTTCACGGTGGAAGCGGAGAAAGCCACCGACGCGCATCGACCGCTGCGGGCGGAGCACGACCTGGCGGCGATCTTGAGCCACGTCGAGGAGCGCGTGGTGGCCAACGATTACACGATTCGGTATAACACCCAGATCTACCAGATCGCTCGGGCGGATATCCGTCCGGGATTACGAGGGGCGACGGTGCGGGTGGAGGAGCGGCGAGACCAGACGGTGTGGGTGCGCTTCCGGGATCGCTACCTGAAGGTGAGCCGGTGTGAGCCGGTTCCCCAACCGACCCGGTCCGCCTCAGCCCGCTCGATCTCGACGCCTCGGCGGGGAACACCGGGCAGCCCTTGGATGAAAGACTTCCATCTGCGTCAGAGTCCCCCGCTATGGAAAATTATGAGGCAGGAACAGGGAGTGGAAAAGCAGGAGGAAGCACCCCCTGGGGCGCGTCGTGGGCGCTAACCTCAGTCGCCCTACGGGCTCCTTCGCTTAGCGCCCACAGGAACTACTTACTTTGCTAAGAACAGGAACTTCTTACTTTGCCTTGACATATTTGGAACTTGTCCAGCAGCCTCGTGACGATTCACCGTGATAGACCAATGTTTCTTGAATGTCGTTGTCAATCGAAGTAAGTTAAATGGCATAAGAACATGTTCAATCTGTGCAATTCAGGAGCCATGCCTCCTTTCAGAAGCCACGTTGCCGGATGGCGCCACTTCAATATTGTTGTATTCGCCACACTGATCTTGACGGTGATGTTTCCCGGGAGAATTGCTCTTGGGTCAAGCCCGGAGGCGGTTCAACACTTCAACCTTGGGAATAAGGCTTTTCAGAGTGGAGATCTGACGCAGGCAGAGCGCGAATATCGCGCGGCATTGAAAATTGACCCGACCATGGTCGACGCGCGCCAGAACCTGGCCATAACGCTGGCCGAGAGAGGTGACCTGAATGGGGCGGCCGGGGAGTTCCAGCACGTCGTAAAAGCCCGGCCGAATTCCGCCGAGGCGCATTACAACCTTGGACGCGTTCTCTTCCAGCAAGAGAATGCCCAGGCGGCGCTTGCTGAATTCCGCCAGGCCGTCAAGCTGAAGCCCCATTACCCCCAGGCGATGAACAATATCGCCCTTCTTCTGGAACGGACCGGCGACCAGGAAGCAGCCCTGGCAGAATTTCGGGCCCTCATTGCCGTCAGCCCTCATTATGTGGAGGCCCTGAATAATTTCGGGCAACTGCTGGCCAATACGGGAAAAATTGACGAGGCCATCAGCCAATTTCAGTCGGCCATCCGCCTGCGTCCGGAATTTTCACAGGCGCACGAAAATCTGGGACTGGCGCTCCTCAAGAAAAAAGATTCAAAGGGGGCTGAAGCTGAATTCCGGAAAGCCGCTGAACTGGGAAGCGCCGATGCCTATCTCAGCCTGGGGGTCCTGCTGGGAGAGAGCGGCAATCTTGAAGCTGCCATCGAGGCCCATCGGAAGGCCGTCCAACTGATGCCGGACAACTCCATGGCACACTTTCTGCTGGGTGGCGGGCTCCAGCAGAGAGGAGATCTGGACGGCGCAATTGCTGAGTACAGGAAGGCCTTGAGGCTTGACTCCGGGTTTTCGTCTGCAGACCTGCACATGGGTGTTGCTTTGCGCGAGAAGGGCGACCTCAAAGAATCAAAGTCGGCGCTCCAGGCCGCAGTTGGAATTTTGCCCGACAATCCGGAAGGGCATTACCAGCTGGGCGTTACTTTAAGCCGCAGCGGCGACCTGAGTGGGGCGCTGGTTGAATTGCGCCGCGCGATTTCCCTGAAGCCCGATTACTCGCAGGCTTTTTATGGCCTCGGGCAAACCTTGCGGCGCATGGGGAAGACCAGCGAAGCGCAAGCGGCCTTCAGTGAAGTGGACCGCCTGCACCGGGCCGACGCCCAATTCGCCCAGGCCAATACGCAGTACAACCTGGGCTTGCGTGCCCTGGCACAGGGCAACGTGAATGCGGCCCAGAAAGCATTCCAGGCATCGTTGTCCATCAAGCCGGATTTTGCAGAAGCTCACACCAACCTGGGCGCCCTCCTGCTCAAGCGCGGCGAAACACAAAATGCGATTGGGCACTTTCGTGCGGCGATCGATGCAAAACCCGATGACGCTCGGGCCTATTACAATCTCGGACTCGCGCTTGAAAAGAAGGGCGACCAGCCGGCTGCCGGCGAGGCTTTCCAGCAGGCGTTGAAGCTTGACCCCAAAATCAAAGAACCAGCGCAAATGCAGGGCCCATAAGACTGATTGATCCCGGGCTCTTAATCTTGGGCGCCGCTGAGCAGTTTCCTCACCTGTTCCCGATTGGCTCCCTTATCCTTTAAGTTTTTGAGCCGCTGGAATTTTTCCGCCGCCATGGCTGCTTCCTGAGTCTGCCCCAGTTTTCGGTACACCTGCATCAGTTGGTAGTAAGCGTCGCTGGATTCCGGATTCAGTCTGACAACCGTCTCAAGCTGGGTTCGCGCCGCCCTTGTGTCTCCTCGCATTTTGAGTAACTTTGCCAGCTCAAAATGGGCCGGTGCGAGGTCGGGCTTCAACTCAACAGCTTTGTTCAGTTCGCGCTGCGCCTGTTCAAAGTTACCGCCGGCCTTCCCTTGGTTCTGGTCGAGCAGAATTTTCCCGTAAAAGTAGTGAGCCACGGCGTCGCCCGGATGCTTCTTGAGGTAATCGTCAAACCTTTGCGCGATGGGTTTCTTCAGAGGTCCGGCGGCGTCATAGGCGAGCCCGAGCAAAGCATAGACGTTTGAATTGCCGGCAGCCAGCTGTGATGCTTGGAGCAGGGTTTCAGCCGCTTCCTTGTATTTCCCCGCAAGGTAGTAGCATCCGCCCAGGCCCATCCGCCAGGTTGCGGAATTCGGAAACCTCTTCACCCCGGCGGCAAACAGCTTGAGGGCTTCGTTGGGGTCCGAATGAAGAGCCATTTCCCTGGCGTAGTCCAGTTGGTAATCCTCGCTTTTCGGCTGGAGCACTGCGGCTTGCCGGTAGGCAGTGAGCGCCTGAGGATGGTTGCCCCGCGTCGCCTCAACCTCACCCAGCAGGTTTTCCAGCTCTGCTCTATCCTCCTGCACGAGCATTTTATGGATCTGCGTGGCTGCCAGGTCTTCCTTGCCGGCGCGTTGATAGGCCAGGGCCAGATTGTAATTCAGGTCGTAGGAGTCAGGCTGTGACGTCAGCAAGTGCTTAAACTGAATAATTGCGAGATCATAGGCGCCTTGTTTGACAAGGAAAGCAGCCAACTGCAGCTGCTGGGGGTAATCGTTGGCAAGCTGACGGTTCAATTCCGCCAGCGCCGCCTCCGCCTGGACTGGCTGGCCCAGCGCCAGATGTGCCTGCAGAATTCCTGTAAGGAGCTCTGGGTCGGAGGGGCTCAGGCGCTGAGCTTTAACCAGCGGGCCAAGAGCCTGGGAGGACTTATTCTGTGACAGCAATGAAAATCCCAGCCCGTAAAGACAGGCGAGGTCATCGGGGCGTGACCGCAAAGCAGCCTCGAATTCACCCTGGGCCGCCTCAAAGCGTTTCAGTCGAAGATAGGTAGCCCCAAGCGCCCGGCGGGCGTCGGCCTGGTCTGGGTCGATTTTCAAAGCCTCCCGTAAGTGTTCCTCTGCTGCGGGCAGATTCCCCAATGCGAACTCCGCCTGCCCAACAAGACTTTGCGCTTCCGCGGACCGTGAGTTTAGTTTGAGCGCGCCAGTCGCTGTTTCTCTGGCCAGGGCGTATTTCCCCTGGTTCAGTTGTTCACGCGCCTCTCTGCACAGTTCATGGACAGGCTGAGCCTTGGGGGAAGTCTGGGCATAAATTGGGGGAGACAAGGAAAAAGCCAGAAGCAACACGACCGCGTATTTCATTCACTGGAGAATATCATGATGACCGGGAATCAGGTAGTAGGCGCACATAAACCCCCGGAAAGTGCTGCGTCACCTGCCAATCCTTTGATTCTAAAGACACGGCATCACACGATCTTAAGATTCCCTCGATTGGGGTGATAATGGAGGCAAACGGGGCATATCGACACCGGGAGAGTGGTAGTGTGTTTCAAATTTGAACATGTTTTACAAGCATAAATCTGACCTTTAATTTGCCCATGGGCCAGTATTTCAAACAAATGCTTCGATTTGTTCTCGATAGTTATAATATCTCTTTTGTATTCGTGTGTTTTTTTTCGAAAAGGAATAGAAAAAGATTGACAAAATTACATGAATATACGAGACTGAGCCTATCAAATGGCCAGTGGGTAAACATCTTCTTGGCGGCATTTATCATGGTTACCGTGGGCCGCATATGCAATTGTCTGGGAGTTGCTCGAAGGCTTGGAACTCAACACCGGGCCTAGGTTCTCTGTGAAGGCAGGAAGGTTCTATCATGAGTTGCGACTTAGCAAAATCGGAGGTGTCAGCGATTAACCAGGGATGGCCAATCAAATCATTTAAAATCAGTACGATATGGCCAGTCAAGCCCCTTTCTCGTCGCTTTTTAGGTGCCTTGGATTATGATCTTCCTTTCTTCACTTTTTCGTGAATCGGTTGAGCGCGTCCAGTAAAAGTGCAGCCATCGGTGGCCACCTCCAGAATATTTGGAACCTGGAGCCAATTTCCAGATCGTGGGGCCGCCACGCGACAAAGCACCTTATTACAATCTGAAAGGTAATCGCTAGCGACGACTCGAGAAATTCGGGACGACGATGAGATAGGCTTCGAATTATCGCCGAAACGTCTTTCGATTAGTTGTGATTGCTAACGCTGAGCTGCTTATAACGGCACTGTGTTCAGCTCGACCTTTGCATGTCCGACCGATCAAGCTGAACGGGCAGGAGCCGCTATAGCAAAGTCAGGCTCTGAAGACCGGGTCCGTCAATGTCATCCTCTGGCTTGAGAAGAAAGACTATGTTATGCCGCAGAGCGATGACGCCGATGAAGAGGATTGCGGATTTTCTGACATCGCAGGGGGGTTCGGGCCACCTTGATTCAGCAAAGATATGGAGTTTGCCGATCTTCCGGCCGGGTTTTAGCGGAGAACACCTTTGGGCCATAGCCATGTTGCAGGCTGGACGTTGAACCCTGCACTACTCGAGCGCTTGCCCAGAGGGAGCGGCACATACATTGTTGCACGCAAGACTGAAAAACAACTTGCTTTCGGCTGTAGCGCTTGGGCCTTCAAGTTGAATTGAATTACTTGATAGCGTCGGGTCAATTTCATTTAGGAGACGGAGGAAACAATGCTAAGTACAAAGCCGGCCCGGTATCTTTTTTGGGCGGTAGGAATGACAGTATTTCTGCTATTCAGCCTGCCAGCGGGCTTGCAAGCCCAGGTGACGGGTTCGATTAGTGGATATGTCAAAGATCAGACCGGAGCGGCCGTACCCGGCGCTAAGGTTACGGCAACGCTGGTCAGCCAGAATGCTTCAACCAGTTCGGAATCGAACCCGGAAGGGTTTTACCAAATCAATGCCGTTCAGCCGGGCCTTTACACCGTCACGGTTGAGAAGGACGGATTTCAGACCCTGACGCACACCAACGTAAGCGTTGCCGTCAGCCAGCCCGTTCGTCTGGACCTGGCGTTGGCATTGGGACGGGTGACACAAGCAGTTGAGGTTTCCGCAGCGCCTCCGCTGGTCAACACAACCTCAGCCACGACCTCGGACCTGATCGATGACCGCCGGATTGTGGACCTTCCGTTAAACGGGCGCAACGTTATTGGCCTGGCCGTGACGGTTCCCGGCGTTTTGAATGTCCGTGCGCCTCAGCAATTGACGGATGCCCGCAGCGGCCCGAGGATGAACGTGAGTGGCGGCCGGGACAACATGAATCTCTTTATGTTGAACGGCGCCTACTTCAACAACCCTTCACGCAACACCGGCATGAACCCTCCGCCACCCGATGCTGTCCAGGAAATTCGTATTCAGACCTCAAATTTTGACGCAGAATACGGACACAATCCCGGTTCTCAGGTCACGGTGGTAACCAAGGCCGGGGCAGACCAGTATCACGGTGACGTCTGGGAATTCCTGCGTAATGACGCCCTGAACGCGCGCAATTTCTTCAGCGACACGGTTCCAACTCTCAAGGAAAATCAATTCGGAGCGGCGGGTGGAGGCCCTCTCTGGAAGAGCAAGAAGCTCTTCTTCTTCGGTTCCTACCAGGGATTGCGAGTTCGCCCTCAATCGGTTCCTGTCCAGGCCTTCGTTCCCTCCACAGCGGAGCGGAACGGCGACTTTACAGGAAGTGGCACGACGCTCAGCAACCCCATCAATCCTTTGACCGGGCTGGGCTACACAGATTCATCCAATAATCCCTGCGTGGCCAACAACATTATCAATCCCAATTGCATCAGCCCTGTCGCACAGAATCTGCTGCAGTTTGTTCCAACGTCTCCCACGGGACAAATTGTCGCGCTGGGGTCGAGCCCGAGCAACGACAATATGGCTCTGGCCCGGATCGATTGGAACAAGAGCAGCAAGCATACGCTGTTCGGCACATTCTTCTATGATCACAACACAAACTCGACCGCATTCAACGGTGGGAATATCCCCGGGTACGATGGCGACAGTCTCGTCCAGCAAACGGGTGAGTGGTCCCTCAATGACACCTACACTTTCGGTCCTACGCTCCTCAACCAGTTTGTAGGATCGTTCCTCCGGACCACGTCATTTGAGCAAAACACAAATACGATTGCTCCTTCGGAACTGGGAATCCAGAACTTCCCGCAATACATCCCCGACGGGTCGGTCAATGTGGATGTTAGCGGGCTGTTTACCCTGGGTTCGGGCTACCTGACCCGGTTCATTAACAACAACTGGCAAGTTAGAGACGTGATGACCAAGATCAGCGGCAACCATACCTTCAAGTTTGGCGGTGAGGTGCTGCATCCGCACTTTGTTCAGCGGTTCATTGGCTCACCGGGCTTTAGCTTCAGCGGGATCCGCAGCGGCGACCCGGTGGCAGACTTCCTGCTGGGCACCTATAACACGATGAGCGGGAACTTTGGTGTTCGCGACAACGATGACATCACCACCCTGCCCAGTTTCTTTATCCAGGACCAGTGGAAGGTAAAACCGCGGTTGACTCTCACCTTCGGACTTCGCTGGGAGCCTTATAAGTGGTGGGTCGATCGCCACAACAGGATTAACACGGTCGTGCCGGGGGCACAATCAACGGTTGTACCTGACGCGCCGGTAGGCATCCTGTTTCCAAACGATCCCGGCCTCACCCGGTCGGTCACCAAGAATGCGTGGGATTGGAACAATCTGGCGCCGCGGTTTGGCTTTGCCTGGGACGTTTTCGGCACCGGGAAAACCAGCGTGAGAGGCTCGTATGGTGTCTTTTATGAGTCCATCAACGCAGACTCGCTGGCCCAGGAGAATCCGCCTTTCGCCGGATTTTTCAATGGCTTTAACGGGCTGATCGATAATCCCTTCAGCTCCATCGGGCAAACCCCTCCTCCTGCGGCCCCTACCGGACAGTTCGGGTGCGTCCCAATATCCGCAGCACCGGGAGTTGACTGCCCGCTGTTTCCGCTGCCCGTTGGCGGAGTGTTCAATATGACCCAGCTCTATACTCCCTACGACCAGGAGTGGAACCTCACCCTCGAACACCAGTTGACGCCGAGTATTATGCTGTCAACCAGCTACATCGGCAAGATCGGGACAAAAATCGAGGCGTTGCGGACTTACAACCCTGCCAGTTTTGTTCCCGGCACTTCTTACGACGCAGGCAGTGGCCTGGAGTCTACCTTGTCGACTCCCGACAACATCAACTCCCGTGTACTTTATGAGCCGGGAATTCTGAGCCCGCAGGGATTCCTGCTGGGCAACGACTTCCGCAGTTGGTATCACGGGTGGCAGACCCAGATCACAAAACGCATGAGTCACGGGCTGGAAGTCGTGGCATCCTACTCACTTTCAAAATCGATAGACTCCAGCTCGACTGACAACCTGGGAGGTACCGTTTCGAATCCGTTCAACCTGCGCACGGAACGCGGCCGCTCCGACTGGGACCGCCGCCACGCCTTTGTAGCCTCATGGGTGTGGTCGCCGACGGCCCATTTTAGCCAGCCCTGGAAAAACCAGGTGCTTGGAGAGTGGACCTTCTCAGGAATCACCTCCCTCCAAAGCGGCTCACCGTTAACCTTTAACAGCGGAGAAGACGTTGCCTTGGATGGAACCTTTGGCGATCAGCATGCCCAGCTGAATGGACAACCGATTGCGGTCAGTCATTCCAACCGGGGCAGCATGATCAACCAATTCTTCAACACTGGCGCGTTTGTCAATCCAACCTGCAGTTTCACGCCTGATCAGGGTAATCCCCTTGCGATCGAGCAGCAGAACTGCACACCCTTTAACCTTACGTATTCGATGTTGGGACAATACGGAAATTCCGGTCGAGGAATTATGAGTGGGCCGGCCTTCTCAAACACGGATTTCTCGATCATCAAGAACATTCCGTTCACCGAGAGATACCGGTTGCAATTCCGATCTGAATTCTTCAACGTGTTCAACCAGGTCAACTTCCACAACCCGAGTACCACTGTCACCAGTGGGTCGTTCGGCCGCATTACCGGGGCGAACTCCGGAAGATTGATTCAGTTCGGATTGAAGCTGTTCTTCTGACGTCACGATTCCAGCCGCATCCAAACGGCTGGGCACGGGTGGGGCCGAGGTTCCTCGGCCCCGCTTCTTTTTGAGATTTCAAAACGGTGAGTTCCGGTTATTCACCTTGCTACGGTCTGCAATCCACGCTAACCTCGAGCTTCCACACAAGAGGTTGCACGCTCTCAATCTGCTTGGTCGTGCGGGGAGCAATCAGGTTTGGTGTGCATCGTGCCTGGTTATTAAACTCCTTGTGGTCCGGTCCGATTCTCAACTGTGATGTCACCGCATTCCCAACAAAGAGAGTGCAGGCCGCTTTTCCCAACCATTCAAACCCGCCGGGCTATTTCCGGAATGATTGAGTTCTTTGATCCACCGGTTATTCCCTGGTCAGGGACATTCTGATCTGTGAGGATTGAAAACCTGATGCGAATATCCCGCCTTCTCATGTTTGCCTTCCTTCTGGCCTCTGCACCCCTCATTGCTGCAACGCAGCCCACCCTGTTTGACCGTGGCTATACGGTGATTCCACAGCCGCAAAAGGTGGAGGTCAAGGGCGGGGATTTTGAAATCGGCGGCGGCTGGCGGCTGGAACTGGGCAAGGGCGTGAAGGCGGACGATGTGGCGGTGGAGAGCCTGAAAGAAGGGCTCGATTCGCGCCACGGGATTGCGCTCGAAACGCGCGGGCGGGGCAAAGCCATCGCGCTGGAGATTCAGCCGGGGTCGGTCGCAATCGGGCAGGCGGCGGATAAGGACAAGCCCGCGCTCGAAGAGCAGGCCTACAAGCTGGAGCTGGCAGGCAGCGGAATCAGGATTACGGCCAACGCACCGACAGGGTTGTTCTACGGTGTTGAAACCCTGGTGCAACTGGTGAAGCATGCAGACGGCAAGCGCTGGCTGCCGGAAGCAACCATCACGGACTGGCCGGACCTCGAGCAGCGCAACATCTATTGGGACGAAAACCATCACCTGGATCGGATGGATGTTCTGAAGCAGGCGCTGCGGCAGGCGGCGTTTTACAAGATCAACGGGTTTGTGATCAAGCTGAACGATCACTTCGAGTACCAGAGCGCGCCGGCGCTGGTGAATCCCTATGCGATGACGCCGCAGCAGTTGCAGGAGCTGACGGACTACGGGCTGAAGTACCACGTGCAGTTGATTCCCTACCTGGACGGGCCGGCGCACGTAGCCTTCATCCTGAAGCATCCGGAGTATGCCAAGCTGCGGGAGTATCCGGACAGCAACTATGAGCTGTGCACAACGAACCCGGATTCGTACAAGCTGCTGGAAGGGATGTACAACGATCTGCTGGAGGCCAACAAGGGCGTGAAGTACTTTGTGCTCTCGACCGACGAGTCCTACTACGTGGGAATGGCCGACAACGCCCAATGCAACGAGGGGCAACTGGCGAAGAAGCTGGGCAGCGTGGGCAAGGTGGAAGCGCAATTTCTGGATAAGGCTGCGGGATATCTGCACGAGCATGGGCGGACGGTGGTGTTCTGGGGAGAATATCCGCTGGTGCCGGGCGACATTCCATCGTTGCCGTCCTATCTGGTGAATGGCGAAGTCTACGGGCCGGAATTCGACCGCGCCTTCAAAGCGCACGGCATCAAGCAGATGATTTTTGTATCGTCGCAGTCAGGTCCGAACCCCCTTTTCCCCACCGACTATGTGTTGCCGCATTCAGCGCTTTTCAATCCGGTGCGCGCCAGTGCCACCTTGGACACGATCTTCAGGCACATATCCTTTACATCAGCGCGTGAGAACGCCGATTTGATTGGCGTGTTCAACGCCGGCTGGGGCGACGAAGGTCTGCATCCGGAAACCTTCTGGCTGGGATACGCGACGGGCACGAGTTGGGGATGGCATCCGGGCTCGCCCAGTCCGGCCGTGGCTCGGGACAATTTTTATCATCTTTTCTACGGCCAGGGCGGCCAGAATGTCGGCCGGCTCTACCAGTTGATGAGCACGCAGGCGGAGTTCTGGAACAGCAGTTGGGACCGCGAACCCTCGTCGGCCCGCACGCCGATTTTCGGCAGTTCGTATGCGATCTTCAATCCGCCGCATCCGGCGCACGACCAGGTGTTGCCGCTGCCGCCGGTGCCGCAGGGGAAATATCTGCGGCTGGGTTACGACTGGGGCCAGGCCAATGCCCGGCGGGTGAAGATGGCGGAGGACGCCATGCCGGCCAACGATGAACTGCTGGACCTGCTGCACAAGAACCTGAGGTCGGTGCAGTTCCAGAAATACAACCTGCAGGTGTACCTGTCGATTGCGGGGCTCTACCGGCAGAACCTGGAGATGATCCGGGAGATGAGCGAAGTGGACGGGGCGCTGAAGCGGGCGCAGGACGCCGCGGCGGATGTGAAATCCAGGCAGGCGGTGGCGGCGCTGGACCAGGCGCTGGACACGGTGGAACGGATACGCGACGAGCGGAACGTGGCCTACCACAACGCGGTAGACACGTGGTACGAGAGTTGGCATCCGCGGGTGGCGGAAGCGAACGGGCGGAAGTATCTGGATGGAGTGGATGACGTGAAAGACCATCTGCCAATGCGGACGGTGGATATGAGCTACCTGATTTACCGGCAGCTGATTCTGCCGCTGGGTGAATGGTATAACCAGGTGGAAGCGGCTCGGAACCAGTACGCCGAAAGTCACGGCCTTCCCGCCCGCAACGATAAGCTGAATTGGAAGGAATACAACGCGCCCGCTCACTGAGAAATAATGAGACTGAAACGGCTTGCTGTCGCAAACATGCTGCGAAAGCGCATTCTATTTTGGAGACCCATCCACATGATCAAAAAAACAGGGACATTGCTATGCCTGCTGCTGATGAGTGCGGGGCTCGCCCAGTTGCTCCACGCCGCCACTCCCTCGGACCTTTACTTGCGGGGCTACAACCTGATTCCGGCGCCGCAGAAGGTCGAGCTGAAAAGTGGAGACATTCAGCTCGACGGCGGCTGGCGGCTGGAACTGGGCAAGGGCGTGAAGCCCGGCGACGTAACAGTGGAGAGCCTGAAAGAAGACCTCAAGACTCGCCACGGGATTGCGCTGGAGACGCGAGGCCGGGGCAAAGCCATCGAGCTTGCGATTCAGCCGGGATCGGTCGAGATTGGTCAAGCCACTGACAAGGACAAGGCGTCTCTCGAAGAGCAGGCCTACAAGCTGGAAATCGGCGCCAATGGAATCAGGATTGCGGCCAATGCCCCTGCAGGATTGTTCTACGGCGTTGAGACGCTGGTGCAGCTCGTAAAGCAGGAGGACGGCAAGCAATGGCTTCCGGAAGCAACCATCACAGATTGGCCGGACGTGCGCCTGCGCGAAGTTTTCTGGGATGAGCAGATGCACCTGGACCGCCCGGAGGTTTTGAAACAAGCCATCCGGCGTGCGGCATTTTTCAAGGTCAACGGATTCGCGCTGCGGCTGAATGGCCATTTCGAATATGCCAGCGCGCCGGCACTGGTTGATCCGTACGCGCTTTCTCCCGCTCAGCTGCAGGATTTAACCGATTACGGATTGCGCTATCACGTGCAGGTCATCCCGTATGTGGACGGCCCTGCTCACGTCAACTGGATCCTGGAGCGGCAGGAATACAAGAAGCTTCGCGAGTTTCCTGAAAACGCTTTCCAGATGTGCTCCAGCAACCCGGAGACGTACAAACTGCTGGAAGGTCTGTTCCAGGACCTGATGGACGCCAACAAAGGCGTGAAGTATTTTCATCTTTCAACGGATGAGGCCTGGTTCATCGGAAAAGCGGACAATGACCAGTGCCACTCCGCAGAAGCGGCGAAGAAGCTGGGAAGCCCCAGCAAGCTGCTCGTCGACTTTACCCAAAAGACGGCCGGCTACCTCCACGATCATGGCCGCGAAGTCATTTTCTGGGGGGAAGACCCAATGCAAGCGGAAGATATCCCACTTCTGCCACCCTGGCTGATCAATGGGGAAATCTACTCTCCGGCCTATAACAAAGCCTTTCGAGCGCACGGCATCCGGCAGATGATTTATACCAACTCTCTGCCGGACCGGCCTTTGTTTCCCAGTTATTTTGTCCTCTCGCCCCATGAGCAGGTCCATCCACATGTCGAAACCGAGGGGCAGGACGACTCAGGTCTTTAATGAAATTTCCTACACCTCGGGCCGCCGGGAGGCCGATGTGATGGGCGTGGATATTTATGCCTGGGGCGACCTGGGACCGCACCCGGAAACGTACTGGCTTGGGTACGCGGTCGGGGCTGCGGCTGCCTGGCATCCGGCGGCGTCTGGTCCGCAGGAATTGGAACATGATTTTTACCGGCTCTTCTATGGTCAGGGCTCAACCGGCATGGGCCGCCTGTACCAGTTGCTGAGCACTCAGGCACAATTCTTTGCCTCCAGCTGGGACAGCAAGGCTACGGATCAATTGCCGTTGATTTTCGGCTACTCTTACGGGATCGGGCCGTTTGTGCCTCACATCGAGACGCTTCCGCTTCCGCCAGTGCCCTCCGCGGACTATCTTCACCTCGCGCACGACTGGAGCAATGAAAATTCGCGCCGCATGCAACTGGCAGAAAAGTTCCTTGGCGAAAATGACGAGCTGGTGAACTTGCTTTACACGAAGCTTCCTTCCGTCCAGTTCAACCGATACAACCTGGAGGTTTATCTCTCCCTGGCCGGGATCTGCCGCCAGAACCTGAAGATGCTGCAAGGGTTGGAAGGCATCAGCAAGCATCTTGAAAATGCCCGGAAGCAAGCTGAAAAATTGCAATATGAGGACGCCGTCAGAGAGCTCGACGGTGCGCTGGATGCGGCAAAAGCCGTCCGCGATGGGCGCAACCAGGTACTGCATGACGCCGGCAAGGTCTGGTACAAGAGCATATTCCCACGGGTACGGGAAGCCAACGGACGCCACGTGGCGCGTGACCCGCAGGACTTCGTCTCGGTTGCAACCAGTGAGGAGGCCCGTCGCCGCCAATCCGGGTTGGGTTACATGATTGACCGCGAGTTCTCGCTGCCTTTCGGCGAATGGTTTCATCAAGTCCAGGAAGCCAGGAACCGTTACGCGGCTGCGCATCACCTTGCGGCGCGAGAAGATAAATTCGATTGGATGGATACATCCACTCTCCACAGCCAGGGAGTCGATCGCGACCTTTAGCCGGGAAATCGGGAATTCGCTATCCCGCCCGGCAGAAGGAGCAGGCCAACTCCCCTTTGCCTTTCTGCGTGCCCGTGTTTCAGAAACCCATAAGCCAGGCCAGGTAGATTTGTGTTGGTCTGGACTGAAAGCGCACCGGATGGCGTCGTTCGGCATGCCTGCGTGACAGGGTGCAGTTGCCGTTCAAGCTCTCGTTATGGAACCCGCTGGTTGAGACCGTCGACCCTACCTGCCCGAAGCAACGGACCCGGCGCAAGGACTGCTTTCGCCGCCAATAATTGCGGGATTTGCTTTCAACCACTTTTGCCCTCCAACGCTGCCGGCAGGTCGAAGTCGAAACTGCGGTTGAACCTTGTACGCCAGGTTCAGCGAGTATTTCCCGCGCCGGCAACTCGAACAGAATCCGTGCCAGGGGCCCTTCGCGCTCATTGCATGCTGGACTACGCCTGGCCGGCCATTTGGGCGATACGGCCATTGACGCCGAAAGGTCCGCGCGGTCGGTTGGACTTCGTGTATGGAGAAGCGCCTGTTCGACACTCAGTGGACAGCGACCACGGGTCATCCTCGATGAAGGCCGAGCGCAGCCCGAAGCCTCTCACGCTCCGTTGGGCCTACGCGCGCCACATCCGGCTGTTGCTTAAAGGAGGGTTTGACACGGCTACGGACGAGGCAGCGCACAAGACACGACAACCAACCCCAGATCCAAGAGGAGGTCTGCGCCTGGAATTCCCGGTCCAGGGTGGCTCTCCATTTAAGTTTTTGGCCGTCACGGGGGCAGGCCTGGCGGAGGAAGAAATAGTGGATGATTTTGTCGTGAAAATCTATTTCGGCGCGGAGGGCGCGCGTGTGAATTCGGCGCCAATGGCTTTTGCCACCGTCGGTTCCGGCGAACCGCCATGCCTGCGCCGCACCGGCAACAAGGATGCCGCGGTCTTCGGGGCGCGTTGGATCGTCCCGGAATCAACCGTCTGCCCCGTTCGCGAGATGGTCTGGAAGTAAAACTCATCGCCGGCGATTTCGACAAGCATGAACGTTCGGTCCTGGTCGTACCCGGCTGCGGTCAGGTCCGTCTTTCTCAGGTTGCCCTTTCGCAACTCGCCTGAAGCTCCTTCGGTGAAATAGTGGACGCCATGTTGCGGCTTCACGCGTTCATAAACGTGGTCGTGTCCGGCGAAGACGACCTGCACCCCGTATTTTATGAACAGGGGCTCCAGCAGAAGGCGAAGTTCGACCGAAGAGCCATGGTAGGCCCCGGAAGAATAGAGCGGGTGATGGAAATAGCAGATTTTCCAATCCGTGCCCGAGTTCTGCAACTCCTTCTCCAGCCACGCGAGCTGCTGCGGGTTCATGTAATTGCTGTCGAGGGCGAAGAAGCGGACGTTGCCTTTCTTATACGTATAATATTGCTGCCCGTTCATGTTGAAGAACTTGTAAAACCGTTCATTGGAGACGTCGTGGTTGCCGAGCGCCGCATAGAACTTTACGCCAGCATCGAGCAAGGGCTTGTAGGGTGCCTCGAACTTGTTTTGGTAGTCGGAGGGATCTTTCCTGCCGATGAGGTCGTCACCCAGCATGATCACGAAGTCAAAGGGGAATTTGGCGTGGTACGCGGCCATCTGGCCGGCCACCTCATATTGCTGCTTGCTTCCATCCCCCATGTCGCCGATGGCCGCGAAGCGAACCGAGCCTGATTTCAGCGGCAGGGTCAGTTTCTGGGCGTGGAGCGGGAGGCTTAGGGCGGCGAGTGCAACACAGGATACAAAGACGGAGCAGCGCATAGTCGGCATAACAGAAGGCCTCAAGGAAGGGCTTTGGGAATGAGATCCACAACCAGTTCCGCTTTGACGTCCTTCAGCACCAGGTCGTGCCCAACAAACCGGTATGCCAGCTCGGGGGGGAGCTTAGGCAGCTTGAGCATCAATGTCGGCGGCGTGGTTGTCAGCGGGATATTGTCCGGGAATGCATCGTTCACATGCAGGGCGACGACCTTGAACGGAGTATCCTGTTGCATCGTTTTGCGAGCCCGCCGGCCTTCCGATCCGGCAGATGCTTTGCGGATGATTTTGCGGATCCGCTCAGTCGCCTCGTGGGTGAAGATGTCACCCTGACGAGCGCCCCGGCGCGCTGCTTTAATTTTCCCGGCCAGCGCCTGCTGGTATTCAACAATCTGCGACGGATCCTTCGTAGGCTTCAGGGTGGGCAGCGAGGCTTCCAGGCTCTTCTGCATCTTAACGTATGCCTGAACGCGGGCGATAAAGGGTTTGAAGGCGCGCTCCGCCTCACTGTCCCGCGGCTGCTTCTTCCGGCCGGCAAAGCCCGGCGCCACAAACACCAGAAGCGAAAGCCACAGGAGATGGTGGGTGCCCCGGATTCGACGCTTCATGAATTCTCCCCGACGAAAGTTTGGAGGCAGGCAGATTTTATCAGGAGGCCTCTCCTGAATCTGTTCAATATTGCTCACACGTCTAAACAAATTGGCTCATCCCAGATTAGGAGGGTCTTGGCCCCAAAACTTTTAACTGACCTCAACGCGGCGACTGACCCAGGAATTCTGCTTCCCTCTTTTCCAAAGGGGCGAGAGTTGTCAGCTTAAAACCACACGCTCCTTTCGCCCAAAAGAGTGAATAGCATTGAGGCTAAGACGACTCCAGGGATTCCTTCACCATTTCATCGACGCGCTCCCGGACCGCTTCCTTCACCGCTTCCTTGACCGTATCTTTTATCTCCTGCGGATTCAGACGCGAATTCTCCGTCTCTGACTCCGCATCTTTAATCGCTTCTTTCACGATGGCGTTCAGCGGCGACAGCTCCTTGGCCAGCCCTTTTGTCGCCTTCTTGATATTTGTTAAGTTGAGTTCGGAGTGCTGTTCTGTTTCGACCGCGCTCGCCGCCCAGTCCGCCTCAAAAGTTTTGATTAAACCATTCAATACCTTCAGTTCACGAACTATAATGCCGACCTCGCGGCGCGAATCCAGTTCGGCAGTGCGCAGGCTCTGGCTGCCGATAAAGGCCTGGCGGCGGTCGCGGATGATCGTGCGCGTGTGCAAGCGCAGCTTGGCGAGTTTCCGGACTTCCAGTGCAGAGCTTTGCTTGCTGACGCGGCCGATGATCTTAATCTCCACTCCCGCCTTCGCTCGCTCACGGAGGACACGCAGCATTTGTGCGTCGGCGATCTTCGGGTCGTAGATAAGCAACTCCTTCCTGGCCCCGCGGATGAACGCGCCGAGCACCTTGCGGGCGTTGACGGGGCTGACCACAAAGGTGTCGAGCGTCGATGTATAGGGATTTCGTGTGATATCCGCCTCAAATAACTTCACCGCTGCCTGGATAAACCGGGTATTCCGGGTGACGATGCCAAATCCCCGACTGTGGTCAATATCAAGGTGGGTAAAATTGAAAGAGAGGACGTAGAGCACCCGGCGGTCAACAATCATCAGCTTGTCGTGATAGCGCACCAGATCTTCGGCGGTCCGCGAAACGGCGACCCCCACCGCCAGCAGACGCATCTCAAGCTTGCGCAGATTAATCTCGCCGCCCCGGTTGGTGTAGGCAATCAATGCGGTCACCGCAACACCGCGGCGCACCGCAGCCTTCAGCCCCGCCTCCATTTCGTGACGGTCAAAACGGAAGATTGCGATCTCGATGCTTTTCTTGGCGTTTCGGATTCCTTTCAGCAGCGCCTCGGGGCCGTCGCCAGGTTGGATTAACAGTTTCACGGGCACTCCTCCGTTGGGTCAGCCATCCTCTGTATCGGAAGGGCGGACTCCCCAGCCTGTGTAAAAACTTTGAAAGGCGACGTTTTTTGCAGAGATGCGCGGGACCTTTCACGACAATGCCGGCTGGATTTTTCCACACACCATAAAGCTCCGACCTTCCAACCCCGTGGCGAGAAATCGCGATTAACCATTTTGCGACACCGCCGTTTCAGGATCTTCCTTGCGAAACTGGATGTCGTAAAGCTCCGAATAGAGGCCCCCTGCCGCCAGCAGTTCGTCGTGGGTGCCGCGCTCAACCAGAGTATTGTCTTTCACCACAAAGATAATATCGGCGCTCCGGATGGTCGCCAGGTGGTGCGCGACGACAATGGAAGTCTTGCCTTCCATCAAACGGTCCAGGGCTTCAAACACGGCTTGCTCGGACGCGGCGTCCAGTCCGGATGTGGGCTCGTCCAGAATAAGAATAGGAGTATTGCGGATAATCGCGCGCGCGATGGCGATGCGCTGGCGCTGGCCCCCGGAGAGGGTCACGCCGCGCTCACCGACCATCGTGTTGTAGCCCTCAGGCATTTCCTCGATAAACTCGTGCGCGTTGGCCAGTTTTGCAGCGCTGATAATCTCCGCGCGCCTGGCTTCCGGGCGGCCATAGGCGATATTCTCCCATATGGGCGCGCGGAAAAGAAGCGTCTCCTGCAGTACAAAACTAATCTGCTGGCGAAGCGATCTCATCGTGTAGTTGCGTATATTGGTCCCGTCAATTCTGACTTCGCCGGAGAGGGGATCGTAGAAGCGCGCAATCAGGCTGATGATCGTCGACTTGCCGCCCCCCGTCGGGCCCACGACGGCCGCGACCTGGCCTGGCTTGATCTCCAAGCTCACATCTTTCAGGATCAACTGGTCCGGGCTGTACCCAAACGAGACTTGATCAAATTCGATTTTGCCCTGGAAGCGACGGGCGCGGCGCGCGCGCGGCAGGTCACGCATTCCGGACTCGGTATCCAAAACTTCCCGAATCCGATCGAATCCCACCTCCGCCTTGGAGACGGTGTCCGTCATTTTGGAGAGATCGCGCATGGGCTTATACATCATTTTCAGATAAAGTAGAAAGACGACCAGATCCCCGGCGGTAAGCCGGCCTGCCAGCACCAGACGTGCCCCATAACCAAGCATCAGGCAGGTCCCTATCGCCACGATCACATCGACAATCGGCGCCAGCGTCCCCTTGAGGTTGCGCGCCATCAGGGCCGTCTCGACATTTTCCAGGCTCAGGCGCTCAAAGCGGCGCTCCTCGTAGTCTTCGCGGGCAAAGGCCTTGACCACACGGATGGAAGTGAAAACTTCCTGAACAGTCGAAACCAGCTCACTCTGTTTCTTCCTTACGGCGCGCGAGGCTTTTTTGATTCGCCTCGTGAAGATGTAAACCACCACAAAGAGCATGGGCGCAATGGCGAGCGAGATGAGCGTGAAACGCCAGTTGAGGTAAAGCATGACCCCGATAATCCCCACCAGGGTCAGGATGCTGTTCACAATGCCCAGCAGCGCCGTGGTGATGAACGACTGAATGGCTTCGATGTCGGTGGTCACCCGGCCAATCAGGTCGCCAGTCCGCTTCTCGTCGTGTTCGGCGAGCGACAACCGGTGGATGTGGTGGTAGAGCGTGCGTCGCAGATCATGCATTACCGATTGGCCGACGCCGGCGGTGAGATAGTTTTCCAGGTAGGAACTGATTGCGCCGACGATGGCGATGATGGCCACGGCCAGCACCGCGAAGTTGAGGATGGCCAGTTTGTTGGGCCCGATCCAGTGGAGAGGCAGGGCCATCCATGGGGGCGGCTTTTTGGATTGGAGCAGGTAATCGAGGACGATTTTTAAGGGCCAGGGCTGGGCCAGGCTAGCTCCGGATTCACCCACAACCGCCAGCAAGGCCACCGCCAGGGCTTTCCAGTGGGGCCGCAAAAAGCTGACGATGGTGCGACTCTTGTGCTTTTCACCGGTTTCCGATGCCATCGTTGCTCAACCTCTTCCCGTTACGGCCGGTAAATCTGGACAACTCGTTTCGAAATTTTTCCCGAGCTGCGAAGAACAGAGGCACGACAGATCGCGCAGAGAACTCGGAGCAACGTGCTTCCGCTTGCTCGGGCAGGGATTACGGTTCCTCACTTCCCGGCCCCCGGCGGTTATCTGGGCCGGTTCTCCGAGGACTCCATAGTCAAATCCTGCATGCTCAAAATTTGTTCAACTGGGCGATTCTCGCCTCGACCACCGCGCTGAAACCCTCCACTTCCTCGGACGAATATCCGGCAGCCCGGAAAGCATCGCGAATCTGGTCCGGGGAGAGTTGCGCCAGAACATGCCCAATCCGTTGAACGTCTGCACGTGGAATATGCTTGCAAACCCAACCCATCTGCCGGTGCAGTATAAACTCTGGCAGATTCAAGAAGAAAACGACTGGGGGCTTTGCCGGGTTGTTAAAGTCAATGTATTCGGGCCTGATCTTTCTGATGAACTTTGAACGGCGATACGCCTTGAGGTCACCTTTGGATCTCACTAGTGTCCTACCGCGCCCTCCAGAGCCAAAACTCGCCCCAAGATCACTGACCATATAGATCAGGCGGCGCCCGCCCCCTGAAGAGTCCGATGGTGAGTGGTCGTAAATGGAATTGTTCTGGTCCTTCATGTCCCAGTTATTGATCAGGGCCATCATGACTCTTAGCCCGTTCAGTTCGCGGGTACCATCGAAAGGGTTGGAGCGCCATTGCCAGTCGCCGACTTTTTTCTCTTGTTTCAGATCCCGCTTCAGCCGGACATTCCGGAAAGTTCCTCCGGGCCCCATAAGCTTCTGTCCCCGGTGAAGATGGGCCGGGAGGTTTTTCACGCGCAATACCGGCATGAAGTAATCTTCGTTGGCAGAATATCCGACCGCCCAGACCAGGCGTGAAGCCACGGTCTCCGGACGGGCCTCTGCCCCCAGCTTGACTTTCCACTTGACGCCGTTTTCATCTCGAACCTCAAATTTCGCGCTCGTTCCGTCCAGGTCTTCTTTGACAAAGGTGAAGGCCGTGTGGGGCGCGTGCGCTTTGCCGCCCGGCCCGAAGAACAAGTTGCGCGACCGGATGTCGGCAGGGCTGCGCCAGAGCACAGAATTCTCCAGGCTGGTGATTTCCTGGTCTGTTGCCCGGGCCTTGGTTCTTTTTTTCTCAGCTGCGGTGGCGTCCAAAGATACCAGGGCCGCAATCACGAGAAGGTAGGTAACTAGCCGTAGTTTCTTGTTCATTCGTGTTCCCGTGCATTCTCACTTTGGAGGGGGGACCTCCATTTTGAAACTCCGGTCTCAATTGGGCGCGTCCGCCCAAATGAATGGCGGTACGTCAATAGGTTAACAAAATAAGGCTTAATTGTCTGTGCAATAGAGAACAACGCGATTGGAGGTTGAGGATCCGGGATTCGGGGAATCGGCATTGGGGGTCGGCGCGGAATGGATGGGGCTGAGAGACCTGAAATTCTACGCGGACGTTTCTGAACGGACGGTCCGCTCCCGCTTATTGTTCCTTTTTGTTCCCACGGCTGGAATGGATGAGTCTGGTAAGTTGTTGAGAATCATGGCGCCGCGGGACGGAGTTGAACCGCTGCCGCCAGCCTTTTCAGGGCTGGTGAAAGCGGCTAATCAGAACTATATTCAAATGATGGTGCGGGTGATGTTTGGAACCCCGACTTACCGTTTAAGAATTCCAAGTTGCTCCTGACAATTTCCTTGAAAAAGGAAGTGTTTTAATTGCCCCCCTTTTCAACCTGTGACAAGTCCAAGATGTTGGCAGGGACGGGGATACCTGTAACATGCAATTGGGCGACAAATGTTTTGCGCCAGCGAGCACGGGACCGCACAGGTAAACGGTGGAAACGAGGCGGCACGAAGGCAACTGGTTTCTTATGCCGCGGCGGGGAAAGCACCTGACGGGCCACTTGATTTTGCCTATGGTGCCGGCCCGAGGAGGTTGTCCACCTCTTTAAAACTCTCAACGCACGCCTGCAACAATCTGAAAGTGATCTCGAAGTTTCTCCTGTTCCGGTTTGACATAACCAATTGCGAAAGCCTCCACAAAACACAGATCTCCGGTGACCGGAAAACGTCCGCAGGGGGGTGACAAAAAGTGGATTCGCGTATTCCAGTTGAGCATGGACTGGCGCATCGTCGCCTGTGGAGCATCGGCGATGGTTACCACACATTGACGCACCCGCAGAAATAGCCGTTAGTCACCGCGTTGCGCGGCTTTTATTGGCGACAATTCCTGTTATAATCGGCGCGACCCTTTTCGTGTGACGGATTGGAAGGGGCGTCCACTACTCGTCGCTCCCGGAGATCAGCGAGCGTTGAAGCGAACCAAAATTCTGTTGCAAAAGCGCTGGCAAGCGATATTCGTTGCGCTGGGCCTCATCGCCGTTGCGTTTGCCGCCTCCGCGTTTTGGCAAGCGTCGCGAACGCTCCACCGCGCCAGCTTGCAAGCCGCGGCAGATTCCGAGATTCCCGCAAGCATCATTCACCTGGATCGGCAGCTTCCCGCCGGAATTGACACGATCAGCTCACCCGCGGTTTTCAACGATGCGATCGAGTTTCAGGGAAACCTTTATCTTGCGGGTCCCGAAGGGCTCTATGTGTTCGGCCCGGGCGCGCGCGAAATCGCCAGGTACCGCACAGGGATGGAACTTCCTCCCCATCCGCTGACCCGGCTCACCACGGGCTTTCTGGCAGATTCAAGCCAGCCCGAACTTTTTGTTGCCACGAGCGGCGGCGGACTCCTGATCTTCAATGGAAGAACATTCAGTCAGATTCTTCCTTCTTCGGCCACTTGCCGCGAAGTGACGGCCGTGCTCCCCCTCGCAAATCGGAGTCTTCTGCTTGGCACAGCGAAAAACGGGCTGCTGATCTATGACGGCAAGCAGTTGCGGGTGTTCCAGCCAAAGCTCGCGGACATTCGGGTTACGGCGCTTGCAGGCACGGCCACCGATTTCTGGATTGGCACGATGAAGCGCGGTGTGCTCCACTGGCACGCAGGGCAGGTGGATCATTTCGGCGAGGCTGAGGGCCTGCCCGATCCGCAGGTTCTTTCGCTTGCAGCAAGCGGCGATGCCGTCTACGCGGGAACCCCCATGGGAGTGGCGCAGTTCGTGGATGGGCAATTCAACCGTGTGCTTGCCAAGGGTTATATCGCGCGTTCGCTTTTTGTGGATGGCGGGAAGATTGATGTCGGCACAATGGATGAAGGCACGCTGGAGATTCCACTCCGCGCCGACCCTTCTTCGTCCACCCGGCCGGCCCTGCGGGATTTGAATTCTGAGGTTCTTCGTTTCCTTGATGTGGATTCGCGCTTGATGGCGCTTGCAAGGAATGGCCTTTACGAACTCGATCAGAGTGCGGGCGGCTGGAAGCGCGTGGTCGGCCAGGGCGAATCACTGCTGACGGATTCAGACATTTCGGCGCTCGACTTTGATCCGCTCGGCCGTTTATGGATTGGCTACTTCGACCGCGGGTTGGATTTTCTCTCACCTGATGGCAGGCGCGTTACCCATGTAGAAGATGAGCACGTCTTCTGTGTGAACCGGATCGTTTACAACCGGGAAAACAGCCAGACGCTGGTGGCCACGGCGAATGGCCTTGCGCTGTTCGATTCCGCGGGGCGCGAGCGACGGGTTCTCGGCCGGGCGGATGGGTTGATCTCCAATCACATCACGGACGTGGTGCTCGAAAAGGACGGCATGACCGTGGCGACTCCGGCCGGCATCACGATGGTTGATGCCTCAGGCGCGCGAAGCCTTTACGCTTTCCAGGGACTCGTCAGCAATCACGTTTACGCGCTTGCGGCTTCCGGCGGACGCCTGCTGGCCGGCACACTGGGCGGGCTTTCCATTCTCCAGAACGGCCAGGTTCTGGCCAATTTCACGACTACCAATTCCGGCCTGAAGCGGAACTGGATCACTGCCATTGCGGGTGTAGGAAGCGACTGGTTTGTCGGAACCTACGGCGCGGGCGTCCTGCGGTTTGACAGCACTGGCCATTGGCAAACTTTTGACGATGCAACCGGTCCCTTTGAAGTCAATCCGAACGCCATGTTGCACGATAGCAACTTTGTTTATGCGGGCACACGCGGCCACGGTTTGTTGGTCTATGACCGCACCCGCGGGCGCTGGAGTTGGCTGACCGATGGCTTGCCTTCCATGAACGTTACGGCCATCGCGGTTCACGGCGACGCGGTTTACGCAGGGACGGACAACGGACTGGTCCGAATTTCCAGGGAGTATTTGTCTTCGCGATGAAGCTCCTACGGCTGTTCACACTCGGGATTCTGGCTGCGCTTGCCACAGCCCATGCCGCCTTTGCGGATGCGGGCGTGCTCATCCCCAGCAACCGCCAACAGCCCGACGCCAAAATCCTTTCGCTCCAGGAAATGAATATCGACGTGCGCATCGACAACGGCGACGCCCGCGTCTCCATCCGCCAGATCTACAGAAATCACACCGCAGGCATCCTGGAAGGCAACTACGTTTTTGCACTGCCGGCGCAGGCCAGCGTTTCCGACTTTGCCGTCTGGGACAACGTGGTGCGCATTCCCGGAGTCATCCTGGAGCGCAAGCGAGCCAGCGAAATTTACAATGCGCTGAAGTGGCAATCCATTGATCCCGGTCTGCTGCAAATGGGTGAGCGGTCAGCAAGCGAAGCGCGGCGGTCGGCGGTCTTTAGCGCGCGTATCGTGCCGATACCCGCCTACGGCTCAAAGCGCGTCGAGATCGAATATCACCAGACGCTGCCGGTTGAAAATCTCCAATCCTACTTTGCCGTACCGCTTCATCCCGAGGCCTACCACGTTCAAACTGCCGCGCACTTGACGATTCACTTCGAGCTCCATTCCGACCATCCGATCCTTGACTTTGAAACGGTGGGGAAAACCTATCCACTTTCGTTCTCAAAGCAGACAGCACATGCGGTTGAGGGAACGTTTGAAGGCAACAACGTCACCTTCAACGAAGACTTCGCCGTCAAGCACAAGTTCGATGCCTCGCACACCGATTCGCTGGCGGTTGTCACCTACCGCAACCCCAAGCCGGAGCAACCTTCGCCCGTTGAGCGTGCACCCGTCCGGCCGAAGAGCGAGCCAGGCTTTTTTGAGGCCTCGGCGCTGTTTGGAACGGGGAACAGTAACGCATCGTCGCCGGCACCCAACGCCGCTACAACCGGCTCGCCGCGAACAGTCGTCGCACTGTTTGACACGTCACTTTCCATGCAGTGGGACAAGCTTGACCGCAGCTTCCAGGCGCTCGAATCTCTGCTGGATTCGCTCCGCCCCGTGGACCGTTTCAACGTGCTGCTCTTCAACACCAGGATTTCATGGTTTGCCAAGCAGCCGGTTCCTGCAGATCGCGCCTCCATCAACCATGCGCTCGATTTTGTGCGCAAGAGCGACATTCGGGGCGGGACGAACCTTCAGCAGGCGCTTGATGCGGCATTTGGCCCGGCAGCCGACGGCCCCAATCGTTACTTTGTGCTGCTCAGCGATGGAGACGCCACCAGCGGCACCATTGGGAACGCCCGGCTGGAGGCGTGGTTCGCTGCCAAGGAGAAGGCTGTGCCCGCCGCGAGCCGCCCGCAACTTTATGTTTTCGCAGTGGGGGACGATGCCGATCTGCCTCTGCTCCGCACGTTGACCGCAAAGAGCGGGGTTCTGGAGCAGGCTCGTTCGACGGAACCGATTGATTTCAAGCTCGCCGCTTTTCTGTCCAAAATCGGCCGCAGCCCGCTGGCTGGACGCTCTCTCATTACAACTCCGGCGAATGATTTCGATTTCGTTTATCCGCTGGACACAAGCGTTTTTCCCGGCTCCGTGGGCGCCTGGGTGGGGCGGTACCGGGAGCCTCGCCCACAGGCTGAATTCACCGTCCACGCTTCGCGTGACGGAAAAGAACTTTCGCTTACGGCGCGAGCCGCTCTGCCCGCGGAAAACCTTGATCATCCGGGCCTGCCGCGCACGTGGGCACGCGCGCGCGTGGACGCGCTGCTGGCCAAGATCGATCGCGAGGGTGAAGACCGCGCTTCGATTGATGAGATCATCCGCCTCTCACGGAAATACAAATTTGTTACGCCTTACACTTCTTTTCTGGCTGCGCCGCGCGCGCTGCTCCGTCCGCGTGTCATCCGGCCAGGCGATCCGGTCCTGCGCGTCAAGACCGATCCCTCCATTCATTCTGTTACTGCGTTCTTTCCCTTTGGCCTGATCCGGAAGCTGCGCTACCTGCGGAACGAGGACATCTGGGAAACTCGATTCTATGCCCCCGACGACATGACGGATGGAACGTACTCCGTGCGGATGATCCTCCGCGATCGCGCCGGCAACGTGTACCGTGAGAACAAAACCTTTGTGATTGATACCCGCTCGCCTCTGGTGCGGATCCATCTGGCCCAGGCGCAATTTCACCGCGGCCAGGCGATACCCTTGCGAGTGAGCGCTTCCAGATGGACTCGCACCATCGTTGCGCGGATGTACGGCGTTCCGCCCGTGTATCTGAAATGGAATCCGCAGGCAAAAGCGAGCACGGGCCGCATCTTTATTCCGCCGGACTTGCCGGCCGGGAAATACACGCTCACCGTGACAGCGGAAGATTTTGCGCACAACGTGGGCAGCAAGGAGGAGTCGATTGAAGTTTTGCCTTAAACCGACCCTCGTGCGCCTCTTCGCGCTTGCCGTCGTGGCTTGCTTCCTGCTCTCCGTCAGCATTGTCACAAGGGCCCAACTCGAACAATGGGCGCAGAATGTCGAGGCTGGAGGTGTCTTCGACCTGGAGCTTTTCCGCTCCGTCATCATGCCTTCAGGCGTGGTAAAGGCGCGAAGATCACCCAGGGATTCGCGCGCCCTGCTCGATCAGATGGCGGCGAAATCGCCCAACAACCCTGAACTTTACCTGATGCGCGCGCGTGTTGACGAAGAGTCGCTCGACTTCACCGCCGCAGAAGCCGACTGGAAAAAATATGCCACCCTCCTGCCCGATCATGCAGCAGGAGAACTCGAGCTTGCCGATTTCTATCAACGCCGTCTGCGGCCGCTGGAGGAGATCAATGCCCTCTCTTCAGCGGCAGCGGCGCCTTCGAGCGCTTCGGATCGCCTCCTGCCCTCGACTGAACAACGTTCATGGAAAACCTTTGAGCGCTCTTTTGTCGTCATCCAGGAACAGGCTCTACCTGCTTCCGTTTCAGTCCAGGAATATCGTGCGTGGATTGACCGTTATCCCAAAGAAGAGGCGGTTTACGTGCGGTATTTTGACTTCCTGCTTGGCCAGAAGCAGCACAATGACGCCGCAAATCTGATCGCCCAGTACGAAAAGGCATTTCCAAACGACAAAGTTTTCCCTGTCCGCGCCCGGGCTTCCCTTGAGTACGCCCGCGGTTCAACGGACGCGGCCCTGGCGCTCTACGAACGTTCGTACCAACCGCTCTGGCCGCCCGAGCTTGTTCAGGACTATTTCCGCCTCTTGGGCAAAACGCACCGGCTGCGCGATTATTTTGCAAGCGCCCGCACCGGGGTGCAGTCGCGCCCGGAGGACCTCGTTGCCGCATCGCGGGTCTTTTATTACTACCAGCAGGAAGGCAACCTGGCGGAAGCGCGGCAGGCGTTGGTGGAATATCGCCAGCGCATGGAGTCCCGCAAGGCGCAATGGACCTCCAAGGAACTTTGGCAGCTTGGCCGGCTCTTTGAGGCTGTGCACGACTACAACGAAGCGGCCCGATGCTACTACGCGCTTTACAGCCTGCCCGGTGCTGGGGCGGATTCGGCCGAGGAATCGCTAGCAGCCATCATCAATGTTCTGCTCTCTGCTCCCGAGCAACCCGTCCACTTTGGCACGGAAGATTTTTCCATGGTGCGGGATATCGGGACGCTCGATCGTTATCCGGGGTTTTTGAACGGCATCGTCTCACTGCTGCTTAACTCGCAGCGGCCGGCCGCAAGCTACTCGCAGGCTGAGTCTGCTTCCAAACCGTATTTCCACCGCGTCGCGGCTGCGGAGTTGCTTTCGCTTTTCGACTTGAGATTTCCCAAATCGTCCCAGCGTGCCGAACTGCACGCCAAGCTGATCGATGTTTATGCTGCCTACCTCCAAAGCGGCGCAGTCATTCAATCCGCGCGCGCCTGGCTGAAAGAGTTTCCCCATTCGCCCGGACGCCTGCACCTTGCTCTGCTTCTTGCGGACGCACTTGCGGCAACAAATCGCGTGGATGAGGAACTGGCCGTTTACGATCAGTTGCTCACTGAGCTTGCCGCCGGCGCCGACCATGTCCCTCTTGGCGCCCGGGCCGAGCCGAATTACTACTCAGAGAATCGGCCGCAGGAAGAGGCTTCGCAGCAGTCCGGGAGTTCGCTGCCGTTTCGAGTCCAGGCGAGAGTGCAGCCGCAGTTAGGCGTACGTTCGCCTGAATACGCTCGTGTGCTTGACCGCTACATCGCGCGGCTGGTGCAGCTTAAACGGCCGATGCAGGTCCTCACGCTCTTTCGCCGCGAAATTGACCACAATCCCAACGATCCCGGCCTCTATGAGCGGTTTGCGACATTCCTTGACCAGAATCATCTGGGCGACCAGACTGCACAGGTCTACCGCCTGGCCATGCGGCAATTTCCCAGCCGGAGCTGGTATCACAAATTGGCGCGATGGTATCTAGGCCGGCGGGAGATGAGCGCATTTCAGTCACTGAGCGAGCAGGTGATCCGGACTTTCTCCGGTACCGACCTCGAAAATTATTTTAACGATGTCATATCCTCTTCCTCATTTGATGCGGCTCTTTATCGCCAACTGAACCTCTACGCGCACCAGCGCTTTCCGCACAATCTGGTGTTTGTCCGGAATCTCCTGTCATCCTACCGCTTGCGGCCCACTTACGATCTTGCCGCGTGGGAAGCACTGATCCGGCAGTATTGGTATTTCGATCCCAACCTGCGCTCACAATACCTTTCTTATCTTTCCCAATACGGCAGGCTGGATGCAGAGCTCGAACGGGTTCGCAAGATGCCGCCGGCGGCCAGGACCACGCCGCAGCAACTGGCGGCTTCAGATCCGGTAGCGGCGGAGTTTATTGCGGAAGCAGATCTCTGGCGGTGCTATTATGAGGCGGCTGCTCCACTGATGCGGGGCCTTGCCGCCAACTATCCCACAGACTTCACGCTCGACCGCCGGACGTCCAATCTCTACCGTTCGCTTGCGGCGTTTGACCCTGCCAATACCGATGTCGCCGTGGGCATTGAGAAGAACCTTGCGAGTTACGAGCCGGGCAATCAGGAAGTGCTGACGCGCATCGGCGACATTTACGCAGACCGCTCACTTTTCGCGCTGGCTCGCCCCTATTGGAATCGGGTACCGCATATTAAGCCCGGTTCAAGCGCCGGGTACCTGCAGGCGGCAACCGTCTTCTGGGATTACTTTCTATTTGACGATGCGTTACGGCTGATCGGCGACGCGAGGAAGAATCTTGACCAGCCCGACCTATTCGCATACCAGGCGGGTGCGGTCTATGAAGGCAAACGCGACTACGACCATGCGATTCAGGAATACGTTCGGGGTGCGTTGGCGACCGACGGCCCTTCGGAGAGCCGTTCGCGCCTGCTGGCCCTGGCAAGGCGCAAGCCCCTGGGCGCGATTGTGGACCGCCTAACGGCTGAAAAGGCAGCGGGAACAAATCCCAGCCTTGCCGCCGTCAGCCTGCGCGTGGATGTGCTCCAGACGCTCAAACGCCGCGATGCGCTCGGGGAGTTTTTGACCGCGCTCGCCGGAACCACGTCATCGCGCATCATGCTTGGAAAAATCGAAACTGTCGCTGCAGACCAGGGGTTTGATTCAATCCAGTCGGCTGCAATCGAGCGCGAGATCGCGCTGGCCAAAGACCCCGTGGAGTTGATGCAATTGCGCGTGAGGCTTGCCGGATTTCAGGAATCGAAGAATGACATCAAGGCTGCGCAGGGCACCATTGAATCGCTTTACGCTGAGCATCCAAAAATTCTCGGAGTTGTGCGGGCCGCGGTGGATTTCTATTGGAATCACAAGATGCCTGATGCCGCCATCCATACGCTCCGGCAGGCGGCGAGTGTTTCCTATCCCGCGCTCAAAACCCAGTTCACGTTTGAAGCCGCACGCAAAGCCACCGACGCGGGTGAATACGCGCGTGCCCGGGGCCTGCTGGCGCCGCTTATCCAGGCCGATCCTTACAATGCCGGGGACCTCGCCGCCATGGCCGATACCTACGCACGCCAGGACGATCAGGCCGGCCTGCGGGATTTCTATCTGGCCAATATCAAGGAGTTTTCAGCAAGCACACTCCCCAGCGATGAAAAGATCGCGCGCATTGCCGCCTTGCGCCGCGGGCTGATTCCGGCGCTTACCCAGCTCAAAGATTACGCAGGGGCCGTCGATCAATATATTGAGATTCTGAATCGCTTTCCGGGTGATCAGCAGCTGACGCAGGAAGTTGCCGCCTACGCCGGGCGCCACGCCCTTCAGCAGCGGCTGCTCGACTATTACCAGAAAACGGTTGCCAAATCGTCAAAGGATTACCGCTGGCCGATGGTGCTGGCGCGGCTGGAAGCGTATTTTGAGAATTATCCCGCGGCCATTGAAGCGTACCATCACGCGCATCAGGTCCGGCCCGACCTCACCGACCTGCTGATTGAGGAAGGCGCGCTTGAAGAGCGTTTGGAGCGCTTCGACGACGCTGCCAAAACCTACACCACGCTTTACGGGCTGACGTATCAGGACCCGCAGTGGATGAGCAAAGTGGCGGAGGTTCGCGCCCGCCAGGGAAATGTGCAGGCAACGGTGGCGGCGTTGAGGAAGGCGATGATCGAAGGTCGGCCGGAAACGCCTCGGATTTATTTTGCCGCGGCGGCACGCCTGGAACAATGGAACATGCTTGATGCGGCCCGCCAGTTTGCGGAGCAGGGCATGGGGCTTGCTGGGAATGGCCTGCTGACGGACAACTCAAACCTGGCAGGGGTCCGAACCTACGCCCAGGTGATGGCGCGCCTGCGCGAATATCCGGAGGCATTCTCCCGGCTTGAAGCGGCAGCGCAAGTTCAGCATCCGGAGCAGACAGTTTTCGCGCTCAGCGCGGCGGTCCAGGAAATCGGCCGGACGGCTGCGGCCTTTTACACTCCTGAGGAACTCTCCGCCTTGCAAACCTTCCTGGAAAAACAAAAGGCTTCAGCGACGCCTCAGCAGACAGAGCGAATCTGGATGCCGATTGCGCAGAACGCGGGGCTTGGCAAGCTGGAGGCCCAATGGCGGTTCGAGAGGATGATGGCGAACCCGGGCGGGCCTGCAGCCCCGGAAGACGAAAGGCGCCTGATCGACATTGAACATCAGCGGATGAAATACGACGAGCTTGGAGCGGACCTCGAAAAATACTGGAACGCTTATCCATTCCGGCCGGACAAAGACCGCCTGCTGACGGAAGCCGCTACTGCTTACCGCGCAGGCGAAGACACCAGGGACGAGCTGCGCGTGCTGGACATTGCGTTCAGCCACGGAGCGCTCGGCGGCAGCCCTCTCGATCGCTACTTCCAGCTCCTGCTCGCCAGCAATCCGGCAAAGCTGGTCGAGATTGCCCGCACCGGCAATGTTCCCACCCGAGACGCGGCAGCGAATTTTGTCCTGGCAACCGGTGACCGCGGCCTGGCCTTACAGACGGTCTCCGCACGCGGCGCGGGGCTGCCGCCCGTGTGGACACCCGCTTACATGGGACTTACGGGCTTTTATTATTCCGACAAAGGTGCAGCGGTAGACCAGGACTTCCGGCAGGCGCTTGGCGGCGGAACCATTGGCGACCGGGTCGGGAAGCCGGTGGACAGGAACGAACACCTGGCAGGTGACCTGTGGTACTACTACGGCTCGCGCTACGGCGAATTTCTTACACTCGCCGCGAACAATAGCGCTGAAGATTACCTGCCGGCCCCGCTTGAAGCAACCCCGGCAAGCCCCCGCGCTTATTTCTCCCTTGCCGGGTATTACACCACGGTTAACCAGCCGGACCGCGCGCTCAACGAATACACGCACACCCTCGAGCTCGCTCCGAATCGCGGAGATGCGGACGATCGCATGGCGCAGATCCTGTTGCGGCAGGGCAAACGCGAGCAAGCGGCAGCACGCTGGAAGCTGGCGCTCGAGGCGTTCAATCGCCAGCAGAATTCCTCGCATGCTCCGCCGGAATTCTGGCAGAACGTGCAGGCCGCGCTCGAGCACATCGGCGCTGCAAAGATGCTTGCTGAAGTCCGGCCCATCGCCGATGACTTGCTGCGCGTCTATATCCATCGCAACGGCGCGTATCAGGTAGAACCGCTGCTTCAGGGTGCGATGAAGGCGACGGGAGATCCTGCGGCTGGCGTGGCCTGGATTCTGGACCTTTCCCAGGCGGCGCCAAATCGCATGGAGCTTCTGGGCGGGATCGCAGACGCACAATGGATTCCTGAAGCTCATCGCAGGCCCATCTATGAAAAAATCCTGAACCTCGCAAAGGCACAGGTCGCGGGATCGTTTGGGACGGCGCGCACCACCGCGGAAGCTGGCCTGAACGATTGGCAATTTCGGTGGATCGCTTACCTGCTTGAAGTTAATGAAACCGCGCAGGCGCAGTCGGCCCTCGATGCGATTCCGGAAGCGACACGCAAATCGCTTTCATGGCAAATTGCTCCGTTTGAAATCCGCATCGCCTCGCGCCAGGGCAAACTGGAAGACCTGCTCCAGAGTTATCACGAAAACCCTGAACGTGCGCCGGCGGATGACGCGCTTCGCACCGCGGCAATGGCGCTGCACAAGAATGGTGACGAGACGTCCGCACGCCGCGTACTCGAATTCATGTATTCGCGCGCGATTGGCCGGCGGGACTTCACTCCGGCAAATTTCCTTGGCCTTGCGGAACTGCGGCTCCAATCGGGTAATGTCACTGAAGCCGTTGCCTTGCTTCGGCGCATGACGTTGATTGCGGGCAATCCCTTTCAGACCCTGACGGATGCCGGGAGCCTTCTGGCCGGGCACGGCCATCCTGCTGAAGCCGCCGAATTTTTCTCTGCGCGGGTGAAAGCCGCGCCCTGGGACCTGCAGCCCCGCCTGCTGCTTGCCAAAGCGGAATTGGCCGCGAACCGCAACAACCCTGAGGCTGCGCAGATATTGGAAGGACTGGCCGGCAACCGGCAGGCTGATTACGGACGGCGTGTGGAAGCCGCCACGGCTCTCGCGCCGTTGCACGTCAGCGGGCACGATCTTGGAAGCTCTGAACTCAATCTGCTTGCTGCAGGGCAGCCCATTGGCGCGCAAGCCGCAAGCCAGCCATTCTTTGCCCAGGCTCGATTCGCAGGGGCGGCCCAATCGGGCAATCCCCAGGAGAAGATGACCCTTTTGCGAGACGCCATTGCCATCAACCCTGGTGACGACACGGCGCGAATCGAGTTCTTCCGCGCGGCACATGAAACCGGTCACGACCAGCTCGCAATTTCTGCCATCGGATCCTTGCTCTACCCGAGCCCGCACGGCGGTCAGCCCGCGACTTACGGCCAGCGCCCGGCACCCCGTTTTACGATTGCCGAGCTTGACACCGACAATAATTCATCGTTCCTTTCGGAAATCCGAGCTGCGCCCCGGGGAAAAATCGGCGCTGGCCCGCGACGTCGCACACGCCTACGAAAAGTTGAACAACCTGGGCGAAGCACAAAAATACCTGCAGATTTCCGCCGGCCTTGAACCCTCAAAGCCAGTGAAGGCTGAAATCGAAAAGGAATCACACGCCATCGCAGCGAAGATTGAACTTGCGGACCGTGACGCCCAGCGCCGGCCGTTCGTCTCCGTCCAGCTTGTCCAGAGAAACGTTGTCCGGCCCAGGCTGCTGCCCGTCGATAAGCAGAAGGCTGCGGGGAGGATGAGCCCATGAAACGAATCGCTGTCCTGATCATCGCTTGCATCACGTTCCTGCTTGCGACCACGCCGAAGGATCCGGCCGCTACGCCGCCGGAATCGCTTTCCGGGCTGATGCCTCCCGGCGCGCTTCTCTATCTGGAGGCGCAGGATTTCAAGTCTCTTCTGAATGACTGGAATGATTCCACGGAAAAGCAACTCTGGCTCAAGAGCGACAATTATCAGGTGTTTTCACGCTCGCGCCTGTTCATCAAGCTCCAGCAGGCGCAGAGCGAATTTGCAACGGCTGCCGGTTCTTCTCCCGACATGACGTTTGCCGATTCCGTAGCGGGTGGCCGCTCGGCGCTTGGGCTTTATGATGTTGGACACCTGCAGTTTCTTTACATTACCAGGATGCCTTCAGCGCGCGTTCTGGAAAGTGTTCTGTGGAAAGCGCGAGAAACATTTGAGCCCCGCAAGGCGGGCGGCCTCGCCTATTTTATCCACACGGAACCGGCTCGCCATCGCGTTGTGGCTTTCGCGACCGCCGGCGAATATCTGTTTATCGCAACGCGTGAGGACCTGATTGCCAGGGCGCTCGAACTCTATTCAGGCAAGGCAGGCCCCGACCTTAGCCAGGAGAAGTGGTTTGAAGATGCGGTCCATGCCAGCGCGGCCCCGGGCGATCTTCGTCTCGTGCTCAACATGCAGTCGCTTCGGCGGTCTCCTCATTTCCAGTCTTACTGGATTCAGCGCAACGTCAGCGAATTCAAAACGTATGAAGCTGAAATCGCCGACCTCCATCGCTCGACAAACGAAATTCGCGAAGACCGTGTGCTGCTGCGGGAGACTACGGAACAGGCCGCATCGGCAAACCCCGAAGGCAGCAGCCTCGGTTCGATTTTGCGTTTTGTTCCTGCAGACGCCGGGTTTTATCGCGCATGGGAAAATCCCGGCGTCGCGCAGGTACTCGATCTTCTGGAACAGAAAATGCTTTCGCCGCAGCCCGGAAATGCGCCCGCCTCCCAACTGGCGCCCCAAGTGGTGCTCGGCAGCGGCGCGGTGGGTGGTGAAGGCGACTATGAAACACAGATTGACGTTGCACCGCCTGTAACAACCGGCGGCACCCTGCAAATTGAGGGACTGAAGAAGTTGTTCCAGAATTTTGCCCCGACCGCATTGCTTCAAATCGACTCAACTCGGGCCGCTGCAGACGGCGTGCTGGTGGGGACGGAGTCGGCTGTAGTCTTGAACGCTGCCCGCGATTGGGATGGCGCAGCGGTACGCGATGCGCTTCAATCCGCCGTCGAACCGCTGTGGACGACATCAGGGCTGGGCGTCGAATGGGTCCGGCATGAACAGGGCGGAAAAACTTACTACGAGCTTAACGGATTAGATCGCCTCAGCGTTGCAGCCGACGGGCCATCGCTCATCATCGCGACACGGCCCCAGATTCTTCTCTCCGTGCTCGCGCGCAGTTCAACGCCCGCGGTTAATGAATCCGGAACTTACGCCGCCGGCTTCCGACACGCTCAGGATCGCGACCTGCTTATCAAACTGCTGCGGTTTGTCGAGACGCCGGCCGCCTCACGATTTGCGGCATTCTCCACCGCGGGCGGACACGCCCCGCTCTTCTTCTCCGAGAACCTGGCCAGCTTGAGCGGCGTGCTTGCACGCGTCAAGTCAGAAAGCATTGTGGTCAGGGACCTGGGACCGCGCGTTACGCAAACTGTTCGTTACGAGCTCGAGCCATGAAGAGAGCTTTCATGCTTTCGCTCGCTCTCGCGCTGTGCGGTTTCTCCGGCCGCGCTGCCTCTCTCTACGAACAAACAGTTCAGAAAGCCGTTAACCAGCGCTTCAACTCTCCGGACGTTTCCTATCTTCTAATCGACGCGCAAACCAAGCACGTCATCGCCGCCCGCTGGCCTGACGCCGCCCGCCCCGTCCCGCCCGGCTCGCTTCTCAAGCCGTTTGTGGCCTTGGCTTATGCCGAAGGGCACGATTTCAAATACCCTGTGCTTAATTGCCGCGGCTCAATCGACGGTTGCTGGTATCCGCCCGGCCACGGAAGGATTGGCATCACCCAGGCCATCGAATACTCCTGCAACGCCTATTTTCTCAAGCTGGCACAAAGGGTTTCGCCCCACGAAATCCGTGTAGTGGCAGAACAACTTGGAATTTCCACCACGCCGCAAGCATTCACGCCCGCTGCGCTCATCGGTCTGGGCGGTTTGTGGAGGATTACTCCCCAGCAACTGGCGCATGCCTATCTGAATCTGGTTGAGCAAGCGGACGGCCCCGGCGAGCCGCCGCTGATACGCGGAATGGCGCTTTCTGCCGAGGCCGGTACCACCAGCGCCATTGACAGCGCACTTGGAGGCCGCGCCGCCCTTGCGAAAAGCGGAACTGCCCCGTGCATTCACTCCAGGCACGCCCCGGGCGACGGCTATACAATGGTTCTCTATCCGGCTGAGTCTCCCCGCCTGTTGCTGCTGGTTTGCGTACACGGTGTGCCGGGCTCAAGGGCTGCCGCCACAGCCGGCCAACTCCTGCGCATCGCTGTGGACGGGCCATAAGTCATGGCGCCCGTGCTGCAGTCCTTCATCTATGCCCTCGCTCTGATTCTTTCTGCCACTGCCACACCGGCGCGTGCGTCGCGGGTTCGCATTGGCGTCTTCACGCTTTTTCACCCGAAAGTTTTGACGTTTGCTCCCGGGCCCGGCCGCGCCCTGATTGTCAGGGGCGGGAAAAGTTCTGTTGCCCTTGAAGATGGAGCGTCCGTGCAATGCCGGATTCTGCAATCAACAATTGAATGCCGTGCCGGCGAACGGCTTTTGAGCGCAACGGCCATCCAGGCGTCGGGCCGGGGCGATTCGGATGAAGATTTCACGCTCAGTGTGCCGGGAAGGATTGTCCGGAATTTTCATGGCAAGCTTGAAATCCTGGCCAAAGGAGCAGAACTTGTTCCCGTCGTTAACATGGAGCTCGAGGTTGCTGTTGCCTCGGCTGTGGCTGCAGAAAGCCCGCCGCTTGCGCCGCTACCAGCACTTGAAGCTCAGGCAGTCGTCACGCGATCTTATTACGCTGCTGCGCCCCATCGGCACCAGTTGTTTGACTTCTGTGACACCACGCATTGCCAGTTCCTGCGCGGTCCGCCCGCGGCCGGATCACTGGCCTCACAAGCCGCCGCCATCACTCGAGGCCTGGTTCTGTTTTATCGTGGTGCGATTGTTCCGGCACTCTTCTCTGCATCCTGCGGCGGGCGGACCCGAACGCCGCGTGAGATTGGCATGCATGCCAACGGCTACCCCTACTTTTCGGTCCGGTGCCAGGCCTGCCTGCACGACGCGAAGAAATGGACGGCGAGAATCAGCCTACCTGACGCAGCGCCGCTACTCGCGCGCCGTGGGTCGGAACAGGCACGCCTGCAGGTTGACCGCAAATTGGGCTGGGAAGCAATACCCGGCGACAACTACTCCATCAAGATTGAGGGCAAAACTGTTGTTCTTACGGGCCTCGGCGCCGGCCACGGAGTTGGATTGTGCCAGCTTGGCACCGCCGCACTGGCTCGGCAGGGATGGAGCTATTCCCGTATCCTGGCTGATTACCTCCCTGGCACGACCATTGGAAACCAATCAGATTATTGACGCGATTGAGGGATGAGGGTAGATAAATCTACGGATTCTGACGAAGATCAAGAAGTTTGCCCGGCAAAACAGGAACAAGTCTAGAAAAATCCACAAATCGCACGCAAGCAAGAATCAGGTTAAACAAAGTTGGCCGAAAATTCTTTGGAACTCAATCCCTGCAGTAACTGCAGGAGCGCGCTGTCACAATTCTCATCCGATATGCCAAATGCCGAAACCGACTTTGAAGATGCCTTTCGAGTTGCCGATGATACGTCCGGAATGACCGGCCGCCTGGGACGGGGGTAAGCATCCCCCGGCAAAGCCGGGGGCCTTAGTTTGTGAGCCGCTCAAAGCGGCTATTCGGGGTCGCTAACGCGGCCCCGTCGTTCTGGAACCACCATTCGGTGGCCGCTTACCAAAGCCCCATTTGATCCAGGCGCTTGTCCTCTTCTTCTTGCCTGCGAATGTATTCCCGGATGACTTCTTCATCTCTGCCCACCGTGGACACATAAAATCCTCGTGCCCAAAAGTGCTGGCCCACAAAATTCCTCTTCCTCTCTCCGTAGGTCCGGGCCAGATGGATGGCGCTCTTGCCCTTGATATACCCAATCACTTGCGACACTGCATGCTTGGGCGGAATCGCGATCATCATGTGCACATGATCGGGCATCAGGTGCCTTTCCTCAATCCGGCTCTCCTTCTGCTCCGCCAACTGTCGGAACACTTCCCGCAGGTACCTCCTCAACTCTTTGTACAACGCCTTCCGACGGTACTTCGGGATAAAAATGACCTGATATTTGCACTCCCACTGCGTGTGGTTTAAGCTTTTTCTCTCGTCCATCGTGGATCTCCTCTTCGTGTGCTTTGGCGGCTCACGTTTAGGAGTTTCCGCGATGGACTCCCGGATCTGTCAAACTTCTACTGCCACCCCGGCAAAGCCGGGGGGCCTCCTATGAGATGCTAGGTCTTCCTTCAGGCTGAATCCACCGTGATCCGTTGCAATCCCTACACGCACCTTTTCCTCCTTGCCCTTGTTTAAATCATTCGAAACCAGTGGATGCCGGTAACCGCCTGTCATGAAGTCTGCATCGCAACGGGAAAATCCTACTGATCGCCTGTCGCTGGGTTGTGCCATCCACCGGGTGGTGAAATTTTCTGGTCAACTTCACTCGGGCCCCAGGAACCTTTGTTGTATTCGAAAACCGGGGTGTCTGCTTTCAGCACCGGGTCGACAATTCTCCAGGCTTCCTCCACATAATCCTCCCGGGCAAAGTGGCCGGGATCGCCCGCCATGGCGTCGCCCAGCACGCGCTCGTAGGCCTCCATTTCCTCAGGGCTGGGGTGGTGGCTGGCTACCATCTCCACCGTTTCGGCTTTCATGGCTTCCGTTGGACCCATCACGGTGGCTCCCATGGCAATCGTCATCTCGGGGCTGATCCGGAACCGTATATGGTTTTGAGTGAGATTGCTTTCCGGGATCACTGCAGGCGGCTTTCGAAACCGGCCCATCACCTCCGTGGAGGTCACGGGCAGATTCTTCCCGGCGCGAATGTAAAACGGAACTCCCTTCCAGCGCCACGAATCGATCTCGAGACGCAGGGCGGCAAACGTTTCCACCTTTGAATCCGGTGCTACACCCTTTTCCTGACGATAGCCGCGAAACTGCCCCCGCACCACGTTTCCGGGTTCGAGGGCCGGAATTGCTTTCAATACTTTCACTTTTTCATCCCGAAGGGTCTCGCTGTCCGTACGGACCGGGGGTTCCATGGCGAGGTTGCACAAGACCTGAAAAAGGTGGTTCTGAATCACGTCGCGGATGGCGCCGGTCTGGTCATAAAATGCGCCGCGCCCTTCCACGCCAAAGTTTTCCGCCATGGTAATCTGCACGCTCTCGATGTAGTTCCGGTTCCAGAAGGGCTCCATGAAAGCGTTCGCGAACCGGAAGATCACTACGTTGTTCACCGGCCGCTTGCCGAGATAGTGGTCAATACGAAAGATGCTGGATTCCGGGAAGACCGAGTGCAACACCCGGTTCAGCCCCTGTGCTGAAGCAAGATCATGGCCGAAGGGTTTCTCCACAATCACGCGGGCCATTTCGCAGCCCGATCCTGAGGCGCAGCCGGTCTCTGCCAGCTGCTTCACGACGGTTTCGAAACAGCGCCGGCGGGATGGCCAGGTAGTGGGCTGGGCGCTGTGCGAAGCCAAGGTTCCCTTGTATTCGCCTCAAACGTGGCCGAGTCCCGGTAGTCACCGTCAACATAATGCAGCAGGCCGCTCAATTTCTCGAAGGCGGCAGGATCGACTCCGCCGTGTTTTTCCAGGCTGTCGTGCGCCCGCGCCCGAAGCTGATCCAGATTCCAACCCGACTTGGCTACGCCGATCACCGGCACGTTCAGGTGGCCCCGCTTGATCATGGACTGCAAGGCGGGAAAGATTTTTTTGTAGGCAAGGTCGCCCGTGGCTCCGAAGAAGACCAATGCGTCTGAATGAGTGTTCCCCATTGAACATCTCCTTTAGCTCGAGTTTATTTGCCGGCGGCTTTCTCCAGGTGGCCGCCGAAACCGCATCGCATGGCGGAGAGCAGTCTGTCCTGATCATCTGCCTCTCCGCGCGAGGCGAAGCGCTTGTAGAGCGCGGTGGAGAGAACGGGCGCCGGAACGCCCTCATCAATCGCCGCATTGATCGTCCAGCGGCCCTCGCCGGAATCCGAAACCCGCCCGGCAAACTGCGAGAGTGCGGGATCCTTTACCAGAGCGGCCGCTGTGAAGGATCGAGCAGCCAGAAGTCAATCACGCTGCCCTGCCGCCACACCTCCGCGGGTTCCCGCAGCGGGGCTGTTTCCGCATCGATCTCCCCCTACCTTGACGCCCGGTAGCGGCGAATCAGGTTGTTGGTGGAACTGTCATGTGCGAGTGATGACTCCGCCCCGCTTTCGAGTTCCGGAATGATCCGTTTCGCTAATATCTTGCCCAGTTCCACGCCCCACTGGTCAAATGAGTTGATGCTCCAGATCGTTCCCTGGGTGAAAACGATGTGCTCATAGAGGGCGATCAGCCTGCCGAGCGCTTCCGGCGTCAACCGCTCCAGCAGGAGGGTGTTTGACGGGCGGTTGCCCTCAAATACCCGATGAGGAACCAGCCAGTCCGGCGTGCCTTCCGCTTTCACCTGTTCCGGGGTTTTTCCAAAGGCCAGCGCCTCGCTCTGCGCAAAGACGTTGGCCAATAGCAGGTCATGGTGGCGGCCCAGCGGGTTGAGCGCCCGGCTGAAGGCAATAAAGTCGCAGGGAATCAGCCGGGTGCCCTGGTGGATGAGTTGGTAGAATGAGTGCTGCCCATTGGTTCCCGGCTCGCCCCAATAGACCGGCCCGGTCGCGTAATTCACTTCTTTGCCTTTCAGCGTAACGTGTTTGCCGTTGCTCTCCATGGTCAACTGCTGCAGGTAGGCTGGAAAGCGCTTCAGGTACTGCTCATAGGGCAGCACCGCAACTGTCTGGGAGCCGAAAAAGTCGTTGTACCAGACGCCAAGAAGTCCCATCAGCACCGGCAGGTTGCGCTCAAACGGAGCCGTGCGGAAATGCTCGTCCATCTGGTGGAAGCCGTTGAGCATCGCACGGAAATGATCCGGACCCATCGCCAGCATGGTCGAAAGGCCGATGGCGGAATCCATGGAGTAGCGCCCGCCGACCCAGTCCCAGAAGCCGAACATATTGGCCGTATCGATCCCGAATTTCGCTACTTCCGCGGCGTTCGTGGACACCGCGACGAAGTGCCTGGCGACCGACTTTTCGTCGCCTCCCAGACCGGCCATCGACCAGTCACGAGCCGAGTGGGCGTTCGTCATGGTTTCGAGGGTCGTAAAGGTCTTTGAAGAGACGATGAAGAGCGTCTCCGCCGGATCGAGATCGCGGACCGCTTCGGCAAAGTCCGTGCCGTCCACGTTCGAGACGAACCGGAACGTCATGGCGCGGTCACTGTAATGTTTCAGCGCCTCATAGGCCATCACCGGCCCCAGGTCCGATCCCCCAATACCGATGTTGATGACGTTGCGGATGGGCTTCCCCGTGTGTCCTTTCCATTCGCCGCTGCGCACGCGATTGGAGAACTCCGCCATCTTATCGAGCACCGCGTGCACCTCGGGCACGACGTCCTTTCCATCCACCTTGATGGTTGTTCCCGCAGGAGCGCGAAGAGCCACGTGCAAAACCGCCCGTTTTTCCGTGATATTGATTTTTTCGCCCCGGAACATGGCGTCGATACGAGATCGCAGGCCTGACTCCTCCGCCAGATCGACAAGAAGTTTCAGCGTTTCATCAGTGATACGATTCTTGGAATAATCCAGAAAGATCCCTGCAGCCTCCGTCGTCATCCGCTCGCCCCGGCCCGGATCAGTCGCGAAAAGGTCGCGCAGGTGCAAGTCCCGTACCTGTTTAAAGTGGGCCTGAAGCGCCTTCCAGGCCTGACGCCGGGTTAGAGATTTTCTGGCAGCTGTTCCTGGCCGTGTTGTCATTGGGATGTCCCTTTCTTCTTCCTGAGTTTCTTCACTCCCGGCTTTCGACGGGCTATGTGGCCGTCAGCGTTTTCCCACAAGCGAAAACCGCCCACAAACGCATTGGCATTGTCACCCTTCCGGCAACCGGGCGGCAGCTTTTTCAGCTTTTTGACATTGCCGCCTCCCAGGACGACATCGTCGGGCTCGAGAGCCGCGATCAAGCGCTCGACCACATCCGCAACATGGGATCGCCATTTCTTCTTGCCCCGTTTTTCCAATCCTCGAAGTCCAACATAGTCTTCGTAGGTTGCCTTCTTGTAAGGAAGGTGGCCCAGTTCCATGGGTTCGACGATTCCGTCCACCACCATCGCGGAGCCGAGGCCTGTTCCCAGGCCCAGAAACAGCAGCTTCCCGCCCTTGTAGCTTCCCAGGGCCTGCATGGCGGCGTCATTGATCAATTTTACGGGGCGCTGGAATGTCTTTTCAAAAGGAAATCCAATCCAGCCGTGCCCCAGGTTGTGCGGCTCGGCAATCGGCCGGTTATGTACCACCACTCCGGGGTAGCCGATGGATACGGCGCTGTATTCCCAGTCTGCCGCGAGCTTTCTGACTCCGGCAGCCATGCGTCGGGGCGTCATCTCGGGGCCGGATTGAAATTCACGATGCCCGGTTTGTCCGGTAGCCAGAATTTTGACGTGTGTCCCACCGATATCAACAACCAGAACTTTCAAACGGCAGCCTCCTTCAGCGCAACACTCTTGGATGTGATCACTTCCATCAGATTGTTCCACGACTTGACGAACGACTTCGCGCCCTCGTCCTGAAGCTGTACGGCCAGAGCGTCGGCATCGATACCGGCTTTGGAAAACCCTCCCAGCACTTGTTGACAGTTACCGCCATCCGGCGGCAGAACCTTACCCACTTCACCGTGATCAGCAAGCGCCTTCAGGGTATTCTCCGGCATGGTATTGACCGTGAAAGGTGCGGCGAGCGGCTTGACGTAGAGCACATCGGATGCTTTGGGGTCTTTGGTCCCGGTGCTGGCCCAGAGAAGCCGCTGAGGCCGCGCCCCGAAGTTGAAAGCGCGCTGCCAGCGGGGAGAATCCAGCAGTTCGCGATAGGCCCTGTACGTCCGCTTGGCGATTGCGATGCCGAGCTGGTCGCGAAACGGCTCAGACATCTTGTCCATCACCGCCGCGTCCCAGCGGCTGATGAATACAGAGGCCACAGAGCCGACCGCCGGATTAAGTCCGGCTTCGATGCGCCGCTCGACCCCGCGCAGATATGCCTCTGCGGCCGCCGCATACTGCTCACGCGAGAACAGCAGGGTGACGTTGACCGGGACACCCCCAAAAATCGCTTCCTCGATGGCGGGCAGTCCTTCTTTCGTGCCCGGGATTTTGATGAACAGATTGGGTCGCCCTGCCCGCCCGTGAAGTTCCTTCGCCACGGACAGGGTGCTGGCCGTATCATGCGCCAGCAGGGGAGAAACCTCCAGGGAGACCCATCCGTCAACACCGTTCGTCCGGTCATATACGGGCCTGAAAAGGTCGGCGGCGCGGGTAATGTCCTCCAGCGCCAGCTCGAAAAACAGCTCCTCACCGGATTTACTCTCGCTTAGCTTCTCCCGAATCGCATTGTCGTAAGCCGTGCTCTTGCTTATGCCGTGGTCAAAGATCGTTGGATTCGACGTTAAGCCCGTTACCGACAGTTCATCGATGTAGTGTTTGAGCGTGGCACTTTCCAGCAGCTCACGTGTGATGTTGTCGAGCCAAAGGCTCTGGCCCGGATCGTGAAGCAGTTGCGTCGCTTTCATCGGTTCATCTCCTTACGTGGACCGCTGGGTTTACGGGCGCAGGCCCGGTCTGTCTCTCCCAGATGCCGCAGTCAGGATTTCAGGTCACCTGCCTATGAGATATTTCCCTTCAAGTTGTTGATCCGGCCTCCCAGACTTTGCCTATAGTTAGAGTCCCAGCTGCGCCCGTAGGGTTCGCCATTTTTGTTAAGTTATGTAACGATTCAAAACCCGGGCTCGTCAGTAGCCGTCAGCGATGAAACGGAAAAAACACACGCGGACAGCAAGAACAAAAGATGCCTACGTTTCATTGGGAGAATCTTAGCAGGAAGGGCACTCCGATGACCAGCGATGACATGGGTGCAATACTGTCACCCGCTACCCCTATCTCCATTATGCGCCCGCCTGCGAGCTATTGCGGTGCGCAATCCTTTCTCGGCCAAATAGCGGCTATACGTGTCCATTCTGTCAAAGTCGTGAATTGGGGACTGCAGAATGTCCTTGGTGCTCTTTCCTTGGTCTGCCATCCGGACGGCTGCATCTATTCGCGGATCGTTAGGTCGTCCGCGCCGTGGCGGTAATTCTCGGCGGATGAGGCGGAGAACCAATTTCTTGAATCCTCTCGCGTCGCGGGCGATTTCGTTAGCGAAATGAAACTTCAAGAATGCGGCAAACTCACTGGCTGCGGCCTCCACTGAAGTTTTGTTGGGACAAACTTCGGCCGGGCCAGAGTTTGGGTTTTGGAACAAATTGGAACAGGTTTTGGATTTTGAGGTTTGTAAGTGGTTGAAATAATGGTGCCGCGGGACGGAGTTGAACCGCCGACGCCAGCCTTTTCAGGGCTGCGCTCTACCACCTGAGCTACCGCGGCAGGCAAACAAACATTGTCAGATGGATTCGGCGTTCTGTCAAGAAAGGGCGCCCGAGGGCGATGGCAGCAAACGTACTGGAAATGGAGAACAACGCGCTCCACCTGGCAGCCGCATGTGGCAACCGCAAGGTGCGGCGGCAGACCTGTACAGTATTCCGGCGACAGCGAACTGAGGTGTCGTCCGGCCCATCACCATCGGCGCTTCAGTCGCCCGGGAAGCCTGAATCACCAGAGACCCTGACCGCCAGGGCACGGGTGGCGGCACGTTCCGTTGAAACGGCCACCAACGCCGTCTGCGCGACGGGCGCGGCCGCAGTGCCCACAAGGGCTCCCTGCTCTTCCCTCGTGAAAACCAGCTTTGAGACGCCTGGTGTGGCATCTACCATCACGATGTCGCCCAGGCACACCTGCCTGGTGGCCATCAGGTTTGAAAGCGGGAAAACAAGATGCCGCTCAATCGCCCGCTTCAGGTGGCGCGCGCCGCTCTTGGGATCCGTCCCCTCCCTCAGCAGAAGCTCGCGCGCCGGGCGCGTGCACTTGAACACAAACTGGTTGCCCGGCGCCGCGGCGATGATCCGCTCCTGCACTCGGGCCAGTTCGATGTCGAGAATCTTTTCCAGATGCTCTCTCCGCAGCGACCGGAAGACGATGACCTTATCGATGCGGTTCATGAACTCCGGAGAAAACTTTCGCCGGGAGGCCTCCACGGCCACGCGGTAGATCTTGTGGTCCAGTTCTTCCTCATCCGTCCGTGATTCGGCCGAAAACCCCATGCCGCCCCGCATGAGCCTTGAAACCTCTTGCGAACCCAGGTTGGAGGTCATAAAGATGATCGAATGCGAAAAATCCACCCGCCGGTTGTCGCCCAGGGTCAGCGTGGCCTTGTCCAGGATTCCCAGCAGCAGGTGCCACAGGGCATCGGAAGCTTTTTCAATCTCGTCAAACAGGATAAAGGAAAGCTTCAGGGTCTCGGTGTAATGAGCCTCCAGCGCGTCCTGCGTAATCAGCGGCTGTGTCTCGCGGTGGCCCAGGTAGCCCGGCGGCGAGCCAATCAGCTTGGCGATCTCATGGCTGTGCTGGAACTCCGCGCAGTCGATCTTGAGGATCGGGTGGGTGCTTCCAAACAGCACTTCGCCGGCTGCCTCCACCAGGCGCGTCTTGCCGGAACCCGTCGGCCCCAGAAACAGCAGGTTCGCCAGCGGCCGTCCCGCCACCGCCAGCCCGGCCTTGTAAACCTGATAGATTCTCGCCAGCCGCCGAATGGCGCGGTCCTGGCCCACCACGCGCTTCATCAACGCCTGCTCAAAGTCTTTCACCTCAGGACTGTGAAGTGTTGGATCCAGTTGCGTTTGAAATTGAGCCATTCCATTGTCCTCCCGCCCTATCCGTCATAGGGCTGTGCTTTTCCCCGACGCAGTTGATTCAACTTAACGTCCAGCGTGCTACGAAGCAGTTTCAGGCTCGAAGTCAATTGCCCCACCAGTTCACGATCGTGCGTGATAGCAAGAACCTGCAGATGGAGGTCACCAATGTCGAGATGGAGGTTGTGAATGCTGGCAAGCAACTCGCGCAGCTGGCGTGAGTCGCTCGCAAAGGGTTGAAGCAGCTCATGGGAGGCCTTCTTTCTCAGCCCCTTCCAGTCAATTTCCACGAAAGGATGCTGGGAGGTAACTCCCCGAATGAGATCGTCACTGATGCGCGGCCTGCGGCCCAATTTGGCCAGATGGATCTGGCGAACGCGGCCGTCCTGCCGCACATTGTGAACCAGATAATACGACTGTCCTCTTTTTCTAATAAAAGCCATGTCGCATATCCCCTGCAACGTAGTGGACACTTTACCACTACATGCACCGTTAGACGCAAATAGAAAATTATGGTTACACCTATAACTATTTTTTCGGCTGGATTGGTTACAGCCTTGATTGACGCGCTTACCGCAATTCCCCGTAGGCCAGCCAGTTGAGCCTTCGTACAACCTCTCGCCTCCTCCCGAAGCGGTCCTTAACGCCGGTTTCGGACAGGTATTTTGCGCTTCCACTACAGGAAACGGCATACGCGCTAAGCATGCGACGGCCCTGCCCGGGAATGCCCCTCATACGTCCATGCACATTTTGTGCCAAATTTAACCACAAGGTCGTTTTCACGCGGCCGCCCACATCAAGGGACTTCTCTTCCCCACCTTCCTGCGCTGTGACATAAGTCATACCCGGAAGTTGAAGCAGCCCTTAGACTTTTTTTTACGGAGGCGTTATGGGGATTCAAGTTCAGCCCGGAAATACGGTGTCCGCCCTGCCCGTCGCCATTGAGCCCGCACCGCCGCCACCGGCAACCCAAAGACCGAAGAAGAAACTGGTGCGCAAACGTTTGCGCGACCACGCACAACAGCTGCGGCATGGTTTTCAAGTGGCGTTTCTGTTGCTGAACGTCTGGCTGGGCGTCCAGTTTTACTTGTGGCTCAGGCAATTTGAAGTGGCCGGGTCACAGATCTCCATCGCTCGTCCCGCGGGCGTTGAGGGCTGGCTTCCAATCGCCGGCCTGATGAACCTGAAGTATTGGCTCGTCACCGGCCACATTCCGTCCATCCATCCGGCGGCGATGTTTCTGCTGCTGGGATTTCTCTCCATAGCCTTCGTGTTTCGCAAGGCCTTCTGCAGCTGGCTCTGTCCCGTGGGGACCCTTTCGGAATACCTGTGGCGAGCGGGCCGCAAAATGTTTGGCCGCAATTTCCGCATTCCCCGCTGGCTGGATATTCCCCTGCGCGGACTCAAATATCTGCTGCTGGGATTTTTTGTCTGGGCGGTCGCAGGCATGTCAGCCGCAGCCATCGAAAGCTTTATGCACTCGCCCTATGGACTGATTGCGGCCGTCAAAATGCTCAACTTTTTCCGCTTCCTGGGCGTCACCGGGCTGGTCGTGATCGGCCTGCTGGTGGTGGCGTCGCTGTTTATTGAGAACTTCTGGTGCCGGTATCTCTGCCCTTACGGGGCGTTGCTCGGCCTGGTGTCGCTGGCCAGTCCGCACCGCATCCGGCGCAACGCCGAGGCGTGCATTGATTGCGCCAAGTGCGCCCGGGCCTGCCCGTCGTCGCTGCCTGTCGACCGGCTGGCCAGCGTCCGCTCGGCGGAGTGCACAGGATGCATGGCGTGCGTTTCCGTCTGCCCGGCCGAAGGCGCGCTGGTCATGTCGCTGCCGCAAATGCTGGAATCAAAAAAGAAGAGACGCGGTTTGCCCGCCTGGGCCATGGCTGCGGGAATCGCGCTGCTTTTCCTCGGCCTGGCAGGGTTCGCCAAGGTCACCGGCCACTGGAATTCTCCCGTGCCGAACTCCGCCTACCATCAACTCATTCCCAACGCCAACTCCGTCGCCCACCCCATGCCCTGAGTTCGACCGGGGCACCCGTGCGGACTGGGCCATCACGACAGAAGGTCGACGATCCCGAAGCAGCCGGGCAACAGCCGGCCGTTCGCAGGAGTTAGTGCTCGTCCTTCTCGTTGCACACTGCGCCAATCCATTTGGACGTGAAGGTGCCGTTGACGCTCATGGTCCTGCCCTCGCCGGTGACTGTCGATTGCATCCACCCTTTGACGTTTTCTGAATCGGGAGCCTCGATGCGCACATTGGCGGTGATGGTCCTCCCATCCTCCGTGCAGACCTCCTGGACCTCCATTTTGCTGCCCGTCGAATTGATCACCGTCTCCTTGCACGACTTCCTGTCATTGAACGGGTCCTTCGCCAGGTCCTCCCTGGTCAGGCAGCGTTTGCTGGTCCTTGTCGTCGGTGTTCCGGAGGCCATCTTTTTCATCATGGCGTCGAACCTCGCTCGCTGCTCAGGCGTCATCTTGTCCAGCATATCCTGGGGCCCCGATGGGCGGGGCCCCGCTGGTGGTGGCGGTAAATGTCGTTTGCCAGGTGCCCGTCTTCACGTTGAGCGGCTGATATTTTCCTGCCGCCAACAGAATAGAGGCCCACAAAAAAGTCATACTCCACAGAACTATTTTTCGCATTCAATCCTCCTCAAAAATGATGCTGAAACCCAATCTGATTCCTTTATTCGTTTGCACCCCGGTTCCCGCCGGCGGCAGGCCGCTCGCGCGGCCGCCTCAAAGCAATCCAAGTTTGGCCAGCAGGACGGCCATGCAAATCACCGAAAGAGCGGCGCCGCCGAGGATCATCATCACGGCGTGCTTTCGCAAGCCGCTTTCAACCTGCTTTTCCGTCTTGGACGAGATGAGGAACTCTTTTTCGGCGGCGCCCTTGACGATCATGTTGTGGTCGTTCGCGTCCTTCGGATGAGGATTCTCCACGCAGGTGCCGCTGATGTCGTACGTCCCGCCGGGGACCAGGCAATATTCGGTGAACCGATAGCGTCCGCTGGCGGCGTTGAAGAGGCCGGAACCCGGCCCCTGATTTCCTCCCATGGCCCGCGTCAGAGCGTCGAAGGGGTTGGTCGTCCCCCGCTCGCCCACCATCTGCTCAGCGCGCATCATGCCCTCCAGGAATTCCGGACTTCCCGGCGGATGCTGGAACGCCCGGAAAGCCGTCTGCCGCGCCTCTTCAAGCCGGGGGTCCGATTGCACTCCCATGGATTCCAGACGCACCTTTATTTGAGGCGCCATCATGGTCATCATACCGCGCAAAAAGTCCGGCGAACCCGGCGTATGCTGGAACACTTCCATCAAACCCTTCCGCGTTCCTTCCTTTGAGGAATCCTGAAGCGGTCCCACAGCCTTAAGCCCGTGTTCGAACAAGCCTCCGGCCCAGTGCGCATCCGCCTCCGTAACGTACTTCAGCAGCTCCTGCCCGGTGGCCGCCACGCCGGTAGCCGTCCCTGTGCCCTGCCCGGCCTCGCAACGCGCAGACTGGGGCAGATCGAATTCCGCTCCCTGCGCATCGACGAGCACTTTGCCGGTTGCATCAGTAAGGTAGAACGGCGCACCATCCAAATCGGTGCGATGGTGCGCCCAGCGCCCTCCATGGCTGTCCGAGTCGGTTTTCCACCGTTCGATAACCACTTTGTAGGCAAGGCACGCTGTGTGGCTCACCGGCGAGGGAAGGGTCTTCTCTCCCTGGGCCTTTCCGTAAATCTGCACAAAACCCATGGGAACACTGCGGATTGGGATCTCGGGTGTGTCGGCGATAAGGAGGTAATTCCGAAACTGGCGGAATCCCTTGATGAAAGTGTAGATGCCTAACCCGAATCCGAGCACTGCATAAGCTGCGAGATTGTCGTCATTCGCCATATCCGTCGCTCCAGGAAAATACTCCAGATGCGCGCATGCCAGCGCTTTCCGCCGTGGCAAATAGCGCAGCCTGCCTGCTGAGGGCCGCGGCATTCACTTGATTGAAGGGAAGCCCCGGAATTTAAAAACCGATTTGCATGACACCCATCGGCATCAACCGGCGCTCGGTCCCCCAACGGCGATGACACTCGCATGCCGAGCCAGGTTATCATCCCTCCGGTTCCACGTATCGGTTGAGAGCACATGCCTCAGTCGTGTCATTTACTCCGGCCGCACGCACAGCAGGGAGACAGGACTTCGAAAAAAGATGGATTGCAGTTTGATCATGGATGATAAACGGCTGGCGTGTCAGCTTCATAAGGCGCCTCCCTCAACTGAGGTGCAACCTGCCCGGACGTAATATGGCTACCCCGTGGGTGAAATTTAGCACTTTTCGCAAAAGAAGTATATGGATTCGTGTCCAGTACAATGACTCGGTTAACCGTGGCTTCTCTCTGTGCGCGCGGCGTCGCGGCCAGGGATAGTGTCGGCCTGCAAAACGGGATCGGCGGCAAGACGCCGGGCCTGATCCATCCGCTAAAAGTGCGCGGGCAGCGGCGGGGTGCGCTCATAAACAAGTTTGAGACCCCAGTCGATGTTGGAGGGAAAAGCCGGAAGCTCGATCTCACCGGTAATGTCCGACTCGACGGTGCCGTTGCCGACGTCCGACCACGTTCCGTTGCGTGGGTCGAACCATTGGGCGCGATACACGCTCCTCAGCAGCGCGCCGCGCACCAGGCTGCGGGGACACTCTTTTTCAAAGTAGGCGAGGAAAATCTTTTTGTCCGGCGTGCGCGCGGCATAAGCCCAGCCTTCATAGCCTTTAACGGTGTGTGTCTGGCTGGGAACCACCAGTCCGGCATCGGGCTCGAGTTCCTGGTACTGCCGGCCGATTGAAAACATAAACGTCCGCAGGTGCTGCATCTGGGTGGCGGAATTCCACTGGAAGGCGTCCCACATCTTGATGGGAGCGCTGGGTTCGATGTCGGCGCCCCAGATGCCTTCCGCGCCGTAGACGTGCCCTGCAAGCCCGCCGGAAAGCACCTCGCCATACATTGAGGAGCGGACGAATTGATCGTCCTTTGGTGTTCCACCCGGCGCGCCGTATTTGTATCCTCCATCCAACCCGCGGGCATCCACGTAGCCTGAGTAATAAGGTTCGCCATCGAGCGCAGGCCGCGGCGGATGCGCCTCGCGGAAGATCTCGGTCATGTACCAGTAATACTCGTGCTCGCGCTCATTTCCGGTCTGGTGGAGCGTCACCCAGGAATTGTCTCCCCAGTTGACCAGCGTGGACGGATTGGCATTGGCCGAGAGCAGCGTTCCGAAGGGCGGCGGCCCGAACTTGTCGAGCACCATGTTGATGGCTTCCATAAAATCGGGAACCGTGATGCTCTCATCGAGGATGTCCAGGTGGATGGGGCTGAAGACGGTGCTGTTGGCCTGGTATCGCGACCAGACGTACTGGATGAACCGCGCGTAGGAATCGGGCCAGCCGTAATACTTTTTCCAGCACTCGCTCGAGTCGCGCCGCGAGACTTCAATGAAGGGAACAAAACCCTGCGCGTTGAAATAATCAATCTTCCGGTCCACGTACTTGAAATACTCGGGATTGACGCGGTCGACGTCGGCAAAGACGTTTTCGTAACCGGGCACCTTGCCGGGAAACAGGAACGGCCGGCCGCCTTCATTGTCCATATTCTTCGCGCTGTCCGTGCCGAACTCGAGCCAGGCTGAGCGCACCGTGGTTCCGTCTTTCATTTGGATGTGCCAGGGCAGCCCGTCCGTCTCCCAATTGGGAAACGCCGCGATCATGCTCACCCAGTTGAAGCCCTGCGCTTTCCTGTAGCGAACGTAATCCTTGAATCCAGCTTTGGGCCCGATGGGGCGCTCCACGTCGTCGTCATACCACTTGAACCGGTTGGCCGCCGCCGAATACCACGTGTCACCCAGCACGAAGAACGGCGTGCCGTCGGCAGTTTCAAGAGCGTGGCGGTTGGCGGAGGCGCGCAGAAATCCCCGCCGCAAGGGGTTCTGCTGCTTTTCTTCTTCAGTCCAGTCCACCGCCGTGAAACTCCCCGTTTTGCCATCAAGGCCCGGGTCTTCCGGAATTGATCCGCTGCGCCACTTCCACACGCCCGGAGCGGTGGCCACGACGCGCACCCGGAACGTCTGGCCGCCATCCCAGAATCCGTAAACGCGCTTGCTGAAGTTGGGGCCGCTCAAGTCAACCCACACCGTGACGTCCGTGTAGGCGTTTGAATAGGATTCGGAGGCGGTGAAGGTCAGTTCATGCTTTTCCCACACGTGCGCCTGGTCCGTTGCCGGATCGGCAGAACTCGCCGCTTCCGCCTCTGGAACACTCACCGCCTTGGACACTTCCCTGCCGACGCCCAGCGCGGCCGCAGCGGGCATCAACACGCTGCCCTGCAGGAATCGGCGCCGGTCCACTTTGTCATTCTTCCCCATCTTCACCTCCCGTCATTTTCTACCTCTAAAGAGGGTTGCATAATAGAGTGACGGGTTTCCGTAGCGCCGGCATCTTGCCGGCCCTGAAAAATGCCGCCGGGACGGCGGCGCTACAAACAAGCTTGTCACCATATTTTGCAATCCTCAGTAAGTGCAGACTAATCATGGCTGCCATCTGCGCGAGCGGCGTCGCGGCCAGGGATAGTGTCAACCTGCAAAGCGGGATCGGCGGCAGGCACGTAAGTTTCCGGCAGGCCGAGTTCACGCCGCACGATGTTGGCGCCCTGGGCGATCGAACTCGCCTTGTAAAAGGCGATCTCGCGGTTGGCGCCCTGGCGGCCGAAGCCGCAATCGCTTGAGGCGATCAGACGCTCGGGCGGAATCACTTTCAGGGCTTTGCGAATTTCCGCCGCGACTTCTTCAGGCCGGTCGGCCTGCAGCGTTCTGTGGCTCACCACTCCGATGGCAATCTTCTTCTTGAGATCGTGCTTGAAAGGCTCAAAGAGCTCCAGGTCCTGCTGGTTGCGGTCCTTCATCTCCAGCGTCCACACGTCGCCCCGGCAACGCTCCAGATAGATTTCAATCGAGTTGGCGTAGCTCGTATCCTCACGGATGCGCTGCATGTTGGGATTGCCCCAGCAGGTGTGAATCCAGATTTCCACGTCGTCCAGCCCCTGCATCTCGCGATTGAACGCCTCAATCATAAACTTGATCTCGTCATGGTCCCTGCCGTAAGTGTTGGCCATAAAGTGGAACGAGGGCTCCTCCGTCTGGATGCACCGGCAGCCGGCGGCGCGCAACGCCAGCAATTCCTTGTTCATGGCCTCTGCCATGTCCCAGATCAGCTGGCGCCGGTCCTGGTACTTGTCCGTATGGATATCGAGAAAAAGCGCCGACGCCGCCGAACAGCAGGTGCCGAACTTGAGCGGCTTGCGCGTTTTCGCCTGGGCGATCCGCCAGATCTTGGGATAGCCGAGGGGACGGTGCTCGACCTTTTCCACGACGTGCGGCCAGCGCCAGCCGCTGTAAATTTCATTCAGCAGGGTGCCCGGCGCGTAATGCCGCCATGGAGCGGTATCATCTTCCTGCTGCTGATAGTCGCCTTCAAACCCTTTCCAGCGCTGCAAGGGGTAGGTCAGCCAGGAACGGCCGGCAAGGTCCTCATCAAGATGGAAGTCGCCGTGCCCCACGATGTCCAGACCTGCGCGCTCCTGGTCACTGACCACCACCGCCAAGGCGTCCTGGAATTTCTCGCGGAAGCGAAGGTCGAGCATGCAGGCGTCGAGCGGGCGGCCTTCCATTGAGACGTCGTACCATCGGGGCCGCGGGAACGATCCGGTAACCGTGGTCGGAAGGTTTAAGTCCTTTGTGACGGTGAACATGGGATCCTCCTGCTCCGGCACTTTACCACAAGAATTCATCAGCAGTGAACGGAGGGCGGCGGATTTCGGCTCTATGGCCCCGTTTGATTTCGCCTGGTGTCGTGTTACAGAAAAGAGTGTAGCACTCGATGGCTCGTCACCCTGAGCGCAGCGAAGGGTCTCTGCATTTCAATTGGCGAAATGCGGGGATGCTTCGCTTTGCTCAGCATGACGCCGTGCGTCTTATGTGTTTCACCAATTTGCGTAACAGGGCACCAGAGGAAGCTGGGACAAGCGGACTCAGGCTCGCGTGGGGTGCGTGATGGGTTTGATTCTGGGAATAATCAGTTGCACCAGCCCGAGCGCAATGGGATGCATGGTGCCGCAGATGATGAACAGCGGAATGTAGGAGTGGGTAAACTGCAAGACGTAGCCCGCCAGCGGCGCAATGATCATGCCGCCCATGGCGCCCGCCGCTCCGCCGATTCCCACCACAGAAGCAACGTCGCGCTTGGGGAAGAGGTCGGAGGCCAGCGTAAACAGGTTGGCTGACCAACCCTGATGGGCGGAAGTGGAAACGGAAATCAACACCAGCGCCAGCCAGATCTTTCCGGTCAAAACAGCGGCAATGCCGGCCGGCATGGAAAAGGCACAGATGGCCATGGCGGTTTTGCGGCCCGCGTTCACGGTCCAGCCCTTCCGGATGAGGAAGCCGGATAGCCAGCCGCCGCCCACGCTGCCGATGATGGCGGCAATGAAGGGAATGGTGCCGAACCACTCCAGCTGGTGAATGCTGAATCCGCGCGCCTGCACCAGGTACTTGGGCAGCCAGAAAACGTAGAACCACCAGATGGGATCGGTCAGGAACTTGGCGACGGTAAAGCCCCACGTCTGCCGGTAGCGAAGCAAGCGGCGCCATTCGATCTTTGCCTCGGGCTCCTCTTCCTCACCCGGCTCGCGCAGTTCAATCTTTTTCAGTTCTTCCAGCGACAGCCAGCGATGCAGTCTGGGTGTCTGATAGAGCGCCAGCCACACCACCATGATGCCCAGCGCGAACATTCCCGTGATGATGAAGGCCGCTTTCCACCCCCAGTGGATCAGGATGGCGCCCACCACCGGATAGGCGATCACGTTGCCGATGTTGGTTCCGGAATTGAAGAGGCCGGTGGCCAGGGCCCGCTCGCGTTTGGGAAACCATTCCGCCACCGCCTTGATGGAAGCCGGGAAGTTGCCCGCTTCGCCCGCGCCCAGCATGAACCGCGCAGCCCCGAAGGAAAGCACGCCGCGCGCAAACGCGTGGCCGATGGTGGCCAGGCCCCACCACCCCATCGAAATCGCATAGCCGATTTTTGTGCCCAGCCAGTCAATGATGCCGCCCGAAATCAGCATGCCGATGGCATAGGCCCACATGAAGGCGGCGATGATCCAGCCGTAGTCGGACTCCGTAATATGGAAAATCTGCTGCAGGTGGGGCGCCAGAATGGCGATGGTGCCGCGGTCAATATAATTGATCGTGGAGCCGCAGAAGAGCAGGCCGCAGATCCACCATCGGAGATGGGGCAGCGTCGGGTGCGGCTTCCCGGAAGATCGTATTGTCGTCGGTTCAGTTGTTTCGGCCATGTGGTTTCCGGTTGGCGCGGAACGTCAGCGGAAGTTGCCGCGAAAGGGCACGGATTTATCCGTGCCGCAAAGGCAGTCCGAATGCGGCGGCTTCAGCCGCTGAAAGCTCCGGCCCCGCGGGCGTTCACTTCAGGGGCTGAAGCCCGATAGGAGCTTTTGAGTCGTTCCAACGGCACCAAAATCGTGCCCTTTCACAAAACTCGCGCCCTTTCGCTGAGCCCTGCTACGTCGCGAATAATCCGGGCTAAGAAACTCTTTGCTACAACGTTGGGACGGCCTTGCCCGCGGCCGAAGGCATTCTATGCCCGCAGTGAGTGCTTGTCAAAACAATCCTGCCGCAAACGACGCAGGACCTTTTTCAAAGCCCTGCCGGATGCTCTCATCCCGGCGCGAGTGCTCCGCCGTTCACACCATTTGCAGGAGCGGCTACTGCTGCTTGACCCAGGCGTGCTGCGCATCGTCGCTCCAGGCGCCGTAGCGGCGTTCCTCTCCCGCCAGCACCCAGGTGTAATGCAACTCGTAGCCCGGCGCGGCCACCACCGGGTGGTAGCCTTTGGGCAGCAGCACCGTGTCGCCGTCATGCACCACGAAAACGTTGGAAAAGCCTTCGGGATCTTCCGGCGCCGTATAGGTCCAGATGAATCCAAAACCCTGCGCCGGCTTGATGCGGAAAAAGTAAATCTCTTCCAGCACCGCCTCGTTCGGAGGATTCTTGCGGTCGTGCTTGTGCGGAGGATAGCTGGACCAGTTGCCCGAAGGATTCAGCGTTTCGCCCGCCAGCAGCCGCTCGGCCTCGGTGTTCAGATCGAGCGCGGAATAAACGTTCCGCTGCCAGTTGCCGCGGCCCGCCTGGTTGAGGGTGACGTCCGAGCCCTGCAGCAGGCGCGGCGCCGTGGCGGTTCCGGAAGGCGCAGAGAAAATGCCGATGTCGACGGCATCTGAAGTCGCCTTGATTTCAAAATTCGATTGCACAGGGATATAAACCATCACCGGCGGGCCGGCAAAAACGTCAGCGCGGCCTCCGGCGTTTTCGTAAACCTGCTTTTCACCCTTGGCGCTTTCAATCGAGACGGAAGCCGTGCCGGAAAAAATGTCCAGCACGTATTCGCGATCGCCCGACTTGCCGGAATGCGTCTCTCCTTTTTTCAGTTGCACGCGGGCGAAGTCCAGAAACTTCAGGGTTCCGGGCGCGACTATCTGCTGGTGCTTTCCGTCGGCCCTGGCTTTGATGTGGCGTTCCATAGAAGGTCTCCTTTCAAAATCATCGGGGGCAACCCGGATTATTCATGTGCGGTAGACGGGTAGCGCAGAGTTGTTCGGTAACTCTGCGGCTTTTTATTTCCGTAAAAGAGCCGCAGAGTAATCCCGCACGGCGGGACAACTCTGCGCTACCTTGCTTAATGTCCCGCCGCGTACTGCTGCCAGGCTGCCGCCACGCCCGCCTGTTTGTCGTCGCCATGATGAATCAGCACGCGATAACGCAGGGTGAGGCTGCCGCCCGCTGGAATGGTGTAGCTGCCGTCAAGCTTGGGGTTGTTGAAGAACACGCTCAGGCCGAAGGGATTCACGGCAAACAGCCCGTAAGCTCTCGTCATCCAGGTGGTGGGATGCCGAAGGTTGTGAGGATTGTCGAAAATGGCGATGCCCACCTCTTCCCCGTCCACCTTGCCGTAGTAATCCACCCAGCTCGCCTTCTTGCCCCAGATTTCCTTCTCGCCCACTCCGCCTTTCGAGTTGATCATGTGCCCCGGCGGCGAATTGAGCTGGTGCGCCAGGCGGATCCCGAACGTCCCCTCCTTGGTGTCGGCAAGCTTGAGAGGTCCGTGGTTGGCGCGCAGCGTGAAGGCGCAATCGACGATCCGGCTGTTTTTGTCGCCTGAAAAAGTGTAGGCCTGAACTTCCTCTCCGATAGCCGTTCCGCCTGGCTTCACCAGGTCAAAAGTTGCCCGGACCACGCCCGAGTGCGCCCCGCCGTGCATTTCATCGATCCTGCGGATCACCGTCCGCCCTTTGGGCAGATCCTCGCTCGGATAAAAAACACCGTTCACCGTCTGCTCGGCCCGGGTCAGGTTCTTTTCCGCCCAGAAGTCAATCTTGTTGATGTCGCCATGGGCGAAATACATGGCGCGCTGGTGAGGATGGTCGTGGTCCTCGCCCGGGATATCGGTCACCATGGGCCAGCTGCGGGTCACAATGGTGCCCTGGGCGCTTCGCAGCGGAAAGATATAAGGTTTGGGAGATTCGGTTCCAAAGTAATAAGTGGTGAAGGGAGCGCCGCCAATCGCCACGGAAACCGTGTCGCCGGTTCGCGTGATCTTGACGGGTTCCTGCGCCCGCAGGAGCGCGCCGCCCAGCAACACCACGGCACCGGCCGCAGCCAATAACGAGGCGAACTTCATTTTTGTCATGGACACATCCTGGATACTTTTGAAAAGATACTGTCAGGCGACAGACAGAGGCTCGCTCTCATATCAGGAAATCGTAAGACGCCCATTGTCAATCGTCTTTCAGGAAAGTGCGAATTCTAACATCAAAGAAGTGGGACTTCAATCATCTGCGACGAAACCGTTGCCACAGCAGGAAAGAATTCCCGGTGTCGTGCTACGGGGAAAACGGTAACACTCGATGGCCCGTCACCCTGAGCGAACGGCCGTAATCCTTCGCGTTGCTCAGGATGACCTGGCCGGAGTGCGGTGGCTGGAGTTTACCCGACGAAGTTGGTGGCCGCAACGATCCGGCAAAGAAGAGTTTCGTGCTGTAAGCTCGTAATCAGAGAGGCGCAACGATTATTAAACAAACCAACAATCTTTCTTCTTTAAAGGCATCGACGTCTCGAAAGCGCGTGTGGATCTGGATTGCGATGGCCTCGCTCGTCATTGTGCTCGCTCTCGGCGTTGTCGCCGAAGTGATGATTCATCGCGCTGGTCCCATCCTGAAGGGCCGCATCACGGAAACTCTGAGCAGCCGGTTCAATAGCCGCGTTGAGATGAATAGCCTGAACGTCTCCGTTCTGCGCGGACTGGAAGTTTCCGGGAATGGCCTGCGCATCTACCCGCCGGCTGAGGTGGTCGCCGCCGGGGCAAGCCAGCCGCTCATCTCGGTCAGGCAGTTCTCCTTCCACTCAGGGGTGATTGGACTCTTCTTCGCACCGACGCATGTGGCGACGGTGCATATCAACGGTCTCCGAATCGACATCCCACCTCGCCAGGAGCGGCAGCAGGCTCCTGAACGTCCAGGAAAAAAGCACCACGGCAAGATCAAGATCGTCGTTGACGAGATCACCTGCGACAACTCGCAGCTGATTATTGAGACGGCCAAGCCCAACAAGGACCCGAAGGACTTTGAACTGCAGCATATCGAGTTGCGGGACGTTGGTCCCAACAAGCCCTGGCGGTATGAAGCCACGCTCACCAACGCCGTTCCGCGCGGCGAGATCCACGCCGCCGGTCTGTTCGGGCCGTGGCAGGAAGACAGTCCAGGCGACTCTACCGTGTCCGGCCACTATACGTTCGACCATGCTGACTTGAATACCATCAAAGGCATCGGCGGCATGCTCTCTTCAGTCGGCGACTTCAAGGGCCGGCTCGACAAAATTATTGTGGACGGGACAACAGACACCCCGGACTTTTCCCTCGATACCGCCCATCATCCCATGCCCCTGCATACGCGTTTTCACGCTATTGTCGACGGCACCAGCGGTGATACTTATCTGGAACCCGTCAGTGCGAAGCTGGGAAACTCCAGCTTTACGACGAGCGGGGCTGTGATCAACATCAAAGGCCGCGGCCACCTGATCGAATTGGATGCCGACGTTCCCCAGGGACAGATTCAAGATTTTCTCGATCTTGCTGTCAAGACGAAACCCGCTGTTATGACCGGCCCCATCCGCACAAAGGCAAAGCTGCGTATCCGCCCCGGCAAAGAAGACGTGGTGCAAAAGCTGAGCTTGCAGGGCAATTTCTCGCTCACGGGGATCCATTTCACCAATCCAAAGGTGCAAGACAAGGTTGACATGCTCAGCCTCCGCGCGCGGGGCGAGCCGAAGAAAGCCAAGCCCGGAGCCAGGGACGTGAACTCACACATGAATGGAGCGTTCTCCCTGAATAAGGGTGTTATCCATGTCCCTCGCATCGAGTACGTGCTGCCGGGTGCGCGAGTGAACATGCATGGGACCTATTCTTTGGATGGCCAGCAATTCGAGTTCAAGGGGAAGGTCCGGACCAGGGCGTCGCTCTCCCAAATGGTCGCCTCACCGTGGCTCTCCGTCCTGCTGAAGGTGGTCTCTCCCTTCTTCAGGAAAAAGGGCGGAGGGGCCGAAATTCCGGTGAAGGTCAGCGGGACTAAATCCGATCCCAAGTTCGGGCTCGACGTGCTGGGGGGTCACTCAAAATGAAACGGAGTCCACAGGAAGGCGTTGGCGTGGTGCTGGTGTCAATCGGCAGGTGGCGCAGATTTTGATTCCAAATATCTGCGATCAGTGAAGCTGAAAAGGGTTGGGATGCCATTGCTCCAGAGCCTCCCATCGATTCTCCATGCGAATGATCGCAACGGACCGGGGGATGTAAAGCTCAAAATGTGCCACTCGCTGCGCGACCGCAGACACCAGGAAGCGAACATCTGCGCCGCCCGCCATCTGGAAAGGTGGTCGATTCATTTCCTTCCGGGGGTTAACGCAACAGGGACCAGCTAAGGCGAACGGTCACACGTCCATTCCCCCGGACTTGCAGAACGATGAGTTTCCAGCTATTCCATTGATCCGGTGTAGTTTTGAGAATGGCCCCTTTGGAACTTTCAAGGCGCACGGTACAGGGCAGCCCCGGCAGACCGCCACTCACGATGGTTCCCATGCTGGCGTGGTTACCCTCAATGCTGACCGGAGATACCCCGTGTATCTCACCCTGCCAAACGATGGTGCCTTCAGAAGGACCGGCGGGTACGACCTCGACTTTCGCACTCGCGATTGCAGAATGTCCCGTTCCGATTGCGGTCAGGGTATAGGTGGTTGGCGTATTCGGCGCAACAGTCGCCGAGCCGTGTGCCGCTACCGAGCCGACGCCGGGTTGAATGCTCACCTCGGTGGCGTTCTCGGCGTTCCATGTGAGGGTGGCGGATTGCCCTTCAGTTATTGACGCCGGGGCCGCTTTCAGGCTTGCCACAGGCGGCGATACGGGCTGCGTGGCAGCCGTGGGTGGAACGGGCGCTTGCGGTGATGGCGCAGCTTCCGGCGGGGCAGCCGCCGGCGCCACTCCACCCGGCGCGGCCGCCGCTGATCGTGGTGCAGGACCGAATCCCAGGGACGGTCCTTGCTTTTTTGCCGAAGAGGAAGGCTGATTTTCAGCAATGGCCTGACGCCCTGGTTGAATCTCAGGCTTGGCCGTTTGTTCACTACCAGCCGCCGTTGGCGGCGCTGGCGGATGGGCCGCTTCACTTTGAGAGGGTTGAGCCGTGGCCTCACTCGCATTGGGAGTGGGAACACTATTGGGATTGGTTTCCTGTCCTGCCTGTGCAGAGTTTGAGGGACCACTCTGGCCCGCGGGGCCGGAGGCCAGCGATCCTGTCTGCTGCGGCGCCGAATTGCGGAAATACTTGACGCCGAAATAGCCGCCGGCGGCAACAGCGATAACCGCCATCACCGCAACTGTTATCCATACCCACGGAAGCCCACTGCGCTTGCCTTGTGCGCCCGAGTCATGAGGCGCTGCCGGCGTCTCCTGCCTCGGCATAGAAATCGTGCTGTCCGCAGGCGGTGGCGGAGATGTCATCGCAGGCGGCGCCCATCCCTCTGGCGATACTTCCTGCTGAGGCGCAGTCAAGCTGTCCGGCGCCTCGCTGGACGACTGGCCGGATGGGGCCGCAGCAGTGGTTGGTGCATCCCCTGTTTGAATTTCCGGAGCCGAGGTTGGCGGCTCTTCCTGAGTCGAAGCTGGCGGTGGGAGCGGGGACGCCGTTTCGGACGGCAAATCTGTCCCGGTATCCGGCTGCGAAGCAGCCTCTTCAATTTCTCCGGCCATCGGCCCGGCGGCCGTCGCCGGCTGGCTGTCGATAACCGGATCCGGTGGCGGGGTTGGAACAACCTCGGGGTTGGATGGCGCTGGCTGCTCTACAGCCTTGATCCTGCTACCACAGCTCGTACAAAACCTCAGACCTTCTGCTAGCTTAGCCCCACATTGCGTGCAATACATGTGGAACCTCCTCATCGATTCCTAAGTTAAGCACCTGGCATTGCCCCGGCAAAAAGATAACATCAATTATACTCCTGCCGCCGAACAATCCTGGTCGAGGAGTGTGCATGCATAGCGTTACCGTCATTGACGCGTGCGGACCTGACTCATCTGCTGCGGACTGATTTTCAGTTTTGCCAAAGGCTCCCAGGTCGGCTCTATTGGCGGGTGGCCCTGATATCGATTCCAAATAACTGTGGTCAGTGAAGCTGAGAAGGTTCGGGATGCCGTTGCTCCAGAGCCGCCCACCCCTATTTCACTTGAAAGCGAAATGGAAGCGAGACCCCAAACTGGTAACGAGGAGAATCTCTCGTCAAACCAACACCTGCACTCAAGCGCAGGAACAGCCCGCGTCCGAGAATCGTCGAAGTCGAAAAATTGAAGACTGAGGACAGCCTGTCTGTTCCAGGGAGTTCGGCGCCGTTGCGCTTGAACGCTTTCATATAGCTTTGATCGAGAGAAAAGATCAACGCCGTTTCCGGGCTGACCGCCAGAGCCACTCCCTGCGAGAAGCCGATATTGTCACCCGGCCGGATGCCGCTGCCTTCAAAATAGTGAGCGTAGCCTCCACTCGCCAGAAACACGACGGGGTCCCGCCGCCAATAGGCGCTCAGTTGCGTGGCCAATCCGGAATTTCCCCCGCCGAGGGACACACCGTTATTAATGGCGGAGCCGGTGCCGGTGAGCCAGACGAGGCGTCCAACGGCGTTGGGCCGCCACCGCTTCTCCCGGGCGAGCAGCGTGGCCAGGCCAATCTGCAAATCGCCAAAGCCCGCACCGGTCTGCCCGGTCTCGGACTGGACGGCCCCGCCCACCGCTGTCCCCAGGCCGGAATTGACCACCCGTGACGGGAGGCCGATCTCCAGTTGCGAATTGAAGGGCAATCCCATTCTGATGTCGGCCCGCGGATCGTAGACGTTCAGTGTGCGCCTGACCTCCCCGATGAAAGTGTCATTGCCTGATGTCACCGTCGTGGGAAAATCGCTCTCGTACCGTGAAAAAGTGAATCCGGGATAGACCTCGATTTGTCCCGGCCTGAGAAGGCGTGCGCCCTCCTGAACGAGGCTCCGTTCCAGGGCCCGCTCGGCGGCCAATGCGTCAATCTTTAAACCGCTGCCGCCCGCCGCCTGATTTGCAGGCGCGCTGGCAGGCGCACTGGCGGTCGCGGCGGCAACGGGCTTCTTCGCCGGCGCCGCATCAGCTCCGGTTTCAGCACCTTTGCTGGCGCCGGTGCGCTCGGCTTCCAAAGCCCGCACACGCTTCTGAAGGTCGATGATGACGGCGTCCCTCCTGGCCAGTTCTTTTTGGAGCATCTGAACGGTCACGTCCTGGGACTGCTGGGGAGGCGCGCCACCGAAGAGTGCCGGCGCCACCAGCATCGCGGCCGCGAGCATGACGGCTGATGGATTTAGAAAACGGGAATCAGAAAACATCATAGTCTCAGGTTCGATAACTTCAGTTGATCCATGGAAAATCGGCTGCCGTCACCGACAACCGATTGGGTGGAATGAGGCCGTCGCGCCGTCGCACGACAAAAGCGACATGCCCCAGTTTGGCGTAATCGATCCAGGCAGCAACGAACCGTTGGCGAGACATGGTGCGATTGCCAAACGCGGGATCACCCAACAGGACGTCATGTCCAAGCGCGCCTCGGAAGACAACAAAATGGTTGTAGCCAAAGAACCTGACGGGAACGATCGCAGGCGCCAGAGAGAGCAGGTCCTTCCAGGTGACGCTGCCGAAGGCCTGCCCGTCATAGCCAAGCCGGTCCACGTAACGCTTCATGTCGAGCAGGGAGAAACCCTGCCGGAGCCGGATCAGGCGGGGATTCCGAATGTAGACGTCCCGGCTGACAAGTCCGAGGGCAACGTCGCGCTCGGTCAAAGTTTCTCCCTGCTGAAACCGCAATATGGTAGCCAGCGCCGCCGCACCGCAGCTCAGGTCGAACTTCTGCAGAACGATATTCTGCTGCCGCATTTCCCACATTGAACGCACCGGCGCGTCCGCCTGTGCAAGCCCAGGCTTCGGAATCAACAACACGATTGCCGTTAGAGCCATCCAACTCCGCACGCATGCTCTCCCGTGAAAGAAATGGGGCGCTGTGACGCGCCCCATAAGGGTTGAGGAACCAGGCGCATGGCCGGCGGCATCGTCACGCTAAGACCGGCGAATACCGGCTCCAGTACGCAAGCAAGCCCCTTACGGCTGCACGGCCCAGATCGCGGTGTAGTTGGTATCTCCAGGCGCGGCGTGCGGCCCTCCTGGAACTCCAGCTCCATCGGCATTGGTCGCCGTGATGGGTACGCTCAGGTGGCCGTTGTTTGCGGTTGCCGGCACCACTGTGTAGTCGCCAGTGCTTCCCAATGCTCCAGCCTGTGGGTTGTGTTGCCCAACCGCCTGGCTGGTGATCACCGGGCAGACGAAGGCATCCACTTTTACCACACCCCCCGCGGTTACCTGATCCATCTGGGTCTCGCTCAGCGCCACCGGCCCCGATGCAAGAGCGCTGGAAGCGAACACAACTCCTATCGCTAAAGCTAAAAACAATTTTCTCATTTGCTATCCTCCTGACGTTAAGTCGTTCAGTGTTCCTCCGCGTCGAATGGTTTCGTCAACGTTCGTTGTTCCACGCCACCGGTAGTGGAAGAACACTTCCGTCTGAACCACTGCAGATTTGACGGTTCATTGGATTTAGTCGCCGTAGCGCCGAATATCCCCCTCTCCCATCAGGATCTTTTTGTCCCCGGCCATAACTCTCTGCTTCATTCACGCTCGCGGGCGGCACAGACGTCGCGCCCTTTGCGATGGATGCGGCTCTTCTTCCCAACAGATTGGGAGGGTCAAACAGTGGGGTCCATAGGGAGCAGTGAAGCGGCTAGCGAGGACCTCCGGGTTTGAGGTCCCGGGTTCTTCTGCGAATTGAAAACTGGCGTGCGGCGACAGGTGCTTGAGGTGATGGATTGCACTTCGCCCGGAATGCAGGGAAGCCTGCGGCGAGCCATGGCCCGCCACATACGCCCTGCCACCCACCATGACCAGTCCCTTCGGGACTACGCATACACTCCAAAGCTAGCGTCTGCGCCAGCCGCGAATTACAACAGAACCGGCTTTGGATTCCAGTTAATGAGGGGCGGCTTTACGAGGAAATTCGTACGTACTTTCCCGGCGTCTGCGCTGGTCTTTATTTATAAAGTAGAAAACCGGAAATAAATCCCCACTGTGGAAAAAACTTCGCGCTCAACGTCGAAAACAACATCCCTATGGCGCACCGGCAAATACTGCTATTTCTCATAGAAATTCAACTGGCTTTCTTCTTTGCCTGCATCGGTGACAAGGACGGCATAGAAATTGCAATCGCATTTATGGTGAACCGATTCAAGTTTACTAGAATTATACGATAGGAGGTACGTATGGGTTTTCGCCCAAATGTTAAGAATTCAACTGGGCCGCTATTGAGACTTGTCACTGGAATTGCGGTGGTATTGGTTCTCGGAATTCCCGCTGAGCTCTTCTCGCAACACCGCGACGAGAGGCTGACTAGAATTGAGCCTGGCATGGTGATTTCTGTTCGTACGAATGAACGGATTCGCGTGGACAGAGAAGAGACAGGACGTGATTACCAGATATATTACGGGACTGTGGAGCGAGACGTGCGCGGCGACAACGGGCGTTTAGCGATTCCGCAGGGCTCACCGGTGGAATTGATTGTCAGGGCCGAGCCTGACAACGACCTCAACCTTGATATCGATTCGGTGACGGTAGACGGATTGCGCTACGGCATCAGGGCCCATACACACTTGGAAGCGAGGAGAGACCAGAACGATGTGATCGGACAGATCATGGGGGCCATGACTGGAGCAGAGTTGCGCGGTCGCGCCATCAGGGTGCCCGCTGGCGCAGTTTTAAACTTCCGCATCGGTGAGCCGCTGGTGATGAACGTGCCGGATGAAGGTTACAGACGCGGCGGACACCATTATCACCGTTGGAGGGACGAGCAGTATTGGAACAATGGCAACCATTAACGTTTTGCCTGACGGCGCTGAGGCCACGGAGCCATGTCATTTGTGGCCTGTGGAGGCATGATGGCTCATCACTGTTTTTCAGCAGCGTCAGCCAGTTGCTCAACAACTTGAGCGGCTCAGGAGGTTGGTCTCGGGCTGTGATGCGGACGGCGGCTCAGCTCTCGCAGCCCGCGACTGCCGTAGACGTCGGTTTCGCGGGTGGCGCAGATTCGCGCTTTATCGCGGCTGGCGCAGCCGTCGATTTTTGATTTCTGCGGTCAGCGAAGCTGAACAGGGACAAAGAGAGGGATGAATTCTGAAGGATGGAGGGTGAAAACAATAGCGGCAGGCGACGAGTGACCCGTGGCGGGCTGCCGCAACCGCGGTGCTCTTACAAAGAGTGGCCATGCCGAGCCTGGAGGTCTTATTTTTTGCAGGACACCGCAATCATCTCAGCGGATCGGATGGAATGAAAACAGGCCAAGCCTCTCGCTTCGCAAGACCGCAGAAACGACAAAGCGAGTGTCTGCGCCACCCGCCAGGTAGATTATTCCCCCTTCCCCCGTTGTCAGTGCAGAATCTCAGATTAACCCTGCCCTGCCATTTGTAAGCGCATGGCGACAAGACAGAAGGTATTTCCCAGGGCGCCGTTTTCGGCCTTGAGGGCAACCAACCTATCTCACAGTCCTCCCATTGAAGCTGCCCCTGGACGGTTATACGCCAGATTTCAATTCTGTCACCTTCTTGAACCACCATCCCATTTGGCATTCACACGTTGAAGGGCCCAGGTGGACTGTGGGACTTCGCTCGCGGCTCGGTTGCGTATTCCAGGAAAATTGACCTAAAGCAAGATTTTTTATTCCGCGATAACGGATGGTTTACTATATGCCCATGGCCAATCCGCAGGATGAGATTGATGCCCTGAAAGCACAGGTTGCGGCCTTGACTGCGCGGGTCTATCAGTTAGAGCAGGTCAGCGGCGCTGTTTCAGCTGTGCGGCAGCAATTGCCTGCTCCGAGCTCTGTAGAAACATCTCTCCAGCATCCCTCCGCGAAGACTGTCTCGGGTTCACCTCCACATGGAGCGAAGCCATCAACTCCGCAGCAACCATTGCCAGGGGTCATGCCTGCTCGCCCAAAGGAAAACGGGAATCTTGAAACTAAGATCGGTCAGTATTGGTTAAACCGGATTGGGATTGTCGCCATCCTGGTGGGAGTTTCATATTTTCTGAAATATGCATTCGAGAACAATTGGATTGGCCCGAGCGGACGGGTGGTGATTGGCCTGCTGGCCGGGATTGGGTTGGTGATATGGAGCGAGCGCCTCCGCAACCGCGGTAATGCGGCGTTCTCATACTCGATGAAAGCAGTCGGCATTGGAACACTTTATTTATCGGTCTGGGGCGCGTTTCAGGTTTACCATCTGATCCCTTCGGCGGCGGCATTTGTGGCGATGGTGATCATAACCGCAGCGACCATTACCCTGGCCGTGAGCCAGGATGCAGAATTGCTGGCGAGTTTTTCGTTGGTGGGCGGCTTCGCCACTCCGCTCCTGCTATCGACGGGGCAAAACCACGAGGCCATCCTGTTCTCATATGTCGTCATGCTTGATATTGCTATTCTTACGATGGCCGTCATCAAGCCCTGGCGGCGCCTCGTCTGGGGAAGTTTTGCGGGCACCATGGTTCTCTATCTTGGCTGGTATTCCGTCTATTATTCCAGAAGCCAGCGAGCGCTCACCGTCGTCTTTGCGGCGTTGTTCGCAGCTTTGTTTGCCGCCATTCCGCTGGCGACCCGTTACCGGGCGTCCACCCGGATTGCCGGTCCCTCTGTGACGCTCACCCTTCTTCCGCTGTTGAATGCCGCGGCGTTTTTCCTGGCAATTTCTACGATGTACGCCGGGGAGCCGGTCACACTCGCCTGGTTTGCTCTGGTTTTGGCGGCGATCTATCTGGGCATCGGAGGGGCCTTCAGAGAGTATTTCCCTGGCCAGGATACAAGTTTTATCAACCTGCTCCATGTCGCCATCGCCATCGCGTTCATCTCCATCGCCATCCCCTTAAAGTTGGACGCTCAATGGATCACCATGGGGTGGCTTGTTGAATCGGCAGCCCTGTTATGGATCAGCGCAAGGACGCAAGCCGGCTTCCTGCGATACTTTGGAGTCGCTGCGCTGGCGGCGGGCATTTTCCGGCTGCTGTTCTATGACAGATTTTACCCGGACACCCTGGTGTTCAACATGAGGTTTGCCACCTACGCGGTGGCCATTGCGGTGCTGGGTGGAATTGCGAGATATGGCGAGCGCCACGCCTCAACAAAGGGAAAGACCTTCTTCAATGTGGCGGTGGTCGCCTTGAACTTGTTGGCGCTGATTGCCCTGACTTTAGAGGCTTCGGACTACTTCGCTCGACAATTGGCGGCCAGCAGAAATTACGGCCTTTCTTATCATCAGATTTTGCTGGCCCGCCGTTTCAGCTATTCGGCAATCTGGCTGGTCTATGGCGCGGGCCTGATGGCGGTTGGCTTTTTAAAGCGCTCGGCGTTTGTGCGCTGGCAGGCGTTGGCTCTGATGGCATTCACCGTTGGCAAGGTTTTTCTATTCGACGTTTCCCAGCTTGGAGGCAGTTTCCGGATTGTGAGTTTTATTGCCCTGGGAGCGGTGTTGCTCGGAATTTCGTTCATTTATCAGCGCGACTGGCTAAAGCTTTCTTTGCACTCCTCGGATAAATCAACCCACGGAACTTGACCATGAAAATAACTTTGGGGTTGTTCGTTGTACTTTTGGGAGCGGGCCCTCACCTATCCTATTTCAAGTACCAGCGGCAGTTGGCCGCCCCAAATACCAGCGGTCAGCACTACGTTGTTGTGGACGAAACCATCTGGCGGCATGCCCGCCCGGATCTGGGTGACCTGCGGTTGTATTCGGCGGAAACAGAGGTCCCCTACCTGTTGGAAATTGAACGGGGACGCGCCGAGGCCGTGCAGGAGAATGTCCCACTGCTGCAACCGGGTACGGTTGGGGGGAAAACACAATTTCTTCTGGATATGTCGGGCGTACCCGAGTACAACCGGATTCAATTGAAGCTGGCCGCCAGGAACTTTGTCACGCATGCCCGGGTGGAAGGGCAGGATGACGCGCACGGGAAACATTGGGCCCTTCTGGGGACGACGACGCTCTATGACTTGTCGAATGAAAAACTGGGCAACAACAAGACCCTCCAGATTCCTCTAACAACCTACAAGTACCTGCGAGTCACCATTGACAGTCCCGTGAAACCTTCGGATGTCGAGAGCGGGACGGCCGGGATGATCAGCGAGCAAAAGGCCACGTGGCGAGACCTCAGCAGCAAACCAAAAGAAACTCAGGAGGGCAAAGACACTGTTTTCACTTTCCTTGTTCCAACGAATGCTCCAGTGGACCGGGTGATTTTTTCCATTGATCAGACGCAGCGCGGCTTCGAGCGTACGGTGGAAATTCAGGACGACAAGCGGCTGCGCATTGGATCAGGGCAACTCAGCCGCATCCATCTGCGGCGGAATGGACAAAAGATTGATGTTGAGCGGACTTCCGTCAACCTTCCCGGAACGAATCGAGGAACCCTGAGAGTCATCATTCACAATGGAGATGACGCCCCTTTAAAGATCTCCGGTGCGCGTCTCCAGCAGTACGAGCGGCGGATCTATTTTGACTCTCACGCGGGTGGTCGATCCAGGCTTTATTACGGGGACGAAAAACTCGCAGCACCGGTTTACGATTACACCAAACTTTTCCACAAGGATGCGGAAGCCAGTCGGGTTGATATGGGCGTCGAAGAGGCAAACGCCGGCTATACCGGACGCCCCGACGACCGGCCCTGGTCGGAGCGTCATTCGGCTGTGTTGTGGGTGGCCATTATCGTGACCGTCATCATCCTGGGAGCCATTGCCCTGCGGTCGATGAAGACGGATAGGACATAAGTCTGGCGAAAACCGGGACAAGTTTGTCCGGCTCCCGCACCTCGGACCACCTCGAGATTTAATTTCCGGCAAACCCTGGGATGCGAAGTTTGGCTCTGTAGCGCAGGCCTTTACGGCCTGCGGCCCTTGCTATGGTTTTTGGCGGGCCTTGGGGTTTTGGCCCTTGCTATTGTTTTTTGGTTTTGCCTTGGGGTTTAGTAGCGCAGGCCTTTACGGCCTGCGGCCCTTGGCTTTTTGGGGAAAGCAGCCTGGCGCGAACCTCCGGTGTTGCGGCCCGCGGGTGGGTGGCGCGGATATTGATACTAAATGCCTGCGGTCAGCGAAGCTGAACAGGGACAAAGAGAGGGATGAATTCTGAAGGATGGAGGGTGAAAACAATAGCGGCGGGTGAGGAGTGATGAATGACCAGTGGCAGGCTGCCGCAACCGCAGTGCTTTTACAAAGAGCGGCCGTGCCGAGCCTGGAGGTGTTATTTTTTGCAGGACACCGCGATCATCTCAACGGATCGGATGGAATGTAAACAGGCCAAAGCCTCTCGCTTCGCGAGACCGCCCCGATCTATCGGGGCGCCACCCGCCCGAAACTTGACTGCGTATCCAAGCTTAAACTCGCATGCGCGGAATGGGACTCTCATTTCCGGGGTTCTTTCAAATCGTGGCGACCAGGGGAAGGATTTCGCTGGTGATCGCTCCCTTGGGCCTTAATTCCTTCGTAGTAGACCGCGATCTGCTCCAACTGCTCGTCGGACAGTTTTTCGATATCGATCATTTCGTTGTGCGCAGCGTGAATCGAGTGGATAATCTCGTCGAGTTTCAAATGAATCGCCCGCGCATCCCGATTCTGAGTGTTCTGGATGAGGAAGACGATCAGAAACGTGATGATCGTCGTGGCTGTGTTGATGACGAGCTGCCAGGTGTCAGAGTACCCGTAGGCCGGACCCAATATCGCCCATATCACGATGCTGGCGACAGCTCCGGCGAACGCCAGTGGAGACCCGACAAAGCGGGCAGCTCTGGTGGCAAGCTTTCCAAACCAAGGGGAGAGGTTGCTCTTCTGTTGGTACGTCTCCATATCGTCCTCCTGCAGGATTCCCTGTTGTAGAAGACTAACCCGGAATCTCCATTATCCTCTTTCCGCCGAACTAAAAGATACTCCTGACCGCGCCCGATGCAACTGGGAGTCGAGTTTGCAGTGCAAGGTGCTCTTGCGGGCCACGGAAGGTGCCATGCGTGCCTCTCGCGAGAACCCCAAAGGACACAACCGTCCTTCTTTCGACCCGTGTTTCCGACACTTTGCCGCCCCCCTGCCTCTCTCCTCACGAAAATCCGGTCCGGGCGTCTGCTCGCTTACCCAGGCGGGTCGCGCATACGTTCCGCAGTTTGGAATGTATGCGGCACGTGAATGATATAGAATCGCGAGTGCCTGTGGTCAAACTGGCGATTCTACTTTCTGAATGATGCTTCGCTGTTGGCAGTGGACCCGGCCCTGTGATCGCATACATGCCAGAATACGGCACGTATGCGCCACCCGCGGAGGGAATGAAAACAAGCCAAAGCCTCTCGCTTCGCGAGATCGTCCCGATCTATCGGGGCGCCACCCGCCAGCACATCAAAAAGCTTTCATTCTATTTAGTTTCTTCGTCGTATGTTCGGTGCCATTGCAGTGTCCACCTCATCAATCACGGCAATGTCGGGATCAATGACGATTTCGGACTTGACCGAATTGGCCACAAGGCTATACTTCTGCGCGGCCTGCAAGGCACGTCTGATCCTTCCCTCGACAGCGCTCTTTTCGCCAAACCCACATTGAACCCGGATGACCGGGCGGAAATGCAGGCGCGTGAAAAGTTCTGTCCGGTCAAGTTCGATCAGCTTTGTCCCTTCCGTGTGGCATTCGTACGACAAAAGGTTGAGTTTGAACCTCTCCGCTGCCCAGATGAACATCAACATGACGCAGGTGTTTGCCGCCGCCACAAACGCATCTTCGGGCGTCAGGACTCCGGCGTGTCCCTGTGCATCAGGGGGCGCGGAAAACTTCATTTCCGGGCCATTCCCCAAGGCGAGATGGCCCCAGTGCTCACCTGTCCAGCGGACGTCGGTGTGATAGGTAGCGGTCTGACTCATTGTCCTGGCTCCCGGCAGAATCGTGCGTACTCACGAATAATTGCTTCGCGGTAGATCGGCTCATCTTCCATGGGCACGCTGTTGTAGAGCTTGACGGCCGCCAGGAGTTCATTCCCGGCACTCTCCGGGGCGCGCCCGAGCTGCCTGAACTGCTGAAAAATCAGCGGGAGGGCCAGGAGTTCTTCCGTCCGTTCGGCTATAGCGACTTTCATGGTCGGGATACGCGTGCCACAGGAGCATCCTGACGATCGGGACGATGTTGCGCCAGGTCCAACCGCCGTTTTTTCAAGGATGGTAAATGCCGATGGTCCGAGGATCTTGTCCACTATTGCTGTGACGCGCTGGGCCGCAAGGTCAACCGCCTGTCGGCCGGCAGCGTTAAGTCGCCGGCGACCCTCTATCCGGTCGAGTTCATGCTCAGATGCGAGTTCAGTGACGACGATAGTGTCGGCCGGCTCGCCGGAGTACATCGCTGTCCCGCGCGCCGCGCAGCGAAGTTCGCATCCGTCGATGGTAACGGTTGGATGGAAACGCGCGAAGGCGCGGTCCCCCTCACCGCCAGCAAGAAACAAGGGGAGGCAGATGGTAACGGTTTTGCCGGGGCGCAATTCGTGCAGCACTTTGAGAGCGGCAAGCCTTGCAACCGTGCCTTCTGCCAGTTCCTCCCCGGAGCAGGCCACAATCCCTACCTTTCGTTCAGGAAGCTTAGGCATGTTGGCCTCCTTGCCCATCGCCAGAGCGGCCGATGCCGTCAATCTGTGCGGCAATCTCCTCAGCCAGCACCCGCGCAAGTTGCAATCCTTTGGGGTTCAACTCGGCGATTCCCTCGGGTTTGAGATCTCTGTGGTGGCGGAATTCTTCAAACACCGCAACTTCCCGGACGACTGTCCCGCCGCTGAGTTTCACCAGCTTCGAGGCGCACATCTGCTTGCAGCCGTCGATGGTTACCGCCGGGTTTTGACTGACCCGCTCGCGGGCCTTCTGGTCTCCGAGAACCAGCTTCGAGAGTGCGATCAATTCCGTTGTCTGGGGGCGGAGGTTTTCGCACAGTTCATAGGCCGTCTCCCGGCTGACCGTACCCAGTGACTTTCCGATCCCACTGCACGGAACAACCACAACGGTCTTCCTGGTGTCGATCATGATTTCAACTCCTCTTCCGCCTGCGACTGCACGATTGCGAGATAAGCGTCCGCATCCAGCAGTTTGGCACGGTCCGTTTCCCAGTCTGTCGGCTCGACGAGTGCCAGCCAACCCTGCCCATACGGATCCTGGTTGACAAGTTCAGGGTTCCGTTCAAGGGCTTTGTTGACCTCCACAATTGCGCCTGCAACTGGCGAGGGTAACTCCAGTGTGAGTTTCATGCTCTCGATTTCCGCAAACTCGTCACCTGAGGCCAGCCGAGTCCCCGGAGGTTTCACGGTGACGAATGCAACATCGCCGTTATGCTGTTGAAAGTAGTCCGTAACTCCAAGCCGGAGATGAGGAGGGTTGCCAGATTGCGGGGCTTCGACCCACACACCCTCAGCCGTATAGAAGAACCCTTTTGCAACGCGGAATGTAAATTTATCAACGGTTGTTTCAAGGTACTCGGGCATTTCGTCTCCTTGTCTCTGATACGGAAGCTTTCACGAATGGGCAGGTCAAGCTGCTGTGCTTTGCTTGGCCGCTGCCAAAAGCCACGCGGCAACCTCCGCAGGGCTGGGAATTCGCCCGGCCGATTTGACGCTGCCGTCGATGACCAAAGCTGGAGTGGCGAAAACCCGGTAAGCCGTGATTTCTTCGATGGAAGTCACCTTCTCGATTTCCACTTCCAGCCCAAGTTCCTGCAAGGCTGTCTCGGCATTTGCCGTCAGATTTTTGCAGCGGGTACAGCCGGTTCCCAGCACTTGAATCTTCATTGCAACCCTCCTGTGGTGGCGCGGGAATGGAGCGATTTTGCAAGCTTAGACCGCACCCATCGCCTCACTATAATTGAAGGAGTCAAACGTATGTCTCGCGCACCCAAACCAGCGCGTTCTGCCGGACCAACTCTTTGACCTCGGCCACAAAACGACCAACATCCTGCTGGTCGGTTGACGTAACTTCAAATGTCATGTAGGCCGGCGTCTTTTCGAGCAAGCCCTTCACGGTCGGCACCTCCAGTCGCAGGCTGACGATGTCATAAGGTTGCTCCTTGACCAGAGATTCCAACTTCAGCAAGAAAGCCTTTTCTCCGAATTCTCCCGCGATTTCGATCCGTGTCCGGCTCTGAACTTGACGTAACTGTTCTTCAGCTTGCTCTCGCGCTTTCGCAATTTGCTGTTTGGTGCGCTTCTCTGCCGCCTCTTTGTGAACGACCTTGAAAATCTTGTGCTCACGCTCAGTTTTCCACACCAGATCGCGAGGCGGGAAGGAAATCGCCAGGGTAGGGCAAACCACGGCACAGGTAGAACAGCCCACCATGCAGTTATACGCACGCTCAACCACGGCTTTGTGGAATTTGTCAGGCGTCAGGCCGTACACCTCCCGGCCGCAAGTCACATAGCACAACTCGCAACCAATGCATTTATTCTCATCGACCGACGGAAACCACGGGATCTCTTTGCGGGCGATTCCGTGCCATTGAGTTTGACTTAGATCTTTGGGCATGAGGCTTTTCCCCTTTCCACTCTACCCTTCTGGATTTTCCCGACTCAAAAGCTGCATGGCAAGGCCGCTTCGCTCTGCCTTGAACCCTATGCGCCCGTGGGTCAAATCAGTGTCATCAGTCAACTCTTCACCGCACGCTCCATCAGCATCGTTCCCATGGACAAGCGGTAACAGCCGTCGAACTCCGGGCACTCAAGACAGTGCTGCCACTCTTCGCGGTTTACGGTTGTGGCCCGATGGGTCACACCTATGCCAGGGTGGTCCACCCGATAACCAAACACCTTCCCTGTGATCGCCTCGTTGTCGACCATATGAATAACGTCAGGGAACATTTTGCCGTAGCAATCCGCTTTGGTCTTCATAGTGTTACTCCCTGGATCCCGTGAAAAATCGATTTAATCGCGTCGATTGGCGGCGTGATCGCAAAGTTCGAGATGCCATAGACTTTGCCGATCGCGATTCCCTTCGCCATGCTGACCAGCACAAATGCGGGCAGTAGCTTAAAGTTCTGCAGCCCGGCCAGAGCGTGGATTACCCGCCCATCTTTTGTTGATACTTTTCCTGCCATCACGGGCTCCCCCCGGTCTTCCAAAAGGATCCGAGCATTACATCCGTCACCGCGCCTCTGCTGGCTGCACCCACCTTTCCCATCATCAGCCCTGCCGGGAAAGAACCTGGACAGAGGCGGGCGCTGTTCCTTCAAAATGCGAAGACGACGGCTGCCAGTTGTGAGCGTGACAGCTGCCGCCCTCGACAGCCTTCCTGAGTCTTCGCAGGTCGTCTTTCAGAATCTTAGGTTGCCTGAATAACCTCAACAAAAACGGATAGACTTCCTTTTGAATACCTGTCGTGTCCTGTATGAGGGAATAGTAAATCCGCGGCCCTTCGCGGCGATCCTGCACAAGCCCTGCGTTCTTGAGATATGTGAGGTGGCGGGAGACATTCGGTTGAGGCGAGTCCAGCACAAATTGAATATCGCAGACACATAATTCACCGTGCAGCAAAAGGTTCAGGGTCCGCAGCCGGGTCGCGTCTGCCAGCGCCTTGAAAGTCTGCTCGAGTTCCTTCATCTTTCAATCTCCGATCCTGATAGTTGTTATTTCACATATACACATACATGTATACACTCATTCGAGGCATGGGTCTGTGACGAGGATCACCGAAAGAAGTGATGGCGCGGGAGTCCGCTTGAGTGTACGCCGCAAACGCGTGCACACGGACCTTCCTGTTGCAGTCCAGGCCGCATGACGGGCTATTAAGAAGTTATCCCGCGGTCCTACTCACGGCGACCATCCCTGGGGTCACCAGACGCGATCAACCCCGCCTGATAGCGCGGCGTCTACGAACCCATCTTGACAGTTCGTCGGCGAACCTTGCGTAGGATTGTAACGTTCTTCGAGACCGGATCATGACTCTCCCTCCTTTCGGTGAAAGATGACTCTGGACCCGCCGTTTCAGGTTTGCGGCCGGGTCCACGACTAACTTTTCCTTCCGGTGGCAGGGACTGACAACCGTGTCTCAAATCCGTGGCGGGGGCATCATTTCTCAGCCGCGGGCGGCGGTGAACGGCGGGTCGGCACATGCCCACTGAACAACCAGACGGAGACGAAGAAATTCGGCATGAAAGAGGGGGAAAAGCAGCCGGCAGTAGGCAGTCGGCAGTCGGCAGTAGGCAGAAGGCGGTAGGCAAAGGGCAGTAGGCAGGAAGCAGTAGGCAGAAGGCAGTAGGCAAAGGGCAGAAGGCAGGAAGCGGTTGGCAGAAGGCAGTAAGCGGTAGGCAGAGGACAGCCGACGAAAACCAGGGTTGGCCGTCCTGCCGGAGGGCGGGGCGCGCCGCTTGCCGGGGTTGCGGTCCACATCTTCGCCGCGAGATCACAGAAATGACAAAGGGAGCCCCAGCGCGGGGGGCCTGTTCCCTTCCACCTGCTGCAGACTGCCTTCTGCCTTCGCCTTTTCCAGGTCCGGAGGGCTGAAAGAATCGAGCCCATTCGGGCGGCTTCGCTATGGCTGAATCTTCCGCTCAACCTTGTGGGCTCAATGGCATAGCGCCTTCGCCGCTGGCTTTCCTTCTCTGCCTTCTTCGGGCGGCAAAGTGGCCGTGCCGACATCAAAAGACCATCCGTTTGTTTTCTTTAGCCGAACCACCCCGGAAACCCGCCCCGGAACTTTTGACAAGAGTTTTAATTTCAATCCAGTACAGAGATTGACAAGAGCCGAAAGGCTTTGTTAGGCTCAATGAGTATTAGTAGTTTCTAATGATCCCCGCTGGCGGAGGAGGAGTTGCGGTTTCCAAGGTATCCGGGTTCGAGCTGGAACTGGTACGAAGGGCGTTCGCGACCTTCCAAAACAAGGGTTGAGTTGGGTCGCAGGAAGTCTGCAAGTCATAAGATGGAACCCGCCCGCCGGTGAGGCCGGAAGCAGCGTTCGATGAGGACAGGGGGCTAAGCATCTGCGACCAGCCTGGCAGAGAGCGATGGAAGCAGCTTTAGAATGCGCCGCCACCCGGCCCACGGTGGACCGTCACGAGCAATGGGGCCATTCTGTATTCCTTTCTGAGGCCCATTCGAATGCCGAACTTTTCGGGCAAAACCGGTTTCAATTTGTACCGTCGGCTCCATTGACACCATCAGGAACTCTCATCGCAAGCTCAGCCGCTGCCGCTTGCCACAAGACAGCTCAGCATGGATAGAGAGAGAAGCATCGAGGCTCTCCGCGACCAGGATTATCGGAACCTTACGTCTGGCAGATCGAGACCGCTCGACCGAGAGTGAGTGAAGGAATTGTATGGAAGAGAATGAAATTACGCCGATCCATCAGACCCGTAGCGTAGAGCGCTTCAACGGGAATTACCTGCGCGAAGAAAATATCCTGGACGTTTCGCCTGAAGAGTCGCCTCGGCTGCTGGACTACTGGAGCGTGGTCCTGAAGCGGCGATGGGCCGTGCTGACGTGCCTGCTGATTGTTTTCACCACTGTGGCGATCGGCACCTTCAAGGAGAAACCCCTTTACGCCGGCAGAATCCTGATCGAAATCAACCCGGAAGAGCCCCATGTGCTCAGCTTCCAGCAGGTCGCGCCGACCGGGCAATCGTGGGACATTCAGAGCTATCGCGAAACCCAGTATAAGATTTTAAAGAGCCGCTCGCTGGCAGAGCGCGTGGTGCGGGATCTGCGCCTCTACCAATATCCCGAGTTTTACCAGGGCCACAGTTATCTGGGGCTGGTTACGAAAGATCCCAAGGAAATCCCTTCTGCTTCCGACCCGAACCCTCCGGATCCAAACTCTGAAGCGTATCGCAACAGCGTGACCAATTTTATGAAGATGGTCGGTGTCAGTCCCGTTGAACGCAGCAATCTTGTTGACGTCTCTTTCTATTCACAAAATGCCGCGTTGTCGGCGCGCATTGCCAATCAGCTGGGCGAGGACTATATTGACCAGAATCTTCAGGTCAAGTGGAATGAAGCTCTGAAAGCATCGGAATGGCTTTCCGGCCGCCTGGTTGAGCTGAAATCCAAGCTCAAATCTTCCGAGGATGCACTTCAGGCGTACGCTGCCAGGAACTCCATTCTATTCATTCAGAACGCCGTCAGCGCCCAGGCGCAAAGTATGGCCAATGCGCGCCTGGAACAACTTGAGGCGGAATATACCAAGGCCCAGGCTGATCGGGCCAGTAAGGGAGCGATCTATAGCCTGATCCAGAAAGGAAAGGTGCAGGACCTCCCGGGAACTCTTGACAACAGGCTCATTCAAGCGCTGGAGCAAAATCTTTCCGACCTGAAGCGCCAATATTCCGAGCTGACCGCTACCGTAAAGCCCGGATATCCAAAAGCCAAGGCCCTCAAGGAACAGATTGACACGCTTCAGGCTGATCTCAACCGCCAGAAACAGGCTCTGACGCAGAACATCTCCCAGGAGTATGAGGCCGCCGAAACTCGTGAAAAATACCTGAACGCACTGATCGGCCAGCAGGAACAACTGGTGGATACCGTTTCTCAAAAAACCATTCAGTACAACATCCTGAAGCGCGAGGTGGACACGAACCGCTCGCTGTACGATGGCGTGCTGCAGCGGATGAAGGAAGCCCAGGTTGCCGCAGGATTGAACGCCAGTAATATCATGGTGGTTGATCCTGCACAGGTGCCCGACGGACCGTCCAAGCCCCGTGTCGTCTTCAACCTTGCCTTCGGTTTCATTCTGGGCCTGAGCCTGGGCGTCGGCCTGGCTTTCTTCCAGGAATATCTGGACAACACGCTCAAGACGCCTGATGAGGTGGAGTCTTTGCTGCGGCTGCCCTCGCTGGGCCTGATCCCATCCATTCACCTGAATGGATCGTCGAAAGCATCGAAGCAGGGGCTCACTATCATGGGGGCCGGCTCCAACGGTTCTTACGGGCTTGCCCTTCAGAAGAACCCCATGGCCGCCGAAGCTTTCCGCTCTCTGCGAACTTCAATCTTGTTGTCAGCCAACCCGATTCCCAGGATTCTGCTGGTGACCAGCGCCCTTCCCGGTGAAGGCAAAACCACCACCACCGTTAACCTGGGCGCGACACTCGCCAGTCTGGGCAGCAAAGTGGTGATCGTGGATTGTGACATGCGACGCCCTTCCTGCCACCGGGCCGCGGGAGTGAAAAACAGTCCGGGATTTGTCCAATGCCTGACGGGGCGAGTCCAGCTTTCAGAGGCCATTCTGCCGGTTGACGGCGTCCCCAATCTTTCCATCATCCCCTGTGGCCCCATCCCTCCCAATCCTGCGGAGGTGCTGTCGTCTCCGCTGACGGCGGACTTGCTGAAGCGGCTCCTTGCAGAATTCGAGTATGTGCTGGTGGATTCTCCGCCGATCCTGAGCGTGGCGGACAGCCGGATCCTTGCCACGATCACGGATGCGGTGGTCCTCGTAACCCGAGCTTATGAAACGCCCTATGAGTTGGTTCGCAGGGCTCGGGCATTGCTCTACGGAGCTGGGGCACGAATTCTTGGCGTGGCCCTGAATGATGTTAATATCCACAAGGAAAGTTACGGGGGCAAATACGGCGACTACCAGCAGTACGGTTACGGGTACGGCAGCGACTACCAAGCGAATGGTCCGGAAGCGTAATCAGGAAAACTCGGGCCCACACTCAAACTGCTCAAACCGCTGGAGTGTTGAACAATGAATGGGAGACGAACCGTCCAGCGAAGATAACCCCCGGGCGCGACTTTTTGCCCCCACAAAACTTTCATATTGGCTGACGGAACATGGAGCCTGCTGTGTAAAGTGGGACTACATGCTTATATTGATTCAAATGATGCAGGGTTTGATATGAAACAATACGCGGCCGCCGTGAGTCCTGAGAGGACCCGATGCGAATCGTCATAACAGGCGGGGCAGGTTTCCTGGGCAGGCATTTTTGTGCGAAGCTGCTTTCGCTGGACTATGAAGTCCTATGCGTGGACAATCTCCTGACGGGTCGTCGGCAAAACATCGAGGAATTCGAGCAGAACCCGGCGTTCCGCTTTGTCCCGCAGGATGTCACCACCCCTTTCGAAATCGACGGCCCGGTAAGCGCCATCATCCACATGGCAAGCCCGGCCAGTCCTCCTGACTACCTCCGGTTTCCGATCCAAACCCTTGAAGTGGGAACCATTGGAACGCGAAATTTGCTGGCCCTGGCCCATGCGAAAGAGGCGCGCTTCCTGCTGACGAGCACATCAGAGGTCTACGGCGATCCCAAGGTCAACCCGCAAACTGAACAGTACTGGGGGAACGTGAATCCCATAGGGCCCCGAAGCGTGTACGACGAAGCCAAGCGGGCATCGGAAGCGCTGACCATGGCTTACCATCGTCGGCACGGGCTGGACACTCGAATCGCAAGAATTTTTAATACCTATGGACCCTGGATGCGCGCGAACGACGGCCGGGTGATTTCCAATTTCATCGTGCAGGCCCTCGAAGGCAAAGAGTTGACCATCTACGGCGACGGAAGCCAGACAAGAAGTTTCTGCTACGTCAGCGACCTCATTGACGGACTGATCCGCCTTTTGCTGGCGGAATCGGATGCTGATGCAACGGTCGCAGCCCGGGACGAAGAGTGGGACATCCATTATCCGGTCAACGTGGGTAATCCCCGGGAAGAAAAGATTATTGATATGGCCAGAATCATTGCGGAGATGACAGGAAGTTCAAGCTCGATAAAATTCCATTCCCTGCCCACGGACGATCCCAAACTCCGCTGTCCGGACATCTCCCGTGCCCGTCATATGCTGGGTTGGGAGCCGAAGGTCCCATTGGAAGAGGGTCTGGCTTCCACCATCAACTATTTTAGAGAAAGCTCTGGCAACCGGAAAACAGAGTAACCGGCTCGCGCCCTTCCAGCAGGCCGGTAGCCGGGCGGTAGTTCGAAAATCCCACTGAGTGGTTCTTTGAGGCGGATCATGAATGGGGTGGGGCGCCCGAGTGGGAATTCCATGCCATGATAAAATCGATACCAACAAGATGGCAGAACACGCAAATAACAATCTGATCGTGCTGGGCGCAGGGATGACCGGTCTGGGAGCGGGCCTGTCGGGCCTTCCGGTTTTCGAAGCCGCGGAAAATCCGGGAGGGATTTGCTCGTCTTACTATATGCGCCCGGGCGGGGGTCAAAGGTCTTCGCGTGCTCCGGCGGATGACGGCTGCTACCGGTTTGAAGTCGGGGGCGGTCACTGGATCTTTGGCGGCGACTCCACCGTCCACCGTCTCCTGCGATCGGCTACAAATGTCCGCTCCTACGCGAGGAAGTCCTCGGTGTTTCTTCCGCAGAAAGGCATCCTGGTCCCTTACCCCATCCAAAATCATCTGGGCAGCCTGGGCAGCGAACTTGCTGGTCGATGTTTACATGAGATCGTTGAGGCCGCCAACGCCCGGCAGAAGATTCGCACGATGGGTGACTGGCTGCGGGCGAGCTTTGGCCAGACTTTGGGCGAACTTTTCTTTTTCCCGTTCCACAACCTTTACACCGCGGGCCTCTACGAAGAAATTGCTCCTCAAGACGCCTATAAATCCCCCGTTAACCTGGATCACGTTATCCGGGGCACTTTTAGCTCCTCTCCTGCTGTCGGGTATAACACGTCCTTCATTTACCCTGCGGAAGGGCTCAATGTGCTTGCTGAGAGGATGGCAGCATCATGCGATGTTCATTACGGCAAGCGCGCCACAGAAATCAACCCGGCTGATAAAGAGGTTCTCTTCGCTGACGGAAGCAAGGTTCGGTACGAGGCTCTGGTTTCTACTCTCCCGCTGAATCGGGTCATCGAAATGGCGGGGCTTCATCTTCAAGCGAAACCTGACCCTTCGCCCTCTGTGCTGGTGCTCAACATTGGAGCCGCCAAGGGGCCGCGCTGCCCGGAAGACCACTGGGTTTATGTGCCCGTCAGCAAGGCTGCATTTCATCGCGTGGGATTCTACAGTAACGTGGACGCCTCATTCCTTCCAAAGTCTTCCCGAGGAAATGGCGAAGGCGTGAGCCTTTACGTGGAACGCGCCTATCCCGAAGGCAGAAAGCCGGATGCCGATGAAATATCGGCTTACAGCCGGAACGTTATCCAGGAATTGCAGGATTGGGGCTGGGTGCGCGACGTGGACGTGGTCGACCCAACCTGGATCGAGGTGGCCTATACGTGGTCATGGGCAGGGTCCCCATGGAGGCAGCAGGCTATTGCCGCCCTGGAGGCTCATGACATCTACCCCATCGGCCGGTACGCCCGCTGGGTGTTCCAGGGCATTGCGGACTCCATTCGCGACGGGTTGATGGCCGGCGCGGCGATGACATCACTCCAACGGAGAAGTGTGCATCCACGGCAGGAAAGATCTCAAGGCACCGTCTAGCATGTCCGAAGGTCTCAAGCTATTACTTCGCCGGGGGTTGAGGAGTTCCGTCGGCAAGAACGCTTTGTCCCTCTATTCGATTCGTTTTGCAAACTACATTCTTCCGCTCATTATTGTCCCTTACCTGGTCCGCGTCCTGGGGGCTGAGGAATTCGGATTTCTTGGCTTTGCCCAGGGGTTGGTGGCCTACTTTGGCGTGGTTGTGGACTATGGATTTGACTGGTCGGCCACGAGAATGATTTCCGTGGGGAGAAGTGATCCCGACGCCGTGAGTCGCACGGCAGTGAGTGTGTGGGGCGCCAAGTTTTTCCTTCTCGCACTAAGCGTTTGTGCATTACTCCCTGTAACCTTGTTCGTCCCCAAAGTGAGAGAGGCTTCGCTGTTGGTGTGGATCATTTTTGCATCGCTCGCCGGAAGAGCACTTTTCCCATCCTGGCTTTACCAGGGCCTTGAGCAGATGACGAGCATTGCCATCATCAACATTTCGGTCAGAGCGGCCGGTCTGGTTGCCTTGATTCTATTTGTGAAACAGCCGAAGGACATTCTGATTTGCGCAGCGATCCTTACTTTTCAATCTCTGATGGCTGGTTTTTTGGGTGTGGCCTGGGGAATCCGCAAGTTTAAAATCCAATTGGCCCTGCCGGAATGGTCTGAGATATGGAGCAGTCTCAAGAACGGCCTGGCTCTCTTCCTGTCAGCCAGTGCAACAACGCTCTACACATCCGGCAACGCTTTCGTTCTAGGAATGCTGGTGGGCAACTTTTCAACGGTTGGATATTATGTTGCGGCGGAACGGCTGGTCAGGGCGGCGATTGACACCCTCGGGCCCATCGCCCAGGCATTTTTCCCCAGAGTGGCTAATCTGGCCCATCTATCAAGAGATCTTGCCCTTCGCGAAGGCCGGAGGGTACTAGCGGTTGTGGCTCCCCTGGGAGCTGGGATTTTTGCAGTTACGGTTGTCTTGGCGCCCCTGATCATAAGAATCGTTTTCGGGAACAATTTCACTCCCGCCATTTCCGTTTTGCGTATCCTCGCTTTTTGTATTCCCAATATCGCGCTGGCTACAGTATGGTCAACATTGATGATGATGTCATTCAAGCGTGATTACGCCGTGATGAAGATCCTCTTTGTCGCCGGTTTTTTGAACATCGGGCTGGCCGTTCTCCTCGCTCCAGTATGGGGGGCCAACGGGATGGCTATCGGAGTTGTGGCGGCGGAGACCTTTGTGAATGCGGCGTCCTTCATCTACACGATGAAGCACGGCCTGAATCCCATCTGGTTACGCCCAGCCTACGCCCGAAACTCATAACCCAAAGGAGCCTGAAGTCGTGCCGATTGGTGAAGAATTTGCGGTCCTATCGCCCAGACCAGATGCAAACAGGGGACACCTGACGTATCTGCTGATGAGGGCTTTCTATCGTGCCTATTACTACGTTTATGGAACCCCGGAGCTCCACACTCACACCCGCTGGCGCGCTGTCAAACGCCTTCTGACAGCGGAGTCGGCTCCTGACCGGGCATTCGTCCTGGAAGTCGGATGTGGACATGGGATTATGTCGTTCCAGGTAGCACGAAAACACAAACACTGGAAGGTGCTGGGGGTTGATGTTGACCGGGAATCCATTGAATTTGCCGACCTGGCTAAGGCGCGAAACGGAATTGACAACGTCGAGTTCCGGGCACACGCGGCTCCACGCCTTGAGGTGGTGTCATCGGCAAGCTGCGACGCGGTATTGTTGATTGACGTGATTGAACACGTGCAGGAGGATACGGCCTTTTTATCCGAGGTCTACCGTGTTTTGAAACCGGGAGGATTTGTTCTTTTATCGGTGCCTACTCCTAACTACCCTCGAGTTTTCGGCTGGCGTTTCCATAAGGCCGTGGGACACGTGAGAGACGGCTACCGGCAAGGCCACTTGGAATCCATTGTCCGCGAGTGCGGGTTCGAGGTCGAGTTGTGCAGACCCTACACGTATCCGCCCAGCGCTTCCGGCTGCTTTATCTTCTATCGCTGGCTCATAAGAGTGCGTGGGGTGCCGACGATTCTCTCGCCCTTGCTGGATCTGATCTGCAGACTTGACTGTATATGGCCGATCAGGTCCGAGCGGTTCGCCTGTTCTATTGCGTTGAAAGCATTAAAGCCCATCAAGCCGGGGGCCACGGCATGATCAGTCGCGGGGAGAGCACGCACGAAAGACGCCCTGCCTGCCCGGTATGATGTTTCCTTTGGTTGGTCTCAACGGAGAAAATAGATGAACGGTAGTTGTGCTGGAAAACCCGGTTCCACCGGCGGAAAGACCGGACTGGCTCCACTCCCTTCCCTTTTGGGGAGTCCTTCGGCCTCGACGAGAGTGACCCATCGCAGCCACATGCCTTTTGCCTCATGCTCGTCGGGAAGGATCGTTTATGCAAAGTTCCTGTAAGGACGCCCGCATTGCAGCCGTGGTAGTCACTTACAACCGGCGTGCTCTGCTCGAGGGCTGCCTTGACGCACTCCTCCGGCAGCATCGTCCTTTGGATGAAATTCTGGTGATCGATAACGCATCCACCGACGAAACAGCAGAAATGCTGGCGAAAAAGTATAATGGCAAGATCACGCACGTTCGGCTGGAGGAGAACGTGGGGGGGGCAGGTGGATTTTACGAAGGCATTCGTCTGGCGTACGAAAAAGGCTACGACTGGATCTGGGTGATGGACGACGATGTGGATCCCATGGCAGACGCGCTAGGAGTATTGGCCGAGTCTTCGGCGTTTGGCGACCCATCAGTGGGGTTCCTTGCATCTCTTGTGCTGGACTCAAACCTGAACGCTCAGACTTCCTCCTACAGACGGTTCAATCGGCTGATGGCAGCATGCCCGGCAGTTGATGAGAGTTCGCTCGAGCAGTCCCTTGTCCCCATCGAAGCTGCGGGTTTTCTGGGTGGGATGATCCGGCGAAAGGCGATTGATACGGTGGGACTTCCACTCAAAGACCTGTTCATTTACTGGGATGATACAGAGTTTATCCATCGCATTTCCAAACGATTCAAGGTCTTCCTGGTTCCTGCCAGCAAAGTCGTCCACAGGTACGTTTGGGTGCCGCCTCCCCGGCGCAAGATCCTGGGACTCTTGAGAATTCCCGCTGGCGTGCCCATCACCCAGGCCTGGAGGTTTTATTACAATCTTCGCAACTCGATTTTCATCAGGACAAGGTACGCCAGCCCATGGTTTGCTCCTTTGATACCCATGGCAGTCCTCACAAGACCTGTTGGATCAACCCTGTTGTTCTACGATCATAAGGTTGCACGATTCAAACTCCTCTGGCAGGCTGCAGTGGATGGGATTCTTGGCCGATTGGGCAGGCGAGTCAGTCCGTGAAAAAGGAGTTGCCTGCAATTTCCTGGTCGCACACTCAAACGAGGACCTCACGGGTAAGCGGAAGGTGAGTTGGTAAGGATTGGAAAGGCAGAAGAGAGTTCCGTTGGCACACCGTGAGGTGGATGGTTTCACTTTGCATCTTCCGGCATGTTCGAAAAGCGCGATTTCATGCGGCGGATTTCGAGAATAGGACACGGTGCCGGAGTTTTTAGAAAGTCGACATGAATGAATTTGCAGTCTCCCTCGGTGTCGTGGCGATCATCGTCCTGATCGCCTGGCGGTATAAGACCGCTTTTTGCCTCCCTTTTTTCTGGGCGGCCCTCTTTGCCTGCATTTATCTGGGCCTCTTGCAAATCCGCATCGAGTCCGGAGGGTCTTCCTATTTGTACGCAGCCGAGGGCTTTGGAATGTTCTTCCTGGGGCTCCTCGTGGCCGACTTTCTTTTTTCCCTTCGCGCCACCGCCAGAAGAATCAGACATCGAGGCCGGCGTGGTCGTCGTGACACGCCGGCAGTGAATGCAAACCCTTCGAAAGAGCCCAAGCCCACCAGGATCCAGATGCTGTTTCCACCCTTACCCTTGAGCGTGGGCTTGTTCGTGTCGCTTTCTGCTGCAACGTTTGTGACGATCGTCTTCTTTGCTGAGCAGGGATTCCCGATCCTGTCGAGCAATCCGGCCCTCGCCTGGGTTCAGTCCACCAGTGGTATCGTCAATCGGCTCATGAGCGTATTCGGGCCCGGCTGTTACGCGGTTCTCGGGCTCATGGCCTGGGCCGTGCATCGTGAGACCGGTTCCCGTGCAGCCAAAGGGATGATGTATCTGGGGCTGGGCCTTTCAATTGTCGCAGACGGACTGCTTGCCACCAAGAGCGCAGCCATCATGGTTTTTGTCTGGTTTAATATCCTGCTTTTCTATATGAACAAGAAACGGGAGCTATGGAAAACCATTTTACCCCTGATTATTGTCGTTGTTCCCGTATCGGCTGCCGTTGTAGGGGTCCGGATGATTTCAACCCAGGGATACTGGCAGGCGGGAAGCATCTATGAAACCTATTTTGACCGGCTGACAACCGTAGCCGCGGAGCCCCTGGATTTCACCTTCAAGTACATGAATCGCTTCGGGCCCATCCACGAGCAGGGATTTATTATGGAAGCGAGGAGAATCAGGGAGCAATTGACAGGGGCGCCCAAAACACCGGTCCTTTCAGAGTATGTTTACAACCTGATGCAGGGTTCGCCTCCTGGCAGTGTGGACTTGTCGGCGACTTTAACACTCGAGGGGACGGGATACGTAGAGTGGGGGATGCTGGGCCTGTTGTTATATTCGTTCCTTCAGGGATTGGGATTTGGCCTGATCCACAGGTATCTTTACCGCCAGGAAACCATGAACCTTGTCTCACTTGTTATTTGGGGTGGAATCCTTAGCTATACCATCCAACTCAGCAGCACAGGAATCATCTTAGTCGGCCTTGAGGGTATTTTGTTGCAGATTATCCCTCCCCTGGCCCTGCTTATTCCGTTTGGTGCTTTTTTCCTTTTGCCGATGGCCCGCAGATATCGCAGCGCTGAAGGTGGCAGGATTTCCAGGTTTCCAGAGGCGCACGCTCAGGCTGGCCGCGGAGTTGAACGGTGAAGCCCGACCTGCTCGGCAGCTAACCCGGGAGCGGCACTACCGATGCGCAAGGTTCTATTTTTGAGCTACGACCTGAAGGATGGAGGCTCACCTCAGGTCCTTTCAAACATTCTCAACCACTTGAACCGGAACGAATTAAATCCGGTCTTAGTCACCTATTCAGACGCGAGAGTTTTTCCAATCCCCGAAGGAATTACCGAACACATTCTCCAGGTCCAGGGAGGCGGCAGCCTGTTCCAGAAGCTCAAAGCCAATCTGACGGCCGTGCTCCGTCTGCGGCGGGTGCTTCGCCAGGAAAAGCCCGAGATCGCGGTCGGAATGGGCGGAATGACCAATTGGGGATTGATCCTGGCAGCCAAAATAGCGAGATCGAAGACAGCTGTCATCATTGGAGAGCATGGAACCGGAGCATTGAAATACCGCGAAGATCGGATGACTTCACCGATCATGAGCCTCCTGAACAGGTTCCTGTATCCATTTGCCGACCGCATCGTGGCAATATCCGACGGGGTGCGGGAATATCTCGTAAGCGAACTGAAGCTCCCGGAGGGAAAGATCGTCCTTATCTATAATCCTGTCGACATCCAGAGAATTCGGCAGCTTTCTCTAGAAAAGGTCGACGATCCATGGTTGGGTAATCAAGACAAGCCCGTGGTACTTTGGGTTGGCAGGATTGCCGCAATCAAGGGGCTGAAATACCTGATTTGCGCCTTCGAAAGCGTGCTGAAACAGGTCAATGCGCGGCTGGTCATCGTCGGCGAGGGGTCTGAACAAAATGCCCTCGAAAAATTAGTTATCCAGAAAGGTCTTCAGGAAAAAGTTCGTTTTGCGGGTTTCCAGAGTAATCCCTACCGCTATATGTCGCGCAGTTCCGTCTTTGCGTTTCCGTCCCTAAGCGAAGGGTTTGGGATGGTTCTGGTGGAGGCGATGGCGTGCGGGCTGCCTGTGGTATCGACAGACTGCATTGCCGGTCCAGGCGAGGTTCTTCAGAACGGCCGATGTGGAATCCTGGTTCCGGTAGGAGACGCGGATGCGCTGGCAAAAGGTATTGTGCGTATCCTGACCAACCCTCAGCTTCGCGAACAGCTCATCACGGCTGCGGCCAACCGTGCAACTGATTTCGAGGCGACCCATGTAGTCGCTTCCTATGAGATGCTCTTCCGCGAGGTTTGCGGCAACAAACGATGTGCCCGGGAACTGAAATGACGCAATCACCATTGCCGGATTCAGGGCTCGTTGGACCTGTCACTCTCGGACCTTTCCCTGAGAAACCGCTCGTTTCTGTTTTGGTTACGAATCACAATTATGAAAGATACATTGGTGAAGCCATTCAAAGCGTGCTTGCGCAGACATACTCTACATTTTGAAGTGGTTATTTGTGATGATGGCTCAACAGACGACTCCTGCGACGTGATCGAGGCTTGGTGCAGAAAGGACCCGAGAGTTCTGCTTATTCGGCAGCCCAACGGAGGTCAGGGTGCAGCTCTTGAATACTGCGTTCGATGCCGCCAAAGGGGACGTGATTGTTTTGCTGGACGGAGACGATATGGCGCTGGAGCGCAGGCTTGAGCTCATAGTCCGGGCCTTCCGGCAACACCCTGAAGCGGGGATGGTAACTCACGCCTTAAAAATTCTTGACCCGCAGGGCCAGCAAAGCGGCAGGGACCCCGAAGAGCCTCTCGATGAAGGCTGGCTCGCCCCTTCCCTGCTCCGCGGCCCAGAGCCAGTCTTCCCGCCGACCTCCGGTCTCGCTTTGAGAATAGAAATTGCCAAACTTATATTTCCCTTGCCCTGCAAGCTCATTCCAGAGGCGCACTGGGATTGGGTCGTCCGGGAAGGAGCCGCATTTTTGGCTCCGGTCGCCGCACTCAGCGAAGTAGCTGGACATCTATCGCCTGCATGCTCACAACTTTTTTGGTCATTCACGCTTGACCACTTTGAAGCAGATTGAACACCGCCTCGCCGGGCTTTCCGGAGCCATGGAGGGACGGCGGATTTATGCCAGGGCTTTCCTGAACACAGAGCCGGACCCGCGTGAATCCGATTGCGTGTCGGGAGTGCTGGTCTTATCCCGTGCAGCGCTTTGCGGGGAACGCCTCTCGCGAAGCGAGATCTCGAAGTACTCGCGTGGCAAGTCCCGCTGGATTTGGAGTCTGCTTTTCCTCCTCCCTTCATGGTTGAGGAAACGCGTCTACCTCTGGGGGAGAGAGACACAAATTCCTTTGAAAGCAAGACGGCTCAAGGGTCAGACGGTCCGATTTCTGGAGAGCCTTGCCGCGACATTAGGGAAGCGATGGAAGCCGGGGCGGAGGGTTCACCAGACGCGCGACTGAATCTTCGATAGCAGGATTCGTGGCCCTCAGGCATCCAGGGGGAAGCTCAGGCTCCTGAATCCTGGCGTGCAAATCGTTTCCTGATCGGCAAGGAAAGTTGGAACGGAAATAAGATGGAGAAATTTCCAAATCTCAATATCCTGACTGTCAACTGGCACACTGCCTATCTGTATAACCTGTCGCAAACAGGGCATCGCTGGTCAGTCTTGAATGAGTGGCAGGATTTCAACCGTCCTCTGCCCGCCAATTTTCAGCTGACCGACTGGGCCACAGCCCGGCGAAACTTCTCCCAATTCGACCTCGCGATTGGGCACAGCATCTGGATTGATGTCGGCAGGATTCTTCCTTATTGCATACGCTACCATAAGCCTTACATTCAGGTCATCCACGGCAGAAGATGCAGGGGTGGTTTTAGCCGGAGCCGTCTCCGCAGATTCGCGAAACTGCTCTACGCCAATCTCGCCCTCAAGACCCTGGTCCGATTGGGACTGATGCGGGTTGTGTTCATCTCGCCTTATGCGGGGTCAGACTGGGGACTGGACGGGACCGCCATCGACCAGGGGATCAATCTTGCAGAGATGGGGCCTTACCAGGGCACGGAGCCATCGCTCCTGACGGTTGGCAACACTCTTCACCGGGAGCACTTTGCGTTCGATGAGCTGATGCAAATCCGTAAGCAGGTCCCCGTCAAAATTGTCGGGGTAAATCCCAATATTCCCGATTGTCGTCCTTCGAAAAACTGGGAAGAGTTGCGGGCACTCTATTGCCGAAACCGAGCGTACCTGAATCTGACTCGCGAACCCGAAGACGGCCACAACCTGGCGGTATTGGAGGCGATGGGGTCCGGAATGCCCGTGATCTCGCTGAAACATCGCTCGACTCCGATCCGGAACGGTGAAAACGGCTTCCTGGTGGAAAATGTATCGGAGGCAGTCGAACGCGCTAAGCAGCTCCTGGCCGATCATGATCTCGCTCAAAGTCTGGGGAGGTGCGCTCGCGACACCGTTGAACGGGAATTCTCACTGGAAGTCTTTCGCGAGCGCTGGAACGAACTGATGGCACGCAGCGTCGGATCAGCTCTGACACCCAGTGCTCCTTGAGCCTGCGCTTGCCTGAGAGAAAAACGAGTCTGTTCCGTATTCGCGGAACCTGAATCATTCTCTCAATAATGCCAGCACTGCGGGTGATAGAAGAAGAGAAGCAAGAATGAGACTTCTGCTTGAGGACGGGTTCTCAGTTGAAAAAGGAACGGGTGTCGGAAGATACACTCAAAACCTTGCGCGAGAGCTCGGCAAATATCCGGGTGTTGAGATTCTGCCGCCGCCAGCGAGGAAACTGGTCCGGAAAATTCGTCCGTCCAGCGCCAGGCGCATCGCTTACGCAGCCTGGCTGGAAACCGCATTCCAGTTTCAGCTTGCGACGGCTGGAGGCCGACGTCGTCCATTTTACAAATTACCTTGTGCCCTGCAGCCGCAAGTCCAACGCCAGGTATGTTGCGTCTGTTCACGATTTGACAGCCTGGAGACTGCCGGAGGCTCTACCCTCCATGTACGCAAGGTATATCCGGAAAGCCATCTCGCGGGCTGTCGACGTTGCAGATCTCATTCTCTGCCCTTCGGAATCGATCAGGAAAGAGGTTATTGAGCATTTCAGTCTTGCCGAAGAAAGGGTTGCTGCCGCCTGGAACGGGCACTCGGATCTGCCTGAAATTCCGGCGGAAAGGCGGGAGGGGCTTTGCCGTCAGCTAGGCAGTCGACTGGGCCTGCAAAAGCCCTTCGTCCTTTTTGTAGGGACGCTGGAACGGAGGAAGAATGTGACCGCCCTGGTGGAGGCTTTTGCCCACGTAGCCGCTGAGATGGATCTGCAGTGTGTGATGGTGGGCAAGGCGGGCTATGGCTTTCCCGAAATCAAGAGTTCCGTTGATCGCCAAAGATGCCGCGACCGCTATATTCTGCCCGGGTTCGTGACGGACGAGGAACTGGCCTTGCTGTACACACAGGCTGAGCTTTTTGCATTTCCTTCCTGGTATGAGGGATTCGGAACTCCACTCGTCGAGGCGATGTGTTTCGGACTGCCCATCGTCGCCTCGCGCATCCCTTCGACAGAAGAAGTCGCGGCCGAAGCGGCGGTTTATTATGACGACCCGCAGGACCATGAAGCACTGGCAGCAAAGATGATTGAAGTTCTGGGCAGCCCTGAGCTCAAACATGGATTGGGCCTGCGCGGGAAGCAACGGGCAGGAAAATTCAGTTGGGAAAATCTGTCCAGAATGCACATAGACGCCTATCAGAGTAGTTTGAACAGCCGCTGATGGGTCCGATATGGGCTCTAAAATCCAGCCTATCTGCTGCCTTCAGAAATAAGCAGCCAAAATCTCAGTCAGTTCAGGAGATAAGCTGCCAGGCTATCGGCATGAGAGATCTCACCGCATCCGCAACAAAAGGCGCAGATTGACGCTCTTGGGGGCGTGTGTTAGGCTATTGGTTTGTGTGAGCCACGCCGGAAGTCCTTGCCCCTGACCGGGCGTTTCGCCGCTATCCTGGCCCTCCTTACCGTGGTGATTGGAGGATGGGATTGCGCCGTTAAGCGCACAATCCGTGTCACTCCACCAGCAGTTTCAGCCCCCCCCAGGCAAGCCAGCGTTGCAGAGCTTGTTAAGGAAGTTGACGCGTGGAGTAAGGACATCACTACACTGACGGCTACTGTTGAATTCAAGCCCACTACGGGCTCAGTTTATACAGGAGTTATCAAGGAGTACCAGACTGTCGGCGGCTACATCCTGATGAAGAAACCTGCCATGATCCGCATTCTTGGGCAGGCGCCCGTGGTGAAGACAGAAATCTTTGATATGGTTTCCGACGGCCAGCAATTCCGGGTTTCTATTCCTCCGAAAAATAAGTTCATCGTTGGGAATAACAACTATCACGGATCCGCCCGACAGCCCCTGGAAAATCTCCGGCCCGAACATATCATGGAGGCCCTGCTGATCCCTCCTATCGACCAAACAAAAGATAGGTTCTTTAACGAGGAAACTCACGCTTCCACGGGCCAATACTTTTATATCCTCAATATCGTGGAGCCTGACGGCGCTGGTGAACTGAACCTGAAACGGAAAGTGTGGTTCGATCGCGCCAACATGGGCCTTTCACGCGTTCAGATTTACGGGCCCGGAGGCGCTCTGGTTGAAGACGTCAACTATGCCGACTATCGCGATTTCCAGGGGATCCGCTATCCCGCACAAATCACGTTGAATCGGCCTGAAGAAGGCTATACGCTAACGATAACGGTGGAGAAGGCAATCTTCAATCAACCCATTCCACCAGAGAATTTTGTACTGAAGAAGCCGCCAAAGGCAACCTTGGTTGAACTGGGCGGGGATCAGTAGCCGAAGGAGCATCGTGATTAACAGGATGATCTTCGAGAACATTCTCCACCGGCCGATCAGGACACTGGTGAGCTTGCTGGCCGTGGCTATCGAAGTGGGGATGGTGATGCTCGTCGTGGGTATGACTCACGGCATGCTGCATGAAACCGCCAAGCGAGTTCAGGGAGTCGGTGCAGACATCATGATCCAGCCTCCAGGCGCATCCATGTTTTTTGGACTGACCCAGGCTCCCATGCCGGTTCAAATCGGCGACCGGCTTGCAAAGGTTCCACATGTCCTGGCCGTAACCCCCGTCTTATTTCTATTTAATGCCCACGGCGGGATCAACCTCATCTATGGCGTTGATATGCCTAGCTTTAAACAAGTGAGCGGAGGCTTCATCTACCTTAAGGGTGGCCCTTTTCAACACCCGCAGGACATGCTTGTTGACGACTGGTATGCCCGGGCAAATAACGTGAAAGTGGGTTCGACACTCAATTTTCTGAACAACAACTTCCGTGTGGCCGGCATCGTCGAACACGGAATGGGAGCGCGGCTGTTCATTCCTTTATCTACAGCCCAGGACTTAACCGGCGCACGCGATAAGGCCTCGATTTTCTATGTGAAGTGTACAGACCCGGGCTACACGCATGCCGTCATCAATTCAATGAAGGAATTGCTCCCCAAGTACCAACTTCGCTCTATCAAAGAGTATATGTCGTTGATGACATCGAACGATCTTCCCGCGTTGAACGCCTTTATTACGGCCATGATTGCGGTAGCTGTAGGCATCGGCTTTATGGTCATTTTCCTGTCGATGTACACCACAATCACTGAAAGAACGCGCGAAATTGGCATTTTAAAGTCATTGGGGGCGGGCAAAAGGTATATCATAAATGTGATACTGCGGGAGGCATGCCTGCTCAGTGTTCTGGGCATCATTACAGGATATGTCGGGACGTGGCTGGTAAGAAAAGTCATTGTGGCAGCGTTCCCGACTTTAACTGTTGAATTGACCGTGCACTGGGCGATCTGGGCAGGGCTGCTGGCCATTGGAGGTTCTTTACTAGGAGCCTTCTACCCGGCAATACGCGCGGCCCGGCTTGATCCGGTGGATTCTTTGGCTTACGAGTAGGAGACTTCTGGAGATCGATGGGATCAATTTTTCTGGAAACAACAGAGGACCCAACCAGGGGAGCAGACCGAATTGGCCGTATGGAACCAATCATCGCAACGGATAACCTGACAAAGACCTATCGAGTCGGGAAGGTAGATGTTCCGGCACTGCGCGGTGTAGACCTTATCGTCCAGGAAGGGGAATTTCTTGCAGTTGTGGGTCCTTCCGGCTGTGGCAAGTCAACCTTGCTGCACGTTTTAGGAGGATTAACGCGGCCGACCGGCGGGCGGGTGCTGGTAGATGGGAATGATTTCACCCGGATGAACGACGGGGAACGTACCAAGTTTCGCCGCCATAAGATTGGATTTGTCTTTCAGAGATATAACCTTCTGCCGACATTGACGGCAAGGCATAACATTGCGATTGCACAACACATCCAGGGGGATGGGTTTAACCCGCATCGATTTGATTCGGCTGCGGAAATGCTGGGAATCAAAGACAAACTGGATCGCAAACCTTATGCACTTTCCGGCGGGGAACAGCAACGCGTCGCCATTGCACGAGCGGTGATCTGTGAGCCCAAGCTCCTGCTTGCTGACGAGCCCACCGGGAATCTGGACACTGAAAACTCTCAGGTTGTGCTGAATATGTTGCGAATCCTGAACAGGGACTTCCGTCAGACAATCCTGATGATTACACACAACCCGGAGGCGGCCTCCGTTGCCGACCGGATTGTTCGAATGCGAGACGGCCGGGTCGTTTCCGATTGATTCCTCTGGATGTTGCCGTTAGCTTGCTCAATTAAAACTCATATGGCACCAAACACCGAGTTCCGCGAACCAACCGTTTCGCGCCCCGGGAACCGGGTGGCGGAAAACATGAGTTCCTCGCTCGGATCCAGAACCGGACGGGTCATCAAGAAAGCGGTCTTCTGGTCTTATGAGCGTGGCAGTTGGCAGTATGACATCATTTGTGTGCTGATCCTGGCCTTTATCTTTCTTACGCCATCCGGTTGGTTCCACGATCGTCCCCGTCTTCAGTTGAGTGATCTGCGCCACGTACAAGGCATCGTTGAAGTGGGTCACACGGACCAGGTGTGGGTTTACCAGATAGATGCCAGGCTTGTGGAATCACTTGGGGCGGTCCCGCCTCGAGAAGCTGTGCATCAATTACTCCTGCAACGCGTAAAACCACCTTTTAAGATAAAATCCATCAAGCCGCTGCTGGGAACAGGGGACGTGATTCTCGGATACACTGTCGAATTACAACGCTGACAGTGCATCCTATACCAGCGGAAGGGAATCGTATATTCAGGGGCGCTCGGACATCATGATTATTTTTGGTTTGAGATCAAAGCTCGATAGCCGCCTCCTGGCCATTTTCCTGTTCGTGCTGATGCCGCTGCCGGTTTTTGCAAAGAGCAAGACCAATCGCCTGGATCTCGATCAAATCTTTTCTCATATGAACGAGAGCGCCAAGCGCCTCAGGACACTCTCAGCGGACCTTGAGTACACCAAAGTAACCGTTCTCGTGAATGATTTTTCGACGGAATCCGGCCAGATGTACTTTCGAAATGCCAAATCGCCGGATATCTTGATTGACTTCAAAAAGCCGGCGCCCAAGATCATTCTGTTCAGAAAAGATAAAGCTGAGATCTACCAGCCGAAAATCAATCAGGTCCAGGAATTTGATCTCAGCAAGCACGCTGGCCTGATCCAGCAGTTTCTGTTGCTGGGCTTCGGGACGAATTCCAAGGACCTGCAGAAAGTCTATCAAGTGAAATACCTGAACGAAGTCCAACTGGGAGGAGACACAACAGCCCTGCTGGAACTGACTCCCCGAGAGGAAGAATTCGCGGCGCAGCTTTCAAAGATCCAACTTTGGATCAGCGAGGAATCCTGGCTTCCAGTCCAGCAAAAATTCTTTGAGGCAGGTGGCGATTACTCGGTAGCCCACTACAGTTCCGTCAAAGTTAATCGCAATCTGCCGTCTTCCACTTTCCAGCTGCATACCGCAAAGGGCGCAAAACGGGTAAAGATGTAGCTGCCTGCCATCGCGCAACTCGCTCCCCCGATTGAGCTCTGAATCTTACGCTTCAACCGGCTCATTCCCCATTTGAAGATGAAATTGTTGCAGATTATACTTCCTTGTCGTATATGTATAATTCAACAAGGGATAATGGCACGCTCAGGGGTTTCTGGGTCCTGGAACGGATGTTCGGCAGGGTCTGCTGAAAACGCCGGAAGCGTTTTTGCCGCTGTTCGCGGGTTTAGTGTGGGCGTTTAATCATCATGAACAAAGTCGTTCTGAAGCGGAAAGCACGGTCGATTCGCACGAGGATGCGCGAGCTGAAAATGATTTCGCACGCCTTACTCTCCACTCGCCATCCGGTTCTTGTGCACATCATTCCCATCCGCCGATGCAATCTCTCGTGTACTTACTGCAACGAATACGACAATTTCTCCAAGCCCTTGGCACCTGAAACCATGTTTCGCCGCCTTGACCATCTGGCTGACCTGGGGACAAGCATTATTACCATCAGCGGCGGTGAACCGTTGCTTCATCCGCAACTTGATGAAATCATCCGGCACATTCGAGTTCGAGGAATGATTGCGGGCATGATCACAAACGGCTACCTGCTGACACAGAGTCGCATTGAATCCCTGAACGATGCAGGACTTGAACATTTGCAGATCAGCATTGACAACGTTAAGCCCGACGAAGTCTCGAAGAAAAGTCTGAAGGTACTGGACCAGAAGCTGAAACTGCTGGCGCAGCACGCAGTGTTTCAGGTCAACATTAATTCTGTGCTCGGCAGTTCCGTGCGCAATCCAGAAGACGCGCTCACGGTTGCCCGACGTGCCCTCGAACTCGGGTTTACTTCCACGGTTGGAGTCCTTCACGATCATGAGGGGCAGCTCCGTCCGCTCAACCCTCAGCAGCAGGAGATTTTCAGCACCGTTATGAAGTGGGGCAAACGTTCCTATTCACGATTTAATCGCCATCAGAAATATGTTGCACAGGGGATTTCGCGGGACTGGCGATGCCGCGCCGGCAGCCGCTACCTTTATGTCTGCGAAGACGGTCTGGTCCACTACTGCTCGCAACAGCGCGGTTATCCGGGCATCCCGTTGGAAAAGTACACGCCGCAACACCTCTACCACGAGTATCACACCCTGAAGTCCTGCGCGCCCCGGTGTACGATTCAGTGCGTACAGCACATCGCGCTGCTCGACAATTGGCGCGATCCTCAAACCCGGCCTGCTTTTGAGGAACCCCTGGAACCGGTCCCCGAACTGCAGCCAACAATCCCGGATAAGTAATCTACCACCGGGGTTGATGGCGGTTTTTTACGGACGCTTAACCAACCTTCATTTTCCATTCCAACTGCGCCAGTACGCCGCCCAGTACACGCACATCGTGATTGCTCAACCCAAGGTCCAGCAGCAACCGGCGGAGCTTCAAGATTTGCGCCTGCTTTCCCTTTGGCTTGAAATAGCCGGCATGTTCCAGTAGCCTGGCGGCCCGGTCGAGGACATGGTCAAGCGACTGGATATTGGCCGGCAGCGAAGAGTGGACACGGCCAGAGGCTGCTGCGTGCGGAAATCCCGCGGCACGCGCCACTTCATAGCACCAGACAGCTACCGATTGCCCCAGATTCATCGACGGGCAGCCTGCCGTCGTCGGGATTCGCACGAGCAGGTGGCAGTAACTTAAATAGTCATTCAGCAAGCCCGTCTTTTCAGAGCCAAACAGGACCGCCGCGCGAGCCCGGGAAGAAAGCTTCCGCGACGCTGAGGTCATTTCGGTAAGAGGGACCGGGTCACGATCGAGGTTTCTTCGCGAGCCTGTTGTGGTGCCCACTACGAAGTTACAATCGCCGACAGCTTCCGAAAGATGATCTGTCATGCGCGCAGACTTGAGGATATGGCCGGCGCCGACCGCCGAGCGGGCCTCTCTCCAGACGGGATCGAAGGGCGCCACGACCACCAGATCATCAAAACCGAAGTTGGCCATGGCGCGGGCTGCAGCGCCGATATTAAGGGGATTGCGGGGCCGCACAAGGACAACGCGCCACTTCGCTCCAGTCGTTTTCATGCAAAAGATTTTACCAGCAGAGACACCGGTCACAACCATTCAAGCTATTTAGGGGGAGAGTTGGATGGTGGCGCGGGACCGTTCGGCACCGGAATCGGCTTGCCGGAATCAATACTCTGGACAGCCTTGATCACGGAACTTGACTTGAACTGTTTATAATCCGTATAACGAATGACCTCTTTGATTCGGACAGGGCCCGAGGGGAAATAAAGGGTGTCTTCCGCCAGCGTGAAAGTAGGAAACCAGAACTTGCCGTCGATCTGCTGCCGCCAGGTCTTGAATCGCGGAAAAAGATTTTCGCCGTTTTTGTTTCTGATTTCCGGGACCTGCCGGCCTTCGGTTTTGACAATTTGCAAATCTCGATCGTCCACCCAGATCACACCCTGGAAGTACTGGTGATTTTTTTTGATCACTTTTGGGCGGACCGAGAAAACATAAGCGGTAATGTAATCGACCTTCACGTGGCCGAGATACTTGATGTCATATTCATCCAGGTCATTGCTCGTGAGCACGAATGGCTGGATGCTGCGCATGGCATCCAGGTCCTGTTCGGTCATGAGCACTCCCTTCAGCGAACCGGGCGGAGCATAGGTAACCTTTTCGATCCGCTTGCTATTATTGTCAAAAAGAATGTCCCAATTCTGCTGCCAGAATCCATTGACCGTCCCATCCGCGTCAAGCGTCTCAACCTTATTGATCTGACGATAGGTGTAGTTGTCCCGGGCCTCCTTGAACATCAGTTCTTTGGCTGCAAAGGAGTGGATAATTTTCTGAATTTCAGCGGCACTTGGATCACTCAGGTTGGGAGTGGATGACGCTGTCGCCCGCTGGGATCCTGCCGCCAAGGGCGGAGGAGTTTCGCCCTGCCCGGCCTGTCCGGAACCACTGGCCAGACCCGCCATCACCTGATTGACCTTCTGGTTGACCGCAGCCGACTTCGAGTCCTCAGACTGGGCCGTCGAGGGAGAGGGGTTAGAGATATTGGAAACTTGCGGATTGGAACCAGGCAGTTCAGGACTTATGCCCGAACCAGAACCAGCTGTCCCCCTGGGAGCTTCGGTTGCCGGGGTTGTGCTTTTTGATGGGTTCTTGCGATTGCTGTTGACGATGGCATCAATCAGTGCCTGCGTAGCCCCGTCCTTCTTGAACTTCTGAATGAGTTCCGGATTCAACTGGAAATCCACACCCCTCTGCTCCACCAAGGTAATCATCTTCGATTCAGAAGCACCCCCAATCAGGAGCAGGGTAATGTCCTCCTGACTCAGAGGCTGAGCGGCCCGCAACGGAAGCACAAAAATGCCGGCCAGGGTCAGTAGAACAGCAATTGCCCTGCAGCAAGTCTTGACCTGTTGAATTCTGATGTTATCCATGTGCTGAGCCAGCCCCCGGCCGCATCCCTGGCGGCTTACTTATGTAGAAGAGCGTTTCAGGCTAAAAGGTTGCTCGGAACCACTCTGGAATCTGGCTCCGACATACCCCATGCAATCCTTGGGCCGCCCGCCTTGTCGGCTTTTCTCCTGTTGTCCCTTTTCTAAATTATACACGAGGAGGGGTGCCTATAAACTCGCCAGAGGACGTTGGACGGACAAATCCTCCGGACGGACTGCGGGCTGATCCCTCTCATAATACCCGGTCAGCACTACGCGTCAGCAAGAACCGGACACGGCACGCCATATGGGAAACCATCAGTCTCCGGCGCCACCAGCATGAAAACAATCGCTGAATATACCCCGGTGATTTTAGAAGGCCGCCCGGATACCCACTCCCGCTCTCTATTGGAGTACGGCGACACGGGATGCAGTCAGGAATCCTGTGTTACTTCAGTTCAACCCAGGTCCGGCCCAGATAAAGGCGCGCCGCCCCGCCTCCGCTCGCTACAATCTGCAGGGGCCGCGGACTCTTCAGTTGTTCATCCCACCTTGCCGTGCATTCTGCCACCTTCTTGCCGGACTGGTTGTAAAGAAAGAATTTCGATGGGTGCCCTCCTGCAGAACCCTGTACTTTCGCGAGCCCAAATCCGTAGCTGCCGATGGCAAGCTGATGGCCGCACATTTCCACGTTTCCTTCTACAATCAGCATTCCAAGGTATTTCTCCTGAACCTGTGAGCTGTAACCGCTTGTATCCAGCAGTCCCGCAACCAATCTTGCCCCTGAAGGTGTAAGTACGAGTGTCGAATTGCGTTTTTCAGTCGGGATCGCGTTCTCTTCAAGGACGAAATCCCTGGGGACAATCTTGTTAACAGCTTCCCCCTTTTCTACTTTAAATACGCCTTGAGCACTGGCCGGGTTTGCCGCCATGAAGCTCAAAAACAGAGAAGCAACTACGACTAAACAGGTCCTCATCATGCCTCCTTCATCCGATAATGTTCGGTTCCCAACGAGATTGTTGCAGTCCGAATGACTTTGTACCTGAAAGCCCGGGTTCCGGCGCCGATCCCATAGCGTAACCCGCTGCCTTGGCCCAATTTTATGCTTTCCCATTCACAGAAGCCACCCTTTGGGGATGATCTTACGGCCGGCCGGCCGTCCACCCCCGCGCACCAAGGGCCCTATTCATCCGATTTCCCGCGGTCGTTTTACAGGTCGCCGAGCGCGAATTCCTCAGCATTTGCTTGCCTGGAACGTCAAATATGCTACACTACCGAGTCGCGAGGACAAAGAGATTCCCTCCGGGCCAATGAATTTACGCGTGAAACTTGCGCGAATTGGCCGCGCGATTTCTCATTGTGGCTCCGGCCTCTGCTCAATTGCGAAAGGCATGTCTATCAGATCGAGGTGTGATAATGGTGAAACGCTTTTTATTGTGCTGCGCCTTTCTCGGACTCTTCACAATGCCTGGAATGGCCCAAAGTAACGGCTGGAAGCAGCTTTTTAACGGCAAGAGTATGGACGGCTGGGAACACGTGGGCCCGGGCGGCTTCAAGGTCGTTGACGGCATGCTGGAATCATTCGGTGGGATGGGACTGCTGTGGTATACCGGCCAGAAATTCGGCAACGAACAGATCCGGGTCGTCTTCAAGATGCGCGACAAGAACGATAATTCCGGCGTCTTCATCCGCATCCCCATTAAACCGAGCGAACCGTGGATGCCCGTCTATTACGGCTACGAAGTTCAGGTTGACAACGACCCCGGCAAGGAAACCAAAGCTTATCATTCCACCGGGTGCATCTATTCGATCTCCAAAGCTCTGGCCTATCCCGGGAAAGGATCGGGGCAGTGGAACACCATGGTCATCTCACTCGACGGTCCGCATACGATCGTTACGGTGAACGGCGTCAAGGTTACGGACTACACCAATGGCCAGCCGGCGCCACCCCGCAAGTACAACTTTGAACCCTATCGGAGTCCCCGGCCTGACAAAGGATACATCGGGCTCCAGAACCACAGCAATAATGACATTGTGTTCTTCAAGGAAGTTGCCGTACGGCCGTTGCCCAAATAAACCCCAGTTTCTGGAGGCGAAAATGAAAGATCAGTTCACACGGAGACGTTTCCTGCAGTCTGCGGGAGCAGCAGCATACGTGGGTGCCGGACTTGCCTTGCCGTCCCAGGCGCAGGCTGCCGCCCGGGGCGCTTCTCCCGGGGAAGTAAAATCCATGGCAAGGATGTTTCCGGGGTGTTGTGCGTACTCCTATCGGAAATACCTGAAAAGCGGCCAGATCAGCATGCAGGATTTCATTCGCGAAATGGTCAAGATAGGCTCGGTAGGCGCGGATATGACAGTTTACTGGTTTAAGTCTACCGACCCGGCTTACCTGGATGACCTTCGGCATCTGGCCTTTGAGAACGGCGTGCCGTTTTCGGGGGCGGCTTGCGGCTCCAGTATGGTCCAGGCAACCGCCGCAAAACGGCAGAAGGTATTGGAAGAGATCAAACAATGGGTGGACGTTACGGACCGCCTGGGTGCATCACACTTGCGCGTTTTCGGGGGTAAACTTCCACCCGGCGCTACCGTAAAGCAAGGAACTGATTGGGTGGTTGAAACCATGAAGCCCGCGTGCGATTATGCGGGCAAAAAAGGTATCACGCTCGGCATCGAGGACCACGCCGGGGTCACACAAAACGCGGATGTTTGCCTGGAAATTATGCACCGGGTAAACTCTCCTTACGCCGGGATCAATCTCGATATCACCCACTTTATCCCAACAGCTAGTGAGGACCCCTACGCTCAGATCAAGGACTGCATTCCCTATGCCACCCATACCCACATTCGCGACCACTTCGACGACGGCACGCCCATCGATATGGACCGTGTGTGGAAAATGTTCCAGGATGGCGGTTACAAAGGCTATATGTCCGTTGAATACGAAGGGAAGGAAGAACCCATGACGGGCATCCCCAAACTGATGAACAAGATCAAAACGCTCTGCCGGAAATATTCCAGCGCGTAGGCCGGGCCCTATTGTGGGGCCGAGGCCTCTCCGGAAAAGCCGTGCGAGGAGCGGGTGCTGGATGTTTTACCGCCGGAATGGGCCGCTTTTTTGATGAAGGCGCCGGATGATTCCGGCCCGGCACGAAAACGCTCAGTGCTGGCGAATGCCCCATTCCTCCAGCCGCCTTTGCAGAATCTCCATATATTGGAACTCGGCAGCTTCGACAGGCCGTTCAAAAGCCTTGCGGTGCAGGATCCTCATTCTGAGAATGACCTCGGGGCGGTTGCCGCGTTGCGGCGAATAATGGATGCCCTGGTCGTAAGGCTCGAGATGGTAGGTTGCATCCTTGTCTGCGGACGGAAGGACTTCTTCTGCAATCCGAACCAATGCCTGATAAATTTCAAGGTATTTCTCACATCCGGGTTCGGGATGTTCTTCCCCGCCTTCATGGGATCCGGAGAGATCCAACTCAAAACCAATCTGCCTTTTCTCATGCTTGATAAACGTATACTCAGGCCAGACGTCCCGGCACACATGAAAGCGTTCAACAAGCTCTCTGATGTCTTGTGATTTCGGCCTGGTGGATGGCATCACTTCACCTGCCTTCCCGGAGTATTACTCCCGTGCACGAATCCTGTCCCTTCCTGCAATTTAGCCCTGTCCTCCTTTTCCTAAAGTGATCGGCATCACAGGGTCGTCCTTTATATACCGCCGCTGAGGCATGCCCCGGCAAGTTCGTTCGGCCTGTTGGATCGACAGGTGATTGAAAACGCTGGAAAGGTTGGCTATATTCATTCAGGAGGGTTCTTCAATGCCTATTTTTGAATACCAGTGCCGGGATTGCGGATTAAAGTTTGAAAAGATTTCATATAGCTCGGGAGCTGAAATTCTGTGCAAGAATTGCTCCAGTCCACAAGTCGAGAAGCTGTTATCAGTGTTTGCCGTTGCAGGAACTTCCCACGAAGGGATTTCGAGTGAGCCCGGCCCCTGCCCTTGTGGAGCACCCCGACGCGGGATGTGCGGCGAATAACAAAGGTACGCAGTTGCCACAATCCCATAGATTCCCAATTCCAGTCTGCCGTCTCTTATATCCTTGAGAAGATGATGATAAGACGGGCGTTTAGAGGTTGCAGTTTGGCCACGGCGATCCTGGAAATCCGCTCCCAATCGCAGGCGGAAGGCCCCTTGCCCGAAGGGCTGACCTCCCAACCTCGGGGGAAGTCAACGTGAGGATCGATGTTAAGGCCTGAAGTAAGACTCCTTCTAAAGCATGAAGACTTCAAGAAATGCGAAACTACCCAAAAGTCCGTCTGGGGAGGACTGAGCGTCGCGGCAGAAGTGATGCTGGTGACGCAAAAGACAGGCGGGGCGGTGCTTGGGGCGTTTATTAAGGGCCGCCTGGTGGGTTTCATTTATGCGCTGCTTGCCCGTCGCAATGGGCAGATCATTCACTGGTCTCACATGATGGGCATATTGCCCGGGTACCGCAGCCGGGGTCTCGGCCTTCAGTTGAAGCTCGCCCACCGCGACATTGCACTGTCCCAGGGAATCAAGTCCATCTGCTGGACCTATGACCCCCTCCAGAGCCGAAACGCCAGCCTGAATCTGACCAAACTGGGGGCGCGCGTAGAGAAATATATTGTCGACTACTACGGCCGCTTTCACAGCAGCATTGAACAAGGGCTTCCAAGCGACCGGTTCGTTGTGAACTGGCCTATTGCCTCAAAAAGCATAGCGCGGCTCCTCGCGGGAGAGAAAAGCGTAACTGAAATCCCGGATTTCCCCATCATCAATGCAACCGCCACAAACAGGAAAGCATTTCTGGCAAACAGGGAGATCAGCCTGAGCCATCGCGAACCTGGACTGCTGGCAGCAATTCCTTCCAATACGGACCTCATGCGAACAGAGGCCTTGCGGCTGGCAAGACGCTGGCGGCTTGAAACACGTGAGATTTTCTTGAATTACCTTTCGAAAGGCTATTCTGTTACCGGCTTTCTCACCAAAAGTAAGCGCTCCGCCGAGCCACGCTGCTTCTATCTCCTTCGCCGCAACAAGAGTTAAGAGGTTAATATTTGCTGGACGAAGGCAGTTCCATAGGGTTATGCGCCATAGCTGCCCTTGAATCTTGACCGGCACACAAAATACAATAGAGTCTTATGCCCGAGCCAGTCAATCAGACGCTCTTCACTTCCCAGGGCTCCGTCGCCCGCAGCATCGAACGCCTGCTGCTGGAGGCCCGTGTTAGCGTGGACGCAGCATTGTACCGGATTACAAATCCCCGGCTTGCCCGTGCTCTGGGGAAGGCTCGGGACCGAGGACTTCGCGTCCGACTTCTGGTTGACCGAAACAAATATCAGGCAACCGCAGTCACGCGGAAGCTCATCGCTCAAAACTCTCTTCCATTTCAGGCGATTTACGGACGGAAGGAAAAAGGTTCCAAGTTACACCATAAATTTGCTGTTCTTGACCGTCACATTGTTCTGACCGGAAGCTATAATTGGACCATTGATTCCGAAGAGCGGAATTTTGATCATATGCTGGTTCTCAGGGAGCGAGACCTCGTTCTGGCCTATCAACAGGAGTTTGAACGGCTCTGGCCCGTTGAAGTCGAAAGCTCGACGCCCTGATGCAGGGCTGGGGAATTCAATCTATCGCTGTCCGAAAAGGTAACCATGCCTGCTCTCAAAGAAACCCCCGGAAGCAAAGACACACAGGGATATCAACTTTACGTGATGCGACACGGAATTGCCGTTGCGCGCGGCGACCCCAATTTCCCTGACGACACCAAACGCCCACTCACACCCGAGGGCAAGAAGAAATTGAAGGGGATCTCACGAGGACTGGTCCGCCTTGGCCTTTGCGTAGACTCCATCATCAGCAGCCCGCTGATCAGGGCCTCGGAAACAGCTGCCATCGTCGCCGAAGTTTTTGCACCCGGCGTCACAGTCGAATCCTCGGATTTCCTGCGGCCGGGCGGCTCCTTGCAGGCCTTGCTGACTTTCCTCGGCAAACGGGCAGATCACCGCAGAGTTCTGGTCATCGGACACGAACCTGATCTCAGTGACGGTGTGGCAACGCTTATCGGCAACGCCCGGGCCAATTTTCAGTTTAAGAAAGGAGGATGCTGCCGAATCGATTTCGACAAATTCCCACCCCGTCCTCCAGGAAAACTCATCTGGTGGCTCACGCCGCGGGTCATGCGGAAAATTGGTTAAATCATGCTTGCCAGCCTGGACGCTCCTCCCCGGTCCGATGATGCGGAGTGATCTGCCTGCAGACGCTGCTCACTTTTCGAGCAAAGTCGTGTTGGGTGTCTCCGGCAAACGGGGCAGCATGATGTGAGGGAACTCACCGGTCAGACTGTCGAGGAACGCCACAATATCCTGCACCTGGCTTCCGTTAAGCGTTTTGCCCAACTGCGTCTGAGCCATCACCCTGACTGCTTCATCAAGACTCTTCACCGACCCGTTATGAAAATAGGGCGCAGTCACTTCCACATTCCGCAGAGACTGCACGACAAACGTGTGTTCGTCCGATTCCTGGTGGGTCGCTTCATTGCGGCCTTGGTCTGCGGCCAGGTTGTACTTCTTCACATACGCATTGTTATCATTCAACGGGAACTTCATATAGAAACCCGTGCCCATCGGCTGTTCCGGCCCATTAAACTGTGGGCCGCTGTGGCAGGTGGCGCAGCCAATTGAATCCATCAGTTTAAGCCCGCGTTGCGCCGCCTGGCTCAGCGCATTCTTATCCCCCGCCATAAACCTATCGTAAGAGCTGCCGGGAGTGACCAGCGTACGTTCAAAACTGGCAATGGCCTGGGCAATATGGTCAAACGTTACCGGCTGGCTACCGCCAAACGCTTTTGCAAACTGCTGGCGATACCCCGGAATGGCCCGGATTCGCTCCACGATGGCCTCTCCGCTCGGCATTCCCATTTCGATGGGATTTGTCGGAGGGCCTTTCGCCTGTTCTTCAAGACTGGCAGCCCGCCCGTCCCAGAACTGCACGCTGCGAAAGGCCGCGTTGAAAACCGTGGGGGCGTTGCGTTCGCCAAGTTTTCCATGTGCGCCAGCGGACACAGGCCGGCTGTCTGTTCCGTTGGACATGATGTTGTGGCACGAATTACAGGAAACTGTCCCCGTGACAGAAATCCGGGGGTCAAAATAAAGTTGTTTTCCCAGCTCAACCTTCGCTGCGGTCTGGGGATTGTCTTTAGGGACAGGGACGTGAGAGGGTATCTGCGCCCACAGCAGAGCTGATGACGCAATCAGCGGAATACAAACCAGTCCCAGTTTTTTCCACAGGGAAACACCGATCATATTCAGAACCTCCAGTGCAATTTACTCGCGACTCACACCTCGTGCCGTCTTGTTCCAATGATCTGAGAACCGGAACACAGATCCACACAGTGTGGTTATGAGCGATAAGAGTGCTCCAAATACGAGGTTCTGAAAATCAGCTAAGGAACCGCAGTTCCAGTCTGAGTTCCCGCAGATTTGGCAGGCTTCTTCCCCTCCAGTGTTCGTAAAAAATTGACCAGGTCCCAGGCTTGATTTGTTTTCAGTCTCTGCGCCTCTCCAGGCATGGACGGTGACCCGACATTAATAATCGTAAAAATTTCTCCATCCGTTCGAGCGCTCAATGTTTCCGGCTTGGTAAAATCCTGTGGCTCAACGTGCATGACCTCCGCAAGGTCGCCTTTGCCGTTGCCGGTTTTCCCATGGCACATCGCACATTGCGTCGCGAACAACTTCTTTCCCTTTTCCACCGAATCTTCAGTAAAGTTCTCCGGATTCTTCAGCGCCTTCTGCTCCGGTGTAAAGACAAACTGGTGCGGCACCGTTGGTGCGGGGGATGCTTCCGTTGAAGGCGCCGTTGTCTGGGTTTGCTGAGTGCCTTGCTGTGGCTGTTTTTCCTGGCCCCGGGATAGTCCAGGAAGCAGCAGAATGAAACAAATGACCAACGCATAAAAGGTACGCATGACCGCCCACCTCCCTTTCAAATTCCTTTCCGTCACTTCAGTTCTTAGGCCCAAAGTCTCACTTCCTAACGGAACCGGGAATCAACTGTGCTCTCGGCGCTTTCATTCTCCGTTCGTCATTCCCATCGGCCAGGAACCGGACGGGCGAGGCCTGTAGGAGCCAAGCACACGCATATAATTGGCCCGCTCAAAAGCGGCCGGATTCGGAACCGATCGCAAGGCCAGGCTTCCCTGCATCTGCCGGATCGATTCATACTCATGTTCATCCATCCAGTGGACCAGGTCTTCGCGGATCCGGTCCAGGTGGCCAATCCCATGCCGCAACAGCGCGGAGGTCATCATGGCCACCCGCGCACCCGCCATCATAGCCTTCAGGACGTCCTCCGCCGTATGAACTCCTCCCGTAATCGCCAATTCCGACCTGACGTGTCCGTAAAGGATGGCGACCCAGTGCAGCCTCAATAGAAGTTCCTGCGACGTGCTCAGGTGCACAGTCGGCACCACTTCGAGGTTCTCAATATCAAAATCGGGCTGGTAGAACCGGTTAAAAAGCACCAACGCATCCGCCCCGGCCTCATCAAGCCCTTGCGCAAAATTGGCCATCGCGCTGAAATAAGGTCCCAGCTTGACCGCAACTGGAATGCGAATGGTATGCTTCACCTGCCTCACCAGTTCACAATAGGTCTTTTCGACATCAGAGCTGGATGTGTTCGGGTCCGTCGGCAAAAAATAGATATTGAGTTCAAGGGCCGCGGCGCCTGCCTCTTCGATCTTGCGGGCGTACTTTATCCATCCACCCGGAGAAGTGGCGTTCAAACTGGCAATCACCGGGATGCTGACGGCTTCCGCCGCCCGGCGCACATGTTCCAGATAACCTTCCGGGCCGCGGTTGTAGCGCGTCATATCCGGCGCGTTGCTCGACGCCCCGAAATCCGGAACGTGCTTGTACTGCGTAACTTCCGGCAGGTAGGTCAATGATTCTGCAAAGCTCTCGGTGCCCGCGGAGAGGCTCCGATTCAGCTCCTCGCTTTCCCGGATAATCTGCTCTTCGAACAGCGAGTGGAGGACCACCGCTCCGGCTCCGGCGTCTTCCATCTGGCGGAGGTTGTCAATCTCCTCCGACAAGGGCGAGGCCGAAGCGACAAGCGGGCTCTTCAGTTGGCATCCCAGATACGTTGTGGCGAGATCGGTCATTTTTTCACTTCCTTGGGAATTTCGGCTACAGGCGATGCCGCCAATTTCTCATACAGCTCCCAGCGCGCCCACACATCTTCCTGGGCCAGCTTCAAAGCCTGCTTGGCAACCTCCGGCCGGGACTTGACAAGCATGGTGTAGCGAGTTTCGTTGTACACGTACTTCTCAAGTGGAATCGAGGGTGGCCGGGAATCCATGTGCAGCGGGTTCTTCCCTTCCTTCGCCAGCGCAGGGTTAAAACGGAAGAGCGGCCAGTAACCGGACTGGACCGCCGCCTTCTGCTGTTCCAGTCCAAAGGCCAGGTCGTAGCCGTGAGCAATGCAGTGGCTGTAAGCGATGATTATGGATGGCCCATCGTACGCTTCCGCCTCGAGAAAGGCCTTGATGGTGTGCGTATCATTCCCGCCCATGGCCACGTTTGCCACATAGACGTTGCCGTAGGTCATGGCCATCATTGCCAGATCTTTCTTGCGGTTCTCCTTGCCGCCGGCGGCAAATTTGGCCACGGCCGCGCGCGGGGTGGCCTTGGACATCTGGCCGCCCGTGTTGGAGTAAACCTCGGTATCCATTACCAGAACGTTGATGTTCTTGCCAGACGCCAGCACATGGTCGAGGCCGCCAAAACCGATGTCATAGGCCCAGCCGTCTCCCCCCAGTATCCAGACGTCCTTCTTGACCAGATAATCGGCAACTTTCAGCAGGTCGCGCGCTTCAAGCGTTTCAAGCCCCTCAAGTTTTTCTTTGAGCGCCCGTACCCGCTCCCGTTGTTTCTTGATGCCATCCTCCGTCGCCTGATCGGCTGCGAGAACCTGCGCCGCCAGTTCTTCACCCACCTGTCCGACAAGATGTCCCACCAGGTAACGGGCGTAATCGGCCTGCTTGTCCACCGCCAGGCGCATGCCCAGGCCAAATTCCGCGTTGTCTTCGAACAGCGAATTCGACCACGACGGTCCCAGGCCCTCATGGTTCATCGTGTAGGGAGTGGTGGGAAGGTTCCCGCCGTAAATCGAAGAGCATCCGGTGGCATTGGCGATCAGGCAGCGGTCTCCGAACAACTGCGTCATCAGCTTGATGTAGGGTGTTTCGCCGCAACCCGCGCAGGCGCCGGAAAACTCAAACAACGGTTCCAGCAATTGCGCGTCCTTCACCTGTCCCAGGCTGAGAGGCGCGCGATCCATTTCCGGCAGTTGCAGGAAGAAGTCCCAATTCTCGCGCTCCTGTTCCCGCAGCGGCGGCTGGGGCGCCATGTTGATCGCCTTATGGCGGGCTTCACTCTTGCTTTTCGCCGGGCAAACCTGAACGCACAGTGTGCAACCCGTGCAATCCTCCGGCGCAACCGCCAGCGTGTAACCGTAGCCCTTAAAGTCTTTCCAGCCCGCAGCAGTCGACTTAAAGCTGGCCGGCGCCTTTTCCAGCAACTTGGGATCGTAGATTTTCGCCCGGATCACGGAGTGAGGACAGACCAGGACGCACTTGCCGCATTGAATACACAGGTCGCGGTCCCACACGGGGATTTCCAGCGCGATGTTTCTTTTTTCCCACTGGGCCGTGCCTGAAGGAAACGTTCCATCGGAGCTGAAGGCGCTGACCGGAAGCGAATCACCCTTGCCGGCGATAATCCTTGAGGTAACGTTCCGGAGGAACTCCGGCGCCCGGGCTGGAATGGGCGGCTGAATGTCAAAACCGCTGTTGGCCTGCTGCGTGGCCGTAACCTCGTGGAGGTTGTCGAGGGCCTGGTCAACTGCCGCAAAATTCTTTTGAACAATCGTTTCGCCGCGTTTGCCGTAGGTCTTCTCGATCGAGTGCTTGATCTGTTGAATGGCTTCATCACGGGGAAGCACGCCGCTGAGAGCAAAAAAGCAGGTTTGCATCACCGTGTTGATCCGCCCGCCCATACCTGCTTCCCCGGCCACTTTGACGCCGTCGATCACGTAAAATTTCAGCTTCTTGTTGACGATGTGTTCCTGGGTGGTGCGTGGAAGATGCTCCCAGACGTCCTCCGGACCGTAAGGAGAGTTCAGCAGAAACGTTGCTCCCTGCTCTGCTGCCTCCAGAACGTCAAAGCGGTCGAGAAACCCGAATTGATGGCAGGCCACAAAGTTGGCCTTGTTAATCAGGTAAGTGGAGTGGATGGGCTTCTTTCCAAAGCGCAGATGCGAGACCGTTACTGAGCCGGACTTCTTGGAGTCGTAAACAAAGTAACCCTGGGCGTAGTTTCCTGTTTCTTCTCCGATAATCTTGATGGAATTCTTGTTGGCGCTCACCGTGCCATCGGAGCCCAGACCATAAAAGATGGCTCGTACGGCTCCCGGATTCTCAGTTGAAAACTCGGGGTCGTAAGAAAGGCTGGTGTGCGAAACGTCGTCAACAATGCCGATGGTAAAGTGGTTTCTCGGCTTGCCGTTCGACAGTTCGTCCAGAATTCCCTTTACCATGGCCGGAGTGAATTCCTTGGAAGAGAGCCCATAGCGGCCGCCGACAATTGCCGGTGTGGCACTGAATCTTGGCTCCGGGGCGCCTGCAGCCTCATGGAGCGCCGTCACCACATCCATGTAAAGCGGCTCGCCAACGGCGCCAGGTTCCTTGGTTCGGTCAAGCGCCGCTATCGTTTTCACGGTGGAGGGCAGCGCCGCTACAAATTGCTCCACGGAAAAAGGACGGTAAAGGCGAACTTTGACCAGGCCGACCTTCTCGCCCTGCTCAACAAGGTGTTCCACAGCTTCCTGGGCCGCCTCCGCGCCCGAACCCATCATCACAATCACGCGCTCCGCGTCGGGGGCGCCCAAGTAGTCAAACAGGTGGTAGGACCGCCCAATGATCTTCGCGAAGCGGTCCATCACGTCCTGAACTATTGTCGGGCAGGCCAGATAATAGGGATTGGCGGCTTCCCGGGCCTGGAAAAAAACATCGGGATTTTGGGCCGTTCCCCTTATGAAGGGGTGGTCCGGCGATAACGCGCGATCCCGGTGGGCCCGGACGGAATCCTGGTCCATCAGCGCCCTGATGTCGGCCTCTTCAATCTGTTCAACCTTGGAAATCTCGTGCGAGGTGCGAAATCCGTCAAAGAACTGGAGAAAAGGAACTCTCGATTCCAGCGTGGCGGCGTGGGCAATCAAACCCAGATCCATGGCTTCCTGAACGGTGTTGGAAGCCAGCAGCGCAAAGCCTGTGGCTCGCGTGGCCATCACATCACTGTGGTCCCCGAAAATGGAGAGGGCGTGTGTCGCTACCGTCCGGGCTGCCACGTGGAGAACGGCAGGCGTCAGCTCACCCGCCATCTTATACATGTTCGGAATCATCAGCAGGAGTCCCTGCGACGAAGTGAAGGTTGTGCCCAAAGCTCCAGCCTGGACGGCTCCGTGCAAGGCCCCCGCAGCCCCGCCCTCACTCTGCATTTCCATCACTTTGGGGACCGCGCCCCAGATGTTGGGCCTGCCTTCCACCGCCCATTGGTCCGCAAGTTCTCCCATGGGGATGAGGGCGTGATCGGGTAGATGGCAATCACTTCACTTGTCGCATAGGCCACGGACGCAGTAGCCTCATTGCCGTCAATTGTGCGCATGGCTCTTGCCATCTTTTTCCTCCGTGCTATGAAAACTCTATAACAATATAAGGCTAGGCCAGAGGGGCATCCCTCGCAGTGATGAGCGTCACATTTTTAGCTTATGGAAGATTTACGAAAAAGCGGCCGGGTACCCTTCGCCTCCGGAACTAAAGGGGGCTAGGTCCACCAGCCCAGGCCAGCCGAAAGCAAGGGTATCCGTTGTGTTGGCCCTGCTTTGCCTGTAGACTGGAGCTATCGGCGGATAGGGTTCAGGGGTTATCCGACAGTGGCAGGCGGCAGCATTTGCTGAAAGCCACGGTCTGGGCAATGGAATGAATCACGCCAGGCGGTTTGTATGGCTCACGTAAATGGACACGCCGGAAATAACGACTCCGGAGACAGTTCTTCGTCTATCTTGTTGCGGGATCACCCGGTAGAAGCCGGTGTGGATGCGGCCCATCCACAGGAGAAGGATACCGGGCAGGAAGTCGCAAACCAGGCAAACAGCGGCGCCCGCAAGCCGGGCGAATGGGCACGCGTTTCCAGCCTGGCCATCAAGAATCTTGACCGTTGCGTTTCCCTCGAACCGAAGGTCCTGCAGGGTGACCATCCCGACGCCACCCATGACCTGCGCGTTGCCACCCGGCGACTGCAACAGGTGATTGAACTGGTTTATCCCTTGCCTCACTCCGGAGAGATTCGAAAATTGTACCGTGGACTCAAGCGTTGTCGAAGTTCCTTGTCGGAAATCAGGAATTATGACGTGCTGCTCGAACGCGTTGATACAGCGCTTTCACGCAAACGCGCTGCCCGCCGGGAAGCATGGGAGGCTATTGGGGATTATCTGAGGGAATTGCGTTCCGTCCGGCTGGAAAAATCTTTGCGCAAGCTGGCCAAAGCCAACCTTTCAGCCATCTATGTTCGCCTGAAGGAATGCCTTCCCTCCGACAAGGAATCTGCTCATGCAGCCGCAGGTTCGGGCCGCAATGGAGCGGCACCGGGCCTGACCAGTGAACAATTTTATGTGCGTATCAGTGACGCCCTGAAAACCGTTTGGGGATCGCTTGAACAGGAAGTCGCGCGATCGCGCCACGAGCACGATGCTGTGGGTTTGCACCGCACGCGCATCGCGGCCAAGCGTGCCCGATATCTGATTGAGGTGATTCACGCTTTCGGCGTTTCAGGAAGCAAGGAAGCGTTGATCTGGCTCCGAAATCTCCAGACCCAACTGGGAGACTGGCACGATCTGGTGGTATTTGAAGAAGCTGTCATCGGGATGATCGCTGACCGGGACTTCCTGCGCGATCACCTGGAACTGTCCATTCAGATTGAACGATTGATGATGAGAAATCGGGCTTTGAAATCAAAGCTTGAGAAGCAGTACTTTGCGATGATCCGTGACAGGGCCGACTTCATCAGAACGCGGGATTGGGTGCGAGCGATGGTGGATTCTCCGGCAGCCCTGTTTGCCGGGTCATAAATCCGGCTCTCTCAGTTTCCGGATCCGTGGTTGTCTGCCGGCAGCGGGTTCCCGGCTGGCTCCGCCTCGCGACGACCTCGGGCCGCCACCGTCTCGAGTGATGGCGGCTCGCTTTCCGCCAACACATCGCTGATCCCTTCCTGCAGGTCTTCAAAAACAACATTGATGTCCTGGGTGGCGTCAATCACCTTGAATTGATACTCTTCCACAAGATTTTCAAACTCGCCCAGCAAGGCTGTCTGGTACTTCCGGAAACTTTCATACATGTCTTCGCTCGGATGCAGGTCCATGCCGGATTCCCAGTAATCAAAACCAGTTGAGAAAACTACGCGGGGAATCAGGTCATCCACTCCGATCTTGAGGTAAAAAACGACGTCCGGAATCAGCGCAAAGCGGTAGACGTTCCGCACCCAGGCAGGATCAATTCCGCGGACCACCGCCCGCGCAATCAGGGAGTAAGTATAGCGGTCCGTCAGCACCACAAACCCTGCCCGCAATGCCGGAACGATTTCGTTTTCCAGACGGTCGGCAAAATCGGTGGCGTAAAACAGGTTCAGGGTCACCCGGCCCAGCGTATGCCCCTGCTTGGCCTGCTTGATCCCCCTTCCTGCCAGCTTGGACCGCGTCATGCCGGTGTCCACAACCGCCCGGCCCTGCTGTTCGAGCCAGGGTCTCAGCAGCTGGATCTGCGTTGAGCGCCCCACTCCGTCCGTCCCTTCAATCACAATCAGCTTGCCCGGCAGGTTGTCCAGCTTCATCTCCGGCAAGACCACGCCATACGTTGATCTCATGGTGCCACCCTCAGTCGTTTTGCCTGCGCGAGTTTTGCCCTCACCAGTTGCCGCATCCGGGCTTGCTGCTCCTCGATCGGTAGCGTGGCATCCACCACGGTCAGGTCAAACTCCGGAATCATCTTGTCGTATTCTTCGAGAATCTGGCCCTGGAAAAGTTCAAAACTTTCCACGGGATCGCTGCTCAATTCCATATCCATTCCAGCCTCATAGAACTTGAAGCCGCTGCGACCGTACAGCAAGCGCTTCATGGCAACCTCCATGGGGACCCGGAAATAGAAGGCCAGCGTAGGCTTCACGGCAAAGGCATATAGCTCCCTCACCCACCCCGGATCCATCCCACGCGCCACATCCCGCGCAAAAGCCGTGTAAATGTATCGGTCGCAGAGCACCACCGCACCGGCCTTCAAAAGCGGAATAATGTTGTGCTCCATCCGGTCGGCAAAGTCGGTGGCGTGAATCAGGCAGAAGCTGGCCGGGGTCAGCATCTTCTTCTTCTTGCCACGCCGCGTTGTGTCACGCACCAGCGGGGAGGAGTTCCATTCACTGAAGACGGTCCCGTAACCTTCGGCCCGGAGCCATTGATGGAGGAGGTTCAGCTGTGTCGATTTGCCGGAGCCGTCGATGCCCTCGACAACCAACAGCTTCCCTGGAAAACGATGTTCACCGTAACGTTTCACGTGAAAGCCTTGTGTGCGTCAAGAAGATATGGGACAAGTGTTAACTATAACATACGGAAGGGAGGCTCCGAAACTGTCGCCCGGCACCAGCAATGTAGCCTCAAAGGCTGATGCGGGCTACCCACGCCACCTCGCCCTGGCCCGCCGAACCACAGGCGCAGGAGAATACCTACTTCAGCGCGCTGCGCAGGGATTCGACAATCGAATTGGTATCGGCGGGTGCCAGGCTTGAGGGAACAAAGTTATACGTCTTTCCGGAATTCAGGATAATGTGGAACGTCCCGGTGCTGAGCCCGAAAAAGACGTTGGGAGCGATTTCCTGGATTTCGGCCGGCTTGACTGCGAAAACGGCCTTCCCGTCCTGGACGTATTCAAGTTTGCCGCCTTTTACAGCCAACTGGCCCTTGGCCTTGCCGGGGTTCTGGAAAATGCTCGTGGCGTCTCCAAGGTTGTAGACGCTCCATTGCTGCGTTGGCGCGTTTGCGGGCGATGAAGCCTTTTCCGTCGAGGTTCCGGCCTGTGCTGAATTTCCCCCGCCGACTTCGAAGCCTGCCTCCACCTCGCTGCCATCGGAATTAATGACAAACAGGCTCGTTTTGCCTGAGGGCGCGTTGGACGCCACTTCGATTTGGGCCACCAGCTGCGTCGATTTCTTGAACTCGGTTCCCAGGACGCGGATGCCGGGATTGGAAAAAGCAACCTTGGCGCCTTCCTTGAAGTTCTTCCCCGTCACCTTTACGGTCTCCTGACTTCCGGGCGCAGCCTGGGCAGGATCAACCTGGGTCACAACGGGCGGCGTTTGGGGACGAGGGCTCGCTTGCCTGTGCCGGCTCCGCCGTGGCTAAAGCAATTGCAAACGCCGTTTGCGCCGACGCGCCCGAAGGGTTTGAAACATAGAGGACAACTGATTCCGGCTTCGCTATCTGGCCGACGGAAATATCCACATCCAACTCTGTCCCGCTGGCGCGCCGCGTGGCAAGGACATGTACGGCCGGGTCCGAAAAGGAGACGTAAGCTCCGGCCAAAAAATTCTCACCCGTGATCTTTACGGTGATTCGACTGCCGGGGCTGGCTTGAGAGGGCTGGATGCTTGAAATCTTCGGGGGCGTCTCGGCCGGAACGCCCGGCAAGGCGGCGGAGTTCCAACCCGCACTTCTTCCCGCACAGGCACAAATCAGAACGAAGGCCGGCCATAAGACCGCAATCCGAAATGAACGCAAAGGCAAGCCTCCACGGCGCACCGGATTTAACAGAGTCGGCAAAATGACAAAACCGGCAAAACCATCTGCCGGTCCCTTCCTTCGATTATCCAATTTTACTCATCACCCGCTTTACAACCTGGGCCGCCCGGAACCCTTGGGACCCATCACTGGCCCGGCTTCATCTTCTTGATGATTCCCTGGCCCTCGCGGATGGTCAGAATCTGGTTCACATCAACGTTAGCGAACTTTTCGATCTTCTGCGTGGTGGGCCACTTCACTTCAATCAGGTCCACTTTCGTAGCTTTGCCAACGCCAAAGTGCAGCCGCAGGTCGCTCTGCGACATCACGCTCGTCCCGCTGTGGACTTCATTCATCTGCCGGTGTTTGCCGGTGGTCACGTAGGCCCGCGCGCCGAGGGCCGTGCGGTTGCACACGGTGCCCACCAGTTTGAGCTTGATCCAGTTGTTCTTGTTTCCGCCGTCGTTGCGGAGCAGTGAAGGCGGATCGCTCATGTTGCTGATGACGACATCAATGTCGCCATCGTTATCGTAATCACCAAATGCAGCCCCTCGGCTGGAAAAGCGCTCGTTGATTCCCGGTCCCAATTCCGCCGAGACGTTCTTGAACCGTCCGTTCCCCAGATTGCGATAGACAATCCTGGGCTCTTTGAAAGTCTGGCTCAAGTGGTGCTGGTCAACCTCAGGGTAGACGTGGCCGTTGACCTGAATGATGTCCGGCCAGCCGTCATTATCATAATCCACAAAGTCGCAGCCCCATTTCACATCCTGGGTATCCTGGCCCACCCCTGCCATGAACGTAACGTCCGTAAACGTGCCGTCGCCGTTGTTTCGGTAAAGGTCAGAAGTGTCGTCGGAAAAGTTGGTCTTGAAAATGTCGAACCAGCCATCGCAGTCGTAATCAGCGACGCCCACGCCCATGCCGGCCTGTTCCTGGCCGTCTTCATTGTAAGCGCACCCGGCCATCACGCCGATGTCTTCAAATGTTCCGTCATGCTTGTTCTGGAACAGGATGCTCGGCTCGGAATCGACCGCCACGTAGATGTCGGGCCAGCCGTCGTTATCAAAATCGTAGGCCACGGCGGTGATGGAATACCGCGGGCCGGTCTTCAGGATTCCCGACTTCTCGGACACGTTGGTGAAGGTTCCGTTACCGTTGTTGTGGAACAGAATGTTCGACCCGCCCGGCAGGCCGCGCGGCCCGCACATCACGGGAAAGCCCTTCCACTGGCAGTAACCGCTCTGCCCCGGCGTGGGAACTTTGTCCAGGTCCAGCACGATGTAATTGCAGACAAAAAGATCCAGGTGACCATCACGGTCATAATCAATCCAGGTGCACCCGGCGCCCCATCGAACCTCGTCCTGATAAAGACCGGTCTTCCTGGTAACATCGGTAAACGTCCCGTCGCCGTTGTTGTGGAACAGGATGTTGTGTCCCCAGAAAGTCAGGAAAAGGTCGTCCCAGCCGTCGTTGTCGTAATCACCCACACAAACGCCTGTCTGCCAGCCGGTCCGCCCAAGTCCGGAATGCTCGGTCACATCCGTAAAGGTTCCGTCGCGATTGTTTTTGTAAAGGTGGGTCGTAGGAGCCTGACCCGGAGGCCATTTTGTGTCCAGCTGGCTTCCGTTGGTCAGATAGATGTCAATCCAGCCATCGTTGTCATAGTCAAAGAAGGCAATCCCGTTTCCCTTGGCTTCAATAATATACTTCTTGTGCTCGACCCCGCCCCACACGTTCACTGTGTGCAGACCTGCCTCTTTCGCCACATCGACATAGGTCACGGGGATAGCTGTCTCCGGATTCGGGACTTCCGCGGCATTGAGCACAGGGATTCCCGACCATTTCCAGATGGGCGTGGTTACAACTTCCATCAGTTTGGAACCCAGGAGGGCCGCTCCCGAGCCCAGCATATGGCGGCGAGAAAGTTTCATGAAGAACTATAAGATGCAGGCCTTCCCACGGGCAATGCCCCAATCTTCCAGGCAACAGGCTCCCTCAGCGGCGGCTTTCCGCCGCCCTTTGGCGAAACAAGCTTACCCCGACCCAACTCTCACGAGGTTCGCTCACCCATCAGCCAGCATCAAAAAGCCAATTATACTACAACCGCCGCCGGTCGACGGAGTGCTTTGCCGTGTGCGTGTGCCGCCGGCCCCCGGGGAGGCATTCAAACGCGCAGGACTGATTTCCGCTTGAATTCGAAATCCGCACACTAGGCGGTTGGGTACCAGGCTTTCCCGGCGCGGATGGTCACCACCGGCTCGATCTTCTGCCGGCCGGTCCGCTCTTGCCTGCCCGAGTCGACAAAAGCAAACTTTCCTTCCCGCAGTTCCAGCACGCTGACGTCCGCTTCCGCGCCGGGACGCAGGGTTCCGATTTCAGCTCCGAAGTTGAACACCCGGGCGGAATTCACCGTTGCGCGTTCCACCACCTGGCGCAGATCCAGGCCCAGCAGGAGAAACTTTGAAAGCGTTGTGACCAGGTCAAACACGGGTCCATGGATGTTGTCGGAATAGAGGTCGCTTGAAATCGTATCGGGCAGGAAGTTCTGCTTCAGGCATTTCTCCATGGTGTCAAACGAAAAACTGCCTGATCCGTGCCCCACGTCGAAGAGTACACCGCGCTGGCGGGCTTCTATGACCTCCGGCAGAAGCTTTCCGCTGCTGTCGATGATGCCGTTCGGACGGCCGTTGAAGGAATGGGTCACCACGTCGCCCTTTTTCATCAGCGCCAGCAACTTGGGCAGCGGCGTATACGCCAAGCCAATATGAATCATCAGGGGCAGTTGAGCTTCGTCGGCGGCCTCGCGGGCGCGCTTCATCCCCTCGTAATCGTTCGATCCGGTATAACCCTTGGAAAACCTGATTTTGAAGCCGACCACCAGGTCGCGATTTTTGTTGGCGGCTTCAACGGCGAGCTTTGGAACACAGTATCTTAAATCTTCAAGTTCGCCCATGTTCGGCGTGCTTCCGGCGATCATGCCGATCGAGACCACGTGGATCAGCGGCCGGATGCGCGTGGCAGCCCGCTCGATGATGAACTTTCGGAAAGCGGGAAAGGCGAAGCACCCTGAAGTGCCGGCATCCACCACCGTGGTCACGCCCCGGCGAAGGCAATAAGGGTCGGGCTCGATCCCGTAAGGCCCCACGTAGGGGAAAACGTGGGTGTGGATGTCAATCAGGCCCGGTGTCACGATTTTCCCGCCGGCGTCGATGACTTCCCGCGCCTGGCTTGAGGGAATATTCGATTCGACTTTCGCGATTTTACCGCCGGCAATCGCCACGTCACGCACGGCATCGAGGTCCTGCGCCGGATCCACCACCCTTCCGCCGCGAATCAGCAGGTCGTATCGCTTGCCTGCAGCAGAGTCCTGTTGAGCGCTGGATTTCATCGGTTGGCTTCCTGGCGTGCGGGGTGCGCCGCCAAGCGCCAGTGAAGCGCCCATGCCGGCCAGCAGTTCACGCCGCGTGAGTGAGTTGGAACTCTGGAAGGACATCGGAATCCTCCTGAGGAAATTTTTGTCAGACAGAAAAAATCCCGGGTCGTGCTCAAGCCTTGCGGAACAGCAACGCCTTTTTGACTTCCCCGATGGCGCGGGTCACGTTGATGCCGCGCGGGCAGGCTTCAACGCAGTTAAAAATCGTTCGGCAGCGCCAGACGCCCTCGGCCGTATTCAGAACGTCGAGCCGCTCTTCCTTCCCTTCGTCCCGGCTGTCAAAAATAAAGCGGTGCGCGTTGACGATAGCGGCGGGCCCCACGTAATCCGGATTGGCCCAGAATGACGGGCAGGAAGTGGTGCAGGCGCCGCACAGGATGCATTTCGTGGTGTCGTCAAACTTCTCACGGTCTTCGATGGACTGCAGCCTTTCCTGGTCGGGCTCGGGCGACTGGGTGATGAGGTAAGGCTTGATCGTCTTGTACTTGTCGAAGAACGACTCCATGTCGACCAGCAGATCCTTGATCACGCGAAAGCCCCGCATAGGCTCCACGGTGATTTTGCTGCCCAGGTTTTTCAGCAGCAACTTGCAGGCCAGGCCGTTGTGGCCGTTGATCAGCATGGCGTCTGACCCGCACACGCCGTGCGCGCAGGAGCGGCGATAGGTCAGCGTCCCGTCGAGATACCACTTCACGTGGTTCAGGGCGTCGAGCAGCCGGTCGGTGGGCTCGGCTTCAAACTTGTACTCGCCCCACCACGATTCCTGGTCCTTCTCCGGATTAAAGCGCCGGATCTTCAGCGTCACCTGCATGGATCAGTACTTCCTTTCCTTGGGCTCGAACTTCGTGATCGTCACCGGCTTATAGGCCAACTCGATTCCCTTGGGCCCAAGGTAAGCCAGGGTATGCTTCAGGAAATTGGGGTCGTCGCGCTTCGGGAAGTCTTCGCGGAAATGCGCTCCCCGGCTCTCCTGCCGGGCCAGCGCGCCTTCCACCAGCACGTCGGCCAGGTCAATCAGGACGCCGAGTTCGAAAATTTCCAGGAGCTGCGTGTTGTATTGCGTGCCCCGGTCCTCAATCTTAACCTTGCTGTAGCGGTCACGAATCTCCCTGATCTTTTCGCGCATGGCGGTCAGGGTGCCGGCATCGCGGAAGACGGAAGCTTTCTCCATCATTTCATTCTGCAGCGTTTCCCGCAAGTCTGCGGCGCGTTCCGAGCCCTGGCCATTGAGCAGCCGGTCCACGGTTTCCCGTGCGCGCTCCTGCGGCTTTTCTCCCAGCGGCGGCAGTTCGTTTTCCTTGATAAAGCGCGCGGCGTGCCGGCCGCTGCGCCGCCCAAACACCAGGATGTCCACCAGCGAATTGGTGCCCAGGCGGTTGGCTCCGTGCACGGAGACGCAGGCCGTCTCGCCCGCGGCATAAAGTCCCGGCAGCGGAGTCTTCTTTTCGTCGATCACCACCCGGCCGTCGTTGTCGGTCGGGATGCCTCCCATCGCATAGTGGGCGGTCGGCTGCACGGGAATCAGTTCCTTGGCGGGTTCGATGCCCAGATAAGTCCTCACGAAATCCGTGATGTCAGGCAGCTTCAGGTCCAGCACTTCGCGGCCCAGGTGCGTCATGTCGAGGTGCAGGTAATTCTTTCCTTCGATGCCGCGCCCTTCGCGCATTTCGCGGTACATCGCGCGCGACACCATGTCACGCGGCGCCAGGTCCAGCAACCCGGGCGCGTAACGCTCCATAAAGCGCTCGCCGTCCTTGTTCCGCAGAATGGAGCCTTCGCCGCGCGCGGCCTCGCTCAGCAGGATGCCCATCTTGTAGATGCCGGTGGGGTGAAACTGGAAAAATTCCATGTCCTGCAACGGAATCCCACGCCGCAGAACCACGCCCATTCCGTCGCCCGTCAGGGCGTGCGCGTTCGACGTCACGCTGAACATCCTTCCGCAGCCGCCCGTGGCAAAAATCACGGCCTTGGCGTGGAAGGTGTGGAGTTCCCCGGTGGCCAGGCAAATCGCCACCACGCCGGCGCACCGTCCCTGCTCAATCAGCAGGTCCAGCACGTGGTACTCGTCATAGAAATGAACCTGGTTCTTCAGGCACTGCTGGTACATGGTCTGCAGGATCATGTGCCCGGTGCGGTCCGCCGCGTAGCAGGACCGCCGAACCGGCGCCTTGCCGAACTCGCGCGTGTGGCCGCCAAAGGGCCGCTGCGCGATTTTGCCTTCCGGCGTGCGGCTGAAGGGCAGGCCCCAGTGCTCCAGGTCATACACCGTCTCAATGGCCTCGCGGCACAGGATTTCCACCGAGTCCTGGTCGGCCAGGTAATCGCCGCCCTTCACCGTATCGAACATGTGCCATTCCCAGTGGTCCTCTTCGTGGTTGCCCAGCGCGGCCCCGATGCCGCCCTGCGCGGCGCCCGTGTGCGAGCGCGTGGGATAGAGCTTGCTGATGGCAGCCACACGGCCGTGCGAAGAGAGCTGGAGCGCGGCCATCAGGCCTGCGCCGCCTGCTCCGATAATCAAAGCATCATAGCGATGGACCATCCCTTAAACCTCAGTTCCTTGCCTCCCGCAGCCGTCCCCTAAAAAGGGTGCGCAGGATTAAACGTTAAAATCACCAGTGAACCCAGCGCCAGGAACACAAATCCCAGCACGTAGAGCGAAGCCAGAGAAAACACCCGCCAGCCTTGCGATCCCACGTAGTCATCGATCATCACCCGCACGCCGTTCAGCCCGTGGATGAACGCCAGCCACAACATCACCAGGTCGTAAGTCCGCCAGAACGGGGTGGCAAACCGCACGGCCACAAAGTGGTAGTTGATCACTTCAATGTTGTTGATGATGTGCATGATGGCAAGATGCACGAGGACCATGAACAACAACACGACGCCTGAAACGCGCATGAAGATCCATGCCAGAAGATCGATGCCGCCTTGCGGCCTTGGCCGTCCCGCTCCATTCATCCGTTCCTCCTACTTCACCACCCACGCCAGCATGTAAATTGCGGCGGGCACAAAGATCAATAAAAAGGCAATCACCACGGCGTAAAAAAGCTTCTTCTGCACCAGCGTGGATTCCGGCCAGAAATCAATGATGATGATTCGAACGCCGTTCAGGGCGTGATACAACACGGCGCCGGCCAGCACCACTTCTCCCACCCGGAACAGCGGATGCCGAAACACGGCCATGACGTCGTTATAGGCCCTGGGGCCCCAGCCGATCATCGCGGTGTCGAGAATATGCGTCAGGAGAAAGAAAAAAACGCCAATCCCCGTGATGCGGTGCAGCAGCCAGGACCACTGGCCCTCGCCTCCGCGATAGGTGATGTACTTTGAGATTTTACCCATGGTGATGCGGTACTCCCTCTGGAAGACGTCTTGAAGAAAGGGCCTTTCCGGTTGACTGGTCATTGTATGGCAAAAATTCCATGGTTGGCAATGGCTTGTACCCTCCTGGCAAAGGATCAGTTGCCGGGCAGTTGGTCCGTTCCACCCTGCGCGTCAGGCGGGAGACGACCTCCTTCGGCCCCTCGGCAAAACTCCGCCGCGAGCCCTTTCTGAGGAACGTTCGAGTGCCCGCCCGCCTGTTTCCGTAAGATGTTTGTATCAGTCTCCAGGACAAAGTAGTAGAATGGCCGCCGGGCGCAAACAAACCCCAATGTACCAGCAGCCATCGCACGGTCAATATGAACAAACGTCCCCTCTCCGTAACCATCATCGGTTGGGCCTACCTGGTGATGGGCGTCGCTGGCTTCGCTTATCACTTTACCGGCTTGAGAGTGCAGCACCGGTTTCAATCCGACATCCTGCTGGTTGAACTCATTTTTCTCATCGCGATTGTGAGTGGAGCGTATCTGCTGCGCGGCCACAACTGGGCACGCTGGCTTGTAATCGCCTGGATGGCCTTCCACGTGGTCTTGAGCATTTTCCATACGATCTCTGAGTTAGCCATTCATACCCTGCTTTGCGCGGTCCTGACCTATTTCCTGTTTCGCGCCGCCGCCACCCGCTACTTTCGAGCCGCCGCCCGGTAAAACCCATCGCTATTTGGCGTGGTTCCGTTTAGACTGATTTTCCGGGTCTTGCCTGACCATCCAATTGAAGAATCCTGAACCGACGAGGAGAACTCTTAATGAGAGACTTCAAAAGCCTTTCCGAGAGGGAGATTCTGGCCCTGGCCATCTTTCTGGAAGAAGAGGACGAACGCATCTATGCTGATCTCGCCGAAGGATTGCGGGGAAATTTCCCCGCCTCCGCCGAGGTGTTCGATGGCATGCGCGAGGAAGAGTCCGGCCATCGCCGCCGGCTCATCGAACTCTTCCGGCAGAGATTCGGGGAGCACATTCCGCTGATCCGCCGCCAGGACGTCAAGGGCTTTGTCCAGCGGCAGGGCATCTGGCTGATCCAGCCGCTCAACCTGAAAAAAATCCGCAACCAGGTGAGCGCCATGGAAGTGGAAACACGCCGCTTCTATGAGCACGCCGCCGCCCGCGCCACCGACGCCGGCATCCGGCAACTGCTCGATGACCTCGCCCAGGTGGAGCGCACGCACTCGACGCGCGCTGAGGCGCTGGAGCACGAAAAATTGGGGGCCGGCCAGGTGGAGCAGGAAGAAGAAGCCCAGCGGCGGCTGTTTCTCCTCCAGATCGTTCAGCCGGGACTGGCCGGACTGATGGACGGTTCCGTCTCTACCCTGGCGCCCATCTTTGCGGCAGCCTTTGCCACCATGAGCAGCCATGACGCCTTCACGGTGGGCCTGGCCGCCTCAGTGGGCGCAGGCATCAGCATGGGTTTTGCTGAGGCGCTTTCCGACGATGGCAACCTCACCGGGCGCGGCCACCCGTGGCTGCGCGGAGCCGTGTGCGGGCTGATGACCACGCTGGGCGGCATCGGCCACACGCTCCCATTCCTGATTGGCAATATTCAGGCGGCGATCACCATCGCCATCCTGGTGGTCCTGGTGGAACTGAGCACCATCACCTGGGTCCGCCACCGCTACATGGACACTCCGGCCTTTTCCGCCGCCGTTCAGATCCTGCTGGGCGGAGCGCTTGTCTTCGCCGCCGGCGTCCTCATCGGCAAGTCGTAATTCCGCCATTTTCATGTTTTGGCGGTACCGTTCGCTACGCCGGGCTTTCTCTTGTAGGACAGTTGCGCACGGCTCGGGGGTATAATTCAAAGAAACCTGGAGGTCACCATGCCTGCCACCAAAAGCGGTCCCAACAAAGGGAACCTGATGATCAATATCTTTGACGGGAGGCGCAAGCCGATTTCACCCCGCCACAATCTCTTAGTCCGGATCATCGACGGCAACCAGAACAAACAATTTGAGGGTCGCCGCAAGGGGCCGAATATTCCCTGCTAAGCTGCCGGTCTTCGATAACTTCGGCGACAATTACACCATTATTGTGTCTGCCAAGGGTCACTGCGACGCAGGGTTTACACCCGTCAAAATTGGCCCCAACTCCTGGCAGCGTGTTGACCTGATGCTCCTGCCAAAGGATGCAACCTTCAATTTTTCTCAGGCAAGGTGGGACGGCCTGCAAACTTTGCAACCGAAGCTCTTCCAGCTTCTCTCTTCCGGCACAGCCTCGGCATCTGCCAGAAAGCGCTATGAAAATTTGATGGAGAACCAGGGTCCGACCCTTGCGGCTTTTTTCAACATCACCACCGCCATGGCGGCAATCTATCTGCCCACCGGAACCGCGCTTGATTACGTGAAGCAGTTAATCTGGGATCAGATGTACCCCACTCGTTTCTTTGCATACGCCGATAAGCAGATGGTCAACCAGGTCATCGAGGCGGCAGGCCACGGACAGTTTGCTCCAGAATATGGGAGCGGCCTGCTTCACCCTGGTGCCACTCGAAGCTACAAGCAGGTGCAATTCGGCGAAGCGAATGTCCAGTTGACGTTCCACGAGGGGGACACAAAGAAAATTGGCGGGGTTGAATGTGTTGTGGTTGAGCCGGATATCGATTACTACAGGGACATCGGCGCGCATGCGCTACTGGAAGTGATTCCCCACACCCTGACCGGCAGCCATACCGACCCCAGGGAGGTCTATGTGCTTCGCTGGATTGCCGGACGCCACGCCGGTGTCCCCGAATTTGATCCGCCCTACACCATTGTCTGAGCTCATTTGCGAACAATCGTCGGCGCGGACTGGTCCACCACTTCCACTTTCTGAACAGCGGCGACTTCCCGCCTGATTGCCCTGTCCGCTATTTGTTCTTCACCGGCACGACGCCCATCTTCGGCGGGGCGTACCACCACAACTGCCCGGCACTGTCGTAGAACTGCAGGGCCGGTTTCCCTGCAACGACCGCAATGCGCCCCCTGATCTCACCGTGGGGCCCCATCAGAACAAACTCCCTGGCGGCAACCGCTTTGGCGATATGCCCCGGGGCGCTGCGCTGGGCATAGACTTTGAACCCCGTAAGGAGCGCGCCAGCCATCAAAAAGACAAACAGAAAAAGGCCACCCAACTTCCAGCGTCGGTTTGCTTTTTCGAGTGCGCTGATGCGCCGGGAAAGACGGGCCATATCAAGGTTCGGATCGGTCATAAAGGTCCCTCCGCTCTGGATTTTCAAACCATCGGGACAGCCACCCGGGACCCTCACCGGGCCCGGCGAACTGGGGCGTTAACCTTTGTCCCGGCCGCAATCCGGTTGATGTTCATTTGGATGCAGGTGTCCACTACGCGTTGCCACGCCGCGCCCTCCCCCTCCCCGGCGCAGCCGATTTTGCTGTCAACGCAAAGTAGAAAGTTCCGGTCTTTAGCCAGATAGAAACTTCCTGTTCCAAGGGTGGTTAGGGGCAGGAGTGTGGGCTTTACTGGCGGCAAGTCCTGGAGGCCGTAGGCCGGAAGGAGTTGCCGGCCGCGGCGCCGGGCAGGGCGTCAGCTTCAGATAAGAACCGCGGAACCGCATCCACACCGAGCCGTCCAACCGCTGCTCCACCTCCACCCGCGCCCCGCGCATGCCGGGCCGGGCCTGCTCGCGCCCCAGGGCCCAGGTGGTGGCCCGCCAGCTCACCGTGTAGTCGTTCGAGACCTGACGCCCCACCCGGACGCTCAGGATCTCCTCCAGCCGCTGCTCCGCTCCCAGCTCCCGATGCGCGTCCTCCTTCCGCCGGGGCTCCACCGTGAAGCGTTGTTCCCACTGGGGCAGAAAAACCTCCTCCCAGTACCGGTTGGCCTCTTCGACCGTCGACACCCCGGCCAGCCGCATCTGCTTCACCAGCCGGTCCTGCAGGGTTCCAAACAGCCGCTCGATCCGTCCCTTGGCCTGGGGGCTGTGGGCAGCAATCCATCCGATCCCCAGCTCGTAGAGCGCCCGCCCAAACTGCGTCCTCGCCGTCACCTGGCCCTGCAGTTGTTCGGCCTGTTGCACCGGCCGGGTGGTCACAAACAGACTGTTCCGATCTGTGTAGAGCGACAGCGGCCGGCCCCAGCGCTCGATCCACCCGCCCAGCGTCCGCAGATTCTCTTCCGTCGAGTCGTGCTCCACAAACCGTCCCCACAGCCGCGACGTCGCATCGTCGATCATGGCGATCAGATACAGCTCCGGCCCTCGCTCCTCCAGCCAGCGGAACCTCGACGAGTCCATCATCACCAGCTCCCCCCGCGCCGCCCGCCGCTGCCGCCACACATGCACCTGCCGAAGCCGCTTCTTCCTCACCTGCCACAACCCCTCCTCCGCCATCCACTTCCGTAGCGTCTCCCGGCTTACCGGCATCCCTTCCGCCGCTAGCCGCTCGGAGGCCAGCGTCGGCCCAAAATCCCCATACCGCTGCCGCACCTCGGCCATCACCCGCTCCCGAACCTGCTCCTCGATCCGACGGTTCGATCGCCGCCCCCGCAGCCGGTGCACGATCCCCCCATCGCCCTCCTCCCTCCGCCGCGCCAGCAGCTTCCTCACCCACCGCGTGCTCAGCCCCATCTGCAGCGCTCCTTCCCGCTGGCTCCAATGCCCTCGCTCAATCCCTTCCAACACCACCAACCGGTCTCGATCTCGCTGACTCAACCTCAGTTCCTCTTTTCTCATCCCCCAAGCTTCGTCCACCTCAACCGGATCTTTCTACTTTGCTCATACCGGAACTTCTCACTTTGCAGCGACACGCAGCGGAATTTGCTTGACTTATGTCGGCTAGTATGATAGTCTTTCGGGTGGTGGCGGAGAGGCGGCCGGAGTGGCGCGGCGGCAGGGTTAAACAGTCTGCCCAGACCTTCTATATCTCCGTAACACGCTGAAAACATGGATCGGTTGGTTTGGAACTAAAATTGTGTGGGACAAAAAAACACGTTTTTTAAAAAACGAACCCGAGAAGTTACTGAAAACAAAGGATCGGCTCAAAAAACGAACCCAAACGAACCCAAAAACGAAGCCGGGAAGTTGTTGAAAATACGTTCTTGTGGAAAAAACGAACCCAAAAACGAACCGGGCCATGTTGTTGAAAATAAATAATGGCGAAAAAAACGAACCGGAGACCAAGACAGGAAGAATCTCCCCTCCCCAAAGCCCCCGGCTAGCGCATGCCAGGCCATGTGGGGTTAGCAATCCAGCCGTCAGGGTTCCCGGGGCTCGACGGCTCCCGAGGCCAGGGCCTTTCGATACTCAAGGAACTTCTCAAACCGCCGCGGCAGACCCTCGCGCCTTGAGACCTGCCCCTGCTCGTACTTGAAGTCAGAAGCGCGCACGCCCTCCAGGCCCATGGTCACCATCGCGGGGATATCAAGGCCTTCCTCGGCGCGATCCAGTTGCCCGGCGCTTGCGAAGATGGCCGGTGACCGCGGCATGAATCGCGGGCAGCAATCCTCAAACGGCTCGCAGGAGATTTCATAAGTTCCAATGCGCCGCGCCACCCGCAGGATATCCTCCTTGTCGTCTCCGGCCAGGGGGCGGTAGATGGGCACGTCGATGCCCCGGTCGACGGCGGCCAGGTTGTGCAGCGTTTGCGAGGCCACCTGCGAAACGGCGTCGCCGGTCACCAGGCCCAGCCCGCGTTCCACCCGGCAGATCTCGCGGCTGATGCGCGCCATCATGCGCCGGTAGAGAAGCACCCGCAGGGTCTCCGGCGCTCCGGCCACAATCTGCCGCTGCACGGCGTCGAAAGGCACCACGTAAAGGCGGGAAGTCAATTGATAAGGCGTCAGCAAGCGAACCATGCGCTCAGCCACCGGACTCGACGGCCCGCTGGCAGGCGAGGCGCTGCCAAAAAAGTGAACGAAAGACAGGTGCACGCCGCGCCGCATCATTTTGTAGGCGGCCACGCCGGAATCGAAGCCGCCGGAAAGCAGCATCACCAGGCGCCCGCCCGTTGCCGCGGGCAGGCCGCCGGGGCCCTCGGCGCGTTCGGCGTAGAGCAGCACCCGGCCCGGAATCACTTCCACCTGGCAGGTCACTTCGGGTTCGGACAGATTCACCCGAACCTCGCTCCCTTTCGCCCGCAAGGCGGTCAGAATCTCGCGGCCGAGTTCGCGCTCGACGTCCATCGAGCCCGCTCCAAAATAGTGGTCGGCAATCTTGGCGCGCACGGCGAAGCTGCGGGGGTTGATCCGCTCCATCACACGGCAGGCGCATCGGGCGAGTTCCGGCATTCCGCCGGAAACTTCCCACGCCAGGCCGATATAGGCCAGGCCGAAAACCCGTTGCAGGCGCTCTACCATCCGGGGCAGCAGGTTCTCGTCCGGCACGGGAACCAGCAGGCGGTCCAGGACGACTTCCAGGGGGCGGGGCGACAGGTCTTCCAGGCTGCGCTTCACCGCTGCCACCAGCCGGCTCTGGAAGAAGCGCTTGTTTCCACCCTTCAGCCAGATCTCATGGTAGTGCAGAATCAGCACGCGTTTTGCCGCGTCCTGCACGGCGTCAATTCCCTGCTCAAGCGAAACCTGTTCAGCCAAATTGCAATTCCTCCCGCCGGACGCCATCGCGCGAAGTCCTGCGCGCCAACGCATGTTGAGCGAAAGCTTGAATGGGTGGACCTCGCAGATGACCGGCTCCATTTAGAATATCCGCAATCCGGGGCCGGAGCAAGAAAGCCCGCATTGCAGACCGCGGGAAGGTGTGGGGCCGGAAGTGGAACCCGCCCCCGGGTCCGGCAGACTTTTCGAATTGCTTTGCGCACCCGCAGGCGATTGGCCGATAATCACCTGGGTTTGCCCGGAGTGAAACCAACATCGCGGCGGGGCCCGGCTGCTCCATGCCGGGCGATGTCCTACGAGGAGAAAATGCTATGAGCGGGGCGGCTGACCGGCGCAACTTCGTCAAGCACTCCCTGGCCGCAACCGGCGCCGCCTGGCTGGCTTCAGCCCATCCGTCCTTACTGCATGCCTTCGAACTGCGGGAAGGCCTGAGCATCTCCAGCCTGGAAAAGCTGAAAGATCAGCTTGCGGCACGGCAAACCACCGGCCTGCTGGTCCGCCGCCACAACCGGACCGTCTACGAATGGTACGCCCCCGGCTGGGGTCCCGAGCGCCGCCACTATACCGCCTCAATGGCAAAGTCTCTGGTGGGCGGGATGTCGCTGCTGCTGGCGCTCAACGATGGCCGCATCGCCGCCGACGACCCCGCCTGGAAGTATATTCCCCACTGGCAGCATGACCCCTTGAAGTCACAGATCACCATCCGCCAGCTGGCCACCCACACTTCCGGCCTTGAGGACGCGGAGGAAGGCGGCAAGCCGCACGCAAAATTGACCGGATGGAAAGGCGACTTCTGGAAGCGGAAGCCGAGCCCCTTCTGGATTGCCATCCACGAAACTCCGGTGATCTATCCGCCCGGAACAAAGTTCGCTTACAGCAATACGGGGTTCGCGGCGCTTGCTTACGCCATCACGGCCAGCCTTCGGGGCGCGCCGCAGCCGGACATCCGGAGTCTGCTGAAGGAGCGCGTCATGGACCCGATTGGAGTGCCCGACCACGACTGGTCGATCGGCTACGACGGGCCCACCGAACTTGACGGTTTGAAAATCTACGCCACCTGGGGAGGCGCCAACTACACGGCGCGCGCCACGGCCGGAGTGGGACAACTGATGCTGCAGCGCGGCGAATGGAACGGCCGACAACTGGTCAGCCGCGAGTGGGCCGAAACCGTGGCGAAGTATGCCGGCATGCCGCTTCCGGACCGCCGGAAGGAGGGTCCTTTTCTCGGGAGCGGTCTGGGCTGGTACGCCAACTTTGATGGAGTCTGGCCGCAGGTCCCGCGCGATGCCTTCGTCGGGGCCGGGGCCGGGCACCAGGTGCTGCTGGTGATCCCCAGTCTTGGCCTGGTGGTCGTGCGCAACGGGAACCTGCTTCAGCCAGAGGCCCCAACCTACTGGGGCGCGATGTTCGAATACCTGGTCACCCCGCTGATGAAAGCCATCCGTCCCGCGCCAACCGCTTCCGGTGCGCCCCTGAACCCGCCCTATCCTCCGAGCCCTGTCATCCGCAAAGTCACTTTTGCGCCTGCGGCGTCGATTGTCCGAAAAGCTGTGGGCAGTGACGTCTGGCCCCTCACCTGGGCGGACAACAACGCGCAATACACGGCCTACGGCGATGGCTGGGGGTTTGAACCGCGCACCAAAAAGAAGCTGAGCCTGGGATTTGCGCGGATTACTCGTGGGCCGGATGACTTTGCTGGAACTAACATTCGGTCTTCAAGCGGTGAGCGTGTGGGTGACGGTCCGGCGGGCGCCAAGGCCAGCGGCCTGCTGATGGTGGATGGAATCCTCTATATGTGGGCGCGAAACCCCGGCAGCGCCCAGCTTGCCTGGTCGGACGATCGCGCCAAGACATGGCACTGGGAGTTCCGCATCGAGGAGAGCTTTGGATCTCCCGCCTTCCTTCAGTTCGGGAGGAATTACGCGGGCGCGCGTGACGGATTTGTGTACGTCTATTCCCAGGATGGCCCCAGCGCTTATGCACCTTCGGATGGGCTCGTTCTGGCAAGGGTCCCGAAGGGGCGGATACTCCAACGCAAGGCTTATGAATTCTTCTCGCACCTGGATGCTTCAGGGGCGCCGGTATGGACCCGCGATATTCGCCGGCGCGGACCGGTTTTCACCTTCCCCGGCCATTGCCAGCGCGTCGGAGCCGTTTACAATCCATTCTGCAGGCGCTACCTGCTGTCGCTGGGATTTGACCACACTGGCGGCTGGGGAATCTTTGACGCGCAGGAACCCTGGGGCCCCTGGACCACGGCCTTCTTCACTCGCGACTGGGGGCTGGGCAAGACCCACGACTATCGCCTTCCGTCCAAATGGATCAGCAACGGCGGGAAGAAGATGGTTCTGGTCTTCTCCGGCAGGGAGTATAACGGCACCCAGTACGATGCCTTCTGTGTGCGGCGTTTCGATCTGGAAATCTCATCATGAGCCAGAGCGGCTCTGTCTTGGAAGTTGTGGCCAACGGCGTGTCGGGTGCTCCCGGGCATACGACTTCGGAGCTTGACCTTGCAGGTCACTGTAGTATGCTTCTTGGCAAAATCCGGGGCTGCCAGACAGTCCGGCCCCCGAAAGTGAGCTGAAGAAAGTGACACGAACTCAGGCTTTGGCAATCGTGGTCCTCAGCGTGTGGGTTGGATGGACCCTGTTCATGTGGTTCGCGGCCACCCGGAGTTTCCGGACCGTTGACGAGGTGCTCAAATCGCCTCCGTCCCAGTTCTCGAGCGACGTCCAGAGTCTGAAGCCGCAGCAGAGGCGCGAGGTCCTGCGCTACCTGGCGTCGGAAATCAACCGCACATATTTCCAGGCTTACGGCTGGGGACAACTGGTGCTCGGGACGATTCTCCTGATCCTGCTGGCCTGGAAAACGCCACGGAACGGATTGAACCCGGCCATCGCCGCCGTCATGCTCTTTATCGTGATCATCCTGACACTGGGGGTGATGCCGCAGATTATTTCTCTGGGCAGGACCATCGATTTCCTTCCCCGAACTCCACCCCCGCCCGGCTATCAGCGCTTCTGGAAGCTGCACATGATGTTTACGGGCCTGGATGGAACAAAGCTGCTGGGAGGAATCGTTCTCCTGATCAGGTTGATTGCGTTCCGGTAAAGCAAACGGGCCAGGATGGTCCCGAGTGAAACGGCAGAGGATCATTCGGATTTCAACTTGCGCAACGCGGCAAGCGCTTTAGCAAGGGGTCAATCAATGAAGCTGGAAAAAGGGGTTGTCGCGAACCGGACGATGGCGCCGGACGGTTCGTCCTGCTTGACACGGTTTGAGGCCAATGGCAACATGAAAGCTGTCGTCAACGTGAGTGTGCCTTCAACTGGAGGGCGCTGACGGGTGGCGGCTTCCTCAATAGTTTGTGCCGAAGTGGCGGAATTGGCAGACGCGCTACATTCAGGTTGTAGTGCCCGTCAGGGCGTGGAGGTTCGAGTCCTCTCTTCGGCACCATATGTCAAGAAATTTCCCGAAAAACAAGGGAAATCCAACTTCTGCAAGCATTTGCGAGGTTTTTTTGTTCTTCTCTCCTGTCTCAGTAGTCTCTCTTGGGCGATTTTCATGGATATTCCTGCAAGCTAAAGCATTGCTAAGATCAGGCCTCAAACTCTCGAGATTAGAGTGCACCATTGACATCTTGCAGTAGTTCTGGACGGCTGGTATTTCGTGGATAAAACTTCAGGTGATCGGCTGGCAACCGAAAGGCATACAAAACCCCTTTGGAAGGGTCAAGTGGTACCCAATTGGTTGTACAGGCCACTCATCGGTAAACTGGCTGCCCCTCGCGGGAGAAAGCATCATAATTTTCAATGTCTGGAAGGATTTTCTGCTCAGCCACAGTTAACGCAAGCTGGACTGCTCCCAGAACTACCGCCTCCGTTGCCAGCGTGCTGACCGCAACGCGAGGCCGGCAGAATTCGTTAAATTCGATGATCTGGCTGGTCGCTTTGAAAAGCGCAGGGCGCGAACCGACACGGCCTCCCAGAACCACCAGAGATGGATTGAGGACGACGCATATGTTCGTGATCGCGTCGGCAAGAATTCGAGCTGTTTGCTGCAGGATTCTGCCGGCCACCGGGTCTCCCTTTTCCGCCAGATCCATGATGCGCCCGCCGCCCACCCCCGACGTCCGCCCGCCGTTCTCACCATCCTGACCGCCAATATCCCTCCAGGCACACTCAATTGCCTTGGCTCCAATCATGTCCTCCAACGACCCGGGTTTCAGGATGGCCAGCGGACTTTCTTGTGTTCCGGGCACGTAGAGATAACCGATTTCACCGGCTGTCCAGGCAGCGCCGTGATACAGGTTGCCGTCGATGAAAATCCCCGCTCCGATTCCGGAACCGACGGTCAAAAACACAAAGTTTTTCACTCCACGCGCAATACCCCATCGTCCTTCGCCGAGAGCCGCCAGGTTGACATCATTTTCAACCACGGTAGGGGTTCCAACTTTTTTAGCGAGGATGTCGCGCAGGGGAACGGCCTGCCATTGCGGCAGGATGGGGGCCGAAAGCACGATCCCTTTCTGGATGTCGGTAATCCCAGGCACCCCCACGGCAAGCGCCACCAGCTTTTTTGCCGGGACCTTGTGCCGTGTCCGGAGCTTCCTGATGCCGGCGGCGATCAGAGAAACGACGTGGTCCGGGGTACTTTGCGAGTGTGTTGCAATCTCGACTTTCCCGGCAATTTTCCCGTCGAGGTCCGCAAGCACAATCCGCACGAGCGATGTGCCGATGTCGACGCCCGCGACATAACCCGCTTTCGAATTAAAACGGAGAAGGTCGGGCGGGCGCCCGCCATTCGAGGGGCCGGGACCCATCGGCTCAATCAGGCCCTGTTGTTTCAGGTACGCCACGCCGCTTGAAATTGTCGGGGCGCTCAGTCCGGAATATCGAACAAGGTCCGCGCGCGAACAGGGACCATGTTTCCGCAGGAGGCGAAGAATCTGTTGCGCGTTAAAGTCGCGGAGCAGTCTCGGCCTTCCTAACATCGATTTCTCCTGCCAGCCCGTTCGGCCCGTGGTCCGTGGCTGGCCTGCATATTGTCCAAGTCAGATTTTATCTTTCTCTTACTGACGCCAGCCAATGAGATGCTTCAGAGCCTCCGGCAGTAACTTGCTGGCGCCTTCATAAGCCCGGTCACGCCGCTCCACTTCAAAATCCTTCATGCAGGGTTCTTGTGGTTGGCGAAAAGATCCAAAACAGCAAATACGGCCGGCGCTCATACTGTCGAGGAAACGCAGTTTATCAAAAAGTTTCGATGAGGAACATTTTTCATCCAATCTTCTTTCCCGGCCATGGTTCAATTCGTAACCCGAATCCCCGCCAGCTTCGGCCAACATCCACACGTTTTGACGCCTGCGCCTCCACCAGGATTCTTTCAAACCACAAAATTACAGACTCCTGGAGTCCAGGATTCGCGCAGAGGCATACCGTCATCTTTTCCAGCCATTTCTCGGTATTTTCTTTTGGCTCCTCCCCCCTTTGTGGTAAAAGGGACCCAGTGATGAGAGCCAGGGACTGGGTGGGATTTGCGAGTGCAGTGATGCTCGCGGGGTGCGCGGTTGCCTGCCAACGGGTGACGACGCGCCCCGTCACCACGCAGGTTGTGGTTTTGGGATTTGACGGCGCCGACCCCACACTGATTTCCAAATATATGGCGGCTGGCAAACTCCCGAACCTCGCCCGCCTTGCCCGGACCGGCACCTTCAAACCTCTGGGCACTACCAATCCTCCGGAGTCGCCCGTGGCCTGGGCTTCATTTGCAACCGGGCTCAACCCGGGCGGAACTGGGATTTTTGATTTCCTCAAGCGTGACCCAGGGACCTACCTTCCCCAGCTTGCGTTGGTCGAAAAGCGAAAGCCCAGGTTCCTGTTCGGCCTGGTTCCCATCCGCCCGCCGGAAGCGATCAATGAACGCCACGGCACCCCGTTTTACGCGGCTGCCGCTGACGCCGGCTACAAGGTGACGGTGTTGCGGATGCCGCTCGAGTTTCCGCCCACCAAAGTTCCGGGAGGCGAACTCCTGGCGGGGCTTGGCCTGCCCGACGTTCGCGGCACATGGGGAACCTTCTTTTACTTTGGCACCGACCTGACTCCATGGGATGTGGGTGACACCGAATTTGGCGGCAAGCTGGTTCGGCTGACGCTCAAAGAAAACCATGCCAGCGCAAGGGTCGAGGGCCCCGTCGATCCCAGGGCGAAACAATTCAGTCGAATTTCCCTCCCTATCGAATTCACTGACTCGCCTGCGGGCAAGACAGTCCACATCCGGTTCGGTGACAACTCTGAAGCCGTCGCCGAAGGGAAATGGAGCAACTGGTTCCGCTCGAAATTCCCGGTCACCCCCTTCCTCTCGATCAGCGCCGTCTCGCGCTTCTATGTGCTCGAGACCTCTCCCGATCTTCGCGTTTATATGTCGCCCTTGAATATTGATCCCGTGCATCCCATCCTGCCCATTTCCTATCCGGCCGATTTTTCCGCGCAGCTGGCGCGAACCTACGGGCTCTACAAAACCCTTGGCTGGTGGCATGACACCTGGGCGCTCAATGAAGAGCGCATCGGCGACGGAGTTTTCCTCCAGGATTGCTGGCGAACGTCAAAGACGCTTGAAGACATGACGCTCGACGGACTTCGCCATCACCCGCCGTCGCTGATGGTTTCGATTTTTACCTTTACCGACAGTATTCAGCACATGTTCTTCCGCCTGATCGATCCCCAGCACCCCCGCTACGATCCGGAGGAGGCCAGGGAGTATGGTGATGCGATCCTGCAGGCCTATGAGCACATGGATGAAATCGTCGGCCAGGTTCTGAAAGCCATGAAACCCGGAGCAACCCTCATCATCGTTTCTGATCACGGTTTCCACACCTGGCGGTGGGGATTCAACACCAACACCTGGCTCGTCAAGAACGGTTACATGACTCTCAAGAATCCCGGCGCGGGCGGCAAAAATTACAAATTGGAAGACCTGTATGGCCAGGGCAGTTTCTTCCCGAATGTGGACTGGAGCCGGACCAGGGCGTACGCGCTCGGCCTGGGACAAATTTACCTGAACGAACGCGGGCGCGAGGCAAACGGCATCGTCAATCCCGGACCCGAGGCGGACCGTTTGCTCCGTGAGATCCGGCAGAAACTGCTGGCCTATCGCGATCCCGACAATGGCCAGCCGGTTTTGCAGGATGTCTACCTGGCCAAAGATATCGACCACGGCGCTTACATGAAAGACGCACCCGACCTTCAACTCAACTTTCAGATCGGTTACCGAACGTCCTGGCAGACGGCGCTGGGCGCCATCCCTTCAGGGATCGTCGTTGCCAATACGCGAAAGTGGAGCGGCGATCACTGCGCCTCCGATCCCAGCAATACCCAGGGTATTTTCTTTTGTAATCGAGCTGTTGAAACGCCTCGCCCGGGCATTCTGGATATTGCTCCTACGGTCCTGAAAATCCTGGAAGCCGCTCCACCGGTCCAGCTGGATGGAAGAGCCTTGGAATTCAGCGCAGTATCGCAAGGTGAATTTGGCAGGTAGTACGGGATTCTTTCTTGTTGCCCCGGCTGCCTCCGATCACAGCCTTTCTGAAACGGACTATGATCAAGGAATGGCATTGAAGATTCCGGCCCGAGTCGCGGAAAATGCCAGAAGCACGCCGACGGGGTCGCTGTGGCTTAGTCGGCTGCCCGAGGTGATAGAGACGCTCAAGCGTCGGTGGTCACTTGCGGTGTGCGATCCCTTCGACCATGAGGACTTGACTGGCGGGTGGGTTGCGCCAGCGACACTCTCAAATGGGACTCCCGCGGTGCTGAAGCTTGGTAATCCGCATATGGAGGGTGCGCATGAAATCCATGGGCTGCGCTTCTGGGATGGCGATCCAACCGTGTGCCTGCTTGAGGCCGACGAAGAATCCGGCGCTATGCTCCTTGAGCGCTGCCAACCGGGAACGACACTGCGAACGAGGCAGGAATCCGAGCAGGATTTGGTGATTGCGGAATTACTGGAACGCCTGTGGCGCCCGCCGGCCGCGCCCCATCCCTTTCGCCCACTTTCCGTTATGACGAAATATTGGAGCGATCTCACGCTTGCGGATGCTGAAAAATGGCCGGACGCAGGGCTGGTCCGGGAAGGCCTGCGGCTCTTCGAAGAACTGCCGCAAACTGCGCCTGCAGAAGTCCTGCTGGCGACGGATTTGCATGCAGGCAACGTCCTCCGGTCGGAACGAATGCCCTGGCTGGTCATTGATCCAAAGCCCTTTGTCGGTGATCCCGCTTATGATTCAACCCAGCACCTGTTCAACTGCGTCGAGAGGTTGCGCTCGGACCCGGACAGAATGTTCCGCCGCATGGGAGACCTGCTGGGTGTCGATCACGAACGAATCCGGCTTTGGACTTTTGCCCGCGCCGCGGCAGAGCCTCGCGACGACTGGAACGATGAAGAGCTACTGGAGATCGCGAGGGCAACCGCTCCGTAAGAAGTGAAAATGAAGGATTCTGCTGGACTGCCGGACGGATGGTTTTCCTGAGCGCCTGGACTCGTCAAAGCTGGGACGGCGCACGTTTGCGGCATTCAGGTGCAGGAAATCGCTCGCGCTCCTTCAATCGCCCGGTGCTAGAATGCGAGTTCGCGCGGAAGGCGAGTTGACTTACAACTACGAAAGGGAGGGAGCAGCCTGTGAGCAGAAAAGAGGAGCGTGATGGCGGAGAGAAGAGTGGGCTGGCGGGTGATATTTCGCGCCGAAAGTTCCTGGCTGGCGCGACAACAGCGGCAGCGCTAACCGCCGCGCCGCGGGCCCTTTTGGCGGACTCAGGTGTAACAGCGGAATCCGGATTGTCTGCCGCGAGCTCGCGGAACGGGCCAGCGGGCCGGGAGAAATCCAATATCGGGACCATTCGCGTCGACGCGACACCCGGCCATGAGACCAATGCGTTCAAGCCAAACGAGGCTCTGGGAACTTCCATTGACATGATTCCCTATCAGTCGGCGGATAAGTTGTATGCGCCCTCGATGGTCAAACAGTGCCTTTCCGCCGGCTGGGGGCCCATGAGCTACCGCCAGCACACGGAACTGCAAATCGCCGCCTGGCACTGGAATCCCACGGGCGCCTGGAGCGATCCCACCCGAAAGCAGGGCTATTTCACCGGCAGTTCCGAGCTTGCAGCGCCTATCCAACATTCATACGGCTACCACCTGCGCCATCGTGGCAACACGCGAAACGGAGGAGCTGAATCCGGCTTCTCGCGGCTGAACGACGGCGACCCAAACTCTTACTGGAAAAGCAATCCATACCTGGCTGAACGTTACACGGGTGAAAGTGACGCGCTGCATCCGCAGTGGGTGGTGATTGATCTCGGAGCGGCCCAGCCGGTCAACGCCATGCGAATAGATTGGACCGATCCTTACGCGCGCGCTTATATCGTCCAATACTGGACGGGGAATGAAGACGCCATGAGCAAACCCACTGGCGGAGTCTGGAACACTTTTCCCGGCGGGCTTGTGAAAACGGCAGGGCCGGAACCGTAACGCTGAAGCTCTCGAATGCTGCCGGTGACGAGCAGATTCTTGCGGATCTGATGACGGAATCGTCGCACACGCCGGACACGCACGGGCCCGAAGATCCACGGAACTCGGAAGGGTATGCCATCAGGGAAATTTACGCAGGCACGCTCGACGCTGAGGGAAATTTCATCGACATGGTTCAGCACTCGCCAGACCAGAACCAGACAGCGACTTACTGCTCGTCCATCGATCCCTGGCACGACGAAAACGATCTCCACATGGAGGGTGGCGAACAGACCGGGTTCGACCTTTTCTTCACCAGCGGCGTCACCAACAACCTTCCGGCCATGGTTCCCATCGCCATGCTCTACGGAATTCCGGAGGACGCGGCAGCGCAGATCGCCTATCTGAAAAAACGTGGATACTCAGTTTCTTATGTGGAAATGGGCGAGGAGCCGGACGGGCAGTACGCCATGCCGGAAGACTACGCCGCGCTTTACCTTCAATTCGCTTCGGCGATTCACCGCGTTGTGCCGGAGGCCAAACTCGGAGGCCCGATATTCGAAGGGGTCAATGAAGATATCAAAGTCTGGCCGGACGCTCAGGGCCGCACGTCGTGGCTCGGACGGTTTCTGGATTACCTGAAATCGCACGGCCGGATGGAAGACCTTGCATTCATGTCGTTTGAGCATTATCCCTTTGAGCCTTGTGCTGTCACCTGGTCTGATCTCTACCGCGAACCGGAACTTGTCAGCCATATCCTCGACGTCTGGAGAGAGGACGGCCTGCCCGAAAACGTCCCCATGATCATTTCGGAGTGCAATCTCTCCTGGAATCTCAACCAGTCGTTTGTCGATATCTTTGGGGCGCTCTGGCTGGCGGAATATGTGGGCGCGTTTCTCACAGCCGGCGGCGCCGGAATCAATTACTTCCAGTTTTTCCCTTTCCCGCTCCACAGCGGCTGCCATGGGTGGGGAACCTTTGGCACCTTCGCGGCCAATGAGAAGCGCGAGATTACAGGGTACACTTCGCAATATTTTGCTTCCCGGTTGATGAATCTGGAGTGGGTGAAACCCGGTGGCGAAATACACCATTGCTGCCGCGTGTCTACCGATGTTCGGGACGCCGCGGGGAATGAACTGCTGGCTGCCTACGCGTTGCATCGGCCCGACGGAGAATGGTCGCTGATGATTGTCAATCGGGATCAGGAAAATGCCCGCGAGGTCCGCATCGTGTTTGAAAACCGTTCCGCCCACAACGAAGCTGGATTCTCAGGCAACGTCAGGATGGTGATATTCGGGACTGAACAATTCCGCTGGCACGCGGACGGGGAAAACAGTCACGCGGACCCTGAAGGTCCGCCATCGGTTTCAACCCTGCGGGGCGCCAGGGAAACGTCGTTCACCATGCCGAAGGCTTCTCTTACGATATTGCGCGGGAAAGTTGGAGCCTGAGGAGGCGCGGCGTTGAAGGAGAGCATTCACTGTGACGCTTGCGGACCTGGTGCAGGTGCGGCGTAAGCGGCATTGTCATGGAGAATTCATGATCTCTTTTTCGTCCAGGATCGTCCTGGCTGCATTGATTGCAGGACTTCTGTGCAGTGTGGTGCCGGCCGCCGGAAAGGCCGGTCCAAACGTTGTAGTTGTCACCATTGATACGCTTCGCGCTGATCATCTGGCCTGTTACGGATACGATCAGATCAAGACCCCCCACATCGACCTGCTTGCGAAGTCTGGCGTCCGTTTCGCAAACGCCTTCACGCCCGTGCCTATCACCCTTCCATCTCACACGGCTCTGATGACCGGCCAATATCCAATGGCCACGGGGGTCCATGATTTCAGCGGCAACAACCTGGCTCCGGGAAACATGACCCTCGCCCGAGTGCTGCAGTCCCACGGGTACTCGACCGCAGCGTTTATTGGATCGGCGGCGCTCGACTCGCGCTTCGGTTTGAACCAGGGCTTTGACACCTATTACGACCACTTCAATCTGGGCCATTCGAGGGAAATCCATCTGGATGAAATCGAGCGTCGTGGAGACAAGGTTGTGGACCTGGCATTGAAGTGGCTCGAGTCCCACCGCCAGAAACCATTTTTCATATGGGTCCATCTTTACGACCCCCATGCTCCCTACGATCCGCCGGAGCCCTACGCCCGTCTTTATCGCAACCATCCCTACGACGGAGAAATCGCATTCGCGGACGCGCAGGTCGGACGTTTGTTCGACTACCTGAAACGGCAACACCTCTATGAAAATTCACTCATCGTTTTGGCCAGCGACCACGGCGAAAGTCTCGGCGAGCATGGCGAAAAGACACACGGGTTCTTCATCTATAACGCAACCCTCCACGTCGCTCTGATCGTGCGAATCCCGGGCGACCCGCCGCGCGTAGTGCAGCAGGGAGTTTCGCTGATTGACGTGATGCCGACCGTCCTTCAGGCGCTCAAAGTCACGCGACCCGCCAGCGTTCAGGGACAAAGCCTGCTGAGCCTGATGCTGGGCCATCCGTCGGGAAGGGATTCAGGCCAATACGCCGAGAACTACGCCCCTCTGATCCACTTCGGATGGAACCGCCTGCTGGGTCTCGAATGGCGTGGCATGAAGTACATTGAAACGACCCGTCCCGAACTCTACGACTTGAAGACTGATCCTCACGAGCTTCACAACCTGGTCAGTACCCATCAAGCGCTGGCACACGAGATGAATGAGCGGCTGCAGGACTTGATTCGCCGTTACACTCCCGCATCAAAAACTTCCGCGACCGCCGGGCAATCAACGGATCCCGCACTTCTGGCCAGCCTCCGCTCACTCGGATACGCCGCCGTCTCTGTGGCGAACCTTCCGCAGGCCGATACCCGGAACCTTCCCGATCCCAAGGACCGCGTTCAGGCTTACAACCTCGTCTCCGAAGCGCTCGTCGACAAGCAGCGCGGCCGGTATGCGGAATCATTGCGCAGGTTGATGAAGGCTGAAAAGACAGCGCCCGGGACGTTGACAATTCGCTTCCTTATCGCACAAAACGAGCTCAAGCTCAAGGAATTCGCGCCTGCCATGGAGGGCTTTCAGTACGTCTCAAATCGTAACCCGAACGACGGCACGGCAGTCTACTACCTGGGCGTCGCGCAGCTTGATTCCGGTAACGTAGACGGCGCCGAACAGTCATTCCAGCGCGCGCTCAAGATTGATCCAAACAATTTTTCAGCGGCCTACAATCTCGGTGTTGCTTACTCACGCCAGAAGCGGGCCGACGATGCCATCCGCGCATTCCAACGCGCGGTCGAGATACTTCCCGGGTATGCTGAGGCGCACGAAGCGCTGGGCGAACTATATCTCTATCTGCAACGTCCCAGCGACGCAGCAAAAGAGCTTGAGCGTGCCGTGGCTGCAGATCCCAAAATGGCTAAAGCCCACTATGAATTGGGCCGGGCCTATCAGGCTCTCGGGCTCGAAGAGAAGGCCCAACGCGAGTTCTCCCGTGCGAAAGAGCCTTGAATCTCCATGGTTTGGCAGCAGATAAGCACAAAAACTGAGGTGATGGAAACGTGCAGTGTAAATATTACTCTGTGTTTCAAAATGAGACACAAAATCAATGAATTGTTTTTGGATATTATGAATATTTGTTGATTATAAAGGACTTATTGGAAATGCAGGAACGATGACAGGATCGCACTTGTCCCAAGCGAAGCCGCCGCCCTATGTAGCCTATTAAAGTATCCATGGGGCGCGAGGGGCCGGAGCCCCGAGCCCCGCCGGCTTCGCGGATATCCCCTTCTGCAAGAATCCTTTCAAGGTACGCCAGGGAGAAACCCTTTGACTTGACTTGACTTGATTTGCTCACCCCGGCAAGGCAAGGAGCAACGCCGGCCTGGCACCCATGCCGGTCCGCCGACACTCTTTGCCTGGCACGGACGGGCGGTTGAGCTGCTTTGAGCTTGCCATGCGATGCACATTTCACAGAGGTTCCGGCTTTATTTCCAAATGTTCTAATGGTTTTCCCTTGACAAGACTAAGCCCTTATGGTAAACAGTCCCCGTACAAAACGATGGTGGCCACTAATATTTTTATCGTTTCTTTGTAAGGCTTCCTAACAAAGGGGGCGTTTTGCTGCGTGACTGAACAGGCTTCTGACTTTTGTTCGCCTGTCTGTATGCTGGAGTGGTGTTCCGTCGAGTCTGGGTTGAAGACCTGAAAGGGTGGAGGTATCCATGCTGACGAAGCTTCGGTTGACGTCCTACCGTGGGCTATTCTGCAACGGCGCTGCCAGGCGGTTTGCCGCCGTTCAAATCCTATTGCCTCTTGCGGCGCTGGCATTTCTGTCTGTGCCGCTCAAGGCCCAGCTTTACAGCGGCAGCGTCACCGGTGTTGTCAGCGACCCCACCGGAGCTGTGATTCCGGGGGCCAAAGTGACCTTGACCGACACGGCCAAGGGTTATACTTTCACGGCCTCAAGCGACCAGGTGGGCCGCTATATTCTACGGAACCTTCCGCCCAGCGATTACCAGATCTCCGTGGAGGCATCAGGATTTAAGACTTCCACTCGCACCGGCATCGTCGTGGACGTTGGTCAAAACGCCACTGTGAACGTCAGCATGGAGCTGGGAACCACCACCCAGACCGTGCAGGTTTCCGGGGCTCCTCCCCTGCTTTCTACTCAGGATTCCACCACCGGCCAGGAAGTGAACCGCGCTTATATCAATGACCTTCCTCTGGTGGGCCGCGGCGTTTTCGATCTGGCATTTCTCGCTCCCGGAGTCAATCCGGCTGCCGGGCGTGCTTTTGGAGACAGCGGAGGCGTCGCCAACAATTTCGTCTCGAACGGCGGGCGCAACGCCACTTCAGACATTCTGCTCGACGGCGTCAGCACCACCGACTATGAGCAGAACGGCGGCATCATTGTTCCTCTCTATACGCCTTCGGTGGACGCCGTGCAGGAATTCAAGGTGCAGCAGAACAATTTCAGTGCTGAGATCGGCTTCAGTGGCAACACGGTCGTTAACGTGGTAATGCGCTCCGGCACCAACCAACTCCACGGAAGCCTTTACGAATTCCTGCGCAACCAGGCCCTGGACGCCAACGACTGGTTTAACAATCAGGCCGGAGTTGATCTGCCCGCCCGCCGCTTTAACCAGTTCGGCGGCACCGTCGGCGGCCCCATCGTCATCCCGCACCTTTATAACGGCAAAGACAAGACTTTCTTCTTCTTCGATTACCAGGCCACGCGCGACCACTCGGCTTCATCTTTCAACGCAGGCGTGCCCAGCGCCCTCGAAAGGAACGGCGATTTCGGCGAAGTATTGCGGATACGCGGGCGGCACTTTCGATGGCAACGGCGTGTGCTCCAGTTCTGATGGCCAGCTCTGGGACCCTTACTCGGGATATCTGGATCCTGACAACGGCTGGACCAACCAGACGATGATTCCCTTCAACAACCTTGCCACCTTCCAAAGCGCGGGCCAGGGGATACCGTCGGGGGCGTACACTCTTCCCGCGGGGCCGGGAAACATCATCGACCCCGTGTCACTGAAGATGATGTCGTACTATCCCGCGCCGAACGTGGGCGTTGGCACGGATAACTATGACCCCTATAACAACTGGCATGGCGCGGGAGTGAACATCAGCAACAGCGACCAGTTTGACATCAAGATTGACCATCGGTTCAGCGATCGAAACCTGCTCTCCTCGCGGTATTCGCAGCAGTGGGGCAACGGACACGGCGCCACCTGCTTCAATAATCCTCTCGATCCCTGCAATGCAGGGCCCGTCATCAGTTCCGCGCATGCCATCGTCCTGAATGACACCTGGACGGTGAGCCCCACTACAGTGGTCAATTTCGCCTACGGTTTCACGCGCTCATACAGCGACGGGAAGGGCCCGGCCGGCGACTTCCCGAACTTCAGCCCGATTTCTGACCTGGGCATGCCGTCCTACATCACCGATTCCGGGTTCCCGACCCCTCCCACCGTCTATGTTTATGGCGGCTATCAGGGCGCAGCGGGCATTGGGCTCGGATATCAGGCCTGGGCGATCATCAAGTATGGCCAGGAGACGCACGACCTGCTGGGAAGCCTGGACAAAATCGCCGGCCGGCACGAGATCAAGGCGGGCGGGGAATATCGCATGCACCGCATCACTTTCGGCCAGCCGGGCGCGCCCGCGGGCATCATGCTATTCGACACTGATACCACCGACCAGAGTCCTGGTGCATGGTCGGGTGGCGGGGATGCCATGGCCTCCTTCCTGACCGGCGTCGGGGGACCGAATCAGTGGGGTCAATACGAAGTCCCGCTATTTGTCGCCACGCAGAGCAATCAGTTCGGCACCTTCATCCAGGACAACTGGCGGGTTACGGATAAGCTCACCGTCAACCTGGGCATTCGCTATGACCTCGACCTGCCCCGAACCGAGCGCCACAATCGCATGGAATGGTTCGATCCCAAGGCCCCATTACCCTTCACGGTTCCGGGGATGAACGTTACGGGCGCCGAGGTGTTTACGGGTGTCAACGGAAATTCACGAACCATTGCAAACAACAATTACAAGGAATATGCTCCCCGCGTCGGCCTGGCCTATCGATTCTGGAAAAACACCGTTTTCCGGGCCGGCTACGGAATCTTCTACAACCCCAGCGTCTGGGCAGCCGCTGGAACGGGCCCGGTTGCGGGTTTTGACGGCTTTACGGGGTTTAACCCCTGGCCCTTAACCTACCAGAGCAATGGATTCACTCCATACGCGTTCATGAGGGACCCGTTCCCCTTTGGAGTCAATCAACCTACGGGCTCCTCACTGGGTGCCTATACGAATCTGGGACAAACGGCGAACGGGAACTTACGCAGCGATAATGCGGCTTCCTACACGCAGACCTGGAGCGCAGGTTTCCAGCATGAGCTGCCCGGCGGCGTGCTGCTTGATCTCAACTATGTGGGCACCAAGGGGACGCATCTCTACTGGAATGGCGCGGGGGACATCAACCACCTGGGTCCATCGGCCGAGAAAATGTCAACGGCAGAACTCAATGCGATCAGTAACACTTACGTGACGAACCCGTTCTACGGACTGATTACCGATCCCAGCTCCAGCCTCTCTGAGTCAACCGTCGCGCAGCAGCAGCTCCTCCGGCCCTACCCGCAGTTTACGGGGGTTTTTGCAGCCTTCCCGCCGCGGGGCAATTCCATTTACCACGCTTTCCAACTGCGTGTACAAAAGAACATGTCTCATGGCCTGCAGTTTGTCGGCAACTACACGTGGTCCAAGACGCTTTCCGATTCCGACGTCAGCGGCTATACGGAGTGGCTGGGTGGTTTTGACGGCATCCAGGACCCGAACAACCTGAAGCTCGAGAAGTCCGTCTCCGAATACTCTATTCCGCAAGTGCTGACTTTCGGTTACGTCTATAGCTTGCCATTCGGGCGCGGCAAACACTTCGGGTCCAAGTGGAATGCCGCAGTGGACGCCATCCTGGGCGGGTGGAAGACCGCAGGCCTGTGGCGGTTCGACAGCGGCCAGCCCGTAGCAATCAGCTTGGATGGCGGAACATCCATCCCAACCTATGGCGGCCAGCGTCCCAATCTCACCGGGCGGCTCGTACGAAACACCGGAGCCGACTGGAGGACCCAATACTTCGCCAATCCGGATGTCATCCAGGTTCCTGACAAATATCAGATTGGCAATGCCCAACGCACTTTGCCCAATGTCTACGCGCCAGGGGCCAGGACGGCGGGGCTTTCGCTGATGAAGGAATTTCCCCTGGGGGTTGTTCATGAAGGAACGAGGCTCGAATTTCGTTTAGAGACCTTCAACGCCTTCAACCATCCGCAGTTCGGGTGCCTCAATGGCTCGATCCCGGCGGATGGCTTCGTTGGCACCGACTCGAGCACCTTCTCCGGGTTTGGACAACTGAATTGCCAGGCCAACAGCCCGAGGGAATTGCAGTTGGGCCTCAAACTCTATTTCTAAGCCGTGCGCCCTGTTGGTTGGCCAGGGACTTCCGTAGCGCCGGCATCTTGCCGGCCCTGAAAAGTGCCGCCGGGACGGCGGCGCTACGACGAGCGTCGTTACCCTGTTTTGCAGCCCTCAGTAATTTGTGGGCCAGGGTGGTTTCCTCCCGCCCTGGCCTTTCTTTTATGCGAGGGCGGGACAGCAAGGTAGCGCAGAGTTGTCTCCGCCGTGCGGGATTACTCTGCGGTTCTTTTATCGATACAAAAAGCCGCAGAGTTAAAGAACAACTCTGCGCTGAACGGAAGGACCGACGCAGGGGCTGAAGCCCCCACTCAAGGGGGCCATTTTTCGGCACGACTGAAGTCGTGCCCTCTCGCAAAAGCGACGTAGCGCTACCCGGCCCCAAGGCAGGAAATGTTTTCGGGTGGCGGCAGGTGGGATTAAGATACAGAGTGATGTTTTCCCGTGCCTGTCTGCTGCTTGCTTGCATCGCGGTTTCTCCCATCGCGGGGGTGTCCCGCCCCTTCGCTTTCGCCCAGCATAGCTCTTCCTCATTCGGACAAGCGGTTGAAGCCTTTCAGCAAGGCCGTTACGCGGAAGCTGAAAAGACGGCACGGGCGCTCGTGCGCGAAAATCCGGGTGATGCACGGCCGCTCGGCCTGCTGGCGATTATTCTTGACGCCCAAAAGAAATATGCGGAAGCGGAACCCTATTACCTTCAGGCGCTGCGGCTTGCGCCGGATTCAGCGTCGCTCCACAACAACCTGGGGAACCATTATGTGGCTCAGGGTGATAGGGCTCGCGCCCGCGCGCAATATCTGAAAGTTGTGGAACTCGACCCCGGCCATCCCAACGCCAACCTTCAACTGGCCGAGATGAGCATTAAGGCGAAAGATGGGAACTCGGCGCTCGAATATCTTTCCCGTTTGCCCCAGGGCGCATTTGCCCAGCCCGGGCCTGTGCTGCTGCGCGCCCAGGCGCTGCACCTGGCCGGGAAAACAAAACTGGCGGAACAGGCGCTGGACCAGATGGTGCAGCAGGCCGGGAACGAGCCTCGCGCCGCATTTTCAGCAGGAATGCTGGATGCTTCATGGAAACGTTATTCTGAGGCGGAGCAGGCGTTTGGGCAGGCCCTCCAGGCAGACCCGTCGAACTTCGACATTCAACACAACCTGGGTCTTGCGGCCCTGAATGCCCGGGACTATCCGCGAGCCATGACTGCGCTCCAGGCGGCGTACCGCCAGAAACCGAACGATCCTGATGTTCTCCTGAATTTAGCGCGAACCTGGTCCGGCACAGGACACGACGATCAGGCCATCATCCTGCTGGTTCAGGCGATGAAGGAAGCGCCCAAGCGGCCTGACATCCTGATGACCGCTGCTCAAACTTCGGAACGGCTGGGCTTCTATGGTGACGCCGCCTCCGCCCTGGAAATATACCTGAAGCTGAAACCCGGCGACGACGTGGCGCGGCGTGAACTGGGTTATGCGCTTATCCGAACAGCGAAGCTGGACGAGGGTGAGCGGATTCTTCGTGCCTATGTCACCAGGCATCCCAAGGATGCCAAAGGCCTCTACGAGCTGAGCGTTGCGGAGTCGGTGCGCGACAATAATAAGGCGCTTGCCCATCTCAATGCCGCGCTCGCCCTTGACCCGTCCCTGAGCGGTGCCCGTTACGCCCGCGCCATCCTGATCGCCCAGCAGGGGAAATATCAGGAGTCGATCAGCGACTTGAGGAAAATCCTCGAAAGCGAACCGAAAAACACCAATGCTCTCTATGCCCTCGGTGATGACCTCCTGATGGACAATCGTCCTGCCGACGCTGTCAAGGTTCTCGCCCAGGCCGCCGAAATCGCCCCTAAGGATCCCAAAATCCTTCTTCGCTACAGCCGGGCGCTGATGCGCACAGGCAACCAGCAGGAAGCTCATGCTATTCTGCGGCGCTTTCGGGACATCAGGCCCGCGGACGCGGGCCTGCGGCCCAACAGCGGGCTTTTTGACTATCTGAGCCTCACACCCCAGCAACAACGCGAGCGCTACATGGGCAACCTCAGGCACAACCTCGAGATGAATCCGAACGACGTAAAGTCACTGGCACAGCTGGCAAGAGCGCTCCTGGCGGAAGGAAAGACCGCCGAGGCGCTTGAGGACTACAAGAAAATCAGGACCCTGACCAGCGACACCAAAGTTCTGGCAAGCTGCGGCAGGGAGCTTCTCGACGCTGGCCAGAATGGACTGGCGCGGGAGTTTCTTGCCGCGGCCATGAAGCAGTCGGCTCCATTGGGCGAAGCCGCGGTGGAAGACCTGCGCCTCGATCTCACGGTCGCGATCTTCCATGGAGAAGGAGCGGCGGCTGCGCTGGCCGAACTTGACAAGACTCCGGCGCCGTCGCGCCGCGGTGACTATTATCTGCTTCGAGCCCAGATTCTGGACTCCATGGGGAAAGAAGCGGAGGCGGCGGCCGACCTGAACCGAGGCATCAGCACCTCGCCCACGCGCGCCAACCTGTATTTCCAGGCTGCCCTGTTTCTGATCAAGCACGGCCAATTTCGACAGACCATCCGGCTGCTCGATCTGTCAAAGCGCGCGGCGCCGGACGACCCGGAGCTGATGCTGGTCCAGGCTATCGCCTATGAGCTTCTGCAACGCTTCAAAGAGTCCCAGAAGTTGCTGGCCGAGATCCAGTCGCGCTGGCCGGAGTGGAGCCAGCCATACCTGATCGACGGGATCATCCTGCAAAACCAGTTTAAGCAGCAAGAGGCGAAGCAGAAACTGGAAACCGCCATCGCGCTGGGCGCCAACGATCCCAAAGCCTATTTCTATCTGGCGTCCGCCTGCCTCGACTCGGACCCGCAGGACTTCCAGGGGGCGAACCGGGCCATCGGCAAGGCGATGGGAATTGCTCCCGGCGACGCGAAGATCCTGTGGCTGGCCGGTAAGATCGATCTGGCGGAGAAACACTACCAGCAGGCGTTGGACCATCTGCAGGCGGCCGCGCGCCTGGACCCCGGGCTGGTGGAGGCGCACGAGACCTTGCGAGCCACTTACCTGGCAATGGGCGAGAGAGATAAATCACTGGCCGAGTCGAAGGAAGTCGTTCGCTTGAAGCAGAAGGAAGCGGCATCGGGAACCCCTCACGGGCCTCCCGCGATCAGCCAGCCGCTCTTCACCGTACGTCCGCCTGCAAGCCGCCAAGTCGCGGCTGACCCGTGATCCGGAAGCTTTGTTGATTGAGCAAGGAATGAAGGTCCATTTCCAGCCATTGCGAGGCCGCGGAGCCTTTGGGATTGCTGCGACGTGGCTGCTTGCTGCAGCGCTCGCCGCAAACCTGGCGGCGCAGGAAACCGCCAGGCAGCACGATGATCGCGGCATCGACCTCGCGCAGTCCGGCAACCTGCCCGCCGCAGAGGCGGAACTTCGCCGCGCCGTCCAACTTGACCCTCGCAATGCGCACATTCTGGGCAATCTGGGCACCGTGCTGGCCATGGAGGGGAAACTGGAGGAATCAAACCCATTCCTGGAGAAAGCCATCCAGCTCGCGCCCCAGGCGCTGGTTCTGCGGCAATACCTGGCGGCCAACCTGTGGCAGCTCCACAAGCCCGCCGAAGCCAGGGCGCAGCTTCAGATGATTCTGAAAGCCCAGCCGCAGAACCAGCAGGCCATTTTCCTGCTGGGGATGGTTTCTGAGAACCTCAAGGATTACGCCGCCGCGGCGCGGCTGCTCGCCACCGTGCCTGACCTCGTCCGCCAGCACCCCGAATCTGTCGCAGCCCTGGCGCTCTCGCAATACCACACAGGCAATAGGGAGGAGGCGCGGAAGACGCTGGGAATTTTGCTCGAACATCCGGGCGACGCCCGCGCTGCGCTGATCGGCGCCCGCACAGCTTCAGAAGCGCGCGACTATGAGGAGGCGCTTCACCTGCTGCAGGCTGCCGGGGCCTCAAATCCCGGTCTTCCCGGCCTGGCCTACAACATTGCCCTGGCCGAGTACAACGCCGGACGCTACGCCGATTGCGAGACAAAGCTGCTGGCGCTTGCCAGTACAAGGCAGGATTCGGGCGAGGTTGAGAACCTGCTCGGGTGGTGCTACGAAAAGCAGGGAAAACACGGGCTGGCGATTCCCGCCCTGCGGCAGGCCATAGCGCTCGGGCCGGATCAGGAATCAAATTATCTCGACTTGGGCGGGGTTTTACGCGGGGCAAAAGCCCTGCCTGCAGCGCTGGCGGTGGCGGAGCAGGGCGTTGAAAGATTTCCCAAATCCGCCCGCATGTGGAGCCTGAAGGGCTCTGTTGAACTGAGTATGAACCATTATCCGGACGCCATCAGCTCCTATTCGCGCGCTGATGAACTGGACCCCAATGACGCCGCGGCGCTGCTGGGATTGGGTAAGGCGAGAGAGGGCCGGGGTTCCTCAGTCGAAGCGGCAAATGCTTTTGAAGAAGGCGCCCGCAAATTCCCCCGCGACGCGCGTTTCGCCCTCGAGTATGCACTCCTGATGCTGCGCAGGGTGGATGCGGGCGACAAGACCGCAAAACCACGCGCGGTTGAGGCTCTGCATAAAGCCGTCGCCATCGATCCTTCGAGCGCTGAAGCTCATTACCAGCTTGGCAACCTCGCACTTGAAGACGGCCGGCCGAATGAAGCCTTCAACGAATTGCAGAGGGCCGCGCAACTTGAAACCAATGCCAGTAAGATTCATTTTGCGCTGGCGCGCGCTTGCCGGCGCCTGGGGCAGAAAGCAGCGGCGGCTCGCGAGATGATCGAATTCCAGAAGCTCAAAGAACAGGAGCAATCGGCGGAATATGCCGCGCCGGCCGGCATGGGCTCGCATTAGAACCAGACCGTGCCACGGCGCCATTGCCGTTATTCATGAAACGAAGACAATTTCTCAAAATTTCCGCCGGTTTGGTTTCCGCCGCGGGGTGGCCGCAGGCACGCTCTTCGGCAGCGCCTGCGCGTGGTGAAATCTTCACCGACGTCACGGCAGAGGCTGGAATCACCTGGCGCCAATTCAACGGCGAGTCTCCCGACCGCTTCCTGGTCGAGGCGATGGGCGGTGGCGTCGCGGTTGCGGACTTTGACGGAGACGGCCGTCTGGATATTTTCCTCGTCAACGGAGGTGAAACGCCGCGCGGCAAGAGCCCAACCCCCGTCGCAAACGCGCTCTACCGCAATCTCGGAAATTGGAAATTCGAAGATGTCGCTGCGCGTGCCGGCGTCGCCCACGTTCCGTTTTATGGGATGGGTGCGGCCGTGGCCGATTATGACAACGACGGTTTCCAGGACCTGTTCGTCACCGGCTACCCCCGTTGCGCCCTGTTCCACAACAACGGTGACGGAACGTTTTCCGATGTGACGGGTAAAGCCGGTGTTGCCAATCCGGGACGCTGGGCCGCAAGCGCTGCCTGGTTCGACTACGACCGTGACGGCCTCCTCGACCTGGTGGTCTGCAATTACGTTCAATTCTCGTTTGATGACCCGAAGAAATGCCAGTATGGCGACATCCGGACCTATTGCGAGCAGAGGGCCTACGTGGGCCTGCCGCTTTCGCTTTACCACAACAACGGTGACGGAACCTTCACGGACGTGAGTGAATCGTCCGGCCTTGCCCGGCACGTCGGGCGTTCGCTGGGTGTGGTGGCGATTGACGTGGACGATGACGGATGGATCGACCTCTTTGTGGCCCGCGACGCCTCGCCCAATCTACTGCTCATCAACCAGCGCAATGGGACCTTCAAGGATGCCGGCATCGACGCCGAAATCGCTTACGACGAGAACGGGAGAGCCAAGTCCGGCATGGGCGCGGACGCCGGCGACGCCAACGGCGACGGCTGGCCGGACTTTGTGGTCACCAATTTCAATGACGAGTATCATTCACTTTTCCTCAACACCGGCTCGATGCCCTGGCGGGACTGGACCACGCGCTCGGACCTGGCGCGTTACACTCGCACCGACGTTGGCTGGGGAACGCGTTTCCTTGATTATGACAACAGTGGCCGCCTCGGCCTGTTGATTGTGAACGGCCACATCAGCCAGGTGATCGGGAGGGTGCGCCGCGACGTGACGTATAGGGAGCGGCCCCTGCTGCTTTCGAATAACGGCCACGCTGTTTTTGAAGATGTGGGTGAGCGCGCCGGCTCGGCCTTCAGCCGGGGTTATGATGGGCGCGGGCTGGCTCTGGGGGATTTTGATAATGACGGCGGCGCGGACGCCATCTTTACGCGCCTGAAGAATTCGCCCGTGCTGCTGCGCAACAACGTGGCGCATGAGAATTCCTGGATTGGCTTCGAGCTGACGGGAACGACAAGCAACCGCGACGCCATCGGCGCCAGGCTGACCCTCCAATCGGGCGAGCGCCGCATGGTGCGCTGGATCACCGGCGGTGCGAGCTATCTTTCGTCGCAGGACAAGCGCGTTGTGTTCGGGCTCGGCCCCGCGCCTGCAAACTCACTTTCGGCCCTCGATATTCGCTGGCCAAGCGGGCAAACACACAAGATTTCCGGCCTCGCCTCCAACCGCTACCACGCGATTGAAGAACCCGGGAAGCGGCAAAGTTAAGCTCAGGGTTGGAGAGAGTCTTTGGACTGGTCCCGATTTTTGAGACAAACGGTGAGGCTGTCGGAGATAGATTGCTTTCCCTGCAGATTTTGGTTGAGTAGTACGCGGTCGTCCGTATGATCGCATCATGAATAAATGCTTTCGACCTTGCCGTCTCGATCAGCCCTTTCTGCTTCCACCCTCGTTGCAGGACCGGCTGCCGATCAGCATCCCGACCATGACACGATCGCGTCTTTCCGCCAGCAACATCTGGAGGCGCTGGTCGTGATCGGGCAGTGGAGTGTGGAATACAACCACGTCGTCCACAGCGATTTCTTCAGGTTATGTTTTGCCGCGTTGTTCCAGAAGCCGGGTAAATTCTTTACCGGCGAAGGTGTAACCATAGACGGTGTCTTGCGACCCATGGGCGTACTTCTCATTGTACGCGTCCCGCAGCTCGGACAGGGCTTTTCGGTCTCCGGCGCCAGCCCGGACCGGCCACCTTTCCGTAGCGAATTAGTGTGGCTTTGCGATTTGCCATGTTGTATCCTTGGAGACCCGAAATAGGTAGGCTGACCCTGGTTGCCGAACCTGTCGCCTTATCCTTAATACCGGTTGCATGGCTAAAGCATTGCGATTAATCTTCGGATTCTCGTAAGCCATTGACAAACAAGAGGCGTATGAAACCGACTCATTGTCCTCTCTTCGGCACCAGAGTTCCGCCCCTCAAATCGCTGGTGCACTTCAGGCAGACTGCAATTGAAGAACGTGCCGCCGTCTAACGGCTGCCCACGGCATGGGCAGCCCAGGAGCGTCCTGGAGGACGATGGCTGCAGGTTTGTAACTGTTGAGAAAAGGATGGAGGTACCCTCAGATGGAACCCATGGAGAGAAGTAGACGTCATTCCCGGTGGTCACACATTGTGTTGAGCGCTTTCCTTGGCGCAGGCCTCATCGCGCTCGGGCTGGGCTATTCGAACAACGCCCTGGCTGCATTGCACAAGCTGAATTTTCATTGCAACTTCAGCCCAAAGGAACTCGGAGAGTGGATCTTTCCGCACGCCGAGGACTGGGTCAGCAAAACGGAAAAGGGCCAGACTTACATGCACATGCTGCGCCCGCGCGATCCTGGCGTGCCCCGCCGTCCGCTGCAATTTGCGCGGCTCAAAAACGTCAACGTGGGCAGCTTTGATCTCAGCGTCAAAGTGCGGCGCCAAGGCCGCTCCATGATCATTGTCTTCAACTATGTCGACACCCTGCACTTCTATTACACGCACGTTTCCCATGACCGGGGTACGTTTCAGCCGGTCCATAACGGCATCTTCCTCGTCGACGGCGGGCCGCGGAGGCGGATTGCCGGCATCAAAGCGCAGCCCGCTCTGCCGGACACCAACTGGCACACCATCCGCGTGGTGCGGAATGCCAAGACGGGCCTGATTCAGGTTTACTCAGATGTTCAACAGAAGCCGCTGTTTTCCGTGGTGGACCACCATTTCACATGCGGGCAGATCGGGCTGGGCTCCTTTGACGAAATGGGAGACTTTGCCGATCTGAAGATCAACTCCAGCGATGCAGGCTGCACTCCACAAGCGCCGGCCTCTCCACAGGCACTGCTGCAGAGGCCTCAGTTCCAGCATTAGACAGGAGTGGAAACCCGGGGCACTGCAGGCGAACCGCGAAACCTTCCACAAAAGCAATTCGGCGTGAGAGCTTGTTCCTGCCGCCCTCACGCCGAATCAACTCTCCGCAATACTGACGCTGGGTCCTTGAAACCCTCTGCCGGCAAGCCCCCCAATGCCTGGGGCGGCCTTGCCAGGCAGTGGAGTGGTTATGGCGCCGTGCAACCCGTCAGGGCAAGGGTCAGAGTAGTTTCTGTGGTCTGGTCCACAGAGGTCCCCGGGTTAACCGTAACCGCGCTGCTGGTGGCCGATGTTGGAGAGCAGGTCAACAGCGTGGAATTCAGGGCGCTATTGGCAGACCCGTCCGCAAGGCCCTCGATTGTGTACATCGCCTGACTGGTTGAACTGGGCGCCGCCACGTTGTTGCCGTTTGTACTGTCATACGTCCCGACTGCCACGGCACTGGCGGGGACTGTCACCGAGTACCCTACGCAATCCAGCGAACTGGTCGCGCAGCCACCACTCGCCGAGGTCGTGGTGACAGTGGTGTAGACAGGAGGCTGGGAGTCCGTCACGTTACTGTCCGGCGTCGATAATTTATCGAGCACCGGGATGGTGAGGTTGACAGTGTCGCTGCCGTTGGTCACGGATTGAAGTGCGCTAAGCTGGACGTCACCGGCAACCGGGGTGCTACCCGTTCCCTGAGTCGTGATCTGGCCGCCAATGATAGCGGGACCCGTGCCTCCACCGCCCGAAGCGGTTTCCGCAAACAATGGGATGCTGGCCGTGCTGCCCCCGACCGGGACTCCAAGAACCACGCTGGGATTGTAAATCGTAGTGGTCGCCCCCTCGGTTGTAGTGCCGGCAACGACCACGTCAAAGTTCCCGGAAACATTCGATGCAATGGGGCAGAAGGCAAACGACCCATCCTGACCTGTCAGTCCGGACAAGATCACACGGTCAGTAGCGGGGGTGGTGCTGGTATCCGGTTGTTCCAGAAGAACGATGGCGTTGGGGACTCCCATTCCCGGATTTGGCGAGCCCGCCCCTTCTACAACTTTGCCGGTAATACTGTTAGTGTTTGTGCTGACTTCACCCGCATGCAAAACCGGTTTGAATCGGTACTGTCCGTTCCCTTGTCTTACGATCGAGGCACAAGTCTGGAAATCGATGTTGAAATCCGTGCTCTGACCCGCCGTGACCGTCAGCCCTCCATTCGCGATCTGCGAAGCCGGGATCTTGATGCCGGTCTGAGCCTGGCTGCTGAGTTGCAATTCCACCGGACTGCCGCCATTGGGAACCACACAGTTCCAGCCGTTTCCGGTGCCGCAGGCATCGCTGGAAGGTCCGGACGATGGGGGAGTGTTGTTGGCCAGCAAAATCAGCCGGATCTGCTGGTACTTCCCCGGTGGAAGCGCCTTGCTTCCCAGCAAATAGAGCGTGCCGCAGAAGCCCTGCGTCGCGGTCGGATTAAGCGTCAATAAGTCAACCTGCTGGGGACTGTTGGTCAGGTCAACCAGCGTCTGCCACCCGCTGTTGCTCGTATCGCTGATGTTTGCCTCAACCTTTGTGACCGTCACATAAACGTGGTCGAAATTCATCGAGCACGTCGGCGGGTCACTGAGATAAGTCTTGACCGTTCCGGTTGTGGGATTGCTTGAGGACGTGGTGCTGCCGCCGCAACTGATCATGGCAGCAACTGCGAATGATAAAGCTAATGAAAGCGCAAATGCCGTGGAGATACGGGCGTGACTTCTTTTGGTCTTCATGGTTCCTCCCTGTCAGTTTCTGAACATGTTGCGATTCAGATCTGATGCCTGAGCCAAATATCCCTTATTGAAAATCCATGGCCATGAGCTGAGTCATTTCCCTCAGCCATCACCTGGACTACTGCGCAACGCCGGGCACACCTGCCATATGATGCGCCAATCATGCCGAAGGTTTACGCAGTGCTGGCTGCTGGATGAGGCGTGGGAAAACGATAAGTCCGCCTTCAATTCGGCCAGCTCAGCACGAAACCCAGTCTTAGTGTTCACCGAATAATGTTCTAATACCACGTCTTCGAGGGGCGCTTCAATAGCGGGTCATCCAACAGCTAACCAGTTAATGTGAAAAGTTTTGCACACTGCTCCGAAAATCCCTTGTGAAAAGCCACGCAGAGCGCATCGGTCACGCCAGGCCAAACCTGCACGAAGCGCGAAACTCTCAACCACTGCCCAGCATCCGGCAAAACACAACGCCCCTTCGAGCGGACTACTTCCCGGATGATCACCAAACAGGAGCTTCCAGCCAGAAGGTCGGCAAGTTCCGCGGCATCAACAGACTTGTCGACCCGTGCCACTTTCCCTTCCTGCTGAGAGAATCATCGGCTGTTCGCAACCGCCGCTTTATGGCGCAGGTCAACGACGGCAGGTTGCCCGGCGACAGCCCCGGCCATGCTCTCCCCCGTAACCTGGGCCGCTCCGCTATTCAACGCGGACATTCGGCTTGCCTGGTATTTTGGGGCACTCACGTATCCGTGCATGTGATTCTTGCTGATGTTGTTAATCACAAGCTGCATTGGCTGTCCGTCTTGCTCTGTATAAAAGACCACCGGCTCATAAACGTTGATATGTTTCTTTGCCAGTTCCCGGTCATTCACAATCACGTTAAGATTGCAGAACTGGTGTCGGGCGTTGGTCCCCCGGAGTGACACTTCAATCGGACCCACGCGCTGGAAGCGCTTGGCTTTGAATATGTCAAATTCGAAGTAGCTGCGCTCGCCTTTCCTCTCAAGTTCAACCAGCTCGGCGTGGGTTTTGGCGATGGAGCCACTCAGCTCGGTCTTTGTCGAGTCCAGGTTGCCCTGAAGTTCTGACCGGGTTTTCTGAAGGTCCTGTTGAGTGGAGGCAATGGCCGTCTGATGCTCGGCAAGTTCAGCCTGCATCTGCTTCCACCGGGGATCGTCTTTGTTCACCACCTTCCGGGCGGCAGCCTGGCGGCGAATGTGTTCCCGCCGGACCACAGCTGCGTGGCGGGCTTCCTTTTCAACCCTCTCGCGTTCTGCCTGTGCAGCCTGCTGGGTTTGCACAGCGTTCAGTTCAGAGGAAAGGGTTTGAACCTGTCCTTTTGTCTGCGTCAGGGACGCCGTCAACTCCTCATTACGGGCCGACAGATGGTTGGCCACTTTTTGCTGTTGCACAATAAGCCCTGCAGCCACAGCTACAAGGCACACAAAGACAACTGCGCCCACCCACAAAGGGTTCAACGATCGTCGGGCCTCTTCGGTGCCATTCCCGGTTTCATTCAGCTTCGAATTCTCTACCATGTTTTTCATCTCACTGGCGGACTGCTGAACAAGTGCTGCGGGCTTTCCGTCCTGTCAGTTAAGCCGGCAATCTTTTTCCGGAGCCGACTTGGAAAAAGCCACAGCACCCCGCCGTTCTCTCAGGAATTACCTGAGCCGGGCGTTCCTCAGCAACCACACTGAATCAAGAGTCGCTCGCGCCGCTTGCCGGCGCCTAGCGCTACCTACTGGTCATGCAAGTGCCATGCCATAAAACTCCGGAGCCAACCCATGCCGTTTCAATGAGTTAATAGATTGCTGCGAAATAGTTCGCAGGTTAGCCTGAGAACAGATTTCAATCAGGATGAAAATTTTTCATAGCGGAGCTTGATTTATGGGGAGGACCCGGCTTCACAATCATCGATTTTTCAATACGGAGTTTTAGCCGCGCACGAGCCAGGTAAGGCAATCCTTAACTCCAGGGGTTCGGATTCTGCACCTGGATGGGCGGCTGCAATGATTTGAACTTGAGGATCAACCGGCCTCTGAGGAAAAGTCGATCGGAACCCACCTTCCTTCGCGGGCCGCCCGATAGATCGCCTGCATCGTCACAACGTCATGAAGTCCCACGCGGCCGTCGGGTTCCGGGTCACGCTTTCGCCGGATACTGTCGGCGAAGGCATCAAGCTCCAGAGCAAACTCATCGATGATCTTGAAGCGCTTTTCAAACCAGCGACCTCGGATCTTACCGAAAAGGCGCCTTTCTTCGTCGAAGGCAAATGCAGGGTCCAGAGACACCCAGCCCTTTTCGCCAAAGACCTTCAGGAAATTAGCCTGGGCAGCTCCGAAGCTGGCGCTTGCCTGCACGAGCAGGGCATCAGGAAACTTGAGTTGAAAACCTATGCTCTCCTCGACGCCACTGAAGCGACCGGGGTCAGTGGTCCAGCTATAAGCGGCAGCCTCTTTGGGCTCACGGCCCGTCAGCCAGCGGATGGTGTTTATGCAGTAAACTCCAACGTCCACCAGCGACCCGCCTCCCGCAGCGACTGGATCCAGGTGCCAGGCAGGCACTTTCTTGCCAGGCGGCAAAAAGATGGTGAAGGCTGAATGGATGAGCTTGAGTTTGCCGAGCTTCCCGGAAGCTATCAGCTTCTTGAGAGCAAGGCTTGCAGGCTCAAAATATTTCCGGTAAGCGATCATCAGCCGCACTTTATGCTCCCGGCACGCCCGGATCATTTGCCGGCACTCGGCGGCGGTGGTCGCCATGGGCTTCTCGCAGAGGACGTGGCGCCCGGCTTCCGCCGCTCTCACGGAATAACGGGCGTGCGTCCCGTTGTCCGTAGCGATGAATACGGCGTCCACCTCAGGGTTTGCAAGGCACCTGTCATAGTCGTCGTAATTGTACGAAGCGCCGGCGCCAAAACGGGCAGCCAGCCGTTTAGCCTTCTTCAGATCGCCACTGACCACGGCGACCAGCTTTGCCTTCCTGCTGTGGCGGAATGCCGGCAAAACAGCCTGCTGCGAAATACTCCCCAGCCCTACCACCGCATACCCAACTCTTTTGCTATTGGCCATTTAGCGCTCCTGTTCAAGATGAAAAGATTTTACAACAGCTACGGGCCTGGAGGTTGAGCCTTTTATTTTTGAACCGGAGGTCGAATGAGGGACAACTTCTTGAAACGGTCGCAACGGAATCAAAGATTGGGGTTCGCATTCAGCTTGACTTTTGTATCCGAAAGACTAAATTAGTAGCAGGAGGCACAGAGGTCATTGTGCTGTACGCCGGTTTGGAGAACAAGTTCCCGGTGTGAAGCCATAACATCTCAGGCTGCTAGCTACTCTCTTAACCGAACCATAGGGCCAAAGGTATACTCTTGCGGGTGACGTGTCCGTCTGCTGGATCCGACGGTACGAGGAGGGTCCGATGTTTCAAATGATCAATGAAGAAAAGCCCACTGCTGAAGACCGAAAGATGCTATGGGTTAAAGTCGGGCTATTCATTGTTTTTATCGCCGCTCTGGGCGGGGTAGTCTACTTCTTTGCAATGACACCGTATGGGAAGTGATTACGATTGAAGGCCAGGGAATCGCTGGCGCAGAAGGTGCAGTGCGTCTTCCCGCGTGCGAATCTCTCCTTCTAGCTGTGCGTCTTCCAAAGCCTGAAGGATCTTCTTAAACTGCGGTCCTGGCTTGTAGCCGTACCGAATAAGGTCCTTCCCGCTGAGAAGGCGGGTGGGTTTTATTTCCTCTCGCGGAATCTCATTGAGCATTTCCCGGGCCAGTTTGTAGTTTTCCAGGTTGCGATGGCTCGCCAGACAGTCCAGCCGATGAAGCTCCAGATGTTCTGAAAAACCATCCATTCGGAGAAAACGAATCTGCGTTGATCGCTTCATCTGCGGAAAGTCCTTGAACCGCAGGTGGTGGCGGACCAGTTCGACCACCCGCTCAGTATCCTGGCCGGAAAGCCGGAGCCGCTTGCAGATTTCTTCCGCCATCCTGGCCCCTACTTCAACGTGGTTGTCGAAGCGGATGCGCTCACGCACAACAAACGTGCGTGGCTTCCCTACGTCGTGCAGAAGCACGCCGAGAGCCAGGGTTGGGGTTGGAGCCTGGAGACCGTCAAGCATCATCAGGGTGTGTGTCCATACGTCACCTTCGGGGTGAAACTGCGGTGGCTGCTCAACCCCCTGCATCGCCTTCACCTCGGGCAACACCTGCTGCAGCAAGCTGGTGCTGTCCAGAAGCTCGAATCCCCTGCGCGCATGGCCTTCTGTAAGAATCTTCAGAATTTCGTCGCGGATTCGTTCGGCGCTGACCATCCGGATTTCGGCGGCCAGCTCCCGGATGGCACCTACAGCCGCGGAATCCAGTTCAAAGCTGAACCGGGCCGCAAAACGCACGGCGCGAAGCATGCGCAATCGGTCCTCGCTGAAGCGTTTGTAAGGATCACCAATGGTGCTGATCCTGCGGCGTCGAATGTCCGCCTGGCCGCCGACATAATCGATCACGCTGTCTTCTACGGGATCGTAGAGCAGGCCGTTGATGGTAAAATCCCGCCGGCGGACATCCTCTTCAGCGGATTTCGCATACTCGACGCGGTCAGGATGCCGGCCGTCGGCGTAGATACCGTCGCTCCGGAACGTTGCCACCTCCACATTCCCTTCTTCGCGAGGAACAATCACCACACCGAACCGCGCACCCACCGTCAGGCTGCCAGGAAACATCTCGACAACCTGGGCGGGCTGCGCCGCGGTTGCAATGTCATAATCCCTGGGTTCGTTCCCCATCACAATGTCGCGCACGCATCCGCCCACGAGATACGCAGCGAACCCGGCGTTCCGCAATCGGCGGACAATGTCAGATGCAGCCTGGCGCCTTGGTTCCATGATTGCCTTTCGCTGGAGGTCTGATACCAGCCAGCAGGTTTGCGGTGTCCACACCTTCACACGTATTTCGGGATCTTGCCGCTGCTCCCGGAAACACGAATTATTTCTTCTCCCGATCCAGCGAGCGCGCCAACTGCAGCGCGTCGAATCCGTAACGCCCTCGCACCCGGTCTGCTACGCGAAGGACCCGGTCCAGCTTTTCCTGCTTCTCTGAATCAAACAGGCCAGGCTGGAAAATCGAGGTTTCAAGGTTCGAAGTTCGCACGCCTATCAGCCGAATCTTCTCCTTGCCATCCCAGGCAGCGCTGAACATCCGCAGGACATGATCGAATATAACCGAATCCAGGTGCGTCGGCTCATCCAGCGTTGTGTCGCGCGTGATCGTTTTAAAGCGGTGGTTGCGGAGCTTCAGTCCCACCGTGCGCGCAAACAACCGGTGCTCCCTCAGTCGCCTTGCGACAAGCTGCGAAAGATAGGAGAGTGTACGCTCCAATTCTTCACCGTCGGCTGTGTCGACAGGGAAAGTGGTTTCGTGGCTGATCGATTTCGGCTCTTCTTCGTAAGCGTAGGCTTCAATGTCACAGCCCATTGACTTGGTGTAGAGCCATTCACCAAACTTGCCAAATCGTTCTTTCAGCCGCTCGGCGCCGTACGCCTGCAGGTCACCGATGGTCGCAATGCCCAGCGACAAAAGCTCCGGTTCAGTAACCTTTCCGATGCCTGGCATACGGCGGACCGGCAAGGGTGCAAGAAACACAGCTTCGCATCCCGGCAGCACGTAAAGCAGCCCGTGGGGTTTGGCCTGGTCGGAAGCGATCTTCGACACCAGGTGCGAAGTGGATGCGCCCACCGAACAGTTCAGGCCCGTCCGGTTCTTCACGGTTCGGATCAGACGGTCGGCGGCGCTGAGCATTCCTCCGTGCAGGCGCTCGGAACCCGTCAGGTCAAGGTAGGCTTCGTCGATTGAAACCATTTCGATCACCGGAGTAAATTCCTGAAAGACCGCGTAAATCTTCTGCGAGTACTCACGATACTTTGCGTGGTGTCCACGCAGGAAGGTGGCGTGGGGACAAAGCTTCTTCGCCCTGCCGATCGGCATGGCGGAGTGTACCCCGAACTTTCGGGCCTCATAACTGGCGGCAGTCACAACCCCCCGTCCGTCCGGGTCAGCGCCGACGACGACCGCCTTGCCTTTCAGCGATGGGTCGGCCAGTTCCTCCACCGAAACAAAGAAGGCGTCCATATCGACATGAAGGATTTGACGAAGCATAACGAATCAGCCCGTCTTGCGCGCGCTGATCACGCGTGGAATACCCGCGAGGTCCGGACGTACTTCCTGCTCCTTCCACCCCTCGCCCAGGAGGTGCAGGACCGCCTCTTTCTTATTGTAGCCAATCTCCACCACCACCGACCCGCCGGGCTTGAGAAGTTGATGCGCCTGCGGAAACAGCCGCGCATAGATCTCCTCACCCCGGGCCAGATCGCCCCACGCCAGCCGCGGCTCAAATTCCCTGACCTCGCGCTGCACGTCGGCCAGTTCATCGTGCCCCACGTAGGGCGGGTTGGAAACGACAAAATCAAAGGTCCCCAGAAATTTCGGCTCCAGCAGACGGGACAGCAAGTCGCTTTCGAGAAACTCGACGCGACCCTCAACTCCCAGCCGCTGCGCATTCCGCGCCGCAACCTCAAGGGCATCGGCTGAGATGTCCGTGGCAAAAAGCTTCGCGCAGGGCAGTTCACCGGCCAGCGCGATGGGAAGGCATCCTGAACCGGTGCCCACGTCAGCCATGAGGAAAGCGTCGTGTTTCGAAAGGCCCTTGCGGCCGATCAAGTCAAGCACCGCCTCGATGATGTGCTCGGTTTCCGGCCGCGGAATCAGGACCGCCGGGGTCACTTCAAAATCCAGACCCCAGAATTCCTGGTGGCCCGTAATGTACTGCGTAGGTTTGCCGGTGCACCGCTCGCCGATCCATTCCATGTAGCGATCGAACTGCTCAGGCGGGAGGTCCCGTTCGGAATGCGTGTAAAGGTAGGCGCGGTCTTGCTGGAGAACGTGCATCAACAGCAGTTCCGCCGCCAGATTTGCGGAAGAAACGTCATGTTCCAGTAGGCGTTTCAGCCCCGACTGGAGCGCGGCACGAAGTTGCATTGTGAAGCCGAATCCCACGCCTGCGAGCGTCAGGCAGCGACGCTCGCCTGCTTAAGCTTTTCGGTCTGGAAATGAGTGATCAGGGCGTCGATGATTTCATCCAGTTTTCCGTCCATAATGCGGTCAAGCTGGTGGAGCGTCAGGCCAATGCGGTGGTCGGTCACGCGATTCTGGGGAAAATTATAAGTTCTGATCTTTTCGCTGCGGTCGCCGGTGCCTACCATGGTACGGCGCTCTTCAGAAATCTGCTTCTGCTGCTCTTCCAGCCGCATTTCGTAAAGCCGCGAACGCAATACGCGCATTGCCTTGGCACGATTCTTGATCTGCGATTTCTCATCCTGGCACGAGACGACCATCCCCGTGGCCAGGTGTGTGATGCGCACCGCGGAATAGGTGGTGTTCACCGACTGGCCTCCGGGCCCCGACGAGCAGAAGGTATCAATGCGGATTTCCTTGGGATCGATTTGAACGTCTACTTCATCGGCTTCGGGAAGCACCGCAACCGTTATGGCAGAGGTGTGAATCCGGCCCTGCTGTTCCGTGGCCGGGACTCGCTGCACGCGGTGGACGCCGCTTTCGTACTTCAGGCGGCTGTAAACGTTCTTCCCTTCGATGACGGCAATCACTTCCTTCAGCCCGCCAACGCCCGAGAGGGAAGAAGAAAGCACATCCACCTTCCAGTTTTGCTCTTCCGCGTAACGGCCATACATGCGGAAAATCTCCTGGGCAAAGAGGGTTGCCTCATCGCCTCCCGTCCCCGCGCGGATTTCGAGAACGATATTCTTCTCGTCGTTCGGATCTTTCGGCAGCAGCAGGACCTTCAACCTGCTTTCAACGGCGTCCTGCCGCTTCTCGAGTTCCGAAAGATCCTCCTGCGCCAGGGCGCGCATTTCAGCATCCGAACCTGAATCCTCCAGCAGCGACCGGGTTCCTACCAGAGCCTTTTGAATTTCCTTCCACTCCCGGAAACGGTCTACCTGTTCCTGGAGATCGGAGTGGGACTTGGCAGCCTTCTGGTAAGCGGACGGATCCGCCAGCACCTGCGGATCGCTCAGCGCGGCCGTCAGGTCGTCGTACCGCTTTTCGATCTCTTCCAGCCTGGCAAGAAAATGCATCTTAAAAACCTTGTCTGTGGCCGCCTGGTTCCTTCCTGCACAAATCCACCGCGCAAGAGTCCTTTGAACTCCAGCCCGCCCTGACCTTTCTTTTTTTCACGGGAAGGCCGTCCGGGATTGATGCGCAAATCAAGGCCTGCTTTCAGCATATCCGGCGGCATTCAAGGTGTCAATCAGCCATGTTTTGATGGGCTGCTTCAGGCCGATTTCCATCTTCCGCCGCCGCCTTCTGTCCAAACTGAAGCCGCTGTGCTTCATTTGTGGGTTCGACTCAAGGACGCGCCGAAAACCAGGATGGCTCGATATGCAGGTTTTGGCCTGTAATCAGCGTCGAAAATCAGTGCCGCCCCCCTTTTCACTTTCGTGCGTGCCGGAATCCATGAATACCGAATCGGCAAATCCCCACGTCTGGAAGGCATCTGGCTGCGCTGCCGGCTTTCCCGATTTTGATGCTTTCCCAACCCTCAACTACGTCGACTGAACTTTCGAGAATATCTCAGAGGTTGATAAATGCAAGGTCAAGCAGGATGGAAGCATAGCGGCGAAGGCCTGAGACCGCTCAATTTCTGAGAGATATTTGATATACTTCCGCACTGCTCCCGTGTGCCGCAGCAGGTGGCTCGTCTTGAGGTCCCGCGGCATCAATGGGCGTGACAGGGACAAACCCTCAGCGCAGGGTTAAGGCGCAATTGAGGTGGTATGCGGATACAAGTGAAGGGCCGGAATGCCCAAAGAATCCTGATGATTTCGCTGACGGTGGGTCTTGTGCTGGCCACCGCATGGATTGCCAAAACCTACCTTGCTGGTCGTGCCGGGCACACGCTTACAATTGACAGCCTCCGCCTGGCCAGTCGCCTCGATCCAGGAAACTCCACCTACCATGTTCAGTTGGGCCGCCAGTATCAGTACAGCATTACCGACCCCAGGCCCGGCGAGGCCATCCAGCAGTTCCAGGAAGCCGTCAAGGCCAACTCCTATGATCCCCAGGCCTGGATCAACCTGGCAGCAGCCCACGAGTTCCAGGGCGATACGTCCAGGGCAGAAAAAGACCTGCAGCACGCTTCAACGCTGGCGCCCAACCTCCCCGGCTACCAGTGGACCATTGGGAATTATTTCCTGCTCCACGGAAATACCCAGGAAGCTTTTCGTCATTTGAAAGTGGTGCTGGCCGGTTCGCGGCAATACGATCGCACGGTTTTCAACGTAGCCTGGAAAGCCTCGGGCAACGCCGGCCAGATCCTCCAGGAACTCATCCCGAACAGTCTTCCGGCCGAATTCAGTTATTTGAACTATCTGGTCACCGAGCGGCAAATCCCTGAGGCCGAGGCCGTGTGGAAGCGCATTGCGACGGCCCCCGAAACCTTCGACCCTCATGAGGCCTCAGGCTATATCGACACGCTGATCAAGACGGGCCGTGCCGGCGCAGCTTACCAGGCCTGGACGGACCTCCAGGGAAAAGGACTGGTTCCCACGCCTCCAGGCGGACCCAACCAGAACCTGATCATCAACGGAAGCTTTGAGGACCCTCTACTGAATATGGGCTTCGGGTGGAGAATCCAGGATACGAAGGGAGTGTATGCAGGTCTGGACACAGCCACGTTTCATTCACCGGGACATTCCCTATCCGTGCAATTCACCGGAAATCAAAACCTGAATTATCATCAGATTTTCCAGTTTGTTAAGGTTTCGCCGAATCATCAGTACCAGCTCGATGCCTTCATGAAGACTCAGAACATTACCAGCGACAGCGGGCCACGCCTTGAAGTGGTTGACGCGTACGACCCTCGCGTGCTCCACGAATTCACCCCGGAGATGACAGGAACAAGCGGTGGCTGGAATCCCCTGAACATGGATTTCACAACAGGTCCCAAGACGGAAGTGCTCCTGATACTGCTGGTCCGCGCACCCAGCAAGGCGGACGATGACACGGCCATCACCGGTAAAGTGTGGCTCGATGACGTCCAGATCTCTTCAGCGACAGAGTAAAAATCTGTTAAAAATCCCGATAACCTGTAGGCAAGCAGAGAATGTGTTGCTTTTGTGGTGAGTTCGCCGCCGGCGTCTGACAGGATAGCTACAGGTGAGGGAAATCCGTCTGGCAGTTGTTGCCGAATGTAAACGAATTGATCGTGAGGCCGGGGCGGGTGGGCAACAACTCCACTTTGTGGCTGCCGAACTTCGGGTTGGCCACCGGATAATACATCCGAGGCTCGCGCACTTCGATGTAAGAATGCCCCTCAGAATCGAATTGAACATCGACCCCTTTGTTCTGTCTAGTAAGATCTTTTCCGTCCTGGCGGATGTAAACACGAGAGGGATGTCCATGCTCGACGTTCATCACAGCGTACAATTCCCTTGCGTGATAACGCATGACCAGTTCGTCCCCGGAAAGAGCCTTGCCCTTTTTCCTTCCGCGGTAAATCATGCCGTTGCTCTGGCCGGAAGGTTGCCCGCTGTCGGTTTCCCATCGCCCCGAAACGGCTGCGTGCCCATCTTCCACGCTGGCCGGAAGGATGTAATTGATCGTCTTCCCTTTGTGATAGCCCTGCGTGTTTGAAAGAATGCCACGGTCTCCCCACTGGCCCACATACATCTCAGGAGTCGTAACGCCGCAGGAGGGCGCAAAAGCATTCTTTTCCGGAGGAATTGTGTAACTTGAAGGGATTTTCAACCCCGGATGAGCTTCCTTCAGGAGTTGCTGGATGGCATGCTCCAGGGCGCTGTCACCACCCTCGCCGGAGCGGTCATAGCGGATGTAGCCTTTGGCGTCAATCAGGAAGCGGTTGGGCCAGGTCGAATTATGATAGGCACGCCAGATCAGGAAGTGGCTGTCAACCACAACCGGATAGGGCAGCCCAAACCGCTTCACCGCGGCCCTCACGTTCGAAGCTCGATAGGCAATGTCAAACTCCGGAGAATGGACGCCGATGATTTCAAAACCATACTTGTGATATCGCTTATACCACTTCTTGTTTTCCGCAAAAGTGCGGATGCAGTTGATGCAGGTGTATTCCCAGAAGTCGATCAGAACAACCTTACCCCTCAGCCCGGCCATGGTCAGGGGCGGCGAATCAATCCACTCCATATTCGCCGCCGCTGGAGACATCCGAGGTGCTGAAGTCCCCGGACCCTGCGGCACCCGAACCTCCGGCATCCCTCCGGCAGAACCTGTCGGGGTCGGAGGAAGGGAGGGCGGCGAAGAAAACTGTGATGTGGGAGAAATCGCGCCCGGGAATTCCGGAGCCCGTTCGTGCATTTTGATCAGTGCGGAAGAGTCAGATTCCTGCGGCCACAGCAAATGCGGCTTTGCCGTAAACACTGCTGCGATACAACAAACCAGTACAACTCTGAAGAACCCGGTGCTGGAACTCATTTCAATCGGCAAGCCTGTTTTGCGTTCTCGCATGAATCTCTCCCGCCTGCGCCAGATCAATTGATGAAGGAGTCCCCGTAAACATTCCCTGCCCTTTCAGGCTACCATGTAGATGCGTCCCGGGTTAACATTGGGCCAGGGCAGAGTCCAAAGGCCCGTCACATATTTTATCGAATCCCCGGCAAAAAACCATGCAGACCAATCTCGTCATCGAGTTCATCCTCTGGTTACTGATCGCCGCATCCGTCATCGCCGTGGTGGCCGCCCGCCTTCGCGTTCCCTACACGGTTGCACTGGTGCTGGGCGGCCTTGCGCTCGGCATGGTACGCACACCGTTCCTGCAGAATGTTACAGGGCAGCGGCCCGATTGGCTGACGCCCGAGATTGCTCTGGTCATCTTTCTGCCCCCGCTTCTGTTTGAAGGCAGCGTGAAGATCCAGTTCAGGCACCTGCGGGAAAACTTCATACCCATCCTGCTTCTGGCCAATATGGGTGTTCTGGTTGCCACCATCATCACCGGCTTTGTCATCCACTGGGAAGTGGGGCTGCCCATTATGTTCGGTTTGCTGTTCGGCGCCATCATCTCTGCCACAGACCCCATTTCAGTCCTGTCCATCTTCAAGAGTATGGCGGTCAGCAAGCGCCTTTCCGTCATTGTGGAAGGAGAAAGTCTATTCAACGACGGAACCGCAGCCGTCCTCTTCGCAATTCTGCTGGCTGGAATCAAAACGGGCGACCTGGGAGTCCAAAGCGGGATCGAGCGCTTTCTGGTGGTTGTCCTGGGCGGAGCGGCTGTCGGTCTCACTTTCGGATACGTCATCAGCAAGGTCACCCAAAGGATCGACGAACCCCGAATTGAGATCACGCTGACCACCATCCTGGCGTACAGTTCCTACCTGGTAGCGGATGGCCTCCACTTGTCAGGTGTCATCGCGACGGTGGCCGCCGGGCTCACCATCGGCAATTTCGGGGCCCGTGTCGGCATGAGCCCCCGCACCCGGGTGGCACTGTGGTCCTTCTGGGAGTACTTTTCATTCGTGATCAATTCCATCGTCTTCCTGCTGATTGGTCTCGAAGTCCGGGTAACGGAAATCCTTCACACCTGGCAAGCGACGCTGCTGGCGATCGGTGCTGTACTGCTGGGACGCGCCATTGCGGTGTATACCGTCGCCCCCATCAACAATATTTTTGCTGAAAAGATTTCGCGCCGGTGGCAGCACGTGCTGGTTTGGGGAGGCATGCACGGAGCTCTCTCGCTGGCGCTGGCCTTAAGCCTTGACCAGTCTTTCCCTTACCGCAGCCAGATCCTGTCCATGACCTTCGGCGCCGTAGCGTTCACCATCATTGTGCAGGGCCTGACCATCAAGCCGCTCCTGCGTGCTCTCGGTGTTTCAAGCACCAAAGAAGACCTGTACGGACGAGCGCGGGTGCGCGAGATTGCAGTAGCGGCCGCACAGGGCGAACTCGATTCAATGTTTCGCAGCCACCTGATCTCTCCACCGGTCTTCGAACGGTATCGTCATGAACTCGAAACTCAACTGGAAAGGGCTAAGAGCGATGTCATCGAAATCTATCACAAAGATGAAAGCCGGGCATCCGAGGAAATTCATTTAGCCAAAGTGCGGCTGATTGCCGCTGAGAGGAGTTCCATCGAAGAAGCTGTCCACGCGGGACTCATCTCCGAGCAATCGGCAAAAGGCATGATCGACGACGCAGACAGGGAACTGGACCGTCTGACAAACCCGGACGAAAACCCCGAAAGCTCAGGTTGACCACTCCTGAACAGAAATCACCGGGCTTCCCGAGCCACGGCAGTTGGAATGTGCGGCACGAAGGCTTACAAACGGCTCTTTGATCAGGCGGGGGATCCCCCCTGGACAAGCTGAGACAGACGCTGCGAAACATCAACCTTTCCAGAGCAAATTTCCGATAGCAACCTTGGGAGACCACGTACCCCGAAGGGTGTTCGTTTGGAGCGAGACAACGATGTTGATGATGTTGTGACCCCGGGTTAGAATTTATTGGCGGAAACGTGAACAATCGGGCCGTAGTGCTGAAATCGTGAGCGGGCGCGGACGTGTAACTACAAACTTGCTTGTGCATCTATCCAAGAGCGGGAATTTAGCTCGCTGAGGTTATTAAATGGACAAGAGAGTTTCAGGCGGAAATGTGCAAACAGCACAAAATGAATACCGGTTAGCTTATCCTGACGTGCCGTTCGGCGTTTACAAGCGCCAGCAGGCTCGCATCTCACGCCATCGCCTCTACCCCATGACGGTTTTCTATACACTATGTGCTTTCGTGGTGCTTTTCTACGCAGTCCAGTCCTCTCATCCCGTGGTAGCGATCGTTTTTTACGCAGCCGGGGTGCCCGTCTGGACTCTTGTGGAATACCTGTTCCACCGTTTCGTCTTGCACGGACGATTCGCTCCCGGCAAGGGAATCATCCGCAAGTTCCTGCACGAGCGGCTGGGTCCTCTCCACGGGGAACACCATGCGCATCCTTTTGACGGGCATCACATCAATGGAGAACTGCGGGATCTGCTGCCCTTGCTCTTTGTTGCGGCGACCGTCCATGAATCTCTTTATCAGCGGAAGCAGTCTCCAAAATTCAAATCAAGAGCAACAAACTCGCAGAGTGCTGCCACCGGGCTGCAAACATGAACCTTCCTCTTTACTCACTGATTACCGGAGCATCCAGCGGCATCGGGGAATGCTTTGCTCGCGAGCTTGCGGCCCGGGGGAAAAACGTATTCCTGGTTGCCCGCTCAGGCGACAAGCTGGAGACCCTCGCAACCGAACTCAAGACCGCGCACCAGATTCTCGCCGAACCTTTGGCGATGGATTTAGGTGAGCCAGGCGCGGGCGAACGCCTTGCCCGGCAGGTCGGCCAGCGCGGTTTTGGGATCGATCTTCTCATCAACAACGCCGGCTTTGGGGCGCGCGGGAAGTTCTGGGAACTGCCTCTCGATAAGCAAACAGCCATGATGCGCCTGCAAATCGAGGCGCTGATGGAATTGACTTTTCACCTCTTGCCGGGGATGATTAAGCGTCGCCGCGGCGGAATCATCAACGTTTCGTCAATGACAGGCTTTCAGCCGATTCCCTACGCGACGGCATATGCCGCCACGAAAGCCTTTATGAACAGCTTTTCGATGGCTCTCCGGGAAGAATTAAAGCCTTATCAAGTGGCCGTAGTGACGCTGTGCCCGGGGGGCACGCGAACCCATTTTGTGAATATCGGCGCCCGCCACGGAAGGCACAGGTTTCCGGGTGGCCCGCAAAGTCCGGAAGAAGTGGTGGATGACGCGCTGAAGCGGCTTCAGCGTGGCGGAGGGCTGGTTGTGCCGCGTTTTGTGAATAAGGCCAGCATTTTTTCGCAGCGTTTCCTGCCGCGAGAAACGGTTGCAAAACTCCTGGCCAGGATGAGCAAACCCTGACCGGGAAAGTGTCCCAGCGCAGCCACAAGGCTCAACATCTGATTTAATTCCAGCGCGGGTGGGGATGGGCCGCGTGCCTTGCGCCTTGCGTGTAAACGGATTGTTCATCCGAGGTTCTTTGACCATGACCAAAACAGCAAGCGATGTTTCCTGGCTGCACAGGTTTGGCAGTCTCGTGGCCGTCGTGACGTTTCTCCTCTACATGATGGGCGTAGTCGCTTCATCAGGTACAACCACGAACTTCCTGGCCACGCTCTGGGCAACCCCGGGTGCCAGCAACCCATCTTTCACTGCCCCGCCCACCGGGTATGCGCACGCCTTCATGGTTCTTGGTGCCACGGTATGCGTCTTGAGTGTTATTCTCGCTTTGTGGTTGTGGAAGAGCCATTACCAGCGTTACTTGAAGAATCTTGGGATGGTCACCGTTGGAGTTTTCCTTGTAGTTGCCCTCGTGGTATTGAGTCCCCTGCACAATCTGTTTCCAGTAGCGGCGTCGGTGGGGTACGCACTTGGCATTCAGATCTTTTTCTGTCTCACCGTGTGCCTGGCTTTATTCACGCGGACCGACTGGCGATGGGATGAACTTAAGATGCCGGACCTCGCGTCCCCTTCCATCAGGCAGATTCTGGTTTTTACAACGACAGCAGTGTTCGTACAACCCTTGCTGGGGGAAGGATTTCGGAAAAAGGAAATTGGAATCGCGCCACACCTGGTGCTGGGAATTGCAGCAACGGCCTGCTCCCTGTGGATTCTGGAGATGGCACTGACCAAGTTTTCGCATCTGCGTGCGTTCAAAATTTCGGCGGTTTTCCTTGCCCAAGTGGTGGGGTTGCAACTTTTTCTCGGGATCATATCCCTCAGCATGAACCTCAACGCCCGTGCGATTCCTGGCCCCCAACCGGGGCTGGTGGTGATGAATGTGACGCAAGCGGCGGTCGGCATCCTCGCCCTGGTAACGAGCCTGTTTGTTACCTGCCAGGGGTTCAAGTATTTTGGACCTCCGGGAAGTGGAACATTCTCCGCAATGCTCAGTGACCGTCAGTAGCCATGGCCACCTGGAAATCGATCGGTTCCGGCCCGCGAGGCGAGGCCAATGGAATCGTCATTCGCCTTTCCTCCAACCGCGGCCCATGTTTACCTGGGCAAGACACGGCGCGGTGTATCATGGAGGCAGCAAACACTCAGGGGGCAACAGGGGACCGATCTGTTGAATTCGTCTCCGCCCAACAGGAAGAAAAGTTGCCGGCGAGAATATTGTCGATCGATTTTGGACTCAGGCGAATTGGGCTGGCAGTCTCCGATGCACTGGGCATCACCGCGCAGGGACTCCCCACCCTTCAACGGACCTCCATCCGCAAGGACATTGAACACATTCGAGTCGTAGTTGAGGAATACTCCGTTGAGAAAATCATCGTTGGCAATCCGATTGGTCACACCGGAAAAGCAACCTCAATGTCACGCCATGCGGAAGACTTTGCGAAAAAGCTGCAGAACCGCGTGAAATGTCCCGTGGAAATGTGGGATGAGCGCCTAACCAGCGTGGAAGCCAATCGGATGCTCAAAACGGCAGGACTCAGCATTAACAAACGACAGCAAGCTGTCGATCGTGTTTCAGCCGTCTTGCTGCTTCAAAACTACCTGGATCACCCTGCCAGGCAGGCTGAGTGGAATGACGCCGGCGGAGGAAGGTTGTGAAAAAGAAGATCCTCGCGTTGATGCTGCTGGGGGTCATTGTGGGGATTGCCATCCTCAGCATTGAAGCTCTGCGGCCTTATCGCGGCTACACGGGAGAGATGATCGTTGATATTCCGCCTGGGACACAGGCCCCGGAAGTTGCAAACCAGCTGGTGGCGAAGGGTATTCTCGCGCATCGATGGCCCTTCCTTCTGCTTTATGGCGCAGGCAGACGGCGCCATCATTTGAAGGCAGGCGAATATCTCTTCAACAGCCCGCTGAGGCCGCTGGACGTTTACCGGAAACTGATCCACGGCGAAGTTTATTTTCGCACTGTCGTCATTCCCGAAGGATCCAACCGCTTTGATATCGCACGGGTCCTGCAGAAAAGGCTGGGGATTGCGCCGGAAAACTTTCTGAGAATAACCCGGAACGCTGCTCCCATGCGGGATCTCGATCCGAAGGCGCCCTCGCTCGAGGGATACCTGTTTCCGGATACCTATCGATTCGAATACCACGCCACGGCGGCGCACATTGCGATGAAGATGCTGGCACGCTTCCGTGAAATCCTGAACCAGGATTTTCAACAGGACCTCAGCCAACCGGGCGTAAACCTCCACCGGGTCATGACACTCGCATCGCTGATTGAAAAGGAAACGCCGGACGCCGATGAACGTCCCATCATCGCACAGGTTTTCGAGTTGCGGTTGGAGAAAGGAATGCCGCTCCAATGTGATCCAACCGTAGCCTATGCGGCAGAAATTTCCCACCTGCCACGGGCGCCGATCACCGAAAGCGACCTGAATCTGAAGTCTCCCTATAATACCTATGTCCACAGCGGGCTTCCGCCTGGCCCCATTTGCAATCCGGGGAAAGCTTCTATTCTTGCGGCTCTTCATCCGGCTTCGACGCACTATCTCTATTTTGTCAGCAATAACAACGGTGGTCATCGATTTGCCGGAACACTTGCAGAACACCAGCGCAACGTGGCACGATATCGAAAACAAGCGGCTGCGCTCCGGCAACTTTCGCCGGACAAAGCAGGAACGTCGCAACGTACGCATAAATAATAGGGCAGGAGCGGAAGTTTCCGCACTTCAATGGCGGGTTCTGGCACCACGCGGGAAAGCGAAGTTTTTCTATTTAGTTTTTTTCCGTGCCAACTTACAATTCCTAATTACCCTTGCTGGTCACCCACCAGCGTCAGGTCACGCCCGGCGGACCGGAATCAGGAGAAGACAGGTGCAGGCTCGAGACAGACTGATTGTTGCGCTTGATTTCAATACCGCCGAGGCCGCCGCGCACATGACGGACAAACTGCGTGGGCACGCCGGAATGTTTAAGGTTGGAATGGAAGCCTTCACGTCGGAAGGCCCGATGCTGGCCCGCTATCTGATCGATTCGGGCGAAAAGGTTTTCCTCGACCTCAAGTTTCTGGATATTCCCAACACGGTGCGCGGCGCCTGCCGGGCAGCGGCAAAGATGGGCGTGACCCTGCTGAACGTTCACGCGCTGGGCGGAAGAAAAATGCTGCGTGCGGCCCTGGAAGGAGCCAGGGAGGGAGTCTCTGACAACCGTCCCCGTCCGCTGGTACTGGCCGTAACCATCCTTACCAGCCTCGCGGCCGAGGACCTGGATGAGCTGGGTATCGCCGGGCCGCCCGAAAGCGCCGTACTCCGCATGGCTCGCCTGGCACAGTCGGAGGGCCTGGACGGCGTGGTGGCGTCCGCAAAAGAAGTTTCCGCTCTCCGCAGGGAGTGCGGTCCGGATTTTGTGATTGTGACTCCAGGCATTCGGCCCGCAGGCGCGGCGGCAAACGATCAGTCGCGAACCGCAACGCCGAAGTCTGCCCTCGATGCCGGAGCGGATTACCTGGTGATCGGACGCCCCATCACAGCGGCTCCAGATCCGGCAACCGCCGCAAAAACCATCCTGGAGGAAATGCAGGAATCTTCCGGATAGGTTCAACTTCTTCATAAGGACAACCCATGACTGAAGACGACATTCTCAAAATTTTCCGCGAGTACTCCGCTCTGCTGGAGGGCCACTTTATTCTTTCCTCCGGCCTTCACAGTGACCGCTATATTCAGTGCGCGCTGGTGCTGCAGCATCCCCGGGTGGCAGAGCAGTTGTGTATTGAACTGGGGCCCAAACTCGGTGAACTGGGAGCAAAGACCGTGGCAGCGCCCGCGCTGGGAGGAGTGATCGTGGCGCATGAAGTTGCACGCGCGCTGGGACTGAGAGCGCTGTTCACCGAGCGAAAGGACGGCGAGATGACCCTGCGGCGGGGTTTCCACCTGGAGCAGGGCGAGCCCGTGCTGGTTGTGGAAGACGTCATCACGACAGGCAAGTCCACTCGTGAAACCGCCCAATGCGTTGAGGATGCCGGCGGCAAGGTGGTGGGCATCGGCGCTCTGGTTGACCGCAGTGGCGGCAATGTTGAATTTGACGTCCCCAAGGCTGCACTCGTCACGCTGGACGTAAAGACCTGGGATCCGGACGATTGCCCTCTCTGCAAGGAGGGTAAGCCCGCCGTGAAACCCGGCAGCCGTCCAGGCGCATCGAAGCCTGTTCAGCAATCCTAGCCGGCCGGCGAGACGCTGGCGTCAGGAAAAGCTGGCGGCACAGGCGGCGCGGGGGGCGCAGAAATCCGGGCTCCCAGCGCTGGATACCGTGCTCCCAGGAAGTGGATGACATAAGCCTGGAAGAACATCATGGCGGGAGCCGAAATAAATCCGCTGGCGTAAAAGATTACTTCCAACGCAGCGGCAGCGAGGATAACCGCGACGGCGATGGCGGGGAAATTCCACAGCAGCCCGGCAGACCTGGCGAAAAAGTAGACTCCGGCACCAGCAATTGAAATCGGGATTAGAAACAGCAAAACGGCAATCAGGGTCAGGATCCCGAAAAGAATCGTGCTGCCCACCACCAGAACGATCTTCATCAGCACATAGCCCGCGTAGGCTTTCTTATCAGCACTCAGCAGGGTGATCACACGACGCCATCCATCGATGATCCCCACATTTTCCAGCGCCATCACGGGCACCACAAAGTCCCTGGCAAACAGCGCCACCAGCGCCGCCAGGATGATCAGGCAGGTCAGCAACAGAAAGGCTGCCATGCCGCCCAGCACCAGCAGCGCAATGTGCTGGCGAGGATTCTTGAGGGCGCCGGTAGCAACCAGCGCCAGGCTCCCGGCGCCCACTAATATTCCGAGTGCCGCCGAGACTCCCAGTCCCAGGCAGACCCTCCACAGAAAGAATCTCATTCCCTGGGAACGCCATTGCCGCCATTGCGCCTTGATGGCGCAACGATCAGTCAGGACGGAGTCAAAAAGAATAAAACGAAAAACGCTGGAGATGTACACCCATAAGCCCACGCCAACAAACATCAGAAGGACAACAAGAACGATCCATGGAAGGTAGGGCTTCAGATATTCCCAGTGTGGCCGGACCCGTCCGAGAAAATCGTAGCCGGGGTTCCTTCTGGCAGACGGCAATGTGAAACGCAGGCCGCTCCAGCTGCTGCTGCTGTAAAATTCCCCGGTCGCCAGAGCCACCAGCGCCATGCGCGCCCAGAAGGCGAACCGAAACGGCTGGAAAAGCTGCCGCCTGACTCGATCAAATGCGGGCGAAATGGCGTCGATCGCGGAGAGCGATGGAGGCATTGTCAACCAGTGTGGACGGGTTCACTCTGCTGGAAGTTCGACCTTCCAACCATGTTGGCGACGCCCGCCGGTGGATTGGATTCCCATACATCCCGGCTGTAGAATTCAACCGGCAGCAATACGTTAGGACGCGAGACACGGAAAGTCAAGTGAAGCCCCGCGATGCCTCGCCCGCGTCAGCGCCGGAATACGATCCGGCCTTCGACTATTGTGGCCGTGACCGCACCCCGAAACTTCCATCCGTCGAAGGGCGAGTTGCGGCTTTTGGAATAGCCCTCGGCGGCCTGATAAGTCCATTCGAGTTCGGGATCGAACAGGGTCAGGTCCGCAGCGCCTCCCGCCTGGATGCGGCCCAGCGGCTGGTTGATGATGCGCGCCGGCCTGGAGCTCATCAAAGCGATCCACTGGCCGATCGTGATCTTCCCGGGATGGACCAATTGTTTGAGGCCCAGCGCCAGGGCCGTTTCAAGACCGGTTACTCCGAACGGAGCTTCCGCCATGGACCGCGCTTTCAGCTCGGCTGCATGCGGCGCATGGTCCGTGGCAATGGCGTCCACAACGCCGTCCTGAATGCCCGCCACCAGTGCTTCCACATCCGAAACCTTGCGAAGCGGAGGATTCATCTTGGCATGGGTTCCGAAGCGGGTGACGTCTTCGTCGGTCAGCGTAAAGTGGTGCGGCGTAACCTCGCAGGTCACCTGCAAGCCGCGATCTTTGGCCTCACGCACCATCTGGACGCCACCCGCCGTTGACAGGTGCGCCACGTGCAGATGGCCTCCGGTGGAAGCAACAATATCGATATCCCTGGCAGTGCAACCGTCTTCCGCCTCGTTCGGAATGCCACGCAGGCCCAGCGATTTTGAATGCACGCCTTCGTTCATGGCTCCGCCGGCGCTCAACTCCGGCACTTCGCAATGGTCGATGATGGGCACGCCAAGCTCTTTCGCCTTCTCCAGGGCCTCCTTCATCAGTCCACTTGTCCTGACGGGCCTGCCGTCGTCTGAAAATCCTACCGCCCCGGCGGCCATCAGGCCCTGGAAGTCGGTGAGTTTTTCCCCCTGGCTTTCCATCGTCACGGCCGCGATGGGAAAAACGCGGGCCAGCTTCAATTCCTTCGCCCGGGTGACGAGATGGCGCGTGAGCTCAGCGCTGTCATTCACCGGACGCGTGTTGGGCATGGGACACACGGACGTAAAACCTCCTGCCACCGCTGCCCGCAGGCCGGTCTCCAACGTCTCGGAAGCTTCTCCGCCCGGCTCCCGCAGGTGAACGTGAATATCGACAAAGCCGGGCGCAACAATCTGGCCCGCGGCATCGATGGTCTCATAAGCCGGACCGGAAAGGTGCGGACCGATTTCTCGTATCTTCCCGTCTTCGATCAGCAGGTCCAGCATGCCGTCGAGGCCGTCCTCGGGCGAAATCACACGCCCGTTTCGAATCAGCAATCGAGCCACTCTGTTCACCTCTGAAGATTAATGTCTGTTCAAAAGCATACCATCAGAAGGGCGAAGGTTTGCACATCGTGCGCGTGCGGTTAACTCCATCGGCTGAAAAGCCGGTTGGCGATTTGAGAAATTCCGCAGCATGGCGTTCGCGTGAACGGAGGAAAACCAGGCAATTCTGAGGTCGCTTAATAGGCTAGAATTTCATGTTTGCCTTTCAAGGCCGCTCGGGTTCGTTTTTTCACGCCATATTATTTTCAACGACATAGCCGGGTTCGTTTTTGGGTTCGTTTTTCCATATCTACGTTTTTTCAACAATTTCCCGGCTTCGTTTTTGGGTTCGTTTGGGTTCGTTTTTTGGGACGATCATTTATTATCAATAACTTCTCGGGTTCGTTTTTTAAAATAACATCTTTTCCTGTCCCATTTGTCCCAAAAAGCCAGGCAGCTAGTCTTTTTCGTACCCTGCAATGTCGGCCATAGAGTCTGCAAATTCCGTCTGACGCCCGAACGATCGACCACACCTGAAAGACTACCATGCTAGCCGACATTTGTCAAGCAAAATCCGCCTTGGCGTGCGGGAGCTTGCTTCCGCCTTGGAGTGCGGTAGCGCCAGCTGCCGCCGTGGAATTAGAAAAGCCGGCGGCAAGCCGCCGCACTACAAGGCCTGCGAAAGAAACAGGCAAACGTCTGCCAAGCACACCACTGCAGCGATGCCTTGCAGGCGCAGGAGGTCGGGCCTTCAGGTCCGACAGAGAACGGCAGGCCAAGGGAGCGGGCTTCCGGCCCCTGAAGAGGCAAAGACGCAGCGGGTAGCGCAGAGTTGTTCTTTAACTCTGCGGCTTTTCTGATTGTGAATCATTGCGGAACAAAATGGTTACATAGAATGATAATAGGCATAACATTCATGAGGACCAAGGTCAAACAAAGGGCCGCAGAGTAATGCGCTCCGCGCACAACTCTGCGCTACCTGCTAAAAAGCAGATTCCTCGTCACCTTCCGGCTCCTCGGAATGACGGCGCAAAGGCCGGACTGCTTGGAAAGATGGTGGTGGCGTACGTACCTGCTCAGGCGGGGCCGAAGGGGAGGCCTGGAGCCAGCATGTCCTTGACGGGCTGGTAGGTGCGGCGGTGTTCGGGGCAGGGGCCGTAGCGGGCCAGGGCGTCGAGGTGGTCCCGCGTGCCGTAGCCTTTGTTGCGGGCCAGGCCATATTGCGGGTACTGCCCGTCCAGCCGTTCGAGATGTTCGTCGCGGGAAACCTTGGCCAGGATGGAGGCGGCGGCAATCGACACCGAGCGCGCGTCGCCGTGGATGAGGGGCCAGTAAGGAATGGAGAAGCCGGGCCGGCGGCCGTTCTGGAGGGGCATGGCGTCCGCGAGGGCGAATTCCGGCAGCGGATCGAGCGCCAGCAGCGAGCGGATCATGGCCTGCCGCGTGGCCTCATAGACATTCAGGTCGTCAACCTCTTTGGCAGGCACAGCCATCACCTGGTAAGCGAGAGCCGTCTGGCGGATCTGACGGGCGAAACTGGAGCGCGCCTGCGGGGAAAGTTTTTTTGAATCATTCAGTCCGGGGATGGGCTGCGCCGCGTCAAGGATGACGGCCGCGACGTATAAGGGCCCCAGAAGCGAACCCCGCCCGGCTTCGTCTGTCCCCGCAACAAGCTTGACGCCCCGGCGAAGCAGGTGCGATTCAAGCCGCGAGGAACATTTCAACGCTCCGGGTTTGCACAGTCGCGGCATCGGATGACGACCAGACGTTCCACTTCAGAATAGCGGAGGGCCCCCGTTTGCCGGCCGGGCTGATGGGGCCGGCGTTTAGCCTTCGCGCTCTGTGCGGGCTTCGCGGATGCGCGCAGCCTTGCCCCGGCGGCCACGCAGATAACTAATCTTGGCGCGCCTAACCTGCCCCGCCTTGACGCGCTCAATCTTGTCGATGATGGGCGAGTGCAAGGGAAAGATCCTCTCGACACCGTGGCCGAAAGACATCTTGCGAACGGTGAAGGTGGAGTGGTTCTGAGCCCGGCGCCGCCCCATGACGATGCCCTCAAACACCTGGATTCGCTCCTTCTCCCCTTCCTTGATCTTCACGTGCACCCGCACCGTGTCACCTGCGTGAAAGTGCGGAATGCCTTTATTCAGTTGTTCCTGTTCAATCTTTTCAACGATGCTCATTGTGGTAACGCTCCATCTTCAAATAGAAATGGGTGTGATCCCTGCTCACCAACTCCCGGCCGCGGCCGCCGGACAAAAACCTCAGCTTTGCCGCGGCGAAACGGGCAGCCATGAGGCTTGCTTCAAATCTTCCAGAACCCGCCGGTCCTCCTCGTCAAGCGGCAGATCGGCCAGCAGTTCCGGCCGTTTTCGCCACGTCTTTTCAAGCGCCTTCCGCCTGCGCCAGCGGCAGATTTCTGCATGGTCTCCGGAAAGCAGAACATCCGGCACCTGCATTCCCCTGAACCCGGCGGGGCGGGTGTAATGCGGCCAGTCGAGAACCCTCCGGCCAGGGGCGTATTCCTCGCCAAACGAATCCTGCGCAATCGATTCTTCGTTGCCGAGCACGCCCGGGATCAACCGGGCGACACATTCCATCACGACGGCGGCGGCGATTTCACCACCGCTCAAAACATAATCGCCGATCGACAGCTCATCCGTCGCCAGGCTCTCTGCCACGCGCTCGTCCATGCCCTCATAGCGCCCGCAGATCAAAACCAGACGGGGGTGCCGGGAAAGTTCTTCCACCACCGGCTGCCGCAACAGGCGGCCCTGCGGTGACAGGAGAATAACGGGAACTGTCCTCCGCCTCTCCTGCCGACTGGATCGATTCGACGGCCCGGAAAATCGGCTCGGGCTTCAGGACCATTCCCGGCCCGCCCCCAAACGGGCGATCATCAACCGTCCGGTGGCGGTCATCCGTAAAATCGCGAAGGTCGTGCAGGTGGACCGCCAACTGGCCACCCGCCAGGGCGCGCTTCAAGACGCCGTGCGCCAGTACGCTCCCGAAAAAGTCCGGGAAAATGGTGACAATGTCAAATTGCATCGTCTTAGAGGCTACCTCAGGCTCAATCGCTCGATGACAAAGCCCTTTATTCCCGATTCAGATCGAGAAGGTCTTCCGGAGGGTCGATCACAATCAGCCTGGACGCGGGATCGATTACCTTGCAGATGGCCCGCACGAACGGAATGAGAATTTCCCCGGAACTCATCCGCAACATGAAGCAGGTCCGCTCCCCCGGTGCGTTCGATCTCGGTGACCATTCCCAGGGGCGTCCTCGTTCCTCCACTTTCTGCAACCACCTGGCAGCCTTCCAGTTCCGAGAGATAATACTGGTCAGCGGAAAGAGCGACTCTCTCTTCCTCGGGAACCAGAACCAGCCGCCCTCTCAACGTTTCAGCATCATCAATGGAACCGATGCCGGCAAACTTGAGGACCACTTTCCCCTTGTGCAACCACGTATGCTCTACAGTTACAGCCTGGGGATCTTTGCCAGGGTCTTCAAGAAATGCCCGCTGAAGATCAGCGAAGCGGGAGGGGAAATCGGTGAGAATTTCCGCCAACACTTCCCCTTTGCGTCCCTGTGGACGAGTGATCCGCGCTATGGCAATCAACGCCCGCATCTCACCGTCAACTTCGGCAGTGTTGGCCCCTTGCTGAACTTGCCGGTGCATAGTGGACACTCTCGACTTATCCTGATGCCTGCCGGAAGCGCCCGTACCCGCCCTATTCCAGGATCTCAAGGGTAAAACGCTTCTTGAGTTTCATCCCGGCAGCCCCAAGGATGGTCCGAATCGACCGGGCGGTTCTTCCCTGCTTGCCGATGACTTTCCCAAGGTCCGAGGGATGAACTCGAAGCTCCAGAACCGTGATCTGCTCTCCTTCCACCGGCCGGACAGCAACCTCCTCGGGATTATCCACAAGCGCCTTGGCGATCTCCTCAATGAGATTCTTCATTTCCACTTGGTCCCTCCTGCCGAACTGAGTTTGTGCTCTAGCTCATTAGAAAGTGTACTTGGGAAACCCAAATGGTGGACCCTGCGCCATGGTGAGGCGAAACGGACAATCCTTCTGCCTAAGCTGATGCCGACTTCTTCAGAAGGCTCCGCACTGTCTCGGATGGCTGCGCGCCTTTACCCAGCCAGTAATCCACACGGTCTCGTTTCAACACCAACTCCACGGGATCCCTCCGCGGATTATAATGTCCGACGATTTCCACAAACCCACCGTCACGCGGTTGATCCTGTTCAATCACAACAACCCTGTAACTCGGTTTCTTGTTCGTTCCTGTCCGAGCCAGTCGTATTCTTAACAATCTTCCTCCCTGCAATCCAGATTGAAGGTTCGGCAAGGGTTCGTCGCCCGGGCCAAACCGTTCCACTCAATAACAATAGCAAAACTTTAGGGGCCATCCCCACCTTTCTGGAATGGCGGCCGCGCGCCTAGGAGCCCAGGCCTCCCATGCCCGCCGGCAACTTCAGACGGCCCATCTTTTTTCCCAACAGGCTGGTGCTCATTGTTTTCATCATCTTCCGCATCTGAATGTACTGCTTGAGCACCTGGTTGACCTGCTGGACCGTGGTTCCACTGCCGCGTGCAATCCTTTTCCGGCGCTTGCCGTTGATGATGTCGTGGCGGCGCCGCTCCTTCTCCGTCATGGAGTTGATGATCGCTTCAATCCTGACCAGTTCCTTCTCGTCCACATGGACTTTGCCCACATTCTTCAGCATGCCCACTTTCGGCAGCATGCCCAGCATCTGGTCGAGCGGCCCAAGAGAACGCATTTGCGCCAGCTGGTCACGGAAGTCGGAAAGCGTAAAAGAGTTCGATTGAAGCTTCTGGTGGACTTCCAGAGCTTTGTTCTTGTCAATCTTTTCTTCCGCTCTCTCAATCAGTGACAGGATGTCGCCCATGCCCAGAATCCGGGAAACGATTCGGTCCGGATAAAAAACTTCCAGGGCGTCATACTTTTCGCCCACGCCAATAAATTTGATGGGCTGGCCTGTCACGTGGCGGATGCTCAGCGCAGCGCCGCCCCGGGCGTCGCCGTCAAGCTTGGTGAGGATCACTCCCGTGGCGCCCAGCCTCTCGTGGAATTCCTGGGCGCTTTTCACGGCATCCTGCCCCACCATGGAGTCGGCAACCAGCAGAACTTCGCTCGGACGGAGGGTGGACCGCAACTCGGTGACTTCCTTCATCAAGGGCTCGTCAATGTGCAGCCGGCCGGCCGTATCCACGATCAGCACGTCGTGCCCGCGGTCGGCGGCGTCTTTTCTCGCCGCCACGGCGAGGTCAATGGGCGAATCGATGCCGTCACCCGCAAAACAGGGAATTCCGATCGCCTGGGCAATCACCGCCAGTTGCTCCCGCGCCGCCGGGCGGTAGACGTCAACCGAAACCAGCATGGGACGCTTCTTTTTCTTGCTGAGCCAGAGGGCCAGCTTGCCGGAAGTTGTGGTCTTTCCGGAACCCTGCAACCCCACCATCAGAAGCACCGTGGGATATTCTTTGGAAAAAGTCAGCAGCGAGGCGTCACGTCCAAGGATGTCCACCAGTTCGTCGCGTACGATGCGCACCACTTCCTGCGCCGGCGTAAACGTCGCCCCAATCTCTTCGCCCAGCGCGCGAACCCGTACCCGGTCGAGCAGCGCCTTGACCACGTTGAAATTGACGTCGGCCTCCAGCAGCGCCATGCGAACTTCACGCAGCGTCTCGTCAACCGCTTCCGGAGTCAGGGTTCCCCTTCCGCGAAGGTTCTTGAACGCCTGCTGGAACTTATCTTGAAGTGTTTCGAACATCTACTTCCTCGCCTGCCACTCCTGCATCCACAGCACTTCCCCTCCGGACCTGGCATCAGCCGGGAACGCCGCAAGGGGCAAAATCATTTATCTTATTTTACGCTACCCTTCAGGTCAAGGAAAGCCTCCTGGCAAATTTCTCTATCTCCTTAGATGTAAAATGATTAAGAGAGGTCACCTTGACGCGCCATTCAACTTAAAAAAGCTTTCGAGAGCCTGTCTATTTCATCCGAAAGAACCCTTTGAGGATTGAAAAAAGAGACCCCAGGCCCCAGGATATAAGGCAGAAATAAAGTGAGAAGCTTAAATTCCAATCAGCCCGCGCAGGGCGGCAAAAAACGTCGCGTTTCAACCGAGAACGCTGTAGCTATCGTCGCAATTGCAGGGATCGCCTGCCATTTAGTCCTTCGATTTCTCCTGAAATCGTCGCAGCTCACTTACGATCTTCCCCTGTTTGCGGCCCTGGTTCTGGGGGGAGCCCCGCTCGTCTATGGGTTGGTTCTCAAGGTTTTTCGGAGGGAATTCGGATCCGACCTGCTGGCCGGCATCTCGATCGTGGTCTCCGTCATTCTGGGTGAATACCTGGCCGGCACGCTGGTGGTTCTTATGCTTTCCGGCGGCAACGTTCTGGAGGCCTATGCGGTCCGCAGCGCGTCGTCGGTTCTGGAGGCGCTCGCCAAACGAATGCCCAGCGTTGCGCATCGCCAACACGACACCACCATCACCGACGTCCCCCTGGAAGAAATCAGGATCGGGGACACGCTGACGGTCTATCCTCATGAAATCTGCCCGGTTGACGGCATTGTCATCTCCGGCGAAGGCATTATGGATGAGTCGTATCTGACCGGCGAGCCCTTTGAAATCTCCAAGGCGCCCGGGGCGCAGGTTCTGTCGGGCGCCATCAACGGCGAATCAGCTCTCACCATCCAGGCGGAAAAACTGGCGGTCGACTCCCGTTATGCCCGGATCATGGGAGTCATGAAGACAGCCCAGCAAAACCGCCCGCGCATTCGACGACTGGGTGACCAGTTGGGCGCCTACTATACGCCCATTGCCGTGGCCATGGCGCTGATCGCCTGGGCCTGGAGTGGAGAAGCCGTGCGCTTTCTGGCCGTCCTGGTGATTGCGACGCCCTGCCCTCTGCTGATTGCCATTCCGATCAGCATCATCGGCTCCATCTCGTTGGCTGCCCGCCGCGGAATCGTTGTCAAGGACCCGTCGGTCCTGGAGCAGCTCGATACCTGCCGGACCATCATCTTTGACAAGACCGGGACGCTCACTTACGGCCTGCCGCACCTGACACAGCAAATCATTGCCCCCGGTTTTGACCAGATGGAGGTTTTGCAGCTGGTTGCGAACGTCGAACAATACTCCAAGCATCCCCTGGCCCGAGCTATTCTTCGTGCCGCACAAGATGCCAACCTGCTCCTCGTTCACGCCGCCAGGATCAGCGAAGCAGCCGGCCGCGGCCTCCAGGGAGAGGTCCAGGGCAGATCCATTCGCGTCACCAGCCGCGCCACACTGATCAAAGAGTTTGGAACCCCTGAAACTTCTCTCCCTCCGCTTTCGGGAGGGCTGTCCTGCGAGATTGCTCTCGATGGCGCTTACGCCGCGACTTACATTTTCCGTGACGCCCCCCGGAAAGAAAGCAAGTCCTTCGTGCAGCATCTGGGCAGGAAGCACGGTTTTCGCAAGCTGATGCTGGTTTCAGGCGACCGGGAAAGTGAAGTGAAATATCTGGCAGACCTGGTTGGCGTGAAAGAGGTCTATTCCTCTCAAAGCCCCGAAGAAAAAGTTGGGCTGGTCCGCAAGGCCACGCAGGAGGCCAAGACGCTTTTCCTTGGCGACGGCATCAATGATGCGCCCGCCCTGATGACGGCCTCGATCGGTATAGCGTTTGGACAGAACAGTGACATCACCTCGGAGTCGGCCGGCGCCGTGATCATGGACACCTCTCTGGAGAAGGTGGATGAATTCTTCCACATCGCCAGGCGGATGCGGGCCATTGCACTCCAGAGCGCCCTGGGCGGCATGGCTTTGAGCGTTGTGGGAATGTTTTTTGCCGCCACAGGCCATCTGCCGCCGGTTGCCGGAGCCATCTGCCAGGAAGTCATCGATCTTTTCGCCATCCTGAATGCCATTCGCGCAGCGGTCCCTCCCAAAACCCTGATTGACTTTTAGCGCCTTGCCGGGTTGGTTCGAGCTTTGGAAGATGGGGCCACGTTTTCCCTGCAAGGGAAAAAGGCGGGCAGGGTGAGACCTTAAATCCAGTCGGAAGAATTTATTCGGGGGTTCGCTTGCAGTGACAGCCGGTTACCGCAGGGGTTCGTCTATTTCCCGCACCCAGTCCGGGCGCTTCAAGACCTCCCGGGGCTTGGACCCATCCGGGGGGCTGATAATCCCGTCACGCTCCATCAGGTCAAGCAGACGGGCGGCCCGTCCGTATCCCAGCCGCAGGCGGCGCTGCAAAAGCGAAGTGGATGCCTTGCCGGATTCGACCACCACGCGAACAGCATCCTCGTAAACGGCGTCCAGTTCTGAAGCGTCCGTTTCGTCATCCAGGTCGATGCTGCGGTCATCCTTGTCCCGGACAGGCTTGAGGAATTCTTCGTTGTACTCCGGGGCGCATTGCTGCTTGCACCATTCGACAACTTTATCGATCTCTTTTTCGGTAACCAGCGCGCCGTGCATGCGAACCAGCCGCGCCGACCCGGGCGGCAGGAAAAGCATGTCGCCGCGGCCCAGCAGCGCTTCCGCGCCGTTCGAGTCCAGAATGGTCCGGGAGTCCACCTTCGACGCTACCCGGAACGCAATCCGCGAAGGCAGGTTCGCCTTGATCAAACCGGTAATCACGTCCACCGAGGGCCGCTGGGTTGAAAGAATCAGATGGATACCCACCGCGCGGGCCATCTGGGCCAGACGCGTGATGGATTCCTCGACACCCTGCGGCTCGACCATCATCAGGTCTGCCAGTTCATCGATGACGATCATGATGTAGGGAAGGGGCCGGTTGCGTTCGGGATCGGTGTCAAACAGGTCCAGCGTCGAGGTTTTCTCGAACAGCTTGTTGTATTGTTCAATGTTCCGCACACCCTGCTCGGCCAGCAATTTCAGCCGCCGTTCCATCTCCATCGTAGCCCGGCGCAGAACATTGGCAGCCAGCTTGGGCTCCGTCACGATAGGCGTAAAGAGGTGCGGAATACCCTCATAGAGGTTCAGTTCCAGCCGCTTGGGATCAATCAGGATCACCTTGACTTCATCGGGCGTCGCCTTGTAGAGGATGGAGACGATAAAAGAGTTGACCGCAACGCTCTTGCCACTCCCCGTTGATCCGGCAATCAGCAGGTGAGGCATCTGGGTCAGGTCGGTGACCTGGATCTCCCCCTTAACGGTTTTTCCCACACAGAGAACCAGCTTGGACTTGTGACCGCTGAATTCGCTTGACTCAAGCGTTTCGCGCAGATGGATCGTCTCCCGATGCGCGTTGGGCACCTCAATGCCGACGGTTGATTTGCCTGGAATGCGCTCGATCAAAATCGATTCGGCTTTCAAGGCAAGGCAGAGATCGTCCGCAAGGTTCACGATGCGGCTGTACTTGATACCCGCTTCCGGCTTGAATTCGTAAGTGGTAACGACAGGGCCGGGATGGATCTGGGTAACCGCTCCCGTAACCCCAAATTCAGCAAACTTCTCCGTCAGCCTGAGGGCGCGGGCCTTCAGCTCGTTCTCATCGATTCTCTCTTCAGGGTCAGGCGGCCGCAGCAGCGCGGTACTGGGCAGCTGATAGCGGCCGCGGTTTCGGCCGGAAAGCTTCGGCGGCTTGGGCGCGCCTTCATCCTCTACGCCCGCGGATGGGCGCGCGTGTGAGCGTTCGATGATCTCGGGGTCCAGTGTGCCGGGCCCATCCGTAACCGGCGGGGCCGGCTGGCTGGCTGTCATCCGAGGGGGCTCATTTTTCGCTTCCGTGCGCGGCGAGAGTTGACGCGCCTCTTGCATCACCACAGGCTGCCTGCCCGCAGCCTTCGTCCGTTCAATCTGGCGCCGCAGGCGCTCAGCACGGCGCTTTTCGCGCCAGTCCTGCCAGCGGGCGAGCAGTCTTCCAATAAACGCAAAACGGTTTTGAAGGATGGCCAGCAGGGCTGAAAAAGAAAACCGGGTGACCAGGAACAGAGAAGTCAAAAACAGGGCTCCGGCAACAATTGCGGCGCCCAGGGGATTCAAGACATTGACCAGACCGATGGCCACCAGGTATCCCACCAGGCCGCTTCCGTGAATCACCCCGTGGATCTGCGGAGTATAAGGAAACAGGCTCAGCAAGGCGCCAAGAGACAGAAACAACAACACCAGCCCAAACATTTTGGAACGGGGAGACTGCAGGGGTCTCGTCCGAACCAGCCTGAAGCCCACAAGAAACAGAGATAGGGGAACCAGAAAAGCCGACCAACCCAGCAATTGCTCCAGAAAATCCGCGCCATAAGCCCCCGTCAGGCCGATCCAGTTGTGGATGGCTCCCGCAGCCTGCCCACTCGTGTCCAAAGAAGGATCGCGGGGAAAATAGGAGACCAGGCTGCACAGAACCAGCAGGCCCAGAATCAACAACAGAAAGCCCACCAATTCAGCGAAGCGCTCCGATCCCATCAGCGACGGGCTGGAAGACTTCCTGGAAAGGTCCCTTTTGGCAATTGAAGAGGAGCTTGGCATGCGCCGAATTTTCTCCGGGAAAACGCGCTCCCCGCGGTCGCCCTCCCCGCCGCAGGTGCGTGGCTCTAGGAATGTTTTTTGCCATGCCTCAGGCACGGCACAGGACGCGGTGGCGCAATCCCCATCCGTTCACAAATACTACCATGCCCGGTGTTATACGCAAACAACGAATATTCCGGGCATTGGCCCACCAGGAATATTGCCGGGGGCTGGCGGGACTCCGTGATTCAGTGCTCAGACTTCCAGAACGACCGGCAGGACCATGGGACGCTTGCCGGTTTCCTGATCGAAATGGCGGCGCAAAGCGGTGCGAATCTTCTCCTTGATGACCCCCCAGTCAGCAATCTCCTCGCGATTGGAGACCTCGATGGTCTTGAAAATCACCTGGCGGGCGCTCTCCACCAGGTCCGGCGCCTCCTCCATCGGAATAAAGCCACGCGAAACGATTTCCGGAGGAACCTCAAGCTTCCCGGTGTGCTCATTGATCGCCAGAATAGGAATCACGATGCCGTCTGCTGATATGTGGCGCCTTTCTTTCAGAATAACATCGCCTACCTCGTCCAGCGTCCCGACATCAATGCAGATGCGCCCCACCTTGACGCGGGCAGCTTTCTTTGCTCCCCGGCCGTCAAATTCCAGAACGTCGCCGCTTTCAAGCAGAAAGACGTTTTCAGACGGGATCCCCACCCGCTTGGCCGCTTCCGCATGCTGGAAAAGCTGGCGATATTCGCCGTGGACGGGCACAAAAAAGCGCGGCCGAACCAGGCTCAGCATCAGATTCGCCTCCTCCGCGCTGCCATGCCCGGAAACATGAACAGGCGGCTGGCTGCCGTCATCGTAATGAATATGGGCGCCTCGGCGATACAGATGGTCGATCATGCGGAAGATGGACTTTTCGTTTCCCGGAATGACGCGGGCGGAAATCACAACTTCATCGCCGGGCTCAACCGATGCCCAGCGGTGGCGGTTGACCGCAACCCGGGGAAGCGCCGCCATGGGTTGCCCCTGGCTGCCGGTGAGGACCAGGACAACCTCAGACCGCGGCAAATTCTTCAGTTCCTGTTGCGCCACCAGCAAACCCGGCGGAATGCGGAGTTTCCCCATTTGCTGAGAAATTTCCGCAATCTGGAGCATGCTGCGGCCCAGAAAACAGAGCCGGCGTCCACGCTCATGGGCAAGGTCTGCCACAATTTGCAGGCGGTGGACGGAAGTGGAGAAACATGTGATCAGAACACGCCCTTTGGCAGCCGTCATAATTTCAGAGAGGCGCTCACGAACGGCGCGCTCAGAAGGCGTGATGCCGGGCCGCTCGACGTTGGTGGAATCTGAGAACAGCGCCAGGACTCCCTTGCGCCCGTAATCTGCCAGCGTGTGCAGATCACTCTGACGCCCATCCATCGGCGTGGGGTCAAACTTGAAGTCACCCGTGTGAATGATGGTTCCCGCAGGCGTCGTAATGGCCAGCGCGCCCGCCTCAATGATGCTGTGGGTGAGATGAATGAATTCCACGTGGAACGGCCCGATGTCAAAAGGCGTGGCAGGCTTCATCTCACGCATCACGACGCTGTCTTCCAGGCCGTGCTCCACCAGCTTTGCCTTTGCCAGCGCCAGAGTGAACGAAGTTCCGTAAACAGGAGCGTCGATCTCGTCCAGCACATAGGGCAGCGCTCCAATGTGGTCCTCGTGGCCATGGGTGAGAAGAATGGCCCTGATCCGGCCCTGAATCTGGCGGAGATAAGTGATGTCGGGAATTATGATATCCACGCCGGGCAGTTCTGCGTCCGGAAACATCACGCCGCAATCAACCACAACGGCATGGTCGCCATACTCGAAGACCATCATGTTCATGCCGAATTCCCCCAGGCCTCCGAGGGGAATTGCTCGTAACTTGTTATCAGAATTTGAGATGTTAGTACCTCCTCACCTACGTCGAAATCTTATCATAGCTCCGGGGAGCCCGGAGAGTCGACATCTGTGCGCCGAGACCCCACCTGCCCATCGTTACTCAACGCCTTCACGAAGGCTCGAAAAGAGCGCAACGAACTGCTCAAGCGAAAGCTCTTCAGCACGGACCTGCGAGGGCAATCCGAGCCGTTCAAGCTGTGCCTCAACTCTCTGCCGTGAATACATGGGGGCAAGGCAATTCAGAAGCTTCTTCCGCTTGTGCGCAAAGGACTGTTTCAGGAACCGCAGGAACTTTTGCTCATCTTTCAGGCTTTCGGCCCGCCTGCCTGGGTGCATCTCAAATCGCACAAAGGCTGAGTGGACCCTGGGAGGTGGAGAAAAAGCCCCGGGCGGAATATGGAAAACCACTCGAGCCGAAGAATAGAGTCGGGTGAAAACCGTGAGGTAACCGTAATCGCGCGACCCGGGCTGCGCCACCAGCCGGTCCGCAACCTCGCGCTGAACCAGCAACCCCATGGCGCGAACCTGCCCGGCAAATCCCAGCACATGATGAATAATCGGTGAAGTAATGTAGTAAGGAAGGTTGCCAAAAATGTGGCACCGTTCCACGTTGTGACGACGGCAAATCTCCCCAAGGTCCGTCCGGAGAACGTCGCCGTGAAAAATTTCCACATGGGGCGATGGGCGGAAGTTCTGCCGAAGCTCGTCCACCAGTTCGGAATCGAGCTCGATGGCCACCACGCCGTGCGCGCGCGCGGCCAGCCATCCTGTCACAGCGCCATGCCCCGGGCCAATTTCGATGACGAGGTCATCAGGACGCAGCTCAAGAGCCTCAGCCACGCGCGAGCAATAACGAGGGTCAGACAGAAAGTGCTGTCCCAGCTTCGGCCGGCGGCGTTTAACCATAAGAAGTTAGCAACACAGAGGTTCGACCAAGTTGCGATCCTGCCCTTTCCTTCCTGCGCGGTTCGAATCCGGAACCTTGACTTTGCTGGCTCCATCCTCTAATTTAGCCTATTAAGTGTATGTAGCAAATTCGGTGGATCATCCCCATGAAAATAGTTTTTGTAGCATCAGAGAGTGTGCCCTACTCGAAAACCGGGGGTCTGGCCGACGTGGTGGGTGCCTTGCCCAAGGCGCTGGCATCCCTGGGCTACGAAGTTGAGGTCTTTCTTCCCCGCTACAGGATCACAAAGCCCGGAGCCGTGGTCCCGGGCGCAGGGAGTATCACGGTTCCTCTCTCCGGGGGCTTCAAGTTTGCGTCCATCCAGATTGCCGGCGAGGCAAACGGTGTCCGGACCTATCTGATGGAGTGCCCGGAATTTTTTGACCGCGATCAGCTCTACATGGCGAACGGCAAGGATTATCCCGACAACGCCCAGCGTTTCGCGGCGTTTTCAATGGCGGCGCTGGAATTCATCAAGCGTTCGTCCACACCGCCGGCGGTGATTCACTGCCATGACTGGCAATCTGCCCTCGTCCCTGTCTACCTGCGTAGCCTTTACGCGAACGACCCGTTCTATGAAAAGACGTCGGTACTGTTCACCATCCATAACATCGGATATCAGGGACTTTTCCCTCCCGAAATTATGCCGCGAATATCCATCGATAAGACCCTGTTCAGGATCGAAGGCCTGGAATATTACGGGAAAGTCAACCTGCTGAAAGGCGGGATCGTCTTTTCAGATTTTGTTTCCACCGTGAGCCAGAAATATGCCGAGGAGATCCAGACCGACGAATTCGGTCACGGACTTGAAGGCGTCTTGCGAAGCCGGGCTGATCATCTGGTGGGGATTCTGAACGGCGTGGACTACGAAGACTGGAATCCCACCACTGACAAATTGATTCCGGCGAATTACAACCCGGGAGACATGAAGGGGAAGGAAATCTGCAAAAAGTTGCTGCTTCAAAAGCTGGGCGCACAGAATCCCCACCTGGACCGCCCGGTCCTCGGCATCGTCTCAAGGTTTGTCCGGCAAAAGGGATTCGACCTGATCGCGCAAGTCGCCGATGAGCTGATGAGAGAAGACCTTTACATCACGGCGCTCGGGACGGGTGAGCCGGAATACGAAGAACTGTTCCGTTCGCTGGCGGAGAAATATCCGGAGAAGTTTCTGGTCAAGGTGGCTTATGACAACGCCCTCGCCCACCAGATCGAGGCGGGCGCGGATATGTTCCTGATGCCCTCGCGCTATGAGCCCTGCGGGCTGAACCAGATCTACAGCATGAAGTATGGTACAGTGCCGGTGGTCAGGGCGACCGGCGGACTCGATGATACTGTTCAGCCTTTCGATGGCGAAAGGGGAACGGGGTTCAGATTCCGGCAGTACTCGCCGGTAGCTTTGCTCGCCTGTCTCCAGCGGGCGATTGCCACCTTCCGCGACAGGGATGCCTGGTTCAAACTGCAGCAAAACTGCATGCAGGAAGACTTTTCGTGGACGCAATCAGCCAGGAAATACGCGAGCCTCTACGAAAGCCTTTATGCAGGCAGGACACAAGGAACAGAGTCCAAAGTTATTTCATCATCTTAAAATTTGTTTTCACCTGGAGGATTGAACAGATGGCTGGAGGTAACATCCTGGAGTTTAGCGATCAGAATTTTGAGCAGGAAGTTCTGGGATCTGACAAGCCGGTGCTTGTGGATTTCTGGGCCGAGTGGTGCGCACCCTGCCGCATGCTTTCACCTGCGATCGAAGCGGTCGCCGGTGAATATGCCGGCCGGGCGAAAGTCGGGAAAGTGAATGTGGACGAGAACCAGTCGGTGACAAGCCGCTACAATATCCGAAGCATTCCGACGTTACTGGTATTCAAGAATGGGGAAATCAAGGAGCAGATTGTCGGAACAACCTCAAAAGACAATCTCGCCAAGCTGCTGGACAAGAATCTCTAGCCTGATTGTACCCGGAACAACAGGCAGGACCTGGAAGTCTTCCCCCTGTTGCCGAACACGGGAGGAATTTTCGTGTCACACGGCCCATCCGTTTTCTTAATCAGGCTGGAATGTGACGAAGAAGGCAGATATCGAAAAGCATGAAAACTAGCGAGGGAAATACCAACATTGCCATTGTCGGCCTCCAATGGGGCGACGAAGGTAAGGGCAAGATCGTCGATGCTCTTTCAGAGCATTTCGACATCATCGCCCGCTATCAGGGTGGCGCCAATGCCGGCCACACGGTGGTTGCCGACGGCAAGAAATTCATTCTGCAACTGGTTCCAACTGGAATCCTGCGGCCGGGCAAAATCGCCGTGATCGGCCAGGGAGTGGTGATTAACCCGGAGGCGTTGCTCCAGGAGATCAAGGGGCTCGAAAGCAACGGAGTCAATGCCCGCGAAAGGCTGAAAATCAGCGATCGTGCCCACCTGATCATGCCCTACCACCGCAGCCACGAGGTGGCGGCAGAACAGGCGCGCGGGGTGGGAAAGATCGGCACGACGGCCAAGGGAATTGGCCCCACCTACGAAGACAAATCCGGCCGGCGCGGTCTGCGCACCGGCGATCTGCGCAATCCCGAAGCCTTCCTCCGCAAATGCAAGGCCGTGCTTTCGGAAAAGGACCGGATCGCCTCAGCATTGTTTGACGGCGCTCCTTTTGGCAGCGACGAATGGATCAGCGAATATATCGAGATGGCCCGGGATCTGCTTCCGATGCTGGTCGACGCCACAGAATATCTCAACGAGGAAATCGACCGCGGCAAACGTGTCCTGTTTGAAGGAGCCCAGGGCACCTTGCTGGATATTGATCACGGGACCTATCCGTTCGTCACGTCGTCAAACGCCTCGGCGGGAGGAGCATCAACCGGCACCGGTGTGGGGCCGACCCGGCTCGGCACGGTCATTGGAATCTCCAAAGCTTATACAACACGCGTGGGCAGCGGCCCTTTTCCAACGGAGATTCTGGGTGATGGCGGCGAGGAATTGAGGGCCAGGGGAAGCGAGTACGGAGCCGTGACGGGCCGCCCGCGCCGCTGCGGCTGGTTCGACGTGCCGGCAGCACGCTATGCAGCCAGGGTGAACGGGCTGAGCGCCATGATCATCACCAAGCTCGATATCCTGGACACACTTGACGAAATCCCGGTGGGCATGGAATACGAGTACGAAGGGAAGCGGTTCACGAGTTTTCCGGCGGACGTCGACATTCTCGATCTGGTCAAGGTTCACTATCGCGTTCTCCCCGGCTGGAAACAATCGACTTTCGGCCTGCAGGATTTCTCGAAGCTACCTCAAAAGGCACGGGACTACCTGCAGTTTCTTTCTGATCAGGTGGGAGTGGAAATTGCCATGGTTTCAACGGGACCCGAGCGCGAACAGACCATTTGGCGCGACGAAAGCCGGTTCGCTCATCTCATCACTTCAAAATAATCGGGATTCCGGCGAAGCTTTGCTGCCGGTGAGCACAGACCGATGATGCCAGGGACGCCCGCAGTTACAAAGATGTTGAGCTTTGAGCAGGCGCTCTCGGAAATTGAGGCCCGGCTTACGGCTGCCGGCATGATTCCTGCAACGGAGATCGTCTCTCTCGGTCAGTCATGGGGCCGTATCCTTGCAGAAGACGTCCATGCCGACCGCGATTATCCTCCCTTTGACCGTTCCACTCGCGATGGCTTCGCCGTACGGTCCCAGGACGTGGCACAGGCAGACACTGTGCTCACCCTGGATGGAGAGGTGCGCGCCGGTGAATACTTCAAGGCAGAGATCGGGTCCGGCCATTGCGCCGCCATCATGACCGGAGCGCCGCTGCCCGCCGGCACGGATGCCGTGGTCATGGTTGAGTACACTCGGACCCGGGACGACGAAGTCGAGATTGAAAAGCCGATCACGTCTTTCGAGAATGTGGTTCGCAAAGGGAGCGAGGCCCAGTCCGGTCAGCCGGTCCTCTCGAAGGGCAGGCGACTTCGGGCAGGTGAGGTCGGGCTTCTCGCTTCCGTAGGCAAGGAAAAGGTAGCCGTGTATGTCCGACCGCGAGTCGCCATCCTTCCAACCGGAGATGAAGTGGTCCCGGTTGGCCAAAAGCCCGAATGGTACCAGGTCCGAAACAGTAATTCCGCAATGCTGGCGGCCGTGGTGGCTTCGGCGGGTGGGACTCCATGGGAAATTGGCATTGGCCCGGATCGGAAAGACGCGTTGCGGAACCTCATCGTAACGGCCCTGGAAGCCGATATGCTCCTGCTGAGCGGCGGAGTCTCCATGGGAAAGTACGATTTTGTTGAAGACGTCCTCGAAGGGCTGGGCGCGGAGTTCTATTTTCGAAGTGTCGCCATCCGGCCCGGCAAACCCCTGGTCTTCGGGCGAGTGCAGGGCAAGTTCTTTTTCGGGCTGCCGGGAAATCCCGTGTCCAGCTTTGTGACCTGCAACCTGTTCGCCCGAGCCGCGATCAGCATGCTGATGGGAAGCGAATTCGAGCGCCCGCGCTTCCTCCGGGCACGGCTCGCAAAATCAGTACACCATAAAGCAGGGTTGACCACCTTTATGCCGGCGAGGATTGATACGCGTGATGCCGAACCGGCTGTCAGCCTTGTCGGCTGGCAGGGTTCAGGCGATCTGGTGGGGGTTGCAGAAGCCAACGGCTTTCTGGTGGTCCATGCTGAGCAACCCTCGCCCGCTGGCGGCGACTGGGTGGACGTGATGCCGATGACAAGCTAAGAGGACACCGTCCGAGAACACGATGGCAAGAGAATCGAAAAAGAAAAAGGCTGCTACAAAATCCAGGGCCTTGAGCCACTATGACCCCGCGGGGCGGGTGCGCATGGTTGACGTCTCCGCAAAGCCGGAGACGCACCGACAGGCCATCGCCGGCGTGCTGGTCAAAATGAAGCCTCGGTCCCTGAAGAAAATTCGGAACAATCCCAAGGGCGACCCGCTTGAGATTTCGCGGGTGGCAGGAATTGCGGCGGCCAAGCGCACCGCAGACCTGATCCCGCTTTGTCATCCCCTGCTATTGAGCCACATTGATGTTCGCGCCGAGTTCTGCAAGAATGGCATATTGATTACTGCGACGGTGCGGTCGACGGGTTCGACGGGCGTCGAAATGGAAGCCTTGACGGGCGCCGCCGTTGCGGCGCTGACGGTCTACGACATGTGCAAGGCCGTCGATCATGAAATCGAAATTACGGGATTGAAGCTTCTCTACAAGAGCGGCGGGAAGTCCGGCGAATTTCGCGCTTCAAAATAGGCGAACCCGTTTCTGCACTCATTAATATCCGAAGGAAAGGACTGGCCTGATGCCGGCAGCATTCAAGATTCTGGTGGTGGATGACAACCCGACCATCCTGAAGCTTCTCTGCCAGAGTCTCGAAAAATGTGGAGATGTGACTACGGCCACGGACGGCGCCGATGCGCTGCAAAAGGCCGCAAAGATTCAGCCGGACCTGATCATCTCCGATTACTCCATGCCCCGGATGAACGGGCTGGAGTTATTCGAAAACCTGCGGCAGAGGGACGAGACTTCGCAAATTCCCTTTGTCTTCCTGGCGTCGCAAAAGGACATCGACGAGCGCCTTCGTACCGTAGAGGAAGGCGTTGAAGACTACCTCGTCAAGCCCTTCTTCGTGCAGGAACTCTCCCGTCAGGTCCGGCACATCACCGCAAGACTGTACGGAAGGAAGATGGAGAATTTACAGATGCGCGGAGGAACCACCGCCGGCCTGCTGAGCGAGATGAGCCTGATCGACTGGATGCAGTCACTCGAACAGGGACGAAAAACCTGCACGCTCCTGCTGCGCTCCGGGCAGGAAACCTGCAGCCTCTATTTTAATCAGGGCCAGGTGACCCATGCCCAGTGCGGCCATCTCACAGGCAACGAAGCTGTTTACAAAGTCCTGACATGGGCCGACGGCGAATGGGAAGTGGACTTCACGAAATCTTCCAGCGAACACACCACAACCATGTCAACCCAGGGCCTGCTGATGGAGGGCCTCCGCCTGCTGGACGAGGCCAACCGGGACGCCAGCTAGGCGGGAGGCGATCCCCTGGAGGCCATCGGAAACAGGCTGCTATGGATTTGATGATCTGAATGGAACACAATTTCCGCGCGAAAATCCTGGTTTTGAGCGATCTGGCCACAAAGGGTGAGCGGGAAGACCGGTCGGGTCCTGCCGTCCGTGAAATTCTCGAGTCCCATGGCTGGGAGGTGACTTCGCTCGAACTGCTTCCCGACGATCTCGACCAGATTCGCGACCGTCTAATCGCCTGGACAGATGCCGAAGACTGCGACGCGATTTTTACTTCCGGCGGAACGGGCCTCAGTCCGCGCGACGTCACCCCGGAAGCCACCCGTTCCGTTATCGAAACCGAAGTCCCTGGTCTCGCGGAGCTGATGCGCGCCGAGGGGACCAGGAATACTCCTCTCGCAGCCCTGTCGCGCGCCATCGCCGGTGTGCGGAAACGCAAACTGATCGTGAACCTTCCGGGAAGCCCGCGGGGGGCACGGGAATCGCTCGAAAGCATCATCGAAGTCCTTCCCCATGCCATCGACCAGATCCAGGGACGCACCGCACATTCCGAATAGCAAAATGGGACCTGGCCGATAACGCGCCTACCGCCCGCGCAAACTCAGGGTGTAAGATTGTGGCATCAAACTTTAACCGGGAGAGCTATGGAACCTCAGTTCAACACCAACGAAGCCGGCCAGATTGCAGCCGGAATTTGTCAGCACACCAATGGTCAGCCGATTGATTCGAAGCTCCGTGAACGGCTTGAGAACCATCTCGAGGGTCTCGGCCTGACGAGCTTCAAACCCTATGCAGGATCTCTCGCAAATGATCCCGCCCATGCCTCGAGCTACTATCTTGCGGTGGATGCCGTGGCGGAAGGGGAAAGCACGCCTCTGTTGATGCACGTGGCCATGAACTCGTCGGCAGCAGGCAAACTGCTGGCTGAACCCGTCCGGACAGAGCGCGTCCAGGTTGAGGGAAAAGAAGCACTCCTCAGTTTCATTCCTTTCAGCAGCCATGATCATGAATCCATCCGGAAGTTCGCCGAACAGCTTGACAGAGCCTTTCTTCCCCGGCCCCAACGTTCGCAGCCTGCCGTGGCGGCCGGCAATCGCCATCCGGAAATCAGTTTGCCCGCTGTCTTCAGCGCCTACCGGACCATTCTGGACAGGCTGCACGTCAACATGGCCTCAACCGTTCAGCTCTCGGCAACCCGTGAGATGACGACGGATGATGCCATTGAACAGCGTGACGGCGAGAATCCTGTGGCAACCGGGCACACTCGCGTTTCCATCCGGCATCTCTACCATACCGGCCTGTGGGCCGCCATTCGCTCCGGATGGCGCGAAGGTTACAACGCCGAAGCCGACCACTTCATCGTTTCCGGCAACAGCGCGGAGGAGATTGCGCGGTCGGTTGATAGGGTCAAGACTGCGATCCGCCACGCAGCCGGCTACACCAAGTTCACTACCGATACCTCCCGGATGTTCGAACTCCAGGCCGACCCCCGCCATCCGGACCCCTGGGGAGACTCCGCGGTCGGCGAGAAGTTCCAGCAGATTTTTTCCGGATGAGGAGCGGAAATGGCTGCGCAGTGAATTCTCAAAACCGTTCGAACTCAGCGGGAGAAAATATACCTTCAGCGAACCGGAAATTCTCCGGCTGGGCGTCAAGTTCGGACAGAGCCTGAAGCTCAATGAAGAACTCTACGACTATATCGTCAAGGCCAAGGCGGAAGCCGGCCATGGACACCGCGTTTGATTTTGAACCTTCGATTGATGAAGCCGAGACGCTGACCACTGCCAAGGAGCTCCTTTTTTACATGCACTGGCTCAAGGCGCGCGGCCGGGCCGCCCAGCTCTGCCCTCCTAACCTGGGCTTCAAGAAACGTCAGGCCTACCCGGTGGCGATGGCCACCTCGCCGGCGGACGGCGTTGGCCTGATGGACTACTGCCATCACAAGATGTGGCCGGAACTCCCCGGTCGGGTGGAAGAAGAATTCGGCGGAAAGCCCCTGGAAGAACTTGCGGCGCGCGTTGCCGAACTCGCCGATGTGGCCAGGAGTTTTGACACCACGCTGAGCATCCACTCCGGCAGCGGCAAACAAGCTGAGGTCCTGGAGCGAATCGGAAAATCAACGGCGGGCCGTGTGAATTACAAAATCTCCGGCGAGCTTCAATTGCAGCTTTTCGACGTGCTGCGAAGCCAGCCGGCGGGTTCCCATTGGCGCAAGCTTTATGAGCGGATGGTGAAGCGGGCCAATGACTTCGCCGCCACCGGAGCTTTTGGCTATGAAAGTGAGCTGGCCGCCAAGTACGTTTCCATGGGCCTTGAATACAGCCTCGGTGATGCGTCGCGCGGCCGCGTGGACGGCAATCTTTTCCTGGTTTTCTGGCTGGGGAATCTGGTCGGCAGCCGGGACGTGGATTCACCCGACGGCGACTACCGCTTTTTCAAAGAAAAGATCGACGAACTGCCGGAGGACCTTCTGGCAGAAGTGCGACAACGCAACAGCCGATACGTCGTCTGGCTGGCCGAGCACCTGCAGGGCTAAGAGAGGCTATCGCGTTCCGCCCTGGGCGGCTTTTGAGGCGCTTTCCTGGACGCGATAGAGCATCTCGCCGGCACGCGGGACCAGCAGGATACCTTCGTCTTCACGACCTTTCCATTCTTCCAGGTTGACGCCAGCCGGATCAAGGTAACCGAGGTTGATGCGCTCGCAGCGCTCCTTGGAAATCCCCGTCGCCAGGGTCACCTGAATGCGCGGCGTCTCCTTGCCGGTTGCGGCATCATACGTGCCCAGCCCCTTGACGTGAGTCGAGTGCGCCAGCACGCCGCCGGGATAGTCCTTGAACTTATCCCATTGCGCCAGGAAATAGTCGCGGCAGTGGTAGCCGATCTCCTCGATAATCTTGCCGTGCGTGTAGCTGACCTCGGTGATGTGCGGAGCATAGATCACCACTTCGCCGCCGTCGGCTATTGCCGGCTCCATCTTATACATCCCTTTCGCGCCAGTCCACAGATCGTCGTAGAGCGTCGGCATCACAGACAGCACGCGCTTGAAGGGCTTTTTGACATAGATAATGTGCTTGCGCGCCGAGAGGTCAGATGCGGCTTTCCAGGCCTCCTGCGCCGAACCAAAGTAGAGCCCCTCAACACCGCCGTGTGTGACCACCAGCGCGAAGCAGGCCACGGGCCGGTCAATCATACCGGCAGCGCGGTCAATGATAGCCCGCACGGGCGTATAGCCGGCGCCGATAATCTTGTAGTTGGTCATCAACGCGCCGGTCCAGTGAGTCTGGTTGATAATTTCCGATCCGCCGATACCGGGGAAAAAGTATTTGTTGCCGCCGGAAAAGCCGACAACCTCGTGCGGGAAAACCGGCCCACAGATGATGATCTGGTCATAGTCGAGGATCATCTTGTTCAACCGGACTGGAATCTCCTTTTCCAGCACGCCGCCGGTGATCTCGCCAATTTCCTGCGCCGGAATCACGCCAAGCGTCACGAAGGTTTCCGGCCTTTCCCAGTGGTGATTAAAAATGTTGCTCTTCCCGGCCTTTCCGTCCACCACCTTCCGCCCCACCAGCTTGCCGAGGTGCTCGTCGCTCATCACGGGGTGTGTACCAAGCGCCACCAGGTAATCGAGCTTCCCAACGCGCGACGAAAGCTCCCGCTCGAACAGATCGAACATCAGCGGCATGGGCATGGTGCGGGTGCCGTCCGGGATGATGATCAGCACTCGCTTGCCGTCAACGGCCAGCGTGCCCAGGCCCTCGTGAACAGTCCGGGTGATTTCATCCCTGGTCAGATGGCGGTCCGCAAATCCTAGTCCAATGGCCATCCATTGCCTCCTTACGAACTTACTTTATTGCCTGGCTGCGCTTCTGATTTCGAACTCCATTGCCCCTAAACTCCACTATACGCGGAAAAACCACCGTCGATCGGCACAATAACTCCGGTAATGAATGCTGAAGCGGGCGAGAGCAGCCACAGGACGGCACCGAACAGGTCTTCCGGATTGCCGAAACGGGCCATCGGCGTGTGGTCGATGATCGATTTGCCGCGCGCGGTCAATTCGCCCGACTTCTCATCGGTCAGCAAAAACCTGTTCTGCTGCGTCAAAAAGAAACCCGGCGCAATGGCGTTGACGCGAATCTTCGGGGAATATAATTGTGCCAGGTGCACCGCCAGCCACTGGGTAAAGTTGCTGACTCCGGCTTTCGCCGCCGAATAGGCCGGGATGCGCGTGAGAGGACGAAAAGCGTTCATGGATGAAATGTTGAGAATGGTTCCCTCACCTTTCTCCGCCATGATCTTGCCAAACACCTGCGAAGGCAGGACGGTCCCAATGATGTTGAGATCAAAGACCCATCGCAGGGCATCAGCCGGCAAGTCGAAAAAAGCAAGGTCGGCGCTGGTGGTGGCCTGGGGCTTGTTCCCTCCGGCGGCATTCACCAGGCAATCGATCGCGCCGAACTTCTCCAGGACGGCCTCAGAGGCCTGGCGCAGGCTGTCCTTGTCCAGGACGTTGGTTTTCACTGTCATGACCTGGCTGGCGCGCGATCCCAACTTTTCCAGGATGCTTTTCGCCGGATCAAGGTTCAGGTCCAGAATGGCCACGTTGGCTCCGCAACCCGCCAGTGCCTGGGCGATTTCACCCCCCAGAACTCCCGCCCCTCCGGTAATGGCAACCGTTCGCCCTGTAAAATCATACATTCGAGTGAGTTGTTCCAATTCCATTCAGGTATAACCTCCCATCAGCTTTCAAGCGTTTGAAATGTGGACGCTCGTGTTCCTCAGACCTGTTTTGCAGGTGAGCCCAGCGCCCGCCCAGCCTCGCTACGGGTGTCAGTAAAAGGGAAGCCTAACACTCACCCAGGCAATGGCGCAAGAGACGGGCTCCTGCTTGTTGCCTGGTTTTTTGGCCAGATGATACGATGGCACTTTTACATCCGGCTTCGGAAAGGAACTCGCTTGTCTGCTTACAAAGGGCTGAGTCTTGAGGGGAAACGCGCTTTGGTTTTTGGAGGAACCAGCGGGCTGGGCAAGGCCATCACTATCGGGTTTGCGGAAGCCGGCGCCGATGTGGTGGCTGTGGGCCGCCGGGCTGAAGAAGTCCACAGAACCGCATGGGAAATCAAGGCCACTGGAAGAAGAACTGTAGAGATAACGGGGGATGTGACAGACCGGACCCAGATCCAGGCGGTGATCGACAGGATGCTGGATGAATTGGACCGTATCGACATCCTGGTGAATTCCGCTGGAATGACAAAACGGGTTCCGTCATTTGAAGTCGAAGACAGCTTATGGAATCAGATCATGGAGACCAACCTGAAAGGCGTCTGGAACACCTGCCAGATGGTCGGCCGGGTGATGAAAGAGCAGCAATACGGGCGCATCGTCAACATCGCGTCGATCGCCTCTTTCGTCAGTGCGCATGAAGTTGCACCGTACGCGGCCAGCAAGGGAGGAGTAGTTCAAATCACGCGCTGCCTGGCGGCGGAGTGGGCCAAATACAACATCACCGTCAACGCCATCGCTCCGGGCGTCTTTGAAACCGATCTCAACCGCGACATCATCAACCGGCCTGAGCGGAAGGCGTCCATCTTTGCGCACACGCCGATGAAGCGCTTTGGCCATGTGGAGGAAATCAAAGGCTCGGCCATCTTTCTGGCCTCAGAAAGCGCAAGCTTCGTTACCGGAACAACCATCCCCGTTGATGGGGGATTTCTGGCCCAGGGCATCGGCGAATAAGTCCGGCAACCCGGCGGGGAACTACGATCCAGATCAGTACTGCCACTGGGTTCCAAACCTCACTTCATTCCCCCGAAGCGGGCCCAGAATCTGCGCTGTGTTGTAATGCGTGTATCCAAAGATCAGGCTCAAGTGCCTGCTGACCCGGACCGAAATGTTAGGGCTGACCATCCAGGCGTTTGTCAAGGCGGCCCCGCGGCCTGTTTGCTGGACGCCGATCCCCCCGCTCAGGTCGTAACCCAAGGGCCCCCACAGCGATCCATAGATGCGCGGAACAAATTCGTGGCGCTGGTAAAAGCTGGGATTAAAAAACCCCATGAAAACATTCTGGCCCTGACCGGCAAAACCGTAGATCAAGCCCTCATAACCCAGGTCCATCGAAAATCTGTGGGAATGCAGCACCTGCCTGTTGAAGATGATCGACCCTCCGCGCTCCTGGTCATGGTCAGCCATAACGACGCCCCGGGAAACTCCGTTCACCACCACGGTGTGGGAGTAATCCTCGGATGTGTATCGACTGTACCAGTAGGCCACGTGCAGGCTCGTCCGCGGATTGAAGAAGAAGTTGAGGCGCCCTTGCAGGCGGTCCCGGATCACCCCCAGCCGTGTGGAAACCGGTGTATACGTGATGGCCGACTTTGTTGCGTCCAGATCGAAGGTAAGACCGTGGATGAGGCCGATGCTCACTCCAGCAAGTCCCACCGGGCGCTGCGTCGCCCCCTGGATAAGGCTGGCTTGGCCGGGAATTGGAACCATCTCGCCGGGTCCGAATCGGGTAAACCCCGCACCCCCACGGAGGGTGAGGCGGCGGCCGAGGCGCGTCGACTGACGGTAAAGAAAACTGTAAGGGGCTGTGGCCCCGGTGATCCCAGTCGGGACCTGATTGCCAAAGCTGTCGCGTAGCGGACCGGCGGGGCTGTCAGCGGGTTCGGAAGTAAAGGAGATGTAAGAGTTTGTTGCTGGGAACAGGTTCATTCCAATCGTGGTTCCATAGGTATACATCCGAAGGTCTTCATTGGGGAGGCCGGTCCGGCCGTTCTCCTGGCTGGGCGGTCCGATTTCGCGCGTATAGGCCGCCGTTGTGGTCAGTGTCACCCGCGTTTCGGAGAGCACCTGGTTACGGAGAGTCGCCACCTGGGCGTCGCCCGGGCTCAGCTTTTCCGCCTGCGTCAAAAGACTCAGGGTCTTGCGGCGATGGTGCTGGGCGTGCTCGATGCTGGCCAGAAGGAAAACCGAAGAGAAATTATTCGGTTGCTTCTCAACGACCTCGGTTGCCGCTGTCCTGGCTTCCGGCAGGTTTCCCTGGTAGAAAGAGATGCGAGCCTTGCCCAGCAGGGCCGCCGGATCCTGCGGGTCGCGCTTCAGCAGAAGGTCATAATCCGTCAGTGCCGTGTCATATTTCCCCTGGTAGGTATTCAGGCGTGCCAGTTCCAGTCGGGCGTCCCGGTTCGCGGGGTCGATAGCCAGCAACGCGCTCAGCTTCTTCCGGGCCGCGTCGTAGTCCTTCAGTTGCATTTCCATCTGCGAGGCCGCAAGCAGGTAGCTGGTATTGGAAGGGTCCTTGTTCAGTAAACGGGCGTAAAGGTTCAATGCTTCCCGAGGCTGGCCGGACCAGACATATACACGGGCCAGGCCGGCCTGGACGCTGGTATTTTCAGGGTCCTGCTGAAGCGTCTGGTGATAAAGGCTGATAGCCGCGGCATACTGATGGTCAAGGCTCAGCAGGTGGGCCAGTTCGAGTTTCGAATCCGTGTCGTCCGGATAAACTTGAAGAACCTGCCGGTAATCCCGAATAGCAGCCTGGTTCTGGTTCAACTGCGACTCCTGGTAGGCGAACCCCTTCAGCGCCTGGCGGTCTTTCGGGTTGCTTTCGAGCCGTTTCCTGTAGAAATCCATCCACGACTGAGGCGAGGCGTTGGCCGCAGGCCGCAAGGCTTCCCAGTGAGCGGCCTCTTGCGCCCGCGCAATATCTTTGAGGGCTTCAGAGTTTTGAGGGTCATTGGGATTCTTTTTTCCCAACCCTTCAAAGATTGCCTGTGATGCACCGTAGTCGCCCTTCCAGAACAATACATAAGCCTTGCCCTGCAGGGCGTCGTAATAACCAGGGTTCTTTTCAAGCACCTGATTGAAGCACGCGAGCGCCTCCTCATACCTGCCAGTGGCGGCGAGCGACTGACCCAGCCCAACCTGCGCGTCGACGTTTGCGGGGCCCAATTGAACCAGCCGGCGAAAAACCTGAAGCGATTCCGGAAAACGGCCGGCGAGGCGCAGCGTATCGCCCAGTTCATACAGGACACCTTTCGACCCGGGATGCGACTCGAGATACTGCCGGTAATAGGAAACCGCTTGTGGATATTTCCCGCAAAGCCGCAGCGACCGGGCCAGGGCAAGCTGAACAGCAGGGGCACCGTTCGAAGGCTCCATCGTCTTCCTGGCAAAGTCGGCGCTCTGGCTGCAATTCCGGGTGTCCGCGCTGAAGGAGGTCAAAGCCTCCAAGGCCTCAACGTCTTTCGGATTCTTTGCCGCCTGTTGCCGATAGTAGCCCATCAGCTCTGATACGTTGCCGTTTTTCTCGGCGGTCGCAAAGGCCTGTGATTCGAGCCCACGCTGGGCCTCTTCGAGGCCTCGTTGCACTTCTTTATCCTGCGGATAACGGCGGTGAAGGTCTTCAAAAAGTTCGTGAGCCTGATGGTAGCGCTTCTGCCATAGCAGCACAAAGGCCCTGCCGGACAGGGCCTCACTGTTCTGGGGTTCAAACCCTAGCACTCGGTTGTAGAGTTCGAGGCTCGTGTCTAACTGGCCTTGCCAGGAGTCGATTCGGGCCATTCCCACCAGTGCAGGAACAAAGTTCGGATTTGAGGAAAGGGCAATCCGATACTGGCGGACAGCCTCGTTGTAATTCTTGTCCAGCCCCTCCAAACGCGCCAGTTGACACCGTGCCAGCAGGTCGTCGAGTTTCCGCTGGAGGTAGGCGAGATACGCCTTGCGGGCGTTCGCCCGGTCCCCGCCCGCATCATAAGCTTCGGCGGCCCTTTTCCAGACGTCCACGGGAGCGCCCGGCAGCCGGGCCAGCTTCATCTCCACGGCCGCCGCTTCCTGATACTTCTTGATTCCCATATAGCACTGGAAAAGTCTGCCGGCAACTTCGGTTGAACGCGGATTGATTTCATAGGCCCGGACATAATATCTGGCAGCCTCCTGGTAGCCCCTCGGCCCGGTCACGAAATAGCAGTACCCAAGGTCCCTGAGGATGTCAAAATTTTCAGGAAATGAGGGAAGCGCCTTCAGGTAGTTCCGACGGGCGCTGGCATAGTCTCCCTGAGCGAACTGAGAGTGCGCACGCTCAAGGATCTCGAGCGCAGGGAGTTGTTGGGATTCCCCGCTGCTCCGCACTTGTCCCGCCACGGCCGGTCCTGTGCCGCAACACGCGAGCACGAAAAGCAGGACCATCCACAGCCCTTTCCTCCGGCAGCCCGGTCGCCCGGAGTCACCAGTAAAAACACGTGTCCCATACGGAGATCTCTTCAAATTGAAATCCTTCATGCCCATTCCTCAATTGATAAATGCAGCCACGCGCGATGCTGCGCTATGTGCCCTCGGCCCTTCTGAGCGAGATCTTTGCTTCGTCGTTGCCGGGATCCATGGCCAGAACCTGGCGGAAAATCCCGGCTGCGGCGGGCCTGTTCTGCAAAGCCAGAAAAGCCAGCCCCTGCCCCACCAACGCGCCTTCGTTCTGCGGCTCGCGACTCAGCACACGATTGAAGGCACGCTGAGCCATCACGGGATTTCCCTGCTGGAGGTAGCAATATCCCACTCCCTCCAGACAGCGCGAGTTCCCGGAATCCACCTCCAGCCCCGCCTTGAAGTCAGCGGCCGCTTCGGTATACAACCCCAGGTGATAATGAGACCATCCCCTCAAGTCGGCGACATCCACGTCCCTGGCGGGAAGGGGCTCGAGAATCGCAATCACCTTGGCGTAGTTTTTCTTCTCAAATTCCTTTCGCGCATCCGCCAGCCGGTTCACCATCTCCCAGTATTCCTTCCCGGTCCCCTTTGGAGTCCAGTAACTGGCCGGCACCCCTGCCTTGACCAGCGCGTTCCGCAGGTGAATCACCCGGTGTTTGCCAAGGTAGCAGTGGACATACGCCGGGCCATCCAGTTGCTTCAGATAAGCCACCGCCTCCTGCTCCTCGTCGCGGTAATCGGAAAAGATGCGATGATCAAAAACGCTGGCCATGGGGAAATCCTTGAAGATCATGCCGTTCCTTGCGGCCTCAGCCTTTTCGCGTTCAATCAGTTGCTTTTCATACGGCAAACGGGGGTCGAGAAGGCTGACAACATATTTGCCCCTCTTCTCACTGAAGCTCCGCAACTCCTCCCCGCTGGGATAAGGTCTGAAAGTAATCCTTGTGATTCGCGATGGGAAAGCCGCCCGCGCCCAACGCACCCAGACGCTCCCCGGACTCAGCAGAATCCAGTAGCCAGCAGCTCCGCCCCCCAGCAGGAGCAACGCAATGATCGGGAGTAAAATTTGGGGTTTTGGGGCCTTCATGGTTCATGACGTTTATCGGCTGTGCGATCCTCCCCCTTTAAGAGAGGTGTCCGCCCACGGTTCGGTGCCCGTGCCCCTCTCACACCCGTTTCCATGGGCGTGGCTCCGACGGGTGTTCTCGGCAGCGCCAGGAGCGCTTTCTGAAGAATGTCGTATGACCGCTTTTCCCGCAGAACATATCGTGGCCGGGTCCAGGGAGCCCAGGCGTATTTTCGAAGGGAGTTTGGAGACATCAACAGAGGGCCCGCAAGCGGCGGCAGGGAATCCGCTATAGGATGGCCCTGCTCCATGATCGGACGCATCCGGAGCGCCGGCTGAGGCCGGTAGGAAAAGGCCGCCAGCATGAAGCCCGGTGAACGGGCCGTCCTGACCGTCCCGTCCTTTTCGAGGCCGGCAAAAATTCCAAGCGCGGAAGGGTCGGTCACATAAAGCAATGCCCAGGGAATCCTCACGTCGATCGTGTGGGATTGAATGTTGGCGTGCCATTCCGCCAAAGAGTCGTCATCGGGCGAAGCCGGGTCAAGCGTTCCGTAGCGAAGCATTCCTCGGTCGTAACGTTCCGGAGGAAAGTATTTCCCGTTTCGCCCGAAGCGCCGCCGGTTGGGCTCGATGACCTCGCTCTCAAAGGTGCCCGAATCGGTCAGTCCCGGCGTCCAGCCCAGCTTCTGACCAAGCAAGGTTTCTGCTGGAATCCCGGCGACCGGAACGATTTTATAAGGGTTATAGGATGAAGCGATCCAGATATGGCTTGCCTCGGGTCCTGCCAGCTGGATGGCAAAGGTCATTCCCTGCGGAAACCGCAGCGGAGCGATAAAAGGCAGATAAGTGAGGCCGGCGTTGCCCGGATCGGTCCCGATGCCGATCAGGTAATTGACCTCGTTCCAGTCTGGGCGACCTGTCTTGTCGGCGGCCAGACTGCCCACCACCAGCCGCAGATAAAGAAAACCCTCGTCGGCATCAACATAGAGTGCCTGCAGGTTACGGGCGTGGTCCCATTCGTCGCCAGCGGGATGGGCTGGTCCCGGTTGGCTTTTGGAATAGAACGCCGACCGGTTGTTCCATTCCAGGGGGTTTCCATTCAGTTGATGTGCTGCTCGCCCCGAAGGGTCGGTGGCGAGCAGCCCGTAATTTTCCGCCGGGTCCATGAAGTTCTTCCACCGCGGCTTGTTCTCCTCCGGAACCTCATAATTCCGTGTCAGCCACAAGCGCCGGAACCACTCGTCGAGCCACTCAAACACCATCCCCCCGGCAGATCCCGAATCGTAGATGTTGCGCGTGAACCGCGCCAGCAGGTTTCCCTGCTGGGTCTCGTTCTGCCCGCCCTGGTTGAAACCCGCCGGATTGAAATGGCCGATCCCCAGGCTGGCGGGAATCCCGTAGGAACTGATCAGAAGCGGCAGCCCGCGCGTATGCGCCTTCAGGTCCTGCAGATAGCCGAGAAAGGGGTTGATTCCCTCGCTATCGGTCACCTGGAGGTAGGAAGGATCCAAACCAAGGAAATCCGGGTAGTAGGGAAACACGTTGTAATCGGCAAAGTATCCCGCCGGAAACTCACGGGTCGCTATCAAGTGGCTGGGGTCAACGGTGACGCTGTCATCGTCATCGTAAGGGCCAGGCGGGATCCGGAAGCGCTCGCCCAGCGATCGCCGGATGCCCATCTCCTCCGCCATCGTGCTTTCCGTTGGATGCCGCATCGGATCAAGGGAGGGCCAGTTGAGAAACGCCGCGGGATGCTGCCAGTTGTACCTTCTTTCTTCGTACTCGGAAAGGTGGTCGATCATCCTGGCCAGAAAGACCTCCGTGGGGCTGCCGGAAGGAACCTGGATGTACCGGCCCTCGTATGACAGCAAGCCGGGATGCAGCGCGTTGTTGTCCAGAACCACGTGCGAAAGCCAGGTATTCCCCACCACAAAGCCCGTCACCCAGCGGCTGACGTCGTTCGGATAAAGGCCGCCCGAATGCAGGTAATTGGACGCCACATCGCCCTGCCCGTGGATCACGTCGACAGCGTCCCGAAGCTCCTGAAGGCATGACTGGTCATAATCCTTCTCGAACAAATCGTCATTCGGAGGCGGCGCCGGGAACGGAATGCCCTGGAGCAGCCACAGCGGCGCGTGGGAATCTTCGTGGTGATAAAGGTCGAGGGCATGGTAGAACGCCGGAGGAAGAATGTTCTCGGCGTGAACAGTGTTGACTCCCAGGTTGCCGATCATGCGGAGCCATTTCAGGTAGGTGTCCGGATCCGTCACCGAATCGGCCGGAAAACTGCCCGGCAGAGCTGCGTTGAGGTCGACTCCGGTCAGATAGACGGCATTCCATGCGTTCCCCCCTGGCTCCTCAAAAAAGTTCCCGTCCACGCGGAAGGGGTAGGTCAACTTCGCGGGCCGTGCCACTTGGTTGAAGTGCAGACGGGAGGGATCAATGGGACCTTGCACGTTGTAGATCTCGCGCAGGTTCTTGAAGGCCAGTTCATCGTTGGGGCGAAGCGCCAGAACCCGCTCAAACTCACGGGCAGCATCACGGTTTCGGCCCAGGTGACGGTAGAGCGATCCCCATGCCATCCGAACGTCTGCGGAATCGTGCCCCTGTTTTTTCAGTACGGTCAGCAGATCGTCGGCTCGCTGATAATGCCCAAGGGCGATTTCCGTGTCGGCATATCCGAGGATCGTGTCCTGTGATTCCGGGGAGAGCCGGTGGGCACGGCTGAAGCGATCCAGGGCCAGTCGTGACCTTCCCATTTTAAGGTCGTTCCAACCCATCAGGGTCAGCACGCTCGTATTGTTGGGATCAATTTTGTATGCGCGGTGCAGAAGCTCTGAAGATTTCTCGTAATGGCCGTTACGGTATTCGTTGACCGCGGCCGTATAGAGCGGCCCGCTCACGGGCTTGACATGAAACTCCCACAGATAGGCCCCCAGAACAATCAACAGAAGAGACAGTCCAATGCGGTTCTTAAGAAGGGGCATTCGAGGAACCTACTGCGTCACTCCAACGTGGGTCACTTTTTCCCAGCGCCCGGACCCGGTCAGAAACCGCACGACGCCTTCAAACCGGTAGTAGAGCACTAGTTGGCGGTACCCGAGGTTTTCAATAATCGCGTACCAGAGCAGCCTGGCAAGATCCCGATAAGACGGGTAACGGCGGTAGGTCAGTTCTTCCAGGAGGACAGCGCCAATAGAGAGCATCCCGCCGTAGGCAAGGCTGAGAAGGACAAAAAGCAGATAGAGCATGGCCGGAACCATTCCGAAAATGATGGCCAGCGGAACCATAAAGTAGCCCAGAAACTCCACCACCGCCCCCAGCGCTTCCACGTAGAGGTGAAAAGGAAAGCTGAAGGTCCCCACCATTCCGTACTTCGGGTTGAACAGCATCTCGGAGTGTTTCCATAACGTCTGGCACAAGCCAAGCTGCCACCGCCGGCGCTGCTTGCCCAGCATTTTCAGCGTGGCAGGACATTCCGTCCAGCACACCGGGTCGGAGGTAAATGACATCCGGATGCGGCGCTTGCTCTTGGCGGCCCAGTGGTGCAGTTGTACAATCAGGTCCATATCCTCGGTCACCGTGTCATGGGCGAAACCTCCTGCTTCCATCACGGTTTCGCGGTGGAAGATCGCAAACGCACCCGAAACGATCAGTGTTCCGCCCAGAAGGTCCCACCCCGTTCTCCCAAACAGGAAGCTGCGAAGGTACTCCACCACCTGGAAGCGTTCCAGCGACGACTTGGGCAGAGCAACCTGCGTCACCCGCCCGTCACGAATCTGGCAGCCGTTCATTACGCGAACAATCCCGCCGCTGGCAACGGTGTTGACCGGCGAATGGATGACCGGACGCATCAGCCGTAACAGAGCATCCCGCTCCAGGATCGAGTCTGAATCCAGCGTACAGAAATAGGGGGTTCGGCAAACGTTGATGCCAGTGTTCAAGGCGTCCGGCTTGCCGCCGTTTTCCTTGCTGACCACAAGAAGATTGGGCGTCTCCGGGTTCATGTAGAAGCCGCGCACGGCCTGGGTGAGCATATGCGGACGGTAGATGAGGTCCATCTTCACCAGGTGAAAATGATCGATCAGGCGGGTGAGCGTCCCGTCCGTCGAGCCGTCGTCAACCACCACAACCTCAAGCTCCGGATAGTCGGTCTGCAGGGTGGAGATCGTCGTCTCCAGGATAATCTGCTCCTCATTCCACGCCGGGATCACAATGGTCACCGGAGGCGTGACCGGCGATTCACGGATTTCATCCATGTCCTGATAGGCCAGCCGGCGGTTGTAGAGCCAGACGGTGACCAGCGACAGGACCATCAGCAGCGTGTAGACACCGTTTCCAATAAAGAAATAGGAGACGATGAGCAGATTGAACATGTCCATCCCGTGAATAAAGATCTGCCGCCACAATTCCATGAGACTACCCTTCTCCATGCTGTGGGGTGGCGGAAAGAACCTGCTGTGCAAGGGACCGGACGTCAAAATCGGGTTCCTTCACCGCCACTCGTTCAACCCATTGATGAATCTGGGGATCAGGGTACCGACCAAACTGCTGGAGAAAGCTCTTGCGCAGTTTTCCTTTTCCCTCCCCCTCTTCCAGCACTGAAATCATGTAGCTGGTCTTTCCCATCTCGGCCATGTTGCGCAGGACCGCCGTCTCCCGGCCGTTGCCCGTTTCACTGCAGCGCCTCAGCAATTCCGGGATCAGCCCCGCGCGCTGGAACTCATCCGCAACCTGCTCCCGGCTGTAGCGGTCTCGAGTGGCAAGAAAGTGCGAAGTCAGCAGGTCCAGGCCCGGACGTCCGAAACCGCGCAGTGTCCGCACCGCCGCTTCACGAACCCGCCAGTTGGGGTCGGTAAGGGCGCTCGAAATCCGGTCGCCTGCTGAAAGAAGCCGGTGCCCGGCCAGTGACCTCACCGCGTGGAGCCTCACAAACCATTCGGAATCCTCCAGCAAGGCAAACAATGTCGAAGCGGAACGTGGGTCAGCAAGATAGCTGATCACCGGAGCAGCCCGGGCGCGCACGTCCGGATTGCCGTCAAACGGCAGGTCTTTCAGGAATACCCCGGCCGTTTCGTCGTCGAAATTCTTCCTGTCCAGCCGAAAATCAGCCTTGCCTGCTGCTTCGCGTTCAACCATTTCCCTGATGATGTCCGTAGCCAGAAAGCGAATTCGTGGGTTCGGGTGCCGCAATGAGGGCAGCAACTCCCTTGCACTTTGGAGCGGGAAGTTCACCAGAACCGTTTTCAGCGTCCGCACGGAAAGGCTGGGTACGGAGTCCAGGACCGTCTTGTGAAGCTGCTCTGCCAACGGCAGGAAGCTGCCGGGGTGACGGATCACCGCAAGCGCCCGGAGGGCCACCATCTGAATATCAAAATTCGGGTCCTCAAGCGCTTTCACCAGCAAAGGCCAGCTCGGTTCATGGCGGATCAGTCCCAGGTTTTCAGCGCTCTTGGAGCGAATCAGGAAACGGAGGAACTTCACCCGCCTCAGCAGGCCCTGCGGGTTGATCAGCGCTTCCCGCAGGGAGGCCCGGTCAATCTGCCCCATCAGGCGTTGCTGCCAGACCTTAACCAGTCCAAGATCTTCGCAAAGCCTCCTCAGAAGGGGCTCCTCCTCGTGTGTGGGCTTCTTTTCAAGGCAAAGTTGCTCCAGTATGAACAACCGGTCGGGGCTGGAAATCCGGCGCAGTTCATCAAGCCCGTCGGGATAGACGCTCCGGCCTGAAATGACTCCCGCGATGATCGGTCCATATCGCCCACGCAATCCATCAACCCGGCTGAAATACTTCTGCCGGCGCCAGCGGCGGAGAAAAACAACGCCAATCAGGAAGAAATTTCCCATCAGGGCGAGAACGAAGAGCACAAGAACAACTTTGGTGACGTTTTCAATCAAAAATGGCATAGTGTCCGAGGGCCGGGACTCAGCCCTTCTTTTCCTTTGTCAGACCTTGGCCCGTCGCGGGTTGCGACGGAGTTTCCCTGCGTCCAAGTTATCGGCTGTTGATCAAAAACGATGAGTGGGAATCTGCGAAAATCACTGGGAAAGGCGGTAAGAAGCCCCGAAAACAGGGCCGGCTCGGCGATGCTCCGGCAACCGGGGTGCGGGCCACTTCAGAAAGGGGGAGGCAGGGGTGGAAACCTGCCAGCCCCTCGGGGCTTCAGGGTATGGGTGGTCGAAGGGTCATTTCAATCGGCGAATTAGGGAGGGGGCTGCGGTTCTTAACCGGGAGGGAGAAGCTAGGGTTTGATGGGAAGTCCTGCTTTTTTCCACCCCGCCAGGCCGTCCCGGTAAACACTGACCTCGTTGTAGTCAAATCCCTGCGAAAGCAGGACGCGACCTGCCGAACGGCTGAAGGCGCAGATATCACCTGGTGATCGCCCACCCTCGTAGAGCACAATGGTCTTGTCCTTTGGCAGGCGTTTCCATTCCTGCTCAAAGGAATTGATGGGCATGTTCAGGGCACCGGGGATGTGGCCTGACTGGAACTGATCTGGAGTTCGCACGTCCACGAAAAGCGTCTTGGAATGATCGCCAAAGGACTTCTTAGCCTGGGTGGTATCGATCATCTTCGGCTGGCGCTTTTTCGCTTCCTCCTCGCTGCAAGCGCCGGCGGAATTCTGAAGGCTCGCGAAAAGATTGGTTCCGCCCAGCACCTTCATGGTGCCGGATGTACTCGTTTTCGAAGGCTTGTCGAGTGCAGCCTTCTTCCCTGTCCCGGTTTTCGGTGCAGGCGCCGGCGCCGCCGGTTCGGCCGGCTTGGCGTTGCCACTCGGGGCCGTCTGTTCTACGCCGTTCTGGTTCAACTCATTCTCAACCAGTTGTTCGAATTGTGGATAGGCGATGGGCCCCACGATCACATGGCCATCAATAAAAAAGGTGGGAGTGGCATGAACGCCCAGCGCCTGGCCGTCCTGGACGTCCTGGGCCACGCGGGAAGCCATCTCGCCTTTCTGCAGGCAGGCAACAAACTTGGGCGAATCAAGGCCCATTTCACCTGCGTATCGGTTGATGGCCGACAGGCCCAACTCCTCCTGGTGCTCATAGAACATGTCCACCGCCTGCCAGAATTTTCCCTGCTGGCCTGCGCATTCAGCAGCTTCAGCCGCCTTCTCAGACTCTGCATGGACGTTAACAAGGGGAAATTCACGGAAAGCGAAGCGAATCCTGTTGCCGAATTTCTCGCGAATTTTCTTGCCCGAGGCTTCAGCCTGACGGCAGGCAGGGCATTTGAAGTCACCAAATTCAACAATGGTGACTTTGGCGTTTGGATCGCCAAAGAAGTGGGTATCCGGACGGACAAGATGCGCCTTAACCTGCTGATTCGAAGGAGGCTTAGTCTGCTGGATGCTTCCATGCGAGGTTAACATGATGAAGGCTGGAACTCCGAGCACAAAAGCGAAAAGGATCAGGGCAAAATTCCGCTGGACCGCCCCGAGCGCCTGGGCGGGTTCCAACGATTTCAATGTCCGCTTCCGATCCATCAGCGCCAGGAGGAAAATCCCGGTGACCAGCAGGGCTGACACCACACACCACACGCACCACGAATGCAGAACGAAGGCTTCAATCCCCGTCAGATAGACCGAAAATAAAAACCCCGCCCCTGCTATCACCACAACGATGTATTGCGTGAAGCGTACGAACGTCGGGGACAGCAAAGGGTAAAGGAAAAGCAGCAGCACCAGGAACGCATACATGAACACGCCGAAAAGGGGCAACGGCAGGCCACCGAGATGTGAATACGCGCTGGCGCGAACGGCATCACAGCCACCTCCCATGCACACCATGGGGTGCGCCGGCGAGGTGTACTCCCAAAGCAGGTAAACGGAATCAAACAATCCAACCAGGCTCAAGATCATCAACAGAAGTTTTCGCATATCCCTTTGTCCTGCAGCGTCTGGGTCCAGCGGGGCGCAACTGACCCTGATTTGCCCTTCGGGCTTCGTTAAAGTAACTGGAAATGCGGCGCCCCCCAGTTCCCGGCAAGCACTACCCTATGAGTATAAGACCAAGATTCATCGTCGCGAAACCTTTACGACAATATTGTCCGTGAATGCATGGGGTTGGCAGGCCCATGGCCGCGGCCGAGCGGAACGCCTTCGAGGATGGCCGCCGTTACAAATTCCTTTGCCAGGGCAACACTTTCCCGCAGCGGTTTCCCCTGGGCCAGACCCACCGCCAGGGCACTGGCAAAGATGCATCCGGTCCCGTGGCTGTTCCTGGTTGCGACCCTGGCCGCGGGAAACTCAACAAACTCCCGGCCGTCAAAAAGCACATCGACGGCCTCGCCTTCCAGATGCCCTCCTTTGACCACCACGCTATGAGCGCCAAACCCGTGAATCACCCGTGCCGCCTCTTTCATCTCATCGAGCCCGCTGACTGTCCGGCCCGCCAGCACTCCAGCCTCGTGCAGGTTGGGTGTAACCACCGCCGACAGGGGCAGCAACTTTTCCCGCAGTGCGGCAACGGCCTGGGGCTCAAGCAACGGATTCCCGCTCTTGGAGACCATCACCGGATCGACGACCAGCGGGATTCCGGGATGCAGGCTGATTTCCCCGGCCACGGCCCCAATAATCCCGGCATTCGAAAGCATGCCCGTCTTGATGGCGTCGCAGCCCAAGTCGTCAAGGCACACCTTCATCTGCAGGGCAACAAACTCCGGATCAGTATCGACAACCCCGAAAACGCCTTCCGTGTTTTGCGCGGTCAAAGCCGTGATCGCGGTCATTCCGTAAACACCCAGCGCAGAGGCTGTTTTCAGATCAGCCTGAATGCCGGCGCCACCGCTGGAGTCGGAGCCGGCAACAATGAGCAAGCGGCTTATTTTTTGTCCTTCGGCGACCATATCGTTCTCATTTTAGCCGCGGGGTCTCACGGATCGCGGGGTCGTGCATTCCGGGCCTCTGCGCAGCGCGGGAAGCGATGCGCGCCAAAGCCGTGCCCCATGCCCTGCCGGGAGGTAAAATGAAACTTGCTGTGATTCCCGGAAGAGAGGATAAATATGTCGGCAACGATTCGCGTTGAAACCAGCGGTCCCGGTCGCTTCCAGGTCACCGTTACGGAAGTTGGCAGCCAGTCCACGCACATTGTTTCCCTGAGTCCCGACTATTACGAAAAACTCACACGGAAACGGGTCCCGGAAGAACTCCTCATCGAGCGGTCATTTCAGTTCCTGCTGGAACGCGAATCCAAGGAATCGATTCTCCGGGAGTTTGATCTGCCCCTCATTGGCCACTATTTCTCCAATTACGAGAGTGAGATTCGCAAGCGCCTCGCCCCTTAGCTGTTTGCCGGCAGCGCCATGCGCCGCAGAAGTCATGAAGTGCCGTCGCATTGCAGGGAGGGCGCTTCAACTCCGCCCATAAAGGATTCCGTACGTTTCGGCTTATGGCCTGCCGCCTGTCTGGCCCAGCTCACGGATTCGCATAGCCGAGACTCTTCAGCATTTCGAGGTCCTGCTTCGAAAGGCGGCCCTGTGGCGCAAGCCCGCGGTTTGTATCCTTGAACCAGGTATCCAGATCTTCTCTATAACCACTGAGGTTCGCCACCTTCACGTGGCCAGCTGGCAACTCTTTTTCCTGCGAAAAGGCGTCGTCCAGCCGGTACACTCTGAGAGCATTTTTGTCACCGGAAGAGATCACCTTGATGTTACCCTCCACAAATCCCTGCAGCGAAGGCACCCGCTTCGTCTCCGCCCAAGTCCAGAACATGCTCATCCACTGTGGTGGCAGCAGCGTCGGTTCTGCGTAGGTCAGGAAGAAGGAGGGCTGCGCGGTCGCGTTCTTTCCGCCGCTCGAAATCACCGGCTCCAGGGTGTTTCCGGACTCGCCCGGAAAGTTGAACTGCAGCCCCACGTAACTGAGAACGGTCGGCGTAATGTCAACCGTGGAAACGTTGACTCTGATCCTCTCTCCCTGCGGAATTTCTTTGGGATAGGAATAGATCATCGGCACGTGTACAGTGGGCTGATAGATGTGGTCGCCGTGTCCCCAGATCCCATGCTCTCCCAGGCTCTCGCCGTGGTCCGCCACAAAAACGATCAGAGTGTTGTCGCGAACACCCAGATTGTCCAGCAGCTTGAGCGTTTTCGCCAGGTCGTTATCATCAAAAGCAATTTCACTGTCGTAAGCACGGATTTTGGCGGCCCGATCCGCATCCGCCGATGCCGACACCGGAAAGATCTTCGCGTTCTTTTCCTGCGGAAGATTGGCAAACTGGGGATGCAGGTCATAAGGGTGATGGGGATCGAAATAGTGCACCCAGAGGAAGAACTTTGAGCGGCCATGCTTTTCGAGCCAGCGGCGGCTGGCGTCGCCGACTTCATTGCCGCGACGCGCTGAGTTAACCACTTTGTAATGGTATGAAAAATTCTCGTTGTAAACGTTAAAGCCCCGCCCCAGGCCCGAGATTCCTTTTTTCAGCGGCCAGGCGCTGATAAATGCCGCCGTCTTGTACCCCAGATGATGAAGAACCTGCGCCAGCAGGACCGGCCGCGGGTGCGTCGACATGTGCATCCCGTTGATCGTGGAGCCGTGCTGCTGAGGATAGAGCGAAGTCATCATCGAGATATGCGAGGGGCCGGTCAGAGGAATGGCCGTATAGGCATTCTCAAAGAGGACTCCATGCTTCGCCAGGCCGTCGATGGTCGGCGAGGTCCGGCGGGCATACCCGTAGCACGAAAGATGATCGGCCCGCGTGGTGTCAAACGTAACCAGCAATACGTTCGGCGCATCTTTCAAGTCAAAATGCGCCTTGCCGACTTTTACCCGCGGTCCGGCAAGCGACACGAACGGCAGCAGAAAGGCCGCCAGCAAAGCGCCAGAGATTCGGCGCATAGAAACACCTCCAGGAACAATTTCAGTTAACAACTCCATTTTGCAGAAGCCAGCCCGCCGATTCGCGATTCCGCACGCTTCAGTCCGGGATGTGGCCTGCAAGCCTTCGGGCCCATTCAGGGGAAGGCTCCATCTCATCCGTCATCAGTTCGCGCTCCACGCAGCCATCCTTCATCTGGACAATCCGGTCCGCGCGCAGCGCCACCTCGGGATTGTGGGTCACCATCACAATCGTCAGGCCCAGGTCCAGCTTCAGCCGAAGAATCAGGTCCAGCACCGCTTCGGCATTGCGTGAATCCAAATTCCCTGTTGGCTCGTCCGCCAGCAGGATGTCGGGACCATTGATCAGCGCCCGCGCGATGGCCACGCGCTGCTGCTCGCCTGAAGACAATTCGCTTACTTTTTTAAGACGCTTTTTCTCAAGCCCCACCGCCGCCAGAAGGCTGTCGATGGACCTGGGTGCGCGCCGCTGCTTCCACCCCAGCAGGCGCGGGGCATCAATGTTGTCTCTGGCGGAGAGAAAACCCAGCAGGTTAAACCGCTGGAAAACAAAACCAAATCCGGGTGTTGCGCATGCGCGCGCGCGCTGTATCCCCAAGCGAGGAGATCGAAACGCCATCGATCAGCACCTCGCCGGCCGTCGGTTCCGCCAGCCCTGCAATCAGATAAAGCAGCGTCGATTTGCCGGACCCGGAAGCCCCCATGATGGCTGTAAACTGGCCTGCCGGAATCTTCAAACTCAGCCCATTGACGGCAGGCGGAGAACCCGACGAGCCCTCGTAGACCTTGCTCAGCGCACGGGTCTCGATCATGACCCTTGCTGAATCTTTGTCTGTGTTACTCCCGTTATTCATAAGCAAGTGCAGTTATCGGCTCGCTGGTGCTGGCGCGGTAGGCAGGGTAGGCCCCGCCCAGCACAGCGCTGGCCAGCGCAATCACAGCCACCCACAGGACCGATCCCGTGGGCAGCAGGAAATGCAGCGCCGGATAAATAGACAGAACAATCGACTTGGTCAGGAAATACAAAACCAGGGAAAGCGCCCCGCCCAACAGACACAGCAGGCAGGCCTCACCCAGAAACAACCTCAGCATGTAACGTCGGCTGGCCCCCAGCGCGCGAAGAATTCCCAGTTCGCGCGTCTGGCCCAGCACCTGGACGTAAAGCGCCAGAAAGATGACCAGAAAATTGATGACTCCGGCAAATGCCACGATCACCAGCAGAAACTGCTGCAACCCCAGGAACGATGAAGGCGTAATCAGTGTGGCAAGGTCGCTCATCCGGGTAATCTGGTAATCCTTCAGAGCGCCCCCCGCAAACTTGTGCAGTCTTTCCTCCACTACGCCCTCCCGGCTCCAAGGCGCGACTTTCACGAAGATCACCGCGCACTTGCCCGGCGCCAGCAGGTCCTGAAGCGTCTTGAGAGGCACGAAGACCCGGGCGCCCCTGCCGTGCTCAACCACCCCGGAGACCGTGAAGTGGTGGTCCAGTATATTCAGCGTGCTGCCCAGATGCACGTGATGGGTGCGGGTGTAGACGTCGTCCACCAGGGCTGTGTAGGGCCCGGAAAACGGGCCGCCCTGAAGGTATTCAAAGCCCCCCGTCACACGATTAAAGCTGGGCAGGTCAATACCGAAGATTGTCTCCAGGCGGTTGGTGAAGCTGACGTTGGTGGCGGTGGGCGTTGCAGCCTCGACGCCGTCAATTTCCGTGACCTTCTGAGCCAGGGCAACGGGCATCACGTTCTCGCCCAGTCCCAGGATATAAGAAGAGTGGGGCGGCTGAATCATCAGGTCTGCTCCAATCCCTTCCGTCCGGTGGATCTTTTCCTGCATGACACCGTTCGACAGACCCTTGATCACCAGCCCCAGCAACAGCGCCACGCTGATCATGATCATAGAAAGCAGCATCCTCATCGGATGATGCAGGAGTTGTCGCAGCATCAGTTTGAGCACAGTCTTCTTCCACCGCCTCCAGAATGCTTCCCCAAAACCACTTCACCTATTTTACGGCATTTGGATGAATTTTTTCGAGGCGGGGTTGTGATGGGGCGCTTTATCGGCGACGGTCATGGGTCCGATGCGGTTTCGCCAGGCGGAAATCCAGAAGGGGCAGTCCATGGCCCGAATACATTTTTCAAGGAAGATCTTGCGGAGAAAACTGAAGCAGGAAGGATCAGCGGTAGAGGCTCAAACGCGGAAGCAACCCGTCGGGAGTCCAATTCCAACCGAGGTGGCTTGAACTACCGCCGAGGGTTGCGATTTCCATGTCGTTCACCGGACTGCCGGCATCGGTCGCTCGGCCAGTTTCTTGGCCAGCGTCAGCAAGACGTCCCGATCCGTCGGAGAAAGGCGTGGCTGCAGGCTTCTCAATTTCAACAGGAACCGTGCTTCCGCTCCGGTGGCTCCCCCCTCCTGCGCAAGACGCTCAAGCGTCATGTCAGATGCTGCATAGTCGCACTCTGCGGGCGGCCCTTCGTCGTAGTAAAAAAGTTTGTAGAGAGGTACATCCAGGGCACCTGCAAACCTTTCCAGCGTCTCCAGAGAAGGAACCGTGTGGCCGTTCTCCACTCGCGAGATGTAGCAACGCAGAAGCCCTGTCCTCTCCTCGATATCGCCCTGCGACAAGTGTTTTTGTTCTCTCAGGTCCTTGATTCGTTCGCCGATACCCATCGTAAGTTCGCCTCCCTTGTCTCTACCGTGGGCGCCCCGTGGCCTCACTGCTCCAAGCGTACGGGATATTAACTTGTTCAGACAAGAGTACGGCAGTACTAGTACCTCAGTTCCACACGGTAGCAGACACAGCGGACCCAAGCTGCAACTCTCTGAAATCATTACAGAATACCCAATTAATAGTCCTTACAGACTGCTATTGAAAGAGCGGCCGGCAATCAGCTTTTTTGCAGGGGATAAACTCTTGCGGGAATCGCGCTCTCAAAAGTCACATCCTGGGGAGGATATTCCCGGTCCCCGGCTTTTCGGAATGACAGACTTCGGCGGATTCTCAGCAGTCTATTTTGACAGCAGCGTCGTCAGCAAGGCCATGCGGACGAACAACCCGTTCTGCGCCTGGCGGAAATAGGCTGCACGGCGGTCCTGGTCCACTTCCATGGCAATTTCTTCAAGGCGGGGAAGGGGATGCATGATAATGGCATCGGATTTCATTAATCGGAGGGAATCCTGGTTGATGACGTAGATTCCCCGGCAACTTTCGTAGTCGGAGATCCGGTCGCCAAATCGTTCTTTCTGCACCCGGGTCTGGTAGACGACATCGACCTCCGGCAGCACGCGATCGAGTGTTGTTTCCTCGGCAAACCACGATCCGCGCTCCCGCAGGTATTCCAGAATATCTTCCTTCATCTTCAGCAGGGGAGGGGCAACAAAGTACATCCGGGTGTCGTTGAACTTGCCCAGGAGGTACGCCAGCGAACGGACGGTGCGTCCCTGGGCAAGGTCCCCCACCATGGCTATCTTCAGGCCGTCGATGGAACCGATCTCTTTGTGAATCGTGTAAAGGTCCAGCAATGCCTGGGTGGGGTGCTGGCCCACGCCATCGCCGGCATTGATGATGGGAACCCGCGAAACGGCCGCCGCCCGCTTTGACGTACCCACCTCACTGTGGCGAAGGACAATGACGTCCACGTATCCATTCATGATGCGGATCGTATCCTCCAGCGTTTCTCCTTTCGCCACCGAGGAGAACTCAGCGGCATTCTCGGTTGAAATCACCCGTCCGCCCAGCCGGTGCATGGCGGCTTCAAAAGAAAACCGGGTGCGCGTGGAAGGCTCATAAAAAAGCGTGGCCATCAACCGGCTGCGATATTCGTCAGTTCCGCCGCGGGCGACAAGCTTTTCCATCTCCTCGGCAACATTGAACAGGTGGCTGATCATCGGAAGGTCAAACTGCTGGGCTTCAATCACATGGTGCAGTTTCATCGCTCACATCCTCCAGCTATCGGTTGCGGCAGGGATTCGATTCTGAATGAAAACAAGTTAACTCCAGAACATAGCCCCAAGCGATACCGGGCGTCAACCCAACCGCATCGGGACCCGCCAAATAAATTCCTGGGTACCGGAAACAAGAGGCCCAGACGCCTCCGTCAGGTTGAGGAAAGCTCCCCCTGCGCCATGTCATCCTGAGCAGAGCGAAGGATCGGCTTTCTTGATTTTCAGTAAGATACAGCAGATGCTTCGCGGGGTCTGACCTGAGTCCCTTCACTGCGCTCAGGGCCGTTCGCAAGTGGAGGGCGAACGGGCTCAGCATGACGGGTGGCCTTTTTCAGCAGCCCTCTAACGCTCTCAAGGGGTGTCTCCGATAGAAGACAGAAGTGAGCGGAATTTTCTATCAGGAGTTATTGCACCGGGGCGCTCGGCTTCCCCGGAGTAAGGATACATCGGGGAACTTGACGGTGAATTCGGGTTGGCGAGTGACAAGAGATTGCCCTGCGTTCATCAGACATTCCAGCAGGAATTTGAAAGCACCTCGTAGTTGCGATCGGGCTCTGGCCTGCTGCATGGAACCCGTCACACCGGCGGGAAGAAACGGGATCGAGGTCTGAGAACGATGGGAGAACCTTCATGAGCGATGAAAACGCCAAACTACGGGTCCTGCTCGTGGATGACGAAGCCGCCGTATGGCAGATCCTGGGAGAAAAACTTGGCAGAAGCGGATTTGACTGGCGCGGCTGTTCGAGCTCGAAGGAAGCACTGGATTTTCTGGGAAAGGAACACTTTGACGCAATCATTTCTGACCTGAAAATGCCCGTCATGACCGGGCTGGACCTCCTGTCTGAAACCCAGACGAAACATCCTCACCTGGCTTTCGTCATGGCAACCGGTGAAGGCGACATTCGGGTGGCCGTCGATGCGATGAAGCATGGAGCGGACGACTATCTGGTGAAGCCGTTTCACCTGGATGCGGCGGTGGAATCCGTGCGCCGGGCCCTGCGAAAGAAGGAGATGGAAGCGGAACTGGAAAGGTACCGCCATCACCTGGAAGAAATGGTTGAAGAGCGGACCCACCAGCTCCAGGTCGCCATGAAGCGCATCGAGCGCGCGTACGACGAAACCCTGGAAGCTCTTGGCGCCGCTCTCGACCTCCGGGACACTGAAACCGCCGGCCATTCCCGCCGCGTCGGCCTCTATTGCCTGGAAATCGCCCGGGCCATGGGCTGCACCAATGAGCAACTCAAAACCATTGCCCGCGGCGCCTACCTGCACGACATCGGGAAAATCGGCATTCCAGACTCGGTCCTGCTAAAGCAGGGCAAGCTCACTCCCAAAGAAATGACCATCATGCAAACTCACGTGCGCATCGGTTACGAACTGCTCAGCCGCATCCCTTTCCTTTCCACGGCTTCAGAGATCGTGCTGGCGCATCAGGAACGCTACGATGGGGCGGGTTACCCCCAAGGAATCGCGGGAGAAGAGATTCCGCTGGGGGCCAGGATTTTTGCGGTGGCGGACACCCTCGACGCCATGACTTCAGACCGCCCCTACCGCCAGGCCCTGCCGTTCAAGACCGCGCACGAGGAAATCATCCGCGAATCCGGAAAGCAGTTTGACCCGGACGTCGTGCGCGTCTTCCTTTCCCTTCCCGAGCAGACCTGGGAGAACATCCGGCGGCAGGTGGCCAGGGCGCGAGGGCGCGTGAACCATTCAGGGCCTGACGAAGAAGAACCCTTCGTGAGAGAAATGGTGGTGAATTAACCACGGGACCTGGCACGCGTCGCCCCAATCGCCATTCATCGAGGTGCGTATACTCTGCCCGGCAGGCAATGGGGTCCCCGCCTGCTCCCGCTCACTGCTCAATGTAGCCGAGAATTTCCGCCGTGCATCCCGCCAGGGTTCTCCCCTTCCGGCCCGCCCGATGATCCACCTTGGTCGCAAAAGCGATTTTCTGGATCATGATTCTGTATTTCTGAAATTCGCATTCTTCGGCCAGCACCAGGATGGTCGCTGTCCACGATCTCATCAAAGCGGATTTCTTTGGCTTCCAGGTCCAATTCCGGATGAACAACGCGCGCCACAAGTTTCCCCATCTGGTAGATGGCGTTCTGCTCCCGGGTCCCGGAACCGGACGGCCCCGCATGGCTCATGCCTTCAGAAACGACAGACTTTTCGTTCACCGTGCCGTCATCCTCCTTCAACAGATGGCCACAGTTCGCACCTTTCTGGCTGTGGCTTCTTGATTTGTGGACCAGCCCATGGGCTGATCCATCAAGTTTTTAAATGAATTTGCGCTCCCCGTCAAGACCTCCTCGCCGGTTCAAGTCTCGAATGTGCCGCACCTGGCTGGCCGGGTTGGTTGGGGTGTCAAGGCAAAGTAAGAAGTTCCTGTTCTTAGCAAAGTAAGTAGTTCCTGTGGGCGCTAAGCGAAGGAGCCCGTAGGGCGACTGAGGTTAGCGCCCGCGACGCGCCTCAGGGGGTGCTTCCTCCTGCTTTTCCCACTCCCTGTTCCTGCCTCATAATTTTCCATAGCGGGGGACTCTGACGCAGATGGAAGTCTTTCATCCAAGGGCTGCCCGGTGTTCCCCGCCGAGGCGTCGAGATCGAGCGGGCTGAGGCGGACCGGGTCGGTTGGGGAACCGGCTCACACCGGCTCACCTTCAGGTAGCGATCCCGGAAGCGCACCCACACCGTCTGGTCTCGCCGCTCCTCCACCCGCACCGTCGCCCCTCGTAACCCCGGACGGATATCCGCCCGAGCGATCTGGTATTTCTGGGTGTTGTAGCGAATCGTGTAATCGTTGGCCACCACGCGCTTCTCGACGTGGCTCAAGATCGCCGCCAGGTTGTGCTCCGCGCGCAGCGGTCGATGGGCGTCGGTGGCATTCTCCGCTTCCACCGTGAAGCGACGATTCCACATCGGCAAGTACTCCTTCTCCAAATAGGCGTTGGCTTCTTCCAGGGTTTGCACGCCCGCCTGGCGCAGACCCTTCACCAGCCGGTCCTGGGCGGTGCCGAAGAAACGCTCGATGCGCCCCTTCGCCTGCGGCGAGTGAGCCGCAATCCATCCCACCCCCAGCTCCTTCAGCGCCCGCCCGATCTGCGTCCAAGCCTCTGGCCAAGCCTCGTCCGAGGCCTCCCGCACCGGACGGTTCACCGTAAACATACTGTCCTTGTCGGTGTAAAATTCTCCCGGCCGCCCCCACCGCTTCAGATAACTCTCCAGCAAAAGAAAGTTCTCTTCCGTGGTGTCGTGCTCGGCAAAGCGCGCCCAGGCGCGGCTGGTCGCGTCGTCGATCATCGCCAGCAGAAAGAGCTTCGGCCCTCGTCCCTCCAGCCAGTCGTGTTCCGACGAATCCCACTGCACCATCTCGCCGCCACAGGGCCGGCGCGCCCGCCACACGTGCACCTCTTCCACCCGCCGCCGCTTCCGCTTCCACACTCCCGCCTCCATCAGGATTTGCCGTACGCTCTCTTTGCTCACCACCACCCCGTGCTTCTCCCCCAGATACTCGGCCGCCAGCGTCGGCCCAAAGTCCGGAGTACTCCCGCTTCACCAGCCTCACCACTTTCGCCCGCACCGTCGCGCTCAATTTCCGCTTCGAGGCCCGCCCCCGCAGCCGGTGCAGAATCCCGCCATCCCCCTCCTTCCTCAGCCGCCCCACCAGCTTTCGCACCCAGCGCTCGCTCACCTTCAACTGCACCCCCGCCTGCTTCTGCGTCAGGTGTCCCTTCTCTGCTTCGTGCAACACCTTCAACCGATCCCGCTCCCTTGCGCTCATCCACAGCTCCTGTTGTCTTTTCATCCCGACAGTCTGCCGGTTTCCTACAGGAACTTCTTACTTTGCCGCAATAGGATCTTTTCACTTTGCTGCGACAGCCGGGTTGGTTGGGGTTGCCATCGGCCCGCGAAACGATTACTCTTGCGCAGAGCGGGCATCGCTGAATTCCGCTGTATCAACCTGGAGAACCCGGTGTTCATGAGGATTGCGTTGCGCCACAAGACACCGGCACAATCCGGTCCCCAGGGGGTATTTCTGATGCGTTTGATTCCCTGCCGTCATTCCCGTCTTGCAATCCTCTGCACGTCAGCTTTATTTTTCGCGGCCGCTGCCCAGGGCGCGCCGCAGCGGCACCGCACGCCACTCGGACGCCAGCTGGCCGCCCTTGCCTCGCACTTTGGCGGCAAAGTCTCCTTCGCCGCCGTAGACTTGAAAACCGGCGAGCACTTTGGTCTCGCCGCCAACCGGCCCGTGGCAACGGCTTCGGTGATCAAACTGGCGGTGATGGTGGAGGCGTTCTACAAAATGCAGGAGGGTAAGCTGCAATGGTCGCAGCCGGTGAAAGAGACCGGATTTGACCGCGTCCGTGGCTCCGGAATTCTTCAGGACCTGAGCCAACAGATCAACCTGACGCTCGGCGACGCCATCACCCTGATGATCGACCTGAGCGACAACACTGCCTCCAACATGGTCATCCGCACCGTGGGCATCAGTGCCGTCAACGCCCGCATGAGGCGGCTGGGGCTGAAGCATACCAGGCTGTTTGGTTACGTCTTCCATGAAAAAGATTCCTCGGATCCCGAGGCCAAAAAATTCGGACTGGGCGAAACCACGGCCGATGACATGGTCCACCTGCTCACCCTGATCAGGCAGCACCACATCCTGACTCCGGCGGGCTGCGACCAGATGCTGAAAATTTTGGGCAAGCAGCGAGACCTGGACGCCTTCCCACGCTACACCAGTAACCTCCCGGGCGTCACCTGGGAGCACAAGACCGGGGCGCTCGATGATCTCCGCAACGATGTGGGCATTGCCGAAACGCCCGCCGGTCCCATCGTCATGGCCGGCTTTGCCTACGACTCTCCCGATCAGCAGTGGACCGCCGACAACGCCGCCCTGCTGGTTTTAGCGCATCTCGCCCAGGCCGCACTGGCGCACTTCCTGCCGGCGCAAGCGGCAGCCAAATCGGCAAAGTAGAACGGCAGGAGCCTGGCTTTGGCCGCCCATTTTCCCTTGCCCGCTACAGGTTTGGTACAATCTCCATCAGAGATGCCTGTCCAACGCGGAACCAGAACTCGCGCGTTCTCCAACGCTTTCATGCCTGAAAAGCGCCTGAAGCTGGTGATCTTCTTTGTCACTTCGGTCTGCAACGCCAAATGCCGCACCTGCTTTTACTGGGAGGAACTGAACCAGCGAGGCGATCTCACCTGGGAAGAAATCCGGAAGCTCTCCCGAACCATGCCGCCCTTCACGGACTTGTGGCTTTCAGGCGGCGAACCCATGCTGCGCCGCGAGCTCGCCGACATCCTGCACCTGTTTTATGAAAACAATGGAATCCGCTGGGTGAACCTGCCCACCAATGGCCTGCTCCCGGAACGCACTGCTGAGCAGGTGGCAAAAATCTGCACGGACAATCCAAAGCTCCAGCTTGACCTGAATGTGGCCATGGATGGGCTCTACGAAGTACAGGATTCCATCCGTTCCGTGCCGGGCAATTTTGAGAAGACGCTGAAGACTCTTGAAGCCCTCCAGCCCTGCCGGGAGAAGTTCGCCAACTTGCGGGTGAATATCAACACGGTGATCTGCGCGGAAAACTTTGACAGCGTGCTGGAAATCGGGCGCTTTGTGCGGCAGAACTGCCGGGTGGACGGCCATTACTTCAACATCATTCGCGGCAGCGCCAAAGACCCGTCGCTCAAGCGGATTCCCACCGGGCGACTACCCGCGCTCTACGACGAAATCCGGAAGATCTACGCCCACTATGCGCGCATTGCCACCCGCCACTCCGGCGGACTGTCCAGCCGAATCGGCCAGGCTTATTACGAAGGCGTCCTCGCCTTCCACAACAAAGTGCAGCTTGAAAACATGGAGTCGCCTCACGCCTGGCCCATGCCCTGCACGGCCAGCGAAACCTCCGTGGTCATCGATTACAACGGCGACGTGCGAGCCTGCGAACTGCGCGGCAAGCTCGGCAGCCTGCGCGACGTTGACTGCGACTTCCAGCGCTTCTGGCAAACCGAAGCGCGGCAGAACGAGCCCGCCGCCATCGTTCATGACCAGTGCTGGTGCACCCACGTCTGCTTTATTCATGACAGCCTGCGCCACTCGCCGAAAGCGCTGGTATATGACGTTCCGCTGAGCTATCTGAAATCAAAGCTCTCGCGGATTTCAAACGGCCGTCAGTCCGGCAATGCTCAATAGACTCACGCCCAAAGGCCGATGGGCCAGCTCGCCCGCGCTACAATCCAGCCATCCATGAATGGCGAATCTTCTCCCGTTCCGGCCGCGGAATCGCAGGGCGCCCTGCCGTCCGCCCGCCACCTCCGCTATCTTTCGCTTCTGCGCTCCAACCCTGATTTCCGCCGGCTGTGGCTTGCGCAACTGGTCAGTGAAATGGGCGACTGGTTTTACATGCCGGCCATTTACGACCTGCTGCTGGCCAGAACCCACCGCGGCGCAGCGGTCGGCTGGGCCATCATCATCCAGACCCTTCCCTGGTTTTTCATGACGCCGTTTGCAGGGTATGTGGCGGATCGCTTTGCGCGCCGGAAGTCAATGATCGCCGCCGACGTCGTTCGCGGACTCATGGTGCTGGGCATGCTGCTATCGGTCGTCGCTGCGGACGTCCGGCTGATTTATCTGTTGCTGGGAGTGGAGGTCATTTTCTCCTCCCTGTTTGAGCCGGCCCGCAGCGCCCTGCTTACCAACATCATCTCGGGCCATGAAATTCTTCCCGCCAACGCCCTCTCATCCTCCACCTGGGCGTTCGCGCTGGCTGTGGGAGCGGCGCTGGGAGGAACTGTCACAGCGCTGATGGGTCCTGAGGGCCGCTATCGCCTGACGGCCACAATTACACCGGTGGCCCAGTCGAGCGGCGCAATGGCGAAACGATCGTCGCCGGCCAGTCGATTGATCAGCAGAGCGACCCTTTCCACATGGGCTTTGGGCCACTTGGCAAGAAACGACATGTCATCGACGACGTAAACGCCGCCGGGCTTCACGACTTTCAGGCACTCCTCCAGCCCCTCGTACTTGCCGGGAATGGCATCGGCAAAAACAAAGTCAAAGCTGCCTGCCGGCTGGCGTTTCAGGAACCCGAGCCCGTCTTCAAGCACCAGGGTCAGGCGGTTGTCGTTTCCGATGGAATCGCGCGCCACCTGCTGATGAGCGGGATCGAAATCCACGCTGACCAGTGTTGCGTCCGCGTCCATCCCGGCCAGGATCCATGCGGTCGCCACGCCGGTGCCCGTTCCCAGCTCCAGCAGCCGGCCGCCGGGCTTTGTAGCCGCAAGCGCGCGCAGCAGCGCCCCCGTGCGGGCTTCGGAAGCCATGTCAAATCCCATGTCGCGGGTCCGGACCTCAATTTCCGCAAGGGCCGCGGGCGGCTGAACCAGATCGAGATCATTCAATCCTTTAGGTGAAGTCATGCCGCCCATTGTAATCACGCCGCGAGAAAACTGCAAAGTTCATCCCTCGGCAAATGGCCCGGCCGAGTAGGAGCAGGCAAAATGCCGACGGGCAGACAGGTTATAATTTGTTTCTGGGGGCAGCCGTCGAACTCGCGCCTGATGATCTGCGGGGGATCGAAAGCGTCGCCTCAAAAATCACTATCCAGGGGGCGCGGTATCCCGAGCACATCGGGCGAATGTGCAATCGCTGAGCGGTAAATCGGAGGAAATAAGCTATAATACGTCGTAATGGAGCAATTGATGTCGCACCGCTACACGGTCATTTTTGAGAAGGAAGCAGAAGGCGGTTATCACGTCTTTTGCCCTACCTTGCCCGGATGCCATACCCAAAGCGAGACCATCGAAGAGGGCGTCCAAAGCATTCGCGAGGCTATCGGGCTCTACCTCGAAAGTCTGGTTGAAGATGGATTGCCAATTCCCAAAGAAGATATCCTGATCAAGCCGGTTGAGGTCATGGCTTGAGCGCGGAATTGCCCGCCGTCACCCCAAAACAAGCAGCGCGTGTTGCACAACGCCTTGGATTCGAGTTTCGCCGCCAGCGCGGCAGCCACGCGATTTAAGTTCGGGGCCTCGACGGTGCGCGGGTGGTGATACCTGTACACCCCGGCGATCTGAAAAGGAAAACCTTGCGCGGAATCATCGCCGACCTCAGAGTCAGCACCGAGGAATTTCGACAGATGCTGTGAACCGCCGCCTCAAAGATCACCATCCAGGGGGCGCGGTATCCCGAGCACATCGAGCGAATGCGCAATCGCTGATGGTCAGGAATGTGTTCCCCGGATCGAGCGCCAGCCGCGCTCCGGCCGCCGCGCCGGGCGTGCACGCAGGATCAGCGAATGTTACCGTCAACAAGAGGAGTTCATCATGGAAATTAAAAGAGTTGGTTCACAACCTTCCGAGAAGGGACCCGCCGACTGGTTTACCGGCACGGTGCGCGTCGACCGGCTGTTTCAGGCTCCCGAACCGGCGCGCGTGGTGGGCGTCAGTGTCACCTTCGAGCCCGGCGCGCGGACGGCATGGCACACCCATCCGCTGGGCCAGACACTCATCATCACCTCCGGCTGCGGCTGGGTCGAGCGTTGGGGCGGCCCGATTGAGGAAGTTCGGCCGGGCGACGTGGTCTGGATCGCACCGGGCGAGAAGCACTGGCACGGGGCCTCGCCCACCATGGCCATGACGCACATCGCCGTTCACGAGCACCTTGACGGCAAGCCCGTCGACTGGTTTGAACAGGTCAGCGACGAGCAATACCGCAAGTAACCGGGCAACCCTGCGCCAGCAACGAAGGCATTTCTCTCATGCCCAGGGATTCCCGTGCTCTGGACGCCATGTTCCGTCGGCTGTCCCATAAGGGCTGGCTACCACGACGGTGTATCCGTCCGGATCTCGCATCCAACACTCCCAATGATTCGGGCCGCCGTTGCCATCCGGAGGGTTTCGATGCCTGGGCAGCACAATTTCCACGCCCATCTCAGCGGCGCGCTGCAAAACCGCGTCAAAGTCGTCCACTTCGAACCAGAGCAGGACGCCGTTTCCGTAAGGCTTGTCATTGGGATTGCCAATCGGTCCATGATGGTGATCAACTTTAAAGCTGTGCAGCTGAAGGACCAGTTGGCCATTCGAAACCAGCTGCTCGTATTGGGACCCTCCATGAAAACTCCGGCAGCCCAGCAGGCGTTGGTACCATCGGCTGCTGGCTTCGACATCGGTTACGGCGATGAGAGGTTGAGGACGCATTGCGGCAGTATAACACGGCCACAACTGATGATCGGCACCTGATGTCATCATGGCCATCATCGCTTCACGATTCAAAGGAGTGATCATGCCTCACGTAATCGTCAAGCTCTATCCGGGAAGGTCTGAACAACTGAAGACCCGGCTCGCCGAAGAAGTCGCCAAAAGTGTCATGAACGTCCTGAACTTCCGCGAGGAGTCGGTCTCGGTCGCGATCGAAGAAATCGAGCCGCAGGACTGGGCGGAAAAGGTCTATCAACCGGATATTCTTGACCACCCGGAAAGGGTCTACAAGAAGCCGGGATATAACCCTTTTGAATAGCGCGGGAATTTGCCCGCAACCGAAATTCGAGACCTGCATCGAATATAGAGACCCACAGGGTTGTGGCAACAAAAGGCATTTTTCCATCAATGTCTTGTTTCCTGCACCGCATGCCGGCCTGTTCCGGCATGCGCGTCAAATTTTCCATTTTAGGAGCGTAAGTTCATGTACAAAGCGAAAGCCTATTCTGCCGCCAGCGCCTCCTCGCCGCTGGCCTCCACGGTGATCTCGCGCCGCGAGCCCACCGAGAATGACGTACAAATTGAAATCCTTTTCTGCGGCATCTGCCACTCCGATCTCCACACGGTCCGCAACGAGTGGGTCGAGGCCATGCCCACCACCTATCCCTGCGTCCCCGGCCATGAGATTGTTGGCCGCGTCACCAGGGTCGGCTCCGCCGTAAAGAAGTTCAAGCCCGGCGATATCGCCGCCGTCGGCTGCATGGTCGATTCGGACGGCACCTGCCCGGAATGCCGCGCCGGCCATGAGCAGTTCTGCCCCAACGTGACCCTCACCTACAACTTCCCGGACAAACATCTTGAAGGCGTCACCTACGGCGGCTATTCCGACAGCGTGGTGGTTGACGAACGATTTGTCCTGCACGTCCCTTCCAACCTCGATCTCGCCGGGACTGCGCCTCTGCTCTGCGCCGGAATCACCACCTACTCACCCATGCACCACTGGGGCGTCACCCAGGGCAAGAAAGTTGGCGTGGTGGGACTCGGCGGGCTCGGCCACATGGGCGTCAAGTTTGCCCACGCGCTGGGCGCCCACGTGGTGGTTTTCACCACCTCACCCGGCAAGAAGGAAGATGCCTTGCGCCTGGGCGCCGACGAAGTCGTCATCTCCCGCAACAACGACGAGATGCAAAAGCACGCGGAAAGCTTCGACTTCATCCTCGACGCCGTCTCCGCCGACCACGATATCAGCACCTACATCAACCTGCTCAACCGCGACGGCAACATCACCCTGGTGGGAGCGCCGGCCAAGCCTCTTGAGGTTGCTGCCTTCAGCCTGCTGATCAGGCGCCGCAGCCTTTCCGGCTCGCTCATCGGCGGCATCGCCGAAACCCAGGAGATGCTCGACTTCTGCGGCGAACACAACATCACCTGCGACGTCGAAGTCATCCCCATCCAGAAGGTGAACGAAGCCTACGAGCGGCTGCTGAAGTCCGACGTGAAGTACCGCTTCTCCATCGACATGGCTTCTCTCAAGTCGGAGTAAGCGAAAGGCAAGGGAGATCCCCGCCCAGAAAGTTCTTGACATGCGACATCTGTCGCACTTATGATGTGACAGATGTCGCAGATCAGGAAGCTTCCCGATGCCGACGAAGACCAAAACGATTGCTGACCCTCTGACACGCCGTGAAAGGGAAATCGTGAACGCCCTGTTCGCGCTGGGCAACCGCGCGTCTGCGGAGGAAATTCGTGCACGACTGTCGGAACCGCCCGGCGACTCAGCCGTTAGGGTCATGCTGGCCAGGCTCGAAAAGAAGGGCTGGCTGAAGCACCAGCAGGCCGGCCTTCGCTATATCTACTCTGCCACGATCTCACGGTCAGCCGCCCGGCGCGTGGCGTTGCGGCAATACCTGCAAACGTTTTTCGGCGGTTCACTTCAAAAGATGATGACAGCCCTGGTGACCGAAGCCGACTGGACGGACGAGGAACTCAACGCCCTCAAAGATGAAATCGAACGCGTCCGCCAGGAAAGGAGAAAGCAGCCATGAATTCCGTTCTGGATAGTTTCGTGTTGACATTGGGCAGTTCCTTGGCAGCATCGATTGTCGCCAAGGCAACCATCATTGCGGCACTTGGCCTCATCGGCGCCCGGCTGGCCCGCCGTAAGCAGTGCCTAGCCGTTCGCCACCTGGTACTGGCCTCGACTTTCACAGTGTTGCTGCTGCTGCCGCTTGCCTCCATCATCGAGCCGCCCGTGCCCATTGCAGTGTCGGCCGCTAACGGAGGTGGCCGATGCATTACCTCGCGTTCAAAATACTTATTCAGATCTCTCCGTCGTCGTGGAGGTGCTGCCAGGCGATGAATAGCATTTTCTCCCCGATCTATCTATGCGCGTCACCCGTAGCGATGTCTCTTCGGAGTGTGATTAGCCGATGAGATGCTCACCCTGGCCTCCCCCGGTTGCGGGTCTGCTGGTAGGTGCGCCAGGCGCGGCGTACGAGCCTGCCGTGGGCGCACGGAGCACACCAGGTCGCCCACAGGCTGGCACTTGCGGCAGGATCGGGTGGCCCCGTTACTTCTGCTGATGAGGCGCTGCCGGGGCCGACGAGTCTCCGGGCTGTTGCATCCTGCTATATTGCCGCCCACGGATGCCTCTGACTGGGGCAGCGAGGAACTGAATCGGGCTTTGGTGCACGCTTGAACATGGGCGGCTGCAGGCGACTACTGGTGAAATCTGCATGTGCGCGGTGGGTGCGGCGTATATTGATTAGCCGATTCTGGTATTGGCTGGCTCAGTTGGCCTTGAAGCGGAGCGGTCGTGCGATGACGCGGTGCTGCGGCAATCGGAGGCGACCGCCTATGCCGACCAGTTGGTAAGACTGGCAACGCCTCTCGTTGGCCTCGATAATTGCCTTTTCTGGCGATGGCGAGCCGTGCTGATCTCGCTATTCGCGTTGGCGCGTGCTCGTAAGTATAGCATCTCAACCGGGGGAATCTTGCGGGTCGTTGCAGGAACTGCAGTCGCGGCCTTTCTCGATCCTCACGATGTTATCGGTCAGACAGTATACGGTCCGCGGGCTTTTGCCGAGAGTCCACGGAGCGGAGCTCTGCCTGCAGCCGTAGGTAGCCTCCGTCTGGCGAAGCCGCCCTGAGGGAATTCAAACTTCGCCGCTTTTCGCCGGACGGGATCACCATTAAAAATCTGCCGCCGGAAGCCCTGATAGAAATTGCCTGGGGTCAAAACCTCGGTGATTTCGGCTTTCGTCCACTCAAAGACAACCAGCTGGTGGGGGTGCCGAGCTGGGCCGGCAACTGGCTCGGCCCTAATGGATTGAACTACGAGGGGTATGACGTTGAAGCGTAAGTGGATGATTCACTCGCCAGACAATTTGGGGAAGACAGCAACGGCCACGGCTTGCTGGAATGGCCCGTGCAGCTATCGGCATGAAATGATGTTAATGTTTCCGTCGCTGCTCGCCCGCCGATTCAAGTTGAAAGTGAGGCACCAGACAAGGGAAGTCGCCATTTGAAACGCTGGATGCGCTCACACGTGCCCCAGTCGTTGCATTCGAACCGATCTCAGACCTCCGCACCTTGCCCGCGGTTATTGTTCTGGTTGAAGGATTGCTTCCATGGCCCGGCTTGACAATTGGACTTCCGGCACGCCTGATTCTGTAACTTTTGGGACTCGGGCTCATTGGCGGTTGCGGCATGCTCCAATCATGGCCAGCGGCGCCAGGCGTCGCTTTGGGACCGCACTTGACCCCGAGGCGTCAAGGGCATCCTTGTTTTCAGCCCTTCAGCAGCAGCTAGACTGGGACTGAACCTACTCAGGGCAAGGTGATTCCTTCGTCATCGAGCTGTCGAGACTTCTGAGAATTGGCCTTAGTCAAACTTCGCCGTCCGGTCGCCTCAGCCGAACATTGGATTTTGGCGCCAGTCGAGACACCATCACAAACTGGTTGCAGTCTGCAGGCCAGATGCGCCTGCGGGCTTTCGCGCGAGATCTCCCTGCATTCCGCGGGGTATGATAGTAACCGATGGCAGCGCCCGATAAACCCACCGTGCCGGCGGCAAGCGAGACTTTTGCAGCGGTCCGCATGTTTGCCGATCAGGCGCTTTCGCGAGCGGCGGGAGCGCCGCTGGTTGCAGGCAACAGCGTCCAATTGCTGCGCGATGCCGGCGAGAACTATCCTGCCTGGAAAGAAGCCATCCGCTCGGCCCGCCGCACCGTTTATTTTGAAAGCTACATCATCCACGACGACGCCATCGGGCGCGAGTTCGCAGACTTGCTGGCCCAGAAGGCCCGCGAAGGCGTCCAGGTGCGGGTCCTTTATGACTGGTGGGGCGCCATCGGCCGCACCGGATGGAGCTTCTGGCGGCGGCTTCGGCGCGCCGGAGCGGAGGTGCGGTCCTTCAACCCGCCGCGTGTTGACAGCGCCTTCGGCTGGCTCAGCCGCGACCATCGGAAGACGATTGTTGTGGACAACCGCGTCGCCTTCGTCACCGGGCTGTGCGTGGGGCAGGCCTGGGCGGGCAATCCGGAGCGCCAGATTGCTCCCTGGCGCGATACGGGGGTTTCCATCGAAGGGCCGGCGGTGGCAGACGTTGAAGGAGCATTTGCATCGATCTGGGCCGCCTGCGGCCCACCGCTGCCTGCAAGCGAACCGCAGAACGGCGGCTCTGCCCCGGCAGCAAAAGGAAACATCAGCCTGCGAGTCATCGCCTCCCAGCCTGGTGTTGCGTCCGTCTACCGGCTTGATCAGTTGATTGCCGCCCTGGCCCGGGAATCCATCTGGCTCACCGACGCTTATTTTGTGGGAACGTCGTCCTACGTTCAGGCGCTTTGCGCGGCGGCGGCCGACGGTGTGGACGTGCGCCTGCTGCTGCCGCGCGCGGGCGACGTGCCCTTTATCCGGGCCATCTCGCGCGCCGGCTACCGCACTCTCATCGAGGCCGGCGTGCGCATCTTCGAGTGGAACGGGCCCATGCTCCACGCCAAGACCGCGGTGGCAGACGGCCGCTGGGCGCGGGTGGGATCGACCAATCTGAACATTGCCAGCTGGATGGGCAACTGGGAACTCGATGTGGTTGCCGAGGATGAAGACTTTGCTTCCCAGATGCAGGCCATGTACCTGGACGACCTCAGCCATTCCACTGAAATCGTTCTGACGCCCAAGCGGCACCCCCGGCCGGTTGTGCCGCGAAGAATGCGGGCCCGGCCGCGCGGCGCCGTCCGCGGCAGCGCCAACTGGGCGGCCAAGGGCGTGCTGCGATTCGGCAAGGCGGTGGGCGCAGCCGTCACCAGCAGCCGGGTGCTGGGCCCGGCGGAAGCTTCGCTGATGTTCAGCGGCGGGCTCACCCTGGCGGGGCTGGTGGTGGTCGCCATCCTGTTCCCGCGCGTGATTGCAGGCGTGCTGGCTGCGGCCGGCGCCTGGGTGGCGCTGACCCTGCTGGTACAGTCCTGGCGGCTGCGTTTTCCGCGAAAGAAGGTGGACGGGGAGACAGAGGAAACTTCTTCCGATGCTCCGGGACCGCCTTAAGGAGGATTGCAATATACGGGCTTCCGTAGCGCCGGCATCTTGCCGGCCCCTAAAAGTGCCGCCGGGAAGGCGGCGCTACAAATGAGCGTTGTCACCCTTATTTTGCAATCCTCAGCAGAGGCCAGCCGATAAGTGATTTTTTAGCCACAACTTAGCACAAACCTGCGACACATAAATCGCTGCCCGGCCCAATTGCATCTAATCAAGATATGTTGGCGGCAAACGCCGGCAACCAGGCGATCTTAATATGACGACTCATCAGACCCGGCTCCAGACGCTTCGTGTAGCTACTTACAACATCCACAAATGCCGCGGGCTTGACCGGCACGTGCGCCCCGACAGGATTGCCGAGGTGCTCTTCGAGCTGGATGCCGACATTGTGGCGCTGCAGGAAGTGGTGGGGCGCGGCTCGAATTCGCATGAGGACCAGGCCCTCTATGTGGCGGAGGCGCTCGGCTATCATCCGGTTTTCGGCGAGAACCGCCGGCACAACGGCGCGGCCTACGGCAACCTGCTGCTCTCGCGCTTCCCCGTTGTGGGTTCCTGGAATTATGCCATCACCGCCCGGGGCCGCGAGCCCCGGGGTGTGCTGCGGGCCGACGTTCGCCTCGCAGACGGGCAGGTGCTGCACCTGTTCAACGTGCACCTGGGCACTGCCTACCGCGAGCGCAACGAGCAGGCCCGCCACATGGTCAGCCGCCGCATCCTGCGCAACACCGGGCTCGACGGAACGCGCATCGTGCTGGGCGACTTTAACGATTGGATTCCGGGCGACGCCACCCGGCTGCTCACTGCCCATTTCGGCGCCCGCAGCCTCTGTTCACACGCGCCGCGACGCCGGACCTTTCCGTGTGTCCTGCCGCTGTTTCGCCTGGACCACATTTACTTTGACAAAACTTTGAAGCTCCATCGGCTGGAGCCCCACCGCAGCCGCAAGGCGCTCGTCGCCTCAGACCATCTGCCTCTTCTGGCGGAATTCAGCCTGCAATCCGGGCAGCACGCATCGCACCACCGCGTGGCTTCCCACCCACAGGGAACACCCGCCTTCGCCGGCCAGCCGCCGGCACTTCATCCTCCTGCCTGCGCCTGAGTGAGCCTTCCACAAAACCTCTTCCTTTTTCCATCAAGCCGCGCTATCTTCTGTGGGCGTAGTCACAACCTTTTCCTGAAATCTGATGTGCCGATTCGGTTCGGCTGAATGAAACGGGTCTCCGGATCCCTGCTTCGAAATCAGGGACGATTTCCTGCCCCAGGCGTTGTTCATCTCAACCAGCGAGAGGTGCTTATGGGTAGCGTAGCAAACCAGGAATCTTTTCTTCAGAAGCGCGTGGCGTCCATAGACGCGCTGCGCGGATTCGACATGTTCTGGATCACTGGCGGCGAGGAAATCATCCACGCCCTGCACAAGATGAGTCCGGGACCGACCACCAACCTGCTCAGCGTGCAGTTTGAGCACGTCCAGTGGGCCGGATTCCATTTTTATGACCTGATTTTCCCGCTCTTCCTTTTTGTGGTGGGCGTGGTGCTGCCGTTTTCCATTTCCAGGCACTTGGAAGAGGGAGCCAATCGCGGCCAGCTTTACCGTCGCATTGTCCGCCGCCTGGTGGTGCTGTTCGTGCTCGGCCTGGTTTATAACCACCTGCTCGATTTCAACTTCGACCACCTGCGCATCGCCGGCGTCCTGCAGCGCATCGCCTTGTGCTACTTCTTCGCGGCGCTCGTCGTGATGAACACCAAAATTCGCGGGCAGGTGGCTTTCTTTGCCGGCATCCTGGTGGTTTACTGGCTGGCGATGATGCTGATCCCCGTACCGGGCTCGGGAAGTGGAGTGTTAACACCGGATGGAAACCTGGCGAGCTTTATTGACCGGCACCTGCTGCCGCGTCCTTACTGCTGTTTTGCCCAGGGGGACAATGAAGGCATCCTCTCCACCATCCCCGCCATTGCCACCACCCTGATGGGCGTGCTGGCGGGCCAGTGGCTGCGCTCCAAAAACAATCCCAACCGCAAAGTGCTGGGCCTGGCCGTGGCCGGAGTGGCCAGCCTGCTGGTGGGCTACCTCTGGAGCTTCAACTTCCCCATCATCAAGAACCTGTGGACCAGCACCTTTGTGCTGTTTGCGGGCGGCTGGAGCCTGCTGCTGCTGGCGCTCTTCTACTGGATTATCGATGTGAAGGGTTACAAGCGCTGGGCGTTCTTCTTCACCGTCATCGGCGTCAACGCCATCACCATTTACCTGGTGGGGCACCTGTTCGATTTCGGCATCATCACCACCATCTTTGTTCACGGGTTCATCCACAAGATGGGCGCCGTCGAGCCGCTTTTCTGGGCCGTCAGCGTGGTCATGACCAGCTGGCTGTTTCTCTATTTCCTCTACCGGCAGAAGATTTTCCTCAAGGTCTGAGCGGAGAATAACGCCGGGGTGGCGCAGACGTCGCGTCATTTGCGATGTCTGCGCCATCGAAGACACTGCGGACCCGCTTCCAGGGTCCGCGGCTTTCACTTGCCGTCATGGAGCGCCGGCCCGCCGCTGTTCTTAGCACGTGAAGATGTCCTGTTTTTATAGCACATGATCTGTCCGGTTTTGGTTTTTCTTTGCTGCTAACCGAAGGAGCCCGTAGGGCGACTGAGGTTAGCAGCAACGCGACCCCTGCTCCGTGCTCTGGGCAGGTGGCCTCTGTTTCTTCGCGCCGGGTTCAGGGCTGTGCCGTCAGCCCGGTATTGGCCCACCACGTGCGGCCCGTAGACGATGCGCACCCTTCCGTCCAGATGTTCGCAGATCGTCACCCGGCAGCCCGCCAGCGTCCCTCTCCAGGGTGTCCGTTCAATCTGCCAGCGTCGATCTCCGATTTGCACCGTGTTGTCTTTCCCCACCACTCTTTCCGTCTGCACCGAAAAGATCCGGTCCAGATCCTGGCCGTGCAGGGGCACAAAGGCATGGCCGGGCTGCTCGGCCTGCACCCCAAACTTCCGGTTCATCTCCGGAACGTAGCGCTTCCGCAGGAACCGGTTCGCTGCCTCGACGGTGGTGATCCCCGCCACACGCAATTCCTGCGGTAGTCGTCCTTGCCAGGTGCCAAACCGCCGCTCGCTCCGTCCCCGCGCCTGCGGCGAATAGGCCGGAATCATCTCGATCCCCAGTTCCTTCAGCGCCCGCCCCACCTGGGTCAGCCGCCTCCGGTCCACCGGCCCTCCCGCCTTGGGCGTTTCGAAGAAATGGCTCGCCCGATCGCTGTAGAGCGCGCAAAATCGCCCTTTCCGCTCGATCACTTCTCTAAGCGCCGCCATCACCGTCCGGGTCGATTCCGCCTCCGCCAGCTGCGCATAATAAGTCTCGCTGGTGGCGTCGTCCAGCACCTCGATCAGGTCGTACCAGCGGTCATCCTGAAACCACCGATGCCGACTCCCGTCCAGGTGCAACAGCATGCCCGGCAGTGGCCGTCGTTTCCGCCGCTTGCGATGAACCCCCCGCTTCCGTCCCTTCCTTACCAGCCCCGCTCCCTGCAGCGCCAGCTTCACCCACGTGTAGCTCAGCCGAATGCCGTGCTCCTCCCGCAGCTTCTCGTGAAAGTGCCGCACGTTGAAGTCGGCATATCGGTCCTGGTAGAGCCGCAGCACCTCTTCGGCCTGTTCCAGAGGGACCCTCTTCGGGCTCGGCTGCCCCCGCCGCCGGTCGAACAGCCCGTCGTAACCGTACTGCTCCCATCGCCACCTCCAGCGCCGCAGGCTGCGGTCCGTCATCCCCAGAATCTCCGCCGCCTGCCACCACGTGATCCGTTTGGCCATCGCTCGTAAAATTACTTCCTGTGCCTTCATCGCCCGCTCCCAGGCGGCTTCCGAGTGTTTTCGCATTCTGCCTCCGTCCCAACAGAATGCTTTACCTCGTCGCCGCCTTCAGCGGACAGATCACGTGCTAATTCAACCGGACACTTGATGTGCTAACGACAAGCGCCGGCCCGCCGCTTGTATTCCTGCGAAGGGTGGGATAGCATTCGACGACTGGCAAGTGACGGCTAGAGGGGATAGGAGGAAGTGATGGGACTCCAAGGCAGACTGAGAACGAAAAGCCTGTGTGCGGTTTTGATCGCCTTTTTGGCGCTCCTGTTTCCACCCCTGGCTTCAGCGGGCCAGCAGCAACAGGCAGCGACGGATCACGGCCTCGTCAAAAAACTTATCAAGGCTGTTGGCTACCGGGTAGGCGGCGGGGGAACCAAAGTAAACCTCGTGGGCGCCCAGTTGATGCCCCAGGCAAGCGGAGAGGCCAAAGTCGAGGCCAGGCCAGGGGTAACCAACATTGAGGTCACTGTTGCAGGACTTTCCCAGCCCGTGAAATTCGGCGACCAATTCCTGACCTACGTCCTGTGGGCTGCTTCCCCGGAGGGGAGGGCCATCAACCTGGGCGAAATCCAGCCCAACAGGAAGGGCGAGGGCGACATCAAGGCCACCACCCAGCTGCAGACCTTCTCTCTGTTCGTCACCGCTGAGCCCTATTTCGCTGTGTCCCGCCCCAGCGAACTGATCGTCCTTGAAAACGAACCTCGCAAGTCCACCAAAGGCAAAATCTTCCCCGTTAAGAATTACCCGCTCATGGAACGCAGCCAGTACGAGAAATTGGGAAATCCCCTGGCGCTTTCGCTTGATCTCAAGCACGTTCCGCTGGAAATGTATGAGGCCAGGAACTCTGTTGAAATCGCCCGGTCACACGGCGCGGAAAAGTATGCCCCGGAGATTTCCAGCAAGGCTCAGGCCAGTCTGAAGATGGCGGAGAACTTGCTCGCAAGGAAGGCCGGGAAGAAGGAGATCATCTCACAGGCGCGGCAAACGGTGCAATTTGCTGAAGACGCCCGCTCGCTCTCCGTCAGGCGGCAGGAGGCTGAAAAGATCGAGCAGGAGCGCCAGGCGGCAGCCGCCAACGCCAGGGCTGCAGCGGAAGCCAAGGCCGCCAAAGAGGCGGCGGCGGCCAGGGCGCAGTCTGAACAGGAGGCCCAACGGCAGGCGGAGCTTGCCGCGGCAAGAGAAGCTCAGCTAAAGGCGGAAGCCGAAGCAACAAAGGCACGGGAAGAGGCGGCCACAGCGCAGGCCCGGGCCCTGGCAGCACAGGAGCAGGCGGCCCGCGAGGATGCCGAACGGGCCCACAAGGTCGCCCAGGCGCTTCGCGCCCAATTGCTGGACCAGCTCAACGCCGTTCTGGCCACCCGCGACACGCCGCGGGGCCTGGTGGTGACCATGGCGGGCGTGCTGTTTGCCACCGCAAAGTACAACCTGCGGCCGGATGCTCAGATGCGGCTGGCTCGCCTCGCCGGAATCGTTACAAGCCATCCCGGGCTGATTTTGCAGGTGGAGGGGTACACGGACAATACCGGCAGCAATGAATTCAACCAGAAACTCTCCGAGCAGCGCGCTGAGGCTGTCCGCGATTTCCTGATCCAGCAGGGCGTGGCCCAGCAAACTATTACGGCCAAGGGCTTCGGGGAAGCCATGCCGGTTGCCGACAACAGCACGGCGGCAGGTCGGCAAAATAACCGGCGGGTGGAAATCATCGTTTCGGGCGAAGTCATCGGAGCAAAGATCGGCAGGTAGTTTCAGAAATATGATACCGCCGGTGTCCTGACCTTATCTTGAGGCGCCCGGCCATCGAGAGGAGGTTTGACATCATTCCATGTCTTCCAACAAGCAAATCACCAGGCGGCAGGCCATCAAGACCACCGGCAAGGCACTGGCGGGCGCAGCCGGATTGAACGCCCTGCCCTCTCTCGCCGCTGCGGCCGGATTGCCGAACGCCGCCGAAGCGCCGCAACCAACTCCCGCCGAAACGACCGAAAAACTCCGCATCGCCACCTGCCAGTTTCCCTGCAGCGGCAGCGCCGCGGAAAATGCGAAGTATGTCCGCGACTTCATGCGCCAGGCGCACGCCGAGGGAGCGCACATGCTGCACACCTCGGAGGCCAGCCTCTCGGGCTATCCCGGCACCGACCTTCCGTCCTTCGAGAACTACGACTGGGACAAACTGCGGCAGGAGACCTCCGGCCTGCGCGCCCTGGCCAGGGAGTTAAACATGTGGCTGGCGCTCGGTTCGTCGCATTTTCTGGACGCCAACACCAAGCCGACCGATTGCATCTATCTCATCGATCCGGAAGGCAAAATCGTCAACCGCTACGACAAGTGCTTTTTAACCGGCGGCGACCAGAAATACTATTCGGCCGGCAACCGCCTGGTGGCGCATGAAGTCCGCGGAGTGAAGATCGGCCTGGCCATCTGTTACGACGTTTGCTGGCCGCAAATCTACATCGCCTACCGCAAGCTGGGGACAAAGGTGATGGTCCAATCCTTCAGCAATGCCGGAAGCAAAGGCCCGAACTGCCTGGACACGCTCAACACCCGCGAGGCCGCCACCCGCTGCGCCGACAATCGCATGTGGGCCATTTGCAACAATTCATCGCGGCCCTACTCCCACTGGGGATCGTTTGTGGCGCGGCCCGATGCCACCGTCGCCAAGCAATTGCCCATCAACCAGCCCGGCATGCTGGTCCACGACTATCCGGACACATTGTCCGCCACCGGCTGGTATCACAATCTGCACCCCATGGATATGGCCCCGGATACCATCATGCACCTGGGAACGCCCAGCAACAGCCCGCGCCAGCGCAACGGCCAAAGCGAACCGTAGGCAAGAAGACAAATTATGAAGGATGAAGGATGAAATAAAACACTCGTTTGGCCGGATGGGTCGGCGCAGATACTCGCCTTGCAGTATCTGCGATCTCGCGATGCCAGACGAGACAAGTTTCGCAGACCGCAAACGCGGCAGTCTGCGCTACCAGCTCAGAATTCATAATTCATAATTTCCTTACGCCAGCGCCTTCTTCACCACGCGCAGCAGGCCCTGCATGGAACGCTCGGCAGTCTGCTGGTGGGTCATGCCGGGGGCCTTGAACTCGCATTCCAGTGACATCGTCCCGTCATAATGGGCGTGCGCGAGCGCCCGCAACTGGCCCGCGAGATTGATGACGCCCTCGTCGGCGAATGATTCGTGGCATTTCTTCGTGCCGGGGCCGCACTGCATGCCTTTCAGGTGCAGGTGCCAGATGCGGCTTTTGTCGAGTGCGTTGTAGCCGTCGGGGTAGGACACCTCGCCTTTCGTGTAGCCGTTGCCCACGTCCCAGTTGAAGCCGAGGGCGGGTGACGGCGTCATTTTCAGGATGGCGGCCGTCTCGTGCCCCGTGGCGGCGTTGCACGATTCTTCGTTCTCAATCACCAGCCGCACGCCTTGCTGCCGCGCCACTTCCGAGGCCTTGGCCAGCTCTTCGGAAATTCTCGGATAGATCTTTTCGGGCTCCGCCACGCGCCAGAAGGTGAAGCCGCGGACTTTATCCGTGCCCCAGGCGTGGCAGCGTTCCGCGGCGCGTTTCAGCAGGTCCATCTGGCCCGGGTAGGGATACGAGTTGTCCCCGCCGCTCACGGGTTCCGTCCCCGGCAGCGTGCACTTGAAGAAAGCTGAATCCACCACTGAACATTTAAAATGGTACTTGTCCAGCAGGCTCTTCACGCGCTTGATCTCTTCCGGCGTCGCCTCCGTGTTGTATTTCCCCCAGATAGCGCGGATCTCAACCCACGAGAGCCCGTAGCCCTGCATGATTTTCAGCGCCTCTTCCAGGTCCGGCGAAAAGCCGTCGCTGATGGCTCCCAGCTTAAACCGGCCGAAAGGCCTCGCCGGCAAAGCCCAGGCCTGCGGTCCCCCCGCGCAAATGGCCGCTCCCGCGGCGAAAACTGAATTCTTGAGAAAAGTACGGCGTTTCATGGAACAAACCTCCCGGGATGCCTCGCCCAAACGGCGGCCAGCCTCTCCGTCGAAAATTAGAAAATCAACGGAAACAGTATACTCCGGGTGTCCCGCCTGCCGTTCAAGTAAAGCAAGCTCGGGCCTGTGGAGAAGACGTCGGTAAAATCGAAGGGAGAATTGTGAACTGAAAGGTGAAGAACGCAATTCCAGTGATGAGCGTCGAGGAGCGGCAATGACAAATTACGAGTTGCAAATGACGAATCTGTTTCCGTGCATGCCTTCTGAAATTTGAAATCTCAAATTTGGGATCCCGTCACTCAGAACTGAGCACCCTCATTTCATCCTTCACACTTCATACTTTCCAATTCATTTCAATCGCCCATCACCCAATCGCTCAATCACTCAAAGATACGATGGCGGCGTAAAGCCGCCTCTACACCCCTTGAACCGCGTAGCGCACTCCTCCGGTTTCGAGGTCCGCGGGTCTTCTTGATTTTCGAATCTCAAATTTCAGATTTCAAATCCCCTAACTCAGAACTCAGAACCACAAAGCCATTCGGAACTCGTAATTCGTAATTCCGCCTCTTTCAATCGACCAATCACAAATCGCCAATCGTACATCGTTCAAGGCGCAACGTAGGCGCGACCCGACTCGTTTCATCCTTCATCCTTCACACTTCATACTTCATTCATAGCGCAGCGCCACCATGGGATCGACTTTCGCCGCCCGCCGCGCCGGGAATGTAGCAGGCCACCAGCGCCAAAGCCAGCAGCGTGATCGACGCCACTGTCATGGACAGCGGATCGGTTGGACTGAGGCCGAAGAGCATTCCTGAAACCAGCCGGTTCGCCGCCAGCGCTGCCGGCAACCCGATGGCAATCCCGGCCAGGGCCAGAATCAGCCCCTCACGCATCACCATCCGGAGGACGGTGGAGCGGTCAGCACCGAGGGCCACGCGGATGCCGATCTCGCTTGTCCGTCGCGCGACGGTGTATGACATGAGCCCGTAGATTCCAATGCAGGCAAGAAACACAGCCAGCAAACCAAAGAAACTCGAAAGCCGCGCAATCAAAGTTTCGCTGGTCAGCGACTGCTCGACCTGCTGGGCCAGCGTATTTTGATATGAAACCGGCAGACTGCGGTCAACTTCACCCACAGCATGGCGGACTTCGGCGATCACGCCTGCAGGATCGCCCGTGTAGCGAACTTCCAGGTTGTCGTAGAAGCCGGCGCGCTGGGTGTAAGGGTAATAGGCCTCCGGGAAGGGTCGCTCGCGAAGACTTTCGTGCTTGGCGTCCTTGACCACCCCGACAACTTCAATGTCGCTGCTGTGTTTGGGATCGCCGCCGATACCGAAGCGGCGTCCGATGGGCGAACCGCCCGCGAAGTACCACTTTGCCATCGTTTCATTAATGACCGCCACCTTGGGTGAATTTTCCGTGTCGTGGATGCCCAGGACCCGGCCGGCTAGAAGCGGAATCCCCATCGCCGCGAAGTACCTCTGGCCGACAACGTTGTGCGTGGTCATCATGTCGTCCTGGGGCGTCGGAGGGTGTCCTGAAATCGAAACCGGACTTGTCCACTCTCCCTGATTGAAGGTAAAGAAAGAAATGCTGGCGGCGCGCACGCCGGGTTCCGCGCTGACCCTCTGCTCGATCTGCTGATAAAGATTCACCAGGCGGGAATCTTCCTTGTAGCCAACAGCCGACGGATCGATTGCAAACAGCAGAACGTTTTCCTTGTTAAATCCCGTGTCAACGTTAGCAAGGTTGACCAGGGTGCGCAGGAAAAGCCCGGCGCCGATCAGGAGCACAACTGAAAGAGCAACCTGCGAGACCACCAGCCCTCCGCTCAGGCGGCTGCGACTGGGACTGACAACCGGGCTGCGGGAATCCTTCAATGCCGGCGTCAGGTCAATACGCGTGGCACGCAGAGCCGGCAACGTCCCAAAGAGGAGCGCCGTCAGGCACGTCACCACGAAAGTGAAAGCGAGCACGGTGGCGTCCGGCGACACCTTCAAGGGCAAGGGTTCCGGCCCGGTTGAAACCATCACCAGCAACGCTTCACTGGCCCACCAGGCGAACAGGACTCCCAAAGCCCCGCCCATCAAGGTCAACAGCAGGCTCTCGGCCAGCATTTGCCGGATCAGGCGCCTCCTCCCCGCGCCAATCGCCATGCGGACGGCGATTTCTCTCTGTCGGGTTGTGGCGCGCGCCAGCAGGAGGTTGGCGATGTTCGCGCACGCGATGAGCAGCACGAGACCGACAACGGCCATCAGGATTTGTAACGGCAACGAAAATCTAACCCGGAGCCGGGAGAGCCCCCGCGCCGCGGGAGTGAGTTGGATGTGAGTTCGCTTGAGGCGCTGTTGCTGATTTGCTGTCAGGGCTGCGCCTGCGAATCCGTGCCAGATCTGCCGCGCCAGCACGTTGACGTCGGCCTCGGCCTGATGGACGCCTACTCCCGGGCGCAGCCGCCCAAAGAGGTAGAGGGATTGGAAGTCATTTTCGTCCAGGCCGTTCCAGCCCGGTGAAATCTGTTTTTCCATCGAGAGCGGAATCCACAAGTCGGGAGACTCGCCGACCGTGGTGCCGAAAAATTCCGGTGGTGCGACCCCAATCAGGGTGTAAACGGTCGACCCAAGGGTCACCGTCTTGCCCACAATGGAAGGGTCGCGGGCGAAGCGGCGTTTCCACCAGGAGTAGCCGGCCACGGCCACAGGGTGCCCGCCCGCGGGTTCGTCCTCGGCCGCAGTGAAGGCCCGCCCCAGAATGGGCTTCACGCCCAGCATGGGAAAGTAAGTGCCCGTGACGAGTTGGACGTTGATCGGTTCCAGTTGGGCGCTTCCCTCCACGGCCCCGTGCATCTTTTTGAACAACAAACTGAGCGCTGCGCTGACTTCGGAGAAAACCTGGTTCTTCTGCCGCATTTCGCGGAAAAAGGAATAGGAGTACAGGTCCGTGTTGGCGAAGTCGCCGGCGCTGCCGGCGGACCGGCCATTCCCGAACAGAACAAGCTGGGCGGGATTTTCAACGGGGAGTTCCCGCAGCATGACGGCATTCAGCAGGCTGAAAATCGCCGTGTTCGCTCCAATGCCCAGCGCAAGGGTGAGGACGGCAACAAGCGTGAACCCGGGATTGCGCCGAAGCTGGCGCAGGCCGTAGCGAACGTCCTGCACCAGTTCAGTGATCAAGCGAACGTGCCACGCGTCGCGGCATTCTTCCTTCCATTGCTCCACCCCGCCAAACTCCCGCAGCGCCGCGTAACGGGCTTCCTTAGCGCTCATGCCTTTGGGATGTTCTCCTCGGTCAGCTTTTCCAGGTGGAACTGCATTTCCTCGCTCAGTTCCTCCTCGGCGCGCTTCTTCCTGAAAAGCGATCGCAACCGTAATGGAAATTTATATATCCAGCGCATGGCAGCATTCCCTGTAGCGGCGGGTTCATCCCGCCATCCCCGTCATCCTTCCTCGCCTACGGCTCCTCAGGATGACGGGAGTGGCGAGCTCTTGATCCTGTCAGAAACAGCCGCAGAGTCATCCCGCACGGCGGGACAACTCTGCGCTACCAACTCTTCCTGAATTTCCAATCTCAAATTTCAAATTTCAAATTGCCTAACCCATAACCCAAAACTGCGCATTGACTCGTCATTTGTAACTCGCAATTCGTAATTCCGTCCCTTTCAATCACCAATCGCAAATCGCAAATCGCCAATCACCAATGTTCACGCTTTTTCCAGCACCAGCCCGATGGCCGTGGAGAGCCGCTTCCAGTTGGCTTCTTCCTGCTCCAGATACCTGCGGCCGGCCGCCGTCAGCGCATAGTATTTGGCGCGGCGGTTGTTCTCAGACTCGCCCCACTTCGCCCGGATCCAGCCGTTCTGCTCCAGCCGATGGAGCGCGGGATAGAGCGCCCCCTGGTTCACCTGCAGCACCTCGCCCGACACCTGCCGGATGCGCTGCGCGATGCCCCACCCGTGCATGGCTTCACGCGTAATGGTTTTCAGGATCAGGAGGTCCAGCGTTCCCTGCACCAGATCGTTCGGTTTGCTCATCTTCGCTCCCCTCAGTCATCGACAATAGTAGATATCACCGCTCCTGTCAATCATCAAGGGGAAGAAAAATTGCTCTCAGCCATCAGCTTTCAGCCGGGGCATGTGGGTCTGCTGGACGAGAGGAACGGAGCGGCCGCCAGCCGCAATTGAGGAACGGAAAAGCGCCGCATCGGGCGAGGATCCTTTTGCGGCTACTCATCCTGCCCGCGCACCGCCCTGAGTTTTTCGAGGGCCCGGTCGTGAATCCCGCTCATCAACAGGAGCGACACGATGGACCCCACCAGGCAGGTTGCCATATCCTCCTGGGTGTCCCAGACGTCCCCCTGCGTCCCCAGAAAATCGTTGGTGCGGGGCCCGAGCGATACCGCCATCTGCCACTCGAAGAGCTCATAAAGAGCGCTGAACGCCAGGCAGACTGAGACAACCAGAAACGCCGTCAGCTTGCCGCGCCTGAGCGGCGACTTGCGCAGCAGGAATTCACGCACAATCAGTGCGGGAACGAATCCCTGGGCGAAGTGGCCGACCCGGTCGTAATAATTGCGCGTCAGATGGAAGGCGTCGCGAATCCAGTTGAAGAGCGGCATTTGCGCGTAGGTGTAATGCCCGCCCATCATCAGGATGGCCGCGTGGATCCAGATGAGGCCATAAACGAGGCCGGTGAACCGGAAACGCCGGTAGGTGACAGCCAGAATCCCAATGCCCAGGAAGGCGGGGACCACTTCCAGAAACCAGGTGAAGTAATCGTGCGGATTGACAGCGGACCAGGCAAGCACGGCCCCCAGCGTCAGGAACCACAGCGTCAGCCTGGCCCGGTCTCTGCTCATGGAGTTTCCTTATATCATCTTGCACCCGGCATTGCATCCGGAAACCACTGGCGCCGTGGCCGCTGAGACCCTCCGAGCACTCTGCGTTTGATTTTTCAAGGCACAGAGAGCACAGAGGGCCCCCAGCCACTGCCGCCCGCGCCCTACTGCACGGTAACGGTCACGGTCGCTGTTGTGCGGCCGTACGGGTTGGTGGAATAGAGCGTATAGGTTGTTGTGGCCCCCGGCGCAATGATGATGCTGGTTCCTCGCACCGGTCCCACCTGCGGCGAAATCAGATTGTAAATCTGCCCGCTCGTCGACCAGCTCAGAGTGACCGGCTGGCCGGGCGCGGGATTCGGGGGGTTCGCCGTGAAGCTTGCGATATGTTGGAGCGGGTCCGGTCGGGACGTTCGCCGGCGTGTAGATCGTGCCCGTCTGAACAACTTCAAAGTTCGACGCCGTAATGGTCTTGAGCAGGTTCAGGTCGTTGTTGTTCCACCGGTCGTCCGGAACTCCGCTGATGAACATCGCGCTGCCGTTGTCCGCCAGAATCAATCCATATTGCTTCATCGCCGTAAGGATCACCTGGTCGTCCGCGGGAAAGCCTGTAACGTCAAAAGAAGCTTTCAAGCGCAGCCGCAAACCCATGGGCGGCGCATTGGGATCGGTGGTGGATGAGGCCCAGTGCGTTGCCGGAAGCACAAAGGCTTTTTGGCTGTTCGGGATGGTGAATCGCAGCGCGTGATGGATGGCCCCGGCCGCCACCTCGTCATAGCGCGCCAGCCCCACGAAAACAGGAAGCCCCGCGGCGTCAGCGGAGGTCCACGTGAAAGGCCGCTGCTGGTTGATGGTCATGTCCCAAACGGCTGAAGCATCGGCTTTCCAGCTGCCGTCTCTTTTCTGCAGGTAGGATTGATAAAGTTCATAAAGCCAGCAGCCGTCCTTCTCGAGCACCAGCACATGACGATCTCCGTTGCCCGGCTTGGGATATCCTTCGATCAGCGCATCCGAAGGTATGGGCATCGGCCCGGGATCGCTTTCGTCGGGATAGAGGCCGTAAATGATGGGGACCTTCGCCTGCGTTCCCGCCACGATCTGGTACGGGATGCCCAGGGTTTGATGGTGATATTGACCGGCCCCGAAGTCGGGGTGTAAGACAACGGTTGAACCAATGTAATTGATGTAGTTGGCTGAATTCGGATCGACCGGAGCGGTTGAGATGTCCGTATTCCAAAGGTTTGAACTCGGGAAAGGAACAAAGCCGTTAAGGCTCGCCCCCTGTCCCAGGCTCATCCCGCTGCAGGTGCCGGCTTGCGCAAACAGCGATGTGGAAATCGCAAGCGAGAAAAAAATGATCGAGAAGATTTTCAGTGGGGTTCTCATAACCAATTCCCTTTCTTTGCCTGGAGGCAATTCGGTCTTGGCTCGAACTTGACTTTGGATCCCTTGAGGTACTTTTGTTCTCCCCTTTGAACCTTGGCTCGTCATGGTCTGCCGGGGAAAACAGAGCTTGGAGAATCATCAGCCAGAGTAGCTCTAAAGTCAATACCTTTATGGTTATGCAGCCGGGGAATCATTTCGTGGGAGTGGGTAGCGCAAAATTGCGCGGCTTAGCGTGCCGGGCACATCGATGAAGGGCGCGGCGGGGGCAGGGATCGCAGTCGCTTCAAAGCAAGCGTCTGCGCCCCGAGCCCGATGGCCGCGAAAGCGCCGCCCGGAGCGCCTGGAAGCCGGTTGGCCCGCCGAATCGCGCCGTTCCATAGAATGCGGTATCCAGAAATTGACGGCTCTGCCATACTGGTTGAAAACCTGACACTGCAACGCGGCGCCGGCTGGCAATCGATTTTTTGCCGGAGCGCTGCCAGGGGCGCAGGAACCAAACAAAAGGGGAATGAGAATGCAGCCATTGTATGATCCGGAAGCCGTACGACCGATGTGGGAGGAACTTGCGCAATGCGGAGTGAAGCCGCTGCGGGCGGCCGCGGAAGTGGATGCCGCTGTGGCCCAACCTGGAACCACGCTGATTGTAGTCAACTCCATCTGTGGCTGTGCCGCCGGCGGCGCGCGGCCCGGGGTGACCGAAGCGCTCCAGGGCGCGGTGATCCCGGACCACTTAACCACCGTTTTTGCCGGAGTGGACATGGAGGCGACCGCGCGCGCCCGCGAGCTGATGCCAGAGGTGCCGCCCTCCTCGCCGTCCGTGGCGCTTTTCAAGGACGGCGTCCTGGTGTACGCCTTGCAGCGGCGGCAGATTGAAGGGGTCAGCCCGCAGGAGATCGCCGCGGAACTGAAGAGTGCTTTCAGCCAGCATTGCACGCGTCCGGGGCCGTCCGTGCCTTCCGAGGTTTACGGGCAGGTGGTCCACGCGCGACAGTGCGGATCCACCATCCCCAGCTTCAGAGGGTGACAGAGCCCGCGGAAGGCAGAAGACGGAAGGCAGGCCTGATAGCGGGTAGCGCACAGTTGTCCCGCCCCGCGGGATTACTGTGCGGGTTTTCCCTGTGATCAAAGGCCGCAGAGTTCCAAAACAACTCTACCCTACCGGCTTTTCTGATTAGGGATGAAGAGAATTATGAATTCTGCAGGATGAAACGAAGGCAGCTGCGGATATAATCGAAGTTCCTACCAATGCTTTTAGGGGTGGGTGATGGCAAAACACTCAGTGCGAGGGCGAGTTCTGACCGCGCTGCTGAATGTGTCTTTCATCTTCACCTCCTTCTTCGCGCAAAGTTCCGTTTCCAAGCCTGCAGGTCCAACTCCCACCGCACAAGGAACCCCGCAGAAATCGCAGGAGGCCGGAGGAACGCCACAAAGCTCGTTGCGCCCGAGCGATCCCGAGATGGCTGCGATTCAGCAGGCCATAAGGGATAATAAACTGGTCGACGCCCAAAAGCTTCTGGCCGCCGCTACCCGGAAGGCCGAGTCGAAACCGGGCTCGGAGAGACGGTTGAGCCTGCTGTTCAACCTCCTTGCCTCGGTGGATATGCGCCAGGGTTCTTACGAGGACGCCATTGCCGCAGGCAAACGTACGCTGGCGCTCGACAAAAAGCTATTCGGCGCGGAAAGCACGAACGTCGGACGCGACCTGAACAATCTCGCGATGTTGAGGCTGGCAAGCCGGAAGGCAAGTGAAGGCGCGGCGGCGGAGCAGGAATATCAACAGGCGCTGGCCATTGCGCGGCAGAATCCGGGCCCGCATTCCACGTTATTGATGATGGTGGCCAACAATCTGGCCGTTTACTACCTCAGGCAACACCGTGCCGCCAATGCCGAATCGGTCATCAATGAGGCGCTGCTGAAGTGCCAGGCAAATCCAGCGGCAGACCAGCTGGAGTGCGGGTCCCTTCACAACCTTCTGGCGTATGTCTACCGCGCTGAAGGCCACGCGAACGCCGCGTTGGGAATGTCATTCGAAGCTGCCGCCGCAGATGCCACTTCCCAACGCCCCTGGGTGGAGAAGTTGCGGGACCTCGAAACTCTGGCACGGCAGTACGAGCAGGACAGGAGTTATGACCTTGCAGAAACCACTTATCGCCAGGCTTTGGAACTTGCGGAGGCAAATTCGAGGCCGGGCGAATCCGGCCCGCTTCCGGGTGTGATGAACTCGCTCGGCAACGTTCTGGTGGAAGAAGGTCAAAACGCCAATGGCGAGGCCCTGTTCAAGCAGGCACTCAGTTTGCAGGAACAGACCATCCTTGGCAAGAAGAACAAATTTCCGTTGTGGCTCGACTTTGATTATCTGGCGAGTCTCTACCGCGCGGAAGGCCGCCTGGCCGACGTTGAACCGATCGTGCTGCATGGGATCTCGGTCCAGGAGCAGACTTCCGGCTCCGGCAGCGAGGCGCTGACAGAGTCGCTCCTGGCGCTGGCGCGTGTTTACAACGAAGAGAAAAAGTACTCTGACGCAGAGCCCATCTGTGAACGTGCGCTCAAGATTAAGGAAAAAGACTACGGTCCGGAAAGCCCGCAATTGGTAGGGGCGATGGAAACATACGCCGAAGCGCTGCGTGGACTCGGCGAGACAGAAAAAGCCAGGGCGCTGATTGAGCGCTCCATTGCAATACACAACAAATACGCCGCGCAACAAACGCATTAACGAGCGTGCCATCCGGGTTGGCGCAAAGGCGGGTTCTATCGCTGCAATTTCTCCTGGCTCGCGCTTATGTTCCGGGGCTGGCGCAGACGCTTGGTGTGTAGTGTCTGCGTAGTCCCGAAGGGACTGGTCTTGATGGGCCGCAAGGCGTATACTGCGGGGTCATGGCGCGCCGCAGGCTCCCCTGCATTCCGGGCGAACTGCAATTCATCACTTCAAGCCTCTCGCTTCGCGAGAACGCAGACCCTACACACCAAGCGTCTGCGCCAGCCGGCGATCAATGGCGTTGAGAAATTGCGCGCAAGTTTCAACAAAGGTATCAATCAACCTGGGGGAGACCTTGATCAACCGTCGCGAGTTCCTTGCCGGCAGCATTGCCCTGGCAGGCCAGGCCAAACTTCTACGCTCCATGGGGACAGCCTCGACCGGCGGGCAAGCGAAGCCGCCGATGGGCGCCCCGCAGAATCTTCTCAGCACCACCTTCCCTGAATCCTTCCTGCGAAGCAAGCTGATCCCTGCGGACCAATGGCGCCCCTACCCCAAATGGAGCGACCGTGGCGGCTGGGAAGCGGTGCCCGTGACATCGCGGGAGCCTTTGTCGAAAAGGCGGAAGACGACCAGAAGCTGGGGTGGAAAGCGTTTCCGGCCACGACGTTTATGGAATTCAAGCGGAACGGCAACCGGTCCCACTACGAAGCCGACAGCTTCGGAAGGCGCGCCAAACTGCTCCACTACGTTCTGGCCGAGTGCCTGGAGGGCAAAGGGCGCTTCATGGACGACATCATGAACGGCGTCTGGCTGATCTGTGAAGAGAGCTTCTGGGGTGTTCCGGCCCACCTGGGCATGCAACGCGCAGGCGTGGGGCTGCCGGACGTGACCGAGCCGGTTATCGAGCTGTTCGGCGCGGCAACGGCGCAACTGATGGCGTGGACAAAATACCTGGTGGGAGAACAACTGGACAAGATTTCGCCCTTGATTGGCAAACGCATCACGCTGGAAACAGAACGGCGCATCCTGAAGCCGGCGCGCGACCGCAACGACTTCTGGTGGATGGGCCTCGACGGCAACCACCGGCGGCTGAACAACTGGAATCCGTGGATCAATTCCAACCTGATGGCGGCCAATCTGATTCTCGAGGAAGATCCCAAACGGCGCGTGCATGAGACGGGAAGGATCCTCAAGAGTCTCGACCAATACCTCAACCAGTATTGGCCGGACGCGAGCGAGGAAGAAGGGCCGGGCTACTTCAACGTGTCGCCGTTGTGCTACTTCGAAGCCGTGAGCATGATCGATGATGCCACCGGCAACTCTACAGGTGTCCTCTCCCATCCCTTTATCGACGCGATGGGGCGATATATTCTGGCGGCCCGCGTTGCCGACGACAGCTACTACAACTACGGCGATGCGCACGTCCATCAGGCTCCGGACGGAGACCTGCTCTACCGCTTCGGCAAGGCGGTTCACGACGCGCAACTCGAGGCTTTCGGCGCCTGGTGTGCGGTCCGGTACGGATTGTCGTCCACCGGAACGAAGCTGGCCAACGCCCTGGATCAAAGGCTGGAGAGCATGTCACGGGCGTTGCCGGCGGTGCTGGCAGCCCGCGAGGTCCGCCAGGCAAAACGCCAGGACGCGCTCCTGCGCGACGCCTATTATCCCGCCCTGGGCCTGGTGACAGCGCGCCTCAAGGCAGGTTCTGTTGAGGGCATGTACTTCGGCGACCTGGCGGCGAATAACGGCCGCAGCCACAGCCACAACGACACAGGCAGTTACATCATCTACCTCGACGGCGAGCCTGTGGCCATCGATGTCGGCGTTCCGGCGTACACCCGCAAGACCTTCAGCGCCGAGCGGTATACCATCTGGGCGCTGCAGTCGGCCTGGCACAACCTGCCCACCATCGGCGGGGTGATGCAGCACGATGGCGTCGAGTTCAAGGCCACGGATCACGAGTACTCAACCAACGACCGCCGCGCCACCTACTCCTTCAACATTGCCGGGGCTTATCCCAAAGAGGCCGGCGTCCAGCGGTGGGTCCGCACCATCACGCTCGACCGCAAGCTCAACAGGGTGGTCGTCGAAGAAGACTTCCGGCTGGAGAAGGCCGTTGCTGTCAGCCTCTCCATCATGACCCCGCGCAGGGTCGCCGCCGGGTCCGGCGTCCTCACCCTCAACCTTGCCTCCGGCGAAGGCAGAGCCTCACTGCTCAGATATGACGCGGCCGCCGTCGTCGCCCATACAGAAACGATCAAGCTGGAAGACAAGGGTCTGCGCGACAGTTGGGGACCCGAGATTTACCGCATTCTCCTGAACTCCAAACTGCCTGTCGCCTCCGGCAAGTGGACCTACAGCTTCGCCCCGGCTTAGAGCATGTAGATTTTTAGCGGGCCGGTTCGGGCGAAAGGGCATTACTTCATTTGCGGGGAGCCTGCGAAAGGGCATGACTTCATTTGGGGGGGGCTTGACGGGTGGCGCATGACTTCATTTGCGAGGTGGACTTGCGAACGGATGTCACGACGTCACTGATGTCGAATGCCGCCATGCCCCGGCAATAAGCATTATACGGCGAGAACCACTTCATTTCTGCCCCCGGGGCCGGGTCTGCGGGCGTTGCCTGCTGTCCCATGGCTCACGCCTTTGGCTATAATCTGCCGCCCCCTTTGGGGGCTTCCCGGCCCGCGGTTTGTCTTCGCAGAAAACATGTACTGAGGCTTGCATCATACAGTGACGAGTCTTCGTAGCGCCGGCATCCTGCCGGCCTTGAACATTGCCGCCGGGACGGCGGCGCTACCATTGCGAACCGTCACTATATTTTGCAAACATCGGTAAGAACCGCAGGCCGCAAGGGCCTGCGCTACAACCCCAGGCCCGGAGGGCCGAAAGAATTTAGCCCACGGCGTGAGCCGTGGGATTCGATTCGCGATAGAATCCCCTAAGCCCCGGCAGGGGCGAAAGAACCAGAGGCGGTGGTGGCGGCAAGTGACTTTCTGCCCGTGGTTTTTTCGCAAAGAGAGGAAGCCTTCTCGCTTCGCGCGACCGCAGATACTGAAAGGCGAGCATCTGCGCCAGCCACGTGGGTAGGGTTGTGAACGGTGTAGCCCGGATTGGGACGGCTTACAAATGATAGACGCTAACTTGCTCGAAGAACGCGTGCTGGAAATGATGGTCGGTCAGCTCAAGGACAGCCGGGCCGGATATTTGCGCGACCAAATCGGATCGGCTCGCGGGTGGCGCATACGTCGCGGTGTTAGCGATGTATGCGACTTTTCTCTTGCAACACGAACGGATGTCGCATCGTCACTGATGTTGAATGCGCAATGCCCCGGCAGAAGCATTATTACGGCGAGAACCATTTTCACTTTCCGGCCCGGCACCCCCACAGCCCGCGTTTCGCGGGCCATGGAGTGCGGCGGCTTGGCGCCGCCTTGCCTTCAGCGCCTTCGTTGGCGCCTCAATCTTCAGCCTCTTCGCGTGGGGCACCTGGCGGTCCGAAGGCGGGAGCACGCTCCCGCACTCCAAAGTCGCTTCGCGACACGTAACGGCCGGGCCGCGCAATTCGGCGTGGTGGATATGAATCTCCAAACGAAGGCCTCCCTGCGCCAGCCGCGTGGGATTCGTTTCGCGATAGAATCCCCAAAGCCCCCGGAGGGGGCGAAAGACGAAGGCCAGGACGAATCAATCAATCTCCATTGATCCGCGCCTTGAAAAGCTCAACGACCTGAGAGGCAGTGCGCGCTTCGTGACATCCGTACTTAAAGCTACTCTTCATATCGGGCTTGCTTGTTCTTAGCCCTTCCCAGGCATAGAGCAAGCATGTGTATTTCGCAGCCAATGATTTCAACTCTTCCATAAGGTTTGAGTTTCGGGCACCACCTCGAATCTCTTCATGGAAGCATTCGCCAATAGCGGCACGCGAGAAACCTGCGCGTTCAAGTGCCGTCAGGATTGATGTTTTGCGATCTAGAGACATGCACAAGATTTTCCCATCCGGGACTTTCGAGCGGACTTTGTCAGAAGTAATCTGCGGCTGTGTTTCGATGCCAAACGATTTCACTAATTGGATGATCGGCTCGGGGTCATAGAGGTTTCCGAAAGGCTTAATCAGGTTCGTGCAAGGGTATTGCTCTTCGGCCACTCCCACTATACCCCGGACGTTGTGCTCTAGATAGGCTTCGCGGTCGGCTCTTCCCAGACAGACCAATATTCCCTCTGCCGTCCTTACGACATCGTAGTAACGACTCCTGAACGTCGGCAACGCACTCCCGCCTCGCGGAATCCATATTAGGCGGTTGCGATATGTGTGCTCTGGGAAGCACACATCAAGAGCGGTTTTTACGGGGTCAAAGAACCCCACGACAAACGCGATTCTCACCATTGGCTCCAGTAACTATCGCGTTGTCAAACAATCTATTACGTACCCCAAAGGCAGATTAAGCGAGCGAAGCTCTGATTCGGTCATACGCTGCACAACATCGGCAGCGATTTTTCGAATTGATAATTCCGACTGGGCTCCCAGATGTTCCTGGGTTGAGACCAAGAGCTTCGCCGGGGCGGCAAGTTCCGATCGGTGGTCGTCCGCACCAACTTCACCGAGGACACGCTGAAACTCTTCGGTGATTCGTCGGCGGCGAAATTCGATCCATTTGGATCTTAGCCCCAGCGTTTGTAGGCGGTCGTAAAAAGGAATCCACCAATTCGGTTCCTGCAGTAGTGGTGCGAGGGCCGACTTCTGGACGTCGACTAGGTCGGTTGTGAAATCTCTGCCAATCTGAAGCAGCACCTCCGCAGAAATTTTCGGTATTTCCTGCCACCCCGCAGGCGGCCTTGCGCTGTAATGCATATTGCGCACAATTCCAGTCTGAGGGTCCATGTAGAGACGAAACGCAGAACCGGGGCTTGCAAATGTCCTCCAAATAAGGGGGTCACGTGTCAGTTGATTGATCACAGCATTGGAATCGCTGATGGCCGAGTTTTCAGCCATACGTTTCTCATGTGTCGATTTAAGCTCGTAGACGATATCCATGCCCGCACGAGAAAACTCCATTATGCCGTTGGCGTTTCGCCGGATGAATTCGCGGATGTTTCGACACCCGAAGGATTCCGCGCTGAAGTCGGGGTACACGGTCTTTACTAGTACAGCGAGTTCGCTGCCCTTCAGTGGTCGGGGATCAACTTGTTGGAGGGAACGTAAAAGGAAGTCTACTACAACATTTGCCTCAGTCATCTTCTCCACCTCGCGATAATTTAAGTGGAAGGCGGGCAGGAGCAATCAGCAGTGCTCCTGCCATTACTAAGCCTCCACTTAATTTTTACTTTTCGGTCGCGAAGTGTACATGCTGCACGGTAGAATCGCTAGCAAAAAACGATTCACAAAGGCCAACAGCGACTGAGGTGTGCCAGCACCGACTTAGCATGGTCACGGTTTAGACCGCGTCGCAGCATTCCTCCTGACCTCTTGCTGCGATTTGTCCCGATGCGGGCAGAGCATTATACACTCGCGGTCTGAGCAGGCCCCGCCCTCGGTACTTATAATGGCACAATAACACTATTATAGTCAATGGTGATTCGACCCATGAGAGTTTCTTCTGTATTTTCAATTCGTTACCGCCGCTTCTGTTTATATTCTCCAAACTTCAAAATCTCAACGCTACGGACGCACCAGTCCGCGGCTGGCGCAGACGCGGTTGGCGCATACGTCGCGCCCTTCGCGATGTATGCGGTCCTTCTTTCGCAACATGAACGGACTTCGCGGGGAGTGCAGACGCTTGGTTTGTAGTGTCTGCGTAGTCCCGAAGGGACTGGTCTGGTCGGGCCGCGAGGCGTATACTGCGGAGCCATGGCGCGCCGCAGGCTTCCCTATATTCCGGGCAAACTGCAATTCATTACCTCAAGCATCCCGCAAGGCGAGACCGCAATACTACAGGCGATGCATCGCGCCAGCCGCGTGGGCACCTGGCGGTCCCGCAGGCGGGAGCACGCTCCCGCACTCCAAATCGCTTCGCGACACGTAACGGCCGGTGGCGCACGATTCCGGCCGTGGTCGATATGAATCCCGAAACGTCGGCCTCCCGTGCGCCACCCGCGCAAATCCCTTATTACAAGCAGGTAGCGGGTGTGACGACCGGGAGAACAAAGGCGCCCGCCCGCACCCCGATGGATGTGAATTTCCGGATCGCCGGAAGGCCGAAACGCTAATTCCGGCTGAAAGGGTGCATCTCCCGGCCATGGGGACGCATCGAACAGCTACAAGGTAAGGGGCGTGCCTGGCCCGACCGGTAATAGTCGTGAGGTGACTCGTGACGAAAAATATTTTCCAAGCCGTGGCTGTTCTGCTTTTGAGCGGGGCCGCGCTGATGGCGGCGTCTGCGCAGCGTTGGATTCACGTGCGGGTGCAGACCGCGAGAGGGGTGAGCGGAAACGTGAGCCTCAACCTGCCCATCGAGATGGCCGCGGCGGCTTTGCCCATGGTCCCTTCCGATCCGCAACACCACGGCAAATTCAGTTTGCAGGCCTCGGTGAACGGCATGGACCTGCGGGCCATGCTGTCGGCCATTGGCAAGGCTCCCGACAACGTTTTCGTGACCTATGAACGGGATGATAAGCAAGTGAGCGTGGCGAAATCCCGCGGAGATTTGCTGATTAGAATCGTCGAGAAACCAGGCGCCGAAGAGCATCTGGGCAAATCGATTGCGGTCAGGGTTCCGATCCCGGTGGTCCGGGCGATGCTGGCCGGGAATTCTGACCAGCTCGACGTCGGCGCCGGCATCCGCGCCCTGGTTCGTGAGGGCGACGTTGACGTGACTGTCAACAGCACCAAAGAAAACGTCCGCGTCTGGACCGACACCACCACTACGCCCGATTAAGCTATCCGGCCTAAACTCCGGGGCGGGCGCCAGAGGCGGTTTCTGCCTCCGCAATTTCCCGTGGCCGGTGCGTCGCCCCCCGATGGATCGGCAGAGGCGGCGCCGCCGGGCCCCGTGCCGGAAGTCCCGGAGGCCCACAGAGCAGCCTGCCCGGCAAGCCCTCGCGCGGGGCGGTTGCGCCGTCATTAGCCTCCAATAATTAGCCTACAATACGCCGAAAGCCCCCAAAATGGGACGTTTGGGACGTTTGAGACATTTGGGACGATATTTTATAAGTTGTTTATAATGAATAACTTATATAAATTCCATGCGGCGAAAAAACATCACCTTTGCAAAACATGTTTCATTTTGAAACAGTGGGTAAAAATTACACCGTCATCCAAAATGCTCAATGGATGGGCGGTACCTTGAGGATTTCAGCATAGACCAGCCGGCGTCCCGTAATGGGCCGCGGTCCGATGGAGTACATCAGCTGCCCCTGCTCGTTCAGCATGTCGGCCTGCAGGATCTCATACTCCCTGATCACCAGCCGCAGCGCCTGGTGCTTGGGAACCTTCAGCTTGTGCAGGCGCAACTGGTATCGCCAGATGTTGTAGATGCCCAGCGGCTTGGGTTGCAGAACCACCGTGCCGTTGGGCACCGGGATCCAGGCCGTCTCGTCGCCGCCGCCGGTGGGATTGGTTTCAACAGTGGCTTCCACCAGGCTGGGACCTTTGCCGGCGCTGTTGGCCGAGTAACTGAGCCCCGCCACCGCGATGTCAATGTCGGTGGGGTTCTTGGGATTGTAGGTGATGGTGGCTGTGCGCTCCGGCGTTAACTGCGCCAGGTCCGCCAGCACCACGTGCGAGAGGTGCGCGTTCGGCAGCGAGTGGGGCTGATAGCGCACCAGCGCCAGCCGGATGAACGGCATATACGCCTGGCCGGCGTCAATCTCCACGTCGCAGTACCACAGCCCGCGCTCCTTGTCGTACTCGGGCTTGAAGGCGGCGACTCCTACTTCATAGAAGCTGTCGGTCGGACCCTGCAGACCTTCAAGCTCCTCGAGCGTGAGGCGGAGGCCAATCTGCGTCGTATTCTGGAAGTGCCCATACGTGGGCATATCCGCGGGCAGGGAGTTCGACGCCCAGATGGGATCCATGCCCCACTGCGTCACCAGCGGCTTCAGGGCTTCAGGCAGCTCAGCGGTGAGCTTCTCCAATTGTTTCAGGTTCACTCGCTTCTGCTGGCTCCCGCCCTGCTGCGAACCTCCCACGGTCTGGTGCATGGGAAGATCACCCTGGTTCACCACCACGCCGGACTTCTTGACGGGCTCCTGCAACACGCTGGGCCAGACCACCACACCCAGCAACTCTCCGGCGCCGGAGGAATACCAGGGACGGTCGAGATAGATCCGCAGCCCGCCGGGCATGCGTTTGCTGGTGGCGCCGAATCCTTTGATCCCCGAAATCGGCGTCCCTGAAATGTCCGGACGCGTATTCCCATCGAATCGGACGCCATCCTTTCGCTCCCATCCAAAGGTGGGAACCACGTAAAGAACTTTCGGCCGGGCGGGCCGCGCGGAGTTGGGAACGTCAACCTGGACCACCGGACTCTTGCGGGTCAACTGATCGGCTTCCATGGTGGGGAAGTATTCCCTGAAGCGCGTGGTGGCCACGGCCTGGTAGCCGACTTTGCGGTACTTGGTATCGCCAAAGTCGTGCCGCCAGGAATAGCCGAAGTTTTCAAACCCCATGTGATATTGCGGAGGCCGGTAAAGCCGGGCGTCGTTCGGGATCGCAAGGCCAGGCTGAGCCTGGTATTCCTGCCGGGCAAAAGTCTCGTGGCCGGAGGCCACCGCCTGCTGTTGTTGCGCCTGCTGCTGCTTCGACTGCTTCTGCTTTGACACGGTGAAGGTCCGCATCTGGAATTTCTGCGAAGAGGAACCGGACGATCCCTGCCCTGCCGTACCCTGGCCCGTGGAGGCGGTTGCCATTGTCAGCGGGTCAAATATCTCGTTGTCCTCCCGCGCGAGGTCCCGGGTGTAGACGTGAGCGCTGCCGTCCAGCGTACCCGGCCCCTTGGGATCCGTGACGTCGTCGACGGGCTCCTGCCAGTTGGCAACCACTTCCATCTTGAGGGTGCTCTTGCCGTCGATGTGCATGGCGTGGTCATCCACGATGTAGGCAAAGGTTTCTCCCAGGTGGCGGTTGGGCGAAAGCTGATGAAACGCCGGAGCGATCAGCGGCTGCTGCACCGCGTGCACCACCACCAGTTCGCGCGACGGTGTCAGCATCCAGAAGCGGCCTTGCCCAACCGCCGTGCTCATCATCGCCAGATTGGACGGCCGCGCCTGCTGGATCCAGTTCCAGACGCCCATAACCGACTGGTTGTGGCTGCCCAGCCGGCCGCCGCCAAGATAAGAACTCAGTTCGAACGTTGCAACTTCAGCCTTCGGCAGTTTCACGATCAGCGTGCGGTTCGAATTGTCCCAGCCCCAGGATGTCTTTCCCTGCCCTTCCACCACCTTGACAAAAAACGGCCGGGCATCCGGCCAGTTCGATCCCTCCGGATAGAAATCAACCGGCGGCACCGTCCCGGCATCCTTGCCGTCCTTATCCAGCAGCACCATGGACATTCCACGTGAAAGCGGGTCCGGCAGGTAGGGAATTTCGAGCTTTTCCGAGATGGGGTTCTTCGTCATGGGATCCAGCGCAAAGGCGCCGTCCGCTTTGTTGGCGATCACCTGGTAGGTCGCAGGGTCTTTCTTCATGGCGCCGGAATCAAGGTCAAACATCCCGAGCCTTTCGGCCATCAGTTCGCTGGTCTTGGGCGGAGCGACAATGCGCATAGCCGCTTCGTTATAGGAGGAATCGGAAACAAGCTGGGCGTACGCCGGCGCGTACTCCTGCGCAGTCTTGTCAAAGTTGCTGCGGATCACCGGGCGGTAGAGGGCCTCGCCCGGAGATTTTTCTCCGTCGAGCGACTTGGTGAGCACCGCAACCGGACCCACCACAGGCTCAAAGCGGTTGTAAGGATGCGGATCAGTAGCCTTGGAAAAATCGGTCGCGCTGGGAGCGTCATAGGCCAGGCTGTTGCCGGCCAAGTCCACCACGCGCGCCCGCACCCGGTAGGTCCGGCCAAAGCGCAATTTGGGAAGCGATCCCGGCTGGGGAACAAAAGTCGCCACCATCTGGAAATCTTTCGACGCCCGCTGCTGGGCTTGCGCCGGGTCGTTCAAAGGCTGGGGAATTCCTTCCGGGCTGATCACTTTCCCTGGCCGGGCCGCGCACAGGCTCCAGCCTTTCCAGTCGAACATCGACTCGTGCAGGTATAAATCCTGCTGATCGTCCGTTCCGGAAGCAGGCTGCACAGAAGACTGCGTGGCAGCCAGCTGTATGAAGCCCTCGTCCTGGTACTGGCGCAGAAGATTGGCACCGAAAAAGTTGTAGGTGCCCACCCGCCGGCAGAGGGAATTCCAGCTTTTGGTTTCCGAGTCCCAGACGTCCACGCGGTAACCGCGCACCACGTCTTCGGCGTAGAGCGTCAACTGGTCAGGAGTGTTCTTCTCGACGGCCTGGTTGTTGAGGGTGGCTCGTGCAAGAATGTTGACCAGCCATTCCGCTTTGCCCGCCCTGGAAACCGAAATGCCGCTGGTCCGCAAAGCCGGCAAGCCCACGTTGGCCTGCTGTTGCACCGCCTCGGCGCCCGCCGCTGCTTTTCCGGAACCGCCGGAGGGAGCCTGCGCCTGGCCGCCACCGTTGTTTGACGTGGACATTCGCAACATCGTCGGGTGCCCGCCACCGGCAGCGGAGTTTTCCGATTCGGCCAGGGTGGCTGAGGCAAGCCGGTCGGCCAGGTTCGCTATCTTCAGCGCCGATCCATCCACGTCAACACTCATCACCGGAAAAGACTGGTGATCGTTCAGCTTGAGCTGGCCGTCGATGATATCCGAATCCGGCTTCTCCGGCCGCGCGGCAAACCACGATCTGCCGGTGTCAAGCGTGTAGGCCGTCTTGGGCGAAAAATCGGAGTTGAATGATGATGGCTGTGCTTCCGGCGCCCAGACGGGCGCAACCTTCACGGTTGAACTCGGAGCCAGTCCCGCCGGCAGCGGCACCGTCAGATTGATCACCAGCCCCAGGGCTTTCATCACTTCAGGGTAGTTGCCCAGGCTCGAAATAATTTTGTGGAAGTCGATCTCGGGCGGCTGAATAGGCTCGATGGTCTCAGGAATCTCCGGGTTCGACATCCGGGCCAGCAGAAAATCACGCTCCGGCTGGCCTTTGGCAGTTGGCCGGACCGCTTTGTACTGCTGCAGGTCCTGATAGATGCTCTGGAAGGCGGTCACTGTTGATGGTTTCAAGGTGTAGGGCTGGCGCACCAGCGACTGGATGTTGCGGTTGGCGTTCCGCTGCAGCGTCGGGTGTAGCGTGCTGAATGAAATTCGTCAGGTGCTGCGGGATGACCACCGGCCGCGCTGCGCGATAGGAGGGCTGGGCCGCCCTTGCAGTCTGTGATGGCTGGGATGGCCGCGATTGCTGCGCACCGGAAGTCCCGCCAACACGCTGGGTCGCCACCATTCCCCGGCGGTCGGCCGTCATCGTGGTCGTGGATGGGGCCGCTTCCGGCAAAGTGTACAGGGAAATAGGCGCGAGCTTCTCAAGGATGATGGTTCGGGACGGCAGCCGCGTGGGAGAGGCCATTCCCACCGACTGGTATTGAGACTTCACAAAAGAATCGAGGTGCAGCACGGGATGCGAAAGCACCGCCCGGTTGGAATAGTCGTCGAACTTGTAGGGCTCGACGTAGGTGGAGTCTTTGAACAGCGCGCTCCACAGCTCCGCTTCCGGGGCTGCGCCCACGCGGGTGGCATCCAGGGGCTGCCGGCCCTCGAACTGCACCGTAAACTTCATGCCTTTGATCTTGTCCGGCCAGTTCTTGAAGTCATCGAACTGGACGAGCGTCGGACGCGGCAACCCTTCGTCGGTATGAAGTCGTGGCGAGACGAAGACGGAGAGTTGCAGTTGGCCGTTGGCGATGCCGTTCGGCAAGGCGGTCCAGAGGATGGTTTGCTTCTTCGCCATGGATATTTCCCTTTCACGCAAATGCTTCGCAGTAAAGTTGCCAGTCGATGGCGCCCATCTCATCCGCAAAATGTACCGCGGTCGGCCCCAGGGGATACGGTGCGCCGGCGCCGAACAGTGCCGCATTCTGGGTATGGCTGCCCGCGAACTGCCGCTCCACCGTGAGGTCCACGCTCTTGCTGAAGAAGGCGATCTTGATCTCCACGGTGAGCGTAGCGCGGCCCCACACCTTGTTCCCTTGCGAGACGTACTTCAGCCCCATCTTGAATTCCACCGAGACGGTGATGATGGCCAGAACTTCCAGCGCTCCGCCGCAGCGCAGGTAACCGGTCAGTTCCGTGTTTCCGTTCTCGTGGGTATAGTTGAACCCCGCCATCACGTAAACGCCGCCGCTGGCCACGCCGATGTTGAGTGAGAAGTTCCCTCCAAACTCGAATTCCGCCGCCATGCGCTGGACGCCGGAGGGCGTGAGCGTGAGCCCGAAATACCCGCCGCCGCCAAACAGAGAGACGGTGAGAAGAAACGGCTGGTGCTCCTGGCAGAAGTCAAATTCAAAAGTGATGGGTTTGCCTGTGAAATAGATGTTCAGTTTCGCGGCCAGGCTCACGTTTGAAAGATTGAACACCCCAACGCTGACCGGCGGCAATCCCAGGGAGTAACCCGCTTCGATTCCCTCGGCAGTCACCTGCAAACTCGGGGGATCCTTGAATCCGTTGGTCGGGATCAGGTTCTGCAAGGCGTTGACGAAGCTCAGCGGGCCAGTGAATTCAATTCCATTCAGATCCGCATTGACATCGGGCTTTTTGCCGTTCACCGAGGTGAAGGAAAGTTCCTTGAACTTGATGACCAGGACCTCGATGACCGACGGCACCATGTGAAGCTCAAAGCCTTTCATCACGGCGGAGACTTCGTAGGTGGGAGGCTTCTTGTCCAGAGTTTTTCTTAGCCTGGCATTTACGGTCAGGGCGTCGGTCTTGTTTCCTGTGACCACGAAAAATGCGGGTTTGCCCGATTCAGCGGATACATCCTGAATTTCCGGATGCCAGGTAAAACTGGTCTCAACGTATTGGGGAAAATGGCTGGTGATAAATTTCGGGACCTTCTCAACAGCCGATGAGAAATTGGTGACGGTGCTGATGACGTCCGCCAGTGAGATATCGCCCAGAAGCTTGGCCTCGAGAGCGGACTTGAAAAACTGCTTGGGATCGAACGTTCCGGCGGCAATGGGTCCCAGGTCTCCGGCCACCGGACCCAGCAGGCGGGACAGGCCGGAAATATCCATGCTGGGCGTCAACAGCCCGCCCACTTTGTCGGCGCCGCCTCCCGCGCCTCCAAACGCCAGCGGGACGGAAGTCAGCAGTTCGGCAAACAGCTGGCCTTTGTTGGCGGCGGATTCAATCCCGTGATTGAGGTAGGCATCGTGGTATTTGATGTTTGTTGTGGCGTTCCGCCCCGTCAGTTGCTCCACCGTGGCGATGCGAACTCCTGCCAGACCGACCACCGGATAGAAATAGGGCAAACCCTGGGGAAGGTTGGTCCCCGGCGCCGGAGTCTGGCCCTTAAAAGTCATGGAGTCAGTTTCAAGGGTGGTATCGCCGGAAACCTTGTTCCTGGCATACGCGACTTTCTGCCCGAAGAACGGCCGTACACGTCTGGAGAGTTTGATGTCTGTGTTATAGGCGGCAACAACCTTAGCCATCCGATCAATGTCCCGTCCATCGTCGATTCCCACAAAAACAAGGGGTGCCGTGAATTCTGAAGTTTTTCCTTCCCAATCCACGCCAACCATCTTGAACCGAAAATCCTGATTTTCGACGCGCGGCCAGAAGGTGTAGCCACCCGGCAAGAGGGGTTCGGTTCCACTCAGAGCCGGGGTGCTCAGTGTGTTGATGCGGACGGTCTGGAAGGGAAGCTGGAGGCCCAGGGGGTGGGGCTGTCCGATGGCCGGGTAATTCTTTTCGTGTTCCCGCACCACCACAAACTCCTGGTGCCGCAGATAAGCCGCCATTTTCCCGGAAGGCGTCCGATTGAACTTGCGCTCGGTGATCGTGATTCTTACCGCGCGATGGCCGAAGGGGAACAGAAAGCCGCGTTCCACAATCCTCACGTACTGGTCCCGCCCCATGGCCGCAATATGGCGCCAACTTTCAAGGCCAAAAGTGAAGTGGCCGCTTTTGCATGACGGCTCGATGACGTCCGCGGAAAGGTCCCAATTGCCTTCCGTGTTCATCCACGCACCGATGGTTGAAAGCATCAGCCGGTTCACCTGGATAGGCTGCGGGACGTAATTGGCCTGGCCATGGTCGGTTTTGTAAATGATGTTCGGGTCGGAAGAGAGCCGCACAATTTGATAGCGCTGATTGGTGGTGATGGTCGGGTACTGAAAAGGGCCCGAGTCTGCCGTGATGTCAGAGAGGCATCCCCCCGGGTAGTCCGTGGCCCAGACGGCGCGCACCGTCCGGTAAAAATCGCTCTGCTCGTCGACCGCGCCCTGCTGCGACCTGACGCCCAGGCGAGTGTGCCAGAGCTCAAAGGCCCCGCCATGCTCCACGGCCTTGGCGGAGTGCGCCCAGCCGGCATAATAGCTGGGCGAGAGGATCATCCGATACGGAACCTCAAGCGCCGTCTGGTAAATCTCCGGTTCCTTCACCTGGTTGAGCTGGAAGAATCGAGCCTGCGTCTGCTGCTGAATGACGGATTGGCGCTTCTCTCTTTATTCCTTCTTGGCGTTGGTTACTGGCGCGGCCTGCATCGTGGTGGAGGGAGCAACCTGCTGGTAATACTGAGGAGAACTTTGAATCAGCCTGGACCTGCGGTTCCTTGACGGATTTCGCGGAGCCGGTGGTCATGGTTTGTCCGAGCGTGAGGCGCAGAGGAGGTTTTGCGAGCGGCGTCACGCTCTGTTCGAACTGCGCCCAGTTCAGCAGGGATTCCAGCGTATAAGGGATTTCCGCAACGCTGGCCGGCACGATGAAGGCCAGCCGGCTGGAGCCCGCCAGGCGCGAAAGGATGGGCGGCTCGCCCGTTTTCTTCGGAATAGGCGTCGGCGTGCTGCCTTCTTGGAAGGCTTCCTCGGCAATGTGCTGCGGCCCGAAGTGCACCACCAGGTAGGCGGGCTGGTTGGGGTCCACGCGGACCAGGCGGGGAGCGCCACCGCCCGCGGCAAGATTCATGTTGAAGAAATCGAAGGTGAGAGCCAGCAGGTCGTCGGGCCGGATCAGATCAAATGTGAAGCTGGGCCCATACTGCTGCCGGATCTCGGTGACAATCACGCCCTTCTTCTTTTTCGCCTTCCCTTTTTCCTGCACCACCCGGATGGTTCCCAGCCGGATGTTGGGAATGCGAATCTGCTTTTTTGGTGTCGGCTTTTCGGTGGTCTGCTTGGTGGTTTGCTCGCGCTGGATGATGACCCGCTGGGTCTCATTCTGTCCCAGAAAAGCCAGCTGCGTGCCTTCCTTACAGGACGCGCCTGCACGATGACTCCGGGCAAAGGCGCAGCAATCTGCTTCAGCGCCGGGGTGCAGCGGACGCGGGGCGCCTGCCCGTTTACGCTGACGGCTTCAAACGCGGGCGCTTCCGGGCTGTCGCCGATTTCAAAACTGCAGCCTTCTGCGTGGACCCAGACGGGTTCGTCCGCGTAGTTCGCAACCAGGGCCTCCTGCCGCCCCGCAGAATCGGCCGTGATGGCGTAACGCGCGTTGCGCAAAGGCACCCGAAACTGAGTGCCGTCGCTCCCGGCAAATTCGCCCGCTGGAATAAACGTCATTCCGGGCCGGCCGCTCTGCGATTCCGCCAGCAGAGCCCGCCCGGCAGTGCCCCCGGCATCCTCGCCGGTCTCGATGCGGATGCGGTCAAAAGCAGTGTCAGATACGGCGAGGTTCGCTACGTTTTTCCCGCCGAGCAGCGGCTGGAACGGCCACGACCGATTGCCGCGGTTCATGGCCAGCAGGGTTCGGCGTTCGCGCGGCCTGCTGACGATGCTGGGATCAGCCGGATCGAGCAACGCCATGACCAGCGAATCTGCAACTGTCTCGCCTCCAAAACCGCTGAGGCGCGCAATGCCTTTCCCCTCCAGGCGCAGCGTCCAGTTGGGCAGAAATTCAGCCCGGGCCTGGCCGGCGAGGGTCAGCTTTGAGGTATCCCCTGGTGCCGCAATGCTTCGATCAAGCTGCACAGCCGACCGCAGCTCCGCCTTGCCCCGCAGCCAGCGCTCAAAGGGCGCATCACCCTGAAACCCGCCCAGCGCCATCTGGAGGTGCATCCGCCAGCCCGCCGCCACGCGTTCCAGTTTGCATTCCAGATCCGCCGGCAACCCCGTGCCCGGATATCGCGCATTGACCAATGCAACATTGACAAGCTTCCTGCTCTGCGACACACGCAACAGCGGAGCGCCCGCAAACCGCCGGGTGTCGATTACCCAGAGCTCCCGGCCGTCCAGCCTGAAGGCGACACGCTTGTGCCCGGGAACAAACTGCAGGCGGCCCTCCGGCGCCGCCGAACTGGAGCGGCAGGGTGGCAGCAGCCGTCCCCGCCAGGCCCAGCATCTCGCGACGGGTGAAAGAAAGTCGGGACTGGTTATCCAGCAGATCAATGGCGGAGAAGCCGGATCGAGGCAGGCGGGGCAGTCGACGGGTGCGAAGGGCTGACAGGTCCAGGCGAGGACGCCTCATGAGATAGCCTCCAGGCAAATCAGTTTCATTTAAAAGTACAAGGCCGGCTACTTCGGTGTAACTCTGTGACTTCCCCTCGCCCGGCGGTAATATACCGTTGATTATCCAGTTATGCAACCCTCCGTAGAATAAAAAATCAGCCTGGATATTTTTTTGCCGGACGCCTGTTCAAATTTCTGCAATTCAGGCTTACACTCCTTGGGGAAAGCGCGCAGCCGGTGAGCAGGCTTTTTGCCGCCAGGCCTTGACCCAGGGATGGCAACAATCCGGCTGGTCACGACGCGTGTTTCGGTCACACGAAACATTCTCAGGTTTAATTCACAAACTGCCTGACGTGGAGGACTGCATTGTTCAATCAGGTACTCGATCCGATGCACAGCGTGGGGCTCACGGCTCTGGTTGCGCTGGTTCCGGTGGTCCTACTGCTGGTGCTGCTGGCCGTGTTCCGCGTGACGGCCTGGCTGGCAACGCTGATAGGCGCTGCCGTAACCCTGGGGCTGGCGCTGGTGGTATGGCATGTTCCCCTGGGCAACGCCGTCAAGGCGTGCCTGTGCGGAAGCGCCACGGGAATCTGGGCGGTTGACTGGATCACCTTCTGGGGGGTCGTCATCTTCAACACCCTTACCCTGACCGGCATCTTTGGCGATTTCCAGAAGTGGCTGCTCGCCAGGGCCACGGCCGACGTGCGCGTCCAGACGATTCTGCTGGCCTGGGCCTTTGGCGCACTGCTGGAAGGCCTGGTGGGGTTCGGCTATCCCTGGGCGGTAGTGGCGCCGCTGCTGATCGCGCTGGGCATTCGCGACCTCGACGCCATCCGGGTGGCGGCCATTGCCAACAACGCGCCGGTCTCATTCGGAGCGCTGGGGGTTCCCATCATCGCTCTGGCTGCCGTGACGGGTTTGCCTCTATTGGCGCTGTCCGCATCCATCGGCAAGATTGTTGCGCTGCTGGCGCTGGTTCCCCCCTGGGTGCTGATTTACCTGGTGGCGGGAAAACGCGGACTTCGCGGCGCCTGGCCCCTGGCGATTGTCGGATCGTTCGCCTACATCGCCGGACAGTTTCCCGTTTCCCAATACCTGGGTCCCTACCTGCCCGACATCAGCGGCGCCGTGGTTTGCTTTGTCTCCTTGCTGGTGTTGCTGCGCTTCTGGAAACCCAAAGAGACGCTGGGCTATGGCGGCGTCCCGGTGCCGGAAGCAGAGGCCAACCATTCGAACGAGCACGGGCTGACCCGGCGGCGCGTGCTGGCGGCATGGGCGCCGTTCTTTCTGCTGGTAGGGGTTGTGGTGCTGTGGACCGGCCCGTGGTCTTCGCTTCCCGGCATCACTTTGTCCAGCTTCAAGGTGGAGGGGATTTCTTCCCTGAGTCACAAGCTGGTCAGCGCCTCGTTTGGATTCAAGCCGTTCATCGGCGGAACGTCGATCATGGTCTCATGGGTGCTGATTACGCTGATGCTGCGGCCGGGAAAATCGATTCTCAAGGCGGTCTTCCGGCGGACGCTGAGTCAGATGTGGGGAGCGCTGCTGGTGGGCGTTTTTATTTTTGCGCTGGCCTTTATCTTCAACTATTCCGGCATGGCTTCCTCGCTGGCCTATGCCTTCTCCAAGCTGGGTGTCTGGTTCATTGTGGTGGCGCCGATCCTGGGCTGGATCGGCGTGGCGCTTTCCGGCAGCAACACTTCGACGAATGCCATGTTCGGAGCCTTCCAGGCGATGGTGGGCAACCTGCTGGGCTTCCCGGTGTTGCTGGCGCCGTCGTTGAATTCGGTGGGAGCGGAAGTGGGCAAGCCGATCGCTCCGCAGACGGCCAGCGTCGGCGTGGCCACAACGGGATACGTGCGAAACGAAGGAGAAGTCATCCGGCACAACATGGGGTGGACGCTGGTCCTGGTGGCCGTGCTCATCTGCATCGGACTGTTCTTTTACTTCGTCATGCCCCAGGCGATGATGCTGCACTGATTTCAGGAGGAAGAAATGCAACGATGGCGATACCTGTTTCCTGCCCTTGGCGCTGCGTTTCTATTGCTGACAGCAACGCAATGCACCTCGCCGCAGCCTGTCGGATCCGGCAAGACTGCTGCGGGCGCGGAAGCCAGCACCGGTTCTCCCGCCGACCACCTTCCTCCCTGGATCACCCGCATGACGTACTTTGGCCAGCGCGCCGACTGGTCGCTCGACGGGAAGAAAATCCTTTTTCTTGAAAAGACCTTCGGACAGGCTTTCACGGTGGATGTGGACACGAAAATTATCCGGCCCGCGACGCTGAACTATTTCAACGCGGGATACACGCGGGCGCTTTATCTGAGCAACGGCGACATTCTGCTTTCCGGCGCGCGCCAATTCGATCCTGAAGATCCCTGGCCGAGCCGCTCGAAGAATGCCGAACTGTGGGTGCTGAACAAAGATCTGAAGGGGCCGCCGGTTGCGCTGGGAACCAAATGCGTGGAAGGACCTGCCGTATCACGCAAACATCTGAAGATCGCCTGGACCCTGAACCATGGAACCAATCCCCGGGACCTTCCCGAAGGCGTTTCGCAAATCTGGATGGCCAATATCCGGTATGATAACGGTGTTCCCAGGCTGGTGAACAAGAAGCTGGTGCTGGACAGCCGCAAGCTCCCTTTCAAGGCCAGCCTTGAAACCCAGAACTTCCGCCCGCCGGACGAAAAGGAGCTGACGTTTTCCGCCTATGGGTACCGGGGCACCGAAGTGATGGGAATCAATCTCGAGACGGGCAAGATTACCGAACTACTCCCAGTCTCCGACCTATGAAGAGCCCGAAGGAATCTTCCCCGACGGCGAGTACACCTGCGTGGAATCGAACCGCCACATCGGCAAGGGTGGCTCGCAGAACATCGACATCTACAAATTGCGCCTGGATGGCTCCGCGCATTTTGAGCGCCTGACTTACTTCAATGACTATCCGGGCTACAAAGCGTCCAACCCCGTCATCAGCGACGACGGGCGATACATGGCGTTCCAGATGGCCAAGGTGGGAGACCCGGCCGGGGTTGGCCGCGGCGTCTTTGTTTACGATTTCTCAAAAGCTCCAGCGCCGGGTCAATAAGACGAGAGGATGATGGTCGCCAAAGCAGGAACTTATTTCAAGAGCGAGGTGGGTATGAACACAGTTAAAAATGCTTTCCTGGGGTTGTGCGTTATGGCTGTTACGATAGGATGCGCCGCCGCGGCCAGTGCCGCGCAACAGGGCTCATCACCAAAAGTCCAGTACTACCCGCACCAGCAGGTAGCCACAGCGTTTGCCAAGGGTGAAACTCTGACTCAGGGCAGTTCCGGGGGTGGAGTGTACAAAGTTATGACCGGCGCGCAGGGACGGTCCGGGCGAGGTTGAGGTTCATGCGCTCGACACGGACGTCTTTTACGTCGTCAAAGGAAGCGCAACGTTTGTCACGGGCGGCAAGGTGGTTGACGCGAAGAAGACTGCCCCCAACGAGGTCCGCGGAAAATCAATCCAGGGCGGCACGCCGCACCACCTCAGCCAGGGAGACATCCTCATCATTCCTCATGGCGTCCCTCACTGGTTTGAGGGCGTACAGCCTCCGTTCCTATACCTGGTGGTCAAGGTACGCTGATCATTTTTTGTGGCCCACAGGTCACCAAGGCCAAAAGGAGAAGTCTGATGGGAAAATCTGATCGTTTTCAATACACGCGCCGCGGATTTATCGGTGCGGCGGCAATCCTGGCGGGTGGCGCACTGGCGCGCCCTGGCAGGGCCGCCGGGCAAGGCGCCGCGGCTGCTACAACGGGAGCAGCACCAGGTCCTGCGGCGACCCAGTGGGATGCTCTTAGCGTTACAGTGGGGCCGCAGAAGGCGGACCTGGTGGGAAACAGTGAAAAGGTGATTCAGGCTGCAGTGGATTACATTGCCGGATGGGGCGGAGGCACGGTCCACATTCTTCCCGGAACTTACCGCATGCGCAACTCGGTCTCGCTGCGGTCTGGCGTACGAATCGTTGGAAGCGGCCAGGACTCGGTTCTCTTCAAGGAACCGGAGGTGAAAACCAAACTGGCGGAAGACTCAACCTCCTGGCAGCAGGAAGTTGTGCTGGCCGACCCCGGCGGCTTCCAGGTGGGTGACGGCGTGTGCCTTCAGGTGATCGATGAATGGCACCAGGGCGCCTGGTTCATCCAGCGTTCTCTGGTGGCGCGCAATGGCAACCGGTTCAAATTGAACAAGCCGCTGAGCGATGACGACTTTACCGTGAAGGGCAAGGCGACTATCGGCACGCTGTTCCCGCTTTTCAACGTGGACGGCGTCTCCAACGTGCGGATTGAAAATATCGCCCTGGACGGCAACCGGGCCAAACAGGAGTCGCTCTACACTAACTGGGGAAACATCCTGGGCGGCATCTGGCTGAACAAGAGCGACCGCATCGAGATGAGCAAGGTCATCTCGCGGGAGTCGTGCGCCGACGGCATCAGCGCCCAAACCTGCAACGATGTGCTGATTGAAGATTGCCACTGCCATGACAACCATGGATTCGGAATTCATTCCGGCACCGGCTCCCAGCGGCACACCGCCCGCAACAACAGGCTGGAAAACAATTACATCGGCTATTACTTCTGCTGGGGTGTGCGGCACAGTCTGGCGGAGAATAACACCATTCTGAACAACTCCCAATACGGCGTGCGACTGGGCCAGAAAGATACAGACAACGTGGTGCGAAACAACGAAATCCGCAACAGCGGAAAGGTCGGGGTGATTTTCGAGAAGGTAGGAGACGACCCGGCCTATTCACCTGATCGGAACCGCCTGACAGGAAATCGAATTATCGACAGCGGCGGGGAAACCGGTGTAGGAGTGGACGTCGGGGGCGTAACGAAAGATGCCGTGATCGAGCAGAATGAGATCGCTGAAACCCGCCAGCCGCTGAAGCGCATCGGCCTCAGGATCGGCGCCCGCACCCGCGACGTGAAGCTTGCCGCCAACCGCGTGAAAGGATTCTCCGTAAACGTCCTGGACCTGCGCAAAGCAAGCTAGAAATCACAGGGCGCCGCGGACCTCACAGATCCTGCGGAGCGGATGCTGCGCTCCGCTTCGCACACGTCGCAAACACCGTGATGGTCTCACCGCCCAATAATCGAACGGAGGTGTCCGATGGCGCTTTCGCCGGAAGAACTGAGAAGCCGGCTACGAGGGCTGTTTTCATTTCCCGTCACGCCCTTCACCGAAAATCTGGAGATTGATCTCGCCCGTTACCGGGAGCACGTCGCCTGGATGTTGGAGGGCAAACCTGCGGCTCTCTTCGTATGCGGAGGAACGGGAGAATTCTTTTCTCTCGACCTCGATGAATTTCGGCAACTGGTAAAGGCGGCGGTGGAAGAGGCCGGCGGCCGCTTGCCGGTGATCGCCGGAGCGGGCTATGGGACCCGGCTCGCTCTCAGTTTCGCGAAGGCAGCCGAAGAGGCGGGAGCCGACGGACTGCTCGTCCTGCCACCTTATCTCCTGCAGGCGGAGCAGCAGGGACTCTACGAACATTATCGGCGGGTTGCTGCCGGGACCAGCCTTGGCGTGATTGTCTATCAGCGCGACAACGCTATTTTCAAACCAGAAACGGTTGCACGTCTGTGCGGGTTGAAGAACGTCATCGGCTTCAAGGACGGGCACGGGAACATGGAACTCCTGTTGCGGATTCAAAAGCAGGCCGGCGACCGGCTGGCCATCATCAACGGGATGCCGACCGCGGAGTTGTCAGCTGCAGCCTTCAAGGGGCTGGGCATCACAAACTATTCCTCCGCGGTCTTCAATTTTGTTCCCTCCATCGCCAGGGCGTTTTACGAAGCGCTGGTGAACGGCGACGGGCCGGCGATGGACCACCTGCTCGACGCCTTTTACCGGCCGCTGGCTGATTTGCGCGACCGCAGGAAAGGCTACGCGGTCTCGCTGATCAAGGCCGGCCTGCGGGCAGTGGGTAAACCTGCGGGGCCGGTGCGGCCGCCGCTCATCAACTGTTCGCCGGAAGAGGAAGAAAAGTTGAAAGCCATCATCGCGGACGGGTTGGCCACAGGGAAGGGATAACCTCAAGGGTCTGGAGTCAACGGGCGGCTCGCAAGGTGAGGCCGGAACCATCCCGAGGAAGCGAGGCGAAGATGAATCGCAGAAAATTCCTGAAATCTGCCACTGGAGCGGTTGCGGCAGCACCACTGGCCGGGGCGAGAGCATCGGGCAATCAAGTCCACGATATCAAGAAAGCTTCACAAGGCCGGATGCAATTGGGGACGCAGTTCGGTGCAGCGCCTTCAGACGATACACTGCGAGCTATCGCGGCCTTTGGCGTCAAGCACATCTGCAGCGGCTTTCCGGCGCCGCAGTCCGACGCGCAATGGACGGTGGACGGCCTGCACCGGCTGCGCGATCGCATGGCTTCCTTTGGGGTCCAGCTCGTGATGCTCCCGCTTCCACTCAGTTCCAGTTACATCACGCGCGCGGAAAATCCGGCCATCATGCTGGGCAAGAGTCCCGAGCGCGACCGCGAGATCGACAAGATCTGCGGCATGATTCGCGATTGCGCCAGGGCCGGAATTCCTGCAGTGAAATACAACATGACCATCCTGGGCGTCGTGCGCACCAAGAGGACTCGTGGGCGCGGTGGCGCCCTGTATAGTACGTTTGACTATACCGAGGCTGAAGCACAGCACCCGCCGCTGACCCCTGCAGGCGAGGTGAGCGCCGACGAGATGTGGGAACGAATCACTTACTTTCTCAAGCGTGTCGTGCCCGTAGCGAACGAATACAAGATCAGGATCGCCTGCCACCCGCATGATCCGGCCATGCCGCTGAAAGAAGGTTACCGCGGCGTCCATCGGGTGCTGGGCACGGTGGACGGCCTCAAGCGATTCGTCTCCATTTCCGCCAGCCCCTACCACGGCCTGAACTTCTGCCAGGGCACGGTGTCCGAAATGCTGCCGAATCCCGGCGAACAAATCTACGATGTGATCCGCTATTTCGGCGAGCGCAAGAAGCTCTTCAACGTCCACTTCCGCAACATCCGGGGGCACTTCCTCAATTTTCAGGAGACCTTTCCGGACAACGGCAGCGTCAACATGCTGCGCGCCATGCGCACGTACAAAGAGGTCGGCTACGAGTATATGGTCATGCCCGACCACGCCCCCACCATCGAGGGCGACAGCGGGCATCAACAGGCCTTCGCGTTCGAGTACGGCTACATCGCCGCCATGCTCCAGACCGTTCAGGGAGAAGACTGAAGGCTCGAACAATGCTGCCGGCGCTCAGATCGTGAGAGTTACTGCAAAGGTTGTTGGTGCTGTGGAATCTGGTAGCGGGGGACTGAAAACCATTGCTTTAAGAAAACGGTTGCACTTCGAAAGAAGAGCGGCCTAACTTTAACCAGAGGAGCCAGAACACCACCTTATTTTTTAGGCTCTGTGTCCAGAATTATCTGACGACGTACACCCGGTCAGGTCATCCACGGGCTTGACAAGAAAATGATCCAAAGCCACCTGTGGGTCACGGAGCGTAACCGCTGCTGGGAAGCAAGAAATCTGGAGGGCGGCAAAGCGGACCAGTGCAGGATTAGGGACGGGGAGTACAGGAACCCTGTCCGGGAAGTCAGCTCGGTGTGTTTCGGAACCAGGAAACGATCAGGCCGATGGTGTCGGGAAACTGCGCGCTGAGCAACGCGAGGATCGGAATCATCACGTAGGCGAGAACGCGGAAGGCGAACTGCCGGCTCACCTTCACTTGGCCCGGCACCGTGCCGTTGAGCACGCTCAACACCGCGTCCCGCTCCAATTGGAGCAGCACGATAAACGCCAAACCCACAAAAGCGAGAATCACAACCCAGTTGAAAGCCAGGAATTGGTTGCGCGGCTGGAAGGGGTAAAAGGTTACGGAAATCAACATCAGCAGCAGACCCGAGAGGACAAACGCGCCCAGGTTGCGCAGCGAGGGCAAAACGTAGGAGATCAGCAAAATGGCGCGGCCGGCCAGGAACTCTTCTCCAAGCTCGCGAAAAGCCTTCAACTCCGGACTCTCCGTGGCGGAGACCGGATCGCTGGTTGCCGCGCGCCACCAGGGCTCAAGGAACTTCGCCGTTATCCGGCCGAACTCGCCCAGCGCCTGCTGGGATCGCGAGCGTTGATCGACGGCCTGGCGCCAGTCCCCATCGGCATCTGCTTGGAGAGCTTCAGCCAAATTCCCCGCGGCCTGGCGCACTTCCGGCCCTGCCTCCCGCACCCACTGCTCGAGATTGCCCCGTTCGGCATCCGGCAGATTCCCGGATGAAACCAGAGCCGAACCTAAACGCAGCAGCCGCTCGGCTTGATCGACCGAAAAAGAGAGTACGGTGAAGGTCGGCGGCGCGGTGGCAAGATCAATGTTGGGAAATCCCTGAAAACTATTTCGATAGCGGCCGTAGGCGGCCCGCATCGGATGCCAGGCGAGGCGCCGCAGAAAGCGCCGCAGCCCCAGCCAGATCAGCCATAGCCGCCCAAACTCCATCGCCAGTGCGGAATAGACCAGAACAAACGCGGTCCCAAACAGTCCATAGAACGCCCGGCTTTCGTAGGATGGAACAAAGCGGAAGACAAAAAGGTATAGTCCCGCGATGAAGGCCAGAGCAACCAGCCCAATATACGAGCGCGTGGAAAAAGCGGAAGCCCGTTCGAGCAGTTCTCGAACCCTGGATTCCAGGATTCGCAGGCCGTTAAAAGAGGCCGTATCCGCCTTCAGAAAGCAGTGGTCCCCGCGACCCTCCGACTCCGGCGAGCGGATTCCGTCGATCATGCGCAACCGCCGGAACGAGCAGAATCCCCAGAGAAAGGCGGCCAGGGCGACGCAGATCAGCGGCACCAGGGGAGAAAGTCCGCTGAGCAATGCGTAAGCCCGGAGGTTGACAAAGAATGCTTGCGAAGGGCTGGTCCAGGCAAGACGCAGCCAAATGACAGCAAGTCCCAGAGCAAGACACAGCGAAGCGGCACAGCCTCCCAGCACGACGGCCTTGACCTCCACCCGCAGGATGCTCTCCTGCCGGGGAGCTTCCCAGAACGCGCGCGCCACCACAACCACCGCGGCGCCCAGCGACAACAAACAGGCGAGGGTGAGCGGGGTGGCCGTCGCCAGCGCCACCAGCCATCGCCAGTCCGTCACGGCGGAGGCGGCGCCCAGCAGGTGCGCAGCGACCGCGGGCAGCCAATACACAGCAGCCAGCACGATATAGACGCTGAGCAGCGATACCGTACAGGTGAGCAAATAAAGGCGAGCCTGGAGCTGGTAGGCGGGGCTGACCGGCTCATCGAGGAGCTGCGAAATCCAGTTGCACTGGCCGTCCCGCCCCCAGAGTTTCGGCGAACGGTACTGGCGGATGACCAGCAGGGAAAATGCGATGAGGACGATGCTGAACAGCACGATTCCGACCGCCGAGCCCGCCGTATAAATTCCTTGCGCGGTGGGAACGCTCGGCTTCCTTTGGAAAGACACCGTGTAGCCCGAGGTATCCGGCCAGTCCAGCAACCTTACCGGCAGCGGCCCGTTCCGGCCCACCGCAGTGACCCACAGCGCCGGTCTTGCCTCCTGCTGAAAGACAAAGGGCCTGCCGTATTCCAGCATTTGCAAGGGGTGCCCGAGCAGCGCCAAGGTGGCGTTATAAACCCCTTCGGCGGCCTGGTTTGAAAACTGCAGGCGCGAGGCCTCGCCGAGAAAGGGCGGCGTCCAAACCTGGTTGAGATCAAACAAGGGATAAGGCGTGAACACCAGCATCCCCCGCGTGGAAGGGCTCGCCTCCGGGTGGTTGTAAAGCAAGTCGGAGTTTACGGTGAAAGCCAGGGTGCTCGGGCAGTGCAGGCGGATTTCACGAGCCAGAAAGATCGTGTCGCGCACGTCGGTGGCCAGAATTCCGACGGCGTGGATTTCCTCGCGCGAGATGGTTGAAAGAAGCCTGGAAAGAACCAGGTCCGCCGACGATACCTCCAGGGGTGAAAAGGAGGGCGGAGTCTCTATCGGCTGGGTGGAGTCTCCTTCCTCCAAGGGAATCGACGTTGTAGGGCTGCTGGCCAATTCGGAATTTGACTTCTGTTGCGAGAGCCGCTGCTTGGCGGAAAGCGCGCGCAGTTGGGAGATGTGCAAGGGAAACGGCAAGTTGAGAACTTCGGTCCGCAGCCGCGCATCGCGCATGTTGGTTTGCCCGTAGGCCGTTGATGCCTCAGAGAGCATGGCCACCCGGGCGTAGCCAAGGCTCTGGATGTAGGCGATCATGCGCGGCAGCGTCTTGCTGTCCGGAGGAACAACCGCCCGGAAGGTCAGACGGCCGCCGCCCATGCGGGAAAACTCCTGAGGATCGATGGCGGTGGCGGTGCCGGAAACGATCCGGAACCCGATGGGCGGATTGCCAAGCGCCGCCCGCCAATCGCGCAGCGCAAAATCCATGGACAAAGCTGAGCCCGAAAACGTCGGCCCCATGATTCTGATGGCGCTTTGGGAACCCGGCGCGGTCAGCTTGCGAAGTTCCTCCGGCAACCGGCCATGCTCCGGTCCCCAGGAAAAGAAGTTCGCAAGCTGGCGAAGCGCGCCCGCCATGGCGGCTTTGTGAAGCCCGCTGGTAGGAGTCTCACCCACCAGGAACACCAGGAGCAGTTTCCTCTCGTCCGGACTTCGAAACAGCAAAAGGCTGGGGTCCCGCCGGTAGCGGGGGATATCGTTGGCCGCCGTTGCTGTGGCACCCGCTCCCACCGCACCTCTCCAGGCCAGGTCAAAGCTGTCCAGCACGTAACCGCTGGCCTCGCACGCCCGCTGGATCGAATCAACCGAGGAGTCAAAGAAATAGGGAAGGCGTGAGTCAACCGGATCGGGCACCGTCGCAATGATGAAGTCCAGAGAGTACTTGCTTCGCGGGTCCCCGTCCGGCCAGGGCCCTTGATCGGAGCGTGCGCGCAGGAAGTCTTCAATCAGCCTGGCAGCGCTATGCGGGGGCAGGCCGGAGGCGGGGCTGCGCTGGGGCGGTTGGGCTCGAAGCTGGGCGGCCTGCGGGCTCGCGCTGCTGGAAGCGCCGGGCGAGCGGAGGGTCATCGCGAACGGGAAAGCGATCGCCAGAAGAGCCAACAGCGGAACCAGCAGGGCAGGTGTGCTGCTCTTGTCCATATCATTCTCCTAGCGCGCCCGACCAAGTCTCAAAGCGCTGCCCGGCTCGCTCGTCACCCTGAAAGAAAGCGAGGTAGGTCATCAACTGATACGGCATAAACTGTTCTTCCTGCGGATAATGTTTGGCGAGCTGGTGGTAAGGGCGCCAAGTTCCGGAATTGATATAGACCTGGTTCAAAGTGCCTTGGGGCGTGGTGGAAACTTCGAGCGGGGTCAGCACGTATTGGTGCGTGTGCCCGTAAACGATTGAACGGGCGCTACGGTCGAGGAAAGCCGCCTCCTGCAGGGCATTCTTATAGTCGGGAACGTCGGAGGAAGGAATCCAGCCGCCGAATTTCCGCACCAGCCAGCTGAGTAAGTTGAGAGACCATCCGCTCGTCAGGCTCTGGGCCCACTTCACCCTGCCGATCTTGGGATGCTTCTTCACGAAGGGAATCTTGAAGAACTCTGCAGCAAGTTGGTTCCAAACGCGCTTGACCTGCTTCGCCACCAGCGGATCAGGACAGGTGCGGCGCAGGAGGCCATCGATCCAAGCGGCCACGTCGGAAAGCGGCCGGACATTATCGACCTCGCGCAGGCCCCGAATGAATTCCTCCGGCACCGCGCCGCCCAGTTGCGCCTGGACCGCGGGAGAGAACTTATCGACCAGGTCGACCACAATCGCGTCCCCAATGGAAGACTGGTCGCGATCGCCGTCAAAGTTGTTGGGATCATAGATGTCCCCGTGCCGCGCGAAAACAGCGTGCTGCGTGTAAGCGGCGGCCAATCTTCTGAAGGCTTCTGACTGGCTGAACTCCTTTGGGTCATGCGGGAAGGGCATGTCCGCTGGATTATCCACTCCCATGGCCTGAACGATCTCGCGGCGGAGATCGTCGTAAGCCGGCCCGCGCAGATGGTAAAACCAGTCATGGTTGCCCACCATGTAATAAGTATGAACATCGACAGGAACTCTTCCCTCAGATTCGGGATTCCAGCCGACCTCGGCAGGCGTGCCGTCCGGAGTTGCGGGCGGGATGGTAATGGTTCTGCCATCCTTGAAGTTCTTCAGGATGGCGAGAGACTCGCGGTTATTGGAAAGGATTTTTTGCGTAATTGCGGTGATCTTACGGGTGAACGCGTCGCTCTGCGGATCGTCCCACGGCCTTACGGGATCGTCGAGCCACTGAGTTGACCGGATCACATCAAGGATGTCGCCTAATAATAAGAGATGCAGTTCCTTGATGGGCTCGTAGCGGCCGTCCTCACGCTTTGAAGCGTCGTAAGCCAGGTCGCCCAACTCCTGCGCAAATAGTCTGAACGCCCCCGCGTGGACGGTGCCGCCGGAGGACCCGTCCGTCAAATGCGTGTCGCTGAGAATTACCAGCATGAAATTGTCCCACCTGATTCAGGAATGCCGCCAAAACTCTCTAAACTACTTGTGATAGCTTTCCCAAAGTTCGCCCAGGAAGAACCGGCCAAAATCGGAGAGCGCTTCGACCCGGGCTTGGGCCGACTCCGCATGGGTCACGTGCATGGAAGAGACCAGCTTCACAATCTCGCTCGCGCCGATGTGCAGGATTCCCGCGCCCACCACAGGTCCCGTCTTGTCCGCGCCTTCGTGCAACTGCGCGTAAAGCGCTGTGCTTTCCTTTAACAGTTCGAGGCCCGAGCCGCTGCGGATTTCTTTCCGGCCCGCCAGGTAATACTGCCGCCCGCCGTGCTCGAATCCTACTTCATAAACCATGAGCTTCGTATTGGGCTCCCCCGCAGGACAGAAGAGATTGAAGACGCCTCTCTCGGCGGAAAGGTTTTCTCCCCAGGGCGCAAAGGTAAGATCGCCGTAAAGGTCGGCGGTGTGGTTTGAGTCGGAGACGAAAGCGTGGACATCATGAATGTGAATCGCGGCGTGCAAGGTCATCGGGGTCTTTGCGCCTTTGTTCTCTCCGGTGTTCGGATCGGCCTCGTCCCAAGAGAATCCGCCGCAAAGCGTTTCGCGGAAAGTGAGGCCCAGCGTGTCGTCTCGCATCTGGGTGACTTCCGGCTGGAAAGGAAGCCCGCCGGGCTGCATGGCGGCCAGATACCGCCGGGCATCCGAGTAGCCGCGGTCGATTAAAGTGGCGGCATCGATGTGCCCGAGAAAATAATCCGGGTCAAGCGGCAGAGCGTACTCCGGCTTGATGACGTGCAGCTTGATAGGGCGAGTGTGCCCTTCCACGGTTTCACCGGCGCGAATGCGCGCGTTGATCTCTTCAATGATTTTGAATTCCTCAAACAGGCGGCCGTTGGCGCTCAGTTCGATCATGTGAACGTACTGGTTGAAGGCGCCGTTCTTGTATTCCCGGAGGTTGCCAATGCACCAGACCAGCCAGAGTTCCTCGGAGCCGCGCCGGACCGCTTCCAGCAGATTGGCGTCCTTGATCCAGACGGAGTCGAGATAGAGGAACCCGTTCTTTTCGACCGGGGGCATGAAAATCGGCAGCGAGATTCCGGCCACCAGCAGGTCAAGGTCAATCTGCTGGTGCGGAATCACCTCGCTGGTTTTGAGCGTGTAGTTGCAGACGTTGAAGGTCCCCTGCATCCCCGTGGCGGAACTAATCTTGCCGGCGTCGATCCCGAGGTGCGGAAAAACCTGCCGGGTGACGCCGCCCGCATCGCCCATGGCCGGAAGATCCCAGGCCTTGAGGTAATCCTCGATGGGCATCAAGGAGGCGAAGTGTTTCACGTCGAGCGTGCGCCACCGATCGCACATTTCGACCGGGGAGAGGCCGGAAAAAAGCATGCCGAGGTTCATGGTGCCGCCGGAGGTGCCGTCCGCGTGCGCGAAGGTAAGCCCCGCCTCAAACAGCGCGCGCAGCACGCCGGCCTGATAGGCCACGCGCATCCCGCCCCCGGCCAGGATCAGGGAGCGCTGCGGGCCCGGAGTTCCGGGCGTGGCTGCGCCGTAAACAATTGTGGATGGTTCGCTCAAGCTTTCTCCAGGGTGCGTCGTGAATACGCGTAAATGCAGATGACTCCGGCAAGCTCGCTCGCCAGGAAGAAATAGAAAATCGAGAACGGGTGGCCGTCGAGAAACAGCGAGATAATGCGCGCCACGACGCCGAAAGACATCGTGGCCAGGAACAACCGGTTGAAGGCTCGCGAGGTAAAAATCTCACGGCGATAAATGATGCTGAACATTCCAAAGCCAAATTCCATGGCCCGCAAAAAACGGTACTGGCTGACCAGGCTGGCGGCGGGCCTGGGCGCCAGCCCGCGAACGTCCAGATGGAAGAGCAGTCGGTGGTCAAACCTGGCAAAAAATACACCCCAGGCGCCGGCCAGAATCAGCAAAATGACGTACCCGTAAAATAAGAGGTAAGCAAGAATCTTCATGCGGTTTTCCTGATGCGCGACCAGTAGGCAATAATGATCCCCGCCGAGACCAGGTCAAAGCTGGCCACCAACAGCGCCAGCGGCGAAAAGATTCCCCGGACGACTCCCAATGCCACGGCGGCGACGGCGCCAAATTTCTGCAAGGCCGTCCAGAGAGCCACAATCGGCTGCGCGGAGGAGCTGAAAACCTCCTGCAGCAGAGCGCCTCCAAACAGCAGCATGAACATGCCCACAATCCCGAAGAAGTGCGCGCTGGCGGGGGTGATTTCACCGCCGATCACGCGCAGCACCAAACGCGGCTCGATCATCTGCACCAGTCCGCTCACCACAGTGATCGCCGCGATGGCCGCGACGATGTAACCAAGAAGCGATCGTGTTCTCATCCCTGGCTCCCCATGATTTTAATCTTGGAGGCAAAATAAGCCATCATGGCCACCCACTGGACGCTCCAGAACGACACCCGAACCTTGTTCAGAAACATCCAGTGGCGGAGCGTCGAGTGCAGCTCATTGATATCCCTGATGCCGTGGGTCATGGCCTCGTTCAGCGGAAAGATGTATTTCAGGGTCAGGCCGGTGGCCGCAAACACGGCGAGCAGCACGACGATGGGCACCCAGCGAAAGCCCGTTTTCCACTCCGCGATGACCATGATGATGCAGAGCACGATCATCAGTTTGGTCATAGTGGTAAAGAAGCTGGTGGCGGCGGCGACCTGGGGAACAAAGGCGTAGTAATAGTTGTCCGGCGTCAGATGGGGCGCGGTGGGAAAGGAGAACAGCACCATGGACCAGCCCGTTCCCAGATACATGGATACGCAAAGAAACAAGAGTGAGTGGTTCAGGAGCAGCAAATTCTGTTTCACGCGTCCTTCTTCCTGGAGATTTTCCGATACCGATTCTCCGTCACGGGAGCTCCTTGGGGGGCGGCGGCCATTCCTGGCTCAGTCCCAGGCTGACCACGCTTTCCATGCCCTCGGGTTGAACGGTGGGAGGCTGCGGGCAACTGACAAACCAGCTCTCACAATGATCGTCCAGAACGCCGTTGGCCTCGGCGATAAAAGCCGTGAAGATCGGCTGCGGGTCGATTTCCAGTGTCTTTAGGGCCCTGACGCGCGGATGATCGCCAATCGTGAGTGTCGCCTTGGCTTTCTTGAAGAGTTCCAGCCCTGTTTCCCCCCGGAAATAGATGTAGGACTTGAACAGCATGCCGCGGAACTCGCAGAAATTGACGGCGCCCAGGTTGATGGGCAGCCAGGTCTTCCTGGGCCGCGCGATTTCAATCTTCATCGCAAACTGGCCGTCGCAGTCGTATTGCGCGCTCACCGTATCATCTTTGATGAGGAAGTCGAGACTTGCCTGGTGCTTGGGCATGCCCCAGATTCCCTTGCCTCCCTTGACAGAAATCTCCGTGGAAACCGGCAGGTCGTAAACGTACTGCCCCGTGTCGTAAGTTTTCATCAAGAGCGCCGGAAGCAGGCGAGGGGCGCGCTTTGAACCATGGGTGCAGGCGATGGCGATGGAGTACTCGATATACTTCCCGATCGAAGTGATGAGGTAATTCACGACGGTGATCACCAGCAAGCCGCGGTTCCACACCTTGAGAGGAAAGATCTCATTGCCGGGCATCAGCGCCTGGGCCTTTTCCGCGTTGATGGGGAAGGCGGCCATCAGCACGGGTGACTTCTCGCACGTAACCGGCAGCTTGAACGGAATTCCGTCCACCAGGGAATAGCGTCCGGCGGCGTCCAACACGCGCTTAGGGATTGACATCGCTGCACCTCATCGTGGTTTGTCCAGTTCCGCGAGCATCAGCGGGAAAACGTCGCGGGCGGCGTTCGAGCCCATAAAGACGTCCAGATGGCTGTAGGCCGGCAGCACCCGCAAGGAATGATAATTCCGGCGCTGCGAATCAAAGTACTCGTAGGTCTTGACCTGGCTCTGGGGCAGAAAGCAGAGATTCTTTTCCCCCGCGAAGAAGGCCCATCGAGCGTCGGTCTGGGGAGGTTGCGCCACGAAATCTTCGGGCAGTTCCTTCTTCCCTTCCACGCTGACGAGATGGCCGTGCCCGATGCAACGCTTCATCTGTTCAAAGAACGTGAGCGGAACCTTTGCAAATTCCTGCTTTAACCACTCGTGAGTTTCGTTGCTCAGGTTCTCGTGCAGCCAGAGCGCCGGGTGCCCGCTGCCGTAAGTGAAGCTGACCTCCTTGCAGACAGGATTGTTGCACTCATGATGAGTGAGCTGCACGATGGAGTCGATGATCTTAGCCGTCAGGGTCGGCGCGTACAGCCCCCATTGGGGGTCGAGGTAGTCCGTTGCCGATTCGATGAACGGGAGCGCGTACTTGATCTTGAACGCGGAAAACTCCGGAACGGCCGTATGCAGGGAGACGGCGTTCGAAACGATAGTCTTGACCTGGGGCAGCAATCCGGCCACCGCCGACATCGTAAAGCTGGTGGAACCCTGGCAGTGGATCACCGCCTTGACTTCACTCGCCCCTGTCAATTCCGCGACCGTTCGCACGGCCACGGGGTGGTCGTAGACCGCGGCTTGATCTAAGGTCCAGTGGTTGGGAGGAAGGTCGATGCTGGCCCGCCAATTCTCAAGCCACACGTCGTAGCCATTGTTGATGAGAAAAGCGACCACGTTCTGCTGCGTGGGAGCGCGGAAAATGTTGGCGCGGACGCCGGCGCCGTGAACCAGCAGTACGGGCCCTTTCGCGGCGGGCTGATCCCCCTCCACGTGAATCAGGTTGCACTCGAACCCGTCTCCCGCGCGGAAGGGGATGACGGTGTCCCTGAGCGGTGGCATAAAATTGTCCTTGCAGGCGCTCGTTTCTGCCATCTTTTCTTTAGGGGTTCCCCGGCGTCCTGAAAATCCTGCCGTACTTCTGGGCCAGCACGCCCAGGAAGAAACGGGCGAATTTTCCTTCCGCTGTAAGCCGCTGTTCGAGGCTATCAGCGTTCGTGGCCCGCATGGTGGTCAACTGGTGCAGGAAGTCCTGGGGACGAATAATGAGGATTCCTTTTCCGAGCACGGGAGCCTTGCTGTCCGCGCCGTCGAACACCGTGATGTAGAGAGTGGTGGTGTCGGCCCACACGTCGGTCAGGGGACGGTCGCGCATCAGCTTGAAGCCTTCAAAAAAGTAGACGCGGCCATCCTCGGCGGTGAGCGGCATTTTATACCACATGCGGCGCATGGCGGGCTCTGCCGGGTCAACGACGAACAGGTTGAACTTTCCGTTGTTCACGGTCAGAGGATGTGGCGAAAGCGCCGGAGCCGTGACCGTTCCGATCATGCGCGCTTCGTGCTGCGGGTCCGAAATCGTCGCTTCCACGTCTTCGGAAACAATAGTCAGCGTGAAGGCGAAGGGTGAGTTTTCTTTTTTGCCGAGGTCGGCGCCGCGCTGGTAGTCGTCTTTGACGCCGGCAGAAAAGTACCCGCTCATGGTCTCCGTGAATTCAATGCCCACTTTTTGCGGCGCCGGCACATCGTGGGGCCCGGAAGGCAGATCATACTTGATCTGCCAGCCACGGTCGCCGGCGGCGAGCGCCACGGCGCGCTCCGCGAGCGCCGAGATGGTGAGCAGCGGGTTCACGCCGAGCGGACGCGGGATGACCGCGCCGTCCATCACGTAAAGGCTGTCGTAAACCTCCGAACCTTGCGCGGAAGAAAAAACCTGGCTTTTGTGGTTCACCACGCCTTGCTCGGCAGCTTCCGCCATCACGCACCCGCCCAGCGGATGGACGGTGATCAGGCTCTTGCGCAGCAGCTTGCTCCACAGAGGATTATGGATAAAGGTGGCTCCGAGCGCCTTGGAGGCTTGATCCAGGCGTGCGTTGACTTTCTCGAAGATCGGCTGATCCCCCACCCCCGGCCAGTGGATGCGCAGGCGGTCATTTTCCAGCTTCATCTTTCCCGCGCCATCGTCGTGAGTCATCACCAGATACGTTTGGGTGTTGTGAACGGCGCCGTGGTAAGGCCCTTCCACCCAGGTGGCAAGCCGGCGCGCGCCTTCCCGAATCTCATCAAGCGCTCCGGACTTGGCCCCGCGCCCAACGAGATCCGCCGCCACCGCCAGCGCTCCGGGCAGGAATCCCGCGATCGGTCCCGGCGGCGAACCTTCTTCAATGATCATGCCGTCTTCCAGCACCGCCTGTTGGCGCAGGTCGATCACGCCGGTGATGCAGGGGCCCACGGGGGGAATCTCCCCCGGACGGTGGTGTCCCCAGCCCACGCCGTTGATCACGCGGTCTGCGTCATAAGCGAAGCCCAGCACGTCGCCGTTGCCGGTAAAGCGCTCGCCCACCTGACCGGAAAGAGCCAGGCCTCGCGCCTGCGAGCGCAGCAGGATCTCGGTCGATCCCAGCGATCCGGCCCCCAAGATCAAAATATCGGCGCTCACGGTCAATTCCGGCGCCTGGAATTTCTCCCTGCCCACGCCCAGAACCTCAGCGTGCACCAGCCAGCGGTTGCTGCTGCGTTCGATCCACCGCACGTCCACTCCGGTGTAGATCTCCGCCCCGTGATTTTTGGCGTCGGGCAGGTAGTTCATGATCAGGGTATTCTTGGCCGCGTAATTGCACCCCGTCACGCAATCCCCGCAGCACGAGCAGGGGCGTTGTTCCACGCCCACGTGATTGGTGCCCGCCACGGTGAAGTTCACGTTGATCGGCGTGCGCGCGAAGGGCGCGCCCATGCTGCGCGCCGACAGTTCGTGCGCCTCCAGCTTGGGCAAGGCAGGAAAGCCCGAAGCCGGGTAAGGGGTGGGCTTTAGCATTTCCTCCGCGTGGCCGTAACCCGCTTCCAGGCCCGCGGCAAGATCATCCCGCAGCGATTTCGGCCATCGGGGATCGTCAAAAACGCGCGGCTCGGCGCGCAGGGCGACGTTGGCGTTCACCAGGGAAGTCCCGCCCAGGCCGCATCCTTTAAAAACGTTGATGTCCTCATTGACATTCATTTCATAGAGGCCGGTCTTGGAGCCGATCTGACCGTCGGGCAGGTGGGTTTGCATCTCCTCGACCGCGCGAAGTTCCGTGTCCGGATATTCACCCGGCTGGAACTCTTTACCTCGCTCCAGCACGCAAACCTGCTGTTCCGCCCGCGCCAGGCGTGAGGCGGCAATCGACGCGCCGTAGCCTGAGCCGATCACCACCACGGTGTAGTGCTGCTGCAGTTTTTCAATTGGCAACGAAAGCCGAGCCATAGCTTAAACCTCCGGAAAGCATCTGAATCGCAAAGGACTTGCCTGCGCTTTTCCGAAAATCGCGTCGTTTTCTGTTGAGATTACCCCCGATAGGTATCCGCATTGGCACGTATAACACCAAAATGTGTTGAACGCAAGGTCAAGTCACAAGGGGGTAACGGCTGGCTCCTGCGGGAGAGTTTTCGAGGGGCTCAATGCACTCAGCCGGCTTGTTCCGCAGCGGGCCATCCACGGCCGCGGGAGGAACAGGAGGAAGCGTCGCGCCGGGGATCGCGGTCATCTTCATTCCATGGAAACCCCTTCTCAGTTCCCAAGCCGGAATTTTCCAGCATGGCCTCCGGGCAGGGCAATGTTACACTCGTGGGCCTGCGTCGAAGCACATTTTCTTGCCGTTTGAATCCCATGTTCCCACTCCAGCGGCGGGACTGCCGTACCCAGGCGAAACAACACCGCCGGACACCTTATTTTTAGGTGGTCGATCTGACACCTCGCCGTCTCCGTACCTATTTTGTTGATCGTCTTTGTTGTTCGCAGTCTCTGCCTATCCATCAGGCACGGGTAGGGCAGTAACCCTCAGCACCATCGCTCCGAACAGCCTCCGGCTTAAGTGCCCTTCCGCCAGCAGAAGCCAGTAATACCGTGCGTGTTTGACCAGCCTCCCGCCCGTCTTTACCATTCGCTGCTGCAAGCTCGTCAGGGAAAGGTTGGCGGTCCTCAGGGGCAGCATCAGCCGCCATCACAGATTCCCGAGGTTGATGGCAATCACGCTCATCCAGAGCCGCTCGGCATCGTTCACGTCCTCGTAACCCGCCATACGGCTATACACCGACTGCCGCAGCAGGTCGGGGACAGGCAACCGCGTGTTCACCCCTCGCGGGTCCGTCAAGTGCCGGGCGATGAGTTCGCCCAAGCCCAAACGCTCGTCCAACTTACGCACCAGAATCAAGCGGCCGGCATCCGTGCGATCCGCTTCCACGATTTTCGTCATACATTCGGGGCAATGCTGATTGCCACTGGCACGCCGCTCAATTATGTGAAGGAACAGATGGGGCACGCAAGTATACAGATCACCGTGGATACATATGGTCAGCTGATCCCGGGAGTGGGAGAACGATACGTGGACAGGCTGAATGAGAAAACAAGTCCGCAACAATCCGCAACTGAGACGCAACCTGCAAAGGAAGTCGAAGATCAGGAATTGCTGCAACCTGTTGAAATAATTGGTAGCGGGGGGGAGGATCGAACTCCCGGCCTAGGGATTATGAGACCCTCGCTCTACCACTGAGCTACCCCGCCACGGTCTTGAAACCTTCACACGCCTTACTAACAGGACGCTCAACCAAGTTTAGGGGATAGTCGCGTTGGCGGTCAAGAAACTGATGGGGGCCGTGTCCAGGCCTTCAGGGGCTTGCCTCAGCATCGCTTTCGGGTGCCGCCTGGCTGAGCCTGTAGAACGTCAGTTGCGTGTCGCCATGGCGGATGCTCCGCGTTCGTTCCAGACTGTTGTACTTTTCTTCCAGAAAATAATGGCGCGAGTGTTCAGCGATGACGAGCGAGGCGGACGTCAGCAAATGGGAGCGGCCAAGTTGCCGAAGCACATGATGATATTCACGCGCATCGCTGTAAGGCGGATCGAGGAAAATAAAATCGAAACGACTGCCTTCTTCATCGAGCCTTTCGATGGCAGTCAAGACTTTGGTATTCATCAGGTAAAAGCCGTCTTCCATTTTCAGCGCCGCCAGGTTCCTGCGGATCAGATCACTCGCCGCCCGATGGGATTCCACAAAGACCACTTCCTTCGCGCCGCGGCTCAGGGCCTCCATACCCACCGCCCCGGAACCCGCGTAGGCGTCCAGAAATGTCGAGTCCAGCACGCTCGGCCCCAGGACATCGAAAAGCGTTTCGCGCATCTGGTCTGAAGTGGGCCGCAGTTGCGCGCCCTTCAGCGTCTGAATTCGTTGTCCTCGATTTTGGCCTGAGATGATGCGCATGCGAGTCCTTGCGGTGGAAAGAGTCAGGAATGGAACTCTTCATTACACCACATCTTCGCTTCTTGCGTGACCGTCAGGCCACGCCGGCCAGGCCATACCGCCGCGACCACTCGTTCCGCAGGAAGCTGACGTAAGCCTCAAACTCCTCGCTCGATTCCGGGTGCTCAACAAAAGTCGTTGCTTCACGCCTGGCCCACTCCAGAATTTCCTGGTCGCGAAGCAGATTGGCAATGCGGAAGGCGGGAATGCCCCACTGGCGCGTTCCGAAAAATTCCCCCGGCCCGCGAAGCTTGAGGTCGATTTCCGCAATCTTGAATCCATCGGCGGTCTCGGTCATGGTCCGCAGCCGCTCGTCAGCTTCCGGCGTTCGCGGATCTGTGGCCAGCAGCAGGCAGTATGACTTTTTCCTTCCGCGCCCGATGCGCCCGCGCAGTTGATGGAGCTGCGAAAGGCCAAACCGCTCGGCGTGCTCGATCAGCATGACGGTTGCGTTGGGCACATCCACGCCCACCTCAACCACCGTGGTGGAGACGAGAATCCGGATGTCGCCCTTCTTAAAGCGCTCCATGACTTCTTCTTTTTCGGCGCTGGAAAGCCTTCCATGCAGCAGCCCCACCTGGAATTCCGGAAAGACGTTGGCCGAAAGGTGCTTAAACATTTTCAAGGCAGGGCGCAACTCCAGTTTGGTCGATTCCTCGATCACGGGGTAGACCACGTAGGCCTGGTCGCCGGCGCGCACCTTGTTGCGGACAAAGTCGAAACGCCTGGTCCCGGTCCTTTTCCTCCACCTGTCGCGTCACAATCGGCGAACGGTTGGGCGGAAGTTCATTGATGACCGAGAAGTCGAGATCGCCGTAGAGGGTCAGGGCAAGGGTCCGCGGTATCGGCGTGGCGGTCATCACCAGCACGTCCGGCACCTGCCCTTTGCGGATCAACCGGTAGCGCTGCAGAACGCCGAAGCGGTGCTGCTCATCCACCACCACCAGTCCCAGCCTGGCAAATTCCACGTCACTCTCAATCAGGGCATGGGTTCCCACAACCATATGGGTTTCTCCGCCCGCCAGTTCGTCTTTCAGTTCCGCCTTGGCACGGGTCTTCCGGCCGCTGGTCAGCAGGTCAACTTTGTAAGGCAGTGGTTCCAGCAGCTTGCGGATGGAAAGATAGTGCTGGGTCGCCAGAATTTCCGTGGGCGCCATTAGCGCCACCTGGTAGCCGTTTGACAAGGCCAGCAGGGCCGCCTGAACCGCCACAATAGTCTTGCCGGAGCCCACATCGCCCTGCAGCAGGCGGTTCATCGGGCGGGATGAGCACATGTCATCGGCGATTTCCTTCAGCACTCGCTTTTGAGCGGCGGTAGGGTGGAATGGAAGAATGGTCTTGATGCCCCGCCGAAGTCCGTCCGTGACGTTGAACTGGATGCCTGGAGCAGATTTGGCCTTGCGATGTTTCAAGGCCAACCCGGCGCTCACGTTGAACAATTCTTCAAAAATCAATCGAATCTGGGGCGGGGTCCGAAAACGCGCCAGTTCCTCGAAGGGCTGATCTCCGTCCGGGAAATGGGTCAGGCGAAAGCCAGAGGTCCGGCTGACCAGTTTGTTCCTCTTCCGCACCGATGCGGGCAGCAGCTCCGGAAACTGATCGCCCACCGATTCCAGGGCAGTCCGAATCAGCCGGCGCAGGACGCGGGGGCCCAGCTGGCCCACCGATTCATAAATGGGCACCATGCGCCCCACTTCCAGCGATTCGCTTTCGCCGGCCTCGCTTTCAGGAATGATCTCGTACTGCGGCTGGACGATCTGCAGGTTGCTGGTACCGTAGAAGTCGGGCTCAGCCTTGCCGTAGAAGAAAACTTTCTGGCCGCTGCGGAAAACCTTGTTGCGTTCCAGGTACCGGGCATTGAACCAGATGCACCGGATCATACGCGGGCGAGGCGCGCCGCTGGCGTCGATGGCGGCCAGGTCGTAAATGTAGGTTCCCTTCCGCGTCCGCGTCAGGCCGCAGGTCAGCACATTGGCCAGAATGGTGGCAGTCTGTCCGGGAACCAGGTCAGAGACGGCTGTCAGCCGGGTCCGGTCCTCGTACCTGAAAGGCGTATAGTACAGGAGGTCCTCAACGGTGTGAATGCCCCGCGCAGCCAGCAACTCAGCGCGGGTGGGCCCCACACCCTTCAGGTATTTGACCTCGGACGTCAGCTTGAGATGAGGGTTCGGCATCGCAATTCGCCGTTTATCTTACAACGAGCGGAGCACAAGTTGCGCGGTCGGGAAGCTGCGGAAGGCTCGGAAAGGCATTTCGTGCCGGGCCATGGGTGCGCAGCCCGGTATTACGGTTCGGTGCCATGCACGAAAGGCCGCCGATTACTACGCAGCCAGTATCCTGAGGAACATTTCCTCATTCGGCCGGGGGTGTTACACTTGCGCTCTGTGCAAACTGCAGCCGGAATGTGCAGTTTTCCTGCGACAACGGTAGAATTCAACAGACCTATGGACACTTTAACACCAAGAGCAAAGCGCTTAATCAAGTACCTGGTTGCTATTGTGATGGGCAACCTCGTCTATTTTGTTCTCACACCTCACCTTCCGCCCGGAGCCCGGCACCAACCCTACCGAGCTGACATCGGTTTGTTTGTGGACCTATGGTTTTGCGTGGCGGTCTATGGCTTGATCGAACTTCTGCTCTTCCTGGCACATCGCCGCAGAAACTGAACGCGATGTTCTCAGGGCTTCAACGCCGGGTTCATTTCAGCCATCCTTTCAGATTCGTGGAAACTGCGACGCGGCAATCTCCAAAGCTGCCATAGACTGTTACCTCCGTTATGCCTTCCTTATCTTTCATGCCGGCCCTGTGTGAATTGGACACCAGACTCGTGCTTCGGCCGGCATGCCATTCAGGCTTTGCGCCGGCCGAAAACCATACAAACTGCGATGTGAGAAAGAGCTGAATGAAGGGAAAAACGAGTCTGCCTCAGCCCTCTGATGGAGCGGGCGAGATGTCCCGGGCGCGAACCCGAATAAATGCCGGAAGACTGAACCACAGGCGACGCAGCGGCGTTTGCAACAGCGACATGGTTCCCATGTAAGAGTAACCCACGAGGAACAGCATCAGGAAAGGCGTGGTGAGATAATTCTGGGCTGAAAAAGAATAACCCGTGGCATACAGAAAGTAACCCCCGAGCAACAGTTCGGCGATCGGAATCCAGCCAATCCGCCGCCGCACATATAATTTGCGCTCCCACCCTTCTTCATTGCGTTCCACCCGGTACTTGGGGGTGCGGACAAAACTGGACTCCACCCCCGCCAGCGCTTCAATCACAGCCTTGCAGTTGGTCACCGCCAGCCCGATGCCTATGGCCATCAGGAAAGGCAGGTAGAGCAGGCGGCGAATCCACGCTTTGGGATAGAGCGCCCGTTGGGAAACGACATAAAAGCCGGAAACCGTACACGTCGAGAGAATAAACAATGGCAGATCAAGATACATCATCTGGAACCAGCCCTGATAAAAACGCACAATCATGGCCGGCAGGAGCACCAGAGAAAACAGGATCATCAGCGGGTAGGCCACGTTGGCCGTCAGATGAAAGGTCGCCTCCATTTTGATATACAGAGGCTGGTCACTGCGCCAGACAATGGGGAGTATCTTCTTGCCAACCTGGATCAAACCTTTGGCCCATCGCGCCTGCTGCGTCTTGAAGCTGTTCATTTCCACCGGCAGTTCCGAAGGGCACACGATGTCCGAGTCGTAAATGAATTTCCATCCCTTCAGTTGGGCGCGATAGCTCAGGTCGGTGTCTTCGGTCAGCGTATCATGTTCCCACCCGCCCGCGTCTTCGATCGCCGAGCGGCGCCACATCCCTGCCGTCCCGTTAAAGTTGAAAAAGCGGCCGGATGAACTTCTGCCGCCATGCTCCACAACGAAGTGGCCGTCCAGCATGATGGCTTCCACTTCCGTCAGGGCGGAGTAGTCCCGGTTGATCCAGGTCCAGCGGCCCTGCACCATTCCCACCTTCGGATCAGTAAAATAGTGGACCATCTGTTGCAGGATGGAGGGTGGAGGAACAAAATCGGCGTCAAAAACCGCAATCATCTCGCCGGTCGATTTCGCCATGCCTTCGGCCAGCGCACCCGCTTTGAAGCCCAGGCGGTTTTCCCGGTGGAGACACTGGATGGGATAACCGGCGCTGGCATATCGTTCAACCAGCCGTGCGCAGAGAAGGCGGGTGTCATCCGTGGAGTCGTCGAGGAGTTGAATTTCCAGCAGTTCCCGGGGATAGTCCAGGTTGATGGCGGCTTCGATCAACCGCTCCACCACGTACTGTTCGTTATAGATGGGCAACTGCACCGTAACCCGAGGCAGATGGTCAAACTGCTTCAGAGGCGCGGGTTTCTTCCTGCGGTTCTTCAGGTAGTAATAGGTGAGACAATAGCGGTGAACGCCGTAAACCGAAAGGATGGTCAGGACCAGAAAATAAGGAATCTCAATCAAGAGATCAAAGGCATTGGGCTGGTAGATCCCCTGGAAGGGATCGTGATGGAAAAACAGATAGACGTAGTGCGCAATCGGGCTCGCCGGAACCACCAGAATGCCCAGGAGTAAATGAATCATGGAACCTCGGAGTCAGTCCTCAATCGACGCAGACAAAGTTCGCTCCCTGAGTTCTAATGGACGGAGCGCAAATTCAAAACCACACGAAAAAACCCCAACGCTGTCCGGGCCGCGCTATGCGCCCACCCTCAGCCTTCTAACCGCCGCCCTGGCGCTCGGAGGCACCTTTTACTCAGTTGCCCGCTGCCAGCCGCTCAAGAGCCACGTACCGGAGTTCATTGCACTGATGCTTGTCGCAGGCGCCTTGTACCTCGCCAGCGTTTACATCGTCCTCAGGAACAAGAGCCGCCGTTCAGCTCTCTTCGTGATTCTTGGCGCGACGGTTGTCTTTCGCCTTTTTTTCTTGCCGTTGAGCCCTACGCTCTCGGAAGATGTTTACCGATATCAATGGGAAGGGCGCGTCGTCCGCGCCCACATGAATCCCTACGCTGTCTATCCTGCCATGCCCGCACTCAACTGGGCACAGAACCCGGTTCACCCTATTGAAACCGGAAAAAACACGCCGACTCTCTATCCGCCGGTCAGCGAGATAACCTTCTCATGGGTACGAACCGTTGCGGGCTACAAGCGATTGTTCACCGCGCTCGACCTTGCAACAGTCGCCCTGCTGCTCTTTATTCTTTCCGCAGCGGACCGCCCACTCCAGCACATCCTCATCTATGCCTGGAATCCAGCAGTCCTGATTGCCTTCTCCCTGTCAGGACATAATGACTCTCTGGCAACCCTGACGCTGCTGGCGGCAGTCTTCTATCTCATTATAGGCGGTCGGGCCGCCCTGTCAATCGGGTTTCTAGCCCTATCAGCCCTCTCCAAGCTCTTCCCCGCTCTACTTTTGCCGGCCTTTCTCAGCCGCACCCGATGGGCCTACGCCGGCATCTTTGGCAGCGTGATTCTGCTGGGCTACCTGCCGTTTCTGGGCGCCGGAGGCCATTTATTCAACGGCCTCTCGAACTTCACGGCCGAATGGGAGGGCAATGACAGTCTGCACAGACTGTTTCTGGCCGCTGGAAACTCCACTCGCCAGGCGCAGCTTGTGGCAGGCATCCTCCTGATATTGTTGATCGCCTACGTCCTGAAGGCCCGGATGGATATTTTTCGTGCCGGTCTTGTCACCCTCGCCGGACTGCTCTTCCTTTCATCCAACGCCTTTCCCTGGTATTTCACCTGGATTGTTCCCTTCCTCTGCTTCTCACCCAGTCCCGGGCTGCTTTTGCTGACGGTCACCTGCGTTCTGGGCTATTCGCCGATCATCGCCTACGCCGCGGGCGGCATGTTTTCCAACTCGCCGCTGATGCAGATTCTGGAATATCTTCCGGTCTTTGCGCTGTTGGGTTATGAGGTGGCGCAGCACTTCCAGCACCGGCAGGCCGAATAACGGAGGCTCCCTCAGCGGAAGCCTGTCCGGCTAAACCTGCACGCTGACGCTGGTTTCAGTGCGCATGACAGGGCGATAGAGGGTATCGCGTTCGAAGGGTTCAAAGCCGGCCTCTTTGATCAACCGGACAATCTGCTGGCGGGTCATCACCTGGGGGGTCTTGGCGCCGGCATCATGATAGATCTTTTCCTCCGCCACCGTTCCATCCAGATCGTCGGCGCCAAAGCGCAGGGCGATCTGGGCGACGCGGGGCGACATCATGATCCAGTAAGCCTTGATATGAGGGAAGTTGTCGAGCATCAGACGCGAAACTGCAATGTTCTTTAAATCCATGAACCCGGACGTTTCGTCCCATTCCACCAGCTTGCCAAGCTCCGTGTTGGCGGGATGGAAGGCCAGTGGGATAAACGTCTGGAAACCTTTGGTCTGGTCCTGCAGGTTGCGGAGCTGGACCAGATGGTCCGCGCGGTCTTCGGAGCTCTCGATGTGGCCATAAAGCATGGTTGCGGTGGAATGCAGGCCCAGTTCGTGCGCCGTCCGGTGCACTTTCAGCCACATGTGGGCGCCGATCTTGTGGTCACAGATCACGCGCCGCACGGCGGGAGCAAAGATTTCCGCCCCTCCGCCCGGCAGCGATCCCAGCCCGGCATCCTTAAACCGCTCCAGGATTTCCTGCACGGTCATCCGGGTAATGTGGGCGTAGTAGGCGATTTCAACCGCTGTGAAGGCTTTCAGGTGGACCGACGGAAAACGCTCCTTCAGCCCGCAAAGGAGATCGACGTAATACTGGAAAGGCAAATCGGGATGCAGCCCGCCGACAATGTGAAATTCTGTGACGGCTTCCGTCCAGTTCTCGCCCGCCGTTCGGAAAGCTTCTTCCAGAGCCATCGTGTAAGCGCCCGGAGCGTCCGGCTTGCGGCCGAAGGCGCACAATTTGCAACTGGCAACGCAAACGTTGGTGGGATTGATGTGGCGATTCACATTGAAGTGCGTGCGCTTGCCGTGCAGTTTTTCACGGACGTGGTGGGCCAGGGCGCCGATGGCCAGCAGATCGCTCGAATTGTAAAGCGTGACGCCGTCATCAAAGTCCAGGCGCTCGCCGGCAAAAACCTTGTCGGCGATGGGTTGCAGGTTTGCGTCTTCCAGGCGTAAGTTCAACACAAAATTCCAATCCTTAAAGTATGATGGCTTGCTGCCCAGTAATCATTCTACGTCCCATTTTCGCCTGACGCAATCAGGTAGCCAGCAAGGGTTTTCGCAGTGCTGGAAGAATGTTTTTGGGCGCAGTGAAATTCCCGAAGTCTGTGCTAGTCTGTTGTTAGGCAATCGGCGTGTGGGTTCTGAGGGCGAATTCGAGGCGCGCCGGCAATGAAGGGGCTGTCCGGAAATCCGGCCCTGACCTTGACAACGGGGTTAAGATAAGAATTCGTGATTTGATAAGGCCGATTGAGCTTTTGGATGTGCCATGAGGAATTTTGACCCGGAATTCCTAGAGGCGCTTAAAAGAGATGCAACTGGACGACGCCAGATTCGCGGAACCCCGGCAGGAAGCCGCCTTCTTCTATGGCCTGTTCCTGCGCGGGCAGCCACTCCAGAAACTGAGAGCGGACATCGACGTCCCGCCCCACGTTCTCGAGCGCTGGAAGCGGCAGGCGCATCGCGACCCGACTGCCAAACCCATGGTCGAGCGGGTCCTCAACTACCGCAAGCACGTCCTGGCCATCTTCGATTCACTAGTCTTTCGTGAAATGGCCACCCCTTACCGCACGCAATAATCGCCGAATATAAGCATTGTGTATCCGGGATAGCCTCTCTCCAGCCTGGCTGCTTTTACCGGGCCAGAATGGCCGCCGCCCAGGTGAGGAAGAAGAGAACGCTGATGTAGCCGTTGATGGTGAAAAAAGCGGCGTTCACGCGGGAAAGGTCGGAAGGTTTCACCAGCAGGTGCTCGTAAGCCAGCAGCGCCGCCACCGCCGCCAGCCCGGCCAGCGCAATCCATCCCAGGCCGGACATCTGCGCCACCATCACCAGCAGTGCCAGCATCAGCACGTGGAGCGCCGCCGAGGCATAAAGCGCCGCCGCAATGCCAAACTTTTTCGGAATCGAGTGGAGGTCCACAGCGTGATCAAACTCTACGTCCTGACAGGCGTAGATGATGTCAAAGCCGGCGACCCACAGCGTGACCGCCACGCCCAGGATGATGACGGCCCACGCTGACATCGCCGCGCAGCGCAATCCAGGCCGCAACTGGCGATAACCCCAGGCACATGCCCAGCACCACGTGCGACAGCAGCGTAAACCGCTTGGTGTAGGAATAAAGCAGCAGCAGCGCCAGAGCCACCGGCGACAGCTTGAACGCCAGAGGATTCAGTTCCCAGGCGGCCAGCACCAGCAATGCCGCCGAAACCGCCGTAAAGGATACCGCAAAGCGCAGCGTCAGATGTCCGGCCGGCAGGGCGCGTTTTTCTGTGCGGGGATTTCTGGCGTCAAACTCACGGTCGGCGATGCGGTTGAAGGTCATCGCGGCGCTGCGGGCGCCCACCATGGCCACTACAATCCAGAAGACCTGCCGCCAGGATGGCCACCCCTGCGCAGCCAGCATGGCGCCGGTGAGAGCAAACGGCAGCGCAAACACCGAGTGCTCCACCTTGATCATTTCAAGCGTGATCTTGAGCTTCCGCCACACCTGCCCGGCGAATGAGCCTGGCGTCTGCCCCTCAGATGGGAACATTTGAGTTTCTCTCGCCATAAAGGACTTTTAATTTTACCGCAGGTGCCGCCTGCGCGGGGACGGTGTTTAGCGGGGAGAGGAATCCAGCCGGATTGAATAGGGCAGATGGGGCGATCATTCCCCATCCCCAGCCGCAATAGGCAAGCGAAAACCACAGCGCCGAGCCGGCGATGGTCACATCACCGCAGGATTTCGCGTGGATGGCTGATTTTCACCCGGCGGAACCTGGAATCGGATGTACTTGCTGGGAGCGGCGCGGGAATGCAGGGTGGACCACAGATTATCCGGGTGAGAGCTGAAAACCAGGTTGCCTTCCGCCTGGATTCTGTACCAACCTTCCTGCCGAATTTCATTCTGGAGCTGGCCCGGCGCCCACTGGGCTCGACCCAGGAACAGGCGCGTCCTGGAACCTGATCGCGGGCCCTGAAAAGCCTTGGTGATGAGATCGGAATCAAACGTCAGATAAACATTTCCATAAAGCTTGATCGCATTTTCAGGCGCCGAGGAAGACCGAAAAATAGCGCTGGGCGTGCGGACGTCTACCGGACCGCCAAAGTATGCAGACTCTGTCCGGCCTTTAAGCTCCGGGGAGTCAGGGAACAATTTCCCCACCGTCAGGCGCGTGGGTTTATTGATGATCAGTCCCACCACAAGCTGGGTTTGCGTTTCAGGCAGCATGAGGACCACGGAATGGCGGAAATAGGGGTCATTCACCTCAGCGCGAGCGACCAGGAGCTCAATCTTTTCTTGATTCTTTTGCGCCGCATGCGCAGGCATCCCCCAAAAAACAGCCAGAAGGCTCACCAACAGCAGGCACCCGCCTCTCCGGGCACAGGTGGAGGAAGTTTCACTCAATTGGCTTGTCCAACGAGCTCCCTCATGGGAACGGTCTGCGCCTGGCTTGGGCTTGTGGCATTTCATCGTTTGCTTTTTCCGGCCTGTTTCAACCGTGGTCCAAAGGCTGACTACCGCCATGTTATCGCAGAACTACGGCAGGTGCCAGCAACCAGCCGGCTGTAGACCCTGCCGCCCTGCCCAATCAGAAGATATGCAGCCGCAGGGTGAGATATTTCTTGGGATTGGTCCGGAACTCGGTCAGGAACTGCCTGAGCGACCGGGAAGCGGCGAGTAGATTGTTATACATGGAAGGGTCGGTTGAGAGCTTCCCCAGGGTTCCCTGGCCGCTGTCAATCCGGGCGGTGATCACATTAACGTGCTGAACGGTCTCATTGAGATTGTTATAGAGGCTCGGGTCCTTGATCAGCTTGCCCAGCGTGCCTTTGCTCTCGTTGATGCTGGCCATCAGGGTGTTTGCTTTGTGTGTGGCCTGATCAAGGTTGTTGTAGACGGACGGATCATTAATAAACTTTGCCGCACTCCCCTTGCCGTGTTGCACTTCGTCCAGCAATTGGTTGACTTTGTTGACCGCTGCAACCGTGCGGTTGTAGAACGTCGCATCGGTCAGAAGCTTGCCGAGCGTTCCCTGGCCAGCCTCAACCTGCGCCATGAGCTTCTGGGCATCATTGGCGGTCTTGTTCAGGTTGTTGTAAAACTTCTCATCATAAATGAGTCTTCCAATGGAACCCTGCCCATGCTGGATCTGTTTGGTGATGTCGTTCAACGTGCTGCTCAGCACCCGAAGATTGGAGACCACATCGTTGGCGTTCTGCACAATCTGCTTCATATCAGCTTCTTCGTGGCTCTGGACGGTTCCGCCGTCGGGAATGGGTTTGGCGCCGGGGCCACCCCGGCTGATATCCACATAGGCTTCTCCCAGCAATCCCACGGTTTCAATGGTAGCCACCGAGTCGGTGCGGATCTGGTCCTGGTACTTTTTGGTGACCTTCATGTCAATCTGGACCGCCCTGCTGGACTCCGTGTAGGGAGAAAGCTTGATAGCGTTCACGTTGCCGACCACAATCCCCGCCAGCCTCACCTGCGCGCCATCGCGCAAACTTTCAGCCCCTGAGAAAAAGGTCTTGATCTCGTACTTACTCGTCCAGAGTCCCACCTTGCCGCTGATGAAAAAGACTCCAACGGCAAACACGATCAGACCGGAAATAATGAGTACTCCAACGCGGAGCTGGGTCCAGGCGAGTTGTTTAGGCTGAGGCATAAGTCCTCCCTTCCAGAATCACTCCGAGGCCTTTCATTTTAGTCCAACCCATGGGGTCGAGCGACCTTACCGTAGAAACTGCTGAAGGTAAGGATCCTCTGTGGAAACCACTTCATTCGGCGTCCCGTGAAAATAAACCGACCCTTCCCGAAGCACCAGGAATCGCGTGGGGCTTGTTGATCCGCTCCCGCCGTTGCCGCTGATCGGCACCAGTCCCCCGGTATCTTTGGAGTATCCAAATTTGGCCAGCCAGAATGCATCCTGAAGCCTGTGCGTCACCACAATGGAACTGACTCCCTGAACATCCCGGAGCTTGAGAATGAGGATGTTGATGGTTTGCGCGGTGACCGGGTCAAGGCCACCGGTAGGGGAATCATAAAGCATAATGGGGGGATCATTCACAATGGCGCGGGCAATGGAAACGCGGCGCTTCATGCCTCCGGACAGCTCTGCGGGCATCTTGTCGATGGCCGCCTCGAGTTCAACAAAGCTCAGAACTTCCCGCGCGCGGCGCTCCATTTCCGCTTCATCCTTCGTTCCCTCTTCCCGCAGGCTATAGGCAACGTTTTCATAAACGGAAAGCGAGTCAAACAGCGCGCCTTCCTGAAACACAATCCCCATCCGCTGGCGGATGTCGCGCATTCCCCTTTCAGGAACCGGGCCAAGGTCGTTGCCCTCCACTATCACTTGGCCTTCATCGGCCTTCAGCAGGCCCAGGGCGAGCTTCAGAATCACGGACTTGCCGGAGCCGGTGGCCCCCATCAGAATCAGCGTTTCTCCACGCGCTACGCTGAAGGAGACGTTGGATAACGCCGGCTTCTCATCAAAGTAAAGCCAGACGTTCTGAAAATCGATTGGGGCCGGCGAATTCATATTATGAGCAAGCGAAACATTGCTGAGTGAATTGGCCATTCCCGCTGTGGAATATTCCCTTCAACAGGGTTCCAGCGAACTCTTATGCTTCGAGATCCGCCGGAGGGCGTTAGAAGAAATGAATTGCGATCAGGAACTTCGTCACGAAAAAATCCACAACAAGAATCAGCACCGAGGCCACCACGACGGCCTGGGTCGTGGAGCGGCCCACGCCTTCGGTGCCTCCGCGCGTGGTGAGCCCATAGTAGCACCCCACCAGCGCCACAATCACGGCAAAAAGAAATGGCTTGAGAAGGCCCTGTGCCACATCCTCAAAGGTGAGCGCCTGGTAGGCGTAAGTCCAGTATTCCACCGAAGTCAGGTGCACCGTGTAAAGGCTTACGAAATATCCCCCCAGCATCCCGAAGAAGTCCGCGAGAATGGTCAGTAGCGGCAGCGTGATCACGGTCGCAACCAGGCGTGGAGTGACCAGTTTGCGCACCGGGTCTGTTCCCAGCGCCCTCATGGCGTCAACCTGCTCACTCACCAGCATGGAACCGATTTCCGACGCGATTCCTGAGCTGTTTCGGCCTGCCGCAACCAGGGCTGTCAGCACAGGCCCCATTTCCCGAACAACTGAAAGTGAAACAACCTGTCCCAGCAATGTAACGCTGCCGAACGTACTCAGTGTTCGATAGGTCTGCAGCGCAATCACCCCACCTGAGAAAAAACCCACCAACAAAACAATGGGAAGTGATCCCACGCCGATCACGTCCATCTGGATGATCGTATCGACTACATAGCGCGGTGAGCTGAAAAGGTTTGCAATTGAATTCGCAAACAGAAGGGTGAAGTCCTGGACGGCCTGGACCTTGAGCTTGATGTACCCGTCGATTGAGATTTCGGCCATGCGATTTAGAGAATACCATCCTAATCGAAGGATACCTATTCGGCAATGCATTGCGGTGAATTTCAGGAAAATGCCATCTCAACGCCAGGATTTTTGTTCAGAGAGCGTACGGCCATGCAGCCCCGGAAGCAAAAGCCCTGGTTGAGAACAGATGGAAAAACGAAGGGTCTGGAAAGCAAAAAAAAAGGGGGAAACTTTGTTTCCCCCTAAGCGTCGGGTCTTGGGTCTAATCTCCGAGCTTGCTCCTGAGGTCCCTCTGAAGAGGTAAACCAGGGCGAGCTCTGCAAGGGTTATCGCAAGAGAATGACCAAAACAAGGAAAAGAAGCCTACCTCCAATATATTTGGATAAGCTCTTTATTATAAATCTATTGCGACTATACTACATGGTAACAATTAATCGATATAATAACTGTAATGGAAGACCAAAATATTGTATTTGGAATATTAGATATGGAAATACCAAATTACGGATAAAATTCAGCCCCTTAGAGTGCACCGCCGGACAATGTTCCAATGTTCTCACTCAGCCGGATTCCTCGCCCGCAATTCTCATTCGATCCGGGCGAGGAACTTGACCTTTATGCGGGGGAATGCGGTAAAGTGAAAACTCCCATTGAGAAGGGACCGGGGAGACAACAGTTCCGGGGCAAACCCTGGAGGGGTGGACTACTACTGTTGGTAACCTGGAAGCAATCGTATGATCGATATCCACTGCCATCCGCTGCCGGAAACAGACGATGGAGCGAAGTCTTTTGACATTGCCGTGGCCATGTGCCAGATGGCCGCGAAAGACGGAACCACCCACCTCGTTGCCACTCCCCACTGTAATTACAAGTATGCTTTCGACGCCCAGGCCAATCGAGCCAGGCTGGAAGAGCTCCAGGCTGCGGTGGGAGAATCTCCCAAACTGCTCCTGGGCTGTGACTTCCACCTTTCATACGACAATCTCCGCAGACTCGCGCAAGACGGGTCTGATTTCTCCATCAACAACACGCAATATCTGCTGGTCGAATTTCCTGACCACTTTATTCCGGAACAGATGGACAACGTCTTTTATGAAATCGAGGTTGCAGGCTTCACTCCAATTCTCACTCATCCAGAGCGCAACCCTGTCGTCCAGCGCAAGCCTGAATTGCTTTACCACTGGGCCCAGCGCGGGTGCCTGGTACAGATTACCGCAATGTCCTACGAGGGAGGGTTTGGATCGAGAGCCCGGGAACTCTCCGAAGAATGGCTGGAGCGGAATCTCATTCATTTCTTTGCCTCAGACGCCCATGACCTCACGCACCGTCCTCCCAACCTCTCGTCCTGTTACAAGAAAGTCGCCTCCGTGCGGGGCAAAGATGTCGCCGACCTCCTGCTGGAGATAAACCCGGCGGCCGTCGTCATCGGGGAGTCCCTGCCTGAGCCACTGCAACCCCTGGGCTCCAGGCAATCGCCCCGAAAGAAGGGTTGGTTTTCCATCTTCCGGCGATAGAGGCGTCCGGGCTGAAACCTTATTCCAAGGCGTCCTCCTGGATACTGCATCGGGACCTGACTGTTTTCTGGCATCAGGGACCCGGAGACGGGACCCAAAATCAGCACTCCAGGAAAATAATTGTGTAAAGATGGGGGAGCCACCATGTTCGCCAGAAAGGTCCAAGTCGAGGTCCTGGAGCCAGGCGAGGCGAGGCCATGCCCCATTGGCTGGCTGGACAGCTTCTGCATGAGAAGTTTTACGGGCCGCAGCGCCTTTGACGACGTCCTGCCCCTCGCTGACGGATGGATGGAGGCGGGGCTTAGAGTCGATCTGGAATTTCTCAGGAACGATCTTGAAGACTGGTTCACCCGGAAGTTTGGAGGCGGTTCGCTGGTAAAACTCCAGTTAACTGAAAAGGGGAACGAAGCCGGATTGGAACGCGCCGGGTAAAGGCTCTTGGGTCTTGTGTCCAATCGAAGCAGGCAGGCGGTGATGGCACGCAGGATCGTCCAGCCAGAAATTCTTCCGCCCCCGGTTCCTGAAGAGGAAGGAGGAAGTGGTTTCTTGAACCAGCCAAGCGTAACCACTTCCCCAGGTAGTCACAGAGTTGAATTACTTTTTTCGATGTCTGCGTTGTCAGAATGGTTGCAAACTGGATGAAAAAATTTTGTTTTTTCGCGCTAATTGTTTGCGGACTTTTGGAGGCTGCGAAGAGGCGTCCATTGGGAACCCTATCCGCAGGTTTTGTTTTGCAGTGGCACAGACCATCGTGAACCGGAATGCCGGTCAGTGCCCCTGACAACCCGCTTATTTTGATGTGAGGTCTACCATGTGCGGCATCGTCGCTTATGTCGGTCACCAGCCGGTCAGCGAGGTCCTGGTTGAGGGCCTGAAGAGACTTGAATATCGGGGGTATGACTCCAGCGGAATCGCCATGCTGGGCGCGCCTCCCTACCTTGCGAAGGCGGTGGGGAAGGTCGAGGTCCTTGAGCGGAAGGTCCGGCAGGAAAAACCCACCGGGACAACCGGAATCGCCCACACCCGGTGGGCCACTCACGGCAAGCCGACGGAAGCCAACGCCCACCCGCATTCGGACTGCTCCAAACAACTCTTCCTGGTCCATAACGGAATCATTGAAAACTACCTGTCACTGAAAAAGCTGCTGCAGGCGGACGGCCACACCTTCAACTCCGAGACCGACACGGAAGTGCTTGCGCACCTGATCGAGAAAGACTATCAGGGGGACCTTGAAGAGGCCGTCCGCAAAGCGCTGCGGCAGGTTGAAGGGACCTATGGCCTGGCGGTCATCCACGCCGGGCATCCGAACCAGATCATCATGGCGCGGCGGGGAAGCCCGATCGTGCTGGGTATCGGCAAGGGAGAATCGCTGGCGGCATCAGACACCTCCGCGCTTGCCCAGCACACGGACCAGGTCGTTTACCTCGAAGACAATGAGGTCGCCCGACTTGAACCCGGAGATTTTCACATCAGCACGCTCCAGAACCGCCCCGTTGACCGAAGGACAACGGTAATTGATGCGGAGTTAGAGGCGCTGGATCGCGGGGAGTTCCCGCACTATATGCTCAAGGAAATCTCCGAACAGCCTGAAGCAGTGGAAAATGCACTGCGCGGCCGCCTCAACCATTCCGAAGGCGTGGCCAAGCTTGGCGGACTGGAATCGGTCCTCGGCCGTCTGCAACAGGCTCGCCACCTGATTATTGTGAGCTGCGGCACCAGTTATTACGCGGGCCTTCTGGGGCGTTACGTCTTTGAAGCGCTTACCGACCTGACGGTTGAAGTCGAACTGGCCTCCGAGTTTCGCTACAGAAAATTGAACATCCGCCCGGACACGGCAGTGCTGGCCATCAGCCAGTCGGGCGAAACGGCGGACACTCTGGCCGCGTTGCGCGAAGCCAGGCGCAAGGGAGCCTTGGTTCTGGGCCTGGTGAACGTTGTTGGCAGCTCCATCGCCCGCGAAACCCATGCGGGAGTCTATTGCCATGCGGGCGCGGAGATAGGCGTAGCGTCTACCAAGTCGTTCATCTCGCAGGTCACCATTCTCATTCTCATGGCGCTGCTGACGGGGCGCAGCCGCGACCTTTCCTATGAGGAAGGCTCGAGGATCATCCGGGCGCTCGAAAAGGTGCCTGACCAGGTCCGGGCGATCGTGGATCAATCAAACCAGATCCGAGGGATTGCCGAGAAATATTGCCAGGCCCGGCATTTCCTTTTTATTGGCAGGAAGTACCAGTATCCCGTGGCGCTGGAGGGCGCCCTGAAGCTGAAGGAAATCGCCTACATCCACGCCGAAGGCTACGCAGCAGGAGAGATGAAGCATGGGCCCATCGCTCTGATTGACCCCGCCTTCCCCACCATGGCCGTCGTGCCTGAAGACAGTTCCTATGAAAAGACGATCTCCAACGTGCAGGAAATCCGCGCCCGCGAGGGCCAGATCATCGCCGTCACCACGGAGGGCAACACCAGGCTCGGGTCACTGGTGGACGACGTGATCTACGTTCCGCCCAGCCTGGATCTTGTTATGCCGCTTCTTACCGTAATTCCGCTCCAGCTTTTTGCCTATCACTGCGCGGTGCTTCGTGGCTGCGACGTGGACAAGCCCCGCAACCTGGCCAAAAGCGTTACGGTGGAATAAGTTAGCAATCCGGCAGCCCGCACCTCGTTTAACGCCCCTGCCGGTGGTCATTTCTTGGGACGGGCGTCCAGGCCAAAATCCTGTTCGATGCGCTCATACCACGCGTCGTCCTCGAGCGCGCCTCTTTCCACCCATTCCTCGTCGCTCATGGCTTTCCGCACTCCGATGGCCGCCGCCGATCCCGGGCCTACGGGATACCGCAATTGCCAGGTTCCGCTCTCGATGATGTCGCGAATTGCTTCTGCCACCAGACTGGGCGGGCGGGGGGTTTCGCTCTCGAACGACGCCCGGAACAATTCCGCATATCGCCGCACCTGGCGATACTTTGTGCCGTCCAACGGCATCTCGGATCGCCTTGACAGGGGGGTGTCAATAATGCCGGGTTCGACGATTGCGACGCGGATGTTGAACGGCTTGGCTTCCTGGGCCAGCGCTTCACTCATGGCCTCAAGCGCGTGCTTGGAGGCAGTATAGGCAGCAAGCGGTGAGTTCGCGGCGCGGCCCGAGACAGAACTGACGTTAATGATGCAGCCGTTCTTCCTCTCCCGCATTTCCGGCAGAACAGCCTGGATGCAGCGCAACGCGCCGAAGTAATTCGTTTCCATGATGGCGCGGAAGGCATCCAGTGGAAGTTCTTCGACCGCCCCGAACGTCCCGATTCCGGCGTTATTCACCAGCACGTCAACTTGCCCGCCCTCCGCGTGAATGCCTGCCACCACCTCGGCGACGGAGGAATCCGAATCAACGTCCATCACGATGATTTTGACCGGCAGGTTTTCACGGGCAACTGCTTCTCCCAGTTGCGGCGCGCGACCGGGGTTTCGCATGGTGGCATAAACGGTGTGGCCCGCCCTGCCGAGTTCAAGCGCTGTCGCAAAGCCGATACCGGTGCTGGTTCCTGTTACCAGGACGTTTGGCATGGTCGTTTTCTCCCTGTTGTGAGATGGGTTTGTGCCCCGCACCGCACGTTAGCACAGGGCGCGAGGCACGGCAATCCGAAATCAGGCTTTTTTGAAATCTGCCGCGGCTTGCGGGGAAAGAACGAGCTACTTTGCTTTCTGGACGGTGGACGAATGCCATTTCCAGGCGCTCTGGATGATGGTGTCGAGATCTGAATGCTGCGGCTGCCAGTCGAACAACTGCCGGGCTTTCGCGGGGTCGGCTACCAGCACTGCGGGATCCCCTGCGCGGCGCGGCGCATCTTTGGCCGGGACCTGCCCGCCGCAAAGCTTCCCCACGCCGGCCACCACTTCGCGGACAGAGTGCCCCTCGCCGGTCCCCAGATTAAGTTCCGTGGTTGCGCCCCCGGCGGCCAGATATTCCAGCGCCCGCACGTGGGCGTCGGCCAGGTCCACCACATGGATATAGTCGCGGATCGCCGTGCCGTCAGGTGTGGGATAGTCCGTGCCGAAAATCTCCACTTCAGGCCGCTGGCGCAGTGCGGCTTTCACCACCAGCGGAATCAGGTGTGACTCCGGATCGTGCCCCTCGCCCAGTTCACCGTCCAGGTCGGCTCCCGCCGCATTAAAGTATCGCAGCGAAACACCTGAAAGCCCGTAGGCAACTCCGTACCAGCGGATAGCGCGTTCCATCGAAAGCTTGGAATCGCCATAAGGACTCACCGGCCGCATGGAATGATCTTCCGGGATGGGCAACTTTTCGGGACTTCCGTAGACGGCGGCGGAGGATGAAAAGACAATGTGCTTGACCCTGCTGGCTTTCATCGCATCCAGCAGCACCAGCGTGTTGACCACGTTGTTCCAGAAATATTTTTGGGGATCGGTCATGGACTCGCCCACCAGCAGGCTGGCGGCAAAGTGCAGGACGGCCTCAATCTGCTGCTCCTTGAAAATCTTCGCCAGAAGCTCCTTGTCGCCCAGGTTGCCTTCAATCAGCGGTCCCCACTTCACGGCTTCCCTGTGGCCGGTTGCAAGGTTGTCCAGGACGACAACCTCGTGGCCGGCCCTGGCCAGAGCCTTGGCCGTCTGGCTTCCAATGTAACCTGCACCGCCGGTAACAAGCACTCGCATCGTCTGCTGATCTCCTCGCGCCCGCTGGGTGAAATCCGAATCTGAATCCGGGCTCTTCGCCCTATCCTGATGCCGGCCCCACTTGCAGCACGCATCCCGCCGAATGCGCACACCTCAACTTACCACGGCGTGCCACCGGCCACGCCGAATGAAACTCCGTCTATGCTTTCACGGCTTTTTCCTGCGCGCCCTGCTCAAGCACCTGCAGGAACTTTGGCAAGCCAGGCGGGATGCGCGGGCCAGGCCGGCCCCGTCACCAGGTTGCCATCCACGTGCGCTTCGGTCATCGGAACATCAACGTACTTTCCTCCGGCCACCGTCACCTCGGGACCCACGGCCGGGTAGGCGCTGAGCGACCGTCCCTTCACCACGCCCGCGGCCACCAGCAACTGTGCGCCGTGGCACAATGAAGCCACCGGCTTTTTCGCGTCGAAGAAATGCCGCACGATCTCCAGCACTTTTTCGTTCGTCCGCAGATACTCCGGCGCCCGGCCCCCCGGAATCACCAGCGCATCATAAGATCCGGCCTTGACCTCATCAAACGTCGCATTGATCTGGAAATTGTGGCCGCGCTTCTCGCTGTAAGTCTGGTCGCCTTCAAAATCATGGATGGCCGTGCGCACCGTCTCACCCGCTTTCTTCCCCGGGCAGACGGCGTCCACCTGGTGCCCCACCATCTGCAGGGCCTGGAAGGGAACCATCACTTCGTAATCTTCAACGTAGTCGCCCACTAACATCAGAATCTTTTTGCCTGCCATGTCCGTTTTCCTCTCTCAAAGTTTAAAGATATTTTCCGGCGTGTCATCCCGAGCCCGTTCGCCCTCCACTTGCGAACGGCCCTGAACGGTGTGAAGGGGCTCAGGATAAACCCCGCGAGGGACCTGCTTTTGCGGAATCAATCACACATCAAGCAATCCGCACTTTAAGCCGGCTCGGTAAACGTTCCGGGGCTGGAGGGCGTGGCGCGCCATTCCGGTTTGCGCCCCGGAGTGACCTTCGCCAACGCGCGCCCGCACGCCTTCCGCATCCAGATCAGCCGTATAGACGGGAGTTCCGGGCTGTTGCCTCCAGGATTCATCCAGCCCACCGGCGTCCACGCCGTCAAACCCAAGCTGGTCCAGCAGCTTGATGATCACGTCCTTGGCCCGTTCGTCGTCGCCCGCAACGGGCAACGCAATGCGCCCCGGCGAGCCGGCGGGCTTGCCGTTCTCCATCAGGTGTTGGGCATAAATGTTATTGAAGGCTTTCACCACGCGCCGCCCCAGTTGCTTTTCCACCCAGCGGCTCTCCGTAAGGCCTTCCTCGATTCCGGCAATTTTCCCGTCGCGATGCCGCGGATAGTAGTTGCCCGTGTCCACCACCACGACGCTCTCCGGCACGCCGGCAAAAAGGTCTTTGGGAAGGTTTGGAACCTTCGCTTCCGGGATCGTCACAATCACCACTTCTCCTGCGTGTGCAGCTTCGGTTGCCGTCACCGCCTTTGCTCCGGTTTCCTTCGCCAGCGCGGCCAGTGATTCCGGCCCGCGCGAGTTGGCCACGGAAACCTCGTGCCCAAGCTCTGTCAGCCGCCGCGTGAGCGTGCCGCCAATCTGTCCTGCGCCAATAATGCCAATTTTCATGATTCATCCCTCCTTCCTTTATTTAGTGAGATGAATTCATCCAGCATGAGGTTCGCCTTCGCCTAACTGCTTGCTGCCCTCTGGCTTGTGCCTTCCGCCCACTGCCTTCTGCTTTCCACCCTCTGCACCTTCTGTGCCTGAAATGTCGCCTTTCTCAACTCGTCACCCGTCACTCGCCACTGCTTTCTCTTCATCCTTCACACTTCATCCTTCTCAAGTCGCCTTCTGCCTTCTGCTTACTGCTTTCAGTTCTCCGAGTGCCCCAGGTCTTTTGCCGGCGCAATGCGGTCTCGCACAAGCTGCTTCAGTTCCTTGATGTCCGGAAATCGGCCCTGCTTCGCCCGCGACCAGATCACTTCGTCGCCGATGCGCACCTCGAACACGCCGCCCGTGCCGGGCACGAGAGCCAGTTCGCCAATCTCGTCCTGAAAAGTGGTCAGCAGCTCCTGCGCCATCCACGCAGCCCGCAGCAGCCACCGGCATTGCGTGCAGTATTTGATCTCGATTCTGGGACTGTGAACCATCACTGTCTGGAATATATCCCCCGCAGGCAGGAATGGCAAATGGGCAGCCACGACCCTCTGCCTTTTGCGAAAGGGCACGACTTCAGTCGTGCCGGTAGATGGTGTCCTTCAATCTGTTTTGGGGCTTCACCCCTGCAAAAGCCGTCCGATATCAACGCAGAAACTTCAGCGGCTAAACCCGGCATTTGCTGCGTCGTTCTACGGCACGAGTAAACTCGTGCCCTTTCACAGGAGCCGGCTGCGAGATTTCCGCGCGCGATTTTGCTTGACTTTGATGGGCTAGTATGGTAGCCTTGTTTTGTCATCGCGAGGCCGGCGACGCCAGGTTGCGCCGCAAGGCCCGTTCTATCCATTACGCGGGCTGGAAACAACGTGCTATGAGCTGTAAACTCAATTCCCTGAAGGACGTCCAGGCCCTCCTAAGGCCGAGGAATTGGCCACCCACCTTTTGGAAATTGACGTGCGTGGGACAAAAAAGTACGTTTTTTTAAAAACGAACCCGAGAAGTTACTGAAAACAAGCGATCGGCATTAAAAACGAACCCAAACGAACCCAAAAACGAAGCCGGGAAGTTGTTGAAAATACGTATCTGTGGAAAAAACGAACCCAACAATGAACCCGGCCATGTTGTTGAAAATAAATGACGGCTGAAAAACGAATCGGAGGCAGCTTGTAGATCATTCTGGGGCTTTCAACCGCCGTCAAATCTTCCCTGCCAGCCTCTCTAGAGCCGCCTGCCAGGCCTGAAACGCCTGCATCCGGAGCCTGAATCCGCGCCTGCCGCAAGCCAACTCATGCTCGTGATGCAAACTGCCGGAAAGCATACGATTGTAGCCGTCATCCCCCTCCAGCCCGCAAGGCATCGCAGGGCCCGCCTTGCATGGTGCTGCCTGTGTGATATGCTTCGCTTTCACCAGATGATCGATCTGCGAATTCATGCTGCTCTGCCGGTGGCGCCAGTGTTGGACCAGGGCAAGAAAAAGCAGCGACTCTACCTGCCGAAGGGGAAGTGGTTCGATTACGGGATGGAAAGTCCCTCGCCAGCGTGGACTCCATGAGCGCATTGAACGGCGCCGCGCAAGGCTGGTATTACGACGAGGAAAACAGCATCCTGTGGGTCAGGTTCACCGACCAGGGTGCGGCAGGCACGGTGCAGGTGGAAAAGTGAAGCCTCCCGACAGCGGAACGCGCCGGTAAGCTGCGGCAGAATCCCTGCATCCTGCGGACCGGCATTCGGCGTGAATGACATGCATCAGGAGCATACCAACAGCACCGATGAGGGAGAAGCGGCGGTTCGAACGGAACGCGGATCGCAGTCGGTTTCCGATTCAACACCACTGCTGTGGCTCACGGTGCTCAGCCTGGACGCGCCGGCGGTCGCGGCGCTGTGGCAAATGCTTTTTGCGCGCTCGTTTCACGTGCAGCTGGCATGGAGCGTCACGGTTCTTCTGGCGCTCGTTGTGTGGCTGATCTATGTGGCAGACAGGCTGTTCGACGCCTTGAAAGCCCCCGCCCAGGGCGCCGAAGCCACCCGGCATATCTTTTACCGGCGGCACCTGTGGGCGTTTCTGTTCCCGTTGTGTACCGGCTTTCTGCTGGCGGCCTGGATTTCCTTAACGCGGTTGGACCTGAGGACCTTTGGCGATGGCGTCATCATCCTGCTGGCCGTCGGCGCCTATCTGCTCGCGGTGCATCTGGTGTCGCCGGAACGCGAGTGGCTGCCCAAGGAAATGCTGGTGGGCGTGCTGTTCGCCCTGGGCACTTGTTTTCCGGTCTGGGAGCACATGGGGAACGACACGACGACGATCGCGGCGCCGTTCGTCCTGTTCACGGCCCTCTGCTGGATGAATTGCGCGGCTATCGAACACGAAGAATGGAAGCGGCTGCGCGGGCGCAGGTTCGGCGCGCCCCACACCTGGACCATTTGGATGGGGCGCCATTTCCGGTTGCTGTCATTTGTCATAGCCGCCGTTGCCGTCGGCCTCATCCTGGCAAGAGTCGGACGCTACCACTGGCAACTTCTGGCGGCTGAGTCGCTGAGCGCTCTGGCTTTCGCGCTAATCCGATACAAGGAGGAATCACTTACTATTGACCAGTTCAGGGTGCTGGTGGATATCGCGTTGTTCACACCGCTGTTTTTCCTGCCCTTTTAGAAACAGCAGGATTCCAGGGACGGGGTGGCAAGGGGTCCCGCCCTGGCCGTGGCCGCTCGCGGGCTAAAAAATTCCGGAATTGTGATAAACGTCACAGCATTGCATTCTTCGGGTTGTGGTATGATGCGTTCTTATGAGGAAGGCAAAGCCCATCCTGTTGCTGTTGGCGTTTCTTTTTGCGAGCCTGGGCGGCTGCTTTGGCCCGCTGATGGCGGCAACGCACTCGATGGACTGTTGCGCTTCGATGCCTTGCAGTCCGGCAAACTCATCGCGGACGTGCTGCACGCCGGAACTTTCCGGGGCGGCCAGTCATCTTCAACAGGCAGCCGAAGTCACTGCACCGACGGCCGCCTTTGCCGTGGTTGCAACGCTTCCTCATTGGAACGCGGTGCCCGGCGCAGTTAGAACAGCGCACATCCAGTTCGATGTTCATTGTTACTCACCGCCCGGTGAGCTTTTCACCATCCACCATTCTTTCCTGATTTAGCACCCGCCATCGCAGCGTGAAATCCTTCACGCTATCCGCTTCTCCTTTTCACCACTGTCAGCTTTTCTTGGGGGTTCGTTATGCGAATGTTTCCGTGTATGGCGTTGTTTTCTCTGTTGCTTTGCGGGATTCCCGGTGTTGCGTTGTCCGCGCGTCCCGCGCCACAAGACCAGCCGGGCTCCGCGCCGGCCGCCACGCGCTGGCAATCGCCAGCCCGGCTGCGCCACTTCATGACCAAGACCGATGGAACCCTGGTGATCAACGATCAAGGTGTTGAATTCATCCCGAAGAAGGGATCGCCGCTGGCGCTGGTCTTACGTCGAAATTCAGAGTTTCCATCTCTCGGCGCATCGGCTGGATCTCGAGACCTACCAGAACCGAAGATGGCGCCTTTCCGGCGATCGCGAATTCCATTTCACCCTCACGAACGCCGTTCCGCCTGCCGTGGCCCAACAGTTCGCCCGCCGGGTCCAAAAGCCGGTGGAAAACGGGCGGCCCGATCCCGGCGCTTCCGGCTTTGCGTCCCTGCCCGCACGGCGCCGCACCTTTGGAGGAGGAACCAACGGAGTGCTGCACTTCCGCAACGCAGGAATCGATTACGTCACCACCGGCGGACGTGGCAGCCGAAGCTGGCGCTGGTCCGACATCGAGACGATTGCCCATCCCGACCCCTACCACTTCCGCGTGCAGGGCTACCGCGAAACCTTTGAGTTTGAACTCAAACAACCCATGTCGCGCAAGCTGTTTGACCGCCTCTGGGATGCCGTTTACGGCCGTGGCCTGAAGGGCCTTGCGTATTCCGAAGGGAGGCAGCAGTGAGTATTCTCCAATCAGGAATCATTGACAGTCGCCGACGAAATCACCCAAGGTCCAGCCGAAGCAGAATGCTGTCTGCTGCTGTTCTGCTGCTGGCCGCCGCCTATTCCATTTCAATCCCCGCATGGCCTGCGCAAGCCAGCAAGCAGTCTGCGCAGGCACGACCCGCCGGCGCAGCGACGCCGCTGCCACAACTCGTCAAAGAAGCGGAGCAGAACAATCCGCTGATCCTGGCGGCAAGGCGAGGGTGGCAGGCGGCTGCGCAGGTTCCTTCCCAGGTCGCAACGCTTCCGGACCCGGAAGTGATGGTCCAGCAGATGTCGGCCGGCACGCCTCTTCCTTTCGATGGTTTCCATTCGGTCGAGATGACATACCTGGGGTTTGGCGTTTCGCAGAGCATTCCTTACCCCGGCAAGCTTCGACTCCGCGGCGAGATAGCCCGCCGCAAAGCCGACACGCTCCAGCAACAGGCCGACGCGGTCCGGCGCGCCGTTGTTGAAAACGTCAAGACCGCGTATTTCCGTCTCGGCTATGTTCAGCAGACCCTCTCGATCCTGGAAAGGGACGAAAAACTGCTGGACCAGATTGAAAAGATTGCCGAGGCAAGGTATCGAGTGGGACAGGGCAATCAGCAGGATGTGCTGAAGGCGCAACTGCAGCAGACAAAACTCCTCCGGGACGCCACCCAATATCGCCAGCAGATGCAGACCCTTCAGGCGCAACTGAAACAGCTTCTCAACCGCCCGCAGAATTCAGCGGACATCACTACCGGGAAGCTGACTGAAACACCGCTGCCATTCAGCTCGGATGACCTGCTGTCAGCGGTCCGCACAGGCAACCCGGCAGTCGGCGCCCATCACGAGATGGTGCAGGACCGCAGCCTGCAGGTGGAACTGGCCCGCAAGGACTTTTATCCGGACTTCAACGTTCAGTACCTGTACCAGCACACCGCTTCGCCGTTTCCGGAGCGTTACATGCTCAGCGTCGGCGTAAAAATCCCCATTTATCGCAGCCGGCGGCAGCGTCCCGAAGTTGCCGAAGCCGCCGAGCAACTGAACAGCGCGCGCCGGGCCTACGAAGCTCAGGTGCAGCAAACCTATTTCGAGGTTCGGGACCAGTACCTTGTCGCTGACTCCGATTCCAAAGTGCTCAGGATTTACCGTGAGGGTCTGATCCCGCAGGCGACGGCCAGTTTCCATGCGGGCCTGGCCGCCTACCAGTCGGCGCAGCAGGACTTTCAGACTCTGCTGGATTCGTTCCTCGACGTCTTTAACCTCGATGTCGAGTACTGGCACACGCTGGCGGAGCACGAAACTGCGCTGGCGCGCCTCGAACAACTGACCGGGATTCAGATTCCCTGACCAAGGCCACCGAGAAGAGAGGAAACTGCCATGAAGGATTATCGCAAAGCATTCCAGATCACGCTCGGGTTGACCATTGTGCTCGCCGCTGCCGTGGCCTTTTTTGGATGGCGCTACGTTACCCAGGAGCGGCAGGCTACCGCGTCGAAGGAGATGGCCAAGCCCGCCGCCACCACTGGCGCGGCCTCAACGCCTGAGAGTAATTCCGCGGCTACCGCAGCTCCCGCAAAGCTCGCACCTCTCCAGCTTTCGCCCCAGCGGTTGCAGAGCATCGGCGTCACCAGCGGCGAAGTCGAGTTGCGGGAACTCTCAAACGAAATCCGTGCGGTGGGCAACGTGGCGGTGGACGAACGGTTGGAAGCCTACGTCCAGACTCGTTTTTCCGGATGGATTCAGAAGGTCTATGCGAACTCCACCTACCAGTACGTCAAAAAGGGCCAGCCGCTGTTTACAATCTACAGCCCTGAACTGGTGACGACGGAGAACGAATACCTGCTGGCAATGAAAAACCAGGATCTGCTTCAAAGCAGCACTGTCCCGGGAGTCGCCTCGGGCGCCGATTCGCTGCTCACGTCTGCCCGTGAGCGCTTGAAGCAATGGAACATCCCTGCAAAAGAAATCCAGCACCTGGAATCCACCGGCCAGATCCGGCACGACCTCGAAATTGACTCTCCCGTTTCCGGATACATTACGGAGTACAACGCGCTGCCGAACCTCTACGTTCAGCCGGCCACTCGGCTTTACACCATTGCCGACCTTTCCACTGTCTGGGTCTTTGCCGAAGTCTTTCAGAGCGATATCAGCCAGATTCGCCGCGGCCAATCCGCCATCGTAACCTCGGACGCCTACGCCGGTCGCACGTTTTACGGGCGCGTGGATTTTATCTACCCCGAGGTCAATATGAACACCCGCACCATCAAAGTGCGCCTGGTGTTCCGAAACCCAGGCCTGAAACTTACGCCGGGCATGTTCGTCAATGTCAGCCTGAAGGTTCCGCTGGGCCGGCGGCTGGCTATTCCGGTGACGGGAGTGTTCCACACCGGAACCAGGAACATTGTCTTTATCGATCACGGCAGCGGCTATCTCGCGCCGCAGGATGTGACCCTGGGGCCGCGGGCAGGCGACTATTACAGCGTGCTGAAAGGACTCAAGCAGGGCGAGAAAATCGTGACCTCCGCAAACTTCCTGATCGATTCTGAAAGCCAGCTCCAGGCGGCGCTGGGCTCGTTTGCTCCGCCTCCACCGGGCGCGGGCGCCGCAGCCTCAATGAACGTGGGGAACGCGCCTCAGGCAAATGTGGAGTTCACCACTTCGCCCTCGCCGCCGAGCAAAGGACAGAACACCGTTCGGATCAAATTGACCGGCGCCGACGGCAAGCCAGTTACCGGCGCTGAAGTGAAAGTTCGTTTCTTTATGCCCGCCATGCCGGCCATGGGAATGGCAGCCATGCAGAGTGTCTTCACGCTCACTGACCGGGGTGGCGGATTCTACGAAGGGAACGGCAAACTCCAGAGCGGAGGGACCTGGCAGGTAACGGTGATCGCTCAGAAGGACGGACAAACCGTAGCGACAAAGCAGTTGAGCGTCAACGCGGAAGGAGGGATGTAACGTGATAGCCCGCCTGATTGATTTGTGCGCACGCAACCGCTTCCTGGTTTTTACCGGGGTTTTTCTGCTCGTCCTTTTTGGAATCTGGTCGATGAAGAACATCTCGCTCGACGCGCTTCCCGACATTTCCGACGTGCAGGTGATCATCCACACCCGCTGGGCCGGCCAGCCGCCGGACCTCATCGAAGACCAGGTCACCTATCCCATCGTCACCACCATGCTCGCGGCTCCTAAAGTGAAAAATGTCCGCGCCCAGACAATGTTTGGCGACTCTTACGTGTACGTCATCTTTCAGGACGGCACGGACCTCTACTGGGCGCGCTCGCGCGTGCTGGAGTATCTCCAGCAACTGCAGGGCAAACTGCCCGCGGGGGTGAATCCCGTGCTGGGGCCCGATGCCACCGGCGCCGGCTGGGTTTACGAATACGTTCTGGTGGACCACAGTCACAAGCAGAATCTTGCCGACCTTCGCAGCCTTCAGGACTGGTATATCCGCTACCAGCTTGAAACCGTTCCCGGGGTCGCGCAGGTGGCCACGATCGGAGGCTTTGTCCGCCAGTACCAGGTTCGGCTGGACCCGGGCAAGCTCCAGGCTTTTAATATTCCACTCTCGACCGTCATCCAGCGCGTCCGTGAGAGCACCGACGAAGTCGGCGGCCGATTGCTGGAACTTGGCGGCGCGGAATACATGGTGCGAGGCCTCGGCTATTTCAAATCGCTCGATGACCTTGCCAACATTCCTGTGGGAACCCACAACGGCGTGCCGGTGATGGTGAGCGACCTGGGAACGGTTTCCTTTGGGCCGGACATTCGCCGCGGGGCAGCCGACTGGAACGGTGAAGGAGAGACCGTGGGCGGCATCGTCGTGATGCGCTTTGGGCAGAACGCGCTGAATGTGATCAACGGCATCAAGAAGAAAATCTCAGAGATCAAGTCTTCGCTCCCGCCCGGCGTGGAAATTGTTCCCGCCTATGACCGCTCCGAGCTGATCCATGAGTCCATCAGCACCTTGCAGCGCGACCTGCTGGAAGAAGCCATCATTGTCAGCCTGGTCATCATCATTTTCCTCTTCCACTTTCGGTCCGCGCTCATCCCGATCCTCACGCTTCCCATCGCTGTCATCGCTTCCTTCATTCCGATGTATTACTTCCACGTGAGCGCCAACATCATGTCGCTGGGCGGGCTGGCGCTGGCCATCGGAGTCCTGGTTGACGCTGCCATTGTGATGGTGGAGAACGGCTACCGCGTGCTCTCTGAACGCCAGCAGGAGCTTGCAACGCGCCCATCGCAGTCCGACCCTGCGGGCAGTGACCAGCCGCCAGGATCGGGTGTTGCTGAAGCGGGCGATCCCGCAGCACACCGAGGCCGCCGCGCCGGCCATCAGCCGCCGGGAGCGAGTCAAACTCCTGATGAACGCCGCCAGGCAGGTTGGCCCCCCTATCTTCTTTTCGCTCGTCATCATCGTGGTTTCTTTCCTTCCCGTTTTTCTGCTGGAGGCGCAGGAGGGCAGGATGTTCCGGCCGCTGGCCTGGACCAAAACTCTGGCCATCAGCTTCTCTTCGATTCTCGCCATCACGCTGATTCCCATCCTGATGCTCATCTTCATCCGCGGAAAGCTGAGGCCGGAATCTGCGAACCCGGTATCCCGCTTCACGCAATTTCTCTATCTGCCGGTGCTGCGATTCTGCCTGCGGCACCGCGTGCTGGTCGTCGTGGCAAGTCTGGTCTTCCTTGCCGTCACTCTCCCGCTGACCACCAGGATTGGAAGCCAGTTCATGCCGCCGTTCTATGAAGGCGACAGCGTGTACATGCCGACGGCCTATCCGGGCATCTCGATCACCCAGGCTTCCAGCCTGATGCAGGAACAGGACCGCATCATCAAGTCGTTTCCCGAAGTCAGGACAGTATTTGGAACGGTGGGCCGGTCCGACACCGCCACCGACAACGCACCGCTCTCAATGTACGACACCACCATCGTGCTCAAGCCACGCTCGGAATGGCCCGCGGGCATGACCTACTCGAAGCTGGTGCAGGAAATGGACGCCAAGCTGCAGTTCCCCGGACTCACCAACACCTGGACGATGCCCATCCAGAACCGGCTGGACATGGAACTGACCGGAATCAAAACACCCGTCGGACTGAAAATTCAGGGGCCAAGCGTAGCGGACATTCAGCAGGCCGGTGAGAAAATCGAAAGCCTGCTCTCCGGCCTGGAGGGAGTGCGCTCCGTCTTTGCAGAGCGTGTCTCGCAGGGATTTTATGTGAACGTCCAGGCGAACCGGGCGCAGGCGGCGCGTTATGGCCTGACGGTTGCGGATGTGCAGCGCGCCGTGACGTCCGGCATCGGCGGCGACAACATTGCGGTCAACATCCAGGGGCGCGAACGGTATCCGGTAAACGTTCGCTACAATCGTGACTTCCGTGACAACCTGGACCTGCTCGGGCGCGTACTGCTTGCCACGCCCACCGGCGCGCAGGTTCCCATCAACGAGGTGTCGAGCCTTTCCTACTCGCGCGGACCCGCAATGATCCGTGATGAGGACGCGCAACTTACAGGCTATGTCTACGTGGATCTGAGTACCAGCAATTATGGCGGCTTTGTGCAAAAAGCCGACGCCGTGCTCCGCCAGAAATTGCACCTGGCTCAGGGAACTTCCTACATCTGGTCCGGCGAGTACGAGTTTGAGGTGCGCGCCAAAAAGCGGCTGGAACTGATCATGCCCATCGTATTCATTGTGATCTTCCTGTTGCTCTACATGACCTTCAACTCGGCTTCGGAAGCCGCCATCCTGATCCTGCCCACGGCCTTTGCGCTGACCGGTGGGCTGCTCCTGCAATGGATTCTCCATTACAACTTCAGTGTGGCGGTCTGGGTCGGCTACATCGCACTGTTCGGGATTGCGGTTGAAACCGGCGTGGTGATGGTGGTCTATCTGCACGAGGCATTGGACGAACGCCTGGCACGCGCCACGCCACTCCATCGTGACGATATCTACCAGGCCACGATGGACGGTGCGGTGTTGCGTCTGCGGCCCAAGCTGATGACGGTGTGCGCGGTGCTGGCCAGTCTGATTCCCATCCTGTGGGAAACGGGCGCGGGGTCCGACGTCATGAAGCCCATCGCCACTCCGATTGTGGGCGGCATGATCACTTCCTCGATCGCCGTGCTGATCCTTCTGCCAGTTCTATTCATGACGCTTAAGGAGCGCCAATTAAGGCGCGGAACGCTGCGGGCATCGCAGGACAACAACGGCCGAGAAATGGCATAATGTCCTTAATAATCTGCAAGATACAAACATTTTCCCGCCTTTTTAACGGAGATAATTCTTCGTCTCCGTCTGCTTGTTCAGTCGGGAATATTCAGAGTGCTACAATGGAAGACAATCGCAGGAGGAATTCATGAGGGGCAACCGGCTCTCGATCGCCATTCTAGCCATCGCGCTGCTCGTCGGCGTGGCCTGGGTAGTTCATCGCGAGGTGACCCCGAAACAGCCCGCCGTCTGCGAAATTTGCGGGCGCGGAATTATGAAGCAGGTGGAATTCCGAATCGAGACGGCGCACGGAACCCTCTACGCCTGCTGCCCCGGCTGCGCCCTGCACCACATCCTCAACCACCCCGGTGAAGCGCGCAAGGAACTGGCCACCGACTTCAAAAGCGGACGGCTGATTCCGGCGCGATCGGCTTATTACGACATGGGCGGCGACGTGCAATATTGCACCCGCCACGATCCTTCCCTCCAGCGCGTGCCCGGCCAGGGAGTGGAAATGCGCGTCTACGACCGCTGCCTGCCCGTGCTGGTCGCCTTCGCCTCAAAGGACGACGCCGAGGGTTATCGCCAGCAGCACGGCGGCCGCGTCGTCACTTTCGACCAGGCCCTCGCCGATGTCCGCAGCCGGTAAGCGCATTCTACACTTATGAGAACGATGCGCTACCTTGGAGCGCGCCGTCGGAACTCATTAAGGGCATCGCAACGGTGGCCCGTGTCTTGATTTGCCTGGACCGAAAAAAGCAAATCCGCCACCACCGCCCGGGCACGCCCATCACCTAAGCCCAGCTAAACAAAACCGATAGCTGCTATCGCCGGCTCCCGGGTCGCCAAGGACGTTCATTTTTTGTTGTTGTTCATGTATAATGAACATTGATGTTTAGTGAACATCCAGGACTGGAAGGTGGGGCGGGACCAACCTTCGCCTGGAAGGGAAGGTCAACGCAATGCTCGAACATGCGACCGGAATGGAAATACTGGAGAGGGCCCTGAACGCGTTTCGCGAAACCACCGGGCTGAAGCTCCAGGCCGAACGGGTTGAGCCCAGGGGTCCACGCTGGGGGAAGGCGGATGCTGTGCTGCGGCTGGCCGCTCGCGGCGTCACGAAGCGGATTGCGGCGGAAATCAAACGAACCGTGAGCCTAAACAACCTGGGTGTAGTTGCAAAACAGGTTGCCCACCTGCCACAGCCTGCTTTGCTGGTGACAGAGTACGTAAACCCGAACCTGGCCGAGCGGCTGAAGCAGATGAACATCTTCTTTCTGGACACGGTGGGCAATGTCTACCTTGATATCCCAGGGGTTTTCATCTATGCAAAGGGCCAAAAGCCCCCGGTGAAACTCTTCACGGACCGGCCCACGCGCGCCTTCCGGCCTGCGGGCCTCAAGGTGATTTTTACCCTGCTCTGCAGGCAGGACCTGCTCGGCGGTCCGTATCGAGCCGTCGCAAAAACGGCTGGCGTGGCCCTTGGCACAATCGGCTGGATATTTAACGACCTGGAGAAACTCGGGTATCTGGCGAGGCAGCGCGGGAAAGGCAGAAAGCTGGTGCAACGGGAACAACTGCTGGAACGGTGGGCAGCCGCGTACCCGGAGCAACTGAGGCCAAAGCTGGTGATAGGCCGATACGCCGCGCCGGACAGAGACTGGTGGCAAAAGGCGCATATCAAAAAGCGTCTGGCCTATTGGGGAGGAGAAATTGCAGCCGCCCGGCTCACCCGCTATCTGAAGCCGGAGGACGTAACCCTTTATGTAAGAGGGCTGCCGGGGCCATTGCTGGCCGCCCATCAGTTGCGAAAAGATGATCGGGGAAACGTGGAAGTTCTGAAGGCATTCTGGGACCCCGGCGTGGACTGGACGGACAAGGAGATTGTCCATCCCATCCTTGCGTATGCTGATTTGATGCGTACTGGAGACGCCAGGAATCTTGAAACGGCAAGGCGGCTTTACGATGCTCAAATTGCTCGATTTGTCCGGGAAGATTGATCCCTCAACCGTGGAAGTTTGTTAAATACCCACTCAGATTGCTTCCCTCTTTGAAGGAGCCTAGATGTCCGACACCGTCCAATTAACGAAGATACAATATCGTTTTCTGCTGGTCACGCAGTACTGGAATTGCAGTCGTGCAATACTCGAAGGGCTGAAACTCCAGTGCGGGGCCAATGATTTTCATTTCCTAATCAGCCTTCGCAGCTTCATTGAGTACACTAGGCGGGGCATTTGGTTCCTGGCTTGGGCAAGCGACGAAAAGCTGCTGCGTGCACAAGAGCTCACGTTCGAGCGGAGCGGCAGTCCAGGGCTCGTCCATATGGACGAGTTAATAAATGAGGCTCTGGGGCTTGGAAGGAAGTCGCACCTACGCAACCTTGTGGCAGGCATAAACGAGCCGTTCATAGACTGCTTGCACGCCTTGACGCATGGGAACCCAATCTCTGCGCGTTTCATGGCTCTCGGTCTAGAAAGGATCTTTCAAACCAGAAACCTACTTACTCGAGCGGAAATGGAGATTGATCTTTTCAGCATATTGCTGTTCCGGCGGATATTGGGGGAGGACATTCAATCTATCTGGAAAATGCTAGGAACAATTCACAACCGCCCCGGCGATATGAAGGTGAATGCCAGGATCGCAGCGCATCAACTAAAGGAGGCTGGCCTAGACAAATCCTTTCAGCCGCTTTAGACGGAACAACCAAGCGATGAGTCTCCTGACCTCCGGTTCGCGCGATCGAAACATTGCCCAATCTACGTCCCTGCGGATTGGATGTCAACGGCAGCGGCGCCACGTATTTCGTGGCCCACTCATCTAGATAGAGCGGCGACTTAAGGCCCGTACCCCGTTGACATTCGGAGGGCCCGCCCGGCAGGTCCAGTAACACGCTGACGAGAGCTCGGGCTGCGCGCAAGCGCACACTCTTCCTACCAGGCGGTCATGGCGTCGGAGAAGAGCTGGGCCAGGTCGTCGGCGTCGGCGGGCCGGGGAGACAGTTTGGTGACGCGGTGCTGGGGCAGCGTGCCTTCCACCAGGGCTGGGATGTCGCTGGAGTCGTAGCCCAGCGCGCCCAGGCCGTTCGGGACCTCGAGGTCGCGCATAAACTCGACCACGCGGTCGGCAAGGATTTTGCCCGCATCTTCCAGGCTTCGCGCCGCTGACCTTTGGCCCCCAGAATTTCCGCCGCTTTCAGGTGGCGCTCCGGGCAGGCCTGCGCGGTGAAGCGATAGACCGCCGGCGCGTTCAGGATCACCGAGATTCCGTGCGGCACCATCGGGTGGTCAACGTCGTAGCCGCGAGGCCGAAAGTCCCGCACCAGCCCCGACACGGGATAGGACATGCCGTGCGGCAGGTGCACGCCGGCGTTGCCGAATCCGATGCCGGCGTAGGAAGAAGCCAGCAGCATGGACGCCCGCGCCTCATCGTCGGCCGGCATCGGCCACGGCGCGCTTCAGGTAAGCGGCCACCAGCCTCAACGCTTCCAGGCTCCAGAGGTCGCTGATGGGATTCGAGCCCTGGTAGGCGGGGCGCATGATGGGCCGTTCGGGGCGCGGACGCTGGAGAAACGGCAGCGCGGTGTAGGACTCGATGGCGTGCGACAGCACATCGAGCCCCGTGGAGGCCGCCACTGCCGCGGGCACCGTGCGGGTGTTTTCCGGATCGACAATGCCCAGGGTCGGCTTCAGCCGGCGGTGCGCGATTCCCGTCTTGGCGTGGAGGGCGCTGTAGGTCAAAGATGGACGACGCCCGTGGTTTCGCTGCCCGTGCCCGCCGTGGTGGGAATGGCAATCAGGGTCTTCAGCGGTCCGGGAACGGGCTGCCCCTTGCCGATGGGCGGGTTGACGTATTCCAGAAAATCCGCCGGATAGCAGGAGTAAAGGTTGGCGGCCTTGGCGGTGTCCATGGTGGAGCCGCCGCCCACCGCCACAAACGCGTCGAAGTCGTCCGCCTGCGCCGCGGCAATCGCTTCCTGGAAGGATTCGTCGGTGGGCTCGGTACGCACGCGGTCAAAAAGCGAGAATCGGATCTTGTGGGCTTCGAGCGATTCCAGCGCCGTCGCCACCGGCGGCAGGTTGCGCAGGTTCGCGTCCGTGAAAACCAGTGCGTGCCGCTTGCCCAGGTCGGCCATCTCGGCGCCCAGCTCGCGCGTGGCTCCCGCTCCAAATCGGATGCCGGAGGTCACCATTTCAAATGCGTATTCGCGCTCCATCCTATCCCCCTGCGGCCGCGCACGGTTCCCGACGAAATGCCCGGCCATTTCATTTCACTGGAAGAATCGCCGCGCCCAGTATACTACGCGCCTGAGAATCATGAGGTGGAAGGGAATGCCTCGGAGGCCTTGCAGGTAGCCTCACCCGTAAGACGTTGATTGCAATCAGGCCTTCGCGAAAGGGGACCTGCAAGAAGCCAAGTGGAGCGAAGGGACTAGAACTAAGGTGGCATTGGCTTGCTTGCGCAGAATGGTTAGGATACTACTGTGGCGCGTATTCCAGCACATGGGAAATGGCGCATCACATGATGTTGCTTTTGTAGATTGTGGGGGAGGGAACGTCCAGGCCCGGAGCGGATCGACATGAAACTTATAAAAAAGATCAAGCTAATCCTGAGTTCAGAGGCTGCACGTGCTTCCTGCAGAGTCTTTGTGGCAAACAACTCGACCCACCGGAAAGTCCTGATTGTAGCGGATGAAGCCGCAATCAAGAACCTTTTGACGTTGGTGAGAAAACTGGACAGCCGACGAGTGGTGGACGCCGGCACAGGGGATCCCATATCAGCGATTTATCGAAGGTCGTTTGACACCGCCATCCTTGACCTGAGGTGTTCAAACCGGCGGCCTGCCGGCAGAGGTTATGGCTTTGGAGAGGTCTGGCCCAGCATAACGGGCAGGGTGCTGGTGATCAACGCCGAAGTCAATGATATGAAAACATTTGGGTTAGCCGAGCGATACATCTATCATCGGCACTCTCTCGAGGGCCTGTTGTTCGATCTCGCCAGCTATGTTCGATCTCTCATCGGCCATTCGCCCTCGCCAAAGCATATCTGATACCGGCGGCAAGCCAAATCAGGACAAGCTCCCGCACAAGCCCTCCATTATCCGCTTCAATTGTTTTCCGCTCGTCTCCCATTCGCGAAACCCGGCCAAAGTTCTTCCTATCTCCGGCCCGGACAAGTTCGACATCTTTCCACGCCGCAAAGTCGGATTCCAGACCCGATCCTGCATCGGCGCGAAACTCGAGAACCGCGGCGGGCAGGCGTTTCAGACCGGGTAAAAACGATTCGTTTTGCGGGCACCGCGATTGCGGCGCAGCCCGATCTGGACGGCCTTCGAGCCCCGGCCGGACCATGGATCAAGGTCTGCGCGCGCCGTGTCGGCCGGCGAAATCCCCCAGCTGGCAAGCGGCACGCCCGGTCACCCTCGCCGAAACCACGGTACCACCCCCACTGGTACTAAAGTCATATTGTCAGATTCAGGTCAGCAGGATAGGATGGAATTGTCATTACGAATGGGCATCTGCCTGGGGAGGGGGACGTCTCGTATGACTTTGTTGCTGCAGTTTCTGGCTGTTTTCAGCATCCTTTTATTTTGTTATTTTCGTGTGTTTCGCGAGAACGAACTCGGGCGGAGAAAGACATCGCGCTTCTCTGCTGTGTTCCACTCGCCTGAGCAGCGGTCGGTGACGCGCTCAGAATGGAAAAAAGGGCTTTATTGATCTGCGCAGCCGCCCGCCGGCGGCCTGCAAGGGATAAAGCTTGAGCGCCCGTTCAGCAGCCAGGTCACGGCCCGAACCTGGGCGCTGAATTTCCACCCCCATCCAACCCAACACCATCCCGCCGATAGCAAAACATCCCGAAAAACTCTCCGCCAAGCCCATCGCCGCCAGAACTATTCGCCTCGTGCGGGCGCAGGCACTACAATAGTAAGTTTCGCACCCGTCTCATGAGCAACAACGAGGGCGAGGCCATTCCTGGCTGACCCGATAGCGAGGATAATAACAAGAAGATGAAAGCACTTTTTCTGGAAAACATTCATGAAGCCGCCGCCGCTCCATTCACGCGAGACGGCTTTGAAGTAAAAACTCTGCACGGAAGCCCGGACGAAGCCACCCTGCTGAAGGAAGTCAGGGACGTGGAGGTGCTGGGTATCCGCTCCAAAACGAAAGTCACGGCGCGCGTGCTGGATGCCGCGCAGAAGCTGCTGGTGGTGGGCGCCTTCTGCATTGGGACCGACCAGATTGACCTGCCCGCCTGCTCAGACCGCGGCATCGCCGTCTTCAACGATCCCCACAGCAACACGCGCTCGGTGGCGGAGCTGGCGCTGGGCGAAATCATCATGCTGGCTCGCCGCGTCTTCGACGGCAGCGTGGCGCTGCACCAGGGATCGTGGCAAAAGAGCGCGGCGGACTGCCATGAAGTGCGCGGCCTGACGGTGGGCATTGTGGGCTATGGCAAAATCGGCTCGCAACTGTCGGACCTGGCCCAGGCCATTGGAATGAAGGTGATCTTCTGTGATGTGACCGAGGTGCTGGCGCGCGGCAACGCCATGAAGGTTACTTTCGAGGAGTTGCTTCAGAAATCGGACTTCGTCACCCTTCACGTGGACGGCCGCCCGCACAATCGCAACTTCTTTGGCGCGGATGAATTCCGAATGATGAAAGAGGGATCCTATTTTATGAACCTGAGCCGGGGCTTTGTGGTGGACCACGAAGCGCTGGCGGAAAACCTGCGCAACGGCAGGCTGAAAGGCGCGGCGATTGACGTTTTCCCCAAAGAGCCCAAGACCCAGGGCGGCGCTTTTTCCGACAAGCTGCAGAACCTGCCCAACGTGATCCTCACGCCGCACATCGGCGGAAGCACGGAGGAAGCCCAGTTCCACATTGCGCACCTGGTTTCTGCACGCCTGCATCGCTACATGGATGCCGGCGACACCATCCTCAGCGTCAACTTTCCGCACTGCCGGCTGGAGCGCACGCCGGAAAACCACCGCCTGGTGCACATCCACCGGAACCAGCCCGGCATGCTGCTGGCCATCAACAAGGTGATTGGCGACCGCGCCATCAACGTGGAACGCCAGGTGCTCGACACCAAGGGCGAAGTCGGCTACGCCATTCTGGACATCAACCAGGAGTTGGACTCCGGCCTGGTCGGCGCGCTGGAAAGCATTCCCCACACCATCCGGTCCAGGGCGCTTTACTAGAAACGCGGTGCTGCACCGGCATCGAGGCCGGCGGCTTGCTGGATCCCGCGCGGCTGCCGGCTTGCCCGCTTTTGCGCGTTCCACCCTGGCATTTCAAACCCTCAGAGCTCCAACTGCCCGCATCCATCTCCGCAACGCGCTGGCTATCAGCTTGACACTCGTTGCGGGCTTTGATAGCGTCCATCGCGGTCTCGATCAGCAGAAACCCGCGGTGGAATAAATCAGCACTCAAGGAGCCTCTCATGGACAGACGAGAATATTTTAAGCTTGGCGTTGCAGGAGCCGTGGGCGCGGCGCTCTCGGCGCAGCCGCTTGCGGCACAGGAGCGGGAAGCGCGCGCAACGCGCGGCCTGCCCACTCCCATCATCAAAGACATCCAGGTGATCGCCACCGAGCCGGCGGGCGTGCGCCTGGTGGTGGTGAAGATCATCACCGACCAGGCCGGCCTTTACGGTTACGGCTGCGCCACCTTTACGCAGCGCGCCGACCTGGTGGTGCCTGCCGTGGAAAAATATCTCAAGCCGCTGCTGCGTGGGCAAACCCTGCGACCGCATTGAAGACACCTGGCAGGCCTGCTACAACAGTTCCTACTGGCGCAACGGTCCCGTGCTGAACAACGCCATCAGCGGCGTGGACCAGGCGCTGTGGGACATCAAGGGTCGGCAGGCCAACATGCCCGTCTACCAGTTGCTGGGCGGCAAGGCGCGCGAAGCGGCGCTGGTCTACGGCACCACGGGCGGCACGGAAGCCTCGGAGGCGGTCGACCACGTGCGCGGGCTGATGGCCAAGGGTTTTAAGGTGATCAAGGTAATGGTGGGCGTGCCCGGCATGTCGTCCTACGGCCCTGCGAGCGGACCGCCAATGCGCGGGCTGCGGCCGGGGCCGGTGTGGGAGCCGGGACCGTACATGCGCCTCACGCAGAAGGTTCTGGAAGCATGCCGCCAGCAACTGGGCGAGGAGATCGAGCTCATCCACGACGTGCATGAGCGCGTGAGCCCGCACCAGGCCGTGCAGTTTGCCAAGCAACTGGAACCCATCCGGCTGTTCTATCTGGAAGACGTGCTCTCGCCGGAGCAGATCGATTACTTCCGGCAGATCCGGCAGCAGTGCACCACGTCGCTGGCCATGGGCGAACTGTTCAACAGCCCGCACGAGTGGAATCCGCTGATCGAAGGCCGCCTGATCGATTACATCCGTGTGCATATCTCGCAGGCCGGAGGGCTGACCCCGGCGCGCAAGATCGCCATCCTGTGTGAAATGTACGGAGTGAAAACCGCCTGGCACGGCCCGGGAGACGTTTCACCCGTGGGCCACACGGCGCAGTTACACCTCGATCTCGCCAGCAGCAGCTTCGGCATCCAGGAGGGCGGCATCATCACCGGCCTCGAGGCGGAAATCTTCAAGGGCTGCGCGACGTTCAAGGATGGCTATCTCTACGCCAGCGACGCGCCCGGCTGGGGCATCGAAGTGGATGAGGCGCTCGCCGCCAAACATCCCTTCCGCGACAGCGCGAATCACCTGAACGGCGGCTGGGGCATCGTTCGGCGCTACGATGGAGCGGTGATTAAACAGTAGGACGCGCGGCGTTTGAAGGGGCGAGTGAACAGGTTGCTGCCATTGGCTTGCGGCATGCCTGCTTGCTCCGCTGTTGCCGATTTCCGTCCGGCTGTGGTGGCCAAGGACGAGCCGTTCTTCCTATGCCCCAACGCCGTGAACGCAATCCCGGCCGTCGACAAAGCTCGGAATCTGATTGACACGATCGCGCAGGACGGCAAGCATCATCCATTTGGCTGGTGGCGCAGCCTGTAGAGCCGCGGGGCGACATTTTTCAACGCCGCGGGCAGTGCGGACGCGCTGATGGCATCCTCGCAGATGACCTTCCATGCCGGGAACGCCCGCTCGATGTCCTCGGCAGATGCACCGCGCGGCAGCGGCCATCTGCGGCCCGGCGACCAGGCAATCATCAACAGGGTCGCTCCGGGAGCAGCAGCCCTGGTCACTTCCCGCCCCATGGCCTGGCGCTGCGCGTCATCGAGGCCGTGGAACATTCCGAAGTCCAGCACAAATTGGAAGCCGGAGCCGATACCCAGCTTTTGCAGGTTCGTCACGTCACCCTCTACAAGCTGAACATCCACACCGGCATCACGGGCCCTCCGGCGCGCAGCGTCCAGTGCTTTCGGGACAAGATCGACGCCCGTAACCTGCCAGCCCCGCTGTGCCAGGTGGACCGCCTGCATCCCGCTGCCGCAGCCAAGATCGAGCGCGCGCCCGTACGGTTGTTGCCGTTCGCTCTCCTCGCGATCGAACATTGCCGAGATCATCGGGGCCTCGTGTGTGGATGCGCGCTCCCAGGGTGTGAAGCCGAGTTGGTAAGCGATCCTGTAAAACCATTGCACAACAGCCTCCTTCACAAAGCCGGCATCGCGAAGCAGCGGCTCGTTTTTTGTGATCCGATGGAATGCGCCCAGGAATCGGGACCTGGCTGATTTTAGCGCAGAAGGAAGGACATGCAGCCACAAAAAAGAGGGACCGCACACGTTGCAGAACGCCGCAATACAAGGGCCACCCCGCGTCACTCTCCACCCTGCAATTCCGGGATTCTCCGCTGCGCTCAGAATGACTGGGCTGGCCGCAGCTATGCAGCGGGGACCTGGTTTTTCAAATTGTAGACGGCGCGCACGGTTGATTCGTCGGCCTTTTGGAGTGCAAAGCCGACCTTCTCCACCATGCGCTGCATTTCGGGATTTTCGCGCAGGATTTCCGCCTCCACAAAATCCAGCTTCTCGTCGCGGGCAATCTGGAGCAGGCGGTTCAGCAGTTCAGTACCCATGCCTTTGCGCTGATAGTCGTCACTGATAACGATGGCGACTTCCGCGCCTCGTGTTTCATGCAGCTGGCTGAGGCGCCCCACTCCGAGCACCTGCTTTTCGCCGCTTGCGGGATCGGTGTGTTCAACCACCAGGGCCATCTCGCGGTCGTAATCGATGTAGCAGATGCGGGTGAGGCGGTCATGCTCAATGCGGCGGCTCAGCGAGAGCATGTGGAAATAGCGCATGTAGACGCTGCGCTCAGAGAGCGTGTGATGGAAGTTCACCATCAGCGGCTCGTCTTCCGGACGGATGGGACGAATGACCACAGGCGTGCCGTCCTTCAAATTCCACTTGTAGCTGTACTGCGCGGGATAGGGGCGGATGGCCGGCTTGGGGAGCTGGTCTTCGCTGACTTCGCTGCTGTGCAGGACCACGCGCGCGTCGAGCGCAATCATTCCATCGGCCGGAAACCAGCAGCGGGTTGATGTCAATTTCGCGAATGCGCCGCTGTTCGATCACCAACTGGCTGAAGCGCACCATCAGGCGTTCCAGCGCGGCGAGGTCGGCGGCTTTCTGCCCGCGCACGCCCTGGAGGGCGGTCCAGATGCGCGTCTGTTCCATCATGCGCCGGGCCAGGGTGGTGTTGAGCGGCGGAATCGCCAGCGCGCGGTCCCTGTAAACCTCCACCAGTTGCCCGCCCGATCCAAACAGCAGCACCGATCCGAACTGGGCATCGAATGTGCTGCCCAGAATGATTTCGTAGCCCTTGAACTCGATCATGGGCTGCACGGTGACGCCTCCGAAATTTCCGGGGCCCGTCTTTTCCAGCACCGAGGTTTCGATGGCGCGCCAGGCGTGCCGGACGGCGGCTTCATCACGCAGGCGCAACTGCACCCCTCCCACGTCGGTCTTGTGGGTGATGGTTTCAGAAAGCAGCTTCAGCACCACCGGGTAGCCCGCCTTCTCGGCAAGTTCCACCGCCTCATCTTCCGATTTACGCCGCAAAGGTGGGAACTGTCGGGAATGCCGTAGGCCGCCAGCAGCCGCTTCGATTCATACTCATCAAGAAGTGTTCTGCCCCGCTGCTGAACGTGCTGAATGATGCCCTGAACCTCGTCGCGACGGATGCCTTCTTCCTCGCTGCCTGAAACCAGCATGGGGGTTTCATAAAGCCCGCGCAGGTTGTAGCTGTACTTCCACATGTACTGAAACGTGCGGACGGCGGCGTCAGGATAGGGGAAAGTGGGGATATCGGCCCGGTTCAGAATTTCCCGGCCGGCCAGAACCTCAGCGCCGCCCATCCAGCTTGCCAGAATCGGTTTGCCCTTCAGCTTTGAAAAGCGTTTCAGCTTTTCGGCCGTCTCCGCGGGGTCGGTCATCGCCTGCGGCGCCAGAATCACCAGCAAGCCATCGGCGTTGGCGTCCTGGGCCACAATCTCGACCGCCTTGGCGTAGCGGTCGGGCTCGGCGTCTCCCAGAATGTCCACGGGATTGTTGTGGCTCCAGTGCGGCGGCAGAATTCCGTTCAGCGATTCGATGGTTTCATCGGAGAGCACGGCCAGCTCGCCGCCGTGGATGGAGAGGGCGTCGGTGGCCAGTACTCCGGGCCCGCCCGCATTGGTCAGAATGGCCAGGCGCGGACCTTTGGGGCGCGGCTGCTTGGACAAAACTTCCGCCATGGAAAACAGATCGGCGATGCTCGAGACGCGCAGCACACCGGACCGCCGGAAGGCGGCTTCCAGAACTTCGTCGCTGCCGGCCATGGCTCCCGTGTGCGAAGCGGCGGCGCGCGCCGCCGCTTCCGTGCGGCCGGCCTTGATCACAATGATGGGCTTCGAGAGCGCCACTTCCCGGGCGGCGGAAAGGAATGCCCGCGGGTCGCCAATCGATTCCATGTAGAGAATAATGCTGTGGGTGTTGGGATCGTCGCCGAGGTGATTGATGAGGTCGCCCCAGCCCACGTCCAGCATGGAGCCAACGGAAACAAAAGCGCTGAAGCCCACGTGCTCGTACAGGCTCCAGTCGAGAATAGCGGTGCAGAGCGCGCCACTCTGGCTGACGAAGGCCACGTTGCCCACCTGCGCGCCCGTGCGTGCGAAGGTGGCGTTCAGGCCGGAGAGAGGGCTCATCACTCCCAGACAGTTGGGACCAATCAGGCGGGTCCTGCCGCGGCGAAGCTGGGCCAGAATCTCCTGCTCCATCTCGACGCCGGCGGCCCCGCATTCCTTGAAGCCGGCGGAAATGACCACAACGCCTTTGACCCCGGCGTCCACGCACTCGCCCACGATGCCGGGCACCGTGCGGGCCGGGGTGATAATCACGGCCAGGTCCACCGGTTCGGGCAGCGCTCCCACCGTGGGATAGGCTTTGACGCCCAGCACCTGGCTGCGCTTGGGATTCACAGGATAGACCGTGCCGCCAAACGGGCTGCTGATCAGGTTCCAGAGGAGGGTGCGGCCCACGCTGGCTGCGGCTTCAGTGGCGCCGATGACGGCAACACTCTCGGGCGCGAAAAAAACGTCCAGGGGATGATACGCCTGGCGGTAGATGTCATGCGCGCCATCGATGGTCAGCTTCGCGGAGGGTTTCATTGGGTTTGCCATAGCAACCTTTCCATTCTGAATGCTTTCGGCAGATCAATTCAAGAGGTTGTGGCATGTACTTTCATAAATTCCCCCCGCGCGCCATCGCCGCGCCCCCCATAAAGTCTTCCTCAAAACCTTCCCGGCCACAGGTCCCCTGGTGAAATGGCCAGACTCCTGGCGCCTCTGGCCGGCGCTGGTTTCAAGGTTCCGGAAAACTTCGTTGATGGGGTCCGGAAAAGCGTAGCAGGGACAGGTGGAAGTCAGCGGTTGGATGACCTGCTGCAGCAGCAGATTTGCGGCGTAATGCTGTGCCAATGACCGGGCGTATTTGTAAGCCTTGACAGAGTACTCAGAAAAGTCGACCGGGCAGAGAATCTTCTCGAATCTGAGCATCGCGGCTCCTCTCAAAAAAACCGCTGGGAGGAGCGAGTCCCCGTCTTACTGGGGCCGGCTGGCTTGCCTCTCCTGCCCAGAAGCTAACCCGCACCTCTCGCAACGTTCCCTCCCAGCAGACTTTATGCTAACAAAGACAGGGCAGCGGTGGCGTGACCAGGATTACCAGCGGCTGTGACCGTGCTCACAGCGCGCGTGCGCCCATGGCGGGATCATTAGAAAGGAGGATCAGGCGCTTGAGGTGAGGAAAGATGGGGATCCGGGCAGGGATCGCCATAGAGAAGGTCCCGCTCGCAGGCTTCCGGGTGCTCGCCAGATACTTCCCTCGCCTGCGGCGGAAAAAGGAGCAAGCCATGGAAAAACCGAAAGTGATGGTTGCGTTGCGAGACACAGAAACAGCAGGAAGCCTGGCCAAACTGGCCTGCCAGATGGCCAGTCTGGCGGGAACCACCCTGATCGCGTTGCACGTGATTGAGGTGCCGCCGGGTTTGCCCATCGACGTGATGGATCCCATCTTCGAACGGCCCGGACAGCAGGTGCTCTCACTGGCCCGGCAGATTGCCTCCAACAATTTCTCCATGCACATCTCGACGAAAATGCTGAAGGCGCGCAACGCCGGCGAAGCCATTGTGGGCGAAGCAGAAGAGGAGGGAGTTGATCTCCTGGTCATCGGATACCACCACAATCACGGCCTTGCTGAAACGCTGCTGGGATCGACGGTGCAGCATGTCACCCACCATGCGCCGTGCAGAGTGCTGGTGCAGGTGCCCCCGTCCAGGCCAAAAGCCAAACCGGTTATGGTGAGCGAGGAGAAAGCGGAAGAAGGCTTCGGAAGCGAGGAGCCGGAAGTCGCATAAAAAACCAGGTCCCGCGGCGGCCACTTCTCTGGAACCGGACAAAGAATGGTGAGATGATAGGGAACACTCGGCCGGGAATAATCTAACGGCGAATAAGGAGGAGGGGCGATGCGGCTATCGGTAAAGGGTCTGGCCCTGGCAATCGGGATCCTGTGGGGTGGGGGTATCTTACTTGTGGGAATCGTCAACCTGATATCACCCTCCTACGGAGTGGCATTTCTCGCGTGGGCAAGCTCCATCTATCCAGGCTTTCACAATTCGCGCCACTTCCTGGATGTGCTGATCGGCACAGGCTACGGCCTCGTAGACGGCGGATTTGGAGGAGCCGTCTTCGCGTGGCTTTACAATTGTTTTGCGGGAGCGGCAAAGCAGCCAGCCTGAGCCCGCTGATGGCGCGGGCCATCCGCAGCCAAAGCAGGTGATTCACAACCCTGGCGTGAGCCAACGGGCGTGTCCCAGCGCTCGATGAGGCGGTACCGCGGCCGCCCGCCTGCGGATCCAGGCGCGAAAGTATCGGGCACTCCCAATATCTCCGTGAACAGAAGATTCAAACGCTGGCTGGTCATCATTTCCGGATGGAGCTTTGTCGCGCTGGGTGTGGCAGGCCTTGTGCTGCCCATCCTCCAGGGCGTTCTGTTCCTTCTGATCGGGTTAACCATCCTCTCCACGGAATACGTATGGGCGCACAAGCTGCTCCAGAAATTGCGGAAGCGGTTCCCTTCCCTCACCAGCAGGTTTGACACGGCCAAATTGCGGGCTCACGCGTGGCTGAAGCGCGTTTTTCCTTCGAAGTTCAACGACGCGTAGCACTGAAGCTGACGCTTGCCGGCCGCCTGTATGGGGGGCATCATCAGACACGACGATCAATACGAAGATCGTCACAGGGCTCGGTGACGCAGCTCACCGTAGAACAGACGGAACTGGACGATCATAAGATACGGAAGGAGGGTGGGCGCAGGCGAATAGGAAGCAACCCATAAACGGAGCACGGCAGCAGCAACCACGGAGCTCCGTCAGGCCAGCGACTTAACGCGGTCGATTCGCCCCCACCCTCCTGAGCACTCCTTGATCCCGAATTTCTTCGGGCCTCCATCTATTACCACGCTAAAGCCGTCCTTCCTTTATGGCCTTCAAGAGGGAATGATATGTTAAAAATAGAGTTGTCCCTCCAAGGCATGGGGTACAGGCATGGCTTGGGAAATAGAGGAGCGGTCCCTTCCAGACCTCGGGGGTCCGGCCTCACGTGGAAACGCCACACTCCCCCCGCTTCAGGGGCCGGAGTGTCCGCCTCAGCGGGCAGGATTCGCCAACTTTCTGAACTGTGTATTCCACGGTTCCGGCCGGAAAGCGGGCCAACCCTTTTTGCTGAACAATTTTGCGAATGAAACCAGACCTCAGCCTGCTTCGTCGAAGTTGCCAGGGCAAAAGATTCGTTTATACTGCGCTGTTCGGCTCAGGTCGGGTCAGGATAGTTCAGGCGCGCCGGGATTAACCGGCAAGAAGACGGGCAAATCTGTAACGATCACAAATCTCGGCAGCCCTTTGTTCTCGAGGTGGCGGTGGCTTTAAACGACGCACCCGGTCAAGACAACCTCAAGACGCCTCCCGACCAGACTGCCACAAAGCCTGCAGGGAAAGAACAGGAAGAAACGCAACCTCTGTTTGAGCAGTTCTTTGAGGCGTCTCCAGATGGTGTCCTGGTGGTGAACTCGAAGGGTTTCATCACGCATGTGAACGCCCAGACAGAAAAAATGTTTGGGTACAGCCGAACAGAGTTGCAAGGCCGGCCCATCGAGGTCCTGGTTCCGGGCCGTTTCCGGAATGCACACGCAACGGACCGCGGCAATTATCAGGTCGAACCTCACATGCGCACCATGGGCGCAGGACTGGAGTTGTTTGCAAAGCGCAGAGACGGAAGCGAATTTCCTGTTGAAATCATGCTGAGCCCTATCAGATCCGGCGAAGAAACCGTGGTGCTGACCGTGGTTCGCGATATCACCCTGCGCAAACAGGCAGAGGATGAGTTGCGCACCAGCGAAGAGCAGCCCCAAAGCATTCTGGACACTTCGACCACCGTCATTTACGTCAAGGACCTCGAAAGCCGCTATCTCCGCGTCAACCGCCGATTTGAAGAGCTTTACCACATCGAGAAGGGCCAGGCAAAAGGCAAAACCGATTACGACCTGTTCCCGAAAGAAATGGCGGAGAGCCTGAGGGCCAATGACCAGAAGGTTATTGAGGCCGGCGGCCCCTTGGAATTTGAGGAAGTGGTCACCCACTCCGGCGGCATTCACACCTACATTTCAGTCAAGGTCCCTCTGTTGGACCCCGCGGGGCGGCCTTACGCAGTGGCCGGCATCTCCACCGACATCACAGAACGGAAGAAGGCAGAGGAAGCTTTGCTGCTGGAGATCAGCATGGTCCTGCTGTCGAACCTGGATGTTCGAGAGCTTTTCACCGCGATCTCGGCAACGCTTCGCCGGATCATGCCCCACGAGTACGCGTCGCTCGCTCTTTACGAGCCCGAAAGCAAGGATCTGCGTCTGCTTTCACTGGAACAGCCTGAAACGGAAGCCACGCTCGGAAAAGAGATGCTCTCACCTGCCCAGGAAGCCCTGGCGGGTCGCGTGATGAATTCCCGCCAGCAGCTGATCCTCAACGATCTTGAAAGCAGCCCCGCCAGATCCAAAGCCACCGACCGCCTTCGGGCCGAAGGCGTGAAGTCCGCCTGCTTCCTGCCGCTCATCACGCAGGATCGCGTACTGGGATCCCTGAACCTGGTGAGCCGGCAGAAAGGCGCGTTTGACCAGCAGCACGTCGACCTGCTTCAGCAGGTGACGGGCCACGTGGCCATCGCCCTGGACAACGCTCTCACTTACCGCAAAGTGGCTGAGCTGAAAGAACGACTGGCTGAAGAGAAACTCTACCTGGAAGAAGAAATTCGAACTGAATATCATTTTGAGGAAATCATCGGCGAAAGCGGCGCCCTAAAGCGAATCCTGAAGCAGGTGGAATCCGTCGGCCCCACCAATGCCACCGTCCTGATTCTGGGCGAAACTGGTACCGGGAAGGAATTGATCGCGCGCGCCATTCACGATTTGAGTCCCCGTCGTGACCGCACTTTTGTCAAACTGAACTGTGCCGCCATACCCACAGGACTGCTGGAAAGCGAGCTGTTCGGACACGAAAAGGGGGCCTATACCGGCGCCATCTCGCAAAAAGTCGGCCGGCTGGAACTCGCCCACCAGGGAACCCTCTTCCTGGATGAGGTGGGGGACATTCCCCTTGAGCTTCAGCCCAAGCTGCTACGGGCCATCCAGGAGAAGGAATTTGAACGGCTGGGCAGTACGAAAACGATTCCTGTAGATGTTCGTCTGCTTGCGGCAACCAACCGCGACCTGACCAGGATGGTCGCCGACCGCGAGTTCAGGAGCGATCTCTACTACCGCCTGAGGGTTTTTCCCATCACGGTCCCCCCTTTGCGGGAACGCGCCGAAGACATCCCGATCCTGGTCCGATACTTTGCCCAGAAACATGCCGGGAGCATGCGCCGGCGCATCGAGATGATCCCGCCGGAGGCCATGGAGGCACTCGTCCACTGGCACTGGCCCGGCAACGTGCGTGAACTCGAAAATATTATTGAACGGGCCGTCATCCTTTCCCCCGGGCCGGTCTTGAGGATTCCGCTTGCGGAACTGTCGCCCGCCGAGGGCGAAAAGGGTAACGGCCGTGGCTCCGAGACACTGGAAGACGCCGAACGCCATCACATCCTTCGCATCCTGAGAGAGACTCGCGGAATCATCGGCGGTCCCAACGGAGCAGCTGCCCGCCTGGGGCTGAAGCGAACGACGCTGAATTCCAAGATGAGGAAGTTGGGAATTACACGGGAAGAGATCGGTAGAACGCCTTCTTCGTGACGACATTTCGTCCCCTGGTTTTTCACCGTCATCTCTCGCTTCGTCACCAAAGGGCTTACCCCGGGCCCATATTGCTAATCGATTGAATTTAAAAGACAAATTAAGCTTAAAAATATTTGACTATTTGGAAGGTCGAGTGCCCTTTACCGGGAGGGAGATCCAGGTCCATGAGCCCTGAAAGGAAGGCGCAAGTAGACAATCGTCAGGAGAAGCAACTCCACGATGGAACAAATCAATGCTCTACTGGTTCACGCTAAGGACGAGCCGTATGCCGATTTAACGCTTGTCCTCGAGTCCCTCAGCCTCAAAGTGGTCCACGCGCAAAGCTGCAGCGAGGCTTCCGTGCTGCTGAAGAGGCAGGGCGCAATCGACCTGATTTTTGCCGGGACGAATTTAAAGGACGGTGGATGGGCTGAGGTGCTGGCGCTGGCCCAGCGTGCAAAGAGCCACCTCCCCGTCATAGTGGTCTCCCGAAAAGTGGACGCAGGGCTCTATCTGGATGCGCTCGGGCGAGGCGCCTTCGATTTTGTGACGCCACCATTTCTGGCTTCTGATCTGGCGCACATTGTTCGTTCGGCAATTTATAAAGAGCTTGTCAGCGTGAAGCAGGACTTGACGGCTCCGCCCGCCGCGTGAATTTGAGCGGAAGTTTTTTCGGCCATGTGAAGGTTGACAAACCACGGGCAAAGAAGCAAAGCGAGCCGGCTCCGTAAGGACATGGACCCGGTCGCCGGCGACAGATGAATGCCTCCGGAATTGAAATAGGCCAGGGACTCAGGAGAGGAGTGCGCCAGTGAAATTGTTCTCATTCCAAGGGCGGTGAAAGATGCTTAAAATAACGTTTAAAGACACGCCGGAAAACACGAAGGTCAAGCTTGAAGGCAAGCTTTCCGGACCGTGGGTCGAAGAGCTGGAGCGGAGTTGGACAGAACACTCGCCTCAAGCTTCTGAAAATGTCATAATGGATTTATCGGATGTGACCTACATTGACCCTGAAGGGAAAAGACTCTTGGCCCGCATGGTAGACAAGGGGGTCTGCTTCGAGGGAACGAACTTAATGACAAAATATGTAATTGACGAAATTACACGGGTTGGAATACGTTCGAGTAGGGACGGAGGTTAAGATGAGATCGCCATACGGATTGGAACTGGTCGAAGACTGCCAGACCTGTTCGAACAAGGCCGACGGGTTCTTTTGTGATCTTTCTCCGGAAGGACTGAAAGCATTCGAGGCGATCAAGTACACGACTGCGTATCCCTCTGGCGCGGTACTGTTTGTGGAAGGACAATCCGCCCAGGGTGTTTTTCTGCTCTGCAAAGGCCGCGTGAAGATCTCGATGACCTCCGCCGAAGGCAAGACGCTGATTTTGCGAATCGTTCAGCCGGGAGAAATCCTGGGATTGCATGCTACGGTTTCTGCCACTGCTTTTCAGGCCACCGCTGAAACCCTGGAGCCCTGCCAGGTGAACTTTGTCAAACGCGACGACTTCCTGCGCCTGCTTCGGGACCATGGAGACGCCTCCATCCACGCGGCGCAGCAGTTGAGCGGCAGTTATCAGACGGCGTGCGAGCAGGTGCGCTCACTGGGCCTTTCACAGTCAGCGCCGGAAAAGCTGGCCCGCTTCCTGCTGGAATGGTCGTCTAAAGGGCTGGCTTCCAAGCAGGGGATCCGGGTGAAACTCACCCTGACTCACGAGGAGATCGGCCAGATCATTGGAACTTCCCGGGAAACCGTAACGCGCACGCTGAGCGATTTCAAGTCCAAGCGCCTTGCCGAGCTGAAGGGCTCGACCCTGGTGATCCAGAACAAGGCGGCGCTGGAAGCTTACCTGGGCGGATAGGCCCCGGCCGACGCCCCCCACCCCGGCTACAAGTCCTGCGGAGCCATTCCCAGCCCATCCCGGAGCCGCCGCAGAAGTTACCTTTACCCCGAAAGCATTCCCCCTGAACGCCAGCCGGACAGCAGAAAGCGGCCGGCGATTTCCGTCACAATCATCAGTGACGCAGCTCACTGCCGAGCTTGGAACACTTCTCTAAACTGTACCTAACATACCGCCCGGGAATCCGCCCCAGCGGCCGCCGATTTGCCCCATACGCGCCGTTCGATTCCCGGGTTTAACTCTTTCTGGGGGACTCTGCAGACATTTTCTGGCTTCGGGCAGGAGGCTTTCGTAACCTGTCTATTCAGCCCAGACCTCCGTTTATGTCTCTTATCACCGCCCGCAGCCGATTGTGATTGGGTGGGTCAGCTGATATCATCCTTTTGTCTTTTCGAAGTTCCTTGTCGGGTCCCTGGGGTCACAAGCGGGCAACCTGAGGCCCGATCTCTCGAGATATGATCGGACGGCCCGCATGCTCGCGGGCAGGAATTACCGTGGACTGAAAAGTCCCAATGGACATCGTCACCCGGTTCCGGCTCGCGACTGACGTGAAGCCTTGCCCACACCGCGAGAGGCGCGGCTCGCCGCATCCGAGGTAAATTTTGTCTGAACAGCCTTTCTGGACACAGATCTGGCGATTCCTGCCATTACGGTGGTGGATCCCGATTGCAGTTCTGGTCCCTGCTTCCATTGTGGTACAGGCCCTGGGCGTTTCATCCATAGCAGCGTTTGCCGCGACAGCCCTGGCCCTGATCCCGCTTGCAGCCTTGTTGGGATTTGCAACCGAGGAGGTGGCAGGCCACGTCGGGCCTTCCATCGGCGGAATCCTGAACGCCACGATGGGAAATCTGACCGAGTTGATCCTCGGGCTCGTTCTGCTTTGGCACGGCCATATGGAAGTGGTGAAGGCGTCACTTGCGGGCAGCATCATTGGGAATCTTCTGTTAGTTCTGGGCCTGGCTGCTTTTGTGGGCGGATTGCGCCGCGAAAGGCAATCGTTCAATCGGTTTGCGGCGGGTTCGAACACCACGATGCTGTTTGTGGCTGTCGTCGCGATGGTGATGCCGGCTATGTACAATCTGGCCGTTTTCGGTTCCTTTGAGCACGGCGGCCCCACCGTCGAACAACTCAGCCTGTGGACGGCGCTTATTCTTCTGGTTTGCTATCTCGGCAGTCTCATCTTTACCTTTCGGACCCATCGCGACCTCTTCGGAATTATGCCTGCTTCTCCGCCCAGGACAAGCCTTGCGGCTTCCCTGGCCATCCTGATCGGAGCGGCTGCATTGATCGGCCTGGAGAGCGAAATGCTGGCCAAGCAGGTTGAATTGACCGCTCACGCGCTCGGCTGGACGGATCGCTTTGTGGGCATTGTAGTCATCGCAGCGGTGGGCAATGCCGCCGAGCATTCCACAGCGGTGATAATGGCGTACAAAAACAAAATGGATCTTGCGTTAAGCATCAGCATGGGAAGCAGCTCGCAGATCGCTCTGTTCGTGGCGCCATTCCTCGTGTTGGCATCACGAATGTTCGCAGCCCCCATGTCTCTGGCTTTTCCCCCGCTTGAAATTGTTGCCGTCATCTTTTCAGTTGCTGTGGTCACTCTGGTTTCCCTTGATGGTGAAACCAACTGGTTTGAAGGGCTGCAGCTCGTGAGCGTATACCTGATTCTGGTGATCTTTTTCTATCTTCTCCCTGCAAGCGGATAAAGCCCCACCAGGTAGCGGATATCCGGCAAGATTCACCATCGCCCATGACCGATCCCTTTCCAGCCTTGGGCGATGCCCGGTCACAAGTGGTTGTGAATGACCGCACTGCCGTGGGTGACTGTCATCACTGCCCGCCTGTTGCCCGGCCAGGTAAACTGATCACAGATTGAGGGTAGCTCTATGAAGAAAATCCACCCTCCTCCTGCCGGAGATCCCAAGGCGAGTCAGATAAGAAACCCCTTGCCACTTGTGGCGCTCACGGCGTTAAGGTCCATTCAGACAACCAAGGTCAGTCCGAAAGGGCACGAGTTTTTTCTGGAGGGTCAGTCGCCCCTGGGCATCTACATCCTTTACGCGGGCCGCGTGGAGCTTTCCATAACGGACGTGCATGGCCGGCAGACGGTGCTGGGCACTGCGCTGCCAGGAGATATTCTGGGACTGAGCGGGGCGCTTTCAGGAAAACACTATGAGGAAACGGCCGTGGCAGAGATCACCTGCCGGACCGGTTTCGTCAAGTGCCCGGACTTCCTCCACTTCCTGGGCCATCATCCCGCGGCCGCCTTCTGGGTTGTCCAGTTCTTAAGTGACCGTGTAACCACCACTCTCGACCAGCTCTCCTGCATCCATTGCCAGCCGCTCAAAGGTCTTCGGCAATAGCGAAGAGGGCCAGCCACCTCTGCATCCGGAGTCCGGCAGCCTCAGTAGTGGCCTTCCTCCAGCCGCACTTTGCCGTGGAACACGCGGTGAACGTAAGTGCTGTAAACGATCACGGCGACCATGCCAAAGGCATTGGCAATCAGCGATACGCGGAGTGCGTGCGGCGAAGAGGCGGAATTGTAGATGTTCAGGCTGTACTGCGGATTGACCGTTGAAGGAAGCAGGTTTGGAAACACCGTCAGCGCAGCCGTCAGCATCAGGGCAACGATGAGCAGCACGGAAGAACGGAAGGCGGCGTTGCTGTGTTCTGCCCCGCGGGACAAAAAGCCCCAGACCAATGCCGCCAGAATCAAGAAGGGTATCACCCATGCCGCAGGATACACATGGAACGTTCGCGGACTGCCGGAAAGGACAATGAACGTGGCGATCGTAACCACAATCACCATCGCCACGGTGATCCACCACAGCGTGCGCGACCACCTGACGGCCCTCTCGAACAGCGCGCCCTCTGTCTTCACCCGCAGGTAATTCGATCCGTGCCAGGCAAGGACCACCACGCTCAGAATACCCGTGAGCAGCGCATAGGGGTTCAGCATCAGGGCAAACGTTCCCTGGAAATACCCGTCCGCGCCGATCGGCAAGCCGCGCACCACGTTCCCCAGGGCCACGCCCAGCAGCAAAGCCAGCAGAAGGCTGCCGACCCAGAAACCCGCGTCCCACAACGCCCGCCACAGATGATTTTTGGACTGGCCTCGAAACTCAATGGAAACACCGCGCAGGATCAGCAGCCAGAGCACCAGCATCAGGGCCAGATAAAAGCCGCTGAAGGCCGATGCGTAAACGCGCGGGAACGACACCACCATCATGCCCCCGGCGGCAATCAGCCAGACTTCATTGCCGTTCCAGACGGGCCCGATGGAATTGAGCGCCAGGCGCCGCTCCTCGTCGGTTTTTGTAATCCAGAGCGACAGGGATCCAACGCCCAAATCATATCCGTCCAGCACGGCGTACGCTGTCAACATCGCTCCAAGCACCCAAAACCAGATTGCGTTCATCACTCCGAACCTCCATCGGCAGGAATCCATTTTGTCCCGGCCCGGTGCCCACGCGGCCTGCGGGCGTAGTGGCGATCTTTCCATCTTCCTGCCCGCATGCTACGCATGTGCCGCCGTTTCGTCATGCGGCCCGTGGTGGATGATTCGCGCCACAAGGAACAGGAAAAGAATGCCCAGCATGGCATAAATTCCGGCAAACCCCATCGTGGTAAAAATGGTTTCTCCGGCCGCAACGTTGGCGGAGGTTCCCGCCGGCGTTTTCATCAGCCCATACACCAGCCAGGGCTGCCGGCCCACTTCAGAAACCAGCCACCCGGCCTCATTGGCAATATACGGAAAAGGAAGGGTGAGCATCAGCATCCACAGGAACCATCGGCTGGAGTAAAGCTTGCGCCTCCACAAAAGGAACAGTCCGATCAGCATCTGGGCGATAAAGATGGAGCCCAGCCCCACCATGATGTGATAGCTGTAATAAGTGAGTTCAACAGGCGGCCGCAGGTCCGGGGAATAACTGTTCAGCCCGTCGACAGTGGCGCGGAAATTGCCATAGGCCAGGAAGCTGAGAAGTTCCGGAACGTAGATGGGATCAATCAGTTTGCCGGTTTCCGTGTCCGGCATTCCGACAATGGCCAGCGGCGCGCCCTGCGCGGTGTCAAAAAGGCCTTCCATGGCGGCAAGCTTGGTGGGCTGGTACTTCACCACGCTGGCTGCGTTCAAGTCTCCGGTGGGAAACAATTGAGTCAGAGAGAGAATCACCCCGGCCACCACCGCCGTCTTCACCGACAGCCTGCCAAACTCCCGGTGGCGGTCCGAGAGAAGATAGAAAGCGCCAATGCCGCCGATCACAAAAGCCGCTGTCAGCAAAGACCCGTTGATGGTGTGGGCATATTCCCAGATCGCATAGGGATTCAGCAGCACCGCCCAGAACGATTTCAACCGGATGGCGCCGGAGGGGTCCATCACATAGCCCACCGGGTGCTGCATCCAGGCGTTGGTGGCAACAATAAAATATCCCGACAGCAGGGAGCCCCCGGCCACGCCCAGGCCTGAAATCCAGTGGAGAGTCCTGCCCACGCGCTTCTCGCCCGCCAGAAACATCCCCAGGAATCCGGACTCCAGAAAGAACGCGTAGACTCCTTCCAGCGGCAGCGTCTGCCCGAAAACGCCGCCGCCAAAACTCGAGAAGCGGCTCCAGTTGGTGCCGAACTCAAACTCCAGAGGAATGCCTGTAACAACCCCCAGGGCAAAATTGACGGCGAAGATCCTGGCCCAGAACCGGGCCGCATCGGCATAGCGTTCTTCCTTTGTCAGCAGGTGAAGGGTTGAAAAGAGGGCGATGAAAAAGCCCAGTCCCATGGTCAGAATGGGAAAAAGATAGTGGAACATCACCGTGAAAGCAAACTGAATGCGGTGGGCAAAAACAGCTTCGTTCATAGACCCTCCCTCGGGCAGATGCGGACCACGCTGGCAGAGCACGCCGGCACAACGAAGGGAAGAGGCCATCGGTCCGTGGACAGGCTGGATGAGAACATCCACACGCCCCGGCGTGCTCCGGAAAGTGGCGGACCGGCCTGCCACCTTAACGCTGCTTCAATCAAAAGCCCGGCACTCATGATGACCGGACGAGCCGCCAGCATTCCTGCGCAATCGCCCACTCTTCGCGCGCCGCCACCACAACCACGCGGACGGCGGAATCTGCGGCTGCGATGTCGCAATCAATCGGCGAGTCGTCGTTCTTCCGCTGGTCGAGCTTGAGGCCAAGAAATTCAAAACCGGAACAGGCTGCGGCGCGCACCTCGGGCGAGTTCTCGCCGATGCCGGCGGTAAAAGCCAGGGCATCGATGCCGCCGAGCGAAGCCGTCATGGCTCCCACAAATTTCCGCAACCAGTGAATGAACGTATCAAAGGCCAGGCTGGCGCGGGCGTTTCCGCTCTCGACAGCGGAGAGGATCTGCCGCATGTCGTCAGACACGCCCGACACTCCCAGCAGGCCGGACTCGCGGTTCAGGAGTTCCTCCAACCGGTCGGCAGAATAGTGATCTTCCCGCAGAAGATGGATAAGAATTCCGGGGTCGATGCTGCCGGACCGGCTGCCCATCATCAATCCTTCGAGCGGTGTAAACCCCATCGTCGTATCCACGCTGTGGCCGTTGCGCACCGCGGCCAGCGAGCAGCCATGACCCAGGTGGCAGGTGACCACACGCAGGGAATCGGGGCTCCTTCCAAGGATGTGGGCCGTGCGCGCCGCGCAGTATTGATGGCTGATGCCGTGGAACCCGTAACGGCGGATGCCACGCTCCAGCCAGTCGTAGGGGCCGGGGTAGGTGAAAGCGTGCCGGGGCAGCGTCTGGTGGAAAGCCGTGTCAAAGACGGCCACCTGCGGCTGCGTCTTGAAAATCCCCTCAGCCGTTTCAATCACCGCCAACTCCGCGGGATTGTGCTCAGGAGCAAACGCCGACAATCGGCGGATCTCCTGCTTCACTTCGCCGGTCACCCGCGTGGGCGCTGAATATTTCCCGCCCCCGTGGACAACGCGATGGCCCACCACGTCCACCTCTTGCGGATGGGCAAGAACCCGCGCCGGCCCTTCCCAGAGAGTCTGCAACAAATGGCCGGCGGCCGCACTCTCCGAATCAATTCCGGGCTGCTCGTCCACCACTGGACGGCCTTCGCGTTTGGCCCGCAGCCGCACATTTTTGAACGGCTCTTCCCATTCCAGATGGCCTTCCCATGGCGGGACAGGAGGTGATTCCGGCAGGGATCCATTGAGATCGTAGAGGCAGCTTTTCAGGCTGCTTGAGCCCGCGTTGAGCACCAGGACTTTCATGCGACCTTGGGATGCTCCATCTGGCGCCTGTTCGCGCCTTCCCTTCGAAAGCAGTTGGCAGCCTCGCGCAACCCTTCAGACAGGCATCGAGTGAGCGATTTACACCGCAGAATACCACCGGCCGCCGGCGTCCGCAACCCGGCACGCAGATGATAAAGCGGCGGCCGACCCGCTATTGAGAAGGTTCCGTGGCCACACCCAAACCCAGGTCCGTCAGGATCTTCGGGTTGGCTTCACCCATGGAAAGCAGGTTGTGGCAGACGTTGCAGTCTTGCGTGACCATCTTGCTGGAATCAGATGCCTCATGCAATGTTCCATGGCATCGGAAACATCCAGGGAAGTTCATGTGTCCGAGGTTGTCAGGGTAGGTTCCCCAGTTCACGTTCATCTTGGGGAAGACATTCTGCTGATAGACAGCGACCACCCCCTTCACCGCCCGGGAAACCTCTGCGCGATGCTGCGAAAAGATCTGGGGATAATTCTGGGTGTAATACTTGACCAGGCCGGACGAGATCTTCTGTGCAGCTTCCTTCTGGCTGCCGTACTTGCCCTGCAAGAGCGACAGCCCTTCCTTTTTCACAAAGGGGAGGGTTGTTGGGATGGCCCCATTGGCCATGGCTTCGTCTATCGCGTCACCGGGCAGATGGAAAACGTGGGTCGGCTGGTTGTGGCAATCGATGCAATCCATCACACGGCCGCTTCCGGGATCGACGGTTTTGGAATCCGTCTTCTCCCCGACGAAGAGCGTTTTCCTGCCCGTCTGCGCATTGCTGTACTCAACCCAGTTCATCTTCTGCCGGCTCGAGTCTGACCCGTAGCGGATGGTGATTCCGGGTCCGACGTGGGCGCCATGGATTCCGCCCTGGCCGTCTCCTCCACCGATGTGCATCAGCAGGACCGTCTTGGAGATAGAGTTGGTTTCATCGTCAGCATAGTGCGGTATAACCACCAGGCGGTTGCCTTCAAACCTGGCCGGCCAGTGGCACTGCTCACAGGTTGCGCGCGCCGGCCGCAGGTTGGTGACCGGAACCGGAATCGGGCGGGGATAGACACTAAAGAGGGTCGCAAAAACCTGATAGCTGCCCGACAGCTTGCTGCGCACAAACCATGAAGCGCCCCGACCGATATGGCACTCGACACAGGCCACGCGCGCGTGAGGCGAGTGTTTGTAGGCAACGTATTCCGGCTGCATCACCGTGTGGCACGTTTGCCCGCAAAAGGTCACGCTGTCCATGTAATTCACGCCGGAATAGAGAAGCTGGGCGCCGATAATCACATTGACGATGGTGGTAACGCCCACGAAAAACAGGAGCCGCCGCAGTTCGACATTCTTAAAATCCAGAGGAGGGAAATCGGAAGGATAGATGCCCCTATGCCGCTCTCGTCGGGCGCGAAGAACAATGCCCAACGGGATGAGGATGAGTCCGCCAAAGAAGACCGCGGGCAGACCCATAAAGGTCAGGATCCCGGCGTAGGGATTGTCGGTGAAGCCGCGCAAAATGACGGGCAGCAACGAAAGCCACAGAACAGCTCCAGTGGTGACGAGCACAACTCCGGTTCGGCTGAGCCAATTCCCTGAAAGGTAAACGTACGGCGTGAGCCATGCCTTGAATCCTCTGCCTTGATTAACCATCCGTGCCTTTATCCTCCTCCGGCTGCGTTGAATTGCCGGCCCGATCCCGCCGCTGCTCTATTGGAGTTTCCCCTTACGGGCCCCATACCGTCAACGGTACGGACTTTTCTTCTTCGTCTCATCCGCGGATGCCACAGATTGCCCCAAGCCATCTATCCTACCAGCATGAGGAACAAACCTGGCAGGACGCCCCCCGTTGAACTCGTCATTTAGAAACTGCGCCTGCCGTCGCAACTGCTGAACACGACGAACGAGTCGCCCCCATACGCTATGGCCGCAACCAGACCGCGCTTACCGCCGGAAAGAAAACAGCGTGAGCAGAAGCAGCACAAAGCCGGTGGCGATGGCGGCAAAGCCCACAACCATTCCGAACGTCACGAACCATCGTTGGGGTTCCTCTGCACGGAAGCTCTCAAGTTTTCCCTGCTCCACGAGCCGTTCGTACTCCTCGGGATGCTTTTCGGCCAATTCCTTTTCCGTCTGGCGGCCGGTGAAAATCACTTTATCCATCGGGAAGCTGCCGGGGCGCAAGTGAGTATTGAAAAAGTGAATCGTGAAAATGAACCACACTGCCAGCAGCGCCTCGTCGCCATGAAGCAGCAGCGCAACGTTAAACCAGGAGCCCGGTACGAACCTGGCAACGAAAGGCGCAAACCACATGCTGTAGCCGGAAAGCCCAATGACACCCATGCCCCAGAAGACGGCCCAATAATCGAACTTCTCCCAGTAGGCAAAGCGATCGAATTTGGGTTTGGGACCCAATCCGAAGAACCAGCGAAAATGCGCTGCCATTTGAGCCAGGTCCCTGGGCTGCGGCACAAGGGATTCGGGACCCCAAAGCATGCCAAACTTTCTTTTGACAAAAACCTGGCGAAAAATGTTCCCCACATGAACAAGAAATGTCGCCGTCAACAAGACACCAAAGGCTTTGTGGAAAAAGAGAACGGCGCCATACCCCCCCACCGCATGCGCAAAGCCGGACGCCCACGCGGCGTAACTGAAACGAAGCGTCAGTCCGGTCAGCGCCAGGCCCAGAAAAGTGGAGAACAGAGTCGCGTGAAGCAACCGCTTGCCTGGGGAAAACCGATAGTAATAGCGGACCTTCTCGCCTTGATTCACCCCTTCACCTCAGCGGCGTTAATCGGACGCGGGTTCCTCACCCTTGCCTCCACTCTTGCGCTGCTCCACCATGGAGCGGATAAACCACAGAATCGTGTGCAACCCGAAAAAGGTAAAGACCGCCAGCATCAGGAAATTCATAAAGCGCGCCGTGTAATAAAGTCCCGGGTAGTGCGTTCTGTCGCGGTGATCGGCATGCGGGTCATAGGAGGTGAAACTCCTCGTGACCTCCCCGTGACAGTTGCCGCAGGTCTTGGTCAGGTTTGCAGGCGCAATGGAAGATGCAGGGTCGGAGGCAGGAAGAATTTCGTGAGCTTCGTGGCAGCTCCAGCAGCGGGCCGTCACCACAAACCCCAGCGCCGTCACCTGGCCGTGGAACGTGTCGTGGTAGGTCTCCGCCCGGGTGGCGTGGCAGCTTCCGCATTTGGCCGTCGTCTTCAATTGCCAGGCCGTCGTCCTGACACTCTCGATGGAATGCGCCGTATGGCAACTGGTGCAGACGGGCGCTTCAGAGGCGCCGGCCTCGAGAGCTTTACCGTGAGCGCCCTTCAAATACTTCGCCTCAATCCCGGCGTGGCATGAACCGCAGGTCGCGGGAACATTCTTTCGAAACACCTTGCTGTTCGGGTCTTTGGGGCCCAGGATCTTGTGCGCTCCATGGCAGCTGGTGCAGGTCGCCGCAACCAGCAGGCCATCGCGCGTGAGGGCAAACCCATGAATGGAATCGATGTAGAGCGCGTAGACGTTCGTCAGACCGTACTTTTTTGCCAGTTCGGGATTTCCGTGGCAGGTTCCGCAGGTCCGCGGCAGATTCAGCGCATAAACCGGCGACCTCGAATCGTGAACGGAGACGATGGAATGAGGGTTTCCGTGGCACTTCAGGCAGGCCGGCGATGAAGCACTTTTCATCACGGCCTGGTGGATGCTTTCATCGACGTCCGAACTCTCGGAGGAGTGGCAAGCGCCACAGGTCACTTTCTTGACCGGCAACTTGTGAGGGAATTCCGTGACGTCGGAATGACACGCCTGGCAGCCGAGCCCGCCGTGAATGGAAGAACCGAATATCTTCGGATCAACCCGGAGACTGCGGCCCTGCTCATCCACAAAACCCGACTGGCCGTGGCAGCCCAGGCAGGCGCTTGCCTGGAGGGACCCGGAAGCCTGTGCCCAGCCTGCGGATGTGAGCAGGAACACTGCTAACGACACACCAAGGCACCGCTGCCAAGCGTTCATTTTGAGCCGTCATTTCCAGGGAATCAAAGCTCAGCCCGGTAATTTGGCGCCTTGCTGCCACACGTAATACAGGTACATGACTCCAATCACCAGGCCGTAAGTCACCACGAGGGCGGTCAGGATCTTGCCCCACCGCTCGATGACTTCCAGTTTATGGCTGAGTTTGATCTGGGCGGCGACTTGTGGCGCGTCACCGCCCAGCACATGAATCGATTCGTCTTCGTGGCTGGCCAGCATATTCCGGTAGATAGCCAGCACACCAACCACCACCGCGAGGGGTATCCATGTCGCAAAATAGAACGTGAGGTTCATACTAACCTCCAGTCGCAATTACCGCGGGTTCCAGGCCCGGGAAAATTCCGGGAGCTACTTCTTGTCATCCGTGGCCGCAGATTCACAAGCCTTCAGATTCTTCTTCTTTGCATAGCACTTACCCACATCATTCAGTTCTTTCTGGCCCATTTTCACATGGCACGTGGTGCACGAGGCCTTCTCCTTCTTGGCAATCTTCATGTTGCCAAAGGAAGTAAGGGAAGACATCGCGAGAGCCACGCCCAGGGTGATACCGAATACTGTAAGCTTCCTGATGGGACTCATCATGACTACCTCCGTATTCATTGAGCAGGTGATGGCGTCTATCCTGAATGGTGCTCTATTTCTTCTTGCCCAGCTGGCGAACATAGGCTACCAGGTCGTTAATTTCATCCTTCGAGAGCTGGCTGCCGTAGGCCGGCATGACTCCTTTGCCCTTGTCGATGATGTTGTGAAGATCGGCGTCTGATTTCGACTGCACAGCCTTCGAGCGCAGGTCGGGAACCTTCATGCTTTTCCCCATGGGACTGTTACCGCTGCCGTCCTTGGCATGGCACATCGCGCACTTGGCATCAAACGTAGGCGCGCCGCTCTTGGCCTGCGTCTTATAGGCAGGCGTCAGAAGCCATGCGCCGGCCACCAGCGCTGAGAAGACTGCAAGTGCTGCGGTGTTAACGACCTTGTTCATTATTGTTTCCTCCTTGTCCGATCCCTCTCTGTAGAAGCGTGTCTCTCACAATGATCTCTTGTTTTACGTCAGATTTCAACTTTCCATTCGTTCCGTTAGAAATCGCGCGTAAAACGTACCGTCAGCATGTTGGCGCCGAAATTGTTCGCGGTAATAATCTGCTGAATGTAATAGGTCCGCTGCAGGTCAAACGAAAGCCGGCCGGTCCTGGGGATATTGAAATAAACCGTGCCCGTACCGAGCGGCCAGGTCAGGGGTCCGTAAACCGGACTGATCCCAGCTTCTTCGCCGAGCCCTGTGGTACGCACAAAGTTTCCGGTAAAGCGGATACCGAAGTACTTGACGGGTTCAGCGGCAAGACCTGCCTGCCAGATGCGGTTGAGGGCCTGGTCCCGGAGGGCGTAAGCCGTCCCGGCCGTCGGAACTCCTCGCTGCCAGGCAATGATGCCCGTAGCCAGTTCGTTGTCGTAAGTGACCCCGCCGAAAAGAGAGTATTTCGGGTTAATCGTGTAATTCAGCATCACGGAATTCGCATGGACCTTGGCGCGGAAATCCGAGGCGAGGAGTTTTTGATTGACCATATAAAGCTCGTCGCTCAGAGTCAGCTTGTCCGTCAGGTGGAGGTTTCCAACCACGCGTCCGGTGGTATTGGTGTGCGGAGTCAGCGCAGTGTAGGAGGCGCCGCTGTTGTAAGTCCGCAACTCACCGCGAATGTCGAACCGTTTGAAAGGCCGATAGAAGGCGCTGATGGAAGGAGATACGGCGTGATTTGTAAGTGAGCGAGCATCATCCACTACGCCATCTTCCCTCATCTCGACGTCAGACTGGTAAAGCTGGACACCCGGGCTGATCACCAGGTTGTTGACCGGCGTGAAGACCATCTTCACATCGCCCTCATGCAGGGTGAACTTCCAGTCATTGGCAAACTCCCCGCTCGTAGGATCCGTTCCATTAAACAAAGCGGAGAAGATTCCCTCGGTCGTGGTGCTAAACCTGCTGTACCGGTAATCAAAATCGATGTCCCACCAGGGGTTGACGTGAAAAGCGAAACCCTGTCGAAAAATATGGTTGGGCTCGCTGACGGTCGACCGCCCGTTTTCAGACACGGCGTAGGGGTCCGGGTTGTCGCCGTTGAATGACCGGTCCAACACGGCCGGGCCACTGTAGCGGTAAAAGATGTAGCTACCACGCAGGTCGAGACGGGAAGAGGGTTTCCCCGCATAAGAAAGTTCACTGACCGGCGTCGACAACCTCCGGGAGTCAGTCCAGGAAGCCTGCGTCAGGGGCTGGAGAAGATTGCTGGCGGTCGTCGTGTCAATCGCAAGTTCGGGAGAAGTAACGTTGTTGAAAGCCGTGTCGGATGTAAAAGTCTGGAAGCCAACGTTGTAATGGAAGCTCCATTCATGCCAGGTGTAGTCAATGCCGCCTGTGAAGCGGTTCGTGTTGTCAAACGTGGGCGCATACAGGTAGTAAGCGTTCGCCCTGGAGTACCCACCTAAACCACCCGGCTGGTCAAAGAAGTAAGGCGAGAAGGTCGTGAAAGTCGCCCCGCTGAAAGAAGTCTTGTAATACTGAAAGTGGAAGCGCAGGTTGTCTGTGGCGTGCACCGTAAAGTCGACGGAACCGACTTTCCTCACATTCGCCCAGTCGTGGTTGTCAGTAAGCCCAGTGGTGTTCCGTGTTGGCAGAATCACCCCGTCATTCTGGTTCCAGTAAAAGTACGACTGGCGCCAGTTGACTCGCAAATCATAGACCTTGGGTTTTGAAAGCGTGAGCTGCGCGCTCGGATAAGGATCTCCGCCCATACCGCTCGTGGTCAGCGAAAAGTTGTTCGCAAACGGGTTGGTCCCGTCGTTGTGGCCGAAGATACTGAAGTCCATGAGCCTCGGTCCGCTCTTGAGATTATAAAGCTCCTCGAACATCGGCTCATAGCCTTTGACATCCGTAAAGCGGTATCCCATGCTGGCGGAGCCTTGGACCCCGAAACCTCCCCACTGTAGAGGAGGTTCGCTTTGGCCCTGCGCCCTGAGCACAGGCAGACTCACCAGGAAAGCTAACACCAGGAAAAACAGACTGCGTGTGATTCTCAAGCGACACCTCCTCCTTATTTCAGCAGGAACTCATCAAAGTTTGATCCGTGGACGGCCACGTGGCAGCGTGTGCAGGGTCCCGAACCCTGGTAGCCACCCCGGCCGTGTGGTACGTTCGCCTGGCCGTGGAAGCCTGACGTAGCATTAAGAGCAGAGTGGCACTGCAGGCAGAGCAGCCGCTGCTCCCGGCGCTTCAGCAGGAAGTTGTTCACGCTTCCGTGCGGAGAGTGGCAAGACGTGCAGCCTTCAACTCTCACGACCGCGTGCTCATAGACAAACGGTCCGCGCTTTTCCACATGGCATTTGACGCAGCTCTCCCAATTCGATTGCGTAAGCTGGTGGTGATTCATGGTGCCGTGCGGGTTATGGCAATCCGTACACTTCATGAAGCCCTCGGGAACCCGGTGATGCTCCGGCAGCGCGAATTGCGCTTGCACCGTCTGGTGGCACCCGAAGCAAAGCTCGGGTTGCGGCTTCTTCAACAGGCCGTCCGTCAGCCAGGCATTTTCCTCTTTCAGCCTTGGCACAGAGAAGAACGAGGCCTGAGCAGGCTGGAGCTTGGGCTTCCCGGCATCCGCCACTTCAACTGGATGGATGCTATGGCAGTCGATGCAACTGACTCCTGCCGTCGCGTGGACTGAATGCTGGAAGGCATCCTGCGGTGTTCCTGTCTGGTGGCATTGCATGCACCGCGCGGAGTTGTCCTTGGGGTTGCCGTCGAACTTGAAGATGAGCTTCATGCCGGCTTCTATCTTGGCCGGGTCCCCTGCTGCATTCTGCTGAGCATGCGCGTGGGCGGCGCCCGGCCCGTGGCAAATCTCGCAGCCCGTCACATGCCTGGGCCCGGTTGGCGCCGGAGCTTGCGCCGATTCGTCCTTGTCCTGCCCCTTCAGCGTCATCAGGTAATCGACAAGCTCGTCGAGGTTCTTGGTTGGAGTATCAGGAGGAAGCGTGGGCATGATGGTTCCTGCCCGCCGCTTCAGCATGCGATCCATCAGCTCCTGGCGGGTCCTGCGCGCGCCCACATCACCCATGGCCGGACCAACAGTCCCGCCCTTGCCACCAATCTGGTGACATCCCGCGCACATCATGTCGGTATAAAGCTTCCTGCCCGCCGCAACGGAGGGCGACTCCGCCGCTCCGGGGGAAGCCGGCGTGGCCTCGACCGCCCCGCCCTGTTCACCATGAGGCGACTTGAAGAACTGCCGGGCCTCCGCACGGTGGCAGCCCGCGCAAACCTGCGGACCAACATAATCATTGGGATTGGTCTCAACAGGCGGCGTCCAGGCAACCGACGGGCCCTTAGCTGGGGCTGGCCGCCTCTGAGCGTAGAGAAATGCCGCTGGCAAAAAAACAGCCAGGCAGATCAACAACGCAGCGATTTTGATGAAACTCAGCAGTCGCTTCATGTCGCTCTCCCCTCTTTCACATTCGTTAACCATTGAATCCTCTTCTCAAAAATAACCGTGACACCAACAAACAAAAATACTTGCCAGACTCATCGGCTCAATCACCGGACACCTTCAGCAGCAATGCCGCCGTCTGCGACCCCTCCTGCCGGGACCCTGGGCGGCACCTTGCGGCTGACCACTGTGCGGTCCGGCTCGCCCGAAATCTGCTCACCCAAACTCAAACCAATGCCGCTAAAAGAGATTGTTGAAGATTCCGAACTGTGATTTATATCACATGCTAAGGCGGGCATTAACCAATAGTCAATATATTTCAAAGTGGTAAAGGCATGAATTCCTGTCATCGGACAGAACGCAGGTTTTTCGCAAGCAGGAAGGACGCTCCTCGCGCCGGCCCGACATCCGTCCTTTAGGATTGATTTCAACTCCACGCCACCTATTTCTGCCGATGTCCCTGAAGCGCATTGACCTTCGCCATACGAGCAACACCGGCACTTCGTTCAGGTAACTATTTCTACCAGCCGTCCAACCACCCGGCAGTGAGCTTGCTCACGTTCACATGTGACGGCAATCACACCTTGGCTTCTGCTGGAACTTTAGCCTTTGTTTTCATTAACTTCTGAAATACATGAAGGTCTTGACAGCACGAAAATATTGAGCTTTTTTCTGACCATCGGCTGAACTGGCAAGCCGCTCGAACGAAGGTCGCAGGTGCAAAGATTCAGCGATGGAAATCAAAATACCCCTGACGTTCGCGTGGGCTTCCCAGCTAGAACCAACGGTTAACTCGGGTGGGATTGGCCCGCAACTGCACCGGTTGAAGAGCATGACTCCCTATGGAAGGTGGACAAACTTTCAGGTCACGGAAAGCGGCGATCTGCATCTGCACAGGAAGCGTAGAAGTGATTTTCTTAATGGTGCCGGTTGCTGTGGGCAGGCGAGTTGAGAGCAGACTGACCTGTTAAATTCATATCCGCAGGGATCAGGCCAGGCGGAGGGAGAACTCCGGCTTGTCGGGTTTCTCCGGCGGGTCGAACCTTTACGCCACTTTGAGGCTGACGGCTTAAGCCGGCCGCTGCGACTCCATCCGGCTGATGGTCTGCCGCAGCCAGGTCTTCACGGCTTTCTGCATTCCGGACTGGTTTTGCGCTTCTTCCAGTGCTTCAACGGTTTGTCCGGACGGATCCAGTGGAATATGGTGACAGGGCATCGGCGACACCCTGCTGTCCTCCGGAACAAATTCCATCAGAGGGCATTCGCCGCAGGGGTGAACTCGATAGGGATATCCATAATTCAGGCAGGTGAGGGAGTCCGCAAACATCGTTGACACCGCCCCCATCTGCTTTTTGTCCGGGACCCCATACCCCCCCTTTTCAATAAACTCCAGCTCAGACTTTAAGATTTCCAGAACATCCTGCTGATCTTTCGGCATAGCGTTCCCCCTTTCGAAGCACTCCTTATCGACAGCGGCCACGCCCTTTGAGTCCCTCTGACTGCGAAGCCTATGACTCTTTTAGCGCTCAATCTGTGATGCCCATCACCTCAAGATGTGATTGTTTTGACCTCGCGCTGGGTCCACGCCCTGATTGTTTCCGCGCAAGACGAGCGAAAGACACACCCCACCCTTCGCTCCAATCGACGATCTCGCTCTTCCAGCCGACGAAAGCTGCCGTAATCGCAGTGCCCGGCTTCGGATTCCCGCCCAGCACTGACCAGGACTTTTGCCTAGTCCGCTCTCGCGACGCTTTGCACCTTAATTAATTTCTTGCATCCGTCCTCATGCCGCAAGGTTATCGAGGGCGGAGTTCAAAAAGCATTTCCCAATCTCTTCGGCAATTTCCTCGCAAGGGGCCCACTTGCGCACAATGGCGGTCGCTCCAGATTGATGAAGTGTCTTCTCGTTTCAGGAATCAGCCAACAGGGAATTTCAGCGGTTTGACCCGACAGAAACAAAAATGGGGACCAGGCGATATTCTGCCTGGTCCCCTGAAGGGTTCTGGAGTGAGGCTGGGCTAGTGTGCCTTCAACCCCACTGAAACGGTATGGGACGTTCCCGTGGTATTGGTTCCGGTAATCGTCATCGTGTAGTTCCCTGACGTGCTTGAGGGAACCACCACCGACAAGGTTGTGCTGCCCGAGCCGGTTACCGAAGACGGGCTGAACGTTGCGCTCGAACCGCCCGGCGCCCCGGACAACTGGAAGCCGACCGTCGGGTTCGACCCGCTGGCGGGCGTTACGCTGACCGTATACGTTGCTGTGCCACCGTTGCGGAGCGTCGCGTTGCCCGGCGAGGCTGAAAGCGAGAAGTCGCCGCCGGCCGCTGTTCCCACCACCAGGGTCACCGTCGTGGAATGCGTCACGCTGCTGGTGCCGGTGATGGTGACGGTGTAGGTGCCCGTCGGTGTTGAAGTGCTGGTTGTGATGCTCATGGTGGAGGAGCCGGACCCGCCGCTCACCGAAGTCGGGCTGAAGCCGGCTGTTGCACCGCTCGGCAAACCGCTGGCGCTGAAGGCCACCGCATCGCTGAATCCGCCCGAGGCCGTGACGCTGACGCCATAAGACGTGCTCGATCCGGGATCCACCGTCTGGCTGGAGGGCGATGCTGAAATCGAGAAGTCGGGTGAGGAGGTTGTTCCGACGACCAGCGTCAGGTTCATCGTTTTTGTCACGCCGCCGCCGGTGGCCGTAAGCGTCAGCCCGTAGGTCCCGGTCGACGTGTTCCGGTTGGTGCTGATGGTCAGGATGGAGCTTCCAGGGCTGCTGGTGATTGTAATGGGATTCACGCTGAAGCTGGAACTGGTTCGCCGCGGCAAGCCGCTGAGGCTGAGACTCACGCTGCCTGTAAAGCCGCCGGAAGGCGTCACGGAAATGTTGTCCGTATTGCTCGAATTGACGCCCACCGTGATGGTTGCCGAAGAAGCACTGAGCGAGAAGTCGCCGGTTGAAGCGGCCGAGTTCACCTGCAGCGAAATCGTGGTCTGGTGAGTCAGGCTGCCGCTGGTGCCGGTAATGGTCAGAGTATAAGTCCCGACCGGAGTCGAGCCGCTGGTCGTGACACTCATCGTGGAAGAGCCGGCTCCACTGACAGAATTTGGACTAAAGCCGGCGGTTGCGCCGCTTGGAAGTCCGCTGACACTCAAGTTGACGTCCCGCACTGAACCCGCCAGAAGACGTGACAGTCACTCCATAGCTGGTGCCGGACCCCTGCGTCACCGTCCGGCTTGAGGGAGATGGCGAAAGTGAGAAATCCCCTGCCGAAGTTGCGTTCACCGTCAGGCTAACGGTTGTGGTGTGGCTCAAGCTGCCGCTGGTGCCGGTGATCGTCAGGGTATAAGTGCCCGACGCCACTGAGGAGTCAGTCGTGACGCCCATTGTCGAAGACCCGGAACTGCTGACCGCACCCGGGCTAAAGTTGGCCGTGGCTCCGCTCGGCAGCCCAGTGGCGCTGAGGGTGACGGTCCCGCTATAGCCACCTGAGTAAGAAACATTCACGGTATAGCTGGCGCCCGATCCGGGGTCCACCGAGCGGCTGGACGGAGAAGCCGAAAGGGAGAAGTCCGATGAAGCGGTCAGACCGCTGACGCCGCGTCCGCTCCCGATGCCCGTGGCAAAATCCCAGCAGGCGCCGGCCGGGTACGAACCCGCCGAGCCGGAACTGACGTCAGAGAACGGACTCTGGTACTGGCACACCGTCCCGCCGGAAGAGGTGGTGTCGTAATTCTGATAAAGATTGGTCTGCACGCTGCTGGTGTTGCTGCCACCGTTCCAGCCGCCATCGAATGCGCCGGCCAGATTGAAGATGCCGGCCAGCGACGGAGACGACACGCTGGTCCCGCCAAACACCAGCCAGCCGCTGTATCCCTGGCAGGAAGTGCTGTCATAAACCGAAACACCGGAGGCCGGGTTGGCGTCGAAGGAATAATCGGGCGTGCCCCGGTGGCCGTTCAGCAGTTGGGCCAGCGTGTAGATACCGCTCTGGTAGCCGGGCGCGGGCTCGTAGGCGCTTGGGCCGGCTCCGGCGCTGCTCCAGGCGCTTTCACCGGTAAACTTACCGTTGCCGTCCCGGTTGACGGTTGTGCCGCCCGCCGAGATCACGTTGGGCGACGCTGAAGGGTAGATCACCACGCCCCCGCTGTCTCCGCTGGAGGCGAAGTAGGTAACTCCCGCTGTGGTGAAATAGGAGTCGTACACTGACTCAGACGAAAACTCGCCGCCGCCCCAGCTCATGGAAACCTGGCCACCGCCGGCGTTCGCCACCCTATTGCTCGCCACGTTCACGGCCTGGAAAAGATCAGAGAAACTGTTCGACGCGGCCTCAACCAGAACAATCTGGGCCTTGGGAGCCATCGCGTGAGCCCACTCGATATCGAGCGCCGCTTCCTGCGCCCAGCCGCAGTTGGACTGGGGCTGCGAACCCGATGCGTACACAACAGAAAGGCAGGCTGCGTTGCTGTTGGGGCCGCAGGCGTTTCCGGAGGGCAGTCCGAATTGCTGGGAGAAGGTGACGAAGTCGCTCGCCGCAGTGGGATAGTCGTACGCATCCACGATGGCGATCATGCGGGAGCCGCCGACCGGGTTGTCGTAGTTGCTGCTGCTGATCGGGCAGCCCGCAGCAGGCGTGGGACCTGTCTGATAGACGCACGCCATGGAGCTGGGCGTTTCACCTCCACTCCAGATGGTGGACTGCGGAGACGGCTTCTTGCCATTCCTGTCACCCGGAATAAAAATCAGGAAGTTCGTGTGCATGCGCTTGCCCATGTTCTGCGGAGCCAGCACGTTGCTCGGAGGAACAATCACTTTACCCGGACGCGGCGACCTCTGGGCTGCCGCCGTCCCCAATCCGCAAAGTACCAACATTCCCATCGCTATCAAATATCCCAGCCATCGCTTCATCATCTTTCTCCCCTTCCATCCTTTAATCAAATTTCACAGATCCATCAGGCCCGTTCATTCCCCCAGGACGCCCAGACACCCTTCGGCAACGGGCGAGATCCTCCCGCGAGATCGGGCAAATCAACAGAAGCCTGATTTCCAGACCCATCAACTGACCTTTACCAGGCATTGAAGCCGCGAATGGTAAAGTTCGGAATGCCGCCTTGATCAGGACACATGGAGAAATGCGAGGAATATTGCCCAATAGAGGATAAGCGGGGTGATTCCCCTGGGGCGCCATTACGGCCAAAGGCTGGCCGGGATCCAGTTGCGTCGCTAAATCCCTCTTAGGGTCGACGCCATCGCAATGTCACTGAGGCTGCTGCCGGGCTGGCAATCTGCTTCGTTGTCGATCAACCCTTTCCGGACCCTGCAAGGTGAACCAAGATGAAACGCCTACTGCAAAAACCTTTTACCCGGACTTTGAGTGGTTCGCCATTTCGGCGGCACAGGCAGGAACTTTCATGCCGGTGCATTCCCGGAAACTCAATCGTGCAAGGATTCTAGCCTTCCTTATAATTTAAAGTCAAGTAACGCTCTGGTTAATAGCAAGCGCTGCGGGGTTCGACGGTCGGGGCTCCGCCGGCCGGAGAATTGCCCTGCTGAATGCCGGCCTTAGTTTACGCTCCTGACAATATCTCATCGCCATTCAGGTATTTACCCCCACCGATTATCGGCCTTTTGCCCGATCAGATTGCTGGTTTCACCGAATTGTGGGGCGCGCCATATGACCTTATTCTTGAGGTGCCTCAAGTTGGTTTGAGAGTAATTTCCGGCTTACGGCCATCTTGGGGCTTATGTGGATCGGGGAAACTGACGATAACAGTAGTGGAGTTCAAGGAATCTACGGCTCAGGAAAGTATGCTCATCCTTGATTGCCACACAGGCGCTTCTCGACCGCTATTCAAAGTAAACGTTGAGCGAGCCTCGCTGAAGGAGGTACAGAATGACACGATTTGTGATGAATTTGTGGTCTGAACAAGAAGGCCAGAACCTGCCAGAGTTTGCCTTGCTTTTGTTTCTAGTCTGCCTGACTGCAGTTTCAGCCATGGGTATTGTAGCCATCAAAGTGGATAGGATGTATGCCAACGTTTCCACGCACATGGCGGCCGCCGGCCACCCGGCTCTGTCGGGCGGGTCCATCAGCTTTTCCACCGGGACCCCCGCCGAAATACCAACTGAATCAAAGGACGCAACACAACACAAGTCAACCGATTAACGCCGTCCCTTATAAAGGCGGAATTCTCCGACGCTGGGCCTCACCCCCCGACCAACTCTGGATGGGCCCCTCCCAAATACGCCTTCTTTTTACAAACGGTGAAACTTAGGTCCGGAAGCATGGTGGGACGCAAAGGGATTTCCGTTCCTTCCCCCACGCGCAATCCCGGAGCATTCAGGACTCTATGCCTCCGCCCTCCCCCAGGGGCGGCAGCCGGTCCAGGGCTTCCTCAATAACATCGTAGACAAAATGGAGTTCCCCAGCCGTAATGACATAAGGCGGCAGGATATAAACAATGTTGCCCAGCGGGCGCAGCAGCACGCCCTTTTTCAGAAAGAAGTCATAGAGGAACGGCCGCAGCTTTGACAGGTAACCGGTATCTTCCGCATCGATTTCGATGGCCGCGACAGTGCCGATGGTGCGCACATCGCCGACGGCGGGATGCTTCTTCAGCCCGGGCAGGCGTTCGGCATGGGTCTGTTCAATCGCCGCGATGCGCTCAAACACCGGCTCCGATTCAAAGATCTTCAGGCTGGCGATTCCGGCCGCGCAGGCCAGCGGACTTCCGGTGTAGGAATGGCCGTGGAAAAAAGTCCGCATTCGGTCATGGGAGCGGAAAACTTCGCGAACAGGACTGGTACACACGGTGGCGCCGAGCGGCAGAAAACCTCCCGTGATGCCCTTCGAAAGGCACATGATGTCCGGCACAACATCGGCGCGCTGGCAGGCAAACATCCGGCCGGTGCGCCCGAATCCGGTAAGCACCTCATCGGCAATCAGCAGCACTTTGTAGCGCGTCGCAAGCTGCCGGATGCGCTGAAGGAACTCCACCGGGTGGACAATCATTCCGCCGGCGGCTTGCAACAGCGGTTCGACGATCACGGCCGCGATCTCTTCGTGCTTCTCTTCCAGCAATTGTTGCAGCGGGCCAACGCAGTCGATGTCGCAGGTTTCCCGCTTCTTTCCCACCGGGCAGCGGAAGCAATACGCTGTAGGAACGCGGTAGACAGGAAACCTCAGGCTGTCAAACGCCGCCACAAAGGAAGAATCCTCTCCCACCGACATCGCTCCCGCCGTATCGCCGTGATAGGCATGCTCCAGGGCCACAAACTTCCGCTTGTCGCGATTGCCCTGGTTCCACCAGAATTGCATCGCCATCTTCAGCGCCACTTCCACGGCGGTCGATCCGTCATCGGAAAAAAAGATGTGTTCGAGCGAGGGCGGCAGCACCTTCCCGAGGCCTGCTGACAGTTCCTCGGCGGGCCCGTGGGTAAAGCCGGCAAAGATCACCTGCTCCAGCTTGCGCGCCTGACGGGCGATGGCCTCGGCAATCAGCGGATGCGCGTGGCCGTGAAGGGTCACCCACCAGGATGAGATCGCATCCAGCAGGCGGCGGCCGTCCGCGCGTGTAAAGATGAGCGCCTTCGGCACGCTCAATAAAGATGGGCGCGGGATCAAGGGCATCCTGGGTAAAGGGATGCCAGATGGAAAGCGGTTTCTCAGACATTCAGTCGAACCTGCCCCTGTCGAATTCGCGATGGAAGACTTCCAGCAGCACCGCGCGGTTGATCACTTCCAGCAGCGGCACCCGGCCGATGATGGGCGCGCAGCCGTAGCGCTCGATGGCGCGTTCGTTGTCCGGATTGGGCGTGCCCACCACCACAACGCCCTTCACCGCAAGCCCCGCCTCCTGCAGCGCCCGCAGCGTCAGCAACGAGTGGTTGATGGTCCCCAGCGCGCTGCGTGCCACCACCACCACGGGCAGGGCGAGCCGGCGCATCATGTCCAGCATCAACTCTTTTCCGTTTACCGGCACCATCACACCGCCGGCGCCTTCAACAATCAACGGCCCCGACAGCCTGCCCTCCGGACGGCGAATGGTGGAGAGATCGATGGTTTTCCCGGCCCACTCAGCGGCCAGGTGCGGCGAAACCGGCGGATCAAAGACGTAGCATTCCGGCAGCGTCCGCTCCGTGCCAATCCCTGCCAGTTCCATCACCGTCTGCCGGTCGCTGTCTTCGGTGGCGCCGGTCTGGATAGGCTTCCAGTAAACGCCCTCCAGCGCAGCGCACAACAGCGCCGAAACCAGCGTTTTGCCAACCCCCGTGTCCGTACCGGTTACAAAAAGGTCTCTACCCATAATGGCTGCCCGGTCCAACGCGCTCGAGCCCCCGCAACATTCGTCTTTCTTTGATTTACAGCCACTTTGGGCGTATAAAAGGAAGCGGCTTACCGATTTAGAAGCGTAGCAGATATCCTGAAGGAAAGGCCAGCGCAGAGTCTGGGAAGGGCACTGCCCCGCAACTCAGGGTTCCCGGTCAGACAAAAAAGCCACGCGGTTTCGCGGGCCCAAACTCTGCACTGTCTGCACGCATACAAGGGAGGGAAAATCAATGAACACAGCAGGCATCTGGAACCGGCGCAACTTTCTGTCGAGTGTTGGCGCCATGGCCGCGGCCGCCTGGCCCGTCGGCACCCTGGCACGGGGCAAAAGGGCTGCCGCGGCGGCCGCCGCTTCCGGCAACATTTACAAAGAACTTGGCGTGAAGACCATCATCAACGCCTGGGGCACCATTACCCTGATCGGCGGGTCGCTGATTCCGCCCCAGGCCGTCGCCGCCATGAACGCGGCTGCTGAGCACTACGTCAGCATTCCGGACCTTCTGGAGGCCACCGGCGACCGCGTCGCCAAAATGCTCAAAGATCTGCCAGCAGGCCACTCCGCCACCATCACCTCAGGCGCGGCCGGCGCCATCATGAGCGGCGTGGCGGGAACTCTGACGGGAGAGAACAGGGAACGGATCCACCAGCTTCCTGACCTGACCGGAATGAAAAGCGAAGTCCTCATGCTGAAGAGCCAGCATCAACATTACGATTACAATCCACAGATTCTGGCCAGCGGAGTGAAGATCATCGAGGTGGAATCGCCCGATGACGTTCAGCGGGCCGTGAGCGACAGGACGGCGCTCATGTTCTTCGTGAATTATATGGACGCCAGCAGCGAGATCAAGGTGGCCGACTGGGCCAAGCTCGGCAAGCAATACAATGTTCCCACTTTTAACGACGCCGCGGCTGACACGCCTCCCGTCTCGCACCTGACCGACTACAACAACATGGGTTACGACCTGGTGGCCTTCAGCGGCGGCAAAGGGCTGCGGGGCCCGCAGTGCTCCGGGCTTCTGCTGGGCCGCAAGGACCTGGTCCGTGCCGCACGCTTCAATGCCGCCCCATTCGATCCCACCATCGGTCGCGGCATGAAGGTGGGCAAGGAAGAAATTGTGGGGATGTGGAAGGCGCTCGAAGTCTATCTCAACACTGACCACGAAAAGCAGACCCGGGAATGGTGGGACCGCCTGCACTACGTTTCAAAACACGTTCGGAGCGTCCCCGGCGTCTACACGGCCGATTTCGTTCCGGCGATTGCCAATCACGTTCCCACCATGCGCGTCGAGTGGGACACCCAAAAGGTGGCGCTCACCTCGGCCCAGGCACGCGACTTCCTCGAGAGCGGCGACCCCGCCGTGAAGGTCGGCGGCGGGCCGGGCGGGAATTCCATCTCCCTGGTGTCTTTCATGCTGAAGCCGGGAGAAGAACGCCTGATCGCTCGCGCATGAAGGAAATGTTCAAAGCCCACAAGGCCTGAACAATACGGCCTTCCTGGTTCGGACGCAGAGCATTGGAAGAGGACAACTATGCACAGACGGAAATTCCTTCGCAACACAGCGGCAGGACTTGGCGGCATCGTGGCAACAGGGATGCCCTCGCCTGCCAGCGGAACAGCAGCACCGCAAGAAAGCCCATCCGCAGCCGGCAGATCGGGCATGACGTTTTCGACCGACTTCGAAGGCGGGAGTCTGGGCAAAGTCGTCAGGGTTACGGACACTTACACGCGCTGCATTCTGCTCGGCGAAGTCGACCAGTTTGGCCGCAACCGGCAGATCAGCTGGTATTACTTCCGGATTGACGGCGCCCCGGATGCGGAGTTGACCATCGATTTCACCGACATCGTCGGCGAGTATAATTTCCGCCCCGGCGCCCAGGCCATCACGCCCGACACGCCGCCCGTCTACAGCTACGACAACCAACACTGGACGCACGTGGCTAAAGAAAATTGGACCGCCGCGGCCAGCAGCATGCGGCTTCGCATCAAGCCCACGCAACCCCGGTTGTGGATAGCCCACGTTGCCCCCTACACCAATCGCCACCTTGCGAGCCTGCTGGAATCGATCAAAGTCGCGCCTGAATTGGAACATCAGGTGATCGGCAAGTCCGTCCAGGGGCGCGACATTCCGCTGCTGACCATCACCGATCCCGGGCGCGGGCCGGAGCAGAAAAAAGTCGTCTGGCTGATGTTCCGCCAGCACTCCTGGGAAGCCGGGTCGTCGTGGGTGGGCGAGGGGGCCATACGATTTCTGCTGTCACCGGATCCCATTGCGGCGCGAATCCGCAGGGAAACCATCTTCAAGATTCTCCCCATGCAGGACCCGGACGGCGTCTTCCGGGGCGGCGTGCGCTTCAACGCTTACGGCTATGACCTCAACCGCAACTGGGACAGCAACGATCCCGTAAAGATGCCGGAAATTACAGCGGCGCGCAACGCGATTCTGAACTGGGTGGACCAGGGAAAGCGAATCGACTTTTTTCTGTCACTCCATAACGACGAAACCAACGAATATCTCAGCCCGCCGCTTTCCTCGAAGTTCAGCGAACTGGGGCAAAAAGTGTTTGACGAGCTCACGCGAACCACAACCTTTGACCCGAGCCGCAACTACGACGCGAGTCCTCCCAAAGCCAAACCTCCTGCGCCCGGCCGCATGCAAGTCAACGAAGGCCTGTACAGCAAGCTTCATATTCCCGCCTTCCTGATGGAGCAGAGGATCGCGTACAGCGGTAAGCTGCATCGCTGGCCCACAGTTGATGATCGACTGGAATTCGGCAAAGGCCTCGTCAAGGCCATCCGGGCTTCGCTGGCGTAGTGCCGTGTCGGATTAACTCGCGCAGTTTCTCGCGGCCGCCAGGGAGATTTTTTCTTTCAGGGAAAACTCTTCCGGCACTGGAGTCCCGGAAAGCTCGTGATTCGCCTCAAAGGCCATCATCACAGCCTCGATAAGGTTCTCGCGGGCTTCGGCCAGCGTCGTGCCCTGCGTGTTGGCCCCGGGCAGTTCCTCAACCCAGGCGATGTAGCCTTCCGGTACTTTCTTAAAAACTGCGGTCAGTTCCATGCCATTCATGCTTTCTCGTCCACCATGGTCGCGCTGAAACCCAGGCACTCAGAATACGTCCTGATGATGCCCGCCGTTCCTTCGCTTTGTCAAACAACATGCGTTGTCTGTAATCTTGCAAAGTCAGAGGTTCTTGCTGCTCGGCACCAACCCCTTCGGCAAGCCGGAGCCGATTGACGTGGTATGTATTTTGAGTCATACTTAAAAGTATGAAAATGGGCGAACGAGGACAAGTGACCATTCCCAAGGCTATCCGCGAGAAGTTCAGGCTGGGCCCCGACTCGGAAGTGGAGTTTGAAGTGGTGAGGGGCGTTATTGTGCTGCGGAAGAGGACACCCGGGCTGACCTTGCGGAAGTGGGCCGGCGCCGGCGGCCGGGGCTTGAAGCAGTTGGGCTTCAAGTCGGTGGATGAATTCATCGAGGCCGTGCGGGGCCGATGATTACCGCTCTCGATACCAATATCCTGCTCGACATTCTGGCCGGCGATGAGCGCTTCCAGGAGTCTTCACTCCAGGCGGTCGAGCAGGCCGCCTCACGCGGGTCGCTCGTGATTTGCGACCTCGTTTACGCCGAGCTCTCTTTGGCTTTTCTCTCGCAAAAAGAACTGGACCGCTTTCTGGACGAAAATTCTATCGAGGTGCAGTCATTGAATCGTTCTGCGCTCTTCCAAGCCGGCCTGGCGTGGAAGGCTTACCGCCGCCACGGCGGTCCTCGCGCCCGCGTCCTCGCGGACTTCCTCATCGGAGCGCACGCCGATGTGCAGTCGTCTCAGCTTCTATCACGGGACCGCGGCTTTTACCGAAAATACTTCTCCTCGCTCCCGGTGCTTGACCCCTCCTCCAGCAAGCGGCGCTGAGGCGACCCGGGCCACCTGCCTCGCGCAGCTAGAGTCGCTTGCCGCCCTAACCCAGCCCCTTCCGGAGACCGCAGATTCCACTAGGCAGGGTCAGCCCCAACTCACACATGATATTGTAGACAACTACCGGCGCTGTCGTCGGATCTCATCAATGAGGTTGATCGGATGGAACATGGAGACGACTTTCGCAGAGCACAAGGGGAACCACCTAGAAATTCAGGTGTAAGGGGTTGGAAAGAGTTCTGGGATGCGTACGCGGAGGCGTTTGCACAGCCGCTTCAGAACGACGGGCTTCTATCGGCTTTCGTAATGAACCCGAACGTAACGGGCCTATATGCAGAGGCGTGGGTCCGGTCGATGGCAAGAAGAATGCTCGGTCACCGCTTCCGGATATCCACTGGCGCGGTAATCCGTTCCAGCGATTCAACAGGAAAATTAAAGGACGTGCCGCAGTGCGACCTCATCATCTGGGACCCGTCAGAAATGCCAGCGATTTTCGAGTGTGCGGAATTCGCCTTGGTACCGCACTTCTCGGTTCGCGCAATCATTGAGGTCAAGCGCAAAGTGTCTAACCCGGAAGACCTAGCTACGCAGCTTAAGGACCGCCAAGCCCGGCTGGACAATTATGGCCCTGTCCTCGGGGTTGTGGTCAGCCACACAAAACCACTGTTTCCGAACGGCAAATGCAGGGAGCGATGGCTAGAAGATTACATTTGGAAACCGGGCATGTATGTGCACGACCGACAGCCCATGACAAGGCTGCTCGATACCAATAACAAGCCTGACACCGACGGCATCATGGTTTTCATCTACTTCCTGGCCCAGGTCGTTGCCTACACAAGCGCAGGCAAAGTCTCTCAAGAAGAAGAGGAGCGGCTATGAGTGAAAAGGTCTATGTAACTTTGGATGCGCTTACGTCCTTGGAGATGAAATGCAAAAGTTGTGACGCCAAAATTCATTACCCATTGAACCAGGCGAAGGCCAAACCCCTTCAGTACATGTGCCCGAAATGCCACAAACCATGGATGAAGCTACATGGAGATGCGGACTGCTTCATCCGAAACCTCGCCAAGTGGAAACTCGTCATTGAGAAAGAGGGCTCGGACCTCGGCGTAGAACTCAGGGTGGAAATCGCCACAAGCGATTAAGATAATTCGCGTCTACTTGTCGAACGGAAAGTCGCTTCACCAGGGACAGGGACGAGTGAGTACGCGCAAGCCTAACCGAGTCCGGGATGTGCTAAACTTTCCCGGCAGGTCCGCACATAACGGCTGAGGCGACACTTTTGAAAATCTGCCCGAGTTGTGGAAAGCCCCTGGGGTTCTTGGACACCGTCACCGGAGATACCAAGCATGATGCGTGCGCAGCCCGCGACGAGGATCGTGCACGGGAATTGGCCCGCCAAGAGGAACTTGCAAGGTTCGACGCTGAACAGGAGAGGCAGCACCGGGAGCTGATGGCCCGACGGCAGGCCAGCGGCCTTACCCGCATTATCGGACAACAAGACGCCATTCAGCGCCTAAGGCAGTTCGCGGCCCTCTACGAGGAGGAACCTTCAGGATGCATTCTCCGACGAAGCTCGGATGGTGCGCGTCGGTACATTCGCCGACCAGGACATGTTCTGTTAACAGGCCCAAGTGGGATTGGAAAGCGCACCTTGGCGCGGGCATTTGCCCACGAATACTGTGAGAAGGAGGCGGAGGTTGATGCAAAGTCGCTTGCTGGCATCCGCGAGGTATCCGCGATGATAAGGCCCATTATCATTTTCGACGACCATCCTGCTGCTCTCATAATGGCGAATGTCGACCAACTGCCGCGTTCGACAACCAGCAACATCGTTTCATATCTCAAGGATTTCAGGGCTGACATCCTTGATGTGGGCCAAGACAATTCTTCGAAGATTCTTCAGCACATATGCGCGCGTACCACGTGTATTGGCACGGCCCATTCCAAGCTGAAATGCCCGACTGAATTAGTTGAAGCCTTTCCTTTGGTCCTGGCCCTGCCAGGATATTCCCATGAGGAGGTTGTCGAGATTTGTCAGCGCCTGGCCGAACAAAGCAGGATTTCCTTTACGCCCCCTGCCGCCGATTTGATTGCCCGCACAAGTGATGGCACGCCACACCAGGTTGAGCTGCTGGTCAAGAGACTTGCCGGGCTGGGCAAACCGGTAATGGAAGAGGACGAGGTCGCAGAGGCGCTTTCGACTCTCGGTTTCAGTATTAAGTCTGTTCCCTCGACAACCGGTCTCGCCAGCTTTGACGCGCTTTCGGGTGTTGATTTTGAGAAGTTGATTGCCGGCCTTCTCCATCAGATGGGTTTCGAGGCTGTGATGACCAAGGCCAGCGGCGACGGGGGCATTGACGTTGTAGCAACGCTTGACCAGCCTTTGGTGGGAGGCCGATACCTTGTTCAGTGTAAGAGGTTTGCGGCAGGCAATCTGGTGGGTGCAGCCACGGTTCGCGAGTTCTATGGCGCGGTAACCGCCGACGGGCGGGCGGTAAAGGGCATTCTAATCACTACCTCAGATTTCACGAGCCAAGCGAAGGAGTTTGCGCAGACGACTGCCCATCGAGCTTATTGGAGGCGCAGAGCTCAACAGGCTGCTGTCCGAGCATGGCCTACCAGCGGCGGGTAGCCCCGAGTTTCCGGCTGTTTTCTTGATCTAACTGCAACGACCTTTCGCCTCTACTGGTGTTGCGCATCCCGCGCGGCCCCCGATAAAGGCCGGCGGTGAGGACACCGCCGCTACGGAGCGTAGCAGCGACACTGCTTTTTGTGTCGCGGGTTCCCGACGCGAATAGACCCGCGACGGAACGCACCGTCGCGGCTACCACTACGGTGTTGTGCGTCTCGCGCGGCCACCAAGGCTTTCACCAGCCGGTCGAGATTTCTTCTGAAAGTTTTGTGGTCACGGAAAGCCGCAGGCGGGAGGTGCCTTCGGGGACGGTGGGCGGGCGGATGGGGCGGACGGCAAAGCCGTGGCGCGAGAGTTCGCGGGCGTAGTGGATGGCGGCGTCATTGCCGCCCAGTATCAGGGGCACAATCTGCGTGTCACTTGTGCCGATGTTGAACCCGGCCTCGCGCAAACGGGCACGCAGAAAGCCGGCAAGATCGAGCAGTCGGCGGCGTTCGGCGTCGGCATCGGCGACAATTTCAACTGCCTTCCCGATTTGCGCGGCGAAGTAAGGCGGCAGGGCGGTGCTATAGATAAAGGTCCGAGCGCGGTTCACCAGGAATTGTTTCAGCGTTTCCGAGCCGCACACAAACGCTCCAGCGGAAGCCAGCGCCTTGCCGCACGGATGCACCGTGGCGAAGACCTGCGCGTTGCCGTTTGCAGCGGCCACGAGGCCCCGGCCCCGAGGGCCGTAGACGCCCGTGGCGTGGGCTTCATCCACCATCAGTTCCGCGCCAAAGCGCCCGGCCAGCGAGAGCAGATCGGCTATGGGAGCGCGGTCGCCTTCCATGCTGAATAGGCTTTCCACCACAATAAACCTGCGGCCCGCAGAATCGCTGCGGCGCAAAGCGTCTTCAAGATAATCGAGATCGAGATGAGGAAAGATGACCTTGCGGGCGCGCGAAAGGCGAATGCCGTCAATCAGGCTGGCGTGGTTGGATTCGTCGGAGAAGACCGTGTCATCCGGGCCAAGGATGGCGCCGAGCAGGCCCACGTTGGCCGCGTAGCCGGAGGTGAAAAACAGCGCCGCCTCCGTGCCGATAAAGCGCGCGAAGTCTCGATTCCAGTTCTTCCCACTCAGGCGCATTGCCGCTCAGCAGGCGCGAGCCGGTTGAGGCCACAGGCGTGCCGGCCTCAAGCGCCGCCGCAACCGCTGGCTGAGTCTCGGGTCGGTCGCCAGGCCGAGATAATCGTTGGACGAGAGATTCATGCCCTCAATTGGCCCAGCCGCCGAAACTCCGACCGCGCTTCCAGCCGGTCAAGCTCCGCCCGCAGGGCATCGATCGTGGAATCGTTTCGAGCTTTTTCATAGGCCACAAACTGCCTAAATTGACCTTGGTGTATGGCGGCATAAAGCCGCCGCTACGCGCTCCGGATTTGGATTTTGTAGCGGCGCGTTTATCGCGCCACATGGCGGCGTAAAGCCGCCGCTACTCCAGGGCCATGGGCCGCAGGCCGAGGTCGCGGAACAACTGCTGGTCCTCATCCACGTCGGGATTGGGCGTGGTCAGCAATTTTTCGCCGGTGAAGATGGAATTGGCCCCGGCCAGGAAGCACAACGCGGCGGCCTCGCGAGTCAGCGACCGTCGTCCGGCGCTCAGCCGCACCATGGAGGCCGGCATCAGCACCCGCGCCGTGGCGATGCAGCGCACCAGCGCCAGCGGGTCGGCGGGCCGGGCTTCGGCGAGCGGCGTGCCTTCCACGGCCACCAGCATGTTGATGGGCACGCTTTCGGGATGCGGATCGAGCGAGGCCAACTGCTGCAGCAATCCGATGCGGTCATCGTCGCTTTCGCCCATGCCGATGATGCCTCCACAGCAGACGGTGATGCCCGCCTGGCGAACGTGCTCCAGTGTGCGCAGACGGTCTTCGTAGCTCCGCGTGGTGATGATGCTGCCGTAAAACTCGGGCGAGGTGTCCAGGTTGTGGTTGTAGGCGGTGAGCCCGGCCTCGGCCAGGCGCCGGGCCTGTTCGGCGGTCAGCATGCCGAGCGTGCAGCAGACTTCCATATCGAGCGCTGCAACGCCGCGCACCATTTCGAGCACCGCGTCAAAATCCCCGCCGTCGCGCACCTCGCGCCACGCCGCGCCCATGCAGAATCGCGTGGAGCCTTCGCTCTTGGCCTGGCGCGCCCGGGCCAGAACGTCGTCCACGTCCATCAGCGCGGCGCGCTCCACTCCGGTTTCGTAATGCGCGCTCTGCGGACAGTAGCCACAATCCTCCGGGCAGCCGCCCGTCTTGATGGAAAGCAACCGGCAGGTCTGCACTTCCTGCGGATTGTGGTGCTGCCGGTGCACCTGCTGCGCCTGGAACACCAGCTCCAGCAGCGGCTGTTGGTAAATGGCGCGGACTTCCTCGCGCCTCCAGTCGTGCCGCAGGGCGTGTTCGGATGTTGATATGGTTGAAGCAGACTTCAAAATGTTTTCCCTTTCCTGCAACTTCAGCGGCTGAAGCCGCCCTCATTCGCCAATCTTTTATGGCGCGGCTGAAGCCACGCCCTCCTGAAAAGCGGACCGGCCACAGAGTCTCCGGACAACGGAAACTCCGCCCCGCCTCGTCGATCGCACACATCGCGAAAACCACAAAGTGTGAGGCACCCGACCGCTCTCGGCCGCAGATGCCATTATGGCACGGCTCGGCGTCCGCATGAAAACGTCAAAACAATGAACATCGGCCTTCACCATTTATCCTTCATCCTTCATACTTCGTTCAGGAAGGCCTCATGGGAATCAATCGGCGAAGGTGGCTGGCGCGCACCGGACTTTGGTCGCTGGCGGTGGGCGCTTGGTTTGACTCCAACGCCAGGCTGGAAAAATGAAAAAGGACCCGCCTAAAATGGACATCATGAAATCCAACGCAAGTCGCCCACCCACACGGCGCGATTTTCTTGCTCTGGGGTTGGGAGCCGTGGCGGCCGTGGCCTGGCCGGGAGCGGATTCCGCCATCGGCAAGCCTGAAGCGCCGGACTCCGCGGGCCCCAGGCTCTGGTACCACCAGCCCGCCGTCGAATGGCACGAGGCGCTGCCCATCGGCAACGGCCGCCTGGGCGGAATGATGTTTGGCGGAGCACAACAAGAGCACATCCAGTTGAACGAAGACACGGTGTGGGTGGGCATCCGCAGCGATCGTAACAACCAGCGCGCGCCTGCAAGCCTGCCTGAGATTCGGAAACTCCTTTTCGCCGGCCAACCGATTGAAGCGCAAAACCTGGCCGCCCAAACCCTGATGGGAAATCCCGTGCGGCTGCCGCCTTACCAGCCGCTGGGCGACCTATGGCTCGATTTTAGGGATGAAGCGACTCCGTCCGACTACCGCCGTGAACTCAATCTCACCGAAGGTATCGTCACGGTCGATTTCAGTTCGGGAGGAGTGCGCTTCCACCGCGAAGTCTTTTCGTCGGCGCCGGACCAGGTGATGGCGGTCCGCCTGACCTGCGACAAACCGGGCGGTCTCTCATTCACCGTTCGCCTCTCACGCGAAGCCGATGCCAAAAGCGCCGCGGGCGGCTCCAATCAGATTCTGCTGGAAGGCCAGGCCATCGCGCACAGTGAACGCGAAAAGGCATGGGGAACCGAGGGCGTGCGTTTCGTCGCCGTGCTTCACTGCATGGCCGAAGGCGGAAGCATCGAGACCCGCGGCAGCACCCTGAAGGTTGTGGGTGCAAACGCCGCCACGCTTTTGCTGGCTGCCGAAACCGAAATTCGCAGCCCTGCGCCGCGCGCAGCGTGCGAAAAGCGGCTGCAGGTTGCCGCACTCAAATCGTACAACCAGCTTCGTTCGGGCCCACATGGAGGACCATGCGCGGCTCTTCAGGCGCGTGGCACTCGACCTGCCCGGCACTTCCGAGCTAACGGCGATGCCCACCGACGAGCGCCTCACGCAGCAGAAGAAAGGGGCGGACGACCCCGCGCTGGCCGCCTTGTATTTCCAGTACGGCCGCTACCTGCTGATGGCCAGCAGCCGACCGGGCAGCATGGCGGCCAACCTGCAGGGCATCTGGAACGCCAGCCTCGCGCCGCCGTGGGAGAGCAAGTACACCATCAACATCAATATACAAATGAACTACTGGCCGGCGGAAGTGTGCAACCTTTCTGAACTCCACGGCCCGCTTTTTGACCTGCTGGAGGGCCTCAGGCCCACCGGCGGGCGCACGGCGCGCGAAATGTATGGCGCAGGGGGCATGGTGGCGCACCACAACACCGACCTGTGGCGGCACGCGGCGCCCGTGGATTCCGTAGGCCCAGGCATCTGGCCCATGGGGGCAGCCTGGCTGGCGCTGCATTTCTGGGACCATTACGACTTCACCCGCGACCTCGCGTTCCTCCGTGAGCGCGCTTATCCCGTGCTGCGGCTGGTCTCGCTTTTCCTGCTGGATTATCTTGTCCGCGACGGCCAGGGCCATTGGGTTACGGGCCCTTCAACTTCACCTGAAAACAGTTACCGGATGGCGGACGGAACCGTGGCCCGGCTGTGCATGGGCCCGACGATGGACCTGGAAATGACCCACGCCATTTTCCGCCACACGCTGCAAGCCGGCAGGCTGCTCGGGCGCGACGAGCTGCTGCGCGAAAAAATCCAGGCCAAACTGGATAGGCTTTTTCCCCTGCAGATCGGCCGCCACGGCCAGCTCCAGGAGTGGATGGAGGATCACGATGAGCCTGCGCCCGGCCATCGCCACTTCTCCCCGCTCTTCGCTTTCTACCCGGGCAATCAAATCACCCTGCGCGGAACGCCGCGCCTGGCGCGCGCCGTGCGGGTTTCCGTTGATCGTCGTCTCAGTAACGGCGGCGGGTCCACCGGCTGGAGTCGCGCCTGGGCCATTAGTCTGCTGGCGCGCCAGCTTGACGGCGAGGCCGCGCGGCAAAGCGTGGTGGAACTGCTCCGCGCCTACACGCTGGCCAACCTTTTCAATTCCGGCAGCCGCACGCATCCGCAGTTTCAGATTGACGGCAACCTGGGCGGCACGGCCGGCATTGCGGAAATGCTGCTCCAGAGCCACGCCGGCGAAATCGCCTTCCTGCCCGCGCTGCCCCGGGCCTGGGCCGAAGGCCGCTTCAAGGGATTTTGCGCGCGCGGCGGATTGCAGGTTGACCTTGCATGGGAAAACGGTCGCGCCACCTCCGCGCGTCTGCGAGCTACGGCCGCCGGCACCCACCGCCTCCGCGCACCGAAAGGCCAGAAGATCGTCGCCATCCGCTCCCGTGCCCGCGCCGTTCGCTTTTCAACCAACAACGACGGCTCTTTTTCTTTCAAGGCCGATCGTGGCCGCGCCTACACGGTAACGTTTGCTTAGACCGCAGCCATGCAACTCAGCGCTCAGCTTTCTGTCTTCAGAGCCCTTGCAGCACGGCGGCCCGGGGTGTATAAATCTTGCAACATAGCTTCCGAGTGACCGCACATCTTGCCGCGCGTCCACTGCCCGGCGAGCCTCAGCTATGCGGCGGGTGCCCGGGGAGAAAGGAACCGATCTCATGCACCACGGAAAAATCTCAAAAGAGATCGCCCGGGGGCTCATTGCCCTCCGCAAGCGAATCGACGCCGCCAAAATCCCGTCCTCCAAGCTCGACGAAACTCTGAACATTGCCACCTGGAACATCCGCGAGTTTGGCAAAGTGCGGCGCACCGAGGCGGCCGTCCACTACATTGCCGAAATCATGGGACAGTTTGACCTGATCGGCATCGTGGAGCTGCGCGACAATCTTGACGACCTCAGCCGCGTTCTCAAGATTCTGGGGCCTTACTGGCGGGCGGTTTATTCCGACATGATTCCCGACGCAGGTGGCAACCACGAACGCGTGGCCTACGTTTATGACCGGCGAGCCGCCACCTTCAACGGCCTGGCGGCGGAGGCCGACGCTCCACGCAAGAAAGCAGGGCTGGAGTACCTGCCGCAGTCATCCTTCTGGCGAAGCCCCTACCTGGCGTCCTTTAAGTCCGGCAATTTTGATTTCATTCTTCTTACCACCCACATCCGGTGGGGCAACAGCCTGGCGGCCCGTCTGGGAGAGATTGGAATGCTGGCCGACTGGGTGGAGGGCAAGCGCCGCGACAAATATTGCGAGGACCAGGACCTCATCGTGATGGGCGACTTCAACATTCCGTCGCGCCAGGATCCGCTTTTCAAAGCCATCACCCGGCACGGCCTGCAGATCCCCAGGGCGCTGCTGGGGCTCGATCACGGCAGCAACCTGCAAAAAAACAAGCGTTACGACCAGATCCTTCAATACGCCAACTACCCTGAAAACTTCACCAACGCCGGCGGCGTGCTCGATTTCTATATCGACGCGGCGCACATTACAGAGCTCTTCCCGGCCGGCCTGAGCCTGACAAAATTCACCTTTCAGCTCTCCGACCATCTCCCGCTCTGGATGCAGATTTCGACCGATATCGATGGCGAGAAGCTCGAAGAGTTGATTCAGGATTAGGCGGCTCTTGAAATATCCCGCAGAGAGAGCGTAGCGGCGGGTTTACCCCGCCACAAGGTCAATACTTTCAGTGTGGGTTGGCGGCGTAAAGCCGCCGCTACAGCCTTTTTCAACACGCTGTTCGCTGCCGGGTCCCGCAGACTTTGAAGCAATGAAACGATTGAAAGAGGGGTGTGCAGAGCAGCGCGTCTTCAACGCGCTACTTTCTTGTGATCACAACTTTCTTTGGAGATGGCGCTCGAGGTGGCGTCCTCACTGCCGGCCGCCTGCCTTCGTTCTCCTCTCAGTCGAGTCCGGCCCCCGCCAGGCCTTTTCACCATCGAGCGCCATCATATCCCGGGCCAAACAACAGCGTCCCGCTTACGCTATGGCCCGGGCCCCGCAGACCGGTCTTCAACGGCTAATCCCCAGCAGCGCGCCAAAGGAAAAATGTCTCGCGGCCTTTCCATTGCAGACCGGGTGGTACTGTTCAACCAGCGAGTTCTTCATGGTGCGCCGTTGCGCTTCCGAAATAAAAGGCGTTGCGTAATAGGCCACGGAGAGGTCTTCCAGGCTGCCGGCAACCTCCAGCCAGTCCCGGTAAAGCTCGTGGGTCCTGGCCACCTGCCGCGAGAAGTCGTCGCATTCCCCAAAATAGATGACCGCATATTCCGGCGCCTCAGCCGAGCGGTCCCGCGCCAGAATCGCATAGATGCCCGGCGACACCGGCGACACCCTCAGGCGAAACGACGCCGGTTCCGTAAACGTGTGCTCAAGAAACTTGATTCCTTGCGGAATCGGATTGTGGACCCTGGTCCACTCCTGCAGACCGAGATTGTTCACGTCATTTCCCCCGGATGCCATTCCAGCACAAAATATAGCGCTTGTCCAGAAAAATATCGCTAAATGTAGTATGTAATTTTTACCACTTTCCCGCCCTTCCTGGCCGGTCGCCAAATGCCAATTGAGGCGCCAGACCCTCCCGGCAATGCACAGAAAGGGGAGTTTTCCACCCCATGGCTAGGTGTCGGCGAGGGCCTCGTCACCGGGGATCAGTTCTTCTCCGTTGTGGAGAAGCTTGACGATTTCATGGTTCAAGCTGTAGCGCGTGGCGGTTCGTTCGTCGGCGCGGGCAATATAACGAACGATGGCAATCACACCGTTGTCGGTGGGTTTGACGTTGACGGTGGGCTGGGCGGAGAAGGGCCTTGTGCCATAGCGGCTCGACACACGCTGCCATTCGAGTTCGGCCAGTTGGGAATTGCTCTCGGTGGCTTTGGCAACGATGGCCCGGATTTTTTCCATCTGCGGATAAGGATTTTCGGTGCCTGGAATGGCCACCTGCAATTCGTCCCAGAGCCACTGGCCGGAGGTGCTGAAATTGAAGTAATAGCCGCTCACGGCGTACATGTTCATGAAGGCGACCTGGCGGCCGGTCAGATGGCCCGGCTCATTCCAGTTGCCGGTTTCCAGCAGCACGGTACGGAACAGGGTGATCTCAATCACTTCGCCTCGTACACCCGTAAAAGCGTTGGGGTTGATCTCCACCCAATCGCCCACCCGGATACCATGCCGGCCCATCAGCACGAACCAGCCCAGGAATGAAAGAAGAAAATCCTGCAGAGCCACTGCCAGGCCGGCGCCGGTGAGGCCCACGACGGTTGATAAATTATCGGGCTTTCCAAAAATCAGAATCAGAATCACGATTGCCACCATCACCCGCACGCAGATGCGGAGGACGGCCTGAAGCGTCGTCTTCTGTTTCCGTTGCAGGGAAAGGCCGGCGAAGAAGTGCTCGATCAGGCGGTTCAGGAAGAACGCGAAAGCCATGATCAGAACAATCCACAGACCGCCTGCAATCATGCTGTGCAATGCAGAGCGCTCGGCCGTTCCCGCCAGGACGCTCCACCCGGCATAAGCCGAGTCCAAATCCTGCATGGACTGGATTCGTCGCTCAAGAATGCGAAGGCGGGTCTGGTCTGATGAAATGCGCCGGATTAAAGCGACGGCAGGACCGGGTGAATTCGACGCAGCCGGCGCCGCTGGGGAGCCTTGTGCCGAAGCTGCGCCGGGCGAAGGCGCCTTGCCCCTGCCGGCCGCAGACGGCCGGCCCCGGCGCGGAGCCACCAGCGCCGCGATCTGGCCGGGCGTAAGCTCGTGGCTCACCAGGGCCTTTTGTTGACCCTCTTCGGTGGCCATACGCTTTTGAAGCGCCTCGTATTGCCGGGTCAGGAGGGCAGCGGCGGCGGCAGCCTCCCGCCGCGCCTGATGGATTTGAGATTGTTCGCGGCGGACCGTTTTCCAGCGCGACCATTTTGCCAGCAGGCTGCCCGAACGCGCCGGCTGCGAATGCGGAGGAAACTTGAAGTTGTCGCGCTCCCTGGAGGCCGCCGCATGCTCCGCCTTGAGCTTCTCCAGAACGGTCTGCGGACTGCCTCCGGCTCGAACGAGTTCATCTTTCGCGTCGCCCAGAACCTCCTGGGAAAGATCCAGCTCGGCTTCGCTCACATCCAATTGTTCTTTGAGAGCCGCCCGCCGCGATCCCCCCACCCGATTCATGGCGCTCTTCAGCTGATCGGCTTCCGCCTGGTGCTTTTGAATGGCCTTTTTGATTCTCGCGATTCGTTCCTGAATGGCCTGAATCTGAGGCGTCTCCCGGACCGGCTCGCCGGCCTCAAGCTGCAGGTCGTAACCATAGGCCAGGTCCAGTTCTCGGTCGGCGGCGTCCAGGGCATTCGTGGCCACGTGTTGTTCCCCGGGCGTTTCGCCGTCAGCGCCAGCCGCCGCGCGCTTTCCAGATAATCCGTCTGAATGGACAGAGTCCCGCCCGTCGAGGAAGAGGTTCCCGGGCTCGAAGACTCAGGGGTTGTCACGCCGGAGGTCAGATACAGATCCCACCATTGCCGCCGCCAACAGAACCAGCAGCGCGACTTCCGTCAATCTTTGGGTCATCTTCATATTTTCCTTGCCGGGCTTCACTCAGTTGAAGCCCCTGCAGCCCTCGGCGTCCCTGAGCCCGCCGGCGCACCCTCCGGAACTCCGGATCATTCTGACCGACTTCCCGCGCTATGTAAACGCTTGCCCCATCCCGTCTCTAC